>CAYPDF010000036.1:0-1691 GCA_964409415.1 uncultured Ohtaekwangia sp. | reverse complement strand
AGCATCTTTTGTATTTCCGTTCAAGATCGGAAAAACTTAGCGAAGAACTTATTGCAACTCAATTACAGGCTTTAGAGTCTTCTTCGAGTGACTCTAAATAGGATTTAAAAATCAATCAAGGGTCATCAACAAAATCAGACATGTTTTTATTTGGAGGTTGCGCAACAGCTACTGATGTTGTATGCAGTTTTATATTGGTGGGCCACTTGCATATAGTTTTATGCTATCTATGCTAATATCAGCAAATTTGTCAAGCTTATAATACGCTTTTACACCAACGTCTATCTGGCTAGAATTAATAGAAACAACAAATTTTAATGCCCCAATCTCGTCCAGAGATAGTGTGTATTTTTTTCCTAGGTATCCCTTCCTGGTGTGTGTGACTGCGAAGGGCGATCATTTTGTTTTTTTTCCTTTCTTCCCTTTACTGTCTTTTTTACTGGAGGTTAGTTTCTTCACTTCTTTATCAAAATCACTCACGAAATTCTTGTCCTGTATTACCCGGAATTTTTGGTATTCTTTTTCCGCCAGCTTCACGGCCACTTCATGGCGTATTTTTCCAGCATCCTTTAAAATCTGGTATTCGTTGAATTGCAGGAATGCATCCAGTTTGGTAACCCAATCGGCCATTTTCATAGGTATCTGACGGGCAGCCTGATTTTCTGCATAATCAAGGTACATGGAAACGATACGCTCCAGGTCTTTGATCTCTTTTTCAATCAGGTAGTTTTTGGCTACGGTAACATCACTTTTCTGCACCTTGCCAAGTGGAGCATTTTTAAAGGTTTGCAAACCCATATTCGGTTTGCTGGAATCTGCTCTTTCAGCAATGATCTGGGCGGCTGTTTTGCCGGTGATAGCCCAATGCAGTTTGTTTTGAACTGTTTTAAAGAATGTTTGAGTAATCTCTGCCTCTTTGTTGTAGTCAATGCTGCATTGCTCGTATATGTCGGTTATTTTAAGGTAAAAACGCCTTTCACTGGCTCGTATCTCCCTGATACGTTCCAATAATTCATCAAAGTAATCTTTCCCGAAGCGTTGCCCTTGCTTCAATCGTTCATCATCCAGTACAAAGCCTTTTATAATGAACTCCCGGAGGGTTTTGGTAGCCCATATACGGAACTGTGTTGCCTGACGGCTATTTACCCTGTAACCTACCGCTATAATGGCGTCTAAGTTGTAAAACTCCATTTTCCGGGTTACGTTCCGGCTGCCTTCTTTCTGAACTATTTCCAAAATGGAAACAGTTGACTCCGGCATTAATTCGCCTGATTCAAAGATATTTGCAAGGTGCTTGCTGATGGCTGGCACTTCTACACCAAAAAGTTCGGCCATCCTTTTTTGGGTGAGCCAAAACGTTTCGTTTTGAAAAAAGACTTCTATATGCACCGCACCGTCAGGTGTAGTGTAAAAAATAATGTCGCTTTCGTTATTTTCTTGTGGTGTAAGTTCTTTACTCATGCACAATTACTTTAAGAATTTAATTCACTGACTTTGGAAACACGTTTATACACTACATCTTCAAACTTTTTGAAGTGTTCAGTACCACACTTGATTTTCATTTTTTCAGACCCTCTCAATTCCTGTCCTTCTCCTTTGGTTTCCGCCACAAAGTATGGTCTTTCAGCATGCGCCCTAACCTTTAGATTCAAATTACCATTTTAATTCAATAAAAACTGTAGTAAATTTTG
>CAYPDF010000035.1:0-4147 GCA_964409415.1 uncultured Ohtaekwangia sp. | reverse complement strand
AGCATCTTTTGTATTTCCGTTCAAGATCGGAAAAACTTAGCGAAGAACTTATTGCTATCTGAGATGCGGAGCCTGCGAGAAGCAAGTGGCTCCGGAAAGGACTTCTTCCTTATCCAAAACATAGAAACACAAAAAGAAGCGGTGAGCAGCGAACACTTTCAGATAGGCAGTGAAGCTCATTGGGGCACAACGTTGGCAACTGGCCCACTTTGGTTCTCACATCAAAGCTTAATTGAAAGCTCTAGTTGTCCACCGAGTCCTAGTTCAATAATCTTTTGCAGAGTGGAAATACGTGCCTCTTTCACATTGTTCTCAATCTTTGAAATATAAGACTTTGTGGTTCCAACTTTTTCGGCAAGTTCTTCCTGGGTTAAACCTTTTTCAAGTCTGGCTTCATAAATCATGGCACCGATTTTAAAATTTTCATATCCCGTTTCAAGCTTGTCACGTTTTTTAGTTCCCTTTTTTCCGTAGTGCTTGTCCTTGAACTGGTCAAGTGTTACGATATTACCTTTTTTCGCTTTCATACTCTTTCTTTATTTTAAGTGCCTTCTCAATTTCCTTTTTCGGTGTCTTTTGTGTTTTCTTTTGAAATCCATTTGCCAAAACAACCAATTGTCCCTGGTCAAAAAAGCAGAATATTCGAAAGATGTCACTTCTTTGTTGAATACGAATCTCGAACAAACTGTCTGTGTTCTCAATATGTTTGAGATACGTCTCTGGAACCCTTTGTAGTTCTTCAATCAAATCAAAGGTCCAGATAATCTTATCTTTAACCTTTTGCTTTTGTTCCTTGAAAAAGGACTCAAAATAGGACTTATAGAATATAATTGACCTCTGTTTCTGCTTTTTAGTCACTTTGCAAAGATACCATAAGTAGCCCTAAAGTGCAACTGGCTTAATGATTTTTTAAGGAGATTTTGATCTTTTGTGGAATTGTTTTCGGAGTTGGGTGACTTGCCAAACTATGTATGTGGTCGTGCCTGCCTGCCATGCCTTAGGCAGGTAAACGGTAGGCAGGTGCCTCCATACATAAGTCAATACCAAAATAGCGTTTTTTGTGTTTGCGTTCAAGTTCAGCAAAATCTTACTTATTGGCTCAAGCCTGACGCTTGCATCAGATAGAATCTAGTTCTCCAGGTTTAGCGTGTGGCCTGAGCTAAAGTTCTACTGTTTTATTGATCCCCATTCCTTCCAACTAATTTCTCTTCCAGGGTACGCCACTTTTTTAAACGGCCATTCCTTAGCTACCCATACTTTAACCATATCAAACAAAATCTTATCATAACCTTTATCAAGCACACTGGTTCTTACCCACATATCAATGTTAGCATCGTAATCCGCTTTCGTTGTAGGATTGATACGAACACATCCCAATATTTGTCTATCATCAAGCGTAATGACCGTGTATACGAACGATCTTCTTCTTTGAAATTCTCTTTGATGCCATCCTAAATCAATTAACGTTTGTTCAAGACTATAATCCGGAGATGGCCAATTCCAATCAGGAAACATTTCATGTAAATGGTCTATGCTGGTCATATTCATATCATAATCTTTGACTGCATCATTTATGGTAAGCATTCGAAGTTTAAAATATTGGTTTTCCAAAACAGCAGGTACTTTTAAATTCAGTGGGCACAAACGGCTTTGTTTGTGAAAATACTGAAACTGAATTGAGAACAGCGAGTGTGAAAATTAAAATAAGACCTCGTTTAGTCATGACTTTTGTGTTAGGTAAGCTTGTTAAGTTTGAAGGCAGAATTTCTTCCTCTCCCCATCCCCATAATTTATTGCATCAAGTTCAGTAGATTGGCACAATGACCACCAACGCTCATGTATGCGCTGTGCGCCACCCTACATAAGTCACTACCAAAGTAGCGCTTTTTGTGTTTTCTTTCAAGTTCTGGAAAAACTTAGCGCGCAAGTTTAGCATGTGGCTTAAGTTACAAACTTAAGCCAGGTTGGGGTAAACTTAATCAAGGTTTAAAGTCAATAAGTTTTCGTAATTCTCTTGGGTCATAAAGCCTGGTGCCTTTTACAATGAGAACTACATTTCTAATCTCGCTAATTGATTGCAAGGGATTGCCGTCTATAATAATGATGTCAGCACTCTTACCTACTTCAATAGACCCTGTTTGTTTATCCTTACCCATTACCCTTGCCGGTACAATAGTTGCCGTTTGAATAGCTTCTAGATTTGAAAGGCCGGCCTCATTATACAATTCAAGTTCCCTGTAGAGCGAATATCCTGGAATCATCATGTCAGTCCCTGCAACAATAGGTATCCCTATTTTATGCATTGCGTTAACAATCTCTTTACAGCTTTCCAGAATAACCTTATTCTTGTTTGCATCGCTTGGGGGCTGTCCAGTATTTCTAAAGATTTCTTTTAATCCATCTGAAACACTATTTACGCCCGGTTCAAAAGCGTCAAAGGGTTGATCAACTGAACGATAAGCCCATTCAATAACACCCAATGTTGGGTCCACAACGATGTTATTGTCCTTAAGTAACTTTAGAATCCGCTGGACGGCAGGATCATTAATATTAACCTTTGGTTGCTTGCTTTCTGAAATCATTGCTCGATAAATCCAGATGACGTGGTTAATTTGATCGAAACCAAGCTCAATTGCTTCTTCCAAAGTAACGCCTCGTGGTACATGGCCAGTAACAGTCATTCCATTCCTATGAGCTTCATCAGAAATAACACTTATCAGGTCTGGCTTTATGCTCGAATAGATCTTGATTTGTGAAAATCCTGATTCTTTATACTTCATTACTATTTTCTCCGCATCCTCTTTATTATTAATACGAATAATTCCGAGCGCAAAGGGGCTATCACTGTCAACGATGCCGGCCTTCAAAATAGTTGGGCCCACTCCTTTGTCCAAGTCAATTGCTTGTTGAACTGAGTTGATAAAATCGAATTCATTTCCACAGTCCCTGACAGTTGTTACACCCGCAGCAATGTATGCAGGACCCCATTCCACCTGTTGAAAGTGGGCATGCATATCCCATAATCCAGGTAAGATTGTCTTACCCGTAACATCAATGACTTTCGCAGATTTTGGAATTTTGATTTTATTAGGTTTGCCAATATCTAATATCACACCATTTTTTATGAGAATGGTTCCGCTCTCAACATGATTTCCATTGACTACATCAACAATATGTCCACCAGTCAAAGCTATTGTGGAGTTAGATTCGGTTGATTCTGTTTTAGTCAAACTAATCCCCTCCACTCCGTACAACCCACCTCTTCTTATAAACATTGGAAGGTGTTGAAGGTGACTCTCTTTAACCGCCTCAAATTTGTCTCCCTCTGCATCTATTGTAAAGAGGCAAATCATTTCTTCGTTCTGATTTAACCATAGAAGTTCTTTTCCCCAAATCAATCCTGAAACAAAATACCTTTCCAAAACTTCCTGTTTGCCATTAGATGAAATTGTATCATAGCCATCAAATTTTATACTCGCCTCTCCGGCAGGTAATAGATTTATTTTATCAGGTTTATTATTTTGCTTCCAATATCTTATCAGCATCATTTGAACTGAAGCTGGTGAATATCCGCCAATAGCAAAATACGGTGTTGTGACTTTACGCTTTGAGAATTTACCCGAGACACGAATGAATGCCGTATCATTTTTTGTTTCGACCTCAGCATCGATAGTAGAGTATCTTGATGTACTTCCTTTGATTCTAAAAAAAACAGCCTGATTGAAATTGTTCAGTGTCAAAAAAGTTTGCAATGGAACCTCCCTTCCCCGGTCAGTAAACTTGAAGTCTGAGTTCAAACGAGTTAGATCATCCTCTCTTACAAAAGAGTATGTTTCTTTGCCGATCGCTTGTTGAAATTTATGAAGTATAAAAGTTCCCTTCGTCAGTGTATCAATTTGAAACGGACTCGAATAGCCATTCAATACAATGGTCAAAATGAAGACCAATGTTAAGACGCCTGATCTCTGTCCTGGTAATTTCATGGTATTAAATTTAATAACACATTGCTGGGGCGACACCTACGTACAGCGCATGCGCCACCATACATAAGTCACTACCAAAGTAGTACTTTTTGTGTATCCGTTCAAATTTCGGAAAAACTTAGTGAAGAACTTTTAACAACCCAATTACAGGTTTCAGCGTCCTC
>CAYPDF010000034.1:0-5090 GCA_964409415.1 uncultured Ohtaekwangia sp. | reverse complement strand
AGCTGGCCTGTTCAGAACTTGCATCTTAAAGAACGATGACGTGCATGGCGCACAATAAGAACGGCTCTGAATTTCAGAGCCGTTAGCTTAAAAAATTAAGACTATTGATTGCTACATCTTAGGCCCCAGTTTTATATAAGGAGTCATAATGCTGCCGAATCTGTTTTTAAGTTCATCGTAGCGATCATAGGCATCTTTGCCGGGTCTTTGATCCGCCTGATTAAGCATGTACCTCAAATAGCGAACCTGATCAATCAACATGGGGGTCATGTAAATTCCATCTTGAGTAACCAGTTGATCTTGAATTTGCGCAAGGCGCTTATCCTCTTGTGTGTATTGTTTTACTTTTTTCCCGGCCTTGATCAGTTTTGCCAACTCATCTCTCCTGCTTTTGATTTCCTCAGCTACTCTTTTGCTTGAGTCTTCCAATGCAACTATTTGTAATGAAAGATTTTCCTGTGCGCGTAAGTCTTCAGGTCCTGTTTTGGTCATGTCTAGCTTTGGATCCACCCTTACTTCAAAGGATTGTGTTTGAGTTTCTCCGTTTACGGTTAAGCGTGCCTGGTATACACCTGGTCTTACCATCGGGCCACCGCGCAAACTTTTAGCCGGATCTTTGTCCCATGGACCTTCATGCGATAAATCCCAACGAAAGCGATGCGACCCCACTTCTTTGCTCAAATCTGCTTTGGATTTTTTAGTTTCAAAACCTGTGGCCATATCCACACCCACTTTGGTGGTGTCCTTGGGTGGGGGTTCACTGGTAAAGGTTCTTATTACTTTATTGTCAGGATTTAGGATTTCGAGTTTAATATCCTGAGCGGGTTTTGATTTCAAAGTGTAATCAATGGTAACTGCTGCACCAGGATAGTAAGGAATATCCTTCTTCCCGGTTCCACGAAAACGCAATCTGTAGGCATCCTCTGGCTGGAAAAGATAAGCCGTCTTACTGGCCTTTGCTTTCGCTAATTCGTGAAGAGACGAGATGTCGTCAAGCACCCAAAACGAACGCCCCATTGTGGATAGAACCAAATCATTTCTAAACACCTTGATGTCGGTAACGGGTGTAATTGGGAGATTTTGCTGAAAAGGTTGCCATGTTTCGCCATCATTAAAAGAAATAAATAGCCCGTATTCGGTTCCCGCATAAAGCAATCCTTCCTGATCGGGATCTTCACGAACAGTTCTTGTAGGAAATCCTTCAGGAATACCATTTGAGCCCGTGGTCAATAAAGTCCAGCTTTTGCCGTAGTCAGTAGTTTTATAAATATAGGGCTTCCAGTCGCCCAACTGATAACGCAAAATGGCAGCATAAGCTTTTCCTTCCTTGTGAGGAGAAGGTTCAATACAGTCCACACGACCTCCTGAAGGCATTTTTGGAGTTACATTTTCCCATGTTTTGCCTCCATCTTTAGTCATATGAATGGGACCATCATTTGCACCTGTCCAAATCAATCCCTCTTTGATCCTTGACTCGTTGATTTCATAGAGTGTACTATAGTATTCTTCACCGGTCACATCCCGTGTGATGGGCGACCCGGAGACAACCTGCTTATCGGGCTCATTTGCCGTTAAGTCAGGAGATATTGTTTCCCACAGGACACCATCATTGGTAGTCTTGTGTAAATATTGCGAGCCATAATAAACTACATCCGGATTATGAAATGAAACAAAAACAGGAGATACACGCTGAAAGCGGTATTTCAAATCTTTAGGATTGTGACCATAGATATTCATCGCTCCTACGTGATATTGACGCTCTTGTCCGGAGCGCTTATCATATACTCCGAAGTTCCCTTTGCAATTGGAGTAGACAATATTTGGATTGCCAGGCTTGGGAACAGCTGGCCCCGTTTCACAACCACCAACAGCCATCCAGAAAGCACTAGCTCCTCCTGGTGCATCATAAGGAGGAAGTGAAGGGACAGCGATAGTGCTATTGTCCTGTTGACCTGCGTATAGCCAGTAAGGGTATTGATCATCAACTTCTACCTGATACAATTCCGCTGTGGGTTGATTCTCCTGGGTACTCCATGATTTACCTCCATTGGTTGTAATGTTGGCTCCACCATCATTGGATTGAATGAACTGCGAAGTATCTGTAGGATTAATCCACATATCGTGATTGTCACCGTGAGGAGGATTAATCTCTTTCCATTTCTTTCCCCCATCTTTTGATTTGTAAAAATTAGTGGCCATTACAAAGATCACATCGGCATTCAACGGGTTGGCGTCTATGTTGCAATAGTAAAAAGGACGATCTGTCAATTCCTTTTTATTACTTATCAGCTTAAATGACTCCCCCTGGTCATCTGAACGGTAAACTCCTCGCTCTTCCTTAGGGGCTTCTACCAATGCGTAAAGGCGATTGGGATCTGCGGGTGAAACAGCAAAATCAATTTTTCCTATCAGGCCTTGAGGTAATCCTTTGGTCATCTTTTTCCAATTGTCGCCTCCATCTACTGATTTATAAATGCCACCGATTTTATTGGCACCACTAATAATCGTCCACGGTTTGCGCTGGTTGCGCCACATGGCTGCATATATGATGTTGGGATTGTTGGGAGCAAACTCAAGGTCTACCGCACCTACGCTGTCCGAAACATAAAGTACATTTTCCCAACTCTTGCCGCCATCCTTTGTTCTGTATACTCCTCTTTCCTTATTTGCATTGAAAGGTTGGCCTTGTGCTGCCACGAATACGAGGTTGGGATTGGTGGGATGAATTTCCACCGCTCCGATTTGTCCCGCCTTTTCCAACCCAAGATGTGCCCAGGTTTTTCCTGCATTTTCGGATTTATATACCCCGTCTCCTACGATTACATTGGAACGAATGCCATCAGAGCCGGTGCCCACGTAAATAATTTTGGGATCCTCCTGGTATACTTTGATGGCGCCTATAGAGGGCGATTTAAAAAACCCATCAGAAATGTTGGCCCAGTTAATCCCATAATCCTCGGTTTTCCATACGCCACCGCCTGTAGTGCCCATATAAAAAGTGCCGGGTTGCTTTACAACACCCTGTACTGTGGTAGATCGGCCACCACGGGTAGGACCAACATTGCGAAAGGTTAAGGTTTTGAAGTAAGCGGAATCTGATAAAGCGGTTTGCGCATCCACTTGGGTGACAAGGGATAAGCACAAAAAAAGCGTTAGAAGTCTAAAGATCTTGGGTGTCATATAATTGGGTTATAATTTTAAAACTATTCGTTGGTATAAAAATGCCTGATTTGGAGGGATACTCCAATAAAGTTTTGCTAAACGTTCCGAAAAGGTTTTGACAGGTGAATTAAATTTTGAAAATCGTATTGACTTGGACAGTAAAAACAGAAAAATCATTGGAAATATTATTCCCGGCAAATGCAGCTTGAAGCTCTTGCTTCTAAAGCTGATCTTCCCATTCGGATGAACATATCTGTAAAGCAAGGGCAATCATCCCCAGCCCAAAAAAATCAGAATCGAATAAACTCTTATTTTAACGTTCTCAAAGATCAATAAACAGTGAAGTCATCTTATATTGAGAAACTGAATTTGAAACCGACAAAGTGATTGATCAGGTACCCTACGTAATACGAAATAACTTAAATGAATACTTTCTTCAGACTACCCATACAGAAGTTGATTTCACCAATTTTAAGTTTACAGCGGGTGGTAGCATCAATCAGGCGGGCCAATTGTCAACCTCACAGGGAAATTATTTTCTTAAATGGAATGACCGCTTTAAATACCCCGGAATGTTTGCTGCAGAATCAAAGGGTCTGGCACTTATTGGTCAAACCAACACCGTGTGTACACCAAAAATACTTTTAACGGGAGAAACAGATTTGCATCAATTTTTACTGTTAGAATTTCTTTATGCTGACACAAAATCAAAAACGTATTGGACCGATTTGGGTTATCAGTTGGCTAACCTGCACAGAATTTCAAATTCCACCTTTGGATTAGACCATGACAATTATATTGGGTCTCTTCCGCAACGAAATGCCGTGTGTGATTCCTGGATCGAATTTTTTGTAACTCAACGATTAACACCTTTGCTTCAGCATCTAACGGAGACAAAAAATATTAGTACGGATTTCAGACAATCTATCGAGAAAATTTTTTCGAAACTGGATGAGATCTTTCCTCCGGAAATGCCATCGCTTTTGCATGGAGATTTGTGGAGTGGAAATGCGATTGTCAATGGGCAAGGTGGCCCTGCAGTGATAGATCCTGCTGTTTATTATGGCCATAGAGAAGCAGAATTGGCGTTTACAAGGCTGTTTGGAGGGTTTGAAAAGGGCTTTTATGAGTCGTATTGCCATCATTTTCCCCTTGAGCATGGCTTTGAACAGCGCAAGGATGTATATAATCTGTATCCATTGCTCGTTCATGCCATTTTGTTTGGAGACAGTTACCTCGGGCAGGTAAAACGTATTATTAAACACTTTACGTAGTTGCAGAGTTTTGTAACTTTAAAACTTAAATCACAAAAAAACACGTTATGAAAAATCGTTTTTTGGTTTCAATGTTGTCAACAATATTTCTAGCAGGGCTAATGAGTGCCTGCGACCTGTTTGACAAAGCAGATGATATTTCCTTTTCTACGGAATTTAAAGAATCCTTAAATGTGGAAAATGGTATTGGGTCTTATGCTAAAACCATTACACTTGATGCAACTACAGACCCTGAAGTGGCCAAGTACAAAGAAAAGATTAAAAATATCACGCTTAACAAGGTCACTTACAAAGTGAGCAATTATGTGGGCTCCGCTGATGCCACCTTTACAGGGGACATCCTTTTTGGCTTGAATGGTAAATTAGGCACAGTTAGTATTGATAATGTTAATTTATCGCAGGCTTCAACTTCTGGGGCAGAAATGGAATTGGATCTTAGCCAGGATGAGGTAAATGCAGTGGCAATCCAATTGAAAGATGACAAAGCGGTCGATGTTACGATGGCAGGTGAATTTTCAACTGGGCCGGTTAATTTTACTGTTACCGTGAAGATAAACGCCAAAGTAACTGCAAACGCACTATAAGAATAATAATCTAAGAATTAAAGTAGGAGGCAGGACAAATATACTTTGATTCTGCCGTCCTCTCACACCA
>CAYPDF010000033.1:0-6396 GCA_964409415.1 uncultured Ohtaekwangia sp. | reverse complement strand
ATAAAGTACTGGGGCTTGAATAGGTCACCTTAATTTTACCGCAAAGTCGCAGAGAGGCAAAGTTTGATTTGTCTGGATTGCCTTTGCGATTAATTTTATAGTCTTTCTCTCTACGTTAGAATGTTTTCACAGTTATTGATTTACCCTTTGCGCCTTAGCGCCTCCTATGTTTGAGAAGTGATCTAAATCTCTGCGGTTAATTGTATTAACATTACCCTCTGCGGTTAATATTATTGCACGGCTATATAAAGTACTGGGGCTTGAATAGGTCACCTTAATTTTACCGCAAAGTCGCAGAGACGCAAAGTTTGATTTGTCTGGATTGCCTTTGCGATTAATTTTATAGTCTTTTCCTCTACGCTATAATGTTTCCACAGTTGTTGATTTCTCCTTTGCGCCTTAGCGCCTCTGCGGTTAAGATTTATAGCGTTTCGTTTAAAAATTATTAACAAATCTTTTGAAGCCATTCTTCAAGAGCGGAACATTAAAATTGATAAGGAAACCTAGCCGCCTGTCAGCGAGTTTGAGGTAACTAATAATTTGAGCCTCATGAACGGGAAGAATCACTTCAACAGCCTTCAATTCTAATATTATTTCATCCTCCACCAGTATGTCAATGACGTAATCCTTATTAAGGTAATGCCCTTTGTATTGCAATGAGATAGGTACCATTGTTTCAATCCTCAGGCCCCTTAAACTTAATTCCTTGACTAAACATTGTTGATAAACGCCTTCTAATAATCCAGGCCCCATCTCTCTATGAACCGCAATAGACCCTTCCAATATTTCCTTTGAGTATTGATTTAATTGCTCAGTATTCATTTTCCTGATGAGTTCTATGTCAAGATAATTATATTTTGGTATCACTTCAAAAAGCTCTTACTGTTTCAAGGCAAAGGATATGCGAGGAATATATATCTTTGTCTTTGTCCGAAACCTGAAACCCAAGATTTAAAACCGGTCAACTGGTAACCGGCAACTGGTAACCGGCAACTGGTAACTGGCAACCTTAAAAATCATAAACCAAAAATCTTAAACCAATCTGAAATCTGAAACTTGAAACTTGAAACCGACAACTAATTAAAATCTTAAATCCTAAAATTTAAGTCTCCTTGGATTTCCACCAACTCACTGTATTTATCGTCATCATCCTGCTTGTAATTTCACTTTACAAAGAGTGGGTTAACCCAGCGTTATCATTTTTTGGTGCTGTAATCATCTTGCTGTTGAGTGGAGTGCTTTCTCCCGATGAAGCGCTAAATGGGCTTGCCAATCAGCAGGTAGCAATAATATTTTTACTGATGCTCATCACAGCAGGCATCCGTTCTATTTTTGGAGGTAATTTTTTCATTAAGTTATTCAGTGATACTTTATCACCCAAAAGGTTCATGTTGCGCATGATGGTTTCTGTTTCCACCTTGTCTGCCTTCCTGAACAATACCCCCATCGTTGCCTTTATGATTCCTTATGTGAGGGATTGGGCCGATCGGAACAATCATCCAAGCTCTAAATTTCTGATTCCCCTTTCTTTTGCAACTATAGCAGGTGGAATGATTACCGTAATTGGTACTTCTACAAATTTAATTTTGTTGGGCCTGATCAATGAATACGATCAGCAAAGCTTGCAATACAGTGACTTTATTTATCTGGGTATGATCGTCACCCTTTTCACCTGGATTTATTTTTATTTCTTTGGATTTAAATTGCTTCCCTCCAACACCCCTAAGATCGATAACATTAAAAACCACATTAAAGAATACATTGTTGAAACGGTTGTGTTTGATAGCTCCCCATTGGTAGGAAAATCAGTGACAGATGCAGGGCTTCGCAAGCTAAAAGATCTTTTTTTGGTGGAGATAATAAGAGGCGATCGCGTTATTTCTCCTGTGGCCCCTGACGAGGTGCTGAAAGCCAATGATTACCTGTTTTTCTCTGGCAACACGCAGTCGATTTTCAATTTGATCAACGAAGACAATGGGTTGAAGATACCCAAAGAAGATCGCATGGAGTCGAGGAAACAGTTTGATTTTACTGAGGCGGTGATTCCTGCCAATTCTGATTTGATTGGAACACGCATTAAAGATTCCGATTTTAGAAAAAGGTACAATGCCAGTATTGTAGCGCTTCATCGAAATGGAAAACGAGTATCAGGCAAAGTAGGTGAGATGACGTTGTCGGGTGGTGATTTTTTACTTTTGCTGGTGGGTGAGAATTCCAGAAGCACCATTCAGGAACGCAATCTGTTTTTAATTTCAAAACCGTTAAAGGTATTGAAGAAAAAACCCTGGTGGATTAGTACGATCGGTGTATTGAGTTTCGTAGCCCTTGTATTGGGGATAACGGGCGTTGTCCCACTGTTCACAGCTTGTCTTCTTATCCTGTTGGCTTTGGTGTTGAGTCAGGTACTTAACCTGGCAGAAATACGGAAGCAGTTGGATTTAAATCTTTTGTTGGTATTGGTGTGCTCGTTGGCAATAGGAGTGGCATTGGTAAAATCCGGAGCCGGGGACAGTATTGCTAATTTTATTTTGACTAATGTCCAGGGTTTTGGAATTATTCCTATTGTAGCAACATTATTCATTGCAACTACATTATTGACTGCGCTTATTACAAATGCAGCAGCCGTTTCCATTATGTTTCCCATCGCCATGTCACTTTCACATTTCACGGGAATCCCATCTACACCCTTTTTTATTGCCATTGCATTCGCAGCTTCCGGTGATTTCATTACGCCCATCGGCTACCAAACCAATTTGATGGTATACGGCCCTGGAGGCTACTCATTTAAGGATTTTTTTAAAGTAGGCCTGCCCCTGACTATTATTTATATGATAACTTGCATTGGTTTTATATCATGGTACTACCATTTGTAAATTCGGCAACTGCCTGCCAAAGCTAAAAGCGAAGGCAGAGCAACTTGCAACTTGCAACCGGTAACCGGTAACTGGAAACCTGAAACTTAAAACCTGAAACTTGAAACCTTCAAACCTTCACACCCAATCGACCAAAGTAAGTAAAAGCGATCGGGAGCAGTTACTGGATCAAAAATCACAACTCATTTGGTTTACTGGACTCTCGGGGTCAGGAAAATCTACTTTGGCAGTCGCGTTGGAAAAAAAACTCTTCGACAAGGGATTCAAGACCTATTTGCTGGATGGTGACAACATACGCCAGGGATTAAATAAAGACTTGTCATTCGATGATGCGGGGAGAGTTGAAAACATTAGAAGGATAGGAGAGGTAGCCAACCTGATGTTGGATGCGGGCACCATTGTGCTGTCGGCATTTATTTCTCCTTTCGAATCCGATAGAACATTGGTGAAAGAAACGGTGGGTAGTGCATCTTATGTTGAAGTATTTGTGGATTGCCCACTTGAAGTGTGTGAACAACGCGATGTGAAGGGATTGTATCAAAAAGCACGTGATGGAGCGATAAAAAATTTCACAGGCATTGATTCACCATACGAAAAGCCCTCACATCCGGATTTAATCATCAATACGAACGAATTGAGTTTAGAGGATTCCTTAGATTTGCTGCTCAAGAAAGTATTACCAAGTATTTCTAAAAAATGAGTTCATATTATTTGTCCCATCTGAAAGAACTGGAAGCGGAGGCAATCTATGTGATCCGTGAAGTGGTGGCGCAGTTTGAAAACCCTGCCTTACTATTTTCGGGTGGTAAAGACTCTATCGTGCTGGCCTATCTTTCCCGCAAGGCATTTTATCCTGCCCGCATTCCATTTCCATTGGTACACATCGATACAGGTCACAATTTCCCGGAGACCTTGGAGTACAGAGACTGGCTGATCAAAGAATTAGGTGTCCGACTGATCGTGGGATCTGTTCAGGAGTCGATTAATAAGGGGATGGCAGTAGAAGAGACCGGGATCAACGCCAGCAGAAATGCAATTCAAACGGTGACTTTATTGGACACCATTGAAAAAAATAAGTTCGATGCGGCCATGGGAGGCGCCCGTAGGGACGAGGAAAAAGCGCGCGCGAAAGAAAGATTTTTTTCCCACCGCGATGAATTTGGTCAGTGGGATCCTAAAAACCAGCGTCCTGAGTTGTGGAATTTGTTCAACGGAAAGAAAAACATCGGAGAGCACTTCAGGGTGTTTCCTATTTCCAACTGGACGGAGATGGATGTGTGGCAATACATTCAAATGGAAAACCTTCACATTCCAAAACTGTACTTCGCGCACGACCGTGAAGTCATTGAGCGCAATGGTACATGGTTGTCCACCTCGGCCTTTTTACAACTCAAACCAGACGATAAGCCTGTGATAAAACGCGTCCGCTTCAGAACCTGTGGTGATATGCCCATAACGGGTGCAGTTGAATCAGAAGCCGATACCATTAACAAAGTAATATTGGAAGTAGCCGCTTCGCGCAAAACAGAACGCGGCACACGCGCAGACGACAAACGCGGTGAAACTGCAATGGAGGATCGGAAGAAATCGGGGTATTTTTAGTTAGTTGTGGGTTTCGAGTTTCAGGTTTGAAGTTTTAAGTTTAAAGTTATGGGAACATTTAAATCATTCGAGGAGATACAAGCCTGGCAAAATGCCAGAACGCTTGCTCAGAAAATTTATAATTTAACGCTGGACGGAACCTTTGCTAGGGATTATAAATTAAAGGATCAGATTAATGGATCTTCAGGATCGATTATGGACAATATTGCTGAAGGATTTGAACGCGATGGTACAAGGGAGTTCATTCAATTCCTTTCTGTTTCAAAAGGTTCAGCAGGAGAAACCAGATCACAACTTTACAGAGCTTTTGATCGAAAGCATATTTCAAACGAACAATTTGAACAATTGAAAGAGGAAACAATAAAAATAAGCAAGCAGCTTTCAAGCCTGATGAGATATTTAGGAAGGAGTGACCTAAAGGGAACAAAATACATGGAAGATCCGAATGAAGAATATGGCGAACCTAAAACCTAAAACCTGAAACCTAAAACCGGCAACCGGCAACCGGAAACCGGTAACTGGCAACTGGAGACTGGCAACCTGAAACCTGAAACCTGAAACTAATAACGAATGAACCAACTACTCCGATTTACCACCGCAGGTAGTGTCGATGATGGCAAAAGCACATTGATCGGAAGATTGTTGTACGACAGCAAATCTATTTTTGAAGATCAATTGGAGGCGGTGCAGGTGTCAAGCGCGAAAAAAGGATTTGACTACGTGGATTTGTCCATGCTCACCGATGGACTGAAATCGGAGCGTGAGCAGGGAATCACCATTGACGTGGCTTACCGTTATTTCAATACACCCAAAAGAAAATTCATCATAGCGGATACACCCGGCCATATCCAATATACACGCAATATGGTGACGGGTGCTTCTACGGCCAACCTGGCCATTATTCTCATCGATGCACGTAAGGATTTGGTAGAGCAGACTTACCGCCATTCTTTTATTGCTTCCTTATTAAAGATTCCACACATTATTGTATGTATCAATAAAATGGACCTGGTGGATTATGATCAAAAAGTATTTGATGAAATAGCCGAGGCCTACAAGGCATTTTCAGCCAAGCTGGATGTTCATGATATTCAATTTGTACCCATCAGTGCACTCAATGGTGATAATGTAGTGAACCGCTCTGAGAAAATGGATTGGTACGGAGGCGCTACTTTGTTACACATTTTAGAAAACGTACACATCGAAAGTGATCACAACCACATTGACGCGCGTTTTCCCGTTCAGTACGTTATCCGTCCCCAGACAAAAGAAAATCCTGATTTCAGAGGATATGCCGGTAGAGTAGGAGGTGGTATATTTAGGCCTGGGGATGAGGTGGTGATTTTGCCTTCCGGGTTTAGTTCGAGGATCAAAGAGATCAGGTTGGGCGATGAGGTTTTGAAGGAAGCTTTCGCCCCCATGTCAGTAACGATAACGTTGGAAGATGAATTCGATATTAGCCGGGGCGACATCATGGCAAAGCCGGGCAACCAGCCGGAGCCCAAACAGGACTTGGAGATGATGGTGTGTTGGATGAGCCAGAAACCGTTGAATATCAATTCAAAATACGTAGTGAAACACACGACCAAAGAAGTGAAAGGAATTTGTAAGTCAATCCAATACAAGCTGGACATCAGCAGCCTGAAAAGAATTCCCGATGCCGATCAGCTTCAGATGAATGAAATCGGTAAGGTCAACCTGCGGGTGTCCCAGCCCTTGTTCCCGGATATCTACAGACGCAACCGGATTACCGGATCTGTGATCTTAATTGAAGAAGGTACCAATGAAACAGTGGGTGCGGGGATGATTGTTTAAATTGTTGAATGTTTCAGGTTTAAAGTTCCAGGTTTGAAACCTTAACCTAAACTGTAGGGTACTGAAATAAGTTGACCGTTTTTGGAGGTTTATAACTTTAAAAAAT
>CAYPDF010000032.1:0-7696 GCA_964409415.1 uncultured Ohtaekwangia sp. | reverse complement strand
AGGGTTATCAACAAAATCAGACATGTTTTTATTTGGGGGTTGCGCAACAGCTACTGATGTTGTAGAGCGTACCCTTCTATTCAATTGTTACAGAAACCTTTCTCCCAAGTCCTAGTTCAAGTAACTTAAATAAAGTCGAGAGCTGAATATCACTGTGTCCGTTCTCAATTCTAGAAATAAAGCTCTTCTTCGTTCCAGTTTTGTCCGCCAGTTCTTCCTGAGTCATGTTTGCTAGACGTCTCTCTTCTTTTATTATCTCCCCAATTGCAAAGGACTTTGCCTTAATTTCGAATTCAGTTCGTTTCTTTGTCCCAATTTTTCCGTGACGACTTTCAATGAGTTCATCAAAAGTAGTTACCCTCTTGCCTTTTTTAATTTTTGTTCCCATGTCCTTTTGATTTAATTTTTTCTATAAAATATTCACTCTTAATTCTTAATGCCTTTTCGATTTCATTTGAAGGTGTTTTTTGTGATTTCTTCTGAAATCCATTGAATAAAACCACTATTCTTCCCTCGTCAAAACAGGCAAATACACGATAAATATTTCCATTATATTCAATCCTAATCTCATATAGTCCGTCCGTCCCTTCAATATGCTTAAAGAATTTTATTGGAATTCTTTCTGCCACCGAAATCACAAATAAAACGTGTTCTATTTTACTCTTTACTTTTTCCGTCTGATCGTTGAAAAAGTCCAGAAAATAGCTCTTGTGGAATAGAATTTGACGGATTTTATCCATTTCTCAAAGTTAACTTAAAAGTTAACAAGAGCAAATTCATAAAAGTTCCTTATTTTGAATTCTTGGGGGGCATGCTCTACAATGCTAGTGCATATTTCAGTTTGGCGGATTAGGAGCCTTGTTAAGGCCGTGAGGCCGACAAGGCGACCAAGTTGAAATTTGTCCCACGTGACAAATGTAAATATTGAAAACCGAAACTTAATGAGGACACTAAACCCGCCAAATTGAATATGCACATTGTTGCCGGCTGGCGTATGGTCAGTGTTTCGTCTTGGACTCCAATTCCGTAACCCACTGTCGAACTTGACCTTTACAATTTTTGTCCAGGATGTCAATTATATCAGTAGTAGATGGTTTACTTGCTGAACTTTTTGGAAATTCTTTTTCGTAGGTTGAAATAAAGTCTTTCTCATAGCATTTATATAAATGTTTAACTAGGAAATAGAAATTGCTATGATACCAAAGATAGTTTGCGATTCCAGTTCCTCCGTATTTTTCGTTGAAGTCTGAAATGGACGAGTATTTTGGAGAATAATAGTCCTTGTCCACTTTGCAGAATAACTCAAATGATTTTAAATCTCTTGGTCGTTTATTGTAAAAGTATTCATAAGAAATATATGTCGCGCTAAATTCATTTGTCCATTTATCTGGTGATTTTGCTTTTGAAAGTCTCCCTATAAAATAGTGTCCTAATTCATGAATACTATACACCATGAAAATTGATTTAATCATGTCCTCTGCTGTCAGTTTACTTCTTTCTAATTCTTTGTCCAATTGTTGATAAAAGGTTTGGAGCCCATAAGTATTTTTGAATCCTTCGTAGTCCATGCCAGTATTTAACACTAGCCAGCCATTACTGTAAAAGACGAACCCATACGGATATATTTCTTTGAGCCATTGATTGGAGTCGAGTACCGCTAATTTTACACTGAACTGAACTGAGTATTTTGATTCATAATAATTAATTGCATCTGTGACAACCGACTGAAAGTCCAATGCAATATCCTTGTACCCAGGTGTGTAGTAGGTCTGTAACCTACCTTCCAATTTGTCGGTCTGCCTTAAACCGATTAAGGAATCTAATTTACTTTGGGCTATTGAACATATACTGATAATCAGTCCAATTGTCGTTAGTTGAATCTTGGTGTTCATAGTTGAGTTTTATTTAGCGCTTGCCGGCAACGCCCATGTATGCGCTGTGTGCCTCCATACATAAGTCACTACCAAAATAGCGCTTTTTGTGTTTCCGTTCAAATTGTGGAAAAACTTAGGAGCCCAAGCGAGGCGGTCGAGTAAGCAAAGGCATTTCAGCCCAAGCTTCTCACAGAACCGTACTTGAAAGTCTCCCTTCATACGGCTCTTGTTATTTCATCAACCTCTTACTCCTAGCTGCCAGTGATAAAACAGATTCGGTACTTGTCGCTGGATTTCTCTTAGTTTTCTAAATGCTTTCCGCTTTCCGTATATCTTATACACGTTCTTTATCCATCTCACCAATAATCCATTCAAATAACTAAATACCTCCAGTGTCTCCCATTTCATAAATGCCCCATAGTAGTTAATCCAACCTCTGATTTTGGCATTTAACTTCTCTGCCATCCATACAATGGAGTGCTTATACCGTGTGGGCCGTATTACTTCTGCTATGACCTGACACATGCTGCTTTTGGCTTGTTGACCAATGGCTGCTCTGAATACAAGAAACCTACCACCTCGCTGACTGCGCATGGTGCGAGGCTGGAGACTGAAACCCAGAAAAGTGAAGCTCCTGTTTTCATGTTGCTCTTTTCTCCTGTAGTCCTGACAGTAAACGATCTTGGTCTTCTCAGAATGTAGTTGCAGTTTATATTGCTGCATCCGCTCTCTGATCTCTTCTAAAAGATGCGCTGCTTCTTCACGCGTTTGACAGTGGATAATGATGTCATCTGCATAGCGTTCAAATGGATTACTTTTATGTCCTTCTTGCATCCATTGATCAAACGCATGATGCAGATACAGATTGGCCAATAAAGGGCTAATCACTCCTCCTTGAGGTGTACCTTGCTCCCTTTTCAGTATGCTGCCATCGGGCTGCGTTACTGTTGCTTTAAGCCATCTGTCCAAGTACATTAACACCCATTTCTCCTGCGTGTGTTTCCCCACCAGTTCCATCATGATCGTGTGATCTATATTATCAAAGAATCCTTTGATGTCTAAATCAATCACCCATGCATATTCCCGACAGTGCAGCTCACACTGCTTTACTGCTTGATGGGCATTTTTGCCTGGACGATAACCATACGAACTGTTGTGAAACATGCGGTCTAACTCTGGTTCTACGTGTTGTTAACTCTGTTTGTGCAATGCGGTCACTTACTGTTGGTATGCCCAACGCACGGCTACCACCTTGCTTCTTCGGAATAAGAACTGTACGCACCGATGGTGGAAAATAGCTCCCACTGGCCATCCGGTTCCAGATTTTGTACAGGTTCTTTGACAAGTTTGCATCAAACTGTTCTATGCTTTGCTTATCTACTCCTGCACTACCTCCGTTACCCTTGACATGCTTGTAGGCTTCCCATACCATACGCTTCGTTACAGGTAATGACTTTGTAATTTCTTCTGACTTCATCCCAATTTCTTTGGTTGTTTCAATTTACTCTTACTAAAATAACCTAAGCCCTTCGCTCCATTCTCATTACAAGAACTTCCTCACTACTATGGCTTAGTCCGACTCCGTTTGTCGCTTCTCCCGACTGAGCCGGGATTGATCTGCAATCTAAACCCTCCGACTTCTGTCTCGGAGTCTCCCGCTTCTTTTACGGGATTCTTGCAGAGTTCTTTCAACGCATCAACAAACAGTCTCTCACGTTCCATATAAAAGCCTGTGTAAAGATCCTGCTACCTTCCATGCCGGTAAACCTTAGGCCAGTAATCAGATGCCCGCCAAAGCTTATCGCAACCATCGCAAGATATGTTTGCTTTTGTTTACAAGTTACTTTTTCGACACTTCTACAGTAGTTCATTTTCATTCAGCTTCTTTACACTTACCTGACTCCTCCTTGGAGCCTTTTCTCTTTTCTCTTTCGTTCAATACCAAACCCTTATAGGTTCAGCACCAAAGAGTGGTTTGCAAACTCTCTCTGAAAAGCGTTTGCGATAGGCCATGCCTACATTCCATTTTGGTATGCAGGCTACTATCATCTTTCATACAGCATGGATAATAAAGCCGTCTGCTCCATTTCCTTCGTGACACACCTTGCGCTAGTTGGGGGGAGTTTGGTTCGTAAGGACACGAACCATGGGTAAAGAAAACACCAATAGCAGCAATGGTGGGCCTACGACAACAGGCCGATAACTTTTCTTGTTTTCAATTTTTTATTTTCCGATTTATACCATTACGAATTTTCTGATCGAAAAGAGAAAATTCAGTCTAACTACCAGGTTATCAACAGAGTTATTCACATTAAAAGAAACAAAAGGTAAAAAATCAAAATCAATCAAGGGTTATCAACAAAATCAGACATGTTTTTATTTGGGGGTTGCGCAACAGCTACCTGTGTTGTGTGGCGTTTATTTTACTCCACCTCACATATACAACGAAATCCAATGTCATCAGCGGGATTGTCGTAGTTCCTTTTGTCCGTAATTCCAGATCTAGAAAGTTCATCTCTAAAGCTACCACCCTTAGCGATCCCCCTTTGGTCAATCATCTCAGCAACGTTTCCAATCATATTATATATTCCATAGTCATTTCTGTAGAATGAATATGTGTAATATGGAGTCTGAAACTTCAAAAAATATGGAAGGTTACGCTTTACATTGAAGGGAACGTCATTGATAACACCAGTCACTACAATGTCCCGAGAGATTTGACTCTCATCTTTGTCCGATTGAACCATGTCGGCCAAAAAAGTTGAAGCTTTGCTGTTGACTTTATATGAAATGGTCAGTTGACTCTCAATTCCGTATTTGTGTTGTGTTTTGTCAAGGCCGTTACTCGCTGCAAGCTCCCATTCCTGTTCAGTGGGCAATCTGAACTTAAAAATTACATTCTTTTTGTATTTAGTCCGGTATAGATTTGTTACGAAACGTGACCGCCATTCGCAGTACATCTTAGCTTGATCATGAGTTAAACCAACCATAGGGAAATATCTATACCGAGGGCTAGCGAAGTAGTCGGCATCACTGTAGTCATAGATTCTTGTCTGGGGAAGAGCCTTATTAAATATTTCCTCAGTTGAGTCCCGTTTTAGATAGAATAGGAATTCTTGATAGTCAATGTTTGCTATTTCCGCTTCGTCAATGAATAGATTCTTTGTTAAATGAACACATGATGGTGGTTGAGTCACTTTAAATCTCCCGGTATTCTGTGAGTCAAATGTTTTTCTTTGTCTACCTTTTTGATTTGTCACGAAATTGCTTTTTGACAATTTACCGACAATAAGTTTGTCTTCTTTGAACCCTTCAAATTTTAAGATCCAAAATGTGTCCGGTGTTTTATTAAAAGGAATTGATGTTTTGGTACTTATTGCGCCTGGTTGCGAAGCGGTTGGTCTTGGTTCGATTGACCAAAATCCCATCGTCAAAAGTATGATTGTCGATCCGCAGAGTCTCTTCATAAATAAATCATAGATATCGCCTATGTATGTGGTCGTGTGCCACCTTTCATAAGTCACTACTAAAATAGCGCTTTTTTTGTTTCCTTCAAGTTCCAGAATAACTTAGCAAAGAACTTATTACAATAGAAGAAGCCGAGCTTGCCTGCGGCAGGCAGGCCTGCGCGAGTCAGATGAAATGGCCTACGGAAAGCACTACCAATCTATCCAAGATATGCAAAACAAAAAAAGTGCGGTAAGACGCACACACTTTCAGATACGAAGTGAAGCACATGACACATACATTTTGTTGCCGGTTCGTGCTTTAACCAAAAGATATGCCCCACTGGTCAATTTGGTTGTGGAGCGCAAATAGATAATCCCTCCGAAAAAGTCCAGTCATATCCGTCTAGGCGGTTCTTACTAAATTCAGCACACATTTTATCAGTAACATCACCTTTACAGACTTGGTTGCCATTAGAATCACAACATGCTGTGCAAACTCCCCTTCTCTCTTCCTCCTTGCACGAAATAGCAAGGGATAAAACGATAAACAGAGTAAATAGTGTTTTCATATTAATTTTATTTTGATACAATGAAACGCTTAATATCAAATGTTATACCATTGACATTTAGTGCTAATAAATAAAGTCCATCTTCAAAGGATTCCAATGAAATATTCAACATACTTCCACTAACTGGAAGGCTTCTATAAATTTTACCATCTTTGTTGTATACAACTATATTGCTGGGTTGGTCATTTGTATAACACTCAATATTAAGTTGATTTTGCGCTGGGTTTGGAAAGAGTTTTATGATATGAGGAACATGGTTTGACGCAAGATTGCTGATCGAATTCACAGAATCTTTAGCCAACATTGACTCAATCAAGAGATTCTGTTTATCTAATATTAACTGCTGATCCTGAATCGATTTTATGATATAGGGAATAAGTCCGATGTAGTCAACTGTCAAATATTTTTCAGACTTGTTTTCGATATTTGTTGAATCATTAAGAAGATTCGGCAGTGGTATGCCATTATGATTGACCAAACTTGGTATCAAGGCTTCGATATCTTGAGCGATAAATCCAGCTCTCTGACCATCCGGTAAATTTATTCCATCAATTTTTTTATAAAGAAATTGTACTGGTTTTAGCTTAAGTATCAGATCTAAGGAATTAGGAAGTTCATTAATATTTTCTTTTAATCTTCTGTCCGATGGGTTGCCAAAACTTCCGGAATAACCTAGATTGCCATTAAAAAAACCAGCGTAACTACCAGATGGCGAGGTTGCTTGTCCATAAACTCCAGTTGCAGTTGCTGAACCTGGCAAATTGTAAGAACTCGTTGCAAACCCAACAACACCAAACACAGCTTTATTCGTATTGGAGCTTGAGGTTGTAATTCTAAGTCCTTCTATTTGAGAGGAGAGAACTCTTGATGTGATTGATTCTATATTATCACCTGAAACATTATAATATGATTTTAAGCCTCCATCTACTGTTAGCTTGTAGTCTGGATTTATTGTGCCAATGCCAATATTTCCATTAGCCTTCCAAAACATGTACATTAAGGAGGCATCTTTATTATAAAGATAAAGGTTATTCTGATTAATGTCCTGAACAAATCTGACTGCCCCAGTTCCTCTACTTATGGTTAGCTGCTCCCCACCATTTCCATCTGCTATGTGCAGTTTGGAACCCGGGTAATAGGTGCCTAGTCCAACATGTCCATTTGAACCCCAAAACATTAAAGTCTTACTTGCATCACTGTTTACCAAATACAGATCGTCCTGATTAACATCTTGTACAAATCGCACAGCACCAGAACCTCGGCTAAACCTTAGCTGCTCTCCGCCTGCTCCATCTGCAATATGCAATTTTGAGTTCGGTGATAATGTGCCAATTCCAACATTGCCAGAAGTTGGAAAAGTATTTGTTTGAGCGATTAGGCTAACCGGAAGGGCCAAAATCAAAATTAAAATTATATTATTCATAAATATTACTTTAACATTAGTCCGAATCAGAGATTGAATATACTCTATTTTTTTTTCTAAAGCATGACCGGCAACGCATATGTATGTGGTCGGCCACCCTACATAAGTCACCACTAAATTTAGCGCTTTTTTTGTTTCTTTCAAGTTTAGCAAAAACCTGGCAAAGAACTTATTGCAATCTCAGATGCAAAACAGGTCCGGGAGAGTCAGATAAAGTAACCAATGGCCAGAGATTCCATCCTTTCAATGAAAAACAAAAACAAAAAAAGCGCGAGGAGTTTTGCACGCACTTTCAAGTACGCAGTGAAGCACATGACACATACATAATGTGCTTGTTGCACAACTACCATATAATAGGAAAAACATTTAAATTGCATCCAT
>CAYPDF010000031.1:0-9741 GCA_964409415.1 uncultured Ohtaekwangia sp. | reverse complement strand
ATTTAATCAACAATTATATTCTATTGGTAATGACACAGTTTATAGAATAGACCCTTGGCTTTGCACACGCAGTGGGTGTAAGTGCAAATGGGTTGGGTGTAAATGCGGTGGTTGGTTTTGCAGAAGCGGTAGGTACAATGCACCCTCTGGGTGGTTGGCTTTGTACTCGTGATTGGTACCCCCTGAGGGTCGGTAAAAAAAAATGAAAATATTTTTAAAAATAATTCAGAAAGACGCAACCTTATTATAGGGTTTTTCCGTATTAATAGTATGTATAACAATTTAACATTTTATGTTATGTCCTACGTTAAAACCATGCAAGCCTTTGGGAAGCTCAAGGGCGTCTGCACCGGGTTAGGAGGAGCCTACAACCCCGGACAACAAAACCTTCAGGTGAAAGCGTTGACCACCCTTCAGTTCAACGCACAACAATTGATGGATGAAGTCACTGAAGCGAAGACGGCTTATGACAACATCACCAACAGACGAGAGCTGGCCTTTCGCGATGTGCGATCTTTGGGATCGAGCATCTGCTACCTGCTGAGATCCTGTGGTGCCCACCCGCTAACACTGGCCGATGCCATGACAAGCAACCGTATGTTGCAGGGGCGCATGCGCTACCGCACACCGGAGCCAAAGCCATTGGAAGGACCGGAGCCAGTAAGCAAGCGCAGGGGACACCCCAGAGACTTTGCGAGCATGGTGCAGTACTTTGCCCAGTTGGTAGAGACCGCTTCCGCGGAACCGTTGTACCGCCCGGTGGTGGAAGCACTGACCGTGGAGCGCCTTGAGCAAAAGGTACTGGAGTTGAGAAGCCTCAACGAATTGGTGATGAAAGCCGAGCTGAAACTAAGCCAGTTGTACAAACAGCGCAAAGCCCTGATGTACGAAGGCGAGGAGAGCCTGGTGAGCACGGGCAGAGCGGTGAGGAACTACATCCGAGCCGTCTTTGGCTTCAGAAGTGCCCCTCACGAGGAGTTGATGAATGTAAGTTTAACCAAATCCTAGAATGATGAAGACCATCGTAAACTAAAACCCCTGCAAGTCGACTGCAGGGGTTTTTGCTTTTATAGGGGTGTGGTATAGGATTTTTGCGTGGTTCTAAGGAAAATAATGTTAATGGACTTATCTTCGACTGTGGGTGCGTTCTTGCCTTCGGTCGGTGTTATCACCGATCCGAAACATAATGGTTGGTGAAAACACCAATCACAGGCATAATAAAAACATTACAAACATGAAACAGATTTCGGTTATTTCTATTTTATTGATTACGTGCTGTAATGTTTATTCTCAAGAATCACTTTTTAATAAACCTGATTACGATTTAATAAAAATTGAGAGTCAGGATAGTACGTCCAGTTTTTATTATCCAAAGCTACTTTCGAGATTAGTTGCATACGATACTACATTAACCAATGAAGATTATCGGCATTTATATTACGGATACATTTATCAGGAAAATTATGAACCTTACTGGACTTCACCCGATGAAAAGAAATTATTAAAATATTATCAAAGTGAGAGATTAAAGGAAAAAGACTATGAGGAGATTATCAATTTGGCGACACATTCTATAAATGAGTTCCCCTTTGATTTAAGACAAATGAATTATTTAGGTTATATCTATCATCTCAAAGGTGATGAAGAGATGGCCAAAAGGGTTTCGTACAGATTTCATGGTACCATAGGTGCAATTATTTCTTCCGGAGATGGAGAAACATGCAAAACGGGATTTCATGTGATTTCAACTAGCCATGAATATGTGATTTTGAATTTATTTCAATTTCAATTTAAGGCACAATCGTTTTCAGATGGGTGTGATTATTTGTCTCTCATAAAAGATGAAAGAAACATTGAAGGGGTATACTTTGATGTTAAAAAACTATTTGAAAAAAGTGCAGAAAATTTTAAGAAGTAATCTTCACCTTCCCCTTCGGTCGGTGCTAAAAAAATCACCGATCCGAAACATAGAGAGAAAAGTAAAGTGGTTGGTGAAAACACCAACCACAGGCATAATCACCGATCCGAAAGTGATGAAGTAAAATAAAGTGCTTGGTGAAAACACCAATCACAAGTAATTCGGCTGAATGTTGGTGAAGAATACCAACAAAGGCTAGCGTAAATTACACCAATAAGTTTATCTTGAAACGCTGGAAATGGGGCTCCGCATTGATCAAAGAATATTAAACTTATACCTTGAGTGCCTAATTAATGGCACACAAGACAAAAACACTTCTATAAAAGGATATGAAACTTCTCCGATTAGTTTTCCTTCTAGGCCTTATTTTGATATTAAATTCTTGTCAAGAAAAGCAGCAGAACAATACCGAAGGTATTACTGACATTGATGAGCCTGTGGAAGAAACTGAAAATGATCCCACTACTTCTCAAGCAGCATCAGAAGTCATTTCTGAGGAATCCTTAGTCACCTTTTATAACAAGGTTTTAGAAAGACTATATCCAACCAGAGGGTTATCGGCTCAATATGAAAACCAACCGATCGCTGTTTCTGGAGATGCCATGGAGCATGTGGAAGGTGGGGGAATGTCAAGAAAATATCTTCGTGTTGTTGATCAATATGATTTAGAAATTGGGGCAATCATCTATGAGACAAGCGCCTCCCCTTATCCAATTACGCTTTCAATAGCTGTACTTGAGAAAGGAAATGCAATGGTACCCCACACTCTTGTAGATGTCAATGGTAACACTATTCTTAGAATGAGGTCCATCAAGAATGGGGATCCAGACAAGGGACCCTATGATTACAATTATTATGCTTACGATGAATCAATAAATCTACAACCCATCTTTTCAAAAAGATCGGTAGATATCGAACCGAATTTATCCAACGAGGATAAAGAACATATTTCCGAGAATTTATCATCCTCTGATAATGGCCTCTCACAAAATGAAATTGTGACATTATTTAATGGTGGTTTTGTAAGCTTAGATTTTGATGAAGGGCCATACGAGCACATTTTTGATGAACTGCAAGGCATTGAAAAATACTATGTATTTTATGATTTACTGAGACTGCACAGTCTGCTTAAGTACAATAATGATGAGCGCTATCTTGTGCTGGAGAAAGACTTAAAGAGGAAAACTGAACATCCTGCCTTTAATATTATTACTCAGCTCGATACCAAAAGTGGTTATATTAAGTATCACAGTTCCCAAACAGATTGCGAAATGCAGATGACCTATTGGAAAAAAAATAATGGAAACATACTAATAGGGCAGGCTCAAAAATGTTGTACTATGTTTTGCGCTGGTGATATTACTTTCACTATTTTTAATGAAGAAGATCAAGGTTCTGCTTCCGTCACAACAAAGGAAATTATAAATGGAATAGATGATTTGAAGTTGCTGAGGCCTGATAACTATATAGAAGGTGACGGCTACGATACAGAGTTTATTCTTCCTCAAAAAGGAAAGAACATTCGCTACTGTGTGGGCGAGACCTGTACAAACTTGATTTGGCAAGATGGCACCTTTTCGATTGAGAAATGATTTTCAGTCAATGTTTCTGAAAGTGTAGCTAATGAGTAAAACTTTGGTTTAAGACAATTGGGCAATAAAAACATAGTGAAAAGGAAAGGACAATTATAAAGATTGTGATAGTATGAAACCAACACCTGAACACAATGAACGAATGGCAAAAATGACATTTGCCTCGGTTTATCCTTTGTATCTCACGAAAGTGGGGAAGAAAGGGAGAACCAAAGAGGAATTGCATCAGGTAATAAGGTGGCTGACTGGTTTTACAGACAAAAAGCTTCATGAGCTCATTGCAAAGAAAGTAACTTTTGAAGTATTTTTTAAGGGTGCTGAATTAAATCCAAATGCTCACCTTATAACAGGAATGATTTGTGGCTACCGGATAGAAGAAATTGAAAATCCATTGACACAAAAAGTTAGGTACCTGGATAAGCTGGTGGATGAATTGGCGAAGGGCAGGAAAATGGAAAAGATTTTGCGGAACTAGAAAGGTGTTGTGAAGTTATTTCTGTAGATGAAAACACCAAACAGAGGTAAGAAGGGGGAATTCATTACGTGGTTTCGGAAATATGAAGTTACTATTATTCTCGTTCTTGTTAATGATCATAGGCTATCATTGTTTTGGACAACAGACCCTCTTGATGTTGCAGAAGAGAAATAAAAACAAGAATGTATACTATAAGAAGGGAGAGGGGGTTTCCTTTCGCGTGAATGATACCAAGGCAAAAGTTACAGGTGAGATTGTTGCCATTCAGGATAGCGTTATTGTATTTAAAGGATTTGAAGTGAGGGTAAGTGAAATATCGAGTCTTTACATTGATGAAAAGACGAGATGGTGGCTCCGGTATAAAATAGAGCAACTTTCTCTTATTACAGGTGGAGGCTATTTGTTATTAGATATAATCAACACAGGAGAACTTAATAACAAACAAAACACTAATAGTGAGTGGTACGTTGATAGGAGCAGGGCTTATAGCCCGAGTTTTAATTGGGAATAGGATAAAAGTTAGAGGGAGAACTAAGTTGAGGATTTTAAGGATTTGATAAGGCTTACCAACAATCAGAGATGTAATGATGGAGCTCAATCCTTTGTCTGTGAAAAATAGAACACCAACAAAAGCTTGTTACTTACACAAAGGTAAGGTTTCGACTTGTACAATTAATGAGATATAAGCTTAGAGATCCTGTAACATTTTATTTTCAATAATCGTCAAAGAATGAAATCACTTCAACATGAAATCAAAACAGATACTGCTTGTAATATTATTCTCTGGGATATTGCAGATTAGTTGGAAAGCACTTGACAAGAATTGGATTATCGAAAAACATAAGGGCTACAACCTAATGTATACCCTAACCGACAGGAAAAATAAGAAGGAATATGTAATGCTGGTTGATAATGGTCTGCTCTCAGCAAAGACTTTTTTTAAATCCTCTTATAACAAACAGTTTGATATATATGTTCACCCAAATCGCCACTCGCTAGATAGTTCATGGCAGAAGGATTGGAATATGCCGGATTTTAAATCAGAATGCTGGATGGTTGCAAGTGGTGTAGCCACCAAATTGGATATGATTTCACCTAAGTTATGGGACAAAGAAGCTTGTGAGCATATTTATGCAGAAACAAAAAAGACACAACAATTAATCACACATGAATTAGTCCATGTATATCACGGACAACTAAACGCTAGCCCTGACTTTAGCAATGTCGAGGGAATTGATTGGTTTGTCGAGGGCTTAGCTACATATGCTTCTGGACAATGTGATTCGTTAAGAATCTCAGAAGTTAAAAAAGCTATTTCCCAAAACGAAGTCCCCAATAAATTAGATGATTTTTGGACTGGTCGATTAAAATATGGACTATCTGGCTCTGTTGTAATGTTTATTGACAGCAAATATGGAAGAGCTAAACTAATTATGCTTTTACCTTTCAATAAAAAAGCTGACTTACTTTCAAGGCTGAAAACAACAGAATCAGAATTATTAGATGGATGGAAAAGGTACATAGAAAAATTATAATATCGCTTCAAATCGGGATGGTCAAAACATATAGTTGGACATCAAACCTTCCTGACCAACAAGCATATGTATTGATTGAAGGTCAACCATTTGTTGGAAGAACACAAACCCAGGCCAGTTACCTGCCTTCTATTAGGGTAAAACGCATATAAGTATAATCCAACCCGACTCCAAACTTATCAAAAATCAGAATTTTTGATTGCTGTTAATTAAAGTAATGGCAATAGGCTTATCTTGGAATGTGGAAAATGCGACTTTCTATGAGATTAATGAAGGCCATACAGATGGGAGGTGCCTAATTGTTAGACATCATTGTATTGCCACACCCAATGCTCAGACATTGGAATAAGAAACATAAAATAAATTGAAAATATAAATTATGGCACTTATCAATCCACACATTAACTTCAACGGAAATGCTGAAGTAGCATTCAATTTTTACAAATCAGTATTTGGCGGAGAGTTCGCAAAGATTATACGCTTCAAAGATATATCAAGCCCTGAATATCAAGTTTCAGAAAATGAAGCAAATAAGATAATGCACATTGCTTTACCAATTGGTAAAAACTTTTTAATTGCCAATGACATTCCGGAAAGTATGGGGCAAGTAAATGAAAATGAAAACAGGTCTAAGATATCTATCAGTACAAAAAGTCGTGAAGAAGCCGATATATTATTTAGTGGACTTTCAGCAGGCGGAGATATTGAAGTGCCTATTGGCGATAGTCCTTGGGGTTCATATTTTGGTATGTTTAGAGATAAATTCGGTATTGAATGGATGGTGGATTTTGACCCAAAAGATATGGGGAAAGTGTAAGGGAAAGCAACGAACGCCATACGTTGTTGTCATTTAAATCTTGCGGAGGTAGAAAACGAAATTATGAATATTAGAAGAATCCAGAAATCTGATAATAAATCGTTAGCTGACCTTATTAAAAGAGTATTTGAAGAACACAATGCTCCAAAAGAAGGAACAGTGTATTCGGATCCAACTACGGATAACCTGTATGGATTGTTTAAAAACGAAAAGTCCATTCTTTGGGTGGCAGAAGAAAATGGCGAAGTTTTAGGGTGTTGTGGAATTTACCCTACTGATGGTTTGCCTAAGCATTGTGTAGAATTAGTTAAATTTTATGTTTCATCCAAAGTAAGAGGGCAGGGGATTGGGACAAAATTGATGGAACAAAGCATTCAATCTGCTATAGAATTGGGGTATTCCGAATTGTATCTTGAAAGTTTACCTCATTTTGACAATGCCGTGAAAATGTATGAAAGATTAGGATTTAAAAAGCTTGAAAAGCCTTTAGGGAAATCAGGACATATCGCCTGTAACATATGGATGTTAAAAGGACTTTCGGATAAATGAATACCAATTTATTAATTATTAGTAGAATTTTAAAGACGGACCCACCACATTAGTAACTGTTGCACTTTTTATGTTTTTCACGATAGGATAATGTTGAATGGCTTACCAGAGCTTTGTTCATCCGGCCTCAAGCAGATTCGGCATCCTGAGATTGTAATAAGTTCTTTGCTAAGTCTAGCCTGGACTTGATGGAAACAAAAAAAGCGCTATTTTAGTAGTGAACTTATGTAAGGTGGCACCTGCCTACCGTTTACCTGCCTAAGGCATGGCAGGCAGGCACGACCACATGCAGGTTATACGCAACCAATTGGCAACGATTAAAATAAAAACAAAAGGATGAAAAAAATAATCATTACAATCATCGCAACTATCGTCATATTAATTTCTGTTTTTTATATCTACATATTATCCGGTGCTTATGATGTTAGTCAATTGACACCTCATTATGCCCTCACCAAATCAATTATAAAAATCACTACTCATAATTCGATAAACAAGAGAATGAAGGAAGTAGTTGTGCCCAATAACTTAACAGATACTGTAATGATAGTATCGGGATTTAAACATTACAATGAAATGTGTTCCATCTGCCATGGCGCTCCTGGTTTAAAAACAAATGAGATGGTAGAAGGTTTATATCCTAAACCACCAGAATTATACAAACACGCTGATGAAGATGATGCCCAAGAATTTTTTTGGATCATAAAAAACGGCATAAAGATGACCAGTATGCCTGCCTTCAAGCCAACCCATAATGACGAAGAATTATGGGCGATAACAGCTTTTATTACACATAAGTTACCGAAGATGACCCCAGATGAATACAGAATGTGGACAAACAAATACACGCAGCAGAGCGAGAATGAAGAAATGGTTCATGAGGTCAAATAAAATTGGCTGCAAATGACATAAGTAGCCAAGCCCCTTGATAACTATTACCTGGCATTTAAATAGCTTAGTGCAAATCTAAAGATTGGTCTTCTTTACCAATAAGCAGAAATACATTGACGGAGTTCCTCAACCCTTTGTTGGAAGAACACGAGCAAAAGATAGTTATTTAGAAGATTTGATATTATGAAAACTGGGAGATTAGAAGCCTTTAGTGATGGCGTTTTGGCTATCATCATAACCATAATGGTATTAGAAATGAAAGTGCCGGAAGGTTCGGGTTTTGAAGCCTTGAAACCAACACTTCCGGTTTTTCTCACTTACGTGCTAAGTTTTATTTATGTAGGCATCTATTGGAATAACCACCATCATTTGCTCCAGGCAGTGAGTAAGGTAAACGGAAAAATTTTGTGGACTAATCTTAACCTGCTGTTTTGGTTGTCACTATTTCCATTTGTTACAGGCTGGATGGGAGAAAACCATTTTGAGGCCAATCCCACGGCATTGTACGGAGTGGTATTGTTTATGGCTGCTCTGGCATTTAAAATACTTGTCCATAATGTGATAAAAAATGAGGGCAAAAATTCGAGCGTGGGAAAGGCTTACAGTAATGATAGAAAACTGAATATTTCACTTCTGTTATATTTTGTCGGCATCGCTCTATCACTTTTACAACCATTATTTGGTCTCTTGATTTATTTAAGTGTTGCACTTATTTGGTTTGTTCCGGATAAAAGAATCGAACAAACATTTAATGAAGAAATATTTAAAAAATGAAAAAGACAGGCTTCATCATTATGCAAGTGGCCATCTACTTAATACTTCTTGGCGGTATTGGAGACATCATTTATTCCTTCTCAGTCGAAACTATTATACCTGCACATTTGGACTACTTGAAAATGACCAATCAAGAGATAAGTCTGCAATTAATAAATCTTGACCTGGCTTTCATGAGAGGGATTGGTGGGTTTATAATTGCGGTGGGTGGGTGCGCTTTAATAATTTTATACACCTCGATTAAAAATGGCAATCAGATGGCGTTGTGGGGAATGTTAATTATGGTAACAATTGGAGAAGGGAATAATGCCCTGCAAATGATTCTTCTTAACTCTCCCTTTTATGCCCTGCCCCTGTTTTACTTAATCCTTCTTTGGACGGGAGCAATATTATGGGTTGCAGACGCGAAAGGAAAATCAAAAAGTGAGGATGTGATTGGTGAAAAACAATCACCCCAGGAAGTGAAAATCTAGGCATTAGTTTATCTTTGTGCCCATTGTGTGATGCCTGACCAGGAGGAATTTTGCCACATTTGTTATGCACCTAGCTGATCCTAACAAACACGCTTTTCTCGGTCAGGTTATATGCACCTCACATACCCAGGCAGTAAGGCACCTATAAATCAATGAAAGAATCACAATTCACTCCTAAGTTATTTTCACTACTTAAAGGAGGAATCAAAAAAGAACAATTATTTAAAGACTTAATAGCCGGACTGATTGTTGGTATTGTGGCGCTTCCTCTTGCCATTGCATTTGCCATCGCATCGGGTGTTTCGCCAGACAAAGGGCTCATCACAGCAATTGTAGCTGGATTCATTATTTCGGTGCTGGGGGGGAGTAGGGTTCAAATTGGTGGGCCTACGGGCGCATTTATTGTAATCGTTTATGCCATCGTGCAAAAACACGGTGTAGATGGATTAACGATTGCTACCTTCATGGCGGGATTTATTTTAGTGGCTATGGGGTTGGCGCGCTTTGGCAACCTCCTCAAGTATATTCCTTATCCCCTGATTGTTGGCTTCACCAGTGGTATTGCAGTAATTATTTTTTCCTCGCAGATAAAAGACCTTTTTGGACTTTCTATTGAGACTGTTCCAGCAGATTTTATTGAGAAGTGGCAGGTGTATGCCTTGCGGGTCTATTCTATAAACTGTGTCATTACCAATAGAATATAATTGTTGATTAAAT
>CAYPDF010000030.1:10504-16799 GCA_964409415.1 uncultured Ohtaekwangia sp. | reverse complement strand
ATACTGTATCAAGTTAAGTTTTTTTCTTTTGACACAGTTTATTGAACAGACTCGAAAAACACCATAAGAAATACATCAAAGACATCGGCACACTGGAGTTGCCCGGTTGCTTTGCCATGACAGAGACGGGACATGGCTCCAATGTAAAAGGCATCCTCACCACGGCTACTTATGACCACGAGGATCAAACTTTTGTAATCAATACACCTTCGGAAGAAGCACGCAAGGAATATATCGGCAACGCTGCCCTTCACGGACAAGCGGCAACGGTATTTGCCAAACTGATTATCAACAAAAAGGATTATGGTGTAAGTGCTTTCGTGGTGCCTTTGCGCAACAAGCAGGGTATTTTGCATCCGGGTGTAACCATCAAAGACTGTGGAAGGAAGATGGGATTAAATGGTGTCGACAATGGGATTATCTATTTCGATAATGTGCGCGTGCCCAAAGACGATATGTTGGATCGTTTTGCCAGTGTAGATGAAGATGGAAAATTTACCAGTCCAATCGCCAGTGACAACCGCAGGTTCTTTACCATGCTGGGCACGTTGGTGGGCGGGCGCATTGGTATCCCCAGATCTGGCAACGCTGCCTCCAAGTCGGGACTTACCATTGCTATTAAGTATGGAGATCAGCGCAGACAGTTTGGTCCGGAGCATGCCCCCGAAGTGCCGATCTTAAATTACAGAACCCATCAGCGCAGGTTGATGCCTTTACTGGCGAATGTATATGCCCTTCATTTTACACTGCAATATCTTACGGATCGGTTTATCAACCGCACGGAGGAAGACATGCAGGAAATCGAAGCGCTGGCAGCGGGCATCAAAGCATTTACCACGTGGAACACCACCCGCACGCTACAGGAGTGTCGCGAGGCCTGTGGCGGAAAAGGTTACATGAGTGAAAACAGGATCGATGACCTCAAAAACGATACGGATGTGTATACTACTTTCGAGGGAGACAACACCGTATTGATGCAATTGGTGGCCAAGAGCAGGTTGACGGAGTTTAAGCAGGAGTTCAGCAACATTGATTTCTTTGGTATCCTTAATTATGTAGGTGCTCAGGCCAAGACCTCCATCACAGAAATGAATCCCCTGACCATTCGCAACACGGATGAAGATCATTTGCTGGATCCGGAGTTTCAATTGAGCGCATTCAAATACAGAGAAAAAGACATCCTTACCTCTGCCGCAAAGCGACTAAAAAAACACCTCGACAGTGGTATGGATTCTTTCGATGCCTTTAACCAAACGCAATACCATCTGGTAAACGTGGGGCATGCCTATGTGGAGAGAATCGTTCTGGAACAATTCATTGCTCAGGTGGAGCGTACTCTGGACAAGAATTGCAAGGCGGTGCTGAAAAAACTGTGTGATTTGTTTGCGCTTACGCAAATAGAGAAAAACAAGGGTTGGTATCTCGAGCACGACTACATGGAAGGCGTGAAAACCAAAGCCATTCGCAAGTTGATCAACAAACTCTGCTGGGAAATCCGTCAGGAGGCAGTGCCGTTGGTGGAGGCCTTTAAGATTCCGGACAGTTGTTTGGGTGCGCCTATTGTTGTTTCAAATCACGGAACATAATTACCTGCTTGCAGCAGACAGGCCTGCTTGCAGTAAACAGTGAAGGGAAAAGAAGGATGATATGTAAGCATGAAGTAATCTTCCAACTACAATATAAAAAAATCTACACTTTACGACACCCATTTATGAAGCGCTTCAAAATTTCAATACTGCTGCTACTACTCATTTGGGGCTGCAACAAAGAGGAAGAGGCTCAACCCATTGTTGATGAATCTATGTATTTTCCATCCAATGCTGATGGGAATTGGGAAACTGTATCTATTTCAAGTTTAGGGTGGAACCAGAGTGCGGTGCAGCCTTTAAAAGATTACCTTATTCAAAAGAATACAAAATCATTTATAATTCTTGTCAATGGCAGAATTGTAATGGAGGAATATTTTAATGGCCATGATCAAAATGCTTCCTGGCAATGGAATAGTGCAGGCAAAACCTTGGTGGCCACAACCACAGGGATTGCACAACAAGACGGTTTACTAGATATTAATAATAAGGTATCTCAATATTTAGGCTCGGGTTGGACAAGCGAACCAATCGAAAAGGAAAACTTAATTACATCAAGGCATTTGCTAACAATGACTTCAGGAATTAATGATGCTACCAATTTAGTCATTACCTCCAATTTAACATACTTAGCCGATGCTGGAACAAGATGGTCTTACCATAATGTTTTTCAAAAATTGATGGATGTGGTTGCAGCCGCTAGTGATCAAGAATTTGAATCCTACTTCAATGCTAAACTAAAGAACATAATTGGGATGGAGGGATACTGGAAAAATGGAATCATCTTCAAAGTCTATTATAGCAATACCCGCAGCATGGCCCGATTCGGGCTCCTTGCGCTTAACAAAGGGAAATGGAAAAATGAACAAATAATTAATGAAGCCTATTTAAAAGAGAGTACGAGTACATCACAAGATATAAATCCATCCTACGGTTATTTGTGGTGGTTAAATGGTAAAGCTAGTTTTATGGTACCCGGTGGGCAGACCGTTTATCAGGGATCGTTGGTGCCTAACGCAGATGCAGATATGTATGCAGCCATGGGCCTTGATGATCAGCGTGTCTATGTAATTCCAAGTAGAAACATGGTAGTTGTAAGGATGGGTGATGCGTCAGATCCAGATAATCCTAGTTTTGCAGTCTCTGGATTTGATAATGATCTTTGGCAGAAGATAAATGATATTATAAAGTAAGGGACGGATTGCTTTCACATCAGCAATTAATTAGCAGGCTCAATGAGAGTCAGTTTAAAGCTCTATAGAAATCAAGAATTAATGTTTAATCAAATTTAAGAATATTAATAGTCAAATCTCAAATTCTCCATTTTGTGTGACCATTGATTACTTCCTCTTCTATCCTTAATCCATCCCCATCCTCATAAGATAAAAGCATGCAACCGCTAAAGTATTCACACTTGTGTAGCTATTCAGAATTGTCTAAAATTATAGTTATTCCCAATACCTATGACAAGACTATCCATCACCCTCGCACTACTCCTTCAAAGCAGTCTATTGTTTTCCCAGCAACTGGACATGTCCCTGTTCAAAGACATCAAACCCCGCAACATCGGTCCGGCCGGAATGAGTGGGCGCGTTACCGCCATTGATGTGGTGGAGTCTAACCCCGACATTATATTTATTGGCACTGCGTCCGGTGGATTATGGAAATCCGAAAACGGAGGCACCAGCTTCACCCCTATTTTTGAAAATGAAAAGGCCGCCTCTGTGGGTGCCGTAGCCGTGAACCAAAAGAATCCGGCAGAGATCTGGATAGGCACGGGAGAAGGAAATCCCCGTAACAGTCTGAACAGCGGAAATGGAATCTATAAGTCCATTGATGGTGGTAAGTCGTGGCAACACATGGGCCTCGAAGGAACACGTAACATTCACCGCGTCATCATTCACCGCGACAATCCTAATGTCGTATATGTGGGGGCTATCGGTTCTCCCTGGGGTGAGCAACAAGATCGTGGTGTATACAAAACAGCAGACGGAGGTAAAACCTGGAGGAAGACATTATACGTAGACCCAAAAACAGGTATAGGCGATATGGTGGTGGACCCTACCAATCCCAACAAAATCATAGCCGCCATGTGGGAACACAGAAGATGGCCCTGGTATTTCAATTCCGGTGGACCGGGATCAGGGTTGTACATCTCCTATGATGCGGGTGAAACATGGAAAAAGAAAACCTCAGTAAATGGTTTGCCCAAAGGTGACCTTGGACGAATTGGATTGGCGATAGCCGCGAGCAGCCCCAACATTGTCTATGCGCTGGTGGAAGCCAAAAAGACAGGCCTGTACAAATCGGAAGATGGTGGTGAGAACTGGAGTCTCGTATCCACTAAAAATATAGGAGGTCGCCCCTTCTACTATGCCGACATCTTTGTTGATCCTAAGAATGAAAACAGGATATACAACCTCCATACAACGGTAGACGTAAGTAACGATGGTGGAAAAACCTTTGAGCTGTTAATTAATCCTTCCCTTGTGCATGTTGACAACCACGCATGGTATGTACACCCTGAAGATCCAAGTTTTTTAATCTGTGGTAACGATGGCGGTGCTGTTATCTCCCGCGATCGTGGTAAGACATGGCGTTTTATAGAGAACATGCCCCTGGCACAATTCTATCATATCAACGTAGACAATCAACTTCCCTACAATGTATATGGTGGTTTACAAGACAACGGCAGCTGGCGCGGACCCAGTCAGGTATGGAGAAGGTATGGCATACGCAATATGTACTGGGACCGTGTAGGAGGCGGTGATGGCTTTGACGTAGCCCCTGACCCGATGAGCGAAGAACGCTATGGATACAGCTTATCCCAGGGTGGAAATATTTCTCGCTTCGATCTAAAGACGGGTAGTCGCCAGTTTATCAAACCCTTCCTGGCCAGTGGTGAGGAATTGCGTTTCAATTGGAATGCTGCATTATCGATTGACCCTATAGACAAAACCACCATCTATGTTGGCGCACAATATGTGCTGAAGTCCACCGATCGCGGTGCCACCTGGGAAAAGATATCACCCGACCTCACCACCAACGATCCTGAAAAACAAAAACAGGCAACAACCGGTGGTTTGTCGTTAGATAATAGTGGTGCAGAAAACCATACCACCATCCTCACCATTGCGCCAAGCCCACTGCAAAAAGGAGTCATGTGGGTGGGTACTGATGACGGCAACGTACAATTGACCACCAATGGTGGACAGACGTGGACCAACATGATCAGTAAAATGCCAGGCGCACCCAAGCAGGCGTGGATTGCTCAGATCAGGGCTTCGACCTATAATGTCAACGAAGCTTTTGTAGTCATCAACAACTACAGACAAAATGATTGGAGCCCCTATGTATATCGCACCAAAGACATGGGTAAAACATGGACGAGAATCGCCAATGATCAAAATGTATACGGATACGCGCTATCCGTGATACAAGATACTGTAGTGCCAAATCTTATATTCCTGGGAACAGAATATGGGCTTTATATCTCTGTGGATGATGCAAAGACATGGACCAAGTGGACCAGTGGCTATCCTACCGTGTCCACCATGGACATGCAAATACAGGAAAGAGAAGCAGACCTGGTGCTGGGTACTTTCGGTCGTGCCGTTTGGATATTGGATGACATCCGCCCATTGCGCGAATTAGCGAAGACTGGATACAATACTACATTAGCAAAAGACATAAAGACATTTGATACCCCCACTGCCTATATCATCAACCAGGGTGATGCCAACGGATATCGAAGTACAGGAGATGGTTTGTACGAAGGAGAAAACAAGAAGCCAGGCGCGTGGATTACTTATTACATAAAGGACCTTAAGAAAGTTTCCAATGAAAAGGATTCGGCCAAGTCCACCGTGATGGTGTACGACAATTATAATAAACTCATCAGAACCTTGAAGTATCAACCAAAGAAAGGCTTTAACAGAATCATGTGGGATTTGGACATAAAGGGAACACGAATGCCAGACACCAAAAAACCAAAGGCCGATGCAGCAGAACGAGGTGGACGGAGCGTTACTCCTGGCAATTACAAAATAGTGGTGACCTACAATGGTTTTAAAGATTCCACGAAAGTGGAAGTGAAATTAGACCCTAACATTCAGATGACGGTAAATGAGCTAAGCGAAAAAGCAGCCCTCATCGATAAGTTCAACAGTATCGCAGAGGTGGCTACCGCTAAAACCGATCGATTGAATGATTCAAAAGAAATAGTGGATTTGATATTGACACAATTGAAAGCCCAAGGAAATTCCAATACCGACTTGAAACAACGTGCGGATTCTGTAAAATCAAAAATCGGCAAGCTGTTACTTCGAATCAATCCACGGGAAGACATACAAGGCTTTAGTGGTGATCCCAATCTGGTGAGTGAGCAACTGTCTACCAGCAGAAGGTTTTTACAAGATACCACGTACCCTGTTACGGAAACTCAAAAGAGAGCGTTGGCTGTCACCGAGCGAAACATCAAGCCGGTGATGGACGATGTAGATGCGTTCTTCTCCAATGATTGGGAGGCCTTTAAGAAAGCGGTCAGCGATGCTAACTTTAGTTTGTTTAAGGAGTGATGAATTGATGTTCACTTTTTACCGCAAAGGCGCAAAGGCGCGGAGAAATCTGTGAAACACCTTAGCTTCATTTCCATCCCCAACGGTGACTAACAGAAATTAGTATTATCACTCATTCTTTACCGCAAAGGC
>CAYPDF010000030.1:0-10404 GCA_964409415.1 uncultured Ohtaekwangia sp. | reverse complement strand
CCCAACGGTGACTAACAGAAATTAGTATTATCACTCATTCTTTACCGCAAAGGCGCTGAGGCGCGGAGAAATCTGTGAAACACCTTAGCTTCATTTCCATCCCCAACGGTGACTAACAGAAATTAGTATTATCACTCATTCTTTACCGCATAGGAGGCGCTGAGGCGCAAAGGGTTAGGCGACATAAGCTCGTTCCACATCAAAACTTAGTGTCCTGGTGCCTTGGTGGCAAATCAAATGATTGGGTTTATTTCTTCCCTCAAAATCGTGGAGATGCTGAGCACCTGGCAAAACAACTTTGCGTCTTAGCGCCTTAGCGGTAAAATAATAGAAATTAGAAGGTCGTTCTACTAATGCTCTTTGAACGTTAGTTTGAAGTAAATCAACAATATGCTGAGGATGCAAATAAATCCATTCGCTAAAATGACAGGCCAAAGGTTGAGTGCTACACCGTAGATCAACCAGATAATGGTGGAGGTGAAAACAATCAGCATCATAGTGAGGCTTAAGTCCCTCACACTTCTGCTTGTCCATACTTTGTAGACCTGAGGTACAAACGTAATACTGCTCAGCAGCGCACCGGTATGCCCTGCAATTTGAATCCAATCCATATTATCTTAATGTTAAACAACATTCTGTCGGAGATTTCATTGCAAGTATACTGGTTTACCTATTTGTAAACTATCAAGATCAACGCATTTTGATGGTTACGGCCTTACTTTATGGGTCGTTCAGCAGCCAATCTCGTTTCTATTTTAATATCACCTTCTAATGTGCGGTGTACGGGGCATCTATTCGCAATCTCCATTAAACGCTGCAATTGTTGCTCATCCAACTGGCTGTCTACTTCTAATATACGTTCAAAGTGATCGATCTTACTGGAAGGTTTTTCGCAATCCACACAGTCGTCACTGTGCCTCTTTTCATGATTGAGGTGTACTTTAATTTCATTAATTTCCCAACCCTTCCTATCGGCATACATGCGCATGGTCATGGCAGTGCAAGCGCCAAGTGCTGCGGTAAGTAGTTGATAAGGTGATGGCCCGAGGTCTTCTCCACCCACATCAGTGGGTTCATCAGCATAAAATGAATGCTTACCCGTTTGAATTTGTGTCAAAAACTTATTGGTTTTGTCTTTAATACGCACCACCGTCTGCGATTCACTCTGAATGGCTTCACCTTTATCAATATGCAAATACCTTTCTGCCCAGGATGCAATCACTTTACCCACATACTGAGAGTCAGCTTTATTGGTCATCAAGTGATCTGCTCCGTCCAATGAGATAAAACTTTTGGGATGATGGGCTGCTGTAAATATTTCAGCCGCATTTTCAATTCCTACTGTAACATCCTGAGGTGAGTGCATGACCAACAAAGACTTACGCATGGTCTTCAGCACTTTGGGAAGGGCATGCTTCTTAAGATCATCAACAAATTGCTTTTTTATATTAAAACTTCTTCCACCAATATTCACTTCTGCCGAACCCTCTTTTTCTATTTCTTCCACATTGGATTGGATCAAATGTTGCACATGTTCCGGATTGGATGGCGCTGCAATTGTGGCAATGGCTTTGATGCTATCAATTTTATCAGCAGCAAATAACACAGCTGCCCCACCCAGGGAATGACCGATAAGTAGAGAAGGTGCATTGTATTCACTTTTCAAAAAGTTGGCTGCCGCTATAATGTCTTCAACGTTGGAAGAAAAATTGGTGTCAGCAAAGTCCCCATCACTTTCACCGAGGCCTGTGAAGTCAAAGCTTAATACCCCAAAACCCGCCTCCGTCATGTTGTTCACCACATTCCTGATGGCAGTCAAATTCTTGTTGCAGGTAAAACAGTGCGCAAAAATGGCGTAGTTATGAGGATGACCGTTGGCAGGTAATTCCATTCTGGCGGCCAGCTCCTGCCCCTCTTTATTCTTAAATTTTGCTTTTAATCTTTTCATTATAACCAGTTTTTCTTTGCCTTTTATTCTTTGTCAGCCACCCCTGCCACATCGATGTTCATTGTTTTTTTATGCTCCGGTTTCGTTGTGAATTTTCAGCTTCCAAGCTATGGCAGAAAACACATTAATTCTGTTAATCAGACGACATTACCAAAAGTAAGGTATTATGTTTATAGGCACACTTCTTATTGTATTGGGGGAACCGAAGGTTCTTTGCTTCAATCGGTTCAAAAACCCGATATTCTGTTAAATTTGGTAAAATTTAGTTCTATGGCGGCTTTTACTAGGCATTTTCTCGGGTTACTATATACCCTCTGCATAGGCGTATCCTCTTTTGCGCAAACTGATTCTCTGGCACTTTCCGAAGAATACTATAACCTCGGCATGGAGGTGTTTAACTACACCCAACGGGCTCAGGCAAAAGAACTCTTTGTCCAGGCCACACAAATGAATCCTAAAAGTGCAAAGGCGCAGTTTATGGCAGGCCAGTCCATTATGCTTACGGTGAACAAAGAAAAATCACTGCAATATTTTAGAAAAGCATGGGAACTTGATCCTGCTGTGGACGAGGATATTTTATACTTTTTAGGGCAAGGGTATCACCAAAGTCTGAAGTTCGATAGTGCTATTCTATTTTACGATAAATACAACAGAATGCTTGCCCGTTCCCTCAGCCTGGAAAAGTCGAACAAAATCAATGAGGTTAATCGAAAAATTTTTGAGTGTCGCAATGCTGTCATTTTTGTAGAAAACCCTGTTGATGTAGAAATTACCAACCTGGGTGAAAATATAAATTCCGAGTATCCGGACTACGCCCCTACCATAAATTCAGAGGAAACATTGATGGTCTTTACCTCCCGGAGGCCCGATGGTAATCGTAACTCAACAGTCGCACAAGACCTTGAGTATTACGAGGATATATTTTATTCAGAATACGTGGACGGAAAATGGCAACCTTCAAAAGACATGCAAGGTCCACTCAATACCAATTATCACAATTCGAGTGTGGCTATATCGCATGATGGACAGGAGATGATTATTTATCAAGATGGTAATGGCGGTGATCTCCTTGTTTCCAAAAAGGGTGATGCTTTTGAATGGTCTACACCAAAGAGTATGGAAGGAATCAATTCTGAATACCTGGAAAATTCAGCTTCACTCTCGGCAGACTATAAAACTCTATTCTTTACCAGTGATCGTCCGGGAGGTTATGGAGGTACAGACATCTATAGAGCTGAGCTGGGGAAAGGAAATCGTTGGGGGAATATTCAGAATCTTGGCCCACTCGTAAACACAGAAATGGATGAAGATGGTGTCTTTATAACAACAAGTGGAAAATATTTATACTTTAGTTCAAATGGCCACGCAGGCATGGGTGACATGGATTTGTACAGAACCACATTGGACCCCTTGACAGGGGCATGGAACGAACCCGTCAATTTGGGTTATCCGATTAATTCACCCGAAAATGATATTTATTTCGTGCTCAATGCTGATGAAACTTTTGCGTATATATCTTCCGTGAGACAAGATAATATAGGAGAACAAGACATCTACAAAGTGGATATGAGGAAATGGAAGCCGGTGAATCTGGGACAAGAAAATTATGCAGACTTGTTTGCCGAGAGTTCGTCAGTAGAAAAACAAGTGGTAGACCAAAATATCTCTGGCAATATTGTCAGTGAAGTCCTCATCTCATTAGTTGTACAAGATGCGGTTAATGCAGAGCCATTAAATGCCCAGGTGTTTCTGAGGAGTAATGATGGCAACAAACAAAACCTCGACAGTGATGTGAAGGGCCTATATAATACCACAGTAAAAACCAGCGCCAGTAACCCACAAATTTATAAGCTGGAAATCAATACTATGGGCTATACACCACAGACTGCTTCATTATATCTGGGAGGTATCTCTTCTACCCTAATGACTTTTAAGGATACTATTCGAATGCAAAGACTGGCTGTCAATGTGCCTGCATTAATTGATATTTACTTTGCTCATGATAGTGATGAGCCATTATCATTCAATGGTATTCAGGATTTTATTGACATGATGGAGAGGTCGCCCAATATGAAGGTAGAAATTGGAGGACATACTGATTCTTTGGGGCCCGCTGAATACAATCAATCCCTTAGCCAAAGAAGGGCAAACGCAGTAAAAAAATATCTTGAAAGATTAGGGATCAGTTCTGAAAGAATTAGGGCAGTAGGATACGGAGAGTCAAGACCTGTGGCTCCAAATGATTCACAAGAAGGAAGAAGATTGAACCGAAGAACGGAGTTTATTATTCTTCAGCAGTAAATAAGAAAACCACTGCAAGTGGAAATTACTGTTTTAAATTCAAAAACATGGAAAAGAAATTGGTTGTTGAAAACCGCATAAGCATCAATGCATCAGCCAAAGAGGTATGGAATGCGCTTGTAAACCCCGCAATGACTAAGCAATATATGTTTGGTTGTGAAGTCGTATCCGACTGGAAAGTAGGTGATGTTTTGATTTGGAAAATGATGCACGATGGCAATGAAATGATTCCCGTATCCGGCTATATCTTAGCGATCGATCCCGCAAAACTGTTGAGCTATAGTGTGATTGACCCAAACGCAGGCATGGAGGATATTCCCGAAAACTACCTAAGGGTAACTTATCAATTATCAGAACAAAATAATCAAACTACTTTAACAGTGACGCAAGATGGCTTTGAAAATGCTGCTGAAGGGCAAAAGCGATACCAGGATGTGTATAACAATGGGGAAGGATGGAATCCGATTTTAGTTATGATTAAAAAAATTATTGAGCAAGCTCAATAATAAGAATTGCCTATTGAATTTTAATAGTTACACCACCAACCATCATCAGGACCTTCTGCATTCCACCAACCAATCCCAGGGGTAAGGCGCCTTCATCCACTTGGGTGGCTCACTAAATTCAGTCTTCCAATCATACTCCAATCTTTCAATGGCAGTCACCTCCAACCCCGCTTCGGTAAAAATTACCTGTAATTCAGAATGTGAATAATGTTTTGTTGGCCTTCCATCTATGTTAACAATTCCCTGCAAAATATCACGTATATCTCTTCTGTAATAATCAAATTCTGCCCTGGGAATTTTATTAGGCTTCACTCCTTCTTTTCGGTACCAATCCATCATACGCCAGGCATAAAATAGGGTCGATTCAAGTGATGGCACCACAAAAATTGCATTGCCATTTTTCTTCAAAGCCTTTTTTACATTGCGCAGTATGTCATAATTTTTAATCACTTCTGCGAAAATTGCCACGTTACTACACAAGATAAATTCAACAGGCTCCAACTTTAAGTTACTTCTGGTCAAATCCATTCTTTTAAATTCGATGTTACCAAAAGGTTTTTGTTTTGCCAGATCTATGCAATTCTGAGAAATATCCAACGCCAAAACAGATTTAAAATTGGGCGACAAATAGTGAAATCCATTTCCGATACCACACCCAAAATCAATAGCGGTGTGTTTTGAGTTACCGTGTTTTTTAAAATAGTGTGCAAGCTTTCTTTCCTTATCCGATTCAAAGGCGTTTAAAACTTCATCTTCGTATTTATTCGCAATCTTATTCCAATGGGATTCTTCCTGCATTTGTTTTTTCAGTCAATTTACCGCTAAGCACGCTAAGTTATTCTCGCAAAGAGCGCTGAGAATGGAAACCCACATCTATTTCTTTAAAAGCTTCCTTTCAAAGTAATCCGCTGTAGCACTGCCCACCTTCACGGCATTAGACCATTTCATCCAGTGGTGTGTATCATCCACAATCATTAAAGTTTCCATGGGAACCCCTTCTTCCTGAAGCCGTTGAACAAGGTCGGTACTTTCAGAAATGCGAACGTTACGGTCGTCATCGCCTTGAATTATTAAAACAGGAGAAGTCCAGGTAGACACATAAGCTACCGGAGACGATTCCCACGCTACCTTCAACGCTTCTTCCGCATCGGGTGCTCGTTCATATTGATCAGGCATTAACCAATTCCGTGCTCGCCCCACCGTACGATCATGCACACCATGAATATCCACGCCTACGGCAAATAATTTTGAGTCCCTGGCCAAACCCATGGCAGTTAGGTATCCACCGTAAGAGCCACCATAAATTCCAATGCGAGTTGGATCAACATTGGGCTGCTTCGCCAACCATTCACCAGCTGCTTTTACATCAATATATTCAGAAGCTCCGGCAGTACCTGCTTTCTCCGGTTGATGAAACTCAAAACCATAGCCAATTCCCAATCTATAATTAACCGTGATTACGATAAACCCCAGGTTGGCAAGGTATTGGTTGTAAGAGTATGAGTTGGAATAATAATCAGAATAATGCCAACCCAATAACATTTGTCTGGGAGGTCCACCATGCACATAAATTAAGGCCGGTTTTTTAGCAGGTCCTCCTGTTGGTTCAAAAATTTGGCCATGTATGGTAAATCCATCGGGTGATTGAAATGTAATCTGTTTTGGAACAATCAGTTTATTTTGAGGAAAATTCTCTGGAATGTTTTTTTGTGCAATAAGTTTTGGAGTGCCTTTACCAAATTTCATAAATGCAGGAAGTGGAGGCCGTTGAGCGGTAGCACTGATGAAAACAATGTTTGATCCATCTCCAGTTAAATAGGGAGTCCACTCCAATCCATCTCCAGGGGTAAGCACTTCCATTGCCGGTTTATCGATAGGCACCCGAATGATGTGTCTCCTGTCGATATCCAACTTATCCGGGCCTGTGTTGGCACTTGCCATCAACCATTTCCCATCACCACTCATGCTTATGTATTCACACATAAAATTTCCTTTTGTCAGTTGTAACGATGCCCCACCTTTGGAAGAGATGGAATACAGTTGAGGCCAACCATCCTCATAAGACAAAAATGCAATACGGTCACCCGCACCCCAATGTAGGTTTGTACCTCCCTGGGTGCTGGGCCTTGAGCCCGCCAATGTTTTGGGCGCTTCCCAAATTTGTTTGGCATTACCGGTAGCCACATCTCCTACCATAATTGACCATGGCCTATGATGGCGTTTCAATATCGCTTTGGGAGATCCTCCTTCACCAGGGGTTCTCACAAAAGCCATTTGACTTCCGTCTGGTGACCAGCGGGGTGAACTATCCTTTGAAAAGGTAGGTGCCATCCAGCTAATGGTGGGTCCGTTGAATGAATAAATCCCTATTAGTTCATGATCTCCGCGGTCCGTTACAAAGGCCAGTTTGCTTCCGTCCGGAGACCAAACCAAAGAACCGACAGATCCACGTGTCGTAAAAAGTTTGGATGCATTTTTAGAACCGTCTATTGGAGCAGTCCAAACTTGTTCCTTAAATGTATAGGCCACCAAATCTCCCTTGGGTGAAATAGTTGGTGCATCTCCTTCTCCCAATAGCTTTGGTTCACCACCAGTATATGGAATTGTCCAGACACTTACTTTGATGGGTTCTGGGCTAAAGGAAGGATTAACCGGTTCGAGGTCACCCCAGTTGGCGCCATGATCTCCCCCACGTACATACACCACCCACTTTCCATCGGTTGAAATCGAAACTCCTGTTAGCTCTTGTCCATCATCTTTATCATAATTGGTAAGCTTTCTGGAAACAAAGTCAGGGCCTTCTGCTACATAAATATTTCTTTTTCCTTGTTCGTCAAAAGCCCAGGCTATTTTATTGTCCTTTGGAGATGTAGTAAGTTCAGTTGGAAATGGATAAGTTTTAATGTCTTCCAGCGAGAATTTCTGAGCATTAGCCAGATAACTTCCACACAAAAACAGTAAGCCAAATAGGGCAAACTTTGAAATTATTTTTTTCATATTGTATCAATTAAGGTATCCCCAATTTAATCAACTACATACGATTAGCAATAGAAATAGTGATTTGCCGTCACTTAATGGTGTTACCGGAATGAATTCAACTCATTTAGCTAATAATAATATGTGTATCTTGTAGATCAAACCAAATTTAAAATCAACTAAGATGAAAAGGATAATATTCCTGAGCATTGGTACAATAATTATAGTTCTTGTTGGATGGATCATGTACGGCCTATTTATTGCAGAGCCTGCCAGCCCCTTTGCAACTGTTGATTACAGCTACGAAGGTTTAAATATAAAAGTAGAATACAGCAGACCTTACAAAAAAGGCAGACTCATATTCGGAGAAGAAAGTGAGGGTGCCCTTCAGCCCTTTGGCAAATACTGGAGACTCGGTGCCAATGCTGCCACAAAAATAACTTTCACTAAAAACATAAATTTTGCCGGAGAACCAGTTGATGCGGGTGCCTATCGTATGTATGCAGTGCCTGGGCCAAACGAATGGGAGGTGTCTTTGAATAGTGAAGCAGATGTATTTTTTGGTGTTGCGGAACCTAACTATGACTTAGATGTAGTAAAAGTGAAAGTACCCTCTCAGAGCGCACCAGAAACAGAACAATTCACCATCAATTTCGAAAGTGATTCCGCAAGTGTCCTTATGAATTTCACATGGGATAAAACCCGAGTGACAGTTCCCATTACCATACGATAATCGCGGTGCTCAATTTTATTAAAAAGAAATGGTGGATAGCATTTCCATTGTTTCTCATTTTTTTAGGACTTACCTACTGGCTGATTGGAAAGATTCAGTACAGAATGAATGTAATGGATGTAGAAGAGTACTCTCCTATTTCTACATTAATAGTACCAGAACATAAACCTACCCGGGCGAAGTTTCCTTTTATCGATGTGCACAATCATCAATTTTCCATGCCCATTCAAAACCTGGACAAACTGGTAGCTGAAATGGATGAGCTGAACATGAAGGTGATGGTAAACTTGAGTGGTTTTAGAGGGAAATACTTGGAGTGGTCACTTGATAATGTAAATAAAAAATATAGTAATCGCTTTGTACTTTTTCTCAACATCAACTTCGAGGAGTTGGATGATGAGGGCTGGCCAGAGAATACATTAAAAATGATGGAAGAGGCCAAAGCCCTTGGTGTTAAGGGCCTTAAGGTTTATAAAAGCCTTGGACTCACTGATAAAGATAACAACGGAAATCGCATCAAGGTAGATGACCCAAGGCTAGACCCCATCTGGGACAAATGCAGTGAATTGGGTATTCCTGTTTTAATTCACACCGGTGAGCCCAACGCATTCTGGAAACCCAAAGATAAATACAATGAACGATGGCTGGAGCTAAAACAATACCCAAGTCGGTACAAGGATCCATCAAGGAACCCGTCCTTTGATGAGGTGATGAACGAACAACACAATGTCTTTCGGAAACATCCTAACACTAAGTTTATCAACGCGCACCTCGGCTGGTATGGCAACGATCTGGAGCAATTAAGTTCGTTGATGGATGAACTCCCTAATATGTATGCAGAAATTGGAGCCGTGATTGCTGAACTGGGCAGACAGCCACGCACCGCCAGAGGATGGTTGATCAAATACCAGGATCGCATTATGATGGGAAAGGATACTTATAAGAAAGAAGAGTATTATACTTATTTTCGAGTGTTGGAAACCAACGATGAATACTTCGACTATTACCGCAAACGCCACGCACATTGGAAAATGTATGGACTGAATTTGCCTGATAGCGTTCTTGAAAAAATCTATTATAAGAATGCGATGAAGGTCATTCCAGGAATAGACAGTACCTTGTTCAATAATTAACCAATAAAGAAATAGCGATGGCAACTAAGATTACTGTAAACAGCAATGGCTCATTGAAAATAGAAGGCGATTTTGAAATTGTTGATATGCAGGGAGATAACTATGGACTTCAAGGCAGAACTGTGCTAACTTTGTGCAGGTGCGGCAGATCGGCCAATAAACCATTTTGTGACGGCTCCCATAAAGGAAATTTCGACCACGAGTCAAAAGCATTTGATTTGCCACCTAAAAAAGTATAACAAACTTCACATTGATGGATAACAAAGCCCATCCCATTAAAGAATCACCTGTAAAGATCAAACCAGAAGTTAGTATCGAAATTCTGGCATCCGTAAGCCCAGGCACACTTGAGGAAGGTTGTGTATATGTGCATTGCCGGTGTGCCAACCGTGGAGACGATTTGCTGGTAAGAATATGGAAATCTACATTCTTAGTCGATCATAATTCAAGTGCCAAACCTCAGTTGTTGCATGTGGAAAATATCACCATTGCACCACAGTGGCTGCTGGTGCCGAAAGGGGCTACCCATAATTTTCTTCTCATTTTTGGGACACTACCTAAAACCTGCACACAGTTTGATCTCATAGAAGAAATCCCACAACCTGGGGGTTTTGAAATCAGAAACATCAGTCGTAATGAGACGGATGTCTATCATATCGACATACTTTAGTAGTGAGGAGGCAGGTGCTCTTCTATAGACACAAAAAAAGAGCTACAAATTAATGTAACTCTTTGATTATCAAGAGCCCCCAGCCGGGATCGAACCAGCGACCTACTGATTACAAGTCAGTTGCTCTACCAGCTGAG
>CAYPDF010000029.1:0-17477 GCA_964409415.1 uncultured Ohtaekwangia sp. | reverse complement strand
TTTAATCAACAATTATATTCTATTGGTAATGACACAGTTTATAGAATAGACCCCATTACTCTGGGTACGTTGTTGCATTACTTAGAGTGTTTCCGTCATTCTGGGGGGTTGACCTCACCCCCTGCCTGCGGCAGGCAGGCGACCCTCTCCAAAGGAGAGGGAGTAGTACGAACTCCTTTTGAAATACTTCCTAACCACCAAAGCGGTAGGCTCCCGTACTTAATAGAATTACTCCACCGGTAGCCATCCGTAGAGCACGTTGTTGATGGCACTGTGCAGGCTGGCGACTCCATTGCTATCCGTTGAGTGGTTGGGTGGGTTTTCTTTTGTGGTTTGTAGCGTCCTGGTCAGTTCGGCCACGGCCCGATCAATGGTCTCATCGCCAAAGGTGACTTGCACATCCTGACGGCCGATGCCTTTTAATAATCCTTCGATGTATTGTTTTCCCTCGGCTTCGGCCTGAGTTAGGATTTTATTGTCCAGCGCACGCTGACGGATCGTGTCCTGCCGTTGGGCGATGATGGCGCTGAGGTAAGTACTTACCTGTGGATAGAGATCGCGGCCTACGTGAAACTGAAAGCCTCGGGTTTCTTTGATCTCCATTTCGGCTATGCCGTAGCTGGGGTCGTTGAGTTCGGCTTTGGGTAGAATCACTTGCTTGATGCTGTCGTTGCGCTTTACCCACTGCATGTCTTTGAGGTTGATAAAAGCGGTGATGGTAACGGGCACCTGTGCCACTGCGCGGATGGCTTTGGTCTTATCGTTTTTGCGATGGAGGAAGAAAAGGTCGTTGTAGACTTGCCGCACCAGGTGGAGTTCTTTTACCACCAGTACTTCTTCCAGGCGGACGGGGGTATTTCTTCCTGTGGGGGAAATCCAGGTTTGGGCGACCCACACCCCCAGTCCGGTGCCGAGGGCTAAGGCTAGCAGGAAAATGGTAAGAGGGTTTTTCATGTAACTAAAATAGTATATAGTCTTGAGTCTTTGGTATTGAGATGGAAGAAATGTTTGGGGAACACCTCACCCCGACCCTCTCCAAAGGAGAGGGAGTAGTACAGACTAACTATGAAATACCAACTAACCACCTAGCACGTCATCGCGATCCCGACAAAGTCGGGAGTGGCGATCCCCAACCTATGAAATAGGTGAATAGAAGAACACAAGCAAGACACTTTTCTAATTTGAGCCAAATGAAGGGGATTGCTTCACACATCCGAACCCCTTCGGTTCCCGCCAGTGGTCGGGCAGGCGCAATGACGACTAACTATGCAAGGTCAGCTACACCCCAACCCAAGGTTCGTGTCCTCACGAACCCAGGCACATTCGGAAGTAACTCCCGAGTACTTGTAGAGCACGGAAGTAACTTCCGCGGTAGTTAAGATAATCGAAGACGGTGAGTCCCTCACCTTCGGACGTGGCCAAAGGTGAGGGAGATAGAGATTTAACTTAGTTTAAAGGTAATGGGTATTACCATGCGTTGGCGGACGGGCACTCCACGTTGTTTACCTGGTTTCCATCGAGGGGAGGTTTCCAAAACACGCACTGCCTCTTCATCACATCCACCTCCTATTCCTTTGAGCACCTTTATCTCTGTGATAGAGCCGTCACGGTTGATCACAAATTCCACAAACACCCTACCTTCTACTTGCATCCTTCTGGCTTGTGCCGGATACTTAATGCGATTGGCCAGGTCTTGATAGAAGGATGAAAAACCACCATCTGGTGTAGCTTGTACTTCTACAAAAAGCAATGGCTCATCGGATGTTTCGGGTTCAATAGTTGGCGGTTCTGGCAAATACAATGGAGGAGTTGGATCATCATCTATGTTGACATCAATGTTGGGTAAATCATCTATTACCTCCTGGTCGTTTGGTATTTCTACCACATTCGGGATTGGCTTTGCCGGAGGCATTGGAGGAGGAATTACCGTACGAGGGATAATCAAATCGTCAATAATGTCTTGTTTGGGAGGATTTACAATGTCTATCCGGTCATCATAGGTCTTCCACTCAAAGGCAGTGATGATCATGGAAAGGCTTAACAAAAAACTGACACCAAGAATCAGATTGCGATAGTTGGTGAGGTCTGCGTTACTGTTTTTCTTAGGTTCCATATGATTGGGTTTAGGTGAATAATCATTGGGAGATGGGATTTACCTTATAATGCCAATCGATTATGAAAGTCACGGAGCCATTTTATTTGCAAAATGGCTAAAAAGAGGCCTTGGGGTCATCATTAGACAGGGCCAGAAATAGTTGCTGCCGCCATTCTGCCTGTCCGCCCATTGGCGGAAGCCACCGAGCGAAAGCATTTAGCTGGGAGCGCCTGCCATACCTTGAGCAGGTAAACCGGGCAGGAAGAATCTCATACTGAATCCCGTTACCGCGCACTACAACACCTACCTGAAACACTGAGGTACGAAGTGTCTTTGCGATCTGAAAACTAAAAGAGGAAATGTTTGGGGAAAACCTCACCCCTGCCCTCTCCAAAGGAGAGGGAGTAGTACAGGCTAAACTATGAAATAGCAACTAACCACTTAAGCGCGTCATCGCGAAGGCCGCGAGGGTGGCGCGCTGGTGACTGTGGCGATCTCCCAGCTATGAAAGGGATTAGTAAAGGGCATAAGAATCTTATTCCCTCCTCCATTGCTGCGAACTACAACACCCACCTGAAACACTGAGGCACGAAGTGTCTTTGCAATTTGGAAAACTATAAGAGCCCAAGCGAGACGCTTGCGCTAGTTGGGAGAATTCGCAGAACCCTCTGTTGCTATTTACTCCCTAACAATTGAATCACTTCTGAACTTCATATATGAAGCATAATCCTCAAATTCTAATAGTACTTTTCCATAATGATCACAAATCTGGAAATAAACATCTCTCCCCCTATCTTTAGTTTCGCTCCTTCGAACAAGTAGGTTATTTTTATATTTGCCTGCGATAATAAATTCGAAATTATCAACCGGAAATAACTCCACCCACCTTCCAGATTTTAAGTCAATTTGAACAAGCTGAGAGCCAGTTGCATACTTCTCTATTGTAAAAAATAGCTTTGATTGGTCTATTGAAAGATTTGGATAATTAGGGGATAATATTTCAAATGAATTGTCTGATCCATCTGCAAATGGTTTTTGATCAGTAACAATAGTTTCTCTTAAAGTATTAATATCACTTGACATCAATTTATACCGTGTATACCTAATCTTAGCATCATTGATCTGTTCTCCACGAAAAAATATAACTTTTTTCTTACCTAGAATTGCTTTAGAATCTGAATTCATGAAGGTGATTTGCTTTTTGTCACCACTAGGATAAACTAAATAAATATTACCATCCTTTAAAAACAAGCCAGATGGGCTCTGCCATACTTTTCTCCTAATCCATTGAATAAAAACGTAGATTCCGCCAATAATTGCAATAACCCCTGCAATGATGCTTACAACTGTTTCTAAACTATTCATTCTTAAACTCCTTGAAAAAACAGTAAAGCAAATTCACAGAATTCCTTAATTACCTCCTTGTCCAAATCAAACTCCTTTCTATTACCCAAATAATTCTTTGAATGTGGTGTGATTTCCTCGCCCTTTTCCAACTCCTCGAAAGTGATACACTTAATATGCTTCTTTGAAACAAGGATAAAGTAAGCGTTTGTCCAAGGGTAATCTTTTGCCAAGTCTTTTCTTGATAATGTGCCACTTGCCCGGAATTTAACCTCAACAAAATAGACATCACTTGTTCGTGGATTTTGCACAACAAAGTCAGGCATTCTTCTGATTTCATTGGCCACCTCAGTCCTCACTCCTTTAAGTAAATCCATAATACCTGGAATGGTATTTTCCATGCCATATCCAAACACAGGATATTTTAGGCTTAAGAAAAGTTCCTGAATAAGGGTCTCTGCAATTCTCCCTTTGATCATATTGAATCGATAACTGAAATCTCTATCACTCAGACCCTTTTCTTTACCTTCCGCCTTCTTGTTACCATTCTTCTCCTGGTAACAATCATAACAAAGGCCCTTTTCAAACTTGGTGTAAGAGCCACATACTGTACATTCGGCCATATTTATTGAATTAATGTTTTAAGTGTTGATTTTAGTTTGTCCGAAATACTTTCTACACCCGCTCCCGACCAAAAAGGAACCTCCACTACCTTCACTTTAATTATATCCTTGCCAGCAAACCCGGACTCAATTTCGAAAATCTCACAAGGTAATAGCGCTTCATCTTTGTTGGGGTAAATTAGAATGACTTCTGTACATCCCCTTCTATACGCATAGCCCACCACCTGGTATAAATCTGATTGCGACACTCCTACTTTACCATCCTCTTCGATTTGGCGGACTTTGTATTTAGTGTCAACAATAATTTGTCTGTTCGATCCATCACATGAAGTCAAGAATATGTCGTGCTGCATGGTAAATACCTCAGGCTTTGAAACCAATGTCATGTCTGACTTTTGATACTTTACTTTCCATTGATCAGAAAAATGTTGTTCCAGGAAACCTGCAACAAAATCCTCAAAGATATATTCCATCGGAAACAGCAGACACCATTGTGACATGTCATATTGATGATTGGAGTATAAATGTTTATTGATCACTATGCCACACATTTCCATCAGCATGGCATAGTCAACAAAGAATGAATTCAGCTGAACTGATTTAACGTCATGAGCGGTAACATATACATCATCAACATCATCGAGCACAAAGATCACCTCTTGCAGTAAGGTTTGATTCTCCGCATGTTGGGTTTGATCCATTAGCAACCTTGCACAATACTTAATAATGCGATTGACTTTATTGTCAAATAAAAAGGGTTCATAGTCGCATTCTATTTGATGAAAATTTCCCCTACTTAAACTATTCGATACATAACGACCAAAATTGATACTACCACGAGGGGTAAGCATTGATTCACTCAATTCCTGATATTGCATCAAGGGTTGTTGTGTGACCGTTTCCAAAAACTGATTCGCGATCAAATGAATGATTAGTTCAGGAAAGGAGGCTATCTCTTTTATATCCAAGGAGGCTTGATTAAAAGGAAATCGCCACTTGCGACAATAAGAGAACCAATAGAAAATGTGCCGAAGCATCAACTGCTTGTCCTTCGTCTTTCCATCAAACACCTTTGGATAGATCTCGATAAAGTCAGACTCCGTTTGTATAAAGCCTACGTAATTTCGTGCTCTTATCAGATCTCCGTCAAACTTGAGAAAAGGCTGATAACGACTATCGGCTCTTTCCCTGATGTCGTCTGCCACAAATAATCTTTGCTTCCAGATTTGTTTTAGAAGGTTACTGAGGTCATCCCTGGCGGCAACCTTTTCCCATTGACCATATTCAAAAAGTTGGATCATGGATGCGCTATATCCCAGGAATAGGTTTCTTCATTATAGGTCACCTTCCAGTTGGTGTCTTTAAAGACCTCTTCCACAAACTTGGTCTTGCCCATAAAGTATTCTGACAATAAGGGAATTACTTTGGTTTTTAGCACCTTCTCTACAGAATCCTCATTCATAAAATATGCATGACCAATCAGGTAGTCAGCAGAGGATTTTTTATTATATACTACCTTATTGATTTGCTTCAATAACTCCCTTGCTGATTCATCTTCTATCTCTTCATAGGCTGGATACATTCCTACAAATTCAAATCGCCTTCTTAATGCTATATCAATTAAAGCAATGGACTTATCAGCAGTGTTCATTGTGCCCAATACATAAAGATTAGGAGGCACACCAAACTCTTTATCACTATTAGGAATACTTACTTTGAGTTCATTGTCCTCTCCTATTCTCTTATCTGCTTCCAGTAAAGTGATCAATTCACCAAATACTTTGGAAATATTAGCTCTGTTGATTTCATCAATTACCAGCACATACTTCTTAAGTTCAACTTTCTCTGCTTTCAGTCTTCCCAATTTCCACAGTTCGTCAAGCAGCGGAACATAGTAGTATCTCAATCCACTGGTGAATTCACGGGTACTCTCATACAACTCCTTCATCGTATCAATACTCAATGAATGATGGGTGCCTCCAGACTGTTTTCTGAAACTCAGGTTGCTCGGGTTGATATCCGTAATCCAAAACGAAGCCTTCCCTGATGCCATCTGCACTTTTATTTCCTCATCCTTCTCCTGAAGAGGTTTCAGGAATTGCGCCAACACTTCTTCAAATGGTTTCAGGCTAGCGCTGGTGGTGTGTGCGGAGCGGTAGTTCTGCTCGGCACGCTTGCAGAGTTTATAGAAAATACCTTCGGCTCTTTTAAATTTTAATCCATTACCCTCCAAGTCAGGCTTCAACCCAATCATGAAGTCTTCGTAGGTATAATTTTGATGAAAGGTAATAAACTCTATCTGTCCTTCCTTACGCAATCGATCAAACTCCTCTTTGTTTAAGTCATGATCACTGGAATACTCACCATTGACTATTTCAACTGCTTTATCAATACTATGGAATGTTTTTCCTGTACCAGGAGGTCCATAAAGTATTGTATTTAAAGCAAAATCATTTGATTTAACCAATGTATTCGTGTTAGAAATCGTTTCAGGATTTTTAATCTTATCTCGAATGGTCAATATTCTTGATAAGCTTTTCTGAAATTTATCTTCTGCAATGAAAAAATCATCCTGTAGGTCAAGCTCGTATATTAATTGATCAATTTTGGGTTTATCTTCCTTCAGGAATTGTCTAATGTTTTTTAAGTAATCCGAGTCAGGGTAATTATAGCGAAACCTTTTATCATGAATTTTATCAGCATTCGAAAAAATTGAAATCAGTTTTTCATAGAATGTAATGTGGTGCTCCTTAGGGGAATTGTAAACCCATTCAATGTAATTTTCAGGGGAACTAGGATCAGTAAAATTGATAACAAACCCAAATGTTCTTGTTTTATTCTTCCAGTCGGAATGTTTAAAGAATCCAATAAAAATATAATGACTCCCCTGAAACCAGTACCCCTTTTCTAGCCGCCCTTCTTGAGGTTCAGCAGCACCCTTTCGCGTGATGTCACGGGTGCGCAACCAAAAAGTGAAATCAGGATGTTGCATTTTATGCTCTAGTAAAATATCCAGTAGCTTGTCACTTGCTTCAATTACAGCTTCTTCGGTAGACATAAGAGGTACTATAGTTTAAATTTTTTTTGAAATTCAACTTGCTGAGTCACCAAATTATTCGGCTATTAAAGGATCTCTTCCATCGAAGACCAATGCTTAATCACGCTCTCAACCGTTTTAATAAGCCTTTCCTTGTTAATCCGGCCAATGCTTCTCTTCTGTTTCTTCAATGAAGACTGAAGCCTTGATTTGAGATCTCGAGTCCAAATAAGCTCAGATTTTGTAAAAGAAACATTGTTAGGAGTCCTTGAATGGAAGATTCCACAAAGCTCATATTTGTTAGCATTTGACAACTCATCAAACTTTGCTACAAAATCTTTTGGAGAAATTGTGCTATTAAAAGTAGGTAGGTCAACGGATTCTTTATCCAGGTACTTCTTCTTATATTCGACTGGATCCTTAAACAAGATATCAATATGAATTTCAGCCTCCTTCTGAGCCACCTCACTACTGTTCTTATAATGGGCACTAATTACTGAATCGTATAGTTTCTTCAGTTGCTTGTCATCAGAATCAGGTGCGTCAAATAATTGAATATGAAGTTCAGTTGCTTTGCATTTGCTTAATCCTTTGTTAAGTCTCTCATAGAGTTCTTTTTCTTTGATACTAAAAATTCCTCGTTTTTTAAGGTTTCGTACAAATAAGAATAACTGATAATATATTTCAAGTGAGTACCTTCCATGCTCAGCAAAATCAATTGCCTTCTCAACGTATGTCTTCAATTCCTGTTCTTCCATCAGAATCCAGTTCATCAATGCGTTCCAAACTGCACCTTCTTCAGTTCCTTTTATCTTTTTTAAATGTTCTTGGCATTTCTGCAATTCCTCCACAAACAAATCCTTGACTAAGAAACCTTTATATAGATAATTTAGAATTGACTCAAAATACATCATTTGAGTAGATGTGAAATAAGTCTTATGGATATGATCAACAATCTCGTTGCCCTTCTTAACCAATCTCTTTTTATTCTTTCCAACATCTTCAACTGATACGTCAGTGAATTGGTCAAAAAGAGAACCTAATGGGACATTCATTGAATAGCTTGCCAGCCTTTTAAAGTCTTCTATTTTCAGACCAAGCGTCTTCATCTCAATGGCAATAGCTGATGCAAAGCAAATTACTAACTTCTCTATTTCAGGGCCATGCTCACTTTCTTTAATAGACTCAGGTATGCTTTCGATGAGTTCTCCAGAAATCGAACAAATGAACTGCAATGTTCTTAAATTTCTATTATTTCCTTTAACAAAAGCAGACTCAATGTGTGTTTGGAATTCAGCGCTTATTTTATGTTTATTGAATATTTCAAAACTTGTTTCTTTGAACGGAACAGCAAAATCAATTGAATACCTAATTACTTTTTCTAAGTAAAGAGATAATTTATTATTCTTTTTATCGAGTTCTTTAATTTCTTTAGTATTGGCCGCAATAACAATCTTAGCTTTGTCATGCTCCACAAACTGATTAATGTACCCTACCACTTCAATCAAAGCATCCGCATCCAAGCGCTCTAAGTCATCAAATATTAGTAGAGTGTTTCGATCTATCTTATTGATTTGATCCAAGAGCTCATCCGATGCCCCATCTCCACCGTGAATTCCAAAATATGAAAGTGCGGTTTTTCCCAATGCGCCTATACCCTTACTGACTTTTGATTTCAAAATGGGAAAAATCTCAAGTAGTATCTTTTTACTAAGATCATTGGTGTTTTTTACTCCGAATAGACTTACATATAAACACTTGATTTCATTTTTTTCTTTGCTTAATAGAGGGATTAGATGATCAGTTAGATAATAAGTTTTGCCACTACCCCAATCCCCATTAAGCAGAATTGCATAATCAGTATCTGTAGTATCTAAATACTTTAAAATAGTGTCATCCAATTGGTTGAAATCAATCATACAATTATCCTTATTTCCTATACTTTAACTTTCCTGCCTTTTGGTTTTGATTTTCTTCTAATGTTTTCTTTCTCCCTCCCCTCCCTTATCCGTTCCAACAACACACTGGCCGGTTCATCATTGGGGTCTTGCGCTACCAGTTCACCGCGAAAGGCTTTGGCGAGCAGACTTTGAGGAAGTTTATCCAACTGCGCTTTGGCTTTGTTGTAGCGGGATTCGATTTTATCTGCTATCGCAAAAAGTCTCTCAACTCTCAAAACAATTTCCTCTTGTTCTATTCTTGGGGGTAATGGGCAAACATAACTTTTCAATATTTCTGTATTTATGTTAGGCCATGAAGTTCCCGTTGAGACATCCATTAATTTCATCCTTTGCAATTGCATGAAATAATTAATGAACTTCCTCAAATGGATATCATTCACTTCTTTAATGGCCATAATTCCATCGTACATGTATCCTTCGATGTCAAGTAAGCATGTTCGTCCAACTCCGTATACTCCACTAACTCCTACTAAAATATCTTTCTGATTAACATAGCGACCATATTTAGATCCTTCTTTAGTTAAGTATTCGTTTGTATTTAATAATACGTTATCCTTTGTATTGTCAGTGAAATCAGAAAGCATAATCCAGTGATATTTAGTTTTGTCGGCACTAAAATATCTTGGATCACCCTTTGGCCTTGGAGACGACCCCCTCACGATATTAAATACATTACCGAATCGCACACTGATCCAAGATTCTGGCACTTCAGCATCAATGATTTCAATTGGAGCATCGACTCTTTTAATACTATTAACGTAATCAATGGCCGACTCCTGAATGCTCGACTCTTCCCTCCACTCCTCCGTCAACTTACCACTAACAGCAGCAGAAAGGATACTTTGGCGGAAGCGTTTTAAGATGATGGGTATCTTTTCTAGCCTCACACGGCTGCGTTCGATTTTCTCCATCAACGCATCCAGTTTGGCAACGATGCGCTGTTGTTCGGAAAGTGGTGCAATTGGCACTTTTATTCTCCAAAGAAGATCAGGGTCAACATGTGGAATTCCTGTCCCTCTATGATTTGTTTGCAGATAGTCAAATTGAGTTTGTAAGAATCGAAACAAATAATCTAAATCTATCTTTGGCTTTAAAGCCATAAGAGTTGAGCCAAGCGCTCCATCTCTGCTTTTAGCAACCCAACCTGACCGAGCACCATCCCAAACCATAATTAACTCCTCCTCTGTAGTTAATCTTGATGTCTCTCGATCAACAAAGTTTTCATCTTTGCCTTTTTCGATTGCTTTGATATCTAAGTATACCAGAGAATTCTTAAAAGGTTCCCTTTCCAACCGCTTTGGTTTTTTACCTTTCTTGTATTCAACCAAAAAGGACAAATCAGATTCTTCCCAACCATTAGGTAAACTACTCTCCATTACTTTCCATCATGCTTAACACTTCTCTCAAATCATCTACCACTGCTTCTAATTCTGTAATAGCTTCTGTGGCCAGTACCTGTGGCTCGGGCAGTGAGTCGGCATCGTCAAGGCTCTCGTCTTTCAACCAGTTGATGTCCAACTTGTAGTCGCGCTTTTGTATTTCCTTGAGGCCAAACTTTCTAAAGCGGCCCTCTTCACCCAGGTCTTTGCGCTTGCTTTGTCCATTGGGGTCGGCCCCATAACACTTCTCAAACTCTTCAAAATGTTGGGCGGTCAATGGCCGGTCTTTTTTGGTAATGCCTTCCACATTGCTGCGGGCATCAAATATCCATACGTTCTCAGTGGGCAGTCCCTTTTGCAAAAAGATCACATTGGCTTTTACTCCTTGGGCATAAGGCGTAAACGTGCCGCGTGGCAATCTTAAAATCGTATGCAGGTTGCAATCCTGCATCAATATCTTAAACACCTCTCCGGCTTTGTCTTCAAATAACACATTGTCAGGCAGCACAATGGCAGCACGGCCGCCTTTCTTCAGCGCACTCAAATAATGCTGTACAAAATTGAGCTGCTTGTTGCTGGTGCTAATGGTAAAATCCTCCCGCTCAGGTGCCTGGTTGGCTCCCTTCGTACCAAAGGGGGGATTGGTAAGAATACAATCAAACTTCTTTCCATCAAACGGTTCGTATATGGTGTCTCCAATTTTTATCTCGCTGGTTACACCGTGCAAAAACAAATTCATCATGGCCAGCCTTGCAGGGCGTGGTACGAGGTCTTGTCCGTAGTATGTTTTGTTTTTTATTCGCTTGATGGCATCACGGTCTATGGCTCCTTTGGTCTCTTTCAGCAGCCATTCATAAGCAGCCACTAAAAATCCACCTGTGCCACATGCAGGATCGGCAATGGTGAAATCACTTTTGCTGCGCGGATCGGGTTTCATTACCCGCACCATACTCTGTATCAATGGGCGGGGTGTAAAATATTGCCCGGCTCCCTTCTTTCCTTCACTGGCACTTCTGTCTAATAAGCCCTCAAAAGCCTGGCCTTTCACATCTACATCCATGCCACTCCAGTCTTCCTCATCAATCATGTTGATCAGGTGCTTGAGGTTCACGGGGTTGTTGATGCGCGGCATGGCTTGCGTAAATATTTTACCAAGGATGCCTTTCTCTTCGCGTAGCTTTCTTAAGATTTCCTGGTAATGATCGGTGAGATCGGTACCACTCAATTCTTTTAAACTGTTCCAATTGTGCTTTTTGGGAATACTGATGCCGCGCTCTTCTCCCATTTTCAAAAACAGGAGATAGGTAAGCTGCTCTATATAGTCTCCATAGTCCACCCCATCATGCCGCAGTGTGTGGCAGAACCCCCAAAGTTTGTTTACGATATCGCTCATTGTCTGAACCGCTGATTAAACTGATTGATTTGATTTAGTTGATTTGAATTTCGAATTAATTAGTCGTTTGAACTCAAGGCTTTTGGCTCCGAAGTTAATGAGCAGACCAATCTCTATTTGATAAGCTTCCAGGTAATTAATGGCCTGGGCCAAGTGAACATCTTCCAACTTGGTAAGTGCCTTCAGTTCAACAGAAATGACCTCCTCTACAAGGAAGTCAACGCGTCTGGAGCCAATTTGATCCTCTTTGTAGTAGATCGGCATTTCCAGCTCACGTTGAAATGATAGTCCAACGCTAGTCATCTCTTTGGCCATCGCCCGCTGATAAATCACTTCCTGGAATCCATTGCCCAATGTTTTGTGTACTTCCATAGCAGCCCCAATGATCTTCCCAGTAATATCGGCATGTTTCAGTTCCATAATTCTTTTCAAATCCCTTCAATCCCTGAATCCGCTTAATCTGCGGTTTAGACAATTTTCCAACTGCCGCCCTTGTCCGGCCCAATCCGTTGAAGCTTTCCTTCATTTTTTAGTTTCTCAATATTGTATTCCACACCTCTGCGGGTCAATTCTGTTTTTTCCTGAAGCATTTTAGTGGTAATGGTGGGATTTTGGGCAATCAGTTCAAGAATTAACGTGCTTTTCTCCACAGTTTTCTCCACAGTTTTCTCCACAGTTTTCTCCACAGTTTTTGACGCTCGTAAGGTGAGCGAAAAGTCCGTGTTGTCATAATTAAATACTGGCTTGGGCAAACCGGCCTGCCGGCATTCGTTAATAATCTTCAAAGTACCCCTACCCCAGGCCTCAATCAAACCGGCCCTAAAAAAAGCAGTAGCAATATCAGGATTATAAGGCCGAGACGGATGCTTAACGGTGAGTTTGCGGGGAGTCCAGCTTTCTGGCAATTGGCCTACATTCCAGAAAATGATTTTGTCATTATAAACACTGATCTGAACGGGATGGCCGCTGCTGTAATCTTTGTGTGCTACGGCATTCATCAAGGCCTCACGTAAGGCTGGCTCAGGATAAGGGTAGTCTTCAATGCGACTATTGCCCTCGTACCGAATGGTGGCCTTTAAATATTTAGTTAGCAACAAATCCATTGCTTTACTCACCTGATCAAACAAGTGTCCGTGAATCGTATCCTGAAAAACCAACTCATCATCTTTCTCAAAAAATCCAATCTTGATAGAAGCTCCGGTAATGTATTTTTCAGGATCTGAATGAAACAAAAGTAAAGCCGCCCGTTTCATGTACTTCCCATCTGTGAGGTGAAGTTTTTCTAGTAAACTTTTATTCTTTTCTTTCAATACATCGCTGCTCAATCGTTTGCTTTGAGCAGCCTGCTCCCTAAACTGGTCAAATGCTTTTTGGTCTAACTCAGTAAATTTAACATTAGCGACTGGCGCACCATCCCACCGTTTACCTTGCTTTTGTAAAAGAAATTTGTCAAGGGCAGCACCCTTTAACTCCTGCTTGGTAGATCCGCTCCTGAAATGATATTGTCCCTTGTAGCTGACCGGATAAGGGTAGGCCTCAACGATGATTTCCAAATACTCCTTGCTTTTATTTTTTAACAGGTTGACATCGATGATGATACCGAGGATATCTTTTACTTTGTTGGGTATTTCCTCCAATAGTTTTTTAGCATTCGGTATGCCACTCACAACTCCTTTATCGTCTATGCCAATATACAGCCTACCACCCTGCGCATTAGCAAAACCACATATCCATTTCAGGTATTCATCCCTCCAAGTTTCCTTCCATTCGGTATTTTGACTTTCCTTTTTCGCCATTACGCTGCTATTGCAGTATTAATCTCCGTTATCAACACTTTATAATCGTCCTTAAATAATTTCTTGAATCGGCCCAGGCCTCCGTGATTTTCAAAAATAGGCATCTCATTGAGATCCTCCTCCTCCAGCGTGAGATTGGTAATTAAATGTTCCTTGATGTAGGCGATCCACTCCTGCTGAGCACTGTCCAAAATTTTATCTCCAAATACTTTCTCAATGGCCTTGTCAATACGTTCATTAATACTCAATAACGATTCTTTTTTATCAGCATATTTAATCATACTAATAATATCTACCAGACTCTTGTGATACACCAGATTGTGCGCTTTGCGCAAGTCACCCTCCTGGAAGTGATTTTGCAAAAGCAGTTTGCGCAAATCCCTGAGGGCTTGTGTATTCCAGCCGGCTGGTTTCTCCAACACAATTTTCATCGCCTCTATTTCCGTTTTCTGTTGCTTCACAAAGTCACTAAAAGCAACTAAATAGTCAGCAGGTTTAAGAAACTTATCGCCCACACTAAAAACAGGCTCCGAGTATACGGTGTCTTCAGCCTCTCGCGCTACATAAAAAGTAGCAGGTGGTCGCTTGTAGTTAGTGAGTAGATTTTGAAAATCTTTGTTGTTCAAGGTTTTAATCGTCCCTCCAAAATCCCGCTTTAATAACTGAGGCAGATTAGCAGCGAAACCACCAATGTCGCCATCCGGAATGTATGCAGCGAAATCATTTCGTGCTTCGGCACTCATGGACTTCTCAATTCTTCTCAGCCGTTTTACTAATACATTGATATGGTATTCGCGGTCTTCGTTGTTATTGATTCTTCTAATGATCTCTTCGATAGTCACTGTAGGTGATCCTGGTGGAGTAAATTTGAAATTGGATACATCCTTGAAATAGGCGATCAACGTACCATCAAAACAATCAAACACCGTAAAGGAGTCTTTATTAATTTCGTCACAACGCCTTGTTCCTCTCCCCAGCATCTGCTCCCAAAGGATACGTGATTTTACAGGACGCAGGAAAACAATATACTCAAGCGCAGGGATGTCAACTCCTGTGCTCAACATATCAACCGTCACTACTATTTTAGGTTCAGGTCGGTTTCTAAACTTTTTGATTTTCTGTAGAGGTCGATCCACATTGGCATTGCCTGTAATCTTCACTACAAAGTCATCTCCTCTGTTAAAGACCTCCTTACAAACGGTGACCAATTGATCAGCATGAGAAGCGTGACTTACATCATTCACGGCAAAGATGAGTGTTTTAGGAAAGTGACCCCGCTCCTTTTCAAAATCCAATGCGTACTTAGCTATCTCCTGAACTACTTTAAGATTGCTGTCCGGTACTGTTACTTTCTTTTCAACATCTGTTGAATTGAAGGCACGCTCATCTTCCAGGTTTTCGATTTGTAACTGACCAGTTTGGGTGTCTATTTTTTCCACCTGCTCGCCCTCATTCAAGAAAACACCATTCATTTTTACACCGGAATTAATCTTGACTGCATTATAATCAACCAAATAACCTTCCAGTATTGCGTCTTCAATTGGATATCGAGAGACAGGGCTGCCAAAGTAAGCTACCGTATGTAAAGCAGGTGTTGCAGTCAGTCCTATCTTTATCGCATCGAAGTATTCCAACACGGTACGCCACACATTGGTATCCTGTGAAGTATATCCCCGATGACATTCATCAGCTATTATGATATCAAACGCATGAATTGGAATATCCATTTGATCACCCTCTTCAACATCGGCATCGTTATTTTCATCGGTAAAAACAGCTCCCTTACCTAGCAGGTTAATCGCCATGCGTTGAATGGTAGAAACGTAGACGAACGTTTTTGTGGCATCTGGCTTAGTTAAGTACTCATTTGGTAAAACATTAATGTCAAACTTATCCCCTTCCTCAAAATCATCTTTACGGAATCGCTGGCTGAACAGCTCGTACTCCTGATTGAACTTGTTGCCTGCTGGTGTTGAATAGGCAGAAAAAGAAACGGAGGTCTGTGCCGCTAATGATTTCCGATCTACCAAAAACAAAACTCTTTTTGCGACACCCGACTTCAATAAACGATATACGGAATTAACCGCCATGAATGTTTTACCTGTACCTGTTGCCATGGCCACAAGCATTTTGCGTTTACCATCAAGGATAGCTTTTTCAATTTCCGTTACTGCGTCCTTCTGGTAGGGTCGCATAAAGTCACCGTCATTAGGAGTATCTATAAGTCGCTTATGAGTAACGTCTGTATTTCTATTGAATAGTTCTTTTAATGCAGCAGGTGTATGAAAATCTATCAACGCTCGCGCCAGGTTCTTATCGTTACGTACATCAAGAAATGAAATCAGTTCTCCATTGGAAGAATAAAGGAAAGGCACCATGTATCCATTCCATGTTCCTATTGAATGGACCAATCCTTTAGCATAGCGTTTGGCTTGCTCCAGCGTATTGATGGTTGCTACTGTAACCTTCTTCGCTTCGAGAATCCCAATTAGTCTCCCCTCCACAAACAACGCATAATCAGCTGGACCACTTTCAGTGGGATATTCTTCTACAGCATGGTTGGTAAGCCTGGAGGTATCCAAACCCAATTGATAGGGAGTAACTACCCATCCAAGCCTTTTTAGCTTTGGGTCAATCCGCTTTTTCCTGGTTATTTTTTCCGATTCGAAAAGATTTGCCATGATAACGTCAAACTACATTTAAGAATGAGGAGAAATTATCCATTTTTATCTCAATAAAAGGCTTTGGTGCATGGCTTTAATAAGGAAAGTGCTCTTTAGAGGTTAGCCAATATAGGAAAATCTAATGTTATTTAATAGTACAGCGTGGTAGTCGGCAAATCTACTCCCGCTTGAGGGCCCTGACGTTTGCTATCGCTTCAGTCAGGGCAGGTCCCTGAACGTTTCGTTACACTTCAGTCAGGGCAGGTACGCTTGAGCCAGGTGGGGACTCCGCGTGAGGGATGGTAAGGGTGCGCCTGAAAGGCGCAGTGCGCAGCACCGGAGCGAAGCGCAGCCCTGCACAGCCCGACCCGAGCATGGGGTTGGGTCCTGATAGCTATTCGGGAGCGTAGGGTGCGAGGGGCACGCCCTTTTTTAGTCCATAGTCGATAGTCTTTAGTCGTTAGTCTTTAGTCTTTAGTCCATAGTTATCGGGATTGGGCTTTGGGTTGGGGGTGCTGGTTTCAAGTTCCAAGTTTCAGGTTGCCAGTTGCCGGTGGTAATTGTCCCGATAGTTATCGGGATTGGGGTTGGGGGATTCTTCGGTCGGCTTCCTTCGTCAGCCTCACTCTGAATGACGGTTGGGTTTAGGCACGGAAGTAACGCACCAGGTATAGGCTTCGGTTTGGGGGATTGCCACGTCCTCCCTACGGTCGTCCTCCCGCCAGTGGTCGGGCAGGCCCGCCAGCGTAAACTTGTTCGGGCAGGCGCAATGACGGATGCTTACCGCTTTTTGCGCTTGAGGTATCCGAAGGGCTTTTGCAGCCAGGTGAAATGTTGGAAGAGGTTGCCGAGGGTCCAGGCGTCCACCACGCGGAATTCGAACTTGTCACCGGCTCCGTCTTTGAATGAAATGGTGATGGATTGGTTGTTGACCTGTGGGATGGATTCGTATTTGCTGATGACTTCGTAGTGCTCCATGTCGTAGATCTCGTGTGGATGCTGGCCGAAGGTGTCGTGGTCGATGTGGTACTTCCTGTTGGCACCTGTGCCCACCACGGTGAGCAATCGGATGGTATTGTTGTTGTCGCGCGGGTGCTTGGCTCCGTAGGGTACGTAGGCTTGCCGTCTGATTTGAGTCTGTTCAATAAACTGTGTCAAAAGAAAAAAACTTAACTTGATACAGTAT
>CAYPDF010000028.1:0-24152 GCA_964409415.1 uncultured Ohtaekwangia sp. | reverse complement strand
ATTTAATCAACAATTATATTCTATTGGTAATGACACAGTTTATAGAATAGACCCGTCTGTTCGACAAACTGTGTCAAAATAAAAAAGCACCCAGTATCCAGCATAAACTCTTAGTCGTCAATACATTCCATACCCTTCTCTAGCGCGGAAGTTACTTCCTAAGTAGGGTGCGGAAGCAACTTCCGAGAGAGTAGAGAAGCGGACCAGGCTGGCACGGAAGTAACGCACCAGTAGTAGTCGTCAGACCACGATAAGCTTAAGCAAACAGTGGTCAGACGACTTCGATTCCAAAGCCCAAATTCCTAATTCAAATGATTCCAATTGATCAATACATTCCATACCAGTGGCGCATCGTGGTGGTTCAGGTAGCGATGCAGCGGATCAAACGTAAACGCGATCACACGCCCTGCCCCCTGCGGCACATTGAATATACCGCCATGGCCGATGATGGTCTGCTCGTTGCGCACCATACCCGATAGCACATAAGGTGAATCCTTCTTCCCCTCCTCTTTTTTCTCCTTCTCTACCTTCCTGTCAGGCATACCCATAATAAGGCCGGTGTAAGGAACTTCATCTTTTAATGGCTTGGTACCGTATTGCAGCACCATCATATCGCGGTTGTATTTTTCAACCTGGTACAGCGGACCGTTACCCCTGAACACATGAAAGGTTTCGGGATAGCCATACAGCATCGGGCTGCTAGACTTGCGCGCCTTCACCGTTACTATGGAGCCGGGATGAAACAATCCTTGCGCATTGTAGGGTTCCAACGCACGGGCTATACCCGTTTCCGCTACCATCCTGGTAGAGTTGTCGAGGGTGATCACTACTCCACCCCCGTCAACAAATACTTTTAGCTGGTTCATCCCATCCATTCCCGGGCCACCGGTCATATCATTGGTGGCATCGGGCACGCCATGCGATGGGTACTCAGCAGTTTTGGTGAATGGCATCGGTCCGAATTTCGCATCCACACCGTAGATAAAGTCACTCACGTTGCCTCTCATACGGGGCACCAATATCACATCATATTTTTTGCGCAGGTCTCCTGCTTTCAGATCGTCTTTGTCGATAGAAGTATAAGGAATACCCCTCTGCTCAAAAGTATATCTCGACCACCCTTCATCCTGTGTGCTGAACCAGCTGTGGTAGATGGCCACCCGCGGCAGGGTTACATCATGTTGTTTTCCACTTGGGGCGCTGGCTACTGCTTTCAAATCCAATTCATAGTCGCTACCGATCTTACCGGCCTGCTCTTTGGTAATGCCTTTGAATATTACCGATCCGGGAAGCAGCGTATCTCCACCTACTACCTGTTGCTCATCCAGTACTGAAATAGTTGCTTTCTTGTTTTGCGCTTTCGCCCAATACATGGCAGGCAAGACAGTATTTTGTGCCTTATAATTCAACACATAGGCATTTCCATTCCCTTCCACTTCTCCCTTGTATTTCACATCCGCAGTAACCATCTTCAGGTCACTGGCATCAAACTTTACTTCGTCCTCCGCCTTCACCTCTACACCATACACCAGGCCAAGTGTCCAGGCGATATCATCATAAGGAGGAAACTTTGCCTCTTTAGGGTAACTCTGTTTGGTAAGCAAGGTGATGGCCAGGTTGCGGTAGGGCTGATCCAGCAGGATCACATACTCACCATTTTTGCTTCCAGATTTTGTTTCATGTATTTCTATACCCTGCACGCGCAATTGGTTGATCAGATAAGCAACCATGGCAGGGTCTCTCTGCGCTTTCGGAATGACAAACGCCTTAGGCGAATCCGTCTTTCCTTTCTCCAGGGCGTTTACTCCTTTTTTGTAGAAATTGTGAAGCAACAATTTGCTGTTGTCGGCCGTGTAGGTCAATGAAGCCAATACCCCTGCCTGCATGTAGTTGGTATTGTTTCGCGATGACCAATACACCTCTTGTGTGGGAGGTGCAGGACGGTACCACTCTCTACTGGTAGCAGGGTCGCCCGCATATTTTTGATCCGAGAGATCACGCAAGTAAGTATTGGCACCTGCATTACCAAAGGTTTCATAAAATCTACCAATACTGTTGTGGTTGTTGGCCACCCACATGGCATATCCCGGCCACCAGCCGTCAAAGAAGGCCCAGGTAAAAGTACCGGGGAGCCCCTGTGCTGCCATGGAGGTAATGTCAAAGTTGGCCATGGTCTGCCATTCACCAATTGTGATCGGATCCATATAATCGTTATAAGGTCCGGTGCCGGTAGAGATGTACAGCAAAGGCACCGACTCATGCAAGTCCAGCATCACTGACGGATGCCACTCGTAATACATTTTAAAAATTGCCTTGCTCAATTCCTGCGACACTTGAATGCCATCGCGGTTGTTGTCGTGAAACACATACTTGCCCCAATAAGGCGTACTTCTTGGGAAGCCATCGTCATATTCTTTTCTGGATTTGGTATAGCGATAATACCAGTCCACCTGCTTGTCGCGACCATCAGGTTCCGAAGCAGGGTTGATCAATACAATTACATTGTCAAGAATATTTTTAATGTCTTCCGATGGACTGGTCACCAACCGGTAGGCCAACTCCATCAGCATTTCAGGAGATCCCATTTCTGTAGAGTGCAGGCCACCGTTGAGGTAATAAATTGGTTTGCTGTCGCTGATGATTTTATCGGCTTCACTACTGGAAATTTTTCTGGGATCAGACAGCTTCCCAAGTTGTTGCTTGTAATGGTCGATGCGTTTCATGGACTCCTCATTGCCAATCACCACCAGCTTGATTGCCCTGCCCTCTTCAGTAGTACCGAGCTGCTCCACTTTTATTAAAGGAGAAGCTTTGGCAAGCGCATCATAGTAGGCATAGATTTCGGAGGTATGGTGCATTATACCTGGTGCTCCTATGATCTGTCCGAAATATTCTCTAGGAGAAGGTACGTTGGGATCATCCGGGAGGTTCAGTACCGAGGCCGGAAGAAACATCGGATCGGTTGTGTATTCCTTTATTTTTTTGTTGTATTCTTCATCAATCTGCTGGGCAAACAATGAAGTGCTGCCCAACATTAGCGCAAAGCAGAAGAAGAGTATGTAGTGTTTATGCATGGGTAAGGGTTTGATTAAGGTTCTAAATATAGACTTGGGAATTAGGACTTGGGACTTGGGGATTAGGATTAGTCGTCAGGCCACGATAAGCTTAAGCAAACAGTGGTCAGACGACTTCGATTCCCAATCCCCAAGTCCTAAGTCCTAATATCCTAATTTCCAATTTCACAAATGATTCCAGTTGATCAACACATTCCACACCAAAGGTGCATCACTCAAATTGAGAAAGCGGTGCAATGGATCAAATGTAAATGCTACTGCCCTGCCTTTGCCCACAGGTACGTTAAAGATAGTACCGTGTCCAACAATAGCTTGTTCATTTCTTACCATTCCAGACAATACATAGGGCACGTCTTTCTCCTTTGGTTTGGTCTCTGATGAAGCCTCTGTCTTCTTATCAGGTAAACCCATAATAGGTCCTGTATATTCCACATCATCTTTTAGTGGTTTGGTGCCGTACTGCAACACCATCATATCGCGACTGTACTTGGGTGTTTGAAATAAAGGTGCAATCCCTTTGAAAATCGGAAATACATCAGGGTATCCATAGGTTACAGGACTGTCCTTTTTCTTGATCTTCACATTTACAACAGATCCCGGATGGAAAAGTCCAGAGGCATTGTATGAATTCAACCCGGGAATAACACCAGCATCTACTAGCATCCTGGATGAATTATCAAGCGCCACAATCACGCCTCCACCATCTACAAACTGACGCAGCTGACTCACGCCTTCAAAACCGGGACCTCCAGTCATATCATCGGTAGCATCAGGAAATCCATGAGAGGGAAACTCTTTTGTTTTGGTGAAGGCCAATGGACCCCACTTTTTATCAATTCCATTCACAAAATCACTACCGTCACCGCGCATGCGTGGCACCAGAATCACATCAAATTTGCTGTTAAGCGCACCGGCCTTCAGGTCATCTTTATCAATAGAGGTATAAGGAATCCCGTAGGTGTCGAATGTATATCTCGACCAGCCTTCATCTTGTGTGCTGAACCAACTGTGGTAGATGGCTATACGGGGTAATGTGACTTCGTGTTGTTTTACGGTAGGTGCCGTGCTTACTGCCGTAAGGTCAAGTCCAAATTGAGTACCAATTTTCTTTGCCTGATCGGAAGTGATGCCTGAGAACACTACGGAGCCTGCCTCCATATTGGTTCCACTTATAGAAGCGCTTGCATCTAACACGCTCACTTTTGCTTTCTTATTTTGTGATTTGATCCAATACATGGCAGGAAGTACTGCATTTTGTGCTTTGTAGTTGAGCACGTACGTCCCCCCATTGCCCTCTACTTTTCCCTCGTACTTCACTTCGCTGGTCACCCTCTTCAGGTCACTGGCGCTGTAGCTCACCTTGTCTTCGGCTTTTACATCTACACCGTAGAGATAACCCAGTGTCCAGGCAATATCATCATAAGGTGGAAACTTTGCATCTTTAGGATAATCTTGCTTAGACAATAATGATACTGCGAGATTGCGGTAGGGCTGATCCAACAGCACCACGTAATCACCCGATCCCGATTGATGCACTTCAATATCCTGCTTCATTAATTGATTTACCAAATAAGCAGCCATGTTTGGATCGCGCTGGGATTTTGGAATTACATAGGCACGGGGTGAGCCTTCCTTACCACGTTTGATATTGTTCAATCCTTTTTGGTAATAATTATGAAGCAAAAGATTGGCATTGGTGGCGGTGTAACCCAATGCAGCAATTACTCCGGCCTCCATGTAGTTCACATTATTTCTTGCAGACCAGTTTACTTTTTCAGTGGCCGGGTCAGGACGGTACCACTCTCTGCTGGTAACCGCATCTCCGGCAAAACTGGATTTCGATAAGTCGCGCACATACGTGTTTGCTCCCGCGTTACCAAATGTTTCATAAAACCGACCAATGGCATTGTGGTTATTCGCAATCCAAAATAAGTAACCGGGGTACCAGCCATCGTAGAAGGCCCAGGTAAATGCGCCTGGCAATCCCTGGGATGCTAATGCTGTTACATCATGATTGGCCATCACCTGCCACTCTCCTACTAAAATCGGATCGATGGTTTCGTTATAGGGTCCAGTTCCAGTGGACATATATATAAGAGGTACCGACTCGTGCAAATCGTGCATCACAGTAGGGTGCCAATCGTAATAAATTTTGTAGGCTGCCTTGGTTAGCTCCTGAGAAATCTGCAATCCATCGCGGTTGTTGTCGTGAAATACATACTTACCCCAGTAAGGAGGTGAATGCATAAAGCCATCATCGTAATCGGTATGGGATTTAGAATAGCGATGATACCATTCTACCTGTTTGTCGCGACCGTCTGCTTCAGCAGCAGGATTCACAATAACGATCACGTTGTCCATGATGTTTTTCATCTCTTTGCTGGTGCCAGTGGCCAGCCGGTAGGTCAATTCCATCATCATCTCGGGAGAACCCATCTCTGGAGAATGCAATCCGGCATTGAGATAGTAGATGGGCTTGCTGTCGGCAATTACAGCCTCCACATCCTTCCCCTCCAGCTTGCGTGGATCGGCAAGCAACGCCAGTTGACTGCGGTAGTGGTCTATGTGTTTCATTGCCTCTTCATTGGCGATCACTATCAGTTGAATGGGTCTTCCCTCTTCTGTAGTGCCCACCTGTTGCATGGAGACCTTCGGGGAAGCTTTAGCCAGCGCAGCATAGTAGCCGTAGATTTCTGTAGTGGTGTGCATTTCGCCCGGGGCGCCTATGATTTTACCAAAATACTTTAATGGAGAAGGTACCCTGGCATCAGTTACCAGATTAAGCACCGACTCAGGTAAGAATCGGGTGTCTGTGGTATACTCTTTTATTTTTTTATTGTATTCTTCATCAATTTGCTGAGCAAAAAGTGAAGTGCCGCTGAGGATCAGCGCAAAACAGGCCAATAGTATAAAGTGTTTTTGCATGGAAGTTGTTTGTTTTTCTAGAATGCGAAAAGTAGCAAATACCCTTACGCCTGTATGGCTTGAATTGATAAGCGGTAAAGTTCGTTTATAGACGTGAATTGAAATCTAGATTCCGGATTTACTGGATTCTGGAATGGTTTCTCTTGCACAGAATAATTTCCGCGCCAGTAATGAGTTGGGTGCTGTATGCTGGATACTAGCTACCAGAATCCAGCATCTAGAGCCCTTACATTTCCCCTTCATTACTTATATTGTGAAATCTTATTGTTCCTAAAGTATGAAAAGTAATCGCAGGAGTTTTATTAAAAAAGCAGGCCTTGCCGGAATGGCCGCCATAGCAGCTTCACATACCGGCTTCTCTGCCACCAGAGAGAAGGATATAAATTTTATTACTCGCACTTTACGCACCCCTGAAAATACCCCCCTGCGTCTTGCATTGATTGGGGCTGGGGGAATGGGTTCAGAAGATATGAATACGGCACTAATGCACGATCATATTTCCATCACAGGTGTGTGCGATCTTTATCAAGGCCGAATTAACCAAGCCAAAGAAAAATGGGGAAGTAGTATTTTTACCAGTGGAGATCATAAGGCTATATTAAAACGCGATGATGTAGATGCTGTGATCATAGGCACACCGGATCATTGGCATAAACAAATTTGTATTGATGCACTCAACGCTGGCAAGCATGTCTATTGTGAAAAACCAATGGTACACTCTGTCACAGAAGGACATGACGTGATTAATGCCTGGAAAAAGTCAGGTAGGGTATTTCAAGTGGGCAGTCAGGGATTATCCTCTTTGGGAAACGAAAAGGCAAAGCAATTACTAGCAGAAGGTGCAATAGGTAAACTTAACTATGCAGAGGGTTTCTGGGCACGACATTCACCGGAAGGTGCTTGGCAGTATAATATTCCAAAGGATGCCTCTCCGCAAACAGTAGATTGGAAACGCTATATTTCCAATACGGTCGACCGCCCATTCGATGCCATGCGCTTCTTCCGCTGGAGAAATTATCTAGACTATGGCACTGCCATGTCAGGGGATCTTTTTGTACATCTTTTCTCGAGTCTACACTTCATTACCAATTCCAAAGGCCCAGAACAAATCGCAGCCATGGGTGGACTGCGATACTGGAAGGATGGACGCGAGGTACCCGATGTTTTACTCGGGATGTTTCAATATCCTGATAGTGTTGAGCACGATGGATTTAACCTTTCACTCCGATGCAATTTCGTAGATGGCACCAGCGGCACAACTTACCTGCGATTAGTCGGCAGTGAGGGCTCGATGAATGTGGAGTGGGATCGGGTGACTTTACAGAAAAACACCGAAGTGCATAACGATGATCCCTTTCTTAATACAAAGTCAAAAGAAACGGCTAGTGCCTATACAGACCGTAAGAAAATGGTGGGGCCATTGGAAACTATTTATAAAGCAGAAGAAGGTTACAAGGGTGCCCACTACGATCACTTTGGCAATTTCTTTAATGCCATCTGCACAAAAGGTACTGTGGTGGAAGACCCTGTCTTTGGGTTCAGGGCTGCTGCACCTGCACTACTTTGCAACGACAGCTATTTTAAAAACAAATATATCAACTGGGATCCCATCAAAATGGAAGTTCGATCATAATCAACGCAACATGAAATACACACTCTTTTTTATTTTAATACTCATCGTGGCAGCATGCACTCCTAAGAAAGAAAAACAGGAGACTACCTCAGACTCACCAGGGGAATGGAAGATGCTATTTGATGGCACATCCACTGAAGGTTGGAAAGTTTACAATCAAGACACATTGACGGTAGGTTGGGTTATTGAAGATGGCACCTTAAAAGGGCCTGGTCATGGAGATGAGCTCGGGGGCGAAGACATTATTTATGCAGCAGAGAAATTCGAAAATTTCGACTTGATGCTGGAATGGAAAATCTCCGAAGGAGGAAACAGTGGATTATTATACCATGTGGCTGAAGGAGATCAATATGAATCTCTCTATGAAAATGGTCCGGAGTATCAGCTGATAGACGACATTGGATATCCTGAGGAATTACAAAACTGGCAAACTGTAGGAGCCGATTACGCCATGTACGCCCCCGCAGCAAATAAAGTAGTAAAGCCTGCTGGTGAATGGAACGAATCCCGTATCCGTTTTACACCAGAAAAAGTGGAGTACTGGCTGAATGGTGTCAAGACCGTTGAGTTTGTGCCCTGGTCAGAAGACTGGGAGAATAGAAAGGTGGCTGGCAAATGGAAAGATTATCCCGACTATGGTAAGTATAAAACCGGATATATTGGATTACAAGATCACGGTGGGTTGACCTGGTTCAGGAATATTAAAATAAAGAAGATATAACCAGATGCTGAAGTCTAGATTCTGGATACTAGAATGGTTTCTCTTGCACGGAAGTAACTTCCGCGCTAATTCCAGTTACTGGATTCTAGTATCGAAAAGTTAGAAGCCAGCATTCATTACTCCTCAACCCTTTTCTCAATCTTCAAAGGCTACTTCCCCAAACTTGCCACCGAAGAAATCACCTTTGTTTAATGTGGGGCCCTGTGGATCGTTGGACAATTGATATTCCGTAAGGAAATTAACCTTAACGTTCGTTATTGCAGCATCGAAATCCTGATCTCTGTCGTCATTGGCTAATGAATCGCATGGGAAGGGTCTACTTTCCGTTTAGAGGGCTTCAAAATAAGTACTAAAGGAATACAGCATAAAAAGAAAATACCAATGTATAAAAACACGTCCATATAGGTGAGCAACGCAGCCTGCCTGGTCACAATCACATCCAACATTTTATTGGCTTTCATGGTGGCCGCCTCGACACCAAATCCTTGTGACATAAAGCCGGCTTTCATTGCAGCAAGGCGCTGTTGTACATCGAGATCATAAGGTGATATATGGCTGATCATATCACCCCGATGCTGCACGTTGGCCCGGCTAATAAAAGTACTTATCAATGCGATACCAAAAGAACCACCTAACTGCCTCACCATTCCTGTAAAGGCTGCTCCTTGCCCAATTTCTTTTCCGTTTAAAGTTGACAATGCCAATGTAGTAACGGGAACAAATAAAAGTCCTAAGCCCACACCTCGCACCATTAACAAAACAAAAAAATCACCCTCTCCGGAATACGGGGTGATAATAGAGTATGCCCACAGACTATATCCAAAGAAAATAGAGAAGCCGAGTGCGATCAAATATTTCTGCGGAATGCCCGCTTGAATCAGACGACCTACTATAGGCATCATCATACCTGTAGCTATCGAACTGGGCACCAGCAAAAGTCCCGCCTGTAGGGCAGTCCACCCAAGTGAGTTCTGTGTGAACAATGGAATGATAAATGTAGAGCCATACAAACCAAAGCCCAGAATAAACGACAATACTGTACCTATCGCCAGGTTGCGATTTTTTAATACACGTAAATCAACCACTGGATTGCTAGACACCAACTGCCTCCAAATAAAGAGGTAAGCTCCAATGAAAGACAGGACGGAAAAGGCAATGATCCTTCCATCTTCAAACCAATCATGCTCCTGTCCTTTTTCCAATACAAACTGCAATGAACCCACCGCAATGATGAGAAAGAAAATCCCCCACCAATCGATCTCTCCCGCTGAACGTTTCCCTCCATAATTTGGGCTTTTTACATAAGTGAGCGTAAGTAGCGTAGCAATTATTCCAATAGGTATGTTAATATAAAATATATAAGGCCAACTAAAGTTATCGACAATGTATCCGCCAAGGGGCGGTCCCAACGTTGGCCCCACAATTACACCCATTCCATAAAATGCCTGCGCCATGCCTCGTTTCTCAGCAGGATATACCTCCGTTATTATTGTTTGAGAAGTTACCAGAAGGGCGCCACCACCAAGGCCTTGAACAAATCTAAAAAATACAAGCTCCCAGATATTGGTAGCATTACCACATAAAAAAGAAGCAGCTGTAAAAAGAATAATAGAAGCAGCAAAGTAATTGCGTCTTCCAAACTGCTGTGAAAGCCAACTGGTAAGAGGAATGATAATTACGTTTGCAATAGCATAAGCGGTAATGACCCAACTCACATCACTGAGCGTGGCCCCCAGGTTACCCTTCATGTCATTCAGTGCCACGTTTACAATGGTCGTATCGATGATCTCCAGCAACGCGCAAAATATGGCGGTGATGGTAATAATCGCACGCGTAAACCCGTACTCTACTAAAGAATCCTCTTGAAGCATATTAATCTACCTGCACGTCTACGATTACATTCATCCCTGCTCTCAACTTTTTGGATTTTTCAATTTCATCGGTGAGTACAATTTTTACAGGTATTCGTTGCACCACTTTCACAAAGTTGCCTGATGCATTGTCAGCAGGAAGTAAGGCAAACTTTGCCCCCGTAGCTGGAGATATCGATTCCACTCTTCCCATAAATTTATCACTGGGATAAGCATCTACTTCGATCTCCACCGATTGACCCGGTTTCATTTTCTCTACCTGGGTCTCTTTAAAGTTGGCCACGATCCATTTTTGACTTTCGCTCACAAGCGCAAACAAAGATTGCCCCGCCTGAACCAACTGACCTTGTTGTACAGACTTACGGGAGATTACTCCTGCTGTGGGTGCCAACACATAGGCATAAGACAGTTGCAATTGTGCAAACTCAAGATTTGTTGCGCGCTCCTTGACAATCGTGCGAGCAAGTGCAATGTTCTTTTCACTCACATTACTTTGGGACTTACGCGATGAAGTCTCTCTGAATATAGATTCCTTTTGTTTTCTGGCTACTTCCAATTGCTTCACCGCTGATTCCATCTCAGCCTGCGCCTGTTCAAATTGCTGTTGCGTAATGGAGTGAGATGCAATAAGGTTCTCGTACCTTTTAAAGTCCTGCTCAGCGCGCCTTTTTCTAACTTCTGCTATTTCAATATTTGCCTCATAGGCAGCAAGATTGGACTGGGCCCCCAGCACATTCTCATAAGAAGTGGTGAAGCCCGCCTCTGCTGCTGCTAAACTCGCGTTGGCATTGTCCAGGGCAGCCTGTGCCTGCATTACCTTTAACTTAAAATCCCTGTCATCTAATACTACCAGTGTGTCCCCCTTTTTTACCAACTGATTATCATCGATATAAAGCTTATCGATATACCCAGATATCTTCGGTATGATCGGGCTAATGTCTGCATCTACTTGTGCATCTTCAGTTTCTTCATGTGATAACCCATGAATGTATTTGGTTACTCCAAATATCAAACCCAGTGTAACCAGTACAACCAGTACAACAGCAAAGGCTTTATTTTTACGATTTTTATTTGAATTCGATTCCATACTATTTAAAACAACTGAGTTTTATTATTTAAGATTTCCAATTGATTGCTGCAATTCATAGTAGGCTACCATAACATCCGCATGGGTGGTCGCATAATTAAGTTTGCTTTCAAGTAACAATGTGTTTGCATCCAGGTAGTCAGATAAAAGAAGCAATCCATTTTTGTATTTGTTTTCACAGATTGTAAAGTTTTCTTGCGCTTGCGCTATCGCCCGGTCAGTAATCTCCAGCTTATCCTGCATTTGCCTGTACTTTAAAAAATTTTGTTTTATCTCCATTCTGATATTGTTACCTATCTCCTTCTGAGCAGCATCTACCTGATCCATTTGGGCCCGTACCTCACGCATTTTATGGGACGCATGAAGAGCGCCAGTAATGCTATACCTTAAGGATAGCCCGGCATTAAGTGCATTATTAATAGTGACCACATTAGGCAGGTATGCATTAACTAACCCTGCGCTCAGCCCCAAAGATGGAAGTCGATCGGCCTTCACCATTTTATAATTCATCTCACTTGCTTTTACTTTATAGGCTACTGATTTTAATTCATTTCTATTCTCTAAACCTTGTTGAAGGTATTCCTCCCAAGTGCTATTCTCAGATACTTCAAACATTCCATTAGTATCCAACACTACCTGTGTATCTTCCGGCAAGCCCAATAGAATGATTAAGTTATATTCAGCCATTTGCACATTATTATTAACTTCTGTCAAGCCAAGTTCGATTGAGTTGGCCTGTAGTTCAGCACGCAATCTATCATTGCGGGGAAGAACACCATTCTTTTCCAGGTTCCTGAATTCCTCCGCGCGTTGCTCGGCTTGCTTCAAATTTTCCTCAACCACTTTTCTGGTCTCCAGCAGTTCATAGTATTGATAAACTGCCTTCATGGTATTAAGTGCTACTGCACTTTTGGTAGTCTCTACATCATAACGAGCGGCTTCCTCCAGGTACTTCGTCATCGTTTTGTTGTGGCGAAGTTTAAATCCATTAAAAAGAGGCTCAGAGGCTGTAACCTGAAGCAATCCAAGGGAATGCAAATTGGAAAATGAAGACAATGGGGAAGAGCTCGGTCCATTGTTTGAGCCACTGCTATTATCAGAAGGTTTAGACATTTTAATGTTGGGTGTATTTACTCTCAGGTAAGATCCACTTACACCGACATCGGGTAAAAATCGATCTTGCGCTTCCCTCACCTTGGCCTGTGCTTCTGTCAGCTTTGCATGAGAGGTCATCAGTTGCGTACTGTTCTCCACTCCCATTGCCACAGCCGATTGGAGCGTAATTTTTTGAATATGTTGCGCATAGCCGATGGAAATGCAACCGCACACAAAGGATAATATTACAAATCTGATTTTTGTCATATGACTTACTTAACGATATAGCTTTTCAACATTTCCTTGAGATGCTTCTTTACTCTCTCCTTAAAGGCATCAGCATCTTCTTTGGCTCCAATTATCTTTTCCCTAAATCCCGAATGAGTAGTTTGATACATAAGACCAAAAATTGTACTAATTACAAGATCCAGATCGATGTCTTTTCTGAAAATCTTTTTATGCTGTCCATCCTCCAATATTTTCTTAATCTCATCTTTATTGCGCTTTATTATTTTGGATAGCAAATCATGCAGTTCAGGTCGTAGCAATCGCGTAGACATTTCGCGATGAATCATCTGATAGTAATTGCGATTTGAATGCAATCTATCTACATACAAATCAATTACTTGATTCAATTTTTGGATGGGGTCCGAAGTGGTGTTATTAATATCTGTTAATCTCAGGCGGGTTTGATCCGTCATTTCCTCCACTATGGAAGCCAGTAGATTTTCCTTGGAACCAAAATGGTAGTTTATTAAAGCCACGTTCGCTTCTGCTTTCGTGGCCACCTCTCTCACAGTAGTCCTATCAAATCCCTTTTCCTCAAAAAGTTCTTTGGCGGCTGCCAAAATCTTCACTTTTGTCATGGTTTTCCGAAAACAGGGCGCAAATTAAACACTTGTTTAAAACTTAAACAAGCGTTTAATTAATAATTCTGTCTATAAAACCAGTGATACCTCTATTAAGATTACTTGCCAAAAGGCCGTTTATAATTTGGCGCTCAATAATTGAAAGACCTTTCCTAATTTGCTCAAACTGAGGCTTTTTTCTTAGTAAAGACTGTGCTTACAACCCATTTATATGCCTCTACTCTTCTTTTAACACATCCACTGGGTTCTTCAATCCGGCTTTGATGGATTGATAGGCTACGGTTACCCAGGTAATGGTCAGCATTAATAAACCTGCAACAGCAAATGATCCAATGCTAATTTCAATGTGATAAGGAAACTGACTTAACCACTCATTCATTGCATACCAGCCAAGCGGTACAGCAATGGCAAATGCTATTAATACAAGTACCGTGAAGTTTTTATTAAGTAAAAAAACTACCTGATTGACAGATGCCCCCATTACTTTCCTGATCCCAATTTCTTTTTTACGTTGTTCAGCAGAATAGGTAACCAAACCCACCAATCCAATCATGGCTATCAATAAGGAAAGTCCAGCGAAAACGCTAAACAATCCTCCCAGCCGCTGTTCTTGCTGATATTGTTGGGCCCACTCCTGATCCAAAAATCCATACTCGAATGGTGCATCATTCACGCGCTCATCCCACTTACGCTTTAAAGATGCGATAATATCCTCCGCGTGATTGCTTTCAAATTTTATAGCTATCACTTTTCCAATTTCCCACATGGGGGAATCGTTGTGATAAAATATGGACGGAATAATTTCCTGCCGATTTAGCGAAACGAAATGAAAATCTTTTACTACACCAATGATCTCTCCTACGTCATCACCAAGCTCAGAATAAATAATTCTTTTTCCTATGGCTTCTTCGGGTGTCCAGCCGAATAGGCGAACGGCTGTTTCATTGGGTATAACCTTGGTCTTATCCCCTGGACTATTGATGTCAAACGATCGCCCAGCCACTAACGACAATCCCAGGGTCTTAAAATAATGTTCGTCAATTTTGGATTGCGCAATGGAAAGTTCGATATCTGTTCCTTCACCCCTAAAGACATCTTCATAGGACCCTCGACCTGGAACCGTCATCGCTACGCTGGCGTCTACCACGCCTGCCAAACCAGTAGCCTCGTTGCGAAATGCATCCACATTATCCTTAAGCTTTTGTGCATTACTGATTACTAATATGTTCTCCTTATTAAAGCCGAGGTTCTCAGATTGAAAGAATTCCAACTGCTGCTGAACAATAATGGTGGCTATAATAAAAACAATGGAAACCACAAACTGGATAGTCACCAGACCATTTCTTAACCCAGACTTAAACCCTGAGGCAATTTTTCCTTTTAATACATTAGCAGGTTTGAAACTGGTGAGGTAAAAAGCAGGATAAATACCGGCAACAAACCCAACGATGAGCGGCAAAAGGAGTAATAACCAAATATTACTACGACCATCCCAAATTGAAAACGGCATATCAATACTCATTACACTGGAGATGACAATTCTAAATAATTCCAATAGCCCCAAACCCAGTAAAGTGGCAATAGTGGCCATCAATATCGACTCCAATTGAAATTGAAAGATCAGTGATTGTCTGTAGGCACCCAAAACTTTTTTCACACCTACTTCCTTGGCCCTTGATGCTCCACGAGCCGTAGAAAGATTAACAAAATTGATGATGGCCAACACCAGAACAAAAAAAGCAACCAGTGAAAATATCTGAACATACTTAATGTCACCTATAGGCCCCAGGCGATTGTCAACACCATCAGAAAAAAGATGAATGCTTCGGACAGGTTGCAGTTTAAATATCCACTCCCCTTTTCCCTTCATGAATTCATCATAATTCATTCCCAATCTGCCAAGGCTGGGCTTCACATAGAGATCAACCATACCTGCCATTTTCTTTTCCAGTGCTTTTACATCGGCACCTGGCTTCAACTTTATGTAAGTAGCTGTTTGGGTCCATACCCAACTCCACTCAAATCGCTTGATGTTTGGATTGGTATAGATTGAAATCAAATAATCAAAATGAAAATGCATGTTATCCGGCTGCCTTTCGGTAACTCCCGTCACTTCAACCGACCTGTTGTCATCACCCATTTGCAACATCTTTCCGATTGCAGGCTCATCTCCAAAAAACTTTTTAGCAATTTTATCCGAGATAACAACCTTATTAACACCCTTTAATGCCGTTTTCGGATTCCCTTCTTTTAGCGGAATGGAAAAGAAATTGAAAAAATTAGAGTCAGCGGCCAGGATGTTTTCTTCATTGAATGCATCTATTTTCCCATTCGGATGTTGGTACCGCACGAGATAGCCATAAGCTGTATTCACCCTCATGGATTCTTCAATCTCCGGAAAGTCTTCCCGCAGTACCAACGCCAACTGGGGACCCGTTGAGCCCATCATCCCACCATCGGGCGCCCATACCAAAGTTTGGTTTACCCTGTACAACCTATCCAGGTCTTTATGAAAATTATCAAAACTCAATTCAAATTTCACATAACTCCAAATCAAAAGGCACACGGCAATACCTAAAGCAAGTCCCAGCACATTGATAATAGAAAAGTAGCGCTCGCGTAAAATGTTTCTGATGGATGACTTAAAATAGTTTTTTAACATGTGTATAAATTTATAGTCAAAAATTCGATACTGGATACTGGATGCTAGCCGCCAGGATCCAGGATCAAGTATCTAGTTCATTCATTTCTCAACGCCTCCACTGGATTGGCTATAGACGCTTTTACTGAGCGATAGCCTACCGTAGCCAGGGCAATGAGTAATGTAATGCCAATACCTGCCACAAACATGAGACTATTGAGCGGCACCCGATAGGCAAAGTTGTTGAGCCACTCACCCATCACATACGCAGCCAAAGGGGATGCAATAACAAAAGCGACAATGATCAGAATAATAAATTCCTTTGAGAAAATGACTAGGATGTTTCCGGTAGATGCCCCCAATACTTTGCGCACACCTATTTCCTTTTCTTTTTCATTGGCCATAAAAGAGATCAAGCCATATAATCCTAAACAACCAATGGTAATGGCTATCCCTGAAAAGAGAATCAGTAGGGTTGACATTTTCTGCTCTGATTCATAAAACTCTTTTATCTCATTGTCAAGAAATTCATAGCTGAATAAAAAGTCGGGGTATTGTGCTGTCCATGCCTTCTCTATTTCGCTTAAGGTCTGTTTTAGCGTTCCTGCTTTTAATTTAACCGATGCCGTGCGGTAATTGTCGAGCTCATTGAAAAGGATAGTAGGATCTATTTCACGGGTGAGCGACATGGTATGAAAATCTTTTACCACACCTGCCACCGGTAATTTCATTCCCCAAATAGCAATGACTCTTCCAAGTATGTCTTCTGGATTTTCCATTCCTAACGATTTCAGGAGCCGCACATTCACCAGGCAGGAGTTGGCCGTATCCAAACCCACCAGGTTATTTCCTGCCAGCAATTCTATCTTGAACAAATCAACATAATTTTCATCGGTTAACTTAACCTGTGCAACGTGACCATCTGGTATCCCCTCTACGGTAAAGGATGTCATGGACACCGAGCCGCTGGATGGTGGTGTATTGCACAGACTCACACTTTCTACTCCACCCAACCTCAACAATTCAGACTTCAGCACCTTCTTATTGTTCAAGGGTGCATTATCCGGAATGGGTAAATTAATAACAGCGTCTTTGGAAAATCCAAGATCTTTGTTTTCCAAAAAATTCATCTGCGACAATAGGATTACAGTTCCAACAATCAACAATTGGGAGATCACAAATTGAAATACCACCAGACTTCTGCGCAAAGCAAACCCTCCAGTGCTTCGGTTGGTAATTTTATTTTTCAGCGCCTGTGCTGGACTAAAGCCAGACAACAACAACGCAGGATAAAAACCGGAAGCTATACTAACCACCATCCATACGATGACCAAGAATAGGATGAGTTGTATATTAGTAAAATCTACGTGCAGGTTAAGGTCCAGAAAAGAATTCAACCGAATCAATGCCAACTCTGATAAGCCTACAGACAACAACATGGCCACCAGCGTGATTAATCCAGTCTCAGCCAGGTACTGCCTCACCAACTGTCCCCGTTGACCACCTAACACTTTTCTGATACCAACCTCTTTTGATCTTTTAACAGCTACAGCTGTGGAAAGATTTATGAAATTGATACATGCTGTGATTAGCAGAAATATGGCCACCACACCCATAGCAAGTAGGGTAGATTTGCTAATGGTATTGTAGTTATAATTGCCAAACCTGCTATCATGGTTCAATTCATTAAGTGGCTGTAACCATCTTTTCGCTTCATTCTTAACATGTTCTCCCTGATATTTTTCAATGAAGTCAGGAAACTGTTGATCAATATCTTGAGGGGACACTCCAGTCTGCAACATCAAAAAACATTGATCATCACTATAAGTACTGTTCCAACCTCCCTCTTCATGTTCCTTAGCTATGGTTGCATAAGAAATTAGCATTTCAAAAGGGAAGTTTGTGTTCTCCGGGTGATCTTCCATTAAACCAGTTACTTTCAAATCAATCTTATTATTCAATCGAATCGATTCCCCTAATGGGTTACGCTCTCCAAAGAACTTTTTGGCGGTTTTTTCGGATAATAGTACCTGGTTGGGCTCTTGCAAAGCAGTTTTGTAATCTCCGGCAAGTATTTTTCTGTTGAAAAATGTAAAATAAGTTGAATCGGTAAAAGCAAAGCCGTCTTCCTGTTCAAAAATCTTTCGAGATCCATTATTCTCAACGGTTATCAATCCATCGTGTGAGGCAGAAATAAATAAAACATACTGAACACCAGAGAAATCATTTCTAATCGCTTCAGGGAGTGGCACAGGAACTCCCGCACCAAAATCTTGCCTTCCATTATTATTGGATGAGGATACTACCCTATAAATACGATCTTTATTGACATGATAGTTGTCAAAGCTCGTGTAGAAGGTAATCATTAGAAAAAGCACCAGGCTGCAGGTGATCCCCAAGGCAAGGCCAAAAACATTAATGACGGAATAACTTAAATTCCTTTTTAGGTTGCGAATGGCGATGGTGAAATAATTTTTAAGCATATTCTTTATCAAAATTCATTTTAATCTTCTTTAAGTAAGTCTGTGTATTGTTATAGTTTTCATTCATCTCTTAACGAATCAATAGGATTGGCTATGGCCGCCTTTCTTGCCTGATAGCCTATCGTCACGAACGCAACGACCAGATTGATGAGGCCACCCAGTATAAAATAAAAAGGTGATAAATCGATTCGATATGCAAAACCGCTTAACCACTGCCCCATTGCATACCAGCTTAGCGGTACAGCAATGAAGAAAGCAATAAGCAACAGCTTCATAAAATCTTTAGAAAACAATAGCACAATACCAGAGACAGAGGCACCCAATACTTTTCTCACCCCTACCTCCTTAGTTTTTTGTACAACCAGAAAAGAGATAAGACCAAATAACCCGAGACATCCAATGCCAATTGATATTCCAGCGAATATTTTAAAGATAGAGAAGAGTTGCTCTTCCCTGCTGTAATTCCTGGCCAGGGCATCGTCAAGAAACTCATAGGTAAACAAATAACCAGGAAAGGCCTGCTCCCATGCTTTCTTAATGTGTTCAATAGTTTCGGGGATGTTATTGTTGGAAATCTTAACTCCCCCTTCAAAATAAAGCTTAGGATATTGAAACATAATTATGGGCTTAATTGCTTCGCGAAGGGACTTCACATGAAAATCCTTAACTACTCCCACTACATTTCCTTTGATATTATTCATACCAAATAAAATCTCTTTACCCAGGACTTCTTCTGAAGAATAACCCAATTCACGAGCGGCTGTTTCGTTAATTACAAATTCTATTTCTTCAGCATTCTGATTCTCCTTTATATACCACCTGCCTGAAGCAAGCTGCAAATTGTACGTCTTCAAATAATCGAAGTCTACTGTTTTAAACGACACCTCAAAATCTCCTTCAAGACCAGTCACTTTCATTTCAGAGTTAATGTCATTTTTAGATGTAGGTGCTCCTACAGCGAAAGAAACGTTTTTCACATTGCTATTCGATAGCAATTCAGTTTTAAGTGTATGAAGCAATACAGGGTCATTTTCATTTAAAGAAAAAGTTACGATCTGTTCTTTATCAAACCCAAGTGGCTTGTTTCTAAAAAAATTCATCTGACTTGCCACCACAATAGTTCCAATAATCAGAACCTGACTAATCACAAACTGGAAGGTGACCAATCCACTTCTGAGAAAAAGTGAGGAGCTATTGTGGCTACTCAATCTGGCTTTCAAAGCGGCCACAGGTTTGTACCCTGATAAAACCCAGGCAGGATACAAGCCAGACAATAACGAAACCAGTAAAATACCACTCGCAAATATCCAAACAGAGGATGGATTGCTTAACGTGAGCATGGACATACCTGTATCCAAAAAGGTATTTAAGGAAGGAAGTACACGTTCAGCTATGCCCAATGCAATCAATGCCGAAAACAATGTAAGCACCAATGCCTCTCCCATGTATTGACCCACTAACTGCCACCGGGAAGCCCCCATTACCTTCCTCACCCCCACTTCTTTTGCCTTCCTAATGGCTACGGCAGTACTTAAGTTAATAAAATTTATACAGGCCAATAACAATATGAAAACACCTACTAATCCAAGCACCAAGAGGTAGGTGATGTCAATAGTATATCCCGGATTCGATTGCGCATACGCTTTATCAAAATGAATTTCGTTCAGAGGTTGTAATTCATATCTCGTTTTTGTTGCGCTCTCTTCAGATAAATACTTCTTCGGTATTGCCGCCATTTTTTCCTCAAAATCAGCTTCAGAAACACCATCAGGAAGCAGGATGTAGTTGGTAAATTCAATTGTCACATTCCATGAATCATATTTAAACGCACCAATAAATTCATCATTAAAAGAGTCAATCGACACAATCATTGAAAAAGTAAGGTGGGAGTTTTTTGGAGGATCCTTAATAACACCAACAATTTCTACATCGACTACCTCAGAAATATTTACTATTTGTCCAATGGGTGATCCCAAACCAAAGCGATTTCGCGCCATAGACTCAGTGACTACCGCTACATTTTTATCCTTAAATGATTGAAGTGGGTTTCCTTCTATCGCTGGGAAATCAAAAACCTTGAAAAACGATGAATCAGCAAAAATTACATTTGGTTCCAACCACATTTTTTCTCCCACCTTCAACTGGTATTCATCTGGTGGATAGATTTGTGTAACTGCCTCCAGTTCAGGGTAATCGTTTACTAAGGCTGCCCGCAAGGGAAATGGGGTGGAAGAGGAATGCTTTGTCAATGATCCGCCCGACTCTTCCCTGGTGACTCTGAAAATGCGGTCTTTTTTAGTATGGAACTTATCAAAGTTTAATTCATAATCAATGAGTAAGAAAATGAGTAAACAAATGCTGATGCCTAAACTAAGTCCTAGCAAATTAATAGTAGTAGAAACCTTATTACGAAGCAGGTTTCTAAATGTAATCTTAATGTAGTTTTTAATCATTACTAATTATTTATCACTCATCTTTAAGTGCGTCAATGGGGTTGGCTACAGCAGCCTTTAATGATTTAAATCCAACGGTTCCCAACACTACAACCGTCAGCAGTAAAACTCCTAAACAAAATATTCCAATGCCAGGAGAAATCCGGTATGCGAAATTATCCAACCATTCCCCCATAAAATAGTAAGCGAGTGGTGCGGATATAATAAATGAAACCACAATAAGAGCAATGAACTCTCGCGTAAAAAGCATCATGATATTTGCCACACTGGCACCGAGGGTCTTTCGTATTCCTACTTCTTTTGTTTTTTTTGCCACCATAAACGACACCAACCCAAACAAGCCAATACATCCTATTAAAATGGCGATGCCTGAAAACAGCGACAACAAATTTGAAGTTCTTCTCTCCTGCTCATAAAATTTCCGAATGGTGTCATCCAGAAAAGTGTATTCAAAAATATAGGTAGGAAAATAATGTTGCCACTGACTTTCTATGCTACCCATTACTTCACGCACATCGGCTGAGTTAAGCTTTACAGCACAAATAAAAAATCGCCTTTTATCTGGAATGATAATAAGTGGCAAAATTTCATCTTTCAGCGAACTGGAATTAAAATTTTTAACCACGCCTGAAATCATTGCCTTCCTTCCCCATACCTCAACGGGAACACCAATAGCTTCCTCATTGGAGGAAAGACCCAGTGCATGAACAAATTCTTCATTAACTAAAAATCTATCTACAGAATCAGATCTAACAAAATCCTCACCCACCAACAATTTAAGCTGATAGGTCTTTACATAATCCTCGTCCGCAAATTTTACTACTACATCTTTCTTCACATGAGTCCCATTAACGTCAGCCTCAAACTCTCCTCCCCAGGTTGATTCACTGACAGAACCATTGTTACTCATTGAAACTGACGAGACACCCGGTACATTGGCTAGCCGATCTTTCAAACCTAGCAAATCAATGTTTTTATTTTCGGGTAATTCAAATTCAATAATCGCTGAACTGTTCAATCCCATAGGTCGGCTCATGAAATAATCCATTTGATTCAGCACCACCAGGGTACAAATGATCAATACCTGAGAGATTATTAACTGAACCACAATCAGGCTCCTTCTCAACGTTAGTCCCCTGGTCTCGCCATCCACAATTTTGTTTTTGAGTGCCCGAATAGGGTTAAATGTCGCCAGGGAAATTGCTGGGTATAAACCCGCCAACAACGTGATTAAAAAAGGAAAGATCAAAAGCATCTGAAAGGTGAATCCATCCGTTAGCGGCTCAAAATTTAGCTGATAGCCAAGTATGGGAGCCAGTTGTATCAATGAAAGTTCGGCTAATCCTGATGAGAGCAGCACGGCTACCGCTGCTATCATAAATGTTTCGCCCAGGAATTGAGCCATCAAATGAAACCTGGAGCCGCCCATTGTCTTCCTGATCCCCACTTCTTTGGCCCTATTGAAAATCAGTACGGTGTTAAGATTAACAAAATTAATACAGGCGGTAACAAGCAAAAGCAAACCTATCAACACCAATGACCATATGGTAGTTTTGGAAATTACTTTATCACTATAGTTTGTGAATCGTTGATCAAAATGAATAGTGGATAACGGCTGCAAAAAATAGGTTCTCGTCTCTCCTGCCTCCTTATTATCGCCAGTGAAATATTTAAGATGCCAGCCCTTCATTTTATCCTGCAAGTCATCCGCATTAACACCAGGCTTCAATTGAACATAACAATTAATGGACGAAGAAGATGAATCCCAATCCTCCCATCCATGCTTATCCGCCCCCAATCGGTAAGAAATAATTGCGCGAAAAGGCAAGTCAGTATTTTTAGGCGCATCTTTCACCACACCAGTCACAGTCAGGTCATATAAATTGTTATAGTTGATAATCTTACCTACTGCCGGTGAATCTCCAAAATACTTCCTTGCAAGAGATTGACTAAGTACAATTGACTTTTCTGTTAGCAATGCATCAGGGCCACCTTCTATGAATTGATAGCTGAACATTTTAAAGTATTCCGGATCAGCAAAGGCTACTAAGGTTTCTTTAAATCTTTCCATCGAACCATCCGGCTGTGCTATCCCCAATACGGGATCACCCTGGTTGGCATCCGTGATGGTTGCATATTCAATGTCCGGAAAGTCATTTCGCATAGCCTCAACCAGTGGGTAAGTAATTCCTGATGTATAGTCCTGTTCTCCATAGTTGATTCTCTCTGTAACCGCCCTGAATATACGCTTTCCGTTGAGGTGATAATTATCAAAACTCAATTCATATTTTACTACCAAGGCAAGAATAATAGCAGCGGTAATCCCGAACGATAGCCCGATCAAATTGATTAACGTATGACTTCTGTTTTTAATAATAGACCTAAAAGAAGACTTAATTGTATTTCTCCACATACCTATTCATTTTTTAATGATTCAACTGGATTGACCACTACTACTTTGATGGATTAGTAACTCACCGTTAAACAAGACCACAGCAAACCATATTTTAGTCATTTCCTCCTTCCTTTCGCCAATAACATGCCATGTATGTAAATGGCTGTTTTACAGAACTTTATAGACAACATTTGTTCGATATTGGCCAACAATGTATCGCAATCGATACACTCTTGTGTGTGAATTCGTTACAATTTCCTACATTGTTGCCTCTGACAATCTATGACACAAGGCAACCTACTTATTGTTGATGACGACCGGGATGTATTGGAAACGGCCCGGATGTTTCTGAAACAGGAATTTACCAACGTAACCATCGAGGAAAATCCTGAAAGGATTCCCATTTTACTTAATCAGCAGGATTACGATGTAATTTTATTGGATATGAATTTCAATAAAGGTCTAAATGATGGTGAAGAGGGCTTTCATTGGTTAGATAAAATTTTGAAAACCGACCCGCAGGCTGTTGTTATCCTCATCACCGCATACGGAGAAGTTGACCTGGCAGTAAAGGCCATGAAAAGTGGCGCCACTGATTTTGTTTTAAAGCCATGGAAGAATCAAAAACTACTTGGTACCCTATTATCCGCACTTCAATTAAGAAAATCAAAGAAGGAGTTGGAAAAAGTAAAACTGACCCAGGAAAAATTGAGTAGTGATCTGGATATTGGGTTTACAGATTTTGTTGGAACATCGGCAGCGATTGAGCGAGTAAGAGAATTGATAGATCGTGTTGCGGGTACAGACGCAGATGTATTGATACTTGGAGAAAATGGAACCGGTAAAGAATTGGTAGCACGCGCTATCCATCGACAGTCGCTCCGAAAAGATAAAGTCTTTATCAG
>CAYPDF010000027.1:0-33759 GCA_964409415.1 uncultured Ohtaekwangia sp. | reverse complement strand
CTATCGACTATGAAACGGGTCCGCTATCAAAATTACATCTATTCAAAGAACGTTTTGAGTTGATCATTTTCAACTCATTTTGAGGCTTAAAAAACCTTGTGTGATCTGGCTAAACTCCCGACTGGAGCCCACCTTTTTCCAAAACGGATTGCAAAGATAATCCTCGAATTTGGGTAATGCAAGTGCCTTTTCGAAATATTTTTTGCGAGAGGGTTACAAATGAATGGTCTGAAGGCGGTCTGGACCTGTCGAGATCAATGTAATTGGTACTTCAAGCTCATTTTGCAAGAAGGAAACATATGCAGTAAGTTCTTCGGGCATATTTTCTTTGGTAATATTTTTAAGGGATGTGTTCCATCCCTTTAACTCCGTATACACAGGTGTTATCTTCTCATTTACCAGTTCGTAAGGAAGTGAGTCGGTAATCTTGCCATTGGCTAATTCATACATGGTACAGGCCTTTATTGTAGAAAAGTCATCAAGTACATCGGCTTTCATCATAAGGAGTTTGGTAACCCCATTAATCATAATAGAATATTTTAAAGCTGGCAAATCAATCCAACCGCATCTTCTGGGGCGACCAGTTGTTGACCCAAATTCATTTCCTGCCTTCCGCATCTTTTCACCATCCTCATCCAAAAGCTCGGTGGGGAATGGCCCACTTCCTACCCTGGTACTATACGCCTTAAAGATGCCAAATACCTCACCAATGTGATGGGGGGCTACGCCCAATCCTGTACACGCACCGGCTGTCACAGTACTTGAACTGGTAACAAAGGGATAACTTCCGAAGTCAATATCCAGCAATGACCCCTGTGCTCCTTCTGCCAAAATTGAATTACCAGATTTAATCTCCTTGTTTAAAAAGTATTCACTATCAATGAGTTCGAATTGTTTCAAAAAATCGATGGCTTTGAAAAATTCGTTTTCAAGCTCTTCCCAGTTATACTCCAGATCATGATTTTTAAGAATGCTAAAATGCAGGTCAGTTAGTTTTTGAAATTTAGATTTGAAATTTTCTGATAAGGTATCACCCACCCTCAAACCTTGTCTACCAATCTTATCCTGATAAGAGGGGCCTATACCCTTCAAGGTACTTCCAATTTTGTGCTCTCCCTTTTCCTTTTCATACGCTTGATCGAGCAACCTATGAGTGGGTAGAATGATTGTTGCTTTTTTCGAAATGAAGAGATTCTTTCTTACTTCCAGATTAAACTTGACCAGTTTTTCAATTTCGGCCTTGAAAATGACGGGGTCAAGCACTACTCCGTTTCCCACCACGTTTTTGGTATTCGGCCTGAATATTCCTGAGGGAATTTGATGAAGTACATGTTTAATGCCATCAAATTCAAGGGTATGACCTGCATTGGGGCCCCCTTGAAAACGGGCAATTACATCGTACTTGGGAGCCAGCACATCAACAATTTTACCTTTACCTTCATCTCCCCATTGAAGACCCAGTAATACATCTACTTTCATTTTGAGCTGATTACTTTTTGGATAATGCGATGGCCTCCTCTTCAGTTTTTACAATCTGAAAAATGGCATTCAATTTTGTTATGGCTAATAACTTTTTTACGCTTTCGGACGGGTTCAGCAAATAAACTTCTCCTCCTTTATTCCTAAATTTTGTAAGGATAGTAATAAGCACTCCGATACCGCTGCTATTGATGTAGCGTAATTCTGATATATCAACAATACAGATAACCACTTTATGGCTAAGGGCATCATTTACCGCTTCTATAAGCTGTGTGCCGCTGTCTTCTCCTATAAGATCTCCGGCAATCCTCAGCATAAGGGTGTTGGCGCTTATTTCTTGTCTAAAATTCATGCCTTTCTATTTTCACAGTTTTTTTTGGTGCAGGTAGCGTAAAGTATTAAAGAGTGATGCATTACATTAAAATGAAGCAATTCCTCTACTGTATTTTGAATATTTTGAATTCGTGGGTCGCAAAATTCAGTGACTTTATGACAATCGGTGCAAATCAAATGATCATGTTGCTTGTAACCAAATGACTTTTCATATTGAGCCAGATTTTTACCGAACTGGTGCTTACTTACCAGATCGCACTCCACTAACAAGTCAAGCGTATTGTATACGGTTGCCCTACTTACCTGATAGTTTTTGTTTTTCATATTGATGTAAAGTGACTCTACATCGAAATGTCCATCCTGGGAATAGATTTCCTCCAGTATAGCAAAGCGTTCGGGGGTCTTTCTCAATTCCTTACTTTCAAGATAAGCTGTGAAAATCTTTTGAACCTCCTCGTAAACTTTTTGATTTATAGGCATACCCTCGTTTCAACCAACAAATATAAGAGTTGTTGCGGATAACATGGCTAAGAACTGCTATCTACAAGCCGATAGGGAACCTGTTTTATCCGCTATTCACCTTTTCCAGATTAGTATTCTCAATATTTTTGGAATCAAAGCGATTAGCGGTGACTACACCATCTACTTTTTCCAATTTTTTGATTAAGATATCCAAGTGACGTGTGTCGTTCACATAAAGCATTATCTCCCCTGTAAAAATGCCATTATCTGTTCTGAAGGAGATAGAACTCATATTTACCTTCAATTCTTCTGATATTATTTTCGAGACATCATTGATTAATCCAACCCTATCCGTTCCAATGATTTTAAGCCCGGTAAGGAATGCCACCTCGTGCTGAGAAGTCCACTTTGCCTTAATCACTCTATTGCCGTGGCTAGCTAATAGTTCGGTCGCATTGGGACAATTGGTACGGTGAATTTTAATTCCTTCATTTACCGTAACAAAACCAAACACATCATCTCCAGGAATGGGCGAGCAGCATTTGGCCAGTTTGTACTCCACCACATCCATGTCTTCACCTATAAGCAAGATATCATCGTACCTGCCTTTTACTTTTGAGATTTCCTGCTCAATATCTTTTGCATCATTTATTTGAGGTTTGGACTTAACAGAAGAAGGTGGTTTAAATTCCTTAAAACGTTTTATATCATTGACTGTAATTAAGCCTCTTCCTACTTTGAAATACAAATCAAACTGAGAATTTACTTTGAAGTAAGCCCTCATTCTCTCAAACATTTGATTATTTGGGTCAAGCTTCATTTGCTTTAACTTCCTTAGAAGGAGTTCTTTTCCTTCTTCTGCTATCGTTTTTTTATCTTCCTTTAAGGCATCTCTAATCTTTGATTTGGCCTTAGAGCTGACCACAAACCGAAGCCAGTCTTCATTGGGTTTCTGTTTGGCCGATGTTAAAATCTCAATTTGGTCACCATTTTTTAGTACCTGATTAATTGGAACCAGTTTCTGGTTTACTTTGGCACCGATGCACTTTGCCCCTACATCTGTATGTATCTCAAAGGCAAAGTCGAGCGCGGTGGCACCACTAGGAAGTGTTTTTAGCTCACCCTTTGGCGTAAATACAAAAATTTCTTCATTGAAGAGATTGCCTCTAAAATCATCAACAAATTCCAGCGCAGACAAATCCTGTCGTTCCAATAATTCTCTGACGTGCACCAACCATTTTTCCAGGTTGGACTCATGGCTACCAATATTGTCTTTGTATTTCCAATGCGCTGCATAACCCTTCTCGGCAATCTCATCCATACGCCTGGTTCTTATTTGTACCTCTACCCATTGACCATTTTTGGCCATTACAGTAGTATGTAATGATTCGTAGCCATTTGCTTTGGGGGTGCTTATCCAGTCTCTAAGTCTGTCTGGATTGGGTGTATAGTAATCAGTGACTACCGAGTAAGCCTGCCAGCAATAAAACTTCTCCTGGTCTTCCGGAGTATCTAGAATCAATCGTACCGCAAACAAATCATATACTTCATCAAATGGAATATTTTGCTTTTGCATTTTACTCCAAATTGAGTGAATGGACTTTGGCCTGCTTTTTATTTCATAGCTGATATTAAGTTTGTCCAGCTCTTCTTTTATAGGGGTAATGAATAGCTTGATAAATCTATTCCTGGAAGCCTTGGTGTTGTCTATTTTGGAAGCAATCTCTTCATACACATTCTCATCGGTAAACCTGAGATAAAGATCTTCCAGTTCACTTTTGATCGTATTTAAACCAAGTCGATGGGCAAGTGGTGCATACAGGTAAATAGTTTCTGAAGCTATTTTTAACTGCTTATTGCGCGGCATACTTGCCAGCGTGCGCATATTATGTAACCGATCAGCCAGCTTAATTAGGATCACTCTCACATCCTCAGAAAGGGTAAACAACATCTTTCTGAAGTTCTCTGCCTGTGCGGAAGTGCCATACTCAAATACGCCACTGATTTTCGTTAATCCATCGGTGATTTTAGCTATTTTCTTACCAAACATCCGCTCGATGTCTTCCAGCTCTATGTCAGTATCCTCGACTACATCGTGCAATAGAGCAGCTACGACAGAGGTAGTTCCCAGTCCAATCTCCTCCACACAAATTTCAGCAACAGCCAATGGATGAAATATGTATGGCTCGCCCGATTTTCTGCGCATGTTTTTATGCGCCTCCAGTGAAATTGTGAATGCACGCTTTATAAGCTTTGCGTCACCAGGCTCCAAAATGGGCTTGGCCTTGCGAAGCAGCCTTCGATATCTACAAATTATCTCCTTTTTCTCCTCTACAGCATCAATTACCACCTGAATCTATTTTTTCGTCACACTTAAAATTCTATTATTTATTTAACAATAAAAGAGGATTAGCAATTCACTGGAATTTTGAAAAAATATCACTATCCGTAAATAAAATATCTATAAATTTGCACTCCTTTTTTGACGACTGACCTATCCTGTAAGGATTAATTTGGTTTAAGCCCAAATTAATAGGGCAGACAAAAAGGGCGGGTGTGGTGAAATTGGTAGACATACCAGACTTAGGATCTGGCGGAGCGATCCATGGGGGTTCGAGTCCCTCCACCCGCACAGTAAAAGAACCCTCGCTTCCAGACACATAAAACTGGTATCGAGGGTTCATAATTTTAGTTGAATCAAAAAAACAGGACACATTGGATATTACGTTAGATAAAAAAGGTACCACAGATGGTCTTATTAAAATTAAGCTATCACCAAGTGATTATCAACCGAAAGTGGAAGAAAAAATAAAGACCTATGCACGCAAGGCCAACATAAAAGGCTTTCGTCAAGGGAAAGTACCCCACGGAGTAATTAAAAAGATGTTTGGTAAATCAATTCTCGTTGAAGAGGTGAACCATCTTCTTTCACACTCTGTATCAGACTTCATAAAAAATAATAAGCTTAGAATTTTAGGTGAGCCTTTGCCCAATCAGGAAAAAGCAAGTCACATAGATTGGGATAATCAAAAGGAATTTGAGTTTGAATTCCAAATCGGGCTAGTCGATGACTTTACATACGAATTATCATCAAAAGTTAAATTGAAATCTTACCCGATAGCGGTTGATAAAAATGTTATTGATGAAACTATTGTCGACATAAAAAAGAGATTTGGTGAGGTTACGCATCCTGAGGTAAGCGAACAAACGGATAATTTGCATGGCCAGGTGCTTGAAGAGGGAAGTACAACTCCTGTAAGTGCCCATCTGGAGCTCTCCAAGCTTAATGAAAAGGTATTAAAAGATTTTTTGGGTAAGAAAAAGGAAGATTCCATTGAGATGGACATCAGAAAAGTATTTGATACCGATGAAGAAATTGGGGTATTCCTCGGCATCTCTCCTGAAGAAGCCAAAACAAAAAAAGGAAAGTATAATTTTCAGATTACTTCTATCAGTAGAGTAGCCCCTACAGAAATCAACCAGGAGCTTTTCAATAAGGTATTTGGAAAAGATACTGTAAAGTCAGAAGAAGAATTTATAAATAAGATAAAAGAGACCATTCAGGGCAATTACGACAGAGAAACAAACCACTTGTTGGAGCATGAAATCCAACATCACTTTGTTGAGAATACGAAGATTGATATGCCGGACGAATTTTTAAAAATCTGGCTTAAAAATTCTGGTGGTAACCAGATTACTGATGAGGTGCTTGAAAAGGAATTCGGCCAGTATAAAGAATCGTTAAAGTGGGATTTGATCAAAAATAAAATTGCTGAAGATTTTAAAATTGTTGTTGAGGCAGAAGAAGTAAAGTCGAAAGCGAAAGAGATGATTATGGAGCAGTTTGGAGGGCAAGCCTTTGCCGCACAACTTGGCGACAAGCTTGATGGCATTGCTGACAACTATCTTTCTGACCAGGAAGGAAAGAACTTCATGAAGCTTTATGACGAACTCAGGCATGAGAAAATCCTAAAAACTATTAAGGAAACAGCGACTATTTCTGAAAAGCCAGTTTCGTTGGATGAGTTCAAAAAGATAGTAGAAAAGCACAATCATTAACGTTCTGAACCATTCAACGTTAAGTTAAGTTTAATCGTATAAGCCCCTCACAGGGCTTTTTATTGCAGAATTCTTGTTAACATTGAAACTGTTAAACAAGAATAAAAACAACCCTTATTTCGACTAAAGAAAAGGATTAAATACATTTTGACTATGAATAACAAAAATAACGAATTCAGAAAGTACGCGGTTCACCATATGGGAATGAGTGGAAATACAGTGGATGATTATGCTCAAAAAATTGACAATATGACCCAATACGTAATTGAGGAACGTCCTGGTAATTTTAGGGCGATTGACGTATTTACTCGCCTTATTTCAGACAGAATCATTTTTCTTGGTATGGGAATTGACGATCAGATAGCCAATTTGATCACGGCCCAACTTCTCTTTCTTGAGTCCTCTGACCCAAAGAAAGATATTATTATGTATGTCAATAGCCCGGGCGGTTCGGTATATGCCGGCTTGGGGATATATGATACCATGCAATATATCAACCCCGAAGTAGCTACCGTATGTACAGGGCTTGCAGCATCTATGGCTGCTGTACTTTTGGCATCGGGCGCAGACAAGAAAAGATCAGGACTACCTCATTCACGCATCATGATTCACCAACCGATGAGCAGCATGCAGGGGCAGGCAAAAGATATGGAAATCTCTTTGCGCCAAACCTTAGAGGTGAAGAAAGATTTGTACACCATTTTGGCTAAACACAGTGGGCAGAAATTTGAAAAAATTGAGAAAGATTCAGATCGCGATTACTGGATGCGGTCTGCCGAAGCAAAATCTTATGGCCTCATTGACGAAGTGCTGGAAAAGAAGAAATAAGGGTTGAATTGAAGGAAATAAGGATGACCCCCTGCCCCCTAAAGGATGACCCCCTGCCCCCTAAAGGGGGAACCCTGACCCCTAAAGGGGGAACCCTGACCGCTGAAGGGGGAACCCTGACCGCTGAAGGGGAAACCCTGACCTCTGAAGGGGATGACCCCCTCCCCCTGAAGGGGGTTATTATAAATTTGTACATTTGTAGTTTATTACTACAATCACATGGCTGAAGTTACGTGTTCGTTTTGCGGGAGGAATAAGAAGGATGTGGATCTGATGATATCAGGTATCCACGCCCATATTTGTGATAAGTGTGTAACTCAGGCAGGTCAAATATTGCTTGAGGAAAAGAAAAATAAGACAGAGGCAGGCAACCTTCCCAATTTCAAGCTTATCAAGCCAAGAGAAATCAAGAAGTTTCTCGATGAATATGTAATCGGGCAGGATGAGGCCAAGAAAGTAATGTCTGTGGCTGTTTATAATCACTATAAACGTCTGATGCAGAAGAAAGTCGACACGGAAGTTCAGATTGAAAAATCCAACATTATCATGGTGGGTGAAACAGGAACCGGGAAAACGTATTTGGCGAAAACACTGGCCAGACTACTTCAGGTTCCTTTTTGTATTGCTGATGCAACAGTACTTACCGAAGCCGGTTACGTAGGTGAAGATGTGGAAAGTATTTTGACAAGACTGTTGCAGGCTGCTGATTATAACGTAGAAGCCGCTGAAAGGGGTATCGTTTATATTGACGAGATTGATAAAATCGCAAGAAAATCTGATAACCCTTCAATCACACGTGATGTAAGCGGTGAGGGGGTGCAGCAAGCTTTGTTAAAACTACTGGAAGGAACAGCGGTAAACGTTCCACCTCAAGGGGGCAGAAAACACCCAGATCAAAAAATGATTACGGTAAATACCGAAAATATACTTTTCATCTGTGGTGGAGCTTTTGAAGGAATCACCCGGTTTATTGCCAGTCGTTTGAACACCAGACCACTTGGTTTTGCTGCCAGTGCTGACAGTTTGAAGCCTGGAGAGATTGACAAAGACAATCTATTACAGTTTGTTTCTGCACTTGACCTTAAGAGTTTTGGTTTGATCCCTGAACTGATTGGACGCCTCCCTGTATTATCCTATCTGAATCCTTTGGACAAAGATGCACTGAGAAAAATTCTTACTATACCAAAGAACGCACTTGTAAAACAATACAAGAAGTTGTTTGAAATGGAAGGTATTGAATTGGATTTTAAAGACGGTGCGCTTGATTTCATTGTCGAGAAAGCTGTCGAATTCAAATTAGGGGCGCGTGGATTGCGTTCCATTTGTGAGGCCATCATTAACGATGCCATGTTTGAGCTTCCTTCTGAAAAAACTACAGAGAAGCTTTCCATCAATCGCGCTTATGCGGAAGAGAAATTCAATAAATCACATTATAGCAAGCTCAAAGTAGCTTAACGTTCTCCTCGTAAATAATTTACCATCAGTCTTGCTGCATTTTTTGACGCTGAGCCGGTATCCAGTATTTCAAGTAATTGATCATAATCTTTCATGATCCTTTCACGATAAAAAGAATCTTCCACTAGTCTCCTCAATTCTATAATTGCGTTTTGGACGGTTGCCTCTTTTTGAATCAACTCACGAATAGCCTCCTTACCCACTATCAAGTTAACCAAAGAAACAAACTCTACTTTAATCATAAACTTCGCTAGGAAAAACTCCAGCCTGTTTGCTTTGTACACAACCACTTGAGGGACTTTAAAAAGGGCAGTCTCCAGTGTGGCTGTACCTGAGGTTACAATGGCGGTATGTGCATGTGAAAGCAAATCGTAAGTAGTATCGAAAACCAATTGAACATTACCATGCCTGGTAATTGGATAGTATAGACTTTCGGGCATAGACTTCACTGCAGCCACTACAAATTGATAATCCGGATTGGCTTCAACCACCTTGACCATCAAAGGTATAATTTTGACCAATTCACTTTTTCTGCTGCCTGGTAGTAACGCCACCAATCGCTTACTTTCCGCCAGGCTATGCTTTGATAAAAATTTGGGGTCAGGCTCAAATGCTTTTACTGCATCCAGTACGGGATTGCCCACGTAGTCTACTTCCCAGTCAAACTTTTTATAAAAATCCTTTTCAAAAGGAAGAATACAAAACATTCGATCCACATTTGACTTAAGTTCTCTGGCCCTTGATTGATACCATGCCCAAACTTTCGGAGATATGTAATAGTAATTTTTTACTCCGTTGGCTTTGCAAAACTTTGCAATCCTTTTGTTGAATGCTCCATAGTCGATGAGTATCACCACCTCCGGCTGGTAATTCAGAATATCCCTTTTACATTGTTTTAGTCGACCAAGCAAGGTGCGCAAATTGGGAATGATTGCAATCAATCCCATAAATGCCATATCGTGATAATGTACTACCACATCAAGACCTACCGCTTTCATATAGTCTCCGCCAAAGCCTCTAAACTCTGCATCAGTATCCTGCTTTTTCAACTCCTTCATCAGATTACTTCCGTGAAGGTCGCCAGACCGTTCCCCTGCAATCAGATAATATTTCACAATGGTTGAGTGTTATTCTCCATAGTACTCCACATAGTTCCGTGGTGTTTCGTAGAGTCGTAAAGAATGCAGTGAAGCGAATTTGCTAATATCCTGAATGCGTGGCTCTAATATTTTCCATATCTCAATGATAAGGGTTTCGCAACTGGCCAATTTATCTTTCATAAAGTCTACATCAAGATTAAGGTTCTTATGATCTAATTTGTCGATCACTTCTATACGAATCAATATACTTAATTTCTTCAGGTCGATTACAAAACCGGTATCTGGATCAGGCTTTCCTTTTACTGATACAATCAACTCAAAGTTGTGGCCATGCCAATTTTCATTCGCACAAGGGCCAAAAACTTCTGTGTTTTTTTCTTTTGACCAGGCAGGGTTGTACAGCTTATGAGCTGCATTGAAATGCTCTTTTCGACTTACGTAGACCATATCTTTATTCTGGCGCAAATATACATTAACTTGCCTCAAAATATTTTACTCGAATGATCATTGTTACAGGAGCTGTAGGCTTTATTGGAAGTTGTCTGATTAAGAAACTGAATTCTGAGAATTTTAACGCTATTGTGGCGGTAGACAATTTCGATGACGACACAAAGAACAAAAACCTCGCTGGCGCCCAACTTAAGGAAAAGGTAGATCGTGACGATTTTATGGTTTGGCTTGACAGGAATAATGAAAATGTTGAATTTATCTTTCACATTGGGGCACGAACTGATACTGCAGAATTCGACATGGATTTGCTTCATAGGCTTAATACGGATTATACCAAAGAAATATGGAAACGATGTGTCCGTTATCAAATACCTCTTGTGTATGCTTCTTCGGCAGCTACTTACGGATTGGGTGAAGAGGGCTACGATGACAATGAATCCACTATTCAAAAATTAAAGCCCTTAAATCCTTACGGAGTATCCAAGCAAGAATTTGACACTTGGGCGCTATCACAAAAAGATAAACCATTTTACTGGGCTGGCTTGAAATTTTTTAATGTGTATGGGCCCAATGAGTATCATAAGGGCAGAATGGCCTCCGTTATTTTTCATGCATTTAAACAAATCAGCGCAACCAATAAGATAAAGTTGTTCAAGTCGCATAATCCCAAATTTAAAGATGGAGAACAAATGAGGGATTTTATCTATGTGAAAGATGTGGTGGAGGTGTGTTACTTCCTCATGCATCATCGAAAAAATTCTGGTATTTATAATTTAGGATCAGGAAAGGCCAGAACTTTTCTTGATCTTACAAGAAATGTGTTCAAAGCAATGGGTAAAAAGGAGTCTATCGAATTCATTGACACACCAAAAGACATTCGCGATAAATATCAATACTTTACGGAAGCCAATATGAAAAAATTGAAAAGTATTGGATACAGTAAACCTTTTTTTACACTTGAAGAAGGGGTAGAGGATTATGTGAAAAACTATCTGACCAAAAATCTGCGGTATTGAAGTAAACCATAGAGGTGTATAGAAAACATAGAAATTTTTTTTAACATTATTAGGAATGAATTATTAATGGAACTGATTATAGTTAAGCCATTATCTAATCACCACTCTGTGGTATGATAAATGATTTCCTGAGAGCACCTGTAGAATATAAATTCCTTTTGAAAAACCGGAAACATCCAAAAAACTGAATTGGTCATCTGCTTCTCTGGCCTTTATTGGCACCTCCTGGCCCATTTGATTTACTAATCGCAATCTCTGTATATCGCCTCCAACAATAAACAATCTACTCTCAGCAGGATTTGGATAAACATGAATTACATTTTTGTTTTCATTATCTATAGTTCCGGTGATCAAAAATGGATCTGACTGTCTGTTACAATTATCATCAAAAGTAAGTACAGCGTACAAACCCAACCCGGCTGAGAAATCAATTGATCTCTTGTTGGTATCATTCAATAACTCTCCATTTAAAACCCATTGGTACTTATTGGCAGGAAGGAAACTTATTAACCTTCCATTACTTAATTCAATCTTATTCTCTGACAATACAGTTGAATTCAAGTTCAAAAGCTTTGTAAATGATACTGTATTAACTCCATCAGAGACATCCAATGAAATTTGATGTTGACCGACTCCTTCAAACAAATGAATTGGATTTATTGTATTCGATGTGTTCTGAGAAGACCCGGCATCTCCAAAATCCCAATTCCAGGATGAAATAGGGCCAGAACTTTTATCATGAAAAAACACAGCAGCATTTTCGCAATTGTATTCAAAATCAAAATTGGGAAATAAAACATTATCACAAGAATCCTGGGCCCAATTGGGAGAATTAATCACTGTACTATTGGTTCCCGCATTCAAAGTAGCCTGACCGCTAATCGATATATTTTCAATGTCAAGATTGTCCAGACAGATTTTATTATGGTCTTCAAACTCAAGAGTGGCCAAGGCTGCCCCAGATGATGCCAACGTAATTCGATTTGTCGGTGTGGCCTGTAGGTTAAAAGTATGGGGCAACACTTGGGTGGTTGCCTCCTCCACGATCAAGGAAGATCCTTCACTCAAATTAATATTATTCCACGCATGGTTACCATTAATAACAAGCTTTCCAAAACCTTCAACGGTATCGACCACTCCGTTCCCCTCAACATTTATCTCTCCCCCCACTAATTCAATCGTACCATTGAAAGTATTCGTACCCAAGTTTAAATGATAAGTAGACAATGAAGGAACCTCAATCCTGGCGGACTCGCTCTCAAGCCGAACAGATGATAGGTCAAGCGACAAGGAGCTAAGGCCAGAGATAGTAGTATTTGTGAGCGTTAATGTTTTTGACTGGGGGCCTGTTGAGGTAAGTTTATTTATCTTCATCAGATCGGAACTTATCATAACATGACCTTCTTTCATCTCAATTTCATCAAGGCTAAAATTTCCTGACAGATGCCACTTCGCGTCCGTGCCTGAAAACTTCAGAATAAAATTATCCAAACTATTGTTGTTTAAATTTATCTTCGCATCCGTTGCATTACTTCCATCAAAAAGAATAATTCCAGGTGAAGAGGATGAAATATTTTCGGAAAGAAAATTTATTCCATCCTCAATTGTAAGTTGATGTCCACCAAAATCAAGATCAATATTTTCGTTGGCAAACCATCGAATAGAAAAACATTGCTGGTCCTGGGTTAGGGTAATCGATTGTCCATCAGCGGAGAAAGAATTTTCATCAAATACTACTTTATCATCTGTAGCAGGCACTGCGTTTGCCGCAATTCCTCCGCTCACCAAAGACCAATTGGTCCCGTTGTTCCAATCACCGGTGTTACCAATCCAGTAATAGGATACACGTGGGTCAACTACAGAGCTATAAGTGATGATTAATGAAAAATCCTGTTTGCCGTTTACAAGAGTACCCTTATGGCTCACCTTTAGTTTATAATTTCTTGGTTCTGGATTGTCGAATTCCAATTTTTCAACATTATCCAAAATATTGTTCCCTTTCGTAGCTGCAACAGAGGGGTTGGATGGGTCTAGTTTCCATGGAAACTGCTTAGTACCTCCGTCATCAATCAAAGACAAGTCGAGATCATTTTTCAACATTTTGGTAGTTGGATTGAGTGATGGGGGTAATACTTGCCCTGCAGGATCAGTCCACACCAGTGTAGCTGTTATTTTAGTATTTTCCTTTGGTTGAAGGGTAAGCTCATACTCTTCACCGTTGTTCAATGACAATTCTTCTACAAAGATATTTTGATCGTCTTTTTCAATTAATGTTTTAGCCGCACTCTCTGCATCCAACAATCCCCATCCAAACATATAGTCAGGCCCATTATTTGGCCCCGCTTCCCTTGCCGTGTGAATAGCTAATGCCTTCAATGTAGCTGACTTCATATAATTACCTGCATTTAGGTTTTTATAAAGTTCCTGAAGCAACGCTAACGTACCTGTGGCTGCAGGTGATGACATTGACGTGCCACTTAAAGTTTCGTAATCACTGGTGCTATTGGAAGAAGTGGAAAATACAGCCTGTCCGGGAGTCACAATATCCGGTTTAATCCTTCCATCATCGGCTGGGCCAAAACTGCTAAAATTGGTAATTTCCACATCAGAGGGTCCTGTGTACGCTCCAACTAATTTTTTCACAGCCCCCACCGTAAGAATATTTTTTGCAACTCCATTGGTAGGAATACAGTCAAACGGATCACAATCGGGTGGCTTTGAGCCATCACCAACATCTGCATTATCATTCCCAGCAGATTTTACAATAAGGTAATAAGGAGCATTGTAGGCAATGTCATCATAAAAACCACTGGTAGTGTTATAGAAGCCAAACTTCCAATCTTTCGTTTTACTTATGCTTGCATCGCCAAACCATTTCCATGTTCCTCCATCTTTGCTCCAACCGGAAACGGTTCCATAGGAATGATTTGACAGCAAGAGTGACGATTGATCTGGTTTCACCTGACTCGTCATCTCGCTTACATCATTAAAAAAATCAAATGCCAGGGCCGTTGCCTTTGGCGCCATGCCTTTTGCACTAGGATTAATACCGGTAGCAATCATTGTACCCAGCACGTGAGACGCATGAAAATTAAATTCTGAGGGAGCGTCCATCTGGGTCACCCTTCCCACATACTCAATGTGGTCGTTTCTTACTTTGCCTTCATCCCATAATCCCACTACAATTCCGGAGCCCTCCAGATTCAAACCCAAACTACCGCCATTTCTGAGTTCATCTACACCTATGGATGTAGCCACCTCTGCATTATCGGATTGGATGTAAATGGGTACACCCGAATCAGAAACATCCACCAAAGCCATTATTGATCCATCACTTTGATAAATTATTCGACCTGTTGCCTTTTTCTGAAGGTACTTGCTTATACGAAGGTCAGCATCCTTTCTGTATCGTTTATAGGTACTGTCTATTTCGGAAAGATTATTCTTCAGGCTCTGTGCTTTTGCCAATTGTATTGCAGCTAAGCCAAGTATTATTAACAACAATTTCAAGAGCTTACTTCGCATTAGTATTTTAATTCAAAAATTACGAAACCTATTTGGTAACAATTATGATTGTATCGCTGAAATCATTGGAACCATTCATCAGATCAAAAAAGGAATAATTGAGTACGATTTTTTTTGTAGTTTCATCATAAGTGCCTATTGCCTCTAATTCATATTGACTGGTAAAGTCAAATAACTTTGTGCGGTTGATTGTTGCCACACCTTTCGTACTTGGCATTTGACCTTGTTTAAGGCTGATTGTTAAAGTCGACTCCGGGTTTTGATCGCCCAGAAATCTTCCCATCACATTAAAAGTTCCACTGCAGACACCTCTTGAATTTTCAGAACCAATCGCAGTTAAGGTTTCATTATTACTTTGCATAATTAGTTGTCCAATCCACACGCGTACATCGGAGGTGTTAGGCGAACAATCATCTTCCTTAATGGATATTTTCACCTCTTTTGGCACTGCAACCTTTACATAATTCTGGTTAATACTCCTAAATCGAAGGTAGATGTTCCTGTCCTCCGGCTGTACGATATCATTGTCATTGATTTTAATCCTTACCTCAGCCTGTGTGCTACCCGCTGGAATTGTTATGGGGTTTTCGGATAGCAAATCAAAATCACTTCCCTCCACTACTTCCTGCCCAATTAATTCATAAGTGACAATGATAGGATCTTCCTGTGACAATGAAATTTTTATAGGAATTATAATTTCCGTTGGATCATTTTCCTTGATTTCTATTTTTGATTGAGAATCAAAAAATATTGAGACCTCGTCTTTCTTAACTTCAGGTGCAGGATCATCACTGCAAGCAGCCACGAATAACAACACCCAACACCAATTTCTCCAATTCTTTATCATGAGTTTTTCAATACTGAATAATCTTAAATTCAATTCTTCTGTTTGCCTGCTTGTTTTCCTCAGAATCGTTTGGGCGAATCGGATGATCGGCACCATATCCCTTTTCTGATAGTCGCTCCCTGTTTATACCATTTTTCACCAAATAGGAAACCACTGATTGGGCACGTTTTAGGGAAAGTTGTTTGTTGTATGAGGCAGAGCCATCGCTGTCGGTATGTCCTCCAATTTCCACATGAATGCTAGGTTTTTCATTCAAGAGTTTAATTACCTTGTTGAGCTCTGTAATAGATCTTTCTTTAAGTTCAAATTGGTCAAAATCAAAAAAGATATTATTGAGCACTGCGGTAGCCCCTGTTTCTGCTTTATCTAAAAGTATATCAATTATCACAGGCTCCGGGTTAGGATTATCTTCATAATTAAAATTCATACTTTGAAATAGATAATCCGTTGCTGTAACGTATAGTGCATAATCTGACCCTGTTGTGAGTACCATCAGGTATTGGCCCGAAACTGAGTCAGATTCTACCATCGAAATCAGTTCGTTTTTTTTCAGATCAAACAATTCTATATGTGATTGAAGGGGTAGACCAGATTTTCGATCTTTTACCACACCTTTTACAAAATTGCTCCGATAGGCAATTTGCAATTCCTTTGGGATGGTCATTTCGTAAAGTCGAGCAGAGTTTTCGCGTGTTCCATCTTCATGCGAATAATATCCACGGGTGCCGTCTGCAGAGATAAACAATGAAAATTGATCTTCATGGTCATTCACTGGCGATCCGAAATTCACTGGCACTCCCCACTTTCCATCTGTCATCTCCACTTTAAAAATATCAAACCCACCAAAACCGGGTTTCCCATTAGTTGCATAAAACAATGTTCTCCCATTTACATGAATAAAAGGTGAAATCTCATCAAATGGAGTATTAATCGGTTGTGGCATCACCTCAGCTTGCGACCACTTACCTTCCGCTGTTTTATGTGAAACATAAATATCCCTTCCTCCTATTCCGCCTTTGCGGTCAGAAATGAAGTATAAAACCCGTCCATCTGCTGAGAGGGAAGGTTGGGATTCCCACGCAGAGGAATTAATCTCCGGGCCCATGTTCACTGGGAAGGACCACTCCTCTCCCACTTTTCGACTATAAAACAAGTCACAATTTCCATACCCTCTTCTGCCAATACAAGAGGTGAAAATTAATGTTCTTCCATCCGCAGAAATGGTGCAAGTGCCTTCATTAAATTTTGAATTTATATTTTCAGAAATAGAAACAGGCACTGTCCATTTTCCATTTTCATCTTTTCGAGATACCACTAAATCTTCGTCATCGTCCGGTCCGGGGCCCATCCTTCTGGTAAAAATAAGTTCTTGCTCATCTGCTGTAAGCACCGGAAAGTATTGTAAACCAAATCTATTTACTGTATCCCCCATTTGCCTGGGTCGAAACTGAGATTGTACTTTTTTATTTCTAAGTCCATACTCAGCATTTCTCTTCCACAATTCCACCAAAGCAATACGCTGCTTGTTCAACGTCTCCGCAGACAGATAGTGGTTTATAAAATTTAAAGCCCTTTCATAATCTCCAAGGCGCAAGTAGTTATCTCCTAACTCCATGAAAAAACCTTTTTGAATTTTGGGATTCTGGGTAAGTGATAGCCCCTTTTCAAGGCTGAGATTGGAACGGTTAAAATCACGCATTGACTTAAAAGTGATTCCCAATCGATAATAGGCCTCAACAAAATTCTTATCTTTTTCTATCGCCTCTTGTAGAAGGGAAATGGCCTGCGCATACTGTCCACGGACCCTATAATTATCTGCTTCCGTATACAGTGCGATTGCTTTCTTTGATCTCGTACTCAGGGTGCTCTGTGCATGAGATATAAAGGAAACTATAACAAAAAATATCAGGGCAATAACTCGAATCATAGTGAAAGCTAAAAAACTATATTGGATACATCAATTCCTTGTTGCTCAAATCCTCTCATGGCATTAATAAGTTTGATTGATTCATAACTGGTAACGTCCTGAAGTGGTATTTCTTTCTCTTTTATTAATCCTTTATCCAAAAGTTCTTCCCTCTTTGTTCCTTTTAGTAATGGTTTCTGAGGGGTATACCAACAACTGTCCTTCCTGAAAAGAAGGTTGGTATAAGAAGAATCAGCAACTAGCCCATTCTTCACTATGATAATATCATCACACTCTTCTCGTTTGCTGAATAATCGGTCAATATCACTGCGATTGGCATATTTATAATCATATTCAATTGTATTGTCCTCAACTATTTTTAATGAGCGTATTGGGGTCATCTGATAAGCGACATACTCCACTTCAAAACAATCTACTTCATACCCAACCCTACATTTAAATAGGCCTATCCTTTAAATAGGCCTATCCTTGGCCAATTCTGAAGCCTGTTTTTTAAATTAACAACATTATAATTTCCAAATAATTCCTTCAGCGAAGATTCCATTCTTCTCTGATGATACTCAAGGTTGTGAAATACTCCATCCAGCAGTTTAATTGATTCAATTAAATGGCACATAAATCTTGTTTATCACTTCTTCAAATTCGCTTTCCCAATCGCTTTGGGCTGTTATCCCTCCACCACTTCTATAATAGTATTCCCCATTCTCCTTTTCCAAAAACCTAATCATCACACCACTGTCTAACGATTGACCATCAAAATGACCACAAACTCCGGTATAATATCCTCTATCCACACCTTCTGTCTCTTCAATGAGACGCAACGTTTTTGGTTTTGGTGCCCCACTAACAGAACCTGCGGGTAATAATGAAACAAGAATATCACCTATTTTCTCCAAGTAATTATCTGGCAGACACCCTACAATCTGTGAGCTTACCTGAAGGAGGTTCTTTTTGTTTGTGCTCAGTTTTTCCACATACCTGAATTTTTCTACTGAAACTTTAGAAGCCACACGACTAAGATCGCTCCGTATTAAATCTACAATGGTAACATGCTCGGCCATTTCTTTTCCACTCATTAAAAGAACTTCTGCCGCATTAGGTATATCTGCATCGACCGTGCCCTTCATAGGGTACGAATAAACTTTCTGATCTTTAATTTGAATGAATGGCTCAGGAGAGAACACCACAAACTCATCCCTATACCACAATTTGTATTTTGCATGGCTAGCATAAAAAATGTCTTTGAGCGAGTGAGACAGGGTTACCTTATTCTTTATGGTCAAGTTAGTCAAGAACGAATCGCCACGCTTAATGGCGTTAAGCACATGTTCAAACTTTTTTTGGTATTCTTCTCCAAGATCAGATTGAACACTAATCATAACGGAAGTCGGCTTATCTATCCAATGCTCCTGATTAGTAATTCCATTAAAATTAAATAAAATATTATTTGAGTCAACTTCATCCATATGAAAAACGACCGGAGCTTTCAACTCAAAATCAATAAAGAAAATAAATGGGGTTGCATTTTTCGCCAATTGATTAAGTGTATTACTAAACTCCGAAATACCCATTTTTCAAAATACGGTAGATTATGGTATGTTCATGTATTTATGAACCTGAAGGGATATCCTCCACTGCGGATTTGATTTTATGTAATCAACAATCAGGGGCACCATTTCCCTTTCTTTCGACCATTCGGGCTGAAGATAAAGCAAACATTCTCCTGATACTTTGGCAGCATGTTCCTCAGCCCACAAAAAATCACTTTTATTGTATATGATTACCTTTAATTCGTTGGCCAGCGGGTAGGATGATTGAACAGGCTTTTTAAATTTCTTGGGTGACAAACAAACCCAGTTCCATTCACCGGTTATTTCATAAGCACCCGATGTTTCTATGTGAGTGCGTATAGCTAAGGATTGTAATTGTGCTGTAAGTTCAGTTAAATCATAGTATGCTGGCTCACCACCAGTTACTACCGCTATTTGGGATTTACTCTCCTTTACCTTCTTCACAATGTCTTTGACTGCTACGACAGGATGAGCAGAAGCATCCCATGATTCTTTGACGTCACACCAAACACAACCCACTTCGCATCCTCCCAATCTAATAAAGTAAGCGGCATAGCCCTGATAAGCGCCTTCGCCCTGAATGGTATAAAAGTCTTCCATCAATGGAAGATTTTTAGAAGACACCTTATTTATTGAATTCACTTTTGTGTTAACGGGTATTTTGCTCCGCAGCCTTAAGGGTATTCATCAATAGGGATACGATTGTCATTGGGCCAACACCACCTGGAACAGGCGTAATCATCGAGCATTTAGGCGCTACAGAATCAAAGTCTACATCACCCCTTAGCGCAAATCCTTTCGCTTTCGTTGGGTCATCCACACGGGTAGTTCCAATATCAATAACTACGACCCCTTCCTTTACCATATCACCGGTTATAAGACCCGGCTTACCCACTGCAACTAACAAAATATCTGCTTGTCTTGTATGTGAAGCTAAGTCCTTAGTGTACTTATGACAGATCGTAACAGTTGCCCGTCCTTGTTCTGCCAGCATCATGCTTAACGGAGCTCCCACTAATCGACTGGCACCCACCATTACACAGTGTTTTCCGTTGGTCTCCACATTATATCTCTTTAAAAGCTCCATCACACCAAATGGAGTAGCAGGAAAAATGTGTGGATTTGCAGAAGTTATACTACCGAAATTTTCGTTTGTAAATCCGTCTACATCCTTCTCAGGTAAAACTTTTTCCGTCACCCTTTCTACCGAAATACGTGAAGGTAATGGCAATTGCACAATAAAACCATCAATATCTTCATCGTTGTTAATCTGATCTACATGCTTTAACAATCGCTCTTCTGATATGGTATCGGCAAATCGAAGCAAAGAATAATGAAAGCCTACCTCTTTGCAAGCCTTTACTTTTCCGTCCACGTAAGTGGTACTAGCGCCATCATCTCCAACAAGTATAATTGCCAGGTGGGGTAGCTTTTTATTCTGTTTTTTTAATTCAGCCACGCGATCAGCGATTTCTTTCTTAATCTCTGAAGCCACCTTGCGACCATCCATTAGTGTGTATTTGTTTGTCTCTGTCATGAGTAAAAATTCTATTTAAAAAAACGGGAAGTTAATACTCGCCAATTCTACTCAATCTTAGAAGTCCGCTCGTCAAAAATCTACTCAATTTTCAATACCGCCATAAAAGCTTCCTGTGGAATTTCTACATTTCCAATTTGACGCATTCGCTTTTTACCCTTTTTTTGCTTCTCCAAAAGCTTTCTCTTTCTAGAGATATCACCACCATAACATTTGGCCAAAACATTTTTGCGTATGGCACTCACTGTCTCCCTTGCCACAATTTTTTGACCTATGGAGGCCTGAATGGCTATCTCAAACATCTGGCGTGGAATCAGTTCCTTTAATTTCTCGCAGAGTTTTTTACCCCATTTGTAGGATTTCCCACGGTGCACAATGGCAGAAAGCGCATCTACTTTGTCGCCATTCAGCATCACATCCAACTTCACCATATCCGATTCACGAAATCCAATCAGGTGATAGTCTAAGGAGGCATAGCCTCTTGAAATCGTTTTTAGTTTGTCAAAAAAATCAAATACGATTTCAGACAATGGCATTTCAAATGACAATTCTATTCGATCAGAAGACAGGTACACCTGATTCTTTACCTGCCCTCTTTTGTCAATACAAAGCTCCATGATGGGCCCAATAAATTCAGACTTGGAAATAATCTGCGCCATGATGTAAGGTTCCTCAATATAATCCAACCTTGTGGGGTCGGGCATTTCTGAAGGGGCGTTGATGTTGATTTCTGCCCCACTGGTAAGTTTGGCTCTAAATTGGACAGATGGCACCGTGGTGATCACCGTCATGTCAAACTCACGCTCTAGTCTTTCCTGAATAATCTCCAGATGTAACATCCCCAGAAAACCGCACCTAAAGCCAAACCCTAATGCGGCAGAAGTTTCAGGCTCCCATACCAGAGAAGCATCATTCAACTGAAGTTTTTCCATCGAGGCCCTTAGCTCTTCAAATTCACTGGTCTCCACAGGATATATACCCGCAAACACCATTGGCTTTACGTTTTCAAATCCCTTAATGGAGGCTCCGGGGTTTTTGGGGTGAGTGATGGTATCTCCCACTTTTACTTCTTTTGCTTCTTTAATTCCAGAAATTAAATAACCTACATTGCCGGCACTTATTTCTTTGCGTGACTGCTTTTGAAGTTTCATTACTCCAATCTCATCTGCATTGTATGTCTTCCCCGTATTTACAAACTTCACCTCTTCTTTTTGCCTCATTGTGCCATTAAACACCCTATAGTAAACCTCTACCCCTCTGAACGAGTTGAACACAGAATCGAAAATCATGGCCTGAAGGGGTGCATTGGGATCGCCCTTTGGCGCTGGAACCCGCCTGACGATGGCTTCCAGTATTTCAGTTATTCCTACACCATTTTTGGCGCTGGCATGAAGTACGGTACCTGGGTCACAACCGATCAACTCCACGATCTCATCCGTGACCTCCTCTGGCCGGGCCGCAGGCAGATCAATTTTATTAAGTACCGGTATTATTTCAAGATTATGCTCTAGGGCAAGATATAAGTTAGAAATGGTCTGTGCTTCAATTCCCTGGGCAGCATCTACAATCAATAAAGCCCCCTCGCATGCCGCTATGGAACGTGAAACTTCATAAGAGAAGTCTACGTGTCCTGGAGTATCAATAAGATTGAGGGTGTATTCCTTCCCTTCAAAGGGATAGATCATTTGAATGGCGTGTGACTTAATTGTAATGCCTTTTTCCCGTTCCAGATCCATACTGTCAAGCACCTGAGCTTGCATCTCCCGGGAAGTAAGGGTACCCGTAGCCTCCAAAAGACGGTCTGCCAACGTGCTTTTGCCGTGATCTATGTGTGCGATTATGCAAAAATTGCGGATTTGTTCCATTTCCGTCATTCAGGTACCTTGTTTTGAGCCTGCCTACGGTTAATTCCTGGGCAGATTGGGCCGCAAAGGTAGATATTTTACCATCCACCGCGAAGGAGGATTTTTAGTTAATTTTAAGAGAGAAATATCATTATTTCAGGCAAGGGGTTGCCTGATATAATTCAATTAGAGTTAAGGATTTAATGAAAAAGGACACAAAGAAAGCTTATTTAAACAAACCCATTGTTTTTTTCACTGTCGGAGAGCATGAGGCAGATCAATTATCGACATTGGCTCTCGTTCTCAAGAAGAACGATTGGCTGAAGCTATCCAAATCATCTGTCGGGTATATGCCAGGGAATTAAAAAAGCAAGCAACAAGACTTCACTTTCATACTGAATGAATATACTTATTGATGAGCATAAGGAATTCATTATTCAACTTCTTGATGCCACGCGGTAGAATTCATCAATGCCTTTTAAAACCTGTCAGGATTAAAAATCTCCACTCAATGATGGGCAAAGAAAAATTACTTTATTCAGTTATAGCGTTATAGCTTCAAATCCTGACAGGTTTGAACAATGATTTTTAACAATCTTTAGATGCTATTGAGATCATTCTTGTCGGAAGTTATGCTGTTATTGATCATGGGTAAGCCAGAGGCAAACATATCAGAGGTTATAAATTAAATAGCGCTTCAAGTCTCAATTATGATTTCTCTCTGGTGCAATTTTCCTCAGCCTTACAACAATTTGAATTCTTCAATGCTTTTTTAAACCTGTCATGATTAAAAATATTTACTCAATGATGGACAAAGAAAAATTACTTGATTAACTTATAACTAAAATCCTGCCAGGTTTTGGAGCAGCCGATTTAGCCTTCCTCACAGGGTATTTATAAAACTGTCTTTGGTGAGGAATTCCATAAATTAGAATGGGTTTTTTGTGATATTTATTATATTCAATGCAGCTATCTGAAAAATAAACCATGATTAAGTCCCTTTACCAGTTTGCGGATTTACTCAAAGATGAGGAGGATTTGAAAGTATATTTCTCACCAGCAGAAAATCCTTTTGAAGGTAGGAGACCAAGTGAAAGGTTTTGACAGCAGATGTTGATAAGAGAAAGCATCAAAATAAATTAAGGTTTAAAAAATGTTAGACACACTACTAAAAATTGGCGAATGGCAAAGCCGGGGGAAATCCGAATGGGATCGCTTTTTGGATAAGTCGAAAATTAATCTAATCGATAAACAAGGAAATCCCATTACTCACTTTATGCTACCCATTATTTTTGATCTTGATGTTATGGATGTAGTGATTGATTCAAAGAATTTAAAGGAGTATGACGAGGAATTGGCTGAGCCCTTGAAAGCGCTGAAAGTACAAGGGGGAAATAATAAGGCTATTTACGCAACTGTTCCCTCAATAAAATTCATTCAACTGTATAAAACTTTTTTTGGAAAAGAGGATGAAAATTCACAAGAAGGAGAAATCTCGGAGGCTATTCGAAAAGAAAACCCTTCGCTTTTAACCGATTCCTTCAATATACTTTTAACAAAAATATTTGCTCTCAAAGAAAGGTTCTTTCAACTAGGCTCTCTACTAAACGAAAAAACAGGAGCTTACGAGATTAATTTTAGGGCAATAGAAGACATACTTGCATTGAACAAAAATGAAATTATTGTTTTGGTGTACGCCCAAGTCAAAGGTGCCAAGTTTGGCTTTAATAGTCCCAAGTCATTTGCTGAGATTCCTGAATATATCGAATTTTTAAAAAGTAAATTTTTAAAACAAGAGAACAAAATTACTCATAAAAGTGAGAAAGATAAGACAACAAGTCATCCTGAAAAACTTTGTTATGCCAGTGGTAAACTTTCAGATAATGTTGATGAATTGAATCTATCAAGCCGGTACAGCTTAAATAAAATGTTTGTAACTGAAACCAAGAATTATGTCTCTCAATTCAATAAAAGCAATTTTCGCATAAACTATCAGGTAAGTAAGGAAAATCAGGAAAAACTGGACTACGCATCAAATTATCTATTAAATGAAGGCAATTATAAAGTAAAAATTGCCAACATAGACCATGTGATTGTACCTCAATTCCTTGAAAGTGACAACCTCGACCTCGAAATGGCATTGATGGGAATAAAAAACAAGTCTGACATTTTGTTTAACTACGAAACATTAGAAAATACTGTTAAGAATATTAAAGATGAAACGGAATTAATTTTTTGGATTAATTTTATTGCCTATGAATCGGATGGTAATTTTTTTAAATCAACAGAGACCATTAAAGATATTAGCAATTTTCATTTCCAGAAAGTGATTACCGCATTTAGAGAAGTACACTGGGAATTTAAAGAGGCTAACTTTGTTGATTGGAACAATGTGATGACGGAGTTTGGCACATCAGGAAAATTTTACAATTTGAATACTGTTTACTCTTTAATACCATTACGAAAAGATAAGGAAAAAAAGAATAAAGCTTTAGAATTGTTTAAGGCGATTCTGGAGGATAGAAAGATTAATCGAATCAAACTCTACAATTATTTTAGCGAGCTTATTCTTTGTCATTACTATGAACGGTACAATGGCTATACTAATATCCCGAAATCTTCAAAAGACTATTTTAGAAATACTGTGCGTGATAGTGTATTCAAATATTATGCTTTTATACAAGTTCTAAGAAAATTAAAACTCATTGATATGGAACAATCAGCAAACAACATTGCAGAAGAAACAGGCAATAAATACGATCAAGCAATCCAAACATTTTTTACAAAAATGCAACTAACCCCTGATCAACAAGCAATGTTCTATTTAGGTCGAATGTTAAATGCTGTTGAGTGGATTCAAATCCAGAAGAAAATCAAAAAGACCGTTATCAATAAGGTCAATTTTAATGGAATAGAATTGAGCGGCATTGAAAGACTGAGGAGAGATTTGGTGGATAAAGCCAGACAACATGGTCAGATGGGCAAGGTCCTCTATTCAGATAGAAAGTTTGGAGAACTCTTTAACTACAATAAATGGAATAAAATGCCCATGGACCCTAATGAAGCACTTTTCTTTTTACTTACAGGCTATTCATTTGGTGTTAGCGTAAAGGAAGTGGATCAATTTGAAAAAGTAGAGCAAGAACCCAATAATTAATTCTAAAAACACTAAACATGAAAGACAAAATTAAAAACTCATCAGACTTTCTATTTGTATATGAAGCCATTCAATGCAATCCAAATGGTGACCCTGATCAGGAAAACAAACCACGAATGGATTATGACACAGGCACCAATCTCGTTACCGATACACGTATAAAACGTTTTATACGGGACTTCCTAAAATCAACAAGTGATGAAGAAAGGATATTTGTGGATATGGAAGGGAATTCTAAGGTAAGTGTTGATAGTAAATTAAAGGCTGTTGTCAAAAGAACATTTGAAAATCAGGGAGAAATTGAAAAAGCATTTTCTGATAATCCTGAAGCATTAAAAATTTATAAAAGTATTATTGAAAAAGAAAAAGATCCAGAGAAAGTATGGAATACAATTACGGATAAAAAATTCAAGAATAAGGATGTTAATTACGAATTACTTGCTTATTTGGTCAAAGAGAAATTTATTGATATCAGGATGTTCGGTAGCGCCTTTGCCGTTGGTGGTTTCACAAAAGCATACACTGGTCCTATTCAACTAAATTGGGGATATTCATTCAACAAAGTAGAATTAATAGATTCTAGTTCAATTGTAACTACCATGAATGATGACAGCAGCACTTTTGGTAAGGACTACCGCGTTCATTACAGCCTCCTTGGATTTAATGGGACAATCAATGCGCCCGCAGCTAAATCAACCGGGCTGAGCGAAGATGATGTTAAAGTATTTAGGACAGCACTTTGGGAAAGTATTCCGGCAAGCCCAACCCGATCCAAACTCAATCAATACCCTAAACTTTACGTGGAAGTGGTATATAATGAGGGAATATCAAATGGACAATTCGGAGACTTAAGGAACTATATTGAAGTCTCTCCAAAAGCAGGCATCACTGAAAAGCAAATAAGAAAGTTTAGTGATCTAATACTAAATGTTGATAAGTTGATTAACTTATTGAAGGATAATAAAGGTCAGGATAAAAAGATTAAGGAAATTATTATCACTACTTCAGCAGACATCAATATCTCTTTATAACTCAGCTTCGCTTAATACCTGTTTATGGAAATACTTTGCTTTAAAATATGCGGGAAGCTTGCGCACTTTCGGAAGTATTACGCCAACAATACGGCATTTAGTTTTTCAATACCTCCTCGAACAGGATTAATGGGAATGGTAGCTGCGGTAATGGGCTGGCCAAGAGACTCCTATTATGAAAATTTGGCTTCTGAAAACATCCGTTTGGCCATAAGGGTATTGACACCATTAAAGAAAAGTTTTCATCGTCTGAATTTTTTAAGTATCAAATCAACAGGTGATATGTCTAAAAAATGGTCATCAGACTTTCGGGGAGAGGGAGGTAGAATTCAAACTCCATTCGAGGTAGTAAGTGCTTGGGACATTCGTGCAGGTGAAATAATATATCAGGTATTCTTATCACCATCCGAATTAGGATCTAAAATATTTCAATCTATTAAAGATCAATTTCTCAATAAGCAACCTGTTTTTAATATTACGCTAGGACCTGCAAATTTCACTTCATCTTTGTCTGAAATTGAGTTAATTCATTCAAGTAAAATAGAAGAGAAGTTATCAAATGATTTTGTGTTGATGCACACAGCAGTACCAACCCACCTTATAGAAGAATTACGATTTGAAAAAGGAGAATCTGGCAATTACAATTTTGTTGAAGAAGATATGATGCCAGGAGATTTTGTGGCTAACGGAAATCGGGAAGTAAGAAAAATGAACAAATTACTGTTTTCTACAACTTCTAATCCAATAAGACTCAAAATGCGTGGTCCGTACTTTAAGGTAGCTCTGAAGGAAGAAAATATCAACCTTCAATTCATGGATGCATGACCTTTTTTTCGCACAGCAAGATAAATAATGAGGGCCAATCCTACGGTTCTAAACTTCTTGTTGACCATATTAACGGTGTAAAAGAAAAAGCTCACTTTCACCATTCTCGAAATCTTGACTTAGGCCTTTCTGATGACGAACTAAAGGAGCTAATTAATATCATTGCACAATTTCACGACCTAGGAAAATTTACTTGCTACTTCCAAAACTATCTCTTAAAAAAGCAGCCTGTAGACAATTTACTAAAGCAACATGCTAGAATTGGAGGATTTGCCGCATACAATTTACTGAAAGATAAAGACCAAAAAAAGTCATTGATTGCGCTCTACATTATTTTCCTGCACCATTCTAATTTAATCGGTGTCCTTCAAATTTCCGAAAAGCTAAATGATCAGCTTAAGAAAATCATCGATTACCAAAAGGAAGATTTAATAAAATCAATTAATCAAATCAATACTGATTTAGGATTAGAAAACATTTCTGAACTAATCTATTACCCTAACGAAACCCCAATCAGGAGAGGTTTTAAAATTTGGGCTCTGCGACAGCAAAATATTAGAAGTTATTATTTGATAAATTATTTGTTTTCACTACTCATCGAAGCAGATAAACTTGACGCCTCAGATACACAACTTCACTTTCCAATAATAATTGATAAAGACTCTGTTGATCTAAGATTTGGAAAACCCACTACGAATATAGCACCTATTGACATAAAAAGCTTATCAAGTAATAACCTTAGGAACTTTTGCCGTGCGCAGGTAATTGCCAATTTGGACAGCCCATCAATTCTTCAGCAATTTCTTTTTACTCTAACGGCTCCAACCGGAATAGGTAAAACAATGATAGCCTTAGATTTTGCATTAAAATTTAAAGCAAAAATCAGAGAGATTTTAAACGTTGAATCAAGAATAATATATGCACTTCCTTTTATCAATATTATTGAACAATCTGTTAAAGAGTACAAAGACACCTTATCGGATGAAGTTAACATATTGGCACATTATCAGTATGCCGATGTTTTTGGTGAAGATAAAATGAACAGAAATGAGGTTGAGGATGAGCCTCATTATAATCAAAAATTAATGGCATTGGATACGTGGCAAGCCGATATTGTTATTACATCGTTTGTACAGTTCTTTGAAACATTAATAGGGAACAGAAATAAGCTTCTCAAAAAATTTAATCACTATGCTAATTCTATAATCATTTTAGATGAGGTTCAAACTCTCAGGCTTGACCAAATGCCTTTGATTGGAGTGGCACTTTTTTATCTTTCCAAATTTTTGAAAGCCAGAGTGGTCTTAATGACGGCAACTAAACCAAAAATATTCAAATTATCACAAGAACAGATTTTATCCAAGGAAGGCGAAATCGCTGATCCCCTGGAATTGCTGGGGTGTCATGAAGAAGTTTACGCGACTTTCCAACGAACCAAAATTAAACCGCTATTACATCTTGAATTGGATAGTGAAAAGGATTTTATTGAAAAAATCTTCTCGATAAACTGGCAACCTGACAAATCTTGCATAATTGTTTGTAATACCGTAAAAAGATCAATTGAAATATACAATGAAGTAATTGTGTATTTGGAAAGAATAGGGGCCGATAATCCTGTCGAATATTTATCAACCAACATTATACCCGCCCATCGATTGCAAAGAATAAGGACTATTGAGCATCAAATCAAATCGCAGCTAGCCCCAATTCTTATATCTACTCAAGTAGTAGAGGCTGGTGTTGACCTTGATTTTGACATGGGGTTTCGCGATGTCGGCCCTATCGATTCAATCATCCAGGTTGCTGGAAGAATAAATCGCAACAACATTGGAAAGAACCATTCACCACTTTACGTTGTGGATTTTGGTGATGCAAAAAAAATATACGGGCGGATCACTTATGATCAGGCAAGACTAGCACTGCAATCACAGCCAGAGTTCCTTGAAGGTGATTACTTAAATCTAGTTAGTAAATACTTTGATAATATTTCAGATAAAAAATCCTTTACTCAATTCAATAAGATTTTTGAATCAATGAAGGCGCTGCGTTATGACTCGGAAAGCATGGAAGATAGACCAGTTTCCTGCTTTAAAATAATAGAAGAATCACAAACAACACTATCCGTATTTATTGAAATGGGAGAATCAGAAATAGTATTGAGAAAAAAGTATTTAGATAAAATGTTGAACAACATTTCAAAAGAGAAGTATGATAAAAATTTTAAATTGGATTTTCAGCAAAGAATTATCTCTGTGCCTGATCACTTGGCCAAAGAACTTCCTCCAATAAATCAATTTAGCGAAAACCTAAAATTAGTGTCAATCGATGTTCTTGACCAATATTATAACTTAAAAACCGGCTTTATTAGAAAACCTGGCGAACCCGTTACTTTTTTCTAGTCTGTAACCTTATTGAATGCCCACTCTCACTCTTACCATCATTCGTTTCCCAGACATTCGCCTGGAAAAACGCGATGCCCAAAAATTGCGCGGATACTTTGGTAACCTCTTTAAAGAACATTCGCCTCTATTACACAATCATTTTGATGATGGCTCCCTGAGATATAAATATCCGCTCGTGCAATATAAAATTGTCAATGAAGTACCTGTACTTGTGGGATTGGCAGAAGGCGCTCAATTGCTGGTAGACCTCTTCCTGAAAATAAATGAACTCAATATTGATGGCCGCTCCTACCCGCTGCACCAGAAAAATCTGGATCATAAACATGTGGAGACTGGCCTTAGCACCCAACTGCATACGTATTGCTTTGAAAACCAGTGGATGGCACTTAACCAGGAAAATCACAAGCGTTACACACTATTAAAAACTTATGACGAAAAAAATAAATTTCTTAACGATCTCTTAAAGAATAATATTTTAAGTTTTTTTAAGGGTGTCAATATCTGGCTGGATGGACAGGTTATGACCACAGGATCTTTTAAAGAATATAAGACTTCATTTAAAAACAAGCCTATGTTAGTTTTTGATGGCACGTTTGTATGCAACGTAATTCTTCCCGATCTGGTGGGCGTAGGCAAACAGACATCTCGGGGATTTGGAACAGTAAGAAAAAAAGAACAAAAATAAACTAAAGACCTGTCAGGTTTCAAAAACCTGACAGGTCTATAAAAAATATGCAGCCCGGAAAAATATACCATATCTATAACCACGGCAATGCGAACGATAACCTGTTTCGTTCCGATGAAAACTACCGTTATTTTCTTCAAAAATATGGTGAGTTTACCCAATCAACAGCCTGCACTTATGCATTTAACCTATTGCCCAATCATTTTCACTTTCTGATTAAAATTAATGAAGAAGCGAAACTGACTGCATTAGATAGTTATGCCCACCTTTCTGCTCAAAACATCGAAAAAAAAATAGTCAAAACCTTTAGCAATTTCTTCAATGCCTACACCAAGTCATTTAATAAAGTGTATGATCGCAAAGGTAAATTATTTCTATCTCCATTTAAAAGAAAGCCCGTAACCAATCGGAGACAACTCATAAACACATGGAGGTATATTCATTTCAATGCAGTTCATCACGGACTTGTGGACCACCCGTTGGAGTGGCCTCACAGTTCCATACATGATTATCTATTGAAAAAATCTAAATGGGTGGTACTTATTAAAGAAGTCGGGGATATAGAATTGAAAACATTAAAAGATTTCATGCCAGATTGGAATGATTTCTTAGATTTTGATTATTAAACTAAACTAAAGACCTGTCAGGTTTTCAAAAACCTGACTGGCCTAAAAACGAAAATGCAACTCTTTATCAACACCCCAGGCTCCTACCTCCATGTAAAGGATCAAATGTTTGAGATCCGTACGACAAAGGAAGGAAAAGAAGAAAAACACCAGGTGGCAGCCCATAAAGTTACCTCTATTGTAATGCCAAAATCCGCAGCTCTATCAACGGACTCCATTCATCTTGCATTGAAATTTAATATTGACATTGTAATTGTTGAAAACAATGGCCATCCTATTGGAAGGTTTTGGCATAGTAAGCTGGGCAGCACTACTAAAATCAGAAAGGCGCAACTTGAGGCCAGTCTTTCACCAGAAGGCTTGAAGTGGGTAAAGCAATGGGTTGTTCTAAAAATTGAAAACCAGGCCGGCTTTATCAGCCAACTCATCAAGCATCGCACTGTACAGGCTCAATACCTGAAGGAACAGGAAGAAAAGATAAAGTCTCAAGCTGCTACGATTGCCAATTTGGTTGGAGACAAGGTAACAGAAGTTGCAGATACGATTAGAGGACTTGAAGGGACAGCCGGAAGAATTTATTTTGAAACACTAAGTGAAACCATCCCCGTAGGTTATAAGTTTAGTGGTCGTAGCAGCAGGCCTGCCAAAGATCCATTTAATGCCTTTTTAAACTATGCCTATGGCATATTATACAGTAGGGTGGAGCGTGTACTCATGCTGGCGGGTATCGACCCCTACGTGGGGTTTTTACACCGAGATGATTACAACCAACTCAGCATGGTTTTTGATTTTATTGAACCCTATCGCATCCATGCCGAGACAGCCGTATTTCGGTTATTTACATCCAAAAAAATAAACAAATCGCATACCGATGAAATTCAAAATGGCTGTACACTCAATGCTGAGGGGAAGAAGTTGATAGCTGAATACTTTATTGAATATTTGGACAGCCAAACCATTCGATACAATGGAAGAAACCTCACGCGCATGCATGGAATGCAGTTGGACGCTCACCAATTTGCCAATCAATTAATCGGAAAATTATGATTACCTGGGTACTCTACGATATAAAAAAAGACCGCGCCCGAACCAGGGCCGCAAAATATTGCAAACAAGCAGGACTCCATCGCGTTCAATATTCTACATTTCTGGGCAACATTGATCCACAAAAGTGCGATGTATTGTCGCTCCAGCTTGAAAGTGAAATCAATACAGATGAAGACAAAGTGTATATCTTACCAATGAATAAAGATGAGTTAAAACAGACCGTGTTATTAGGTAAAGCTTTTGACAAGGCATACGTGAGTGATGAAGTTAGGGCTTTGTTTTTATGATCACCCTGACACCTTCCCATATTATCCAGTATTTATATTGCCCGCGCTTCACCTATTTTGAGTATGTGCTGGGCATTCCGCAGTATGAAGAAAAGTCATACAAGGTAATGCGTGGAAGAGAACTCCATGATGAAAAGTTGGAGCAAAATAAAAACTATCTGCGAAAAAAAATTGGGGTTGAGACCAAATTGGCCGATCAGTATCTAACAAACGCGTGGCTTCGTGGAAGGATTGATGAAGTATTGGGGCTCAGCGATGGCTCCATGGCCCCCCTGGACTATAAGTTTGCAGAATACAAGGAAAAGCTTTTCGAAACTTACCGGATCCAGCAGTATTGCTATGCATGTCTTATTGAAGAAAATTTTGGCAAGAAAGTGAACAGAGGTTTTATTGTTTATACCCGGAGTAAACATTACTTGCTCGAAGTGCCGATTTCGGAAGAAAGTAAAAAAAATATCAAGGTCTCCGCAGAAGCCATTCAACGCATTATTGAAAGCAATTTTTTTCCAAAAGCTACCAAATACAAGAGACGTTGTGTAGATTGTACATATCGCAATATCTGTATAAAGTAAGGTGCTCCGGGTCAGAATTTAATTGAGGGCACTCAGAAATTGAGGGTTAATTTTCTGATAATTAACGAGTTACGGATGCGGAAAAATGTAAATAATGAATGAAAAATCGTTCTTTGACATATTGAAAATTAAATTTCATAAGGGTTTATGTTTAAATTACCGTATTGATTTTGAGTCGGTTATGAAATCTGACGACTTCTAAATCAACATCCACGACAACAAGGATTGAAACCAATTGGCAATGCTGAAGGTGAAACTGAAATCAAGTGCTTCTAAATCAACATCCACGACAACAAGGATTGAAACTAAAAGTAAGAGAGCAGGCCACACCCACATGCTAGCCTTCTAAATCAACATCCACGACAACAAGGATTGAAACGCATCAGGTCTGAGAGTCCGGAATTGATTGCTTACACTTCTAAATCAACATCCACGACAACAAGGATTGAAACAATCAAAGGAAAAGCCGGATGCCATGGTGCCGCAAGGCTTCTAAATCAACATCCACGACAACAAGGATTGAAACTGCATATACTTTCTTCATGTGGATGGAAGGCTTCCACCTTCTAAATCAACATCCACGACAACAAGGATTGAAACAAAAAAAAAAAAAAAAAAAAATAACCAAAAACAATAATAAAAAAAAAACAACACAACAAAAAAGATTAAAAAATATAAAAATAAAAAATCAAAT
>CAYPDF010000026.1:0-35659 GCA_964409415.1 uncultured Ohtaekwangia sp. | reverse complement strand
GACTTTTTTGTTTTAAGGATTTAACATTGTTTTAGTTTTTCTTACGTTTAACGTAACTGTTGTGCAGTAGCGTTGAACTCTTGCTGGCTGTCGCCTGGCTTTACGGGAGCGATAGATTCTTCCTGACAAGCAGTTACTGAAAGAGAGGCTACCATGAGTAACAAGGCGATGATGTTGATTTTAGTTTTCATGACTTTTTTGTTTTAAGGATTTAACATTGTTTTAGTTTTTCTTACGTTTAACGTAGCTGTTGTGCAGTAGCGTTGAACTCTTGCTGGCTGTCGCCTGGTTTTACGGGAGCGATTGATTCTTCCTGACAAGCAGTTACTGAAAGAGAGGCTACCATTAGTAACAAGGCGATGATGTTGATTTTAGTTTTCATGACTTTTTTGTTTTAAGGATTTAACATTGTTTTAGTTTTTCTTACGTTTAACGTAGCTGTTGTGCAGTAGCGTTGAACTCTTGCTGGCTGTCGCCTGGTTTTACGGGAGCGATTGATTCTTCCTGACAAGCAGTTACTGAAAGAGAGGCTACCATTAGTAACAAGGCGATGATGTTGATTTTAGTTTTCATGACTTTTTTGTTTTAAGGATTTAACATTGTTTTAGTTTTTCTTACGTTTAACGTAGCTGTTGTGCAGTAGCGTTGAACTCTTGCTGGCTGTCGCCTGGTTTTACGGGAGCGATTGATTCTTCCTGACAAGCAGTTACTGAAAGAGAGACTACCATTAGTAGCAGGGCGATGATGTTGATTTTAGTTTTCATGACTTTTTTTGTTTTAGGATTTAACATTGTTTTTGTTGTCGCATTGACAAGTCAAAGGTGCACCTGGGAAGGGCCCATAAACTAGCCCGGTTGATGCACCCTTTGACTGATTTGATTCACCGAAAAAGTGCGTTTTTGGGGCATTAACAGGTATGTTTCAGGGACTAATACATTTGATTCATTATTCAGGACAGGATGGTTTTTGGCACAGTTTTCATGGTCGGAAAAGCTACTGGCCTGCCGATCGAAGTCCTCCTGTTTTTTGGCTTAGAATGAGTCTTTGGTGAATGTAACCGACTGAAAAAGCAAACAGGCAGTCCAAAATCCGTTACCTGTGGAGAGTGGAGCTGCCTGTCGCCCTAAAACCTATTTTAGTGAATCAAAAGTCGCAAGTCGGGGCGAGCTCTGTTACTCCAGATGTTGCAATCATTAACAAGATTGATGCTCAGGCAACTTTACTTAGGGCAGGCCTTGAGCTTTGTGCGCATATTCAGATGGCAACACCCCAAACTCTTCCTTAAACACTTTGCTGAAGTAAGACAGATTAGAATACCCCACCTCATAAGCCACCTGCGATACGGGACCCCAGTTTTGTTCCAGCAACTGGGCCGCCTTTTTCAATCGGAAAGAGCGAATTAGTTCATTGACAGAAACCCCAGTCAGGGCGGCCACCTTGCGGTAAAGTTGGGCCCGGCTCAGGCCAATCTCTTCTGCCACTGACTCCACACTCAACTGTTCATCACTCAATCGTTGGTGAATGGCCTCTTTCACTTTCATCAGGAATTGCTCGTCTGCTGAGGCAACTTCGATCTTCGGAGCTTCTTTCATCAACTCCAGCCGGATTTTTTCTCTCAGCTTCATGCGAGACATCACGCCATTTCGCACCTTTAGCAACAGCTCCTGTTTGTTAAATGGTTTGGTGAGATAGTCATCGGCACCTTTTTGCAATCCTGAGAGTTTGCTCTCTTCTGTTGATTTGGCGGTCAGGATGATTATAGGAATATGACTGGTGCGAACATCGCTTTTCAGTTTTCCTGCCATGGTAATACCGTCCATCTCGGGCATCATCACATCGCTGACGATCAGATCAGGCACATTCTCAATGGCCTTATCCAGACCTTGCTTTCCGTCCGCTGCTTCCAGGAAATGGAATTCGTTGCCCAATGAATCGATAATGAAAGCGCGCAGATCGGTGTTGTCTTCGACTATAAGGATGTGAGGTTTAGCTGGTGCTTCATCTTCTTTAAGCGTTAGTTCTGTTGCCGGTTGCCGGTCACCAGTTTCCGGTTGTTCGGAATCTGAGGACAGTACTTCCTCACCGGTAACCGGCAACTGGTAACCGGCAACTGTTTCACCAATTTCAATGGGCAGCATAATACCGAACATACTTCCTTCTCCGACTTTACTTTTGACTTCAATGGTTCCGCCCATCAGCGCCACGAGCTCTTTCACCAAAGCAAGCCCGATTCCTGTCCCCACCTCCTGATGCGCCTCACTCACCTGATGGAAACGCTCAAAGATGGCCTTTTGCTGATCTTCGGGAACCCCAATACCTGTATCTTTTACGGAAAGCAGGAGATTTGATTTTTCTACCCTGGCTTTCACGGTTACCGATCCACCCTCAGGAGTAAATTTGATGGCGTTGTTGATGAGGTTGATAAGGATGGTCTCGAGTTTATCCTTATCGAAAAGCGCATGAAAGTGTTCTTCAGGTAGTTCCACACTGAACGTGATATTCTTGTTTTGAGCCAATGAGGAAAATGAACGGGAAACGGCACCAATAAAAACAGTAAGATCACCCTCAGATTTTTCAATTTTCAAACTTCCTGATTCCAGTTTGGCCAGGTCGAGTAGTTGGTTGATGAGCTTTAAGAGGAGATCGGAGTTTCTTTGAATGAGTTTTAGCCGTTCCCTGGTTTTTGGGTGATTCGCATATTCTTCCATTAAATCCTGAACAGGGCCTTTGATTAAGGTTAGCGGAGTTCGAAACTCATGCGAGATGTTGGTGAAGAAAGATGTTTTGATACGATCTATTTCTTTAACTTTTTCGAGTTCAAAATGCTCCTTTTCGTGTTCAATTTGCTCTACCCTTAATTTTGACTTTAACCGTTCACGTTGAATGATATTCTTCCGAGCTGTGTATAATATTCCAATGAATATTAGTCCATAACTTGTGTAAGCCCACCATGTTTTCCAGGGTGGAGGGAGGATGCGAATAGGTAAAGATGTAACGTGATCATTCCATATTCCATCATGATTGGCCGCTCGCACTTTGAAAGTATAGTTACCAGCATCGAGATTGGTATAATGCGCTGAGCGGTTTGTCCAGTCTGTTTGTATCCAATCCTCATCAAATCCCTCAAGTTGATACTGATAAATGTTCTTTTCCGGAGACACAAGTTCCATAGCTGCAAACTCAATGGAAAATATTCTATGATTATACTCCAACACTAGTTCCGACAGGGTGTTTATATGTTTTGGAATTGAGAAGGATGTGGGACCATTGCTGGATCTCGCATTTTGGATATCCACAAATTTATTATTAACCATTAACTGTGTGAGGACTGGAGAGGGTTGAGTTGCACTTAACTTCAATGTTGATGGATCGAAAAGGGTTAGTCCATTGGAATTACTAAAAATTAGAATACCGTCAGGTGTTTTTGTGGAGGAGTTCGCATTAAATTCATTACTTGATAGTCCATCCTCTTCTTTGAATTGAAGCAACCGATCGCTTTTTCTGTCATAGCAAAACAATCCATTTTCACCTGCCGCCCAAATTCTGTCCTCCTTATCCACCTCAAGAGAAAAAATTGTTTTCTCTTTAAATTGCTCCACCACCTCAAAATCGTATTGGTCGTTGTTTTTTTTGCCAATGATAAGCCCGTTCATGCCACCAATAATGATGTCGCCATCTTTTGCTTTTTCCATACAAAAGTTTTCACCCTTTTCATTGTTCAGCTTGTAGACGGCTTTGAAGGCTTTCCCATCAAACAGGTCGAGGGCAAAACTTGTAAGTACCCATACCTTATTGCGATCGGCCCTCATTACACCCCATATATTTCCTTTACTGATAGAAGCAGGATCATTTTCATTGTGGGTAAACGCGATAACTGATCCTTCTTTCCCATGGGGTAAGGCCCTATTTATTTTATGAAGTGCATTCTGAGGTGAGGTAATCCATAAGTTACCCTCATCATCCTCCAGCCAAACACCAGCCTTGTTTTCAGGAATTGTATTTGGGTTATCAGGGTTATTTGTATAATGTACAAGGTCGTTACTATGCGGTAAACCAGTTTTTTTATCAATTGGAATCCCGTAAAAACCATTATTCCACGTTCCTACCCACCAAAAATCTTTTCCTAATGTTGAGTGGGTTGAAATAACACCTTTCATTCCTGGATTGGTTACCATGGGGTGGAATTGAATGGACTCCAAATCGGCAAGTAAAGCAACATAAAGCCCATCGGACTTTGATTCTTGAAGAATATAATTACCCTGAGAAGTGTTGATTATACTTGACACGGTAGGAGGAACCTGATTGGGGAGGTAGGCTTCATAAAATACAATGCTTTGTTTTTTCAGCTGGTCAAATCCATAGTTAAATGTTCCAATCCAGATATTCTGCTCGCGGTCAACCAATACAGACTGCAATACGTCCGATGCTATTGAATATTTATTAGCGGAATCATGTCGGTATCGATTAAGTTTTTTGGTTGACGGGTCAAATGAAAGCAAACCTTGTCCATAGGTAGCTAGCCAAAAAACCCCGGAGTCATCCCGATCAATGTTAAACCGAGACATTGTTGAAATATCTACATCCCCAGGAAGCATAAATTGCTGCAAAATGCCCATCATCAAATCGGTTTTAACGAGTCGGTCCGGCAGATAAAACCAGAAGTGATCGGTATAAGAGAATATTCTTCGAATGGGTCGTTGATAAAGTAAAGAGGATTCTTCCTGCTGGGTAATAGGTCTTGAGAATTTTCCTGAAATTTTATCAAATTTCCACAACCCCAACGATGTACCAAGTAGCAAATACCCATCAAAAACATGGAGGGTAATAATCAGGTTACTACTGCTTTGTTTAGCTGAATCAGGGATTGCATTATAAAAGTTTTGGATGGCATTGGTTTTCGGATCAAACAAAAATAAACCGGCCTCGATTGTTCCTATCCATAATTTTCCGTCTGGCTCAAAGCCAATTTGATTAATTTGAGCACCACCAACATCCGGATAATAATTGATAAAAGAGTCTGTTTCTCTTTGATAGGAAGTAATCTGGTTGTGTAGGAAGGACACGATACAAATGTTGCCTTTTTGATCGATAACAGGCCACCCGTATAACTTATCCCCATCTCCATCATGATAACTAGTGATATGGTATCCATCGTACTTGCCAAATGTTGTGCCTTCAACCCAAAGAAAACCCATGCTGTCCTGTGCCATTTGCAGTATTTGGGCATAGCCTTCGTAATTGTGGTGAGTGAAGGCTTGCTGCGAATGGCAGCCAATGGGAAGCAAGGTAATGCTTACTACTATTTTGATAACTCGGTGCATATTGTTTTTGGCGACCCGAAAGATAAATTCAATATTTTTCAAAAAAGGATTCCATTTATAACTCCTGATTCGAATACTCCGATGGCAACACCCCAAACTCTTCCTTAAACACTTTGCTGAAGTAAGAGAGATTCGAGAATCCTACCTCATACGCCACCTGCGACACCGGCCCCCAGTTTTGCTCCAGCAACTGGGCCGCTTTTTTCAAACGGAAAGAGCGAATCAGCTCGTTGACAGAAACCCCGGTCAGGGCGGTCACTTTGCGGTAAAGCTGAGCCCGGCTCAGACCAATCTCTTCTGCCACCGACTCCACACTCAACTGTTCGTCACTCAATCGCTGGTGGATAACCTCCTTTACTTTCATCAGGAATTGCTCGTCTGCTGAGGCAACTTCGATCTTCGGAGCTTCTTTCATCAACTCCAGCCGGATTTTTTCTCTCAGCTTCATGCGAGACATCACGCCATTTCGCACCTTTAGCAACAGCTCCTGTTTGTTAAATGGTTTGGTGAGATAGTCATCGGCACCTTTTTGCAATCCTGAGAGTTTGCTCTCTTCTGTTGATTTGGCGGTCAGGATGATTATAGGAATATGACTGGTGCGAACATCGCTTTTCAGTTTTCCTGCCATGGTAATGCCGTCCATCCCGGGCATCATTACATCGCTGACGATCAGATCAGGCACATTCTCAATGGCCTTATCAAGACCTTGCTTTCCATCCGCTGCTTCCAGGAAATGGAATTCGTTGCCCAATGAATTGATAATGAAAGCGCGCAGATCGGTGTTGTCTTCGACTATGAGGATTTGAGGTTTTACAGTTGCTCCATCTTCTTTAAGAGATAGTTCTGTTGCCGGTTTCTGGTCACTAGTTTCCGGTTGTTCGGAATCTGAGGACAGTACTTCCTCACCGGTAACTGGCAACTGGTAACCGGCAATTGTTTCACCAATTTCAATGGGCAGCATAATACCGAACATACTTCCTTCTCCGACTTTACTTTTGACTTCAATGGTTCCGCCCATCAGGGCAACCAATTCCTTTACAAGAGCAAGCCCGATTCCTGTCCCCACCTCCTGATGTGCCTCGCTCACCTGGTGGAAACGCTCGAAGATGGCTTGCTGCTGATCTTCGGGAATGCCAATGCCTGTATCCTTTACGGAAAGCAGGAGATTTGATTTTTCAACCCTGGCTTTCACGGTTACCGATCCACCTTCCGGAGTAAATTTGATAGCATTGCTGATGAGGTTGATAAGGATGGTTTCGAGTTTATCCTTATCGAAAAATACATTGAAGTGTTCCGGGGGAAGGTCTAGCTTTAATTCGACATTTTTGTTTTGAGCCATTGAAGAGAATGAGCCGGAAACGGCACTGATAAAAGCAGTGAGATCACTTTCCGACTTTTCAATTTTTAAACTTCCTGATTCCAATTTGGCCAGGTCGAGTAGTTGGTTGATGAGCTTTAAGAGGAGATCGGAGTTTCTTTGAATGAGTTTTAGCCGTTCCTTGGTTTTTGGATGGTTCGTATATTCTTCCATTAAATCCTGAACAGGACCTTTGATTAAAGTTAGCGGGGTTCGGAATTCGTGCGAGATGTTTGTAAAGAAGGAAGTTTTAACCCGATCTACTTCTTTGGCTTTTTCCAGTTCCAGATGTTCTAATTTCAAATTAGATTTTAACCGCTCACGTTGTACAATATTTCTTCGGGCCATTACCAAGGCACCGGCTGCCAGCATCAAGTATCCGGTATATGCCCACCATGTGCGCCATGGAGGAGGAAGGATGATGATTTGTAAGGATTTTTCATAGTCACTCCAGATGCCCTGATGGTTGCTGGCTTTCACACGAAAGGTATAATTTCCCGGAGGTAAATTGGTGTACGCTGCCTTTCGATTGCGTGCATCGGTTTGAATCCAACCGGGGTTATAACCAAGGAGCTGGTATTGATACAGATTACGAGAAGGTGATTTAAAATCGATAGCCGAAAACTCCAATTCAAAATTGTTGTGCAGGTAATCTAACGTAAGCGTTTTGGCGGTAGCAATATTTTCTTGAAGAAAGGAAGTAATATCAGGGGTGTTTCTGTCAACTAAATTATTATTAATTCGCAGTGATGATAGGAATACCGGTATGGAATTGGAATGCCATTGGTACAATTCAGGGTTAAAGGAAACTATTGAATTGGTATTGAAGTAATAAAACTCCTGATCATTAATTCTACGAATTATTCCGTCAGAGCTGGCCTCCGAACTAAAACGCACGCTGTTGGTAATTTGTAAGGCTGGGTCATAGACTATAATTCCGGCTGATGTGGAAATCCAAAGTCTTCCTTGAGAATCGGACTCAATATCAAAGATGCGGCCCATGTTTCCAATGGGCAACTCGTGAAGTTCAATTTTATTATCATCTTTTTGAACTTTAAAAATCTTATAAAATGTGTAGCCAAATATTTCTCCATTGGAAACCCTATTTAAAAACAAACGCGTACCTAGGTCCGCGATTCTGTTAATTTTACCCTTCCTGTATACATCTAAACCAAGCCCGGTGCCGATGAGCATCTCATCGTTTTCGAAAGGAACAAGGCCTTGAATTAAATCGGAACTTAAGGATTCCGGGTCTTTTGAATCGTACCTCAGTTTAATAATAGATCCTTCCTTACCATATTCCTTTTTTGTATTGATGATGTCAATCCCACGATCATAATGGCCTACCCAAACATTTTCTTGTCCATCTTCAGCCACAACCCATGTAAACGGAGAACTTATCGAATAGGGATTTTTATCATCCAATTGAAGGAAAGAGGTGCCCCTGGCAGAAAGGTAATTTTTTTGATAGTCAATCGGTATCTTTAATAAGCCACGACCCCAGGAAGCGATCCAAATATTATTTTTCCCTTGGAAAGGATAATTAAGGTTCGACCAACTATCGTGTTTGCCAGGAAAATCAAAATGGGTTATAGACGAACGGGTCATCGGCAGCTTTGAGATGGCCAGATAATTGTTGAGCCCCATAAACAAACCGTAAGTTTGGTTACTGATGTTCAAGATAGAAAAATTACCGAAGGAATAATTTTTTCCTGCGTCTATGATTTTATAATTCAGTTCGGGTGGAGTAAATTTTCTCACCCCGGCATCACTCGCAATCCAGATATTCCCTGCCCGGTCAAAAAGCGCATCAAGAATTACTTCACCAGGGTCGTTTAATTGATATCGTTCATTTGGATTTTGCTTATATTTTTCTGTGTCGACTAGAATTGTACTGTCAATATCAAGACCAAAAATAAATTGTGTGTCGGCCTCGTCAGAAGCAAAAAAGGTAGAGGCTGGAAATTTTATTTCATCAGTAATGTTTAATGATTGATCCGTTTTATAGATTATCGTGTTATCATTCTCCCACCTGCAAACCCAATGATTTGTTTTGCTGGATACACGCCCATATTGAAAGATCTCCGGAACTCCATCTCTGGAATAGATTCGCTTCTCTTTATTAAATTTCCAAATTCCGCTGTTTGTACCCAAAATCAGAAAATCACCAGCCTGTTTTATGCTACGGATGTGATTATTCAGATTGAATTGTTCTTCATTTTGGGAATTGGCAAAATGTTTAATTTCGTTCGTTACAAGATTATAAAGGTACAGGCCATCAGTTCTTGAGCCCAACCATACCAAGGTGTCGATCTTTTCGATTGATAAGGATCGGATGAAGGAGTTGATGGTTGGCTTGTACTTGATAAATCCATCTTTGCTAAGATCGTATTTCAGTAAGCCTTCACTTATGTTTTTGGCTCCGGCAGCATGGTCTAAATTATTGATCCACGTGTGTCCATAGTTATCTTTAATTAACCTGCCTGGTATGTCCGCTCCAATTTGAAGCATGGGGTCATCAGTCTTGTGGCGGTATTCTTTGAATTCGTTTCCGTCAAACCGGATGATAGATGCCGCACTTTTGAACCAAATAAATCCATTTCCATCTTCGAGAATCTGTTCGATATAATTGTCCTTTAGAAAATTATTTATATTGTAATGGGTGATGGTATACTCGCTCAATGGCTGAGACGACACCACAAATGAATTCAATAAAATAAAGAACATGGAAGTAACCCAAACTAAAAACCTGGTTTTCATAGGCGATTAGTTAACGTGATCCTTTATGGCTAAGAAAAGTTAAGCATTTTCTTAATTTTAACATTATTATTTAAGGTGCTTTGTTATTTTAATTAATTGCCAAACAAGGCTACCCGATCATTTAGGCCTGGTTGAGGGTTCGGAGTACTTAAATTGCCATTAATTTCATTTTGTGAATACAGAAACCGCTGTGGAATTTCTGTGCCAAAATTAGCAGGTATCCCAAGTGCATTGTGGGTTCTGCGTATATCATTAAATCCCTCAATCTGTCCATACAGGCTAACCCACTTCTCTTCAAGAATTTCATATAGCAATGCCTCATCCCGGCTTTTACTTGTTGAAATATTCTCTATTTCCCCAGGATTAAAATCATTCAATACAAAATCTTCATAAACCCCATTTGGGTAAATTTGACGAAGATTTGCGCGGTGCTCATTAAGTTTTAGAATTGCTCCTGGATTATCCCCAAGTCTGACCATACATTCTGCAGCTATTAATTTGGTTTCATAGGCACTGTGCAAGGGAAAGGGAGAATCCATAAAAAAGAATCCTGTAGGTGTAGTATTGGGTAAGTAGTCTTCTACGGAGCCACCCATATAATAATAGGCCAATCTGGAGGACTCGTCAGTCTTTGAATGATTCCTGGTATTAGGTGACGTTGGATCAAGCACTTCACCGAGCTGTGTATTGTTTGCATCCATTGTTCCTTGTCTGGATACCTCAAGAAAATCAAAGTACAGGTTCAAATCAGTACCTATGGTGGTTCCATGCAAGGCCATTAGGTCATCCTCTGGATTTTGAATACCCTCTTCCGCTTCAGCTAAAGCATTGGAGTAATCTTTCTTATAAAGTAGTAATCTGGATTTTACAGAGTGGGCGACTTTGAGCCATTGCGAATTGTCTCCAATGTCAGGTGATAAAAAATCACCAATTCGAATACCCACACCACTGGATAGGTTTATAATCGCATCGTCCAATAGTAAAATCAAATTGCCGATTATTATTTCCTGCGAATCGTAAGCAGGATTCGGATACTTTTGCACATCCACGGCTTCCAGGTAAGGGACATCACCCCACAGCGCGGTTGCGGTTCCCATAAGGCTTGCCTCCATAACCTGACACATCCCTTTTGTACTGAGATTGTTTTGCTCAGTGGCTTTTTGCCGGGCAATGCGAAGTTGCTTAAGGGTATAGATATAAAGGTTTTCCCATGCTACATCAAAATCTGAATTGGTAACATGGTAGTTATTATATCCTACGTACTGACGGTCTGCCCCTCTGAAATAGCCGCTCCACATTCCAGCTAATCGGGCCACATGACCTTCATGAAATCCCATATAGTTAACCTCAGCAGCTACGACAATGAGGCGTAAATCGGCATCTGTACTGCTAGTGACATCCGCTTCATTAATTCCTGTAACGAAGTCTTCACATGATGAAAGAAGGAGCGCTTCAATCAGCAATATTTTAATAAAAGTTTTCATATTGATTTATTTATAGATTCTTTTTCGGTCAGATTAATAATTAATTCTCACGGTGAATAATACTGATTTAGTTGCGGGGTTATTAAAGTAATCCCTGTTCCTGATATTGCTAGGACCTGTTACATTGGTCTCAGGGTCATTGCCTTTGAATTGAGTCCAGAGAAAAAGATTGCGGCCTGCAATTGAAAAATCAAGAGAAGACAGCTTTGTCTTCATTTTAAATGAAGGGCTGTTGAAGGAATAGGATAGTGATATCTCTCTTAGCTTTGTCCATTCGGCATCTTCAATAAATGTTTCCATTTGTGGCCCAAAACCACCTCCTAAATCGGTCCACCACGTTTCATCAATAAGAACAGGGCCTCCTCCGAAATCATGCAGATAGCCTCTGACCGTGTAACTTCCGTCAGCGCTAACCGGATAGTCGTAGGTGGCAACATCATAGCCAGCATAGTTTTTGTACAGACCTACATCGGCAGCGGCAATAGTTACTTCGTGATTGGTATCAGCATGAGTTCCGAAATTGATTAATGCACCGCGCGTTCCACCCCAGATGTCACCTCCATGAGAGTGCTCAAAAAGAACATTAAGTGTAAGATTGTTCCATGCAAATTTACTACCCAGTCCAGCCCGCCAATCTGGATTTGCATCGCCTAATACTGTTTTTCCAGTTGCAGCTTTTGGGAATCCATTCTCCAGTACCATCTCTCCCTCTTCAGTTCTTTCAAACCCAATTCCATAGATTACTCCCATGGAATATCCCCGGACAATGGATTGTTCATAACCAGGGCCGAAGATGGTGATTACATCCTTACCTCCAAGGTCAGTCACCCTGTTATTGAATTGGGTCCAGTTTCCATAAAACTGAATAGATGTTCTTTTTTTGCTGAAAATGGTTGCTTCAAAATCCAATTCTAAACCTTCATTTTGAATGCTCGCTGCATTCAATATTTTACTGCTGAATCCAGTCGATCCGGCAACGGCCACAGGAATGATAAGGTCAGAAACAATATTGGTATAATACGTTGTGTTCAGATTTACCCGATCGTTGAACATTCGCAAGTCAAGGCCAAATTCGAACTCCCTTTTCGTCTCCGGCTTAAGGGCTGAATTTCCTTGTTCCGCACTTTGCTCATAGCCCCCTCCATAAAGTGATCCGTTAGCATACAATGGACTTGACCATCCGTCCCAATAAGAACTTGGATAATAGTAGGTAGTTAACTTGTAGGGCTCGGGTATGGTACTGACAATTCCATAACCAGCTCTTAGTTTTGCGAAACTTAGTATCGCATTCTTAATGCTAAGCGATTTGAGAAAATGCCAGTTAGCCGTAATCGAGGGGTAAAAGAAAGTGGGGTTATCCTTATGGCTAAAGACGGATGAGTTTTCGGCTCGCCCCGTAAAACTCAAAAAAAGTTGATCCCGATGATCGTAGTCCAATGTGGCATAAATGGCTGCTCCTCTTTGCTGAACGAATTGATTGAAGGGACTGCTGTTTTCCGTAGTGGCATTGTCTAGGCTAAGCGGTGGGTTTGATGCAATTATAAAATTATTTATGACCCCCTGTAAGTTGTTAAAGGTGCGTTCTTGCGCATTAAATCCAATGAGGCTGGATAATTTGGATTGACTACCCACTCGAAAGTTACCTTGTAAAAAGCCGTCAAAATTCAGTTGTGTTTCACGAATGGACTGAAGAGAATAATGGCCGGTATATACACCTGCTGAGCCTACAGGATCAATTTCCGATCTACCTTCTGAGTAATGATCAATACTTCCACGCATAGTGGCAGTCAACCATTCCAGGGGCTGTACATCAAGTTGTGCGGTACCAATGAATCTGTTGACATCGTTGTTGTTTTTGATATTGTACATTGTCCAAAGCGGATTGTCGTATCCAGGATTTGCCGAACGACCAACTTGATTGCGATACGATAGTTGACGATTGGAGAATTGTGTTCCATCGGCAGCAACATAGCTTCCTTCATACCCTAAATCATTATTCCAGTCAGGAGAAGTGCGCAGGCCACCCAAAAAAATACTGTTTAAATTATTACCCATTTGCAATCTATTGGAAGTGATGCGAGAGTAGAAGATGGTATTGCTCAGTTTTATCCAATCGGTGAATTGTTGCTCTGTATTGAGCCGAACAGAGGTCTTGCGATAATCACTGTTGGCTTTGGCTATTCCTTTCTGATTGAGATTTGCAATGCTGAAATAGTAACTACCACCATTATTGCTGCCACTTATGGATATATTTTGATCCAATGAATGCCCTCCATCAAAGAGAGTTTTGTAGGGATCGTAAGTCGCTGTGGAGTTTTTTCCGCCATTTGCAGGTAGTTGAAATTCTGATTGCCTTACCGGGTAGATTTTCTGACCATCAGGGGTTAGAAAGTAACCAATGTAATCGGGGTCGTTAGGATTGTCGATTACGTCATCAGGCAACCCACTCCGATTTGAAATCTTGTCGCCAAACGAGTATGGAAAGCCTGGACCACTACTCAATGAATTAGTAAAATAATAACCTCCAATTCCTTGTCCCCATTTATTTTGAAGAGGGTGCCTGGCAAGGATTTCGTCTATTGAGTAGGTATTTGAATAGCTGATGCTCAGTTTATTGGAAATACCGTTTCCCCTTTTTGTCTTGATTACAATTACTCCGTTACCTGCGCGAGTTCCCCATAAGGCACTGGCACTTGCACCTTTCAATACCTCAATGGATTCAATATCATTTGGATTGAGATCGTTAAGTCGTGATTGTTGGACCACACCTGCATCGTAACTTCCTATATTTGAGTTATAAATAGGGGCACCGTCTACTATGATCAGGGGTTGGACACTTCCGGAAATCGAACTTTGCCCTCTAATTTGAATGTATGAGCCGGCTCCTGGATCTCCGGAAGACCGCGAAATTATCAAGCTTGAAGATTTGCCGGATAACCCATTGATAAGTGTTGGCTCTCCGGATTCAGCCACACTTTTTCCTCCGATATGTACTGAAGAGCTGCCAACTTTATCACGGTCCCTTTCTTCTCCAAGCGCAGTTATCACTATTTCTGAGAGTTGTACAATATCCTCTTTTAACGCAACATTGATTATCAACCGATCGTCAATGTTCATTTCTAAAGTCTTCATTCCTACAAAGGTGACGACCAAAGTCTCTTGCCCATCTTCAATCTGGAGCGTATAATTTCCTTCCTGATCTGAGATAGTTCCATGGCTTGAACCCTTAACTTGAATGGATGCACCTGGTAGGGGCTGGCCGTCTTTGGCATTTATAATCTTACCAGTGACCAACCTATTTTGTGCATTGGTATTTCCACAAAGGACCAGAGAGAGCATGATGGTCAGTGATGCCATCATCACAATCCGCCATCTTTTAACAAAATTAGGTTTCATAATTGTAGGAGTTAGGTTTGACTTCTGTATTGCTTACTGCGGGCAATCCAGGGATTGCCTTATGAATCAACTCGGGCGAGTTTTTAGCTCTGAACCTGGGCAGCGAGATTTTCTGATGACTGTTCCCTGAGTGAATACTACTATGGTGGATATAGTCGATTTGCCGGAGGCAAAAGCACATCGCTCTCACTGTATCAGCGTTAGTGTTCGTTTTCATGGTTCATGGTTGTTAATTTTTTTTTCAGTCATGATTGAGATGGTTGGTATTCAAAACATTTTTTTGGATGGCTTTGCGGACGAGTTCGGCTGCATTTTTTGCATCGAACTTGGTCATGAGGCTTTTCCTATGGCTATCCACAGTATGGGTGCTGATCTGGAGGGCATAGGCAATCTCACCTGATGAATAGCCCTGGCCTATCAGCTCTAAAACTTTCATTTCGCGGGATGTAATTTGTTTCATATTGACCAATTGGTTAGCGTGTAACGGTTAGCCAAAATTGGGTAGTTCAGACTGGCGGAGCTACCCCGTTTGTTGCATCCTTTGATACAAATGATTCAAAAACCTAAAAAATGAGTTCAAAAAGGCCGAAAACGCTAGAAAACACCTGGGAACAAGCAGGGTAGCTGTTCTGTGCGAATGAATCCCATTCCTAAGATCGAGGGATTCGAATATTTCGGGTCAACCAGGAAACCTGATAGCCTCCCAGGATTCTATACTAATTTATGAACCTCGAAAACTATAAATTTTGAAATTGCAGGGAAAATATCTTGAAATTGCACCACGTTAAGGGGTACTTGTTGACTCCTTGTTGAATTTATTGATGTCAATTTTTTACAATTACTTCGCACATCTTTCTTCTAAGTTTGAAAAAAAATAATACTGGCACTACTCTTTGTTTTGAATGAAGTGTTAATCCTGCTATGGAAGTTTTCCTTTCGATTTAGTTTCTTTTTTATCTACCATCTTACCTTTGGTTTCGGCCAGACTGCGACCCCACCTGGCAATTTCTTCCAACATTGGAATGAGTGTCTTGCCAAAATCCGTAAGCGTGTATTCTACTTTTGGAGGCACTTCAGGGTAGATCTTGCGTTTTACAATACCGTCACGCTCCAGGTCTTTTAGTTGCAAGCTTAGCATCTTTTCGGTGATGTTTGGAATAAGTTTTTTCAATTCTCCGAAACGCTTTTTTTCTTTTCTCAAATACCAAAGCACCACCGTCTTCCATTTTCCCCCGATGTAGTTCATGGTCACATCCATAGCACAATGATATTCTCTGCCGTTTAGCAGAAACACCTTCTCTTTGTTATCAATTATCATAATATTTTTTTTAAAAAGATTCTCCCTTATCAACCCTAATTTGTCAATTCTGTCAAACAGGATAGTAGGTGTCAATGTTGAAACCTGTTGAAATAGGTAGGGCCAACAACTATATTTGTACTACTATATAAAATATAGTAAGTGACAAAAGTAAATTGAAATCTTTAAAAGAAAAACACCTTTTCAAATAATCATTCATTAAAAATTACAACTATGAAAATTTCAGTATTAGGTACAGGCGTGGTAGGTCAGACCATTTCAGAAAAGTTAAATGATCTTGGACATGAAGTTATGATAGGTACACGCAATGAAAAAACATTGCTCTCTAAAGGTGATCCGGACTCCTTCGGCCGACCACCTTTTAAAGATTGGCATGCAAAATATCCAAACATCAAACTAGGTACTTTCTCTGAAGCAGCCGCCTTCAGTGAATTAATTGTAAATGCTACCAACGGTGCGGGTACTTTGCAGGCACTTGAGCAAGCAGGAAAAAAGAACCTGTCCAATAAAGTTTTGTTGGATATTTCCAACCCTCTTGATTTCTCCAGGGGCATGCCTCCTTCGTTATTGGTTTGCAATACCGACTCTCTGGGAGAACAAATCCAAAGGGTTTTTCCGGAAACCAAAGTGGTAAAGAGCCTTAACACCATGAATGCCTTTATCATGGTGAACCCTGGACTACTGCCAGATGACCATCACGTATTCTTAAGTGGAAATGACACAGCCGCAAAAGCAACGATTAAGGATTTACTGAAGTCGTTTGGTTGGAAGGAAAAGAACATAATTGATATGGGCGATATTTCAACAGCAAGAGGCACCGAGCAATTGCTTCCCATTTGGGTAAGATTGTGGGGCGCGCTTCAGAACCCGATGTTTAATTTTAAGATCGTCATAGGAGAAGCTCCAAAGATGTAACCCTAAAGTGTAAAAAGCCAAAACCCATCAGGTTGTCTTTATTGGTTGTTAAGACATGTGTGGAATGTTTGCTAATAAATCTGATTGCCTTTTTACAATATCGAACCAGGAGTCAATGCCACTCAGTTAAGTACGGTTCTTTGTAAAACATTACACTTCAATACTTATTTATGGAGTTTTACGTTGTCGCTAAAATAGGGGAACTTTGCATGTCAAAATTACAGGCGTGTACAGAACCCGATTCACACTATTTATTCTAACCTTTATTTGTGCAAATTCTCTCGCGCAAATAAATCCTGTGCGTACAGCTCAAACACGTATAAATAAGGAGAAATGGATAAAGGCCGAACAATCTATTAAGAAGGCATTGAGGAAGGATTCGATCAATGCCGAGGCAAAACTGGTATATGCACAGTGGTATTTTTCTCCCGACAATCCGAAATACAGCATTGATTCGGCCTATAAGTACACATTGGCATCAATGAGTGATTATAATAATGCAGACTTTCGCCAAAGAGAAAGGATGCAACGGTTTCCTCTTGATAGTGTTATTCTTGTGGAGTTGCGAGAGCAAGTTGATAGCGCAGCTTTTGAACGCGCAAAGGATTATAATTCTGAGGGCGCTTATATCGCCTTTTTGAGAAGGTTCATCTATGCCAAACAACGAGAAAATGCCATAGAGCTTAGGGATGAAGTTTCTTATTTAGATGCTCTGAAAGATAATACCTATCAAAGCTTTGACCGGTACATGAAAAAATATCCCGGATCTCATCGATTTGAAGAAGCCAAAAAAAGATATGAAAAATTGTTGTTTGAGGACAAGACAAAAGATGGAAAACTAAGAAGTTTTATTTCCTTCTATAGAGAATTCCCCGACAGCCCTTATAGAAATATTGTACTCCGGCAAATATTTGAAATAAGTACAGCTTCAGGTGAAATAAAAGATTATTTGGATTTCATATCCCAATACCGCGCATTTAAACCATTGGTGCAACAAGCCAAAGACATTGTCTTGCACCTCGCCTTGCAACAAAACCTGGAAATTCCAACTCTAATTTTATCAGACTCGGTTCGACAAGTATTGGTCGATGATGATTCTTATTGGGTTCCCGTTCTAAAAAATGGAAAATTTGGTTTTATGGATAGTGAAGGCAAGGAGAAGATTGAACCACAGTTTGAAGAAATCGATAATGACTATCTCTGCGGAAATATTGCAGAAGATTTTTTAATAACATCAAAAGGTGTGGTAAGCAGATCAAACAAGTTGTTGATAGAAGGAGAGGTAGAATCGGTAGATGATTTGGGGTATGGTGTTCTAATGGTTAATTTGAAAGACTGCAGGCGATTGATTCACAAATCGGGCTTTGTCTTAATGCAAGATTGTGTGGATGATGCAAGAATTATAGCCGACCATTTTGTAGCTATTAAGAAAGATAAGAAATGGACTTTGCATTCTTTTTCTGGCCGAAAACTGATTCCGGAGAAATTTGATGACATTCGTTCTGAGGAAGATATCATCGTATTTAACAGGAGTGGAAAATGGATGCTTAACACAATGAGCCAAATAGTAATGGCTGCAGACAATAATCCATTGCCAGATAAAATGGTATTTGACGAGGTGAGAAAATTGAGTTCTGACAAAGTACTGGTAAAAAACGGAGCACTGGAAGGAGTTGTTGATTCTGATTTAAAATTTATTATTCCTTTGGACAGGCAAACGCTTACTCTTACATCATTTGGATTTACGAAAAGAGTTTTAAATAAGGTTACTACCGTTGGCTTATCCAGGGCAATCGACAGTGAAGAGTTTAGTGAAATAAAGCCTTATTTAAATTGGCTCGGGTTATATCAGTTCCGCAAAGCAAAGCTTTATCATATTCCCTCCTCCAGAATAATCGAAGATAACCTGGACAGCTTGTGGTTCACCAACAGGTTAGCGATGGCTGCTTCTGGAGATTCCATTAAGGTGATTTTTGGATCTGGCAGAAAAATGATTTTCCCCAAATCCACGAAAGTCACTTTTGTAAAGAGTCCTGATTCTGTGCGCTACTTTTACCTGGAAGAAAAGAATAAAAAGCAGTTGTATGAAGTGGACTCAGGGGTCAAAAGGTTTTCGCTTGAGTTCGATAATATTGAAGAGTTGGGGGACGGACTTTTTTTAATAGAAAATAAAAATAAAAAAGGAATTGTGGGGTTGAACGGAAAGTCAATTCTTCCCCTGGAATACGATGCAATTATTCGGACTTCCGATAATGTTATTTCATTATTGAAGGACAAGAAGTTTGGCCTATATAATATAAAAAGGCAAAAGCTATATAAAGCGGAGTATGACAGGAACATTACATTTTTTAATGAATCTACTTTGATTGTGTATAAGGATGGGTTCTACGGATTTATGAACATGGATTCATCTCCCATTTCGCCATTTGAATTTGATGAAGTAAGGCCATGGAGTGATTCTTTGGCTTTTGTGCGAAAAAACTTTCGCTGGATGATCTACTCTGTTTATGATGGAAAAATATCCAATGATCAGATTAAAGACTATAAACTTATTAAAGACACTCAAGAAGAAAAAATTGCTATTATTCACCAGGGGAACGAATATGGGGTACTTAGCAGCATACGGGGGTTGCTCATTCCACCTACATTTAGTGATTTGCTCAACCTGGGAACTGCAGAAAAGCCTTTTTACTTTACAGAAAAGAATGTAGAGGAGGCGGGTATTTTTGTAGTGATCTACTATGATGAAAACGGGAAGATGGTTAGGCGGCAGATATATGAGTCGGAGGAATATGATAAAATTTATTGTCAGAAGAATTAACAAGGACCTATTCACGCAATGGTGTTTTGATTTGCATAACTTAACTTTATTTTTTAAACAATTTTAAGATGAGAATTACTTTTTTACTACTTGTATTTAGCAGCCTTAGTGCCAGGGGTCAGAATGCCAATTCATTTCCTGACAGGCCAAAATTGGTGATCGGCATAGTTGTGGACCAAATGAGACAGGAATATTTATATCGATATGCTCCCAAATTTGGTGAAGGTGGGTTCAAGCGATTGATAAATGGTGGTTACATGCTTAGCAATGCGCATTATAATTATGTACCCACATACACGGGGCCCGGTCATGCTTCGGTATATACAGGGGCTACGCCTGCTACACACGGTATCATAGCCAATGATTGGTATGATAAAAATCTTGGAAAGATGGTGAACTGTGTTGGGGATGAGAATGAAAAAGTTGTGGGTACCGACAAGGGGAATGGAGATGTTTCTCCAAGGAGACTGCTCTCCACAACCGTTACAGATGAATTGGAGTTGGCGACCCAAAGAAGAGCAAAGGTAATTGGTGTTTCCATAAAAGACAGAGGTGCAGTGTTACCGGCTGGCCATACGCCAGATGGAGCCTACTGGTATGATTCAAAAACCGGGAAATTTATTTCAAGCACTTTTTATAAAGCGGGGTTGCCTGCATGGTTGGATAAATTTAACGCGCTAAACCTTGGGGATAAATACCTGAACGGAACATGGGATACCGTGTATCCGATTCAGGAATACAAAGAGAGCGGCCCAGATGATACTGCTTATGAAACGGTGATGAAAGGAAAAGAGCGCCCCACCTTTCCTTACAACCTAAAAGAATTAAGGAAACAAAATGGTGAGTTGGCCATGTTGCCGGATACGCCATTTGGAAATGAAATACTCACTCAGTTGGCTATTGCGGCCGTTGAAGGAGAAAGCATGGGCAAAGACGAATGGACGGATTTTTTGACCATATCTTTTTCATCTACAGATATGATTGGACACGCTATGGGCCCTAACTCAGTGGAAGTGGAAGACACCTACATCCGACTTGATAAAAATCTGGAGGAGTTGTTGAATAAAGTAGATGCGCTGGTTGGCAAAGGTCAATATTTGGTGTTTCTAACCGCTGACCATGCTGCAGCAGAAGTGCCACGATATTTAATAGATTTGAAAGTGATTTCTGAGGCTGCAAAACCCACCAGCTATGAGGCGGGATTGAAAGAATATTTAGCTTCGTATTATCCCGAAAAAACTTTGATTAAGAATATCAGTAATGGCCAGATTTTTTTCGAGCATGCGTCTTTTAATACTGATCCTAAGACATCGGGTGTGGAGTATATGGTGGTGTTGGAACTGACCCGCAACTACTTACAAAAGCAACCTGGGATTTCTGCAGTATACACGCGTCAAATGCTTCAATCCGCAGATTTTAATGATGGTGGAATAAGAGGAATGGTAAAAAGAGGATTTAATGATAATAGGTCGGGTGACATTGCTGTGGTTACTGAACCTGGCTGGCTGTCGGGCTGGCGCGATAAAGGAACGTCTCACGGAACTGGCTACACTTATGATACGCATGTACCCATAATTTTTTATGGATATGGAGTAAAACAAGGGACTACCGCTAATTACCATCCCATTACCGACATTGCTCCTACTGTATCAACGATTTTAAAGATAAAATTTCCAAGTGGAGCTACCGGGCAGCCTATTACAGAGTTGCTGAAGTAACAAGCAACGGCACAAATAAAAAAGACTGGCGATTATCGCCAGCCTTTTTTGTAGGACTTTCTGACTTAAGCGCCTACGAATACGCCAAATAAACCAAACATATTTAGTAACACCAATAGGATTACTATGGGGCATATGTATCTGATGAAAAACACAAAAGTATTGGATGCAAAATTACCAGCCTTGAATTCAGGAGAGCCCTGGTCGAGCTCGCTAACAATATTCTTGATGGGCATTTTCCATGCTACATAAGTACAGGTTGTGAATGCCACAATGACAATAAATAATTCACCAAACAAATAATCTAAAATACTTTGGACGCCTACTTTAGGCGCATCTAACCAGGGGAGTGACAGTTCTACTGTGGTGAAGAAACTACTTGCTCCATGTGAAAGCGCTGAAGGAATACCCACTAGAAATACTAAGATGCCTACTACCCAAGCAGCTTTTTTACGACTCCATTTTTTTTCATCCATAAAATAGGATGCGGGAACTTCAAGCATTGATATGGATGAGGTAAGAGCAGCCACCATCAACAATAAAAAGAAGAGGGCACCAATTATTGAGCCTCCAGGCATTGACGAAAAGATGTCTGGAAGTACCTGAAACACCAGAGCTTGTCCCTGATCAGGACTTTTACCAAAGGCAAACACAGCTGGAAATATCATGAAGCCGGCAAGCAATGCTACTCCGGCATCCATTATACCCACCCAAATACCACTGCTTACTATGTTGGCACTTTTCGGCAAATAAGAACCATATGTGATCATAATACCCCATCCAATACTCATAGAGAAGAAAGCCTGCCCCAATGCAGCAAGAATACTGTTGCCATTGATTTTACTGAAGTCAGGATTAAGATAAAAATCTACCCCCGCCATAGCACCAGGGAGCATTAAACTTCTGATAGCAACAAGGAGTATTAACCCAAATAGGAGTGGCATTAAAACTTTTGCCGCCTTTTCAATTCCTCCCGATACACCACCCAAAACAATTAATACAGTAATCAGTGTGAAACCGGCCATCAGTGGAATAGTGTAGGCTGCGTTGGAGGCAAAATCCTCAAAAGAACCCATTGATCCAGTAAGGGTCTTAAAAATATAACCGATTGTCCATCCGGCAATTACTCCATAATAAGTGAGTACAAAGAAACTAACCAGTACAGCCATAAGAGCACCAAGTCCCATAAATATGGGGTTGGCACCTGTGTCTTTGAAAGCCCCAATGGTACTCTTGTTGGTAAATCTTCCAAATCCCATTTCTGTAAACAGAAGTGGAACACCAATTAGGAGTACACAGAGAAGGTAAACCAGCACAAAGGCACCGCCTCCATATTGTCCGGTGATGTATGGAAATCTCCAGATGTTACCCAACCCTACGGCTGACCCTGCTGCGGCCATGATAAAGCCAAACTTAGAGCCCCACTGGCCCCTGTTATCGGTAGAAACGCTCATTATTTACTGTTTAGGTTTAGATTAGTTTTTGTGAACCTTCCAATTTTCAAAAAAAAATCAACTAATCAAACCTTTGTAGGGATGGGATAGCCTATTATCGTCCCTGTGGACGGGAATCAAATAATTGAGATGGATTAACTATTCTAAATGGAGCCAGAGCGCTTTAAGCGGAGTTAAAAAATATTGAATTGATTAAGAATAACTACAATTATTACCACCGGACAAACAAACCGAATGAAGAAAGTCCAGACTTGAGCTGCCGTGACCCCTACTATTTTTTTAGTGGCAAATCCCGGTGTGCCTTCGCTTAGCTCCGCAATGATCTTAGCTGGTCCGATAACCCAACCTACATATAAACAAAAGAAGAGGGCAACTATAATGATGAAGAATGAGCCCCATATAAAATCCATTATGTCCATAAAACTGGTGAGGGTAACACCTGAAAACTCAATGCTCATATTGGTCAATGTATCATTGGCGCCTTTTGACAAGGCAGAAGGAATTCCAACTACCAGAGCAGCAATTGCTACTGCCCATGCTGCCTTTTTTCTACTCCACTTCTTTTCATCAATGAGCCACGATCCGGGTACTTCTATCATTGAAATGGTAGAGGTTAGAGCTGCGATACAAAGCAGTAAAAAGAAGAATGCTCCTACAATGTTTCCTCCCGGCATCTCGCTAAAGATATGCGGCAGTATTTGAAATACCAGTGTTGGACCCTGGTTGGGCTCCATCCCGAAAGCAAAGACAGCAGGAAAGATCATGAGGCCACCCATCAGTGCAACGCCAGTGTCTAATAGGCCGATCCAAAGCGCACTTTTTACGATGCTTTCGTTTTTAGAAAGGTAGGATCCGTAGGTGATCATAATACCCCAGCCAATGGACATGGAAAAGAAACATTGACTCAGCGCTTTGAGAAATGTGGCACCATTAATTTTTGAGAAGTCGGGTATTAAATAATACTCAATTCCAGCCATTGCACCATCCAGTGTTACACTCCTGATGATAACAACAAAAACCAACAGGAATAATATGGGCATTAGAATTTTAGATGCCTTCTCAATTCCCTTTGCAATGTCCTTGGTTACAATCAAAAGATTAAGACCAATAAAAGCGATAAAAAGAGGAATCACAATGAGTGGGTTCGCTGTAAACTCTGCGAAAGAAAGTTCTACACCCATTAAAGAGGTGTAGATATAACCAATGGTCCATCCGGCTATTACTCCGTAATAGCTAGTGACAAAGAAGCTTACACACAATGAAAGTATGGCTCCAATTACCCAAAAATTATTACTGCCTGTGTCTTTAAAGGCCCCGATAGGGTTTTTACCGGTAAGCCGCCCCAGTGCTATTTCATTGAACAGTAGCGGAATTCCGATGGCAAGCACACAGCACAAATAAACAAACACAAAGGCCCCTCCACCATTCTCTCCTGTGAGATAGGGGAAACGCCAGATATTGCCCAAGCCCACAGCCGATCCTGCTGCTGCCATGATAAACCCAAATTTAGATCCGAATTGTCCTCTGTTGGCCATGATATGATAGGGGTTAAAGGGTTCAAGGTTGAAAATAATTTTTAAATTTCTTCAACCGGAGCATAGATTATTTTTGAGGGTCTGACTTTTGGATTTGACTGGCCAGAATAGCGAGTCCATCGGTAAAGGTGTGTGGGATATACCCTAACTCTGTCTTTGCTTTGGTGATATCGAAACCGGTTTTCAATGGTCGGACTGCAGGTTGTTTAAATTTTGTGGAGTCAGTAGGTTTTATCAAAGACCGATCCAGACCAAAAAATTTTGCGGTTTCTATTGCAATGTCATAGGGGGTCATCATCCCTTCACCGGAAATGTGGTAAATACCTGTGGCACTTTTGATTGCGGCCAGATAACATCCCATAGCCAAATCTTCAGCCAGGGTAGGGGTGCGCCATTGGTCGTTTACCACGTTGATAACCTTTCCTTCTTCCAGATTTTTCTTTACCCACAAAACAATGTTGGATCGACTGAGATCGGAAGTGACACCAAAGACCAGAACCGTCCGAAGAATGGCCCATTCTATATTACTCTTCTGAATAATCTTCTCAGCGGCCAGTTTACTCTCTCCGTAATAGTTTACTGGATTGGGTTCCGCATCCTCTTTGAGGGGTCCCTCGGTACCATCAAAAATAAAGTCGGTTGACACATGGATGAGCTTAGCTCTTCGTTTTTCACAGGCTTTTACTAAATACCCTACTGCGGTCACGTTAGATAGCCAGCACTTTTCACGTTCAGCTTCGCAATGATCTACCTGGGTCATGGCAGCCGTATTAATAACCACATCTGGTTGTACTTTAGATATCACTTCATTAACCGATGCCTGATTGGTAATATCAAGTAATTGAAATGCTCCCCTTTTAAGTTGAATGGAAAGAGGACTTCTTGCCGTGGCGATAAGGTCTATACCGTTTTTACTATCCAGTAACAAAGAGAGCTTTTGCCCAAGCAATCCATTTGCCCCAGTGACCAGAATTTTCATTTGTTGTCAGGGTATACGTAGCCATACATTTTGGTGATTTGCTTTTTAGGCATTTCCTCAACGGTAACTGAAAAGCGTATATCTTTTATCGGGCGGTCAGTGCTATCTCTCTTTACTTTTGCGATTTTGTCAATCACATCAAGCCCTTTAATCACTTTTCCAAATACCGTGTACTCACCATCAAGATGAGGAGCTCCACCAACTGTTGTATAGGCGTCAATTTTTTCCTGAGAAACTTCTTTTCTCGCATTGATCCCTGTTTCTTTTTCAATGCGGGGAATGAGGCTAATACACTTGTTTTGATACGCTCGCATATCACCTGCGTAATAGAGTTGTGTAAGCGAATCATAAAGAGGTTTGTTTTCCTCTTTTGACAATAGCTGTTGTAATCCTTTATTCAACTTTGCCTGGTCTACTTTCAGTTGGTATACGTCATGAATACGAATTACTGTTCCCTGAACAATGTAGAACTGGCTACCACTGGACGCTTTAGTAGGATTTATCTGATCGGGTTGCCTGGCAGCAGAAAGTGCACCCTTTTCATGAAAGAATTTAGGGTTGAATTCAGCCTCAATGGTATATCCCGGCCCTCCGTTTCCAAGTCTTTGTCCTGGTTGTACATGTTTAGAGTCTGGATCTCCTCCTTGAATCATAAAACCTTCAATAACCCGCTGGAAAAGCAGGCTGTCATAAAAATGATCCTTGGCCAGTTTTATAAAATTCGCCTTGTGCTTGGGTGTCTCATCATAGAGAATGGCCACCATATCGCCCATATCTGTTTTGAAGGTGACCACATAGTCTTTTTTTTGTGCGCAACTGGAAAACAGCAGTGAAACACTTAAAACGGTAATGAAAACGATTCGATTCATATTGGTGATTATATTATTTTTAAAATTAATGGATCAAATGGGCTAATTTCAACATTTAAGAATGCAAAATAGCTGTTAACTGAAGTGATAGGTTTAGAAAAATCATTTTTGCACTTCCATTTCTTTCAAGAAAATAAGATGCATCTGACATCAATTGATTGGCTTTTTCAATTTTTAATACATTCAACACTTTACTGAAATCCTGAATGAATTTCAATTCTCCACCCTGGGTTCTGTTGATGGAAGTGGAGCCTGCAAGGTAAAGGAGAGACTCTCTCATCATGCCGATACTATAATAAAGCAGATTGCGTTGGTTGAGTTTGTCCATTTGATGAAACTCATCGGCCATCCGTACCAAATCAGCGTAATTCTTTTTAAAACATGCGCGCATCCAGTCGGCAAACAAATCCTGATTGATATTTTCGTCACTTTGCGTTAATCGTACCGCCAGGTTTAAATCACCATCTGCTAGTTGAAGAATATTTTTGCGGTCTGTTTCGCTAATGGTTGTTTCCTGTTGCAGATAGGCACCCAGATCTTCATCGGTGAGAAGAGGAACCTGTATTAGTTGTGTTCTTGAAACAATAGTAGGCAGCAGGCGATCAGCAGCGTTGGTTACCAGAAGAAAAAAGGTATTTTCAGGAGGCTCTTCCAATATTTTCAATATGCCATTGGCGGCTGATCCGTGCATGTACTCCGGTTGCCAGATCACCATCACCTTGTAAGGACTCTCAAATGATTTTAATGAAAGCGTTTTGATGATATTCCTGCTTTCTTCCCTTGAAATTAAAGCCTGCTTATTTTCACCACCATAGAAATTGGTCCAGTCGTCCAGTTTGCCAAAGGGTTGTTCTATTAAAAAACTGCGCCATGACTTGGTGATTTCAGCCTTGAAACGATCTACATCCTTATCATTTTTGATGTTACTTAAAGGAAAGACAAAATGTAAATCAGGATGAACGTATTTTTGATTTTTCGAACAGGCTGCACAAACACCGCATGAATCATCCGCAGCTCTGTCTGTACATTGAATGTAGTTAGCGTAGGCAAGGGCCAGTGGTAGATTAAGCGCACCCTCCTTACCAGTAAAAAGTTGCGCGTGCGCCATCTTATTGGACTGAACCGATTGGATTAGCTTTTGTTTTATCTCATGCAAGCCAGGTATATCAGCGAATCTCATTGTTTATCGTTCTTTTTCTCCCATATACGATTGACTGCAGTGGATTCATAAAGGTGTTGTAATATTTTTTTATCAGTAGCTTCCAGTGTTTTGCCCCTCCTTTCATAAACTTTCTCAGCTGTGTCCAGCATTTTGTTCAATTGAAAAGTAGTAAAACCTGCAGCTCCCCCCCAGGCAAATGAAGGAATGAAAGTGCGCGGAAAACCATCTCCAAATATATTACATCCAATGCCAACAACTGTACCTGTATTAAACATAGTATTTATCCCGCATTTACTGTGGTCACCCATGATTAAGCCACAGAACTGCAGGCCGGTATCTTTGAATCCTCCTTTTTTATAATTCCAGATTTTTACATTTTCGTAATTGTTCTTTAGATTAGAAGTATTGGTATCAGCACCAAGGTTACACCACTCACCAATTACTGAATTCCCTAAAAACCCATCGTGACCTTTGTTACTATAACCAAAAATCACCGTATTACTTATTTCACCACCTACTTTTGAATGAGGGCCCACAGTAGAGTCGCCACGAATCTTAGCGCCCATATTGACATGCGAACCTTCACATAAAGCAAAAGGTCCTCGAATCATGCTGCCTTCCTGTACCTGGGTGTTTTTTCCAATATAGATGGGGCCATTCTCTGCATTGAGAATTGCAGCCTTGATGATTGCACCTTCCTCTATAAAAATATCTTTGCCTACTTCACCATATATTATGGTGTGTGGGTCACTTAGGTCACCGGATTTTCTGCTCTTGGTAAGCAAATTGAAATCTGATCTTATTTGTGCTCCGTTGTGCTGAAAAATCTTCCACACCTGATTGATGAGTGTTATTTCGTTTCTGTACTCAATAACGTTTACACTATCGAAAGAGGTACTTTTGGTTCGGGCTGCAAGCAAGATACCATCTTTTGAAATGGCCTCTTCTTTTTTAAGGGCTCCAATGGTCTTTACCAGCAACTCATCAGGGCAAATAGCTCCATTCACCAAAAAATTATCATTGGTATTTTTGCAGGGGTACTTTCCGGAGAGATACTCCGCTGAATGAAAGGAGGCTTTTATACCCAAACGCATTTCCCATTTTTCTGTGATGGTGAGAATTCCAACTCTTATCTCAGATACTGGCCGTGTAAGGGTAAATGGGGATAGGTCCTCGCAAATGGAAGGATCGTCAAAGAGGATTACATTCATTTCGTAAAAATAGGGGGCCAACCAGAATGATTACCACAATAATGGCATTAAAATGGAAACTTGAGACAAAAAGAAAGGTCTCTTTCGGAGACCTTCTAATAATATCATCATTAAATATGCTTACGCTTTCTTTCCGTATTTCTTTTGGAATTTCTCCACACGACCTGCCGTGTCCATAAACATCTTCTTACCAGTGTAGAATGGATGGGAAGCGGAGCTCACCTCAACCTTAATTACAGGGTAGTCTTTGCCATCAGTCCATTTGTCCGTTTCATCAGAAGTGGCAGTAGAACGTGTCAAAAACTTAAAATCACATGAGGTATCCCAAAAAATGACTTCTTTATATTCCGGATGTATCTCCTTCTTCATAGCTGTTTTTTTCTTTTCGGACTGCAAAAATAAGGAACTGAAGCCTATTTACAAGGGCTCAGTCTGGCAATATTTGCAGTGCAACCAAAATGGTTGTATTTTGGTTCTAAAATGTGATTATGGCGAGTATTACAATCAAAAATATGCCGGATCATCTCTATAAGCGGCTAAAAATGAGGGCGAAAATGAATAGTCGTAGCTTAAATGGTGAACTCATCCAGTTACTTAAAAAGGAGTTGGGCAATGAACCGAGAAATGTTGAGAAGATCCTGGAGGAGGCAAGAGAAATAAGAAGCTGGGCAAAGGGCACCCTTTCTGAAGAAGAAATACGGAAAGCGATAACAGAAGGCAGGCCTTGATCGTAGTGGATACCAATACCCTGGTTTACTTATGGGTTCCTTCCCCCAGGCAAACAATCATAGAAAGTTTGCTGAGAATAGACTCAAATTGGATTGCACCAACTTTGTGGAAAAGTGAATTTAGGAATACGTTAGCTACCTACATGAGAGCAGGTTTCCATACATTAGACCAAACTCTGATTGTTATGGCCAAGGCAGAAGAATTTATGGCAAACCATGAAAAACCAGTTAATTCTTCTACCGTGCTGAGGCTTTCAAATCAATCTAAATGTACCACCTATGATTGTGAATTTGTTGCACTGGCGATTGAACAAGAAGTACCATTAATTACTCATGACAAGAAGATGCTTAGCCAGTTTTCATCTATATGCATGACTGCCGATCAATTCCTTGCCCTTAAATCCTAATGAGATACTCCTACTTAATATTAATGCTTATTGGTTGGGTTACAGCAAGTGCCCAAAGCACCAACGCTCCTCTGAATGAAGACTACTACCATTGGATAGACCGGTATGAAATAAAATCGGGTCATGTGTCTTCACAGTTGTTTACTTCCGTGAAGCCATACAAAAGAGATGCTATTGTTGCTTTAGTTGACACCCTGAATGCAATCGACAATGTTTTTGGTTCGCTGTCCGACCAATACAATTACCATTATTTACGAAATGACAGTTGGGAATGGAGCCATTCTGAAACCAGTGATAGTAAGAAACCTGTACTCAAGCATATTTATAAAAAGAAGTCAGACTTTTTGTATGCCGATCTGCCCGAGTTCGATATCCACGTAAACCCTGTATTGTACACCAGCTTTGGCCACGATGGACAAGCTGGAGAGTCGTTGTATCTCAACTCCAGAGGGGTGGAAATCAGGGGGATGATAGATAGAAAAATTGGATTCTATACTTTCCTTACCGACAACCAGGCCCGACTTCCTTTGTATGTTCGGAACGGCATTGTTCAAAATCCTGTCGTACCTCACGAAGGATTTTGGAAGGATTATAAAAATAATGGAGTGGATTATTTTCAGGCGAGGGCCTATATCGACTTTAATATCAGCAAGCATATCTATATGCAGTTTGGTAATGACAGAACATTTATTGGTAACGGTTATCGATCGCTCATCTTCTCTGACTATGCACCCCCCACACTTTTCCTTCGTGCCAATGTTAAAGTATGGAAACTGAATTATCTATTCCAATTAAACAGGGTTGCGGCAGATGCACCGGGATCAATTGGTGGGTCGGGAAGCGGAAAGCGAAGGTATCCTGAAAAGTTTATGGCCTTCCATCATGCCAGCATCAACATTGGAAAGAAATTTAACCTTGGCTTTTTTGAATCTGTTGTTTTCAGTCCAAAAGATAGTTTGAACAATAATACGTTTGACCTCAGTTATCTCAATCCCGTAATTTTTTATCGGGCCATCGAACAGCAATTCGGCAGCAGCGACAATGTGATTTTGGGAATGGATTTTAAATGGATAGTGGCGAAACGAATCTCTGCTTACGGGCAGGTAGTATTCGATGAGTTTTTGTTGGACAGGCTAAAAGAGGGCAATGGCTGGTGGGCCAATAAGTTTGCATTGCAGGGAGGGCTAAAATATATTGATGTTGTTGGCGTCAATAATCTTGATGTACAAGTGGAAGCCAATGTGGTAAGGCCATATACTTATTCTCACAATACTCAGTATGGAAGTTATACCAATTACAGACAGCCATTTGCACACCCGCTTGGCGCTAATTTTAAAGAGCTGATAGGCATTGTACGTTACCAGCCGTTACCCAAACTCAATTTGATTGCAAAAGCTATTTATTCAGAAGCCGGTCGTGATACTACTGGAGTGAACTGGGGAAGTGACTTGTTAAAAAGCAACTCGACACGAGAGAAAGAATTTGGCAATACCATTGGACAAGGATTATTAACAAAGATTACCTATTTGGATCTTACAGCTTCCTACATGCTTAAGCATAATCTTTTCATAGACATGAAGCTGATACGCAGAGACGCTGCAGTTCCCCAAATTTCCGGAAGGAATAATACTACAATAACTTCATTAGCTTTACGGTGGAATATCGGCCAGCGACTGTACGACTTTTAATTGATGAAGACCTTTCTCCGCATTCTTAATTACACACCCCACGTAGGTTCACGATTGGTATGGTTTTTTGTGTTTTCTATTTTAGGAATCATTTTTGGTGCTTTCAATATTGTTCTGGTTATCCCCATGCTTCAGGTGTTGTTTAGTCGCAACATCAATGATCCAGTTCCGCCACTTCCGGATTTCAGATTCTCATCGGATTACGTGATAGGCGTATTCAATCATTACTTTCGATTGATCATACAGGAAAATGGTTCACTCAATGCATTGCTGTTTGTTTGTGGATTGATTGTGCTGTGTGTTCTTCTAGCCAATGGATTTCGATTTTTGGAGCGGGTGATGGCTACTAAAATCCGGGTGGATCTGGTAAGAAACATTCGACTCGATATTTTTAGCAATGTTTCAAGACTTCACATAGGGTTTTTCAACAGCGAACGGAAAGGTGATCTTATTTCGCGATTTACCAATGATGTCCAAGAAGTGGAGGTGGCCGTTATGAATAGCCTTAAGGCCGTTCTGAAAGAGCCCATTACGATTGTTGTTTACTTTGTGATGCTATTTATTATTTCCGCTAAGCTCACACTCTTTACGTTGATTGTGTTGCCAGTAATAGGCGGGGCACTTGCTGAGATCATTAAGAGATTGAAGCGACAGGCAAAGCAAAGTCAGGAATCGCTGGGTAGAATTGTAAACATTCTGGATGAAACATTTGGCGGTATGCGAGTGGTAAAAGCATTTAATGCTCGTGGTTTTATTATTCGTAAGATGGAAGAGGAGTCAGATTATTACCGAAAAGTGAATAAATCCATGTCATATAAAAATGAATTGGCTTCGCCCGTTTCTGAAGCGCTGGGGGTTATGATCGTGGCTGGAATTATTTTTTTTGGAGGTAATATGGTGCTTAGTGAAGATTCAAGCTTAGCTCCGGAGACTTTTCTGGGGTTTTTAGCGATTTTCTCTATGATCATTCAGCCTGCCAAAGCGTTTTCAAATGGTATTACCGCATTGCAAAAAGGAACAGCATCAGCCAATAGAATTTTTGAAACCATTGATACAGAGCCGGCAATTAAAAGTCCTCCCAATGCGATTATCCTGGAACAATTTCAGGATGCGATTGAATTTGTCAATGTGTCATTCGCTTATAATGCAGAACGTGTATTGAAAAACATCAATCTTAAAATCCCTAAAGGGAAAATGATTGCACTGGTAGGACCATCCGGTGGTGGCAAGTCAACCCTGGCGGATTTGGTGCCGCGATTCTATGATCCCACTGAAGGAGAGGTGAGAATAGATGGACATCCGCTTACAAAATATAATGTTACGTCAATTAGAAGCCAACTGGGTATTGTCACGCAGGAATCTATTTTGTTTAATGACACCATTTTTAACAACATTTGTTTTGGGACTCCTAATGCCACTGAACAAAATGTGATTGATGCAGCCAAAGTGGCCAATGCACATGATTTTATATTGCAATCGGAGAATGGATATGAAACTATAATAGGAGAACGCGGTTCTAAACTTTCCGGAGGCCAACGTCAGCGCCTGAGCATTGCAAGGGCAGTATTGAAAAATCCTCCTATCTTAATTTTAGATGAAGCCACCAGCGCCCTCGACACGGAATCCGAAAAGCTGGTGCAGGAAGCCCTGTTTAATTTAATGAAGAACAGGACGTCTATTGTAATTGCACACCGACTGAGTACCATTCAACACGCAGATGAAATTGTGGTTATCCAGGATGGAGAGATCGTAGAAAGGGGCACACACGATGAATTAACCCAAAAGAATGGCACATATCGCAAGCTAAGTGATTTTCAAAACAACGACCATTAGGGCGGTTGGCTGATCTCCCCTCCCCACCCCATGCAAGGTTTTCATGGATATTGCATTTTTGGTTTATGTGAAAAAGCCTAAGTTTGTTTGACTAACGTGCCGGAAATGAATAAAAGACGGGTTATCTTCTTCACAATATTTGGGATCTACCACCTCACCATACTTGCAATTACAAGTTATATTGACGCCCAAAAACAAGACTTGGGTGTGCTAACAAGCATGTATGGTGTCCTGCATTTATTTAAATATGGGGCGGTGTTGGGATTGGTGTTGTTTGCAACAGATCTCATTTGGTCCTGGCGTTTATCAAAATCTTTTGAGAAGGAGCAAGAGGCATTGAGTTTTGAGATCAACAATCTCAAGGCAAAAGTGTATGATATGCAGGAAGCGAGGAAGCCAAAACCCGAGCCCGACCCCGAATCGGATGTCAAGTAGATATGGATGCACAAGCAGTTATCAAAGGCGAGTTAAGTCAGGCAGCTCAAACATTAAGCAATTTTCTTCAGTCCACTGAAGCCATAAAAGGCATTGAGGTGGCAGCTTCTACAATGAGTAATGCCATTAGGGCTGGTAATAAAATTATCTCCTGTGGAAATGGCGGTTCCCATTGCGATGCCATGCACTTTGCAGAAGAGCTTTCAGGTAGATTTCGAGGTGACCGTAAAGCATTGCCTGCGCTATCTATTTCTGATTCTTCTCACATTACCTGTGTGGGCAATGATTATGGCTTTGAATATGTTTTTTCCAGGTATGTGGAGGCGCTTGGTAACAAGGGCGATGTGTTATTGGCGATAAGCACCAGCGGCAATTCAGCCAATATTTTGAATGTGGCAAAAGTAGCTAGAGAAAAAGGTATTACCGTAGTGGCACTGAGCGGAAAGGGTGGAGGTAAGCTTGCAAATTTAGCAGACATTAAAATTATCGTGCCTCATGATGGGTTTGCCGATCGCATCCAGGAGGTGCATATTAAAGTCATTCATATCCTTATTCTTTTGATAGAGAAGCATTTGGAGTAGCATTGGTCTATTAAAAATCCTATTATTACGTATTAGCAATTCAGTATCAAATGGTAGCAAAAACCTTTGGTAGCGCAGTGCATGGCGTAGATGCGCAAACCATCACCGTAGAAGTCAACATCATTCAGGGAAATAAATTCTGGATGAGTGGCCTGCCCGACAATGCAATAAAAGAAAGTCAGCATCGGGTTGAGTCTGCCTTGAAGGGGTTGGGCTACTATATGCCACGAAATAAAGTAGTTGTCAATCTTGCACCGGCAGATGTGCGAAAGGAAGGGTCTGCTTATGACTTGCCCATTGCGCTAAGTATTCTTCAGGCCTCCGGCCAGGCATCCATTGAGAAACTGGATCAATATGTTATCATGGGAGAGCTGTCGCTCGATGGAATTCTTCGCCCGATCAGAGGGGCATTGCCTATTGCCATTCAATCCCGAAAAGAGAATTTTAAAGGAATTGTTTTGCCCAAAGCCAATGCACGTGAGGCCGCTATTGTCAATAAGCTCAATGTAATTGGTGTAGAAACATTAAAGGAAGCCATCGATTTTTTTACGAATAAGATTCAAATCGATCCCCTCGTGGTGGATACCCGTGAAGTATTTAATGAACAATTAAATACTTACGATAGTGATTTTCGTGATGTGCAGGGACAAGAAAATATTAAAAGAGCATTGGAGATTGCAGCAGCCGGAGGACACAATGCCATTATGATCGGACCGCCAGGAGCGGGTAAAACCATGTTGGCAAAACGGCTGCCCTCCATTCTTCCGCCACTTACTCTAAACGAAGCTTTAGAGACCACTAAAATTCATTCAGTAGCAGGCAGATTGGGCGCCAACGATGCTTTGATTACCAATCGTCCCTTCAGGTCTCCTCATCATACCATTTCAGACGTAGCCCTTGTAGGCGGGGGAGGCAACCCTCAGCCGGGAGAAATTTCACTCTCGCACAATGGTGTTTTGTTTTTGGATGAGTTGCCTGAATTTAAAAGAGCAGTATTGGAAGTAATGCGACAACCCATGGAGGAACGGAGAGTTACCATTTCCAGGGCAAAGGTTTCGATCGATTATCCGGCCAATTTTATGCTGATCGCCAGTATGAATCCATGTCCTTGTGGGTATTACAATCATCCTGAGAAAGAATGTGTGTGTGCACCGGGTGTGGTGCAGCGTTATTTAAGCAAAGTGAGTGGCCCGTTATTGGATCGCATTGATTTGCATGTGGAAGTAGTGCCTGTAAGTTTTGACGAAATGACGTCACAACGGAAATCTGAAGGCAGTGACGAGATAAGAAAACGCGTAGTGGCTGCCAGAGAGATTCAAGCCAAACGCTTTAAAGGCAACGCTGAAATGTATTGCAATGCCATGATGGGTTCCAGCATGGTAAAAAAGGTATGTGTGATCAACGATGCGGGACGAACATTACTAAAAACGGCTATGGAGCGATTGGGTCTTTCGGCCAGGGCGTACGATCGGATATTGAAAGTTTCGCGTACCATTGCAGATCTGGCAGGGAGTGAAGAAATAAAAATTGAGCATTTGGCAGAAGCCATTCAATATCGAAGTTTGGACAGAGAAGGATGGGCGGGTTGATTTATTGATGTGATGATGAGTTGATGTGATGATGAGTTGATAGTTTGATGTGATGATGGCTTTGTGACTTAGTGTCTTCGTGGCGGTATGACTTGATG
>CAYPDF010000025.1:0-37411 GCA_964409415.1 uncultured Ohtaekwangia sp. | reverse complement strand
AACACAAGCTTACCCCGGATCAAAACTTAGTGCCTTGGTGGCAAAATCAAATGGCGTACTACTTATTAGTTGCAGCTCTTCTGAGACGGTCGTTTATCGCTTTCCCAATACCCAAATCGGGTACAGTTTCTGCTAAAATAACTTCGATCTCCATCTGATCGAATTGTCTTAGTGCTGCAAACAAATTCCTTGCTGCTTCTTCCATATTTCCACTTGGGGATAAAGTCAACTGGTAACTATCTGATGAATCAGAATTGCCCATGAAGCGAAGTACACCCACTTTCTTTCCTGTAAATTTTTTTTTGAGTTTATTAATGTCACCTAAGTAGAATTTTTTATTTGGTGCATAGTGGCTATCGAGTTGCCCTGGTGCGACAGGATTGGATGAGGCTAGTCTATAGGACACCGCTCCAATTACTTTTGAAATTTCTTCGTCACTTATCCCCCCTCTTCGATAGATAATAGTATTTTCATTTTCAAAGCCCACGATAGTAGATTCCAGGCCAATTTGGCAAGGACCTCCATCAAGAATGTATTTTATCTTGTGACCCAGTTGGCTATTCACATGTTCTGCAGTAGTAGGGCTCACATATCCGAAAGGATTGGCACTGGGTGCAGCAAGCGGAAATGGCAAGTCAGCAAGAAGTTGCAGGGTGAGATCGTGATCGGGACAACGAATTCCAACCGTGCTAAGGCCAGAAGTAACGATGTCTGGGATAATGGATTGTTTGGGAAGAACCAATGTTAATGGTCCTGGCCAAAAATGATTCGCCAACTTCATTGCTTTCTCCGGAAAGCAAGAGGCAAACTTTCGTGCTTGTTCAATAGAGGCCACATGAACAATAAGAGGGTCGAACGTGGGCCTTTCTTTAACAACAAAGATTTGCGTAACCGCGGCAGCGTCAAGGGCATTGGCAGCCAGTCCATAGACGGTTTCGGTGGGAATAGCTACTAATTCACCACTGGAGAGAAGCTTTTTAGCTTGCGATATGTCATTTCCTATTGTTGCCATTTTATTAATCCAAAGCTAAAATCTATTTTGCTAAGATTTTAACCCAAAGTAGAATGAGTAATAAAACCAGATCAATTTTAAAGGCAATTGCTGTGATAATCGTGCTGTTGGCCGTTTTAATGGAGCTTCATATTATCATAATACCAGCCATCGCAGTGTATAAGTTTTGGATGGTAGTGGCTGCCTTTGGGGTTATGATTATTAGTTCCAAATAGCATTCAGGTGAATCAGTTTTTCTTTCATTCGAAGAATTGATTTTTCCTTGCTGTACTTTTCCAATATGGAAAGATTGACCCACTGTATATCGTGAGATTCATGATTAATAGATACCGTATCAGCTTCATCGGCAGCAAATAGGAACCTTACATCATAGTGAAAATGTTCAGGAAAGTTGTCTCGTGCCGGAATCGTATGGATATCGATATCAAATATTGAATCCCTGTTTAATGTGGCCCGGATAAGACCAGTTTCTTCCTTCAGTTCTTTGAGTACTACGTCCATCACATTTTCGTCACCATCGGCATGACCACCCGGTTGGAGCCATTTGTCGAGTTTAGCATGACGTACCAATAGCACTTTGGTGAAGTACGAGTTTGCAATCCAGGCAGAACCTGTAATGTGACCAGGTAGGTGATCCCTATGGAAGCACTTCGGATGCTTTAGTAAAGTCTTAAATTGGGCGACAAATAAAAGCTCCTCCGGATAGGAGGAGCCGTAAAGTGTAAGTTCTTTTATAAGTTCATGTCGATCCAAATTATTGTATGATTACGGTTGCTTTATTGAATTTACCTTCCTCCAGCTGTCCGATTTGTTCTCCACCACCTGTGTTATCAAGATCATCTTTGCGGGCGATTACGTAATATGATTTGGCTTCCAATTTCTTAAACTTCACCACACCTTTTTTATCTGTAACACCATCTATTACGATGTTGGTCTCAGCCAGATAATCAGCTTCTGTTGCAAAAAGTTGAACGGTTGCCCCTTCAACGGTATTGCCCAGGTCATCGCGTACAGTAAGCGTGAGGGAGGTGTTAAATATTTGTGCATGACTATCAACCGCAGTCATTAGCAACAACACGAAAGGAAGAATCAATAGTTTTTTCATTTTGTTGGTATTTTTAATATACTCTTACATAGTTACCCAAAGGGTTTCAAAAAATAAAGTCAATGCAATATTCAGTTCCAATTTTTGAGTGTATGACGGTTTATTCAGATTATTTCAATAGGGCCACACCACCACGCTTTTCCTGAACACCTAGTTCAGGACGAAATGAGCTGACATATTTGATGATGTACGCATAAGATCCTCCGGGAAGGGGTTGGCCTGTGTTGTTATATGTGCCATTCCATTTGAAAAACCGGTCGTTGGACTGGAATACCAGCTCACCCCAGCGGTTGTAAATAAAGACCTCAAAATCATCTGTGATGAAGAAGGAGAATACAGAGAATGCCTTGTTAGAATCTACAGAGCTAGTTGGTCTAAAAGCGTTGGGGGCCACTAATTTCGGAATACACTGGCTGAGTACTTCGGTTTCATCAGATGCCACACAGCCAAATGAGTTAGTAATATCTACCTGGTACAGTCCTTCGCTATCAGCCGTGAAAACCTGAGCGGTATAACCCAGCGTCAACTTATTTTTAAACCAATTGTATTTACTGAATGAGCCAGGATCAAGATCTACCTGCCGGGTGGTTGGATCGTTATTGTCCGGATCGTCACAAATAATTACCCGATTGGGAAGGTTTCCAATAGGTACAGGCGATTTGATCACCTGTATTTGTGCAGAGGCTGTACAAACTGATTTTGAAATTTCTACTCGGTAAGTTCCTTCTTCCATGCGTGCAAGGGTAGCGTTGCTTTCATTTGGGATGGTGCTGCCATCTACAAACCAGGAATAAGCCACCCCTGATGCTACTGAAGAGGCCGTAAGGGTGAATGGTAAGTTGTCATCACATACCGGTGTGGAAGTAAGGCTGGCAGTTACTGCTCCCACTACATTTACTTGTTGGACGAGTGAGTTATAAGGGCAACCATTAACACCGTTTACAACTGTGACAGAATAGTTTGCTCCATTTTCTGAGAGCCCCAGTGAAATTTGTTGGCCGAGGAGGTTAGGTTGGAAAGTCCCACCCCTAAACCACCGGTAGGTATAAGGGCCACCCGGACTGGCGGTGAGTATAACGTTGTCTGCACAGGCATCGCTTTGGGTGAAAGACGGTGTAATAGTGGCGTCATAGACTATATTTCGTGTATCGATCACATCGCAACCTGCTGCGGTTGTTGCAGTAACTTGATAGGTACCACTGGCGGCAACTGTAATAACAGCCGTACTTGCTCCACTTACAATGCCGGGTCCTGTCCAATTATAGGTGGCACCTGCTCCAAAAGGAGCTGCTAACGAAGCAGTGACTGTTGCGGGGTCAGTACATATATTCTCAGTAAAGTTTATTGTCTTTGGCGTTACTGAGATAGTTTTTGCCAAGGTGGCAAGACACCCTGTACCATTATTTTCATGAAGTTCAACTACATAATCTCCAGCCCCTGGCGAAAGAGTTGCTGTTGCAATATTATTAGTTGATATAGACTGACCAGTACTTCCGTTGGTAAACCGATAAAGAATGGGCATACCTGGAGCACCTCCCGTAATGACCGCAGTAATATCAGTTGGATCACAATCGGTGCCATTGAAATCAAACGTAAATGCTGCAGGATCACTCAACCCAAAAGCCTGGGAGATGGTACAACCAGAAATCTGGTCTGTAACAATACCTGAAAAAGTGCCCGCTCGCTGTCCACCTATAGGTCCCACTAATGTAGGGGCAGTTTGATCAATACCTTGCTGATTAAATCCTCCCGGGCCGGTTAAGAAATAAGAGTAAGGCCCACCAACAGGTGCGCTGGGATTTAATTGTAAAGAGATACTCCCATCAGCAGCGTTACACACTGATGGATTAACACCTGACATCGTAAATGAAGGAGAAACATTAATGGTATATGTTTTTGAATCTATCGTAGTACAGGTTGTGATAGGATCAGTAACTGTAACTTCATAGGTAAACACTCCCGGTGTGGTCACGTCCACGGCCTGCACCTGAGAGGTACTGGAGGGCGCACCATTGATGGTCCACGCAAACGATGCTCCAGGGTTGAAAGCGTTTAGTGCAGGTGTATTGTTATCCTCGCAAATGGTAAGGTCTGGACCCAAATCCAGTTGAGGTCTGTTCTCTACCACAATACTTTGTGCAGTGGAGGAGCAACCATTAGCGTCTGTGTTGGTTACTGATAAAAGCATAGGTTGGTTAACGGTAAGTAATTTGGTGGTATCCCCTGAAGACCACAGGTAAGTGTAGCCGGGGAAATTATTTGTGTTGGCATCCAGCGTGAGGGCCCCGGTACATAAGGCAGCTGCTCCTGGCAGGGTAGGTGCCGGGGGGTTAGGGGCAATTTTCACGTCCTTTTGAACCACCAGGTTGGGTGATCCTTCCTGCTGAAGACATCGGTTGGTTATGGTCATAACTACCATGTAAGTTCCAGTGGCCGTGTACAGATGCGTTGTGTCTGCGGGCGCATCAAAGGGTATTCCGCCCTGACCAATACCAAAGAACCATTGGAACTGGTCTATCGCATCGGTGGGCGTTCCGGTAAAGCGCGTTGGTGTTCCAAAACAAACCCCATCAAAGGTGAAGTCGGGGCCCCCTATGGCATTAGAAATGATTTGAGTAAAGTTGGGCAGACCCAATCTACTGTTGGTGCCGGCTGCCAGCGCAAACCCTGAAAAATTTATTGGACTATTGAGCGTGGTGTCCTCCACTGCCTGAATAGTGCCCAATACATTGCTTCCATTAATGGCCATATAAATTTGCCCATCAGGCCCCATCTGCAAAGCTCCTAACTCTTGTGCAGGCTCAGGCGTTATGTTTCTCAGATAAGGCATGTTTAAAGAATCGAGGAAGTACTCGTAAACTGCAGAAGGTGCCGGTGATCCTTTTAGGGTGGCAAATACTTTATTTCCGGCTGGAGAGAACTCAACCCCGTATACTTGTCCATTGGGTTCTTTTAAATCAATTTTTCTGTAGTTGGTAATCCTGCCAGAGGAGTCAACCAATGTAAAAAGTTCTACAAGGTTGCTGGTGCCAGGGTTTGATAATGCCACCGCCACGTTATTTCTTGCCCCGAGTTTCATATACCCTTCCCCTGCCTGTGGACTTTTAAAAGTATGATCGGAACCAATACTTGAATATACGGGATCCCCTATTCCGGCAGCGGTGATGGGGTAAGATCTAAAGGTGTTGTTACCATATTCATGGGCGATCAGCCAATTGCCATTGGCGGTGATGCGCTCTGTACTTTTGGCAAACAATAAAATGTTTTGTTGCGTCACGGCTCCAAGTCCTCCGTTGGGTTTGATGTCGAAAAGGGAGTAACGAAGTTCATTGGCTGATGTACCATCAATGGCCTGAGTAGTAAAGATATAGTAGAGTGTCTCGTCCCCCGGTACGGGTACAATGAGTGCTGCCTGCGCAGAGAGTGGATCACCCCCGATCCCTGTGGCAATTTCTGTGTGTGTTCGATCATACACTTTATTTCCATCCGTATAGAAAATTACATTACCATTTCGGTCTGAAATGGTGGAAGTTCCCTCCGGGGCATCCATAGCGCTATCGTCCAATGGAATAGGAGGATTCGGTAAAGGATTAAAATCAATACCTGCCCGATTGCCAAAGTACCAGACATTGGCCCTTTGATCCTGCAGTCCATACTCTTTTACATTCACACCTGCGTAAACCGAACATCCGGAAACATCCGTCACCACTACATAATAATAACCAGCGGAGTCTGGAGTGAGTGTGAGACCTGTATCCCCATTGGACCAAATGGAAGAAACCGGAGTGCCTCCAGTTACCTGAGCCGTTACTTGAAATAGCTTAGGTGAGGCCGATCCCCGTGGAGGAGGAAATTCACTGCGACAGGCTGTTGTATCCTGGACCAACTGCAACTGTAGTGGTTGCGCAGTAATGGTGACGGGTTGGGTTGTAGCCTGAACTTGTCCCCGATAGAATGCCGTGAGACTCACATTGAAGGTACTTGCGGTTTGATAAGTATAGATAGGACTTGCGCCTCTGGCTACACCTGTACCATCTCCAAAATTCCAGATCAGACTATCTGCGGCCGGAGTAACCACGCTGAAGAAAGTGGTAGGTGCATATTGGCAAGTACCAATGGAGGTAAAGCTTACGCTAAGGGTAACATTCTCATGTGGCAAAAAGGAAGGAAACTGCGTGGCGTTAAAGTTATTTGTACCCAAAGGCATATCGTTGTAAACCACCTGATTGGCCACAGAATCTATGTCGGTGAATTTTCCCAATAAAAAGGGGCCTCCAGAAGTTGCCTGATAGAGATGGTAAATGGCGCTGTCTGGTGCATATTGAATACCATAGCTTCTGAATATGGGATTGGGTAAAATGGAGGCCAATGTGGTGACAGGATTGTTGTAATCATATTGTAATAAATCAGCATTCACTCCGGCTTCTCCATATCGGGAAATATATAAGTACTGTCCTGAAGTACTCCACTCAATATCGTAAATGGATTGATTGCCTACCGTAGGCAAACCGGTATTAAAAATATATTGATCAAATGAAAAGGCACCCGTTGTGTTATCGAAGTTCAAAATCAATGCATCTGTATTGGGTCCTTGCGGAGAAACAGCAATTTTTCCCAGAGCAGCATTGTAAGCAAAATTGGCTACTGTAATAGGAAGTCCTACGCCAGAGGTAGTTGTGGTGTTAAACGTGCCGGAATAACTTGTTGGGTCAATCAGTGTAGCAGAGTAGTTTTGAGAATTAACTTCGTGGGTGATTAACCAAAAGTCGGTGTTGTTGCTATGAGGCACCACAATCATCCCCTCCGACCTGCCGGTCAATCCCGGAATAGCTGCATTTTTAGATTCTATATCTCCTAATCCTGGAGAAGGAAAAACGGCATTGCCAAAAAGATTCATATCGACAACAGTTCTGCTGATGGCTCCTCCGGCAGTGAAGTTGGCTGTGTTGGTGAATAAAAAATATTTTCCAGGCTGACCCGGTACTGCACTGATAGCTGTAGGTTGATTGCCTGCACTATTAGCCGTTATACCATTTCCGTTGGGCATGATGCCATGACAAGCATCGTATACTTTAGTGCCATCAGAATAAAATAAAAGATTCGAATTTCCAGGGTCTGTGGCTACGGAACTCCCGCCTGTTCCAAACGGTGTTGCCTGATTGTTAACGCTAGTTGCGGTATTGTCAGCACGATTGAACCGAATTCCATCAGCAGAGTTACCAAAGTACCAATTGTTTCTGGTCAGTTCCTGAGCAAATGCAGAGGAGAAGGAACAGAATAAAAACAAAAAGAGGATTTTATTTACAGACACGCTCCGAATTCTATAGTTCATATTGTGCGTTATGCTTTCAACCTAATCTTTCAAACTTTCTTCCCAAAATTTAAAACGCCTAACGTATGCTAAAGTATACATTTTGACTGAAAAAATCGTTAAGTAGCAGTAAGCTTAACGTTTGAATACCGCCTGCATTTTTATTAATAGGGATAAACGTTTTAATTTGCTTTAATGGAGAGATTTAAATCCCCCAAGTGGTTGTACAAGTTGTCCCTGATTCTTGGGTGTATTCTGTTGCTGCCCAAAACGGTAACTGCTCAGGATCCACAATATTCTCAGTTTTATGCTGCACCCCTTTATTTAAATCCAGCCTTTGCCGGCTCCACCAGCCAGGCCCGATTTGGAATCAATTACAGAAATCAGTGGCCAGCCATTGATGCCAACTTTACCACTATATCAGCCTTTTTTGATACTTATATTGAAGATAAGAATAGTGGCGTTGGAGTAATGCTAACTCGGGACAGGGAAGGCATCCTTGGTTTGCAATCGATAAGCCTTGCTGCACAATATTCTTACAACCTGAGTTTAACGGATGGCCTTTCATTCAGGCCTGGTGTCCAGGTTGCATTGTATCAGCGTTCAGTCAATTTTGACAAACTTACTTTTGGTGATCAGTTTGATCCAGCAACTGGAGATGTTATCAATCCTACCTCTGCAGAAGCTTTAGGTGGGGGAAATAAATTTTTTCCTGATCTTTCATTTGGTGGATTATTCTACACACCACGCGCATGGTTGGGTGTTGCAGCCCATCATATTACGCAACCCAATCAATCTTTGGTGGGGGAGGAGAGTAGGCTCCCTATGAAAATCTCTGCACATACCGGGATAAAATTTCATTTTAGACCGGGAGTGGTAGGGTCAGGAATATATGCACGCCCATCAGAGCGGAGTATTGCACCTGCCTTGCAGTATCGCCATCAGGGTCAATTTGACCAGATGGATATTGGTGCCTACCTCACGTTGGAGCCTCTGATTGTTGGGATGTGGTACAGGGGTGTACCATTTAAAAAAGTAAATGGATTTAGTAACAACGAATCCATTGTGTTGTTGCTTGGCTTTACAAAGAAGGGAGCAAAGGACATCCTCAATATTGGCTATAGTTATGACTACACCATTTCTAAATTAGGACCGGGTAGTGGAGGGGCGCATGAATTTAGCTTGGTATACTCATGGTCTACTCGTGATCCCCGAAAGCCACCAAAGGATAAGTTAATTATTCCTTGCCCGGATTTTTAGAATCAAATTTCTTACCTGATTTTGCAAGAGTCATCCAGTCCAATATGAAGGAGGGCATCCCCTGCATTAATAACCGGTGCATTATTTAAACCAATAACATATCCGGTGGCGGGTGATTTGATTTGCTCCTTGAAATCCCCAAACGGATCCGTCATGGTACCTAGCCATTGATTTTTCTCTACCTTATTTCCGGCACGTATATTCGCTTGAAATAACCCTGCTGTACGCGCCCTTACCCATGTTGAATTCCAAACAACCCTATTTTCTTCACTTGCTTCCGGTGCCCAATCGATCATGTTCAGGTGCTTCATCAATCTCAATGTTCCGGAAAGTCCAGCCTCTATTGCGTGGGTATCAAATCTTAATGACTCACCCCCCTCATACACGATAATGTTTTTTCCTTTTTTACTGGCAGCCTGTCTTAATGATCGAGGCCTGAAAGGAGCATCTATTGTAAATGGTGCATTGAAGGCTGCTGCCAGTTCCACATTTTTTTCATTGCTCATTACACACCTTACCTGCGGGTAATTGGTTCTTGCAGCACCCCCCGTGTGGAAGTCGATGCCATAATCGATATAGGGAATAACCTCTCGCATAAGATGGTAGGCTACGCGACTGGCCAATGAGCCCGTTTTGTTTCCAGGAAATGAACGATTGATGTCTTTGCCATCCGGAACTTCTCTGGAATAATTCAAAAACCCATAAACATTTACAATAGGCATACACACCACCGTACCTCTCTTGGTCCTGTTTAAGTCGCTGTCCAGTATTCTCCTTACTATTTCTACTCCATTAATTTCATCTCCATGCATCCCGGCCATTAATGCAAGCACAGGTCCATCCTCCAGGGCGCGATGAATAAATATGGGTGTGTCTATTTGGGTGTGGGAGGGAAGTCGGGCAATTTTAATATCAATCTCTCTTGATTCGCCAGGCTTAATTTCCTGGCCTGCTATTTTTACCATCTTCATGACTTCTTCAGATTAATGCTGATGTAAATATTGATAGCTTTAAGGTTATAAAATTATTGAGCCTCTCTTGAAAGAGGATGTGAATTGATATCTATTTTATTACTCCAGGAGTCAAGGGGATCAAACATTTCTTTCAATATATCGTATTATTTCTCTGGCTATGTCCTTATTCGTAGCCCGCTCAATACCTTCAAGGCCGGGCGAAGAATTGACCTCAAGAACGAGTGGTCCGGTGGATGATTGTAGCATATCTACTCCGGCTATACCAAGTCCCATAGCTCTTGCAGATTTTAAGGCTGTATTTTCTTCTTCATCCGTTAATTCAATGATTGATGCACTTCCTCCCCTATGTAAATTAGAGCGAAACTCACCTTCCTTTCCTTGTCTTTTCATGGCTCCCACCACTACGCCATCCACTACAAATGCCCTGATATCAGCTCCTCCTGATTCTTTAATAAATTGCTGAGCAATAACTCTGGCCTTAAGTCCATTAAAGGCTTCTATTATAGAACTAGCCGCATTGTGTGTCTCAGCCAATACAACTCCCAAACCTTGCGTTCCTTCTAATAGTTTTAAAACCAATGGAGCACCTCCCACCGATTCGATCACATGATCAACATCTTTGGTATAATTGGTAAATACTGTTTTAGGCAAACCAACGCCTGCCCTTGCTAATATTTGCAAACTTCTCAATTTGTCTCTTGACCTGACCAAAGCCTGTGATTCAATGGCGGTAAAGACCTTCATCATTTCAAACTGACGTACCACTGCCGTGCCATAGAAAGTGACCGATGCACCTATACGGGGTATTATTGCATCGATGTCTTCTAAATGGGCTCCATTATAATATACTTTTGGGTTCTTCTTTTCAAGCTCAATGATGCATTTCAAATGATCGACAACAATGGCTTCATGACCTTTCTTTTTGGCAGCTTCAACCAGCCTCATGGTTGAATACAATTTTGCGTTTCTTGATAAAATGGCAATTTTCATAATAAATGTTTTGAGCTTATAACCCAACCTGCTTGTTACTTACCTGTAGTTTTTCCTTTGCTATTGAATGATACATCCTTCTTTGCCACATCAATGAGGAATCTGTTTTTTAATACCCGTCTTCCCAGTAAGATTGGAAATTTTAAATTGTCTCTGTCGCTTAAAGAAAACTGAGTTTTAAAGGTTCTGCCGTGAATCTTTACAGTCGTTTTTATAATGAATCTTAACTCAGCCTGACCGAATGAATTTTTGATTTCCCTTTGGTCATATTCGTCAAAGGTAAACTTCATTCCTGTAAATTCCGGATGTTCTTCGTCCAATAAAACAAATTCAAGTTTACCATCCACCAGTTTTGCACTAGAGCAGTGTAACGAGCTGGTATAAGCCCCGGTATCAATTTTGGCATGAATGTCTGTAAGTCCTAATCCAGGTAAATCTACCCGATCTGATCGTCCTAAAATGAGCATAAAGTGAATGAGAAGCTAATTTTTAAAATTAGAATGGGTAAGTAAAGCTAAATAGCTTGGTAATAAAGTAAATCGGCAGATTAGCTCAAAATTTGACAAAAGTAAAGCCCCAAAAAAGGGGCTTTTAAAAAACTAATAACGGATTATAGTTACTTACTAATATTGAATGCTACCTGGGTGTTTTCCCATTTCATCACAACTTTACTTCCAACCACTGAAATGTTAAATGTTTCCACAAAACTATCAGTCTTTGTAGGTTTTACTTTCACCCTTAATACATCGTTTTTTTCATTATAACTCATAGAACCCCATTCGATTGATTTATTGATTATAATGGTCCACTCTTTTTCGCCTGGGATGGTAAATAATGCGTACTTTCCTTTGGCGATGGCTTTGCCTTCGATTTTGGCATCAGCACTCAGTTCAATTGAGGTTGTTTCATTAGCGCCTGTTCTCCAAACTTCTCCGTAAGGCACAAGACCTCCCATGATTTTTCTGCCCTTGGCTGAGGGTTGGTGGTAATTTACGGTTACTGAAATACCGTCAATTTTACCTTCTGCCTTGTCCGGAGGACTGGCCATCGGTTTTTGGGCCATTGCTGTAGTGGCAGCAAAAGCGACCAGCATTAAAATTACATTGATTCGCGTCATAATAAATTTAGTTTGGTTTGTGTTTAGTATTGCAATGCAAAAAAAGTGCCCTACTTCATTCGGGCACTTTCTTACTTCGTATTAATTAACAGAATAACCTGTAACCTAGGGAGGTAAACGGAAGCAATGGTTACTAGGTTCCGCTTTTTATTAAAATTCTTTAGTTGACTACCAGGAATGTCGGCTACTTGCCAAATGGATTTAACGCTGAAAGGGCCCTTTTTCCTCCGCCCATTTTGTTCATGGTCTTCATCATCTTGCGCATTTGCTCAAATTGCTTCAACAATTGATTTACCTGCTGCACACTGTTACCACTTCCTTTAGCAATTCTATTTTTTCTACTTGGGTTGATCTTATCAGGATTGGATCTCTCTTCATGGGTCATCGATCTGATGATGGCTTCTATAGGTTTGAAAGAGTCGTCATTAATATCAGTATCTTTTAATGCTTTACCCATACCTGGGATCATTCCCATCAGACTTTTCATATCTCCCATTTTCTTAATCTGCTCCAATTGAGAAAGAAAGTCATTGAAGTCGAATTGATTTTTTCTGAATTTTTTATTGAGTCGCTGTGCTTCTTCTTCGTCAAAATTTTGTTGGGCTTTTTCAACAAGACCAACCACGTCACCCATGCCCAGGATTCTTCCGGCCATACGATCCGGATAGAAACGGTCAATGGCCTCCATTTTCTCACCAGAACTAATAAACTTGATGGGCTTGTCTACTACTTTGCGTATAGATAAGGCAGCACCACCACGGGTATCACCGTCCAGTTTGGTCAACACCACTCCGTTGAAATCCAGTCGCTCATTAAATATTTTGGCCGTGTTCACTGCATCCTGACCCGTCATGGAATCCACAACGAATAGTGTCTCGGAAGGATTAAGGGCTTTCTTTAAATCGGCAATCTCGTCCATCATAGCCTCGTCCACGGCTAAACGACCTGCCGTATCCACAATCAACACGTTAATACTGTTTTTCTTGGCGTGGTCAATGGCAGCTTTCGCAATCTTTACCGCATCCTTATTTTCCGGCTCTGCGTATACTTCCACACCTATTTGTTCTCCCAACACTTTCAATTGATCGATAGCGGCAGGTCTATAAATATCACATGCAGCCAACATTACCTGCTTCCCCTGGCGTTTGAGATAGCTGGCCAGCTTTCCTGAGAATGTGGTTTTACCCGACCCCTGAAGACCGGCAATAAGAATTACTGCCGGAGAGCCACTCAATTTAATATCCTCACTCTCACCCCCCATAAGGGCTGTGAGTTCGTCATTGGTCACCTTTACGAGCAACTGACTGGGTGAAACCGCAGTGAGCACATCCATGCCCATTGCTTTGGCCTTGATGTCGTCCGTAACTTCTTTGGCTACTTTATAATTAACGTCAGCGTCAATTAATGCTTTTCTGATTTCTTTAATGGTACTGGCAACGTTGATTTCCGTGATTCTGCCCTGTCCCTTGAGGGTTTGGAAGGCCTTTTCCAGTTTTTGACTTAAACTATCGAACATGAGTGTATTTCAATTTGAGGGCTCAAATTTAACCCAAAATATGCATTTCTATTGCATATTTTGCCGGATGGATTGACGAATCCTGACTGAGGTTACAAATCAATTAAAGCTGCTTTGGCCCTCAACTGTGTAGTTGCCATTCGAACAGCTTCTGATTCAGAAGTGGTGTCATCTCTCAGGGTAATTACCTGCGATATTCCCATTTGGATAATCTGATTGCGGGTAAGCTCACAGGAGCCCGCTATTGCAATTAACTTTTTATTGTACTTGCGAGCCAGTGCAGCTACTCCACTTACTACTTTACCAGATAAGGTCTGCATGTCCAACTTACCCTCTCCTGTAATCACCACATCGGCTTCTTTTATTTTTTCTTCCAGATGGGTATTGGTGATGAGGAAATCAATTCCAGTTTGGATACTGGCATTTAAAAATAATTTCGTACCTGCCCCCAGGCCACCTGCGGCTCCTGCCCCAGGGAAATCTATACCACAATTCATTTTACAGGCGATGGTGGCAAAGTTTTGTAGTCCTTTATCCAACATTTTAATTTCATCATCATTGGCTCCTTTTTGCTGGGCGAATACAAAAGCAGCACCTTCCGGCCCATACAAGGGATTATTCACATCACATAAAGTAATGAACTTTGTCTGCCTGATTTTTGGATGAGCTTTTGAAGAATCAATATGACTAAGCCGGGTAAGGTCGGTACCCATTCCCTCCAATTCATCGCCAGCGTGAGAGAATAATTGATAGCCCAAAGCTTTGGCCATACCCAATCCTGCATCATTGGTGGCACTACCTCCAATACCTATCACTATTTCCGTAACACCCTCATCGAGCGCAGCCTTTATTAACTGCCCGGTTCCGTACGTAGAGGTGATGGTGCAATTTCTTTCTGCAGGTTTTAGTAACTGAAGCCCTGAAGCTTTGGCCATTTCTATAAAGGCAGTATTGCCATCACCAGAAATACCATAGCTGGACCTTATTTTTCGTTGAAGTGGGTCAAGAACATCGATCTCAACTCTGCTTCCATCACTTAACTGGATCAACAAGTCACAAGTCCCTTCTCCACCATCAGCGAGTGGAATAGAAATTATTTCTAGTTCTGGAGATTGGTTCAATAATTCGGCTTGAACAATATCGCAGAATTCATTCGCTGTGAGTGATCCTTTGAATTTATCAGGCGCGATTACAATTTTCACCGCGATCTAAAAAAGAATACCGGATAAGCTTCACCTTTTTTGAATTCGGCTTTTCCTTCAGGTAACTCCATAAAGGCATTTACCTCCTTTAGGTTAGCGAAATCGCCAGAGCCTCCACCGGTAATAGGGTAGGCCACCTGCACGCCCGATTCATTGATAATGTTAACCTGCAGAAAATAGGTAAGGTCACCCTTGAGCGAATAATCAGTTGAAAGTACAGCGTGTTCTGTAGTGTTGACCAATCCCCAGCTTTTTCTTAGCCAGGGTTGAATGTACCTGTAAAAGCACATATAGGTTGAAACGGGATTACCGGGTAATGCAAAAACGGTTTTGTTGCCTACACTGCCAAACCAAAACGGTTTACCAGGTTTCTGTTTTATTTTATGGAAGTGTTTTGTCACACCCAACAGTTCAAGTACCTCTGGAACGAAATCAAATTTTCCTTTAGAGACACCACCAGAAAGAATAATCAAATCGTGTTGTTCGAGAATGTTCGCTATTTCTTTTTTTATTACCTCCTTCTCGTCACGCAGATGAAAAAGTTGTGATTCACAACCCATTGACATCAAACCTGCCTGAAGAGCGTAACTATTGGATCTTCTGATCTGATGGGGCTCCGGAGTGTCATCAATATCCACCAGCTCATCTCCAGTAGAAATGATGGCAGTCTTTGGAGAAGACTGTACAAGTACCTGCGACATACTCACCGATGCCATCAAAGCTATTTCTGAAGGAGATATTTGTGTTCCCTCTTTTAGCAATACTTGATTTTGTTTTGCATCCTGACCTTGAGGATGTACGTTTTGATAGCCCTTCACCGCTGAGATCAGAACTATAGCCTTTTTGTCTTTAATCTCCAGATCCTCATACCGGATTACCGTATCTGTATTGACTGGAAGCGGTGCGCCCGTCATCACCTCGATACAATTGGTTTTATGGGTAAGCGCTTTTTGAGGAGCACCTGCAGGAGCGATGTCTTCAATTTCAAATGTGTTATTTCCCTGGCTGAGCTGATCGACCTGAATAGCAATACCATCCATAGCTACCCGATGGAAGGGTGGAAAGTCGCGGTCGGCCAGTACGGGTTCGGCCAACACCCTGTTCAATGCATGGGTAATAGGTACGCTTTCTTGAATGGGAGAAAACAGATGAGATTCAATGATAGATGTGGCTTCGGAAACGCTTACCATGATTATTTATAACTTTGAAATATATCAGTCTAAAACGCTAAAGTTAATAATTATGAAGGCCAAACTCACGCACACCAACGATAGTGGTAATCCCTCCATGGTGGATGTTTCAGGGAAGAGTGCAACCAGGCGAATAGCCAGAGCCAGGGCCGTTGTTAATGTGGGTGCTGAAATTATGGCTTTGATCAAGGATCAAGAGATTATGACTAAGAAAGGCCCCGTGTTTCAGACTGCAATTATTGCCGGGGTAATGGGTGCAAAACAAACATCTTCTCTTATTCCTTTATGTCATCCAATTGGTTTAGAAGATTGTCAGGTAACAATTAAGATGGCTGGAGATCGAATTGTGATCGATACCTCCGCTACCATCACCTCGAAAACCGGGGTGGAGATGGAAGCCCTCACGGCAGCTTCGGTAGCCGCCCTTACCATTTACGATATGTGCAAGGCCATTTCTCATGATATTGTTATTGAAGAAATTAAGTTGATGGAAAAGAAGGGTGGGAAGAGTGATTTTAGAAGGGATGAAGCCGAAGAATAGTAAACCACCAATATACGGATTGGTGTTGGAAGGAGGGCTTAGCTCCCGTATGGGTAAAGACAAAGCGCTCCTGACCTATCATAAGCTGCCGCAACGGGATCATGTTTTTAAATTATTGGAAAAAGTATGCGACCGCGTTTATTATTCGGCCAATAGGCAGGCGACACCTGACCACAATACAATAGTGGATGCTTATCCATTTCAGGGGCCACTCAATGGAATTTTAAGCGCCATTAAATACAGGCCAGATGTGGCATGGCTAACAATGCCTGTGGATATGCCGTGGGTGGATGAGGCAGTTATTCGGTTTTTAATTGATCATAGGGACATGACTAAGGATGCAACTTGCTTTTATGATTCAGACAGTAGGCTTCCTGAACCATTGCTTACTATTTGGGAGCCCAACAATACCGCATTAGAAGCATTTTATAAGGAAGGAAAAATTAGTCCCAGAGAATTTTTAATAACCGCAAATACCAGGCTTTTGCAAATACCGGATAAAAAAGCCCTGAAAAATATAAATACTCCTGACGATTTTGATGAATTTCTAAGTCTGCGTTAGGAAAATGATTAAAAATTAAAGATTGACCCAAAACCTTACAGGGATTGATACTCACAAGTCTTTGCGAACGCTTGTTTGCTCAAATTTATTTCAGAAAACTAATATTCAATTTATTGCTTTCACTGCCTTCTGCTAACTTCCTATTGATCAGCGATTGATAATTATGACCTCGATTTTCTTAACCTGTGACGGTCTTTATGAATCAAAAAAAACGGGAACTAATTCTCAAAAAATTGGCTTTAAAAAGTACATTTCACCCATTGGCTTTAAAAATACAAGCAAATGATAAAGTGTTGTTTTTAGCTTTATAGTTAATTCAAATAGTTGGAGTTATGAACACAGCAGAAAAAACATCCGGACATTTCAATCCCATCAATCGAGATTTAACAATTGTTTTTGTAATTGGTTTTCTTTTTGCAGTTGCAATTGTCACCATGGGTATTGTATTGGTGAATCAACTGTAAAAGATGCTTTAGTTGTTCTGCAAAGTACTTGTAGGACGTGCGTCTACCCACTCTTCACCATCCTCAAATACCTCCTTTTTCCAAATAGGAGTCTTGGCCTTTACGTTGTCAATGATGTATTGACAAGCTTCAAAAGATTCTTTGCGATGAGGTGCAGACACCGCTACGGCTACAGCTACCTCTCCGGGCTTTAAAGTGCCAATGCGATGACTTACTGCCCAGCCCAGCAAATTCCATTTGTGGGCAGCCTCATCAATTATTTTACGAATTTCGGCTACGGCCATCGCCTCGTATGCCTCATATTCCAACCATACCACATTCTTATCATGTGCTCTGTTTCTGACGGTACCTATAAAAACATTAACGGCCCCTGCACCTAAGCTAGAGGCCGTTTCGATGACTTTCTGAACATCGATGGCTTTCTCTGTGATTTTGATCATGACTTATTGGGTTGGTGAAACAATACATAAATGAATGATTGAATATAGCATTTGAAGGCATAGACATCAAATGTGATAACAGTAGAATTGAATAATCTTTTTGTTAGCCTCCACTTACCGGAGGGATGAGTGCAATTTCGTCCGTTTCTGCAATGATCAGGTCGTCTTCTGCGTAAGCATTGTTAACAGCTACAAGCAGCGAATTCAGTGATTTCATTTCGGGAAAACGAGCTATTAACTCTGATTTCAGCTGCCCCACTTTTTTTCCATCCATTTCAAAAGCTACTTCTTTGCCACCCAGGATATCCCGTGTGATTCCAAATGTTTTAAGTTTGTATTTCATCCCTCAATGATTTCACTCCTGTTTAATGCGTGCTTAATTTCTTAATTTTAGATTCAATTACACCCTGTATACCGAGAATTGTATGAATTTGTTCCCATTTGTGGATTAGTTTCGTTGAATTTGAAAGGATTTATTGATCTTGGCATGCTCGTTAATACTTTTGTCTTAATAGGCCAGGCAACCTTTGGGATTGAAATGAGGTTTGTGAATAAGAATTGAAAAATGCTATTTGATAATCACGGCAGGCAAATTAACTACGTAAGGATTGCAGTAACCGATCGTTGCAATTTGCGATGTTCTTATTGTATGCCGGAAGAGGGTATCCAATACATGCCCAAAAAAGACTTACTTACCTTTGAAGAAATTGGAAGGTTGGTGGCGCTGCTAGCCGATATGGGCATTTCAAAAGTGCGTTTTACGGGAGGTGAGCCTTTTGTAAGAAAGGATTTTATGCGACTTGTGCAGTCTGTTTCTAATATTAAAGGGATAGCCGGAATTCATATAACAACAAATGGAGTACTCACCGCCCCCTATGTAAAGGAATTAAAACAAGCTGGAGTAAAATCGGTGAACCTTAGCCTGGACACCCTTGATAAGGAAAGGTTCAAAAACATCACACGAAGAGACGAATTTGATGTGGTGATGGAAACACTGAACTTGTTGCTGGCTGAAAACATTGAAGTAAAATTAAATACAGTAGTAATAGAGGGTAAAAATATTGACGATATCCTTCCATTGGTTGCGTTTACCCGATCTAATCCCGTTTCGATAAGATTCATAGAAGAGATGCCTTTTAATGGGGGCGGGAGTCACTATCCCACCCTTAACTGGACACATCAGAAAATAGTGGGTCATATTAAATCCGCTTATCCAGGGTTGAGCAAATTGAAAGATGAAGCCAACTCAACATCTTACAATTATTCAATCCCTGGCCATCAGGGAAATGTAGGAGTGATCGCTGCTTTTAGCCGAACGTTTTGCGGCACCTGCGATCGTATTCGCATTACGGCTCAGGGAACATTAAAAACATGTTTGTATGACAATGGAGTACTTAATATTCGCGATTTGATGCGTGCCGGGGTATCGGATAATGAGTTGAAAAAAACACTCTTAAAAGCATTTAAGAATAGGGCCAAAGATGGGTTTGAAGCTGAACGACAAAGAAAAAAAGGAATAGGAGTATCAGAATCCATGTCTACCATTGGTGGATAATCCAATCTTCTTCCAGTCGAATAACGTAAAACTTTTATTTGCTTTCTTACCTTGCAAAACCTAAATACTGAATTTATGAAGATAGTTTTTACGATTACTTTTCTTGCTTTGGTCTCCGTTGGCTATAGCCAAAATATGGTTAACCCTATTATTAAAAGCTATGGAGGGGTTTATGACTTGCCTGATGCAGAGGAAAAAATTGATCCCACACTGGATTATAAAATTGTGGTAGAAGTAGTGCGGGCAAGTGAAAAACCAGAGGAAGTTAACTGGGCGTTGAATAATGTAGCACGCTTGTTGAATTTACATGCCATGGCAGGCGTGCCAAAAGATAAATTACATGTGATATTAGCGGTTCACGGTGGGGCAGCTTTTACGGTAAGAAACAATGAAGAGTACAAGAAAGAATACGGTGTAGATAACCCCAATCTTGGTATATACAAGGAACTGCAGGATGCTGGAGTAAAAATAGTAGTGTGTGGACAATCTCTTATTGCCCGAAAAATTGACAAGGACAAGATGGTGCCCGGTATTAAAGTCGCATCGTCCATGCTCACCACCATGACCACCTACCAGCTTAAGGGGTACGCAATGCTGATTTTCTAATCTATCATAATGCATTCTTTTGTGTAGAGAATTCAGCTATGACCTTGCTCGAAATATTCCCTATTTTGCAAGTCTAACAATTTTGCATGAAGAAAATTAATTTCAAAGAACACGTACTGCCGCATTTGGTGGCTGTCATTGTATTTCTAATTGTCACTATATCCTTCTTCAATCCTGTTTTTATTGATAATAAATCAATTAGTCAGCATGACATCCAGCAGTGGGAAGCATCCTCTAAATCGTTAAGGGATTATAGGGAAGCTACCGGGGAAGAAGGGCTGTGGGCACCGTCCATTTTCAGTGGTATGCCTGCTTATCTCGTAAATCTGGAGTGGAGCAATGGAGTAATTGTAGCTGTTAAAAAAATCCTGTCAGTGGGTTTGCCGCATCCCGTAGTAAATATTTATTGGGCATTTCTTAGTTATTATATTCTGCTGTTGGCATTTAGGGTGCGGCCCATGCTGGCCATTGTCGGGGCCCTTGCATTTGGGCTTTCATCTTATATGATCATTGGTATTGCAGCAGGGCATAACGCAAGAATTGGATCTATTGCTTTTATGCCGTTGGTGATGGCCGGAATTCATCTTGCGTTTACCAACAAGAGAATCCTAGGCTTTGGAGTTACTTCACTTGGCATGGCTCTGCACCTGCGTGAAAACCATTTGCAAATGACCTACTACCTATTGCTGATAGTGCTGGTATATGGACTCGTTCATTTTATTATAGCCGTTCGTGAAAAAAGTATTCTTTCCTTCTTTAAAAATCTTGGGGTATTAATTCCAGCTGCTATTTTAGCTGTCGGCACATTTATTGGTCCCTTGTGGGCCATCAGTGAGTACAGCGAGTATTCTATTAGGGGAAAATCTGAATTAGTATCTTCAGCCCAACCTACCAGTGGATTGAGCCGTGATTATGCCTTTGCCTATAGCAGTGGAGTATTGGAGACTATTACTGTTATGATTCCTGATTTTTATGGAGGCAGCAGTTCTAATTTTTTGGTACAAGATGATGAAAGCGCTACCTACAAGGCCCTGATGCAGAGTGGAGATAATAATATGGCCAATCAACTGGCGCGCTACACCTCGGCCTATTGGGGCCCGCAATCTTTAACTGCACCCTACTACGGGGGGGCAATTACTTGTTTTCTTTTTGTGCTGGGAATTGTTTTTGCAGACAAAAAATATGTTTGGTGGCTGGTATCGGTGAGTGTATTGGGGATAGTACTAAGTTGGGGGAGCCACTTTGCGGGGTTTAATTATTTTGTTTTTGATTACTTACCCGGTTACAATAAGTTCAGGTCTGTCACTTTTGCGATCATCATTCTCTTGTTCTCTATGCCATTGCTGGGCATGATGGGGTTAGAGAAGTTTTTTGAATTGGGACTGAATAAGGAAACAAAGAAAAAACTGATCATTGCTTTCGCATTCACCGGAGGTCTTTGCCTTTTGGTTTGGTTGTTGGCAGGGATGGCCAGTTTTATGCGAGAGGGAGAATTGCAGTTGCCAGCTTGGTTCCTCAATGCACTGAAAGAAGACAGGAGGTCATTGTTGAAAGCCGATGCGTTCAGGTCATTCTCGTTTATACTGGCAGTATTTATTCTTTTGTTCTTTGATGTCAGAAAGCGGATATCCCAATTTGGGTTCTATGCATTCCTCATTTTCATGATGGCCATGGATTTATCGCTGGTTGACAAAAGGTACTTTTCGGCTGACAATTATCAGAGAAAGAGAACGAGCAATTTTGTGGCTACCGCAGCTGATCAGGAAATAATGAAAGACAAAAGTGTTTTCCGGGTTTATAATTTGCAGGAACCTTTTAGTACAGAAGGTCGAACTTCTTATTATCACAATTCATTGGGTGGATACCATGGTGCCAAAATCAGGCGTTATCAAGACTTGTATGACTCCTGCTTGAGTGAAGAAACAAATGAGTTTATTGCGGATGCGCAAGCCGGTCACCTACAGTTTGAGAATTATGGGGTGTTGAACATGCTCAACACGAAATACATTATGTTCGGTCCGGATAAGGGAAACATTATCCCTAACCCTGCTGCCAATGGAAATGCCTGGTTTGTGAGAGATGTTGTTAAGGTTAACTCACCAGGAGAAGAGTTGTCAAAAGTTTGCGAGGTCGATACAAAAAATGTAGCCGTAATCGATAATTCCAAATTCCAGGTTCAAAACATTATGATGGATAGTTTGAGTCGCATTGAATTAACAGAGATGAAACCTCCCTTTCTTAAATATGAGTCATCCTCAGCTGAAGCTGGGTTGGTGGTCTTTTCTGAAATTTATTACCCAAAGGGATGGATAGCCACCATTGATGGAAAAGAAGCCCCTATTCTTCGAGCAGACTATGTGTTGCGGGCATTGGAAGTTCCGGCAGGCAACCATCAGATTGAATTTAAGTTTGAGCCAAAACCCTATCTGATAGGCAACAAAATTACCATGGCCTCATCGTGGATAGTCTTGCTGGCATTCCTTGGAAGTATTGGATGGAGCCTTCGAAAAGAACCGTAGGCTGATTCCAATGAGAATGAGTGTTGTCAATATATTTCGGGCGTGAGCATATTACGGATAAAATCGTCTGATCACATCTAACAAGTAAATGGTCTTTTGCTATATCTTTGCGCTGCTCTATTACTGAGCAACAGATTGAACATAGAACAATTGGTCCACGATATTGAAGATGTATATCTCACGCTGGACAAAGAAATAGCAACTTTTAAGAAACACTCCGGCCTGGGTTGCAAGTCAGGCTGCGGGAAGTGTTGTCTTAAACCCGATATTGAGGCTACCATCCTCGAATTTATACCTTTCGCTTACCATCTTTATAAACAGGGCAAAGCCATTGAATGGTTAGAAAACCCGGTATTAAACAATTCTCTTTGTGCTATTCTGGATTCCAGCTTGTCAGGAGTGGGTCATTGTACTTCCTATGCATACAGAGGAATGATTTGTCGGTTGTTTGGCTTTTCGGCAAAACTGAACAAGTATGGACACAAAGAATTGATCACTTGCCAGGTTATAAAGACCGAACAGCCGGGAGCTTTTCTCACTGCCTACACAGAGACTGTGGCTGGAAACCCTGTCCCCTTAATGAGAGATTACTACATGAAAATGTACGCCATTGACTGGGAGCTGAGTCAAAAATTTTACACTATCAATACCGCCATTAGAAAAGCGATAGAAACGGTATTGCATTATTATGCTTATAGGGAAGAAGAAATAATTGTTACTGAATAGGTGGGGTTAATTATTGGACGAGTCCTCACCTAACTAGAATTTAACATCCATTTTATCCATAGCCTTCTTCAATAGACCTGGAGAAGCCATACCTGTAGTGGGTTGAATGGTATTTTTTGTGGTCTTCTCGGTGCCCAGAGAATGGTCATTGAAGATCATCGTAGTGAGCGTTACAATCACCGCGATGAGGATGCCGAAAAGCAGAAGTAAGTCTTTATTTGAAAATTTCATCTTTGCTTCGATCAAATATACCAAACACAATGCCACTCTTGAAATCGACCATCTTGCGGTAAATTGAAACCTTTAGTACCATCAATCGTTCAATTTCGAACATAAAACCTGTCCATTCGTACACACAATACACGGTATTCAGACAATGGTTACCCTTTGACCCTCCGTTGTTATATAAGGTTTAAAACAAGGTGCGTTTTGCTGAATACCAATTTAAAGGGGAACTTTTATTGAATTGCGTTCTGTTTTCTAATAAATTTGTCCAAATAATGACCTGTCTAAATAAAACCATCACTGTACTTTTAATCGCTGTAGCAGCATTTTCTGGCCAGGCAGCCTATGGGCAGCAGGCATCCACAGCTTCATTCAATAGTGCTGTTGACAGCCCTGTGCACTGGATGAGTTTTGAGGAAGCCATTGAAAAGTCCAAGACCGAGAAGCGAAAAATATTTATCGATGTATATACTGATTGGTGTGGATGGTGTAAGGTGATGGACAAGAATACTTTCAGCGAGGAAAAGATTGCAAAGATCCTTAACGAGCAATTTTACCCCGTAAAGTTTAATGCAGAACAAAAGGAGGATGTTGTGTTCAATGGCACCACTTTCAAGTTCATCCCTTCCGGAAAAAGCGGCTATCATCAATTGGCTGCTGCGTTGCTTAATAACCAACTATCTTACCCTACCGTGGTTTTTCTTGACGAAGAATTCAGAATGATTCAGCCATTGGCGGGCTATCAAAAAGCACCTGAGTTTCACAAGATTATACAGTTTATTGGTGGTGACTATTACAAGCACACCAAGTGGGACGAATGGCAAACCATTTATAAATCACCTTACATAGGCTCGCAAGAATAAATTTTACAAATCAATAAAAGAAAAGGCTCCAGAATGTTCTGAAGCCTTTTTTGTTTTTAGGCCGAGTCGCCTGACTAGCTTTTGCGTGGGCATTCACTGGTCTGACGCCTCAGTTTAATATAACCTGTATAATGCTGATTATATGATTAGCATAGCATCGCCATAGGTGAGAAACTTGTATTTCTCCTTTTTGGCTACCTGGTAAGCATTCATCACCTGATCATAACCACCAAACGCAGCCGCCATCATCAGTAGGGTAGACTCTGGCATATGGAAATTGGTAATCATAGCGCTACAAATTTTAAACTCGTAAGGAGGAAAGATAAACTTATCCGTCCATCCACTGCGCTCTTTCAATCGATTGCCGGCAGAAACCGCAGACTCCAGGGCCCGCATAGTTGTGGTGCCCACAGCACATACACGCTTCTTGTCTTCAATGGCTTTGTTTACCATCTCCACACATTCACTTCCCACTATGAAATTCTCTGAATCCATTTTGTGCTTGGTAAGATCTTCCACGTCTACCTGGCGAAATGTACCCAGTCCGATGTGCAGGGTAATGAATGACATATCTACTCCTTTGATCTGCAGACGTTTCAGCAATTGTTTGGTAAAGTGCATGCCCGCAGTAGGCGCAGAAACAGCTCCTTTATTTTTTGCATATATGGTTTGAAAGCGTTCTTTGTCAGAAGGCTCTATTTTACGTTTGATATATTTTGGCAGAGGTGTTTCGCCCAGGGATTCAACTATCTTACCAAAAGAATCCGAGTCACCATCAAATAAGAAGCGGATGGTACGACCGCGTGATGTAGTGTTGTCTATCACTTCTGCTACGAGATCGCCATCTCCAAAATACAATTTATTGCCCACCCTTATTTTACGGGCTGGGTCTACCAAAACATCCCACAGGTGCATTTCGGCATTTAATTCACGAAGTAAAAAAACCTCAATTTTCGCTCCGGTCTTCTCCTTCCGCCCATACAGACGTGCCGGAAATACCATGGTATCGTTACCTACCAGAAGATCTCCTTCATTAAAATAATCGACAATATCTTTGAAGGTTTTGTGCTCAATCTCACCGGAATCCCGATGTAATACCATCAATCGCGATTCGTCCCTGTTTTCTGCAGGATGGGAAGAAATAAGATTATTGGGAAGATCAAACTTAAATTTGGATAACTTCATACTTTTATGTCAAGCCCATAGTAAGGGCACTTTAAATCGAGGTTGCAAAAGTAATGATTTGTTTTAATTAATGCCTTTATGTAACCCAAATTCAATCCATACGTCTTTAGGGTATTTATGCTCACTTTACGACTCATATTTGAAAGTTTTCGGTTTGCTCTTAGGGCACTGAAAGTCAATTTATTGCGAACTGTATTATCTCTTTTAGGGGTTACTGTCGGCATTTTTGCCATAATCGCAGTTTTTACTATCGTAGACTCGCTAGAACGAAATATTAAGGATAGTTTTTCCTTTTTGGGTTCCGGGGTAATATATGTTGAAAAATGGCCATTTCCTGGCAGCGATGGAAGTGAGTTTAAATGGTGGGAATACTGGAACAGGCCCAACGCCTCTTATAACGAATTTAAATTTTTACAGGCCAACCTTCAGCAACAGGAAGCCATGACCATCTTCGCTGCCAGGGGCAATGCTGTGATAAGAAAAGGCAGTAGCAGCATTGGGCAGATAGGCCTTCGTGGGATTGGTGAGGGTTATGAAGATGTGTTTGATGTCAACATTGAAGAGGGGAGGTATTTTACTTTTGACGAGATAGAAGGCGGGCGCACAGTCGCCATACTTGGGTATGAGGTAGCCAAAGCACTTTTTCCCAATGGTCGGAGTCCAATTGGAGAAAGTATTAAAGTCAAGAATATAAAGTTCATTGTAGTAGGGGTGCAAAAACGTGAAGGTCAAAGTTTTTTAGGCACACCAAGCAATGACTACGGATGCCTGATTCCTTATAATTCTTTTAGAAGACTTTACCAGACGGGTACCGGTGCCTGGAATGAAACTTCATCGCGTATTGGAGTAAAAGGACGAGAGTCGGATATTGGATTGGTAGAGCTGGAAAATGAGATGCGCGGACAGTTGCGCAGCAAACGGGGGTTGCGACCCTTGGATAAAGATAACTTTGCACTTAACAGACCGGAAGCACTTGCCAACGTAATCAGTGGGCTATTTGATGTAGTGGGTGTTGCAGGCTGGATTATTGGTGGTTTCTCCATTCTGGTAGGTGGTTTTGGTATTGCCAATATCATGTTTGTGTCTGTGAAAGAAAGAACTAGCATCATCGGCCTACAAAAAAGTCTGGGCTCAAAGAATTACTTTATCTTATTTCAGTTTTTGTTTGAGGCTGTCTTTCTGAGTTTGATTGGCGGGCTCACTGGAATTATCCTCGTCTTTTTGTTAACGTTTGCTCCGTTTGGCAGCCTTGAGGTTGTTTTGAGTATAAAAAATATTGTTTTGGGTCTGGGTGTATCCTGCATAATTGGTGTGGTGTCAGGTATTGTACCTGCTGCAATGGCAGCACGACTTGATCCTGTAGAGGCTATTCGGGCATAAAAAAACACCAGATCAATTTTGATCTGGTGTCTGTTTACCCTGAAATAACTTCAGTCTATTTTTCCTCCACCTCCGTAACCCCGGGGGTAACTCCTGCAATTTTTTCTTTGATTTTTCTTTCCAGTTCGTCCATTAGCTCCGGATTGTCTTCTATCAATTGTTTTACGGTATCTCTTCCCTGGCCTAGTTTGTTGCCTTCGTAGGAAAACCATGATCCCGACTTCTGAATTACATTCAACTCAGATCCAATGTCAATGATTTCGCCAGACTTAGATATTCCACGCCCATACATAATATCAAATTCTACCACTTTGAAAGGAGGAGCTACTTTGTTTTTCACCACCTTTACCCTCACGCGGTTACCTGTAATATTATCAGCAGCTTCTTTGATCTGACCTATTCTGCGAATATCAAGACGAACAGAGGCATAAAATTTAAGTGCATTACCGCCAGTAGTGGTCTCTGGATTGCCAAACATAATCCCAATTTTTTCGCGTAGCTGGTTGATAAAGACACAGGCACAACCAGTCTTGCTGATTGTTCCTGTTAATTTTCTTAAAGCTTGAGACATTAGTCGCGCTTGCAAGCCCATTTTGCTGTCTCCCATTTCACCTTCCAGTTCCGCTTTTGGCACCAGGGCTGCTACAGAGTCGATAACGATAATATCAATCGCTCCTGAGCGAATCAGATGTTCGGTGATTTCAAGTGCCTGTTCTCCGTTATCAGGTTGTGAAATCAAAAGGTTTTCTGTGTCAATACCCAATTTTTCAGCATACGTCTTATCAAAAGCATGCTCGGCATCAATAAAGGCGGCAAGTCCACCTGCCTTTTGAGCTTGCGCAATGCAGTGCATGGTAAGGGTTGTTTTACCGGAAGACTCTGGCCCGTAAATTTCTGTTACCCTTCCTCTGGGAATGCCTCCAATACCCAACGCAAGATCAAGCCCCAACGACCCGGTAGAAATAGCGGGGATGTCCAAAACCTTTCCTTCACTTAGCTTCATCACTGCACCCTTACCATAGGTCTTCTCCAGTTTGTCAATAGTAAGTTGTAGTGCCTTCATTTTTTCCTTGTTATCGCTCATAGCATCTCCCTGTTATATGTGTTTAAAAATTTCATGTAAAGGTTGAAATTACCATTTCGACACTTATTCACCAAGATGAGGTCTATAATGGAATTTGGGGAAGGGCAGGTCTTTCTCTCGATTTTGGATCGGAATTAATTAAGCGTTAAGGATTAACGGATAAGTCCTTTAATTTGCACTTTAATTCAAAGTGAGAAAAATTCTGATCATATTATTTTTTGCAGCAACTCAGAATGGCGCGTTGGCTCAGTTGGATAATACCGTCTTTGAAGATCGTCTTCCACTGGAAGCGGTAGATTCCGGAAAACTTTTTCTGAATCTCCACTTTTTAGGTTTTTCAAAGAACAATGAGTATTTCAACACTATAATAGAAGGGTATACTTTATTGGGTTACCAACTTAACCCCGCCTTAAGCTATTATCCCCGAAAAAATGTTCGGTTGGATGCTGGGGTATACATTCAGCAGGATTTTGGCAATCATAACATTTCTACGGTAGTGCCCACCTTGTCATTAAAAATAACCAATGGGCCACGAGCACTCATTTTTGGGAATATTGAAGGAAGCTTGAATCACCGATTGATTGAACCTTTATACGACTTTGAGCGGGTGATGAACAATAGACTGGAGACGGGTATTCAATTGCAGTCAATGACGGAGGGTTTGTTTTTCGATCTGTGGCTCGACTGGCAGAATATGATCTATAACAATGATCCAGGACAAGAACGTTTCGTCTCCGGCATTTCCCTAAATAAAAGAATTTTTAAAAAATCATCACTTCAACTTTCCATACCCGTTCAAGTTCAGGTGAGCCATAAGGGAGGACAAATTAATAGGAGTTCGTTACCTCTGGAAACCATGATGAATTCTGCCGCTGGTATAGAAATGCAAATAGAAACAACAGGATGGGTAAAAAAATGGAAGGTGAATGGTTTTCATGTGTATTATGATAATTTGAGTTCAACTATTGAGAGGCCTTATAAAGACGGATCTGGTTTCTATGCCAATGGAAGCATATCCACCACTTTTGGGTTGGACGTGATGGCCAGTTATTGGCAAGCGCACGAATTTATTTCTATTCAGGGTGGAAAAGTGTATCCATCTGTTTCTGAATTTGATTATCGGGTGCAGCAAGAAAATATGAAATTGTTAATATTTAGATTGCTTTATAACAAGGAAGTGGCGAAAGGATTGTACGCCACTTTGCGCTTAGAGCCTTATTACGATCTTAGCTTTGAATCTTTTCAATATGCCTATGGATTCTATCTTCAGTTTAGGGATCGGTTTTTTCTAACCAGGAGAAAGTAGATGAAGAAGGTAGCGCTTGTATTGCTTTTACTTTTGATGATTCTGATTGGATGGTATTGGTCTTTGATCGTGTACGGGATGAGTCAGGGCATGGGGCAGTTAAATATTATTTGGAATGCAAGGCCAATTGCTGAAGTATTAAACGATCCCACCTTTCCCGATTCTTTAAAAAGTAAACTCCACATTATTGACGAGATAAAAGCCTTTGCCATTGATTCACTTGGGTTAAAAGATTCTCAAAATTATAAGACCGTATTTGATCAGAAGGGAAAAGAATTGATGTGGGTAGTTACGGCAAGCGAACCTTTTCAGCTAAAACCAAAAACATGGAATTTCCCCGTGGTGGGCACCGTGCCCTACAAGGGATACTTTAGTAAAGACAAGGCTTTAGCGGAAATGAAACGGCTACAAGATGAAGGTTGGGATGTGGGTGTAAGGAACCCCGGAGGTTGGTCTACGCTGGGTTGGTTTACCGATCCTATTCTCAGTGGCATGTTGGAACGCAATGAGGGTGATCTTGCCAGTCTTATTATACACGAGATGGTGCATGCCACCCTTTTCATTAAAGATAGTGTGGTGTTCAATGAGAATCTCGCTTCCTTTATTGGGGACTCTGCTGCTTATGCTTTCCTGGCGGCTAAGTATGGAATGCAGTCTCCGGAATACAGCACTTATGTATATGAAGTATTGGATCATCAACGGTACAGTAACCATGTGCTCAGGGGAAGCATGGCCCTGGATAGCCTTTATAAAACGTTTATAGAAAGTGATTCCTACGATTTTAAAAAATCTAAAAAAGATATGCTGATTCAAAAGATTGTCGATTGCATGGATACGCTCACCCTGCATAAGTATAAGATTCCGACCAGGCGATTTAAAGAGCAGCCACCCAATAATGATTATTTTCTGAATTATCGCAGATATCAATCTAAGCGAACCAATTTTAAAATAGAATTGGAGGTGAAATATCATGGTGATTTGCGCGAAATGATCAAAGCCTATAGAATCCAGTTTCCATTTTTATAATAGCAATGCCCAACTTTAGCATTAAACTCCCTTTGGCGAAAGATGTAGGGTACAGTAGAATCACAGTCATGGTGTAACTTTGTTGCTTGAAAACTCCATTAGCCAGATTTAAGCAGTCGATCTTATTCGAAAATCAGGATTATATCCTGGTCAACAAGCCCCCGTTCCTATCCACATTGGAAGATAGAAATGACCCAATGAACCTTTTGAAGCTTGCCCTGGAAATGGAACCCAATGCACAGGTATGCCACCGGCTCGATAAAGACACTTCTGGGGTGTTGGCCATTGCTCGCCACCCGGAAGCTTATCGCCATCTTAGTATCCAGTTTGAACAACGTCAGGTAACGAAAATATACCATGCGATAGTGGATGGAATCCATCAATTTGAGAATAAAATGGTTGATTTGCCCATATTAAAATTAGGTGATGGTACGGTAAAAATTGACAGAACGGGCAAGAGCGCCCAGACTTGGTTTACTACGTTGCAACATTTTAAAAACCATTCTTTGATACAGTGCCAACCTGTCACAGGCAGAATGCATCAAATAAGGGTTCATCTTTCCTGGCTCAAGGCACCCATTATGGGAGACGATACTTACGGAGGAAAAGCATTTTACCTATCATCGATAAAAAGAGGATATAATTTGAAGAAGAATGCTGAGGAGGAACCCTTTATGAAAAGGATGGCATTACACGCCTATTCATTATCATTTTTGGGACTTAATGCCAAAAAAGTAGAGGTTACCGCGCCATACCCTAAAGATTTCGGAGCTCTTTTAAAGCAATTGTCTCAGAATCTCCCCTAAAAAGAAACCCCTACTTGGAAATTTAGCGAAATCGGTCTACTTTTGTGTCCCTTTTTGGAGGGGTATACAGGTTCAAAAACAGATAATTAAAGGATCAAAAGTGGATCATAACAGCTATAAAACAACAAACCCTACCAAGACAACGGCTGAAAAAGGCTGGGTGTTGGTAGATGCTAAGAATCAAGTACTTGGACGCGTTGCGAGTGAGGTGGCCAAGGTGCTTAGAGGAAAAAACAAGCCTTCTTTTTCTCCACATGTGGATACCGGTGACCATGTTGTCGTTATCAACGCAGAAAAAGTAAGGATGACAGGAAAGAAGTGGGATAATAGAGTTTTGCTTACACACTCAGGGTATCCGGGAGGGCAAAGTGAGAAAACTCCTGCCATGATTCGCGCAAAACACCCTGAAAGACTGGTGGAACATGCGGTGAAGGGGATGCTTCCAAAAAATCGTATGGGAAGTGAGGTATACAGAAGCCTGCACGTGTATGTAGGAGATCAGCACCCACACGAAGCACAACAACCAAAAGAATTAAAGTTTTAATAAATGGATATTACCAATAAAACTGGAAGAAGGAAAACAGCCATTGCACGCATCTACATGCAATCTGGCAACGGAACCATTACCGTAAACAACCGTGAGTTGACTGATTATTTCAAGTCAGAAATTCATCAATCAACCGTAAAGCAACCATTTGCAATATTGAAATTGGATAACCAATACGATGTAAATGTAAATGTTGAAGGCGGTGGAATCAAAGGACAGGCCGAGGCCATTCGTTTAGGCATTACACGCGCTTTGGTGGAGGTTAATGAGGAGAATAAACCAGCTTTGAAAAAGGAAGGACTTACAACTCGGGATTCACGTGCTGTGGAAAGGAAGAAGTATGGAAAGAGAAAAGCGAGAAAGAGATTCCAGTTCAGTAAACGTTAAAAGAAACACATGGCTAAGAAGTTAACCAATCAGGAATTAATGGAGGCAGGTGTTCACTTCGGGCACCTTACCAGGAAGTGGAACCCCAAAATGGCCGAGTATATATTCATGGAAAATAATGGCATCCATCTCATCGATTTGAATAAAACGATGAAATGTTTGGATGAAGCTACTTTCGCATTGAAAAACATTGTTCGCTCGGGACGTAAGATCATGTTCGTGGCCACAAAGAAGCAAGCCAAAGACATCGTAAAGGCCCAAGCGGTAAGATTGAATATGCCTTTTGTGACTGAACGCTGGCTGGGAGGTATGCTCACCAACTTTGCCACCATTAGAAAGTCTTTGAAAAAATTGGCGCAGATCGATAAAATGTTGAAAGATGAAACTTTCGAAAACCTGGCCAAGCGTGAGCGCTTAATGATTGGGCGTGAGAAAGCGAAGTTAGAGAAACTGTTGGGAGGAATTGCTGACTTGAACCGCTTGCCATCTGCTTTATTTGTTGTGGATGTAAAGCGTGAGCATATTGCAGTAGCGGAAGCCCAGAAGTTGAATATCCCTGTATTTGCAATGGTGGATACCAATTCAGATCCAACCGATATCGATTTTCCTATACCAGCCAATGATGACGCTTTCAAGTCTATTTCTATTATCCTTGAACACATAGGTCAGTCCATTGAGGAAGGATTGATGGAGCGCAAAAAGGATAAGGATGATGCCGTCATGAAGAAGGAGGAAGAGGAGAAGAAGAAGGTAGACGAGACCGTAGAGGAAACGAAATAAAACATAAGGATTCCGGAAAGCCGGACCTGATCAATTTCAATGCTAAACATCGGTCCCAAACCGATGTTTAGTTTTTTACAGCAACGAGTAACAATAAAATAATACCAAAATGGCAATTACTGCACAAGATGTAAATAAGCTGCGCACCATGACAGGTGCCGGAATGATGGATTGTAAAAAAGCACTTACCGAAGCCAATGGTGACTTCGAAAAGGCAATCGAGATATTGAGAAAGAAGGGACAGAAAGTTTCTGCATCTCGCTCAGACAAAGACGCAAAGGAAGGGTCTGTTTTTATCAAAACTTCTGATGATCACAAAGAGGCTATTTTAATAGCACTTAACTGTGAAACAGATTTTGTGGCCAAAAATGAGGAATTCCAAACCCTTGGACAGGCGATAGCTGATGTGGCCTTTTCGAAGAAGCCCGCCAATGTGGATGCTTTGATGGCCGAGAAACTAGATGGCCTAACCGTTCAAGAGAAAATTACCGAGCTGGTGGGAAAGATCGGTGAGAAGGTAGAAGTGAGTGAGCTGGTGAGGATGACAGGTGAAGCGGTGGTGCCTTATATCCATGCCGGAGCCAAGTTGGGCGTGTTGGTATCGCTAAAAGGAGTGAATGGAAAAGATGTAACCGAAGCAGGGAAAGATGTGGGTATGCAGATCGCTGCAATGAACCCTGTCGCATTGGATGAAAACTCTGTGGACAAGAGCATTATCGAGAAGGAACTTGAAATTGCAAAAGCACAGATCATCGCGGAAGGCAAACCTGAGAATATGGTGGAGAAAATTGCCGAAGGCAAGTTGAAGAGGTTTTACAAAGACAACACATTGGTGCACCAGCCATTTGTGAAAGACAATAGCAAAACGGTGGCACAATACCTGGATAGCGTGACCAAAGGATTGGCCGTAGCCGAATTCAAGCGGGTATCCATTGGATAAGTAACAACAAGTTGAGTTTTATAAAAAGAGGCTGTCTCAAAAGGGGCAGCCTTTTTTAGTTTTCGCGTTATAAAAAAAGAGGAAGTCGGAGCATTCCTCCCCCACCCATGGTTCGTGTCCTCACGAACCACGAACCATGAAGAGAACAAGAACAACTATTTTTTATACGCCTTATCCGGGAACGGAGGAGGGGCGGGCACTTCCCTTGGATCTTTCTTAATTAATTCCAGTAAGTATTCGATGCCTGCATCCAATTGCGCATCCTTTCCCTCGAAAGTGGCGTGGGGAAGATTATCTACTTCGATATCCGGCACCAGTCCCCACCCATGGTTCGTGTCCCCCATCCATGGTTCGTGTCCTCACGAACCACGAACAAGAACAAGAACAACTATTTTTTATACGCCTTATCCGGGAACGGAGGAGGGGCGGGCACTTCCCTTGGATCTTTCTTAATTAATTCCAGTAAGTATTCGATGCCTGCATCCAATTGCGCATCCTTTCCCTCGAAAGTGGCGTGCGGAAGATTATCTACTTCGATATCCGGCACCAGCCCATGACCCTCGATCAACCATTTGCGTTCTGGACCATACACACCCATCATAGGCGCTCTCGCAAGGCCTCCATCCGACAACCGATTTTGAGAACCCAGCCATATTTCACCACCCCAGGTACGCATTCCAATTACCTTCCCTAAACCCAGTCTTCTAAAGCCATCCGCAAAAGCTTCACCATCAGAAGCGGTATGCTGATCAACCAGCACCACCATATGCCCACGAAAAGCATATTGCATGTTCCAGGAGGGATTACCGACCCTCGATTTAAAATAAAACCAGGCTTTGCGCATTAGTTTTTCCAGTATGAAACTATCAATATTTCCTCCATTATTACTTCGGGCATCAATTATCAAGCCCTGACGATTGAATACCGGATAAAACTCCCGATACCATTGTGAGATGTCATTGCTACCCATCGCTCTTAAATGCACATACCCAATTTTGCCATTGGCCAACTTCTCCACTTCCATTCTACGGGTAAACTCCCAATCGGAATAGCGCAGACTGAATTCATCGTCCGTTGGTGTGATGATCACATCGCGACTTGTTCCATTACTCATTATTTCCAGGCGTACTTGTTTGTTGGCCTGATTGCGGAGCAGGGCGCCTATATCGGTGTAAGATAATGTTGGCTCTCCGTTGATGTGTGTAATTACATCCCCCGGATTTATACCAAGATAGGGATCAGCAAGGGGAGAAATTTTATCCGGATAATCGGGATCGGCCTGATAAATGTATTCGATTACATAACCTTTTTTACTTTCATCGCGTACCATGCGGGCGCCCAGACCTGCAATTTCAATTTCGTCAGGCCCTTCCCTCAGATCGCCACCCCGTACGCTAGTGTGAAGTGCCTCCAGTTCACCCACATAATGCCCAATGATATCGGACAATTCTTCGCGCGTAGTCACCCGATCCACCAGTGGCAGGTATTTTTTATAGGCAGCGGTCCAATCCACACCATGCATGGCAGGGTCATAAAAGTAATCGCGCTCCATGCGCCAGGCATCCTTAAATATTTGCTTAAAATCTTCTTTGGGATCCAATGAAAAAGTCCAGCTTTTCAGATCAATTTTATTGTCGTTGATTTTGGTAATAGCAGAGATGCCGGCTTCTGTCACATAATACTCCTTGTCTTTGTTGATGAGTAATTTTTTGCCGTTGCCGGAAATCTCAAACCTCCTGATATCTTCCACCAGGGTGACGGGCTTAATGTCTGTGTTTTGAATGGGTAAAGCCATCAGGTGGGTTTTGCCATCCAACCCGGTTTCATCGCTCATAAAATAAAGCGCTTTGTCATTTACGGCCAGTCCGGAATAATTTCCCGGCTTGACGGGTACCTCTTTGATGCGTTGCTGAATCCCATCCGGATTGATATCGACCACTACTTTGACGTTATCCTTTTTAGGATCATCTTTTGCATCATTCGAACCTTGTTGCAACTCGTCATCGGGTTGGAAAGGAGAGCGGGTTCCCTTCTGCAAAGCGATGTGATAGATTTTCATCTGTTTGTCAAAATAGGGTTCCGGTTGCCGTGGACCCCATGGACTACCTACCAGGGATTGGAAATTTCTATCGGATAAAAAATAAATCCACTTTCCATCAGAACTCCACGAAGGGTTCAGGCTGTTGGCGCGATCGGTGGTCAGTGGAATGTACGCACCCGTAGTCACATCATAGAGATGAATTTGAGCAAATGTATTCACTGCATTTTGTGTATAAGCGATCCAACGGCTGTCGGGCGACCAACTTATATCTTGTATGCCCTCCCTGTTGGTCGAAATCAGTTTTTGTTTTTTGGTTTCCATATTGAACAACCAAAGGTCACTGTTCAGATCAGGGTAAGCGATCCACTTGCCATCAGGAGAGGGGGAGGCCGCAAAGCGAAGTACTTTCCCGTCATTGGTCAAGGCCTTTTGTGGGCCCGTGCCAGTGGCTGCCATTTGAACAAATTCAAATTCACCGGATTCATCCGACAAGGTAATGACATCGTTTCCGGTGGAGTTGAAAACCGCATCACGATAACGCACCCCTTCCTTGCGCGACAGTTGTGCAAAACGACCCTCTTTGGCAGGAGCAACAAAGATTCTACCCCGTGCGGTAATAACAATTTTTTCACCTTTGCTATCCAGGTGCACAGAGGTGATGTACTGCTTGGGATCCTTTACCCATTTTTCCCGCAACTGGTCAAAGTCCGATGTCAGTGTAATGGGTATTACTTTATCCTGACCAGTGGATAGGTCGTGTAGCCAAAGATCAGCGCCTGAGTGGTAGACTATCTTTCCATCAGAAACGGAAACAGAGCGCACATCATGCACCGTTTGCCTGGTATGTTGTTTCAAATCCTTTCCATTTTCATCCATCGACCAGACGTTCATGATGCTATCGCGGTCGGTGATGAAGTAGACCCGATTGTTGTACCAGGTAGGATGATGGCTTTCGCCTCTGTAATTATCAGAGAGGTCTATCGCCTCTGCTGCGCCCTGGGTGTATTTCCAAATCCTTCTTGCTGTTCCACCTTTGTAGCGTTTGGTTACATTGCGATGGTCACTGGGCCGTACAAAAAAGATGGTTTTACCATCACTTTGGTAGCTGGCTTCGCTGGCTTCTGCCAAAGGTATCCTCATTTTCTTCCCAGACTTATCGATACGAATTAACTGTAGGTTAGGCAGCGTGGAATAATGCCGTGAGGTATACACCAGGTCGCCATCAGGTGTCCAGGCAGTAGCTATTGAAGCATCATTTTCATAAGTCCATCTTTTGGGAAGCCCTCCGTCAATGGGCATGGTATAAACATCAGGAACACCCTCATAATTTGCAGTGAAAGCAATTTGCTTACCATCGGGGGAGATGATCGGATTGGTTTCCTCACCGGGATGAGTGGTGAGCCTCCTTGCGGGTCCCCCGGTGATATTAACAGACCATAGGTCGCCCTCTGCAGAAAAAACGATAAGGTCTTTGTAGACGGTCGGGTAGCGATAATAACCTTTAGCTCCTTGCGAATAGGCAGCATCAGGGAGGCATAAAAGTGAGCCAATGGTGAGCAGCAATAAAAGGGAGTAATAACGGGATTTTAGCACTTGGGTCATGGTTTGGGATGTTTGTAAATTGATACAGGAAAGTATAGAATTAATGAGAGAGACTCAAGGGCTAAAATGACAAACTTTTCCTTCCGACAAAGAACTTGAGTCTGTTCAATAAACTGTGTCAAAAGAAAAAAACTTAACTTGATACAGTA
>CAYPDF010000024.1:0-39902 GCA_964409415.1 uncultured Ohtaekwangia sp. | reverse complement strand
ATTTTTTAAAGTTATAAACCTCCAAAAACGGTCAACTTATTTCAGTACCCTACAGCCTGTCATGAGCGTTAAAGGTTTCAAGTTAGGTGGTTTCAAATTTTATGTTTTTATTGATTTGGGGTTGTCAGGGAGTGCTGAGTTTTGAATTATCAGTTATGAGTTGGGGGATACTGTAGGAGGTTGTGACTAATGATTTACAATTTTCTTTTACCGCAAAGTCGCAGAGGCGCAAAGGGGGTGGTTGCCAGTTTCAGGTTAGTTACCAGTTGCCGGTTTTAAGTTGAAAGTTTCAGGTTTTTGCGGATAATTTCAACAATTAATTCCTGATCTGAAATGGTGAGGCTGCTGCCTGAGGGAAGACAAAGCCCGGAATTAAACAATGCCTCACTCACATCACCTCCATAACACGGTGCGGAAGCAAACACAGGCTGTTGGTGCATGGGTTTCCATAACGGCCTGCTTTCTATGTTATCCTGCTCCAGTGCTAATCGGATGGATTCGTTCGTAACCCCTTTGGTTAAAGTGGAGTCAATTTCCAGGGTGGTTAACCATCTGTTTGACATCCCCTCTTTATTCTCAGGCTGAAATGAAATAGCCTCTATATCCTTTAATCCGTCAACGTATCTTTTAAAGATCGCCCTTCTCTCCTCTACTCGTTTATCAATCACTTTCAGCTGTCCCCTGCCGATAGCTGCACTCACATTGCTCAGTCTGTAATTATATCCAATTTGAGAATGTTCATAATGGACAAATGGATCCCTGGCCTGGGTAGATAAATATTTTGCCTTTTCCGACCATGTGGAATTATTTGTCAGCAAAGCTCCGCCACCCGAAGTGGTAATGATCTTATTCCCGTTAAATGACAAAATTCCAAATGCACCAAAGGCACCCAGCTTTTGCCCTTTGTACGTTGAACCCAGCCCTTCTGCTGCATCTTCAATCAGAGGAATTTCATACTGGTCGGCTATTGCTACAATCCGATCTACCTGAGCAGGCATGCCATAGAGGTGAACATAAATAATCACTTTGGGCTTCTTCCCTTTTTTGATTCTATCCCTGATGGCTTCTTCCAGCAGATCAGGATCCATGTTCCATGTTTCTCTTTCTGAATCGATGAAGACCGGAGTAGCTCCCTGATACACAATAGGATTACAGGAGCCTGCAAACGTGAACGAAGAACAAATTACCTCATCTCCCCTTTCCACTCCCAAAATAATCAAGGCCAAATGAATGGCAGCTGTGCCCGAAGTCAGCACCACACAATGCTGCACATCAAGATACCGCTGAAGTTCTAACTCAAATTGATGGATATGAGGGCCAACCGGAGCAATCCAGTTCGTATCAAATGCCTCTTTAACATTTTTAAATTCTTCTCCACCCATGTGTGGTGGTGAAAGGTATATCCGCTCCCTTTTCATTATTGCTCCTCCTTTTTTGTGCCCGATATTTTCCCCGGAATCCCCACTACTATTGAAAAATCAGGCACATCTTTGGTAACAACGCTACCGGCACCTATTACCGCCCACTTTCCAATGGTGATGCCAGGAATTACGGTTGCTCCTGCTCCTACCTGTGATCCCTCGCCTATAAAAACACCTCCACACAATGTTGCATTTGGAGAGATGTGAGCGTAATCGCCTACCGAGCAATCATGCTCTACTACGGCACTTGTATTGATGATGACATGACTCCCTATTTTCGTTTCTGCATTTATTATGGCTCCTGCCATGATGACGGTTCCTTCTCCTATCGTTGCCGACCTGGAGATTACGGAATGGGTATGGATTACTTTACCGTATTGTTGTTTGATGGATGCTACCAATCGCTTGCGCGTTGCATTGTGTCCTATTGAGATCACCATTGGATGGTTTGCCCATTTGGAGGGGTTGTATTGTTCTACAGGAAAATCCAACAGCTGTTTAATCTTTGCATTATCATCCATAATAGCCGTCACTTTTCCTCCTGATGTCACCCAGGCTTCTATTACTACTTTGGCATGGCCACTTGCACCATAAAATATCATATTCTAATTACTTGATTTATGCTTATTCTTTGAATTTTAACGCAGAGACGCTAAGAACGCAAAGAAAAGCGCTAAGTTTTAAACACCTTTACAATTGTAATGAGTAGAATTTTAACATTGCGCCAAAAACCGATGTATCTGAGATAGTACCCATCGTATTCAAATTTTTACTTCCAACTGATGGCATTTCTCATGACCACTGGCGCCATAAAATATCATACTTATTAGTTTACCTTTTAAAAAGTCATTCCAATTTCCATACTTTCAAACCGTTGGCTTTTCATTTTTAACCACATAGGCACATAGAATACATAGGTAAATCCGACCAGATTACAACTACAGGGCAACTAGTTGGTTCCATTAAATTTTTCTGCTGTCAGCACACCCTTTCCTGAAATTCCCTCTGCTTTAAATACTTTGATGAGGGTCGTCAATAGTATTTTCATGTCAAGTGCAAAGCTGAGGTTTTTTACATACCAAACATCGTATTCAAACTTCTGCTGCCAGCTGATCGCGTTGCGCCCATTGATCTGCGCCCATCCCGTAATCCCAGGTTTCACCTCATGGCGCTGCTTTTGTGCTGTCGAATACAAAGTAACGTATTCCATCAGCAAAGGCCTTGGGCCCACCAAAGACATGTCTCCTTTAATTACGCTTATCAATTGAGGGATTTCATCCAGGGAAGTCGACCTCACCCATTTACCCACCTTTGTCAATCGCTGGTCATCCGGCAACTGCTCTCCCGTGGCATCAAAAGCATCCCGCATGGTTTTAAATTTGATCACATGAAATGCCTTTAGGTTTTTACCCGGGCGTTGTTGCACAAAAAACGGTGTTCCTTTGTTGGCTGCTGCCAATAAGATTGTAAGGATTATAAAAAATGGGATCAAGACACAAAAACCAATTAGCGCCAACACAAAATCCAAAATACCTTTTACAAAACCTTTATACACCCTTCAAATGTAATTGAATCAGAGAAATATATTCTTTGGCCAACACCTCCCTGTCAAAATTTGCTTTTGCAAATTGATACCCATTTTCTCCCCAGGGCATCGCATTGGTTTTAAGGTTTTCAATTGCACTGACGATGGCCGCTGTATTTTCCGGTTCGGCATACACCCCGCAGCGGGCGTCTTCCACCAACTTCCTTGATACTCCGTCTATTAACATCAGCACCGGCCTTTTGCAGGCCATATAATCAAATGTTTTGTTGGAGTAGATCGTCTTGAAGGTGTCCACTTTTTTCAATACGGAAGCACCCACATCCGCGGCCATGATGTACTTCATCACCTCCCGCTTGGGCATGGAGTCTATGAACTGCACGTTGGTCAATTTCCTGCGCTGACTTTCCGCTATCAGGTTCTTTTTTTGTGCACCATCTCCTATCAATACAAAATGAGTATTGGTGTGCTGTAATAGTTCTGCTGCATCGAGCAATTGATCCAGATGATTGGCCACGCCATGTACGCCCACATATACTATTACGAATTTGTCCTCCCACCCCAATTCTTTTCTTAGTCCGTCTGCATCAAAATTTTTCACCAAATCATCTGATAACCGAAAATCACATGCATTGGGAATCACAATGATCTTGTCCCCGGGAACATTTTTGGTGCTGACAAGGCGGTCTTTGAATGCAGGCGTCAACACGTTGATGAGAAAACTTTTTTTATAGCTCATCTTCTCCAGCCAAAGCGACATTTTAATAATCATCCTATTAGTGAGTACTCCCGTTTCGATGGCAGACTCCGGCCACAGGTCCCTTACTTCAAAAACAAATGGTATCCGTTTTATTTTTGAGGCTACCCAGGCTATTGCACCAATAAAAAGGGGTGGTGAGGTGGCAATGATCACATCGTATTTCTCCCTTTTCAATTTGAAGGCAATTCCCCAGCAAGCATACCCGACAAAAGAAAAATAGGCCCACAACCTGCCTAAGAAACCTTTGTAATAATTGGGGGAAACAAAACAACGCAAAACACTTAGACGGTCAGCATAGGAAGACCGATGGAAAGAAAGTCCTTTGTATTTAACAGGCACTGTACCCGTCAAATAATTAAACATCCCACACACGACAGTTACTTCATGGCCTGCATCACACCAAAGCTGTGTCATGGCATTGAATCGGGAACCTCCGGGATCCTCTTGTTCTAAAAAGTACTGATGAATCAGTAAAATCTTCACGCCCAGCTGATTTCTGTCGTTATGGAATTTGATCTTTTTGAAACCTCCATTTGCCAACAAGGCTCCACAACCCCATAGGTGGAGGAGTAATTTCTTTCCGTACGCAGTTCGGATGCTCCGTCTGTTTGGATTTCAATTTTTATGCGATCCTTGTTCTGGGGAAGCAGGTGCCACAGTTGGCGCATTACCTCATCGTGTTTTCCTGTCACCTGATCGGTCACTGTCAGTTTATTCAATTGTTCATTGATTGTTACTTTCCTGTGGTGCACCAACTTTCCGAGATGATCAAACGCGCGTATAGCGCCCTCAAATACAACAGGGTCTTCCTCTTCCTTCCATCCTGCCTGTATTGCCCTGGTCCAATTCAGCCAAATGAACCGCGGGCCTTTGCACATCTGGTCGTGCTGCCCCAGCATGACGGTGTTGTGCGATTCTGTTCCCATAAAATAACGTGTGGTATCCGGGTCGGTGTTGTATCGGAAGGAACCACCATCCACCAACAGGTTTTCTCCTTTGTACCACAAGTCCAAATGCAGGTTATCCGCCTGTAGTGGTCTTACTTTGTAGGTGACGCAGTTGATAAAAATCAACAAGTCATTTTTCCGAAAGGTAAATATGCCTGCTTTTGGGAATGACTGGGTTCCGTTGTTTAAGGTTAAAGGTTTCAGGTTCATGATCCCCCGATCAATACCAAACCATACCCTGTCTTCATAGGAATGTTTATATAATGACCGGCCTGTCAGTAAGAAGTGAAGTGAATCGAGAGCCGGTCTGAAATCCCTGAATGATGTATCGTTCCAATTGAAAAACAAAGAACCATCGTTGGAACCATAGTTGGGCAACCTTCCCGAAGTCTGATCCTGACAATTGACCAATAGGTTTAAAGAGGCGTGTGCCCTTTCGTACACCACTGCACTCCACTTCTCTTTGTGCTTTTCGGACAGTGCAATGGCCCAGGCAAGCAACTGAATCACTACCCGGTGGTAATTAAAACTGAATTGCAAATAACCACCATCTTCAAAAATCTGATACGCGATCTCTTCTTCGAACCATTTTTTGCCGCTCCCTTTCCATTCCGAAGCTTCCTCAAAAAAAGGGAAGAGAAGTCCAGCTGTATATAACAATAAGGTTTCAGTAATCGCATGATTATTCCTCACGATTATCCTAGAATAATTGATGTTTTCCCGAACGTGTTTGATTTGCCAATAGATATAAAAAAGAATTTTACTCCATCTATTCTGTGTTAACGATTCCGCATCTTTGTAGAAGTACAGGGCCAATATCCAGTTGAACAAGCGACAGGATGTCTCCTGACTGCATCGGTAGTTGGGTCCCTGATTGATTGGGTTGTGATCGATCCAACTCTCCATCTGATTGAATACCCAGGTTGAAGAATCTGATCCGTTCTGTGCATCGTAACGAAGAATGGTTTGCAAAAAAGAAAAGCGGCTTCGCTCCCACACGTACTTGATGTCTCCATAGACGGGATCGAAATCAGGAATCTCCGTCCAGTGCTTGCGCACATCATAATGATACCCACTTGATAGGTTGGTTAGCCAATCGTTTGGTTCAATTTTTTTCCACTCACCCTGAAAGAACTGAACTTCGCCCTTTAAAATACGCTGCGCTTTTTCGATCAGTAGCGGTGAAGCCATAGAAGGCTTTTGAAAATCATTTATGGATGAAAAGAAGAATGGGGGGGGCGATTTTTTCCAATCCGAAAGTGTTATCCACGTTCGAAAAGGTGGCTTGACGGGATAGGATTTTTTCAGGAAACCGCTTTTTCGCTTCAACTCATAGAAAATCCGAAAGAAAACATATCGAATACCCATGGATCGGGCGAGCTTTAACCATTGCATCAAGTGAATCATCAAAGTAAAGAGACAAGTATATCCACAATCCTCTCAGATGTATTGCCATCCCACTTCTCCGGAATGCTGCCACGCTTCCAAACTGGCCAGTACAACGACATCACAATGTATTCTTTTTCGCTCAAGCCAAGTTCATCCCATAGTGAAGGCTTTTTAAAACAGGCAGGTGAAGTAACGTATCAATCATGGTGTTTCCCACAAAGAAAATACGATCCCTTCGCCCAACTTTCGTAAATTATTATTGGCCATTTCGGAAGTAGTAAATAAATAATCTGTGATACTGTTTGTCACCATGCGATTTATTTCTTCGGGCATGGTAGTATCCCCTGAACGGATTCCTGCTTGCACGTGCGCCACCTAAATCGATATACTTTCATATAGACGTTTTATACTTCTACCCGGTAAGTTTTTCAACTTCAAACCAAGGCAATACCGTTGTACCCTTTCGCGAACTCCCCAGTTGGCCTCCATAAATAACATACTTGGACACTGGTCTGCTTGCCATCTTTTCTAATTTTTCAAGGGACGAAAAATAATCAGGCTGGATGGTTGTCCCCGATTTTATTTCAACCGCTTTCATGCGTAATGATTCCTCAATAATTAAATCAACCTCCAGTCCTTTGCTGTCGCGCCAAAAATAAACTGGTGGCCTAATCCCCTGATTATAAAAGTTCTTCACCACATCTGCGATGACCATGTTTTCAAAAAGTGACCCCCTCGCCCAATGTTTTGTTGTGTCTTCAACGGTTTTGATACCTAATAAACTACATGCAAGGCCCGTGTCGTAGAAATAGACCTTCGGACTTTTTACTAATCTTTTTGAGAAATTTTCGTGAAAGGGGCGTAGAAAAAAAATCATAAATCCAGTTTCTAATAAAGAGCACCAGGATTGTATTGTTTTATAATCAACGCCTACTTCAATACTAATGGCTGAAAAATTAATCAACTGACCTATACGGCCTGCCAGCAGTTCCATGAACTTACGGAATGTATTGATGTTGTTTGGATTCACCAACGCTGCAATGTCTCTTTCCAGATAAGTTTGGTTATACGAAGGGTAAAATAAGGTGGGCTCAATATCTTTATCATAAATGCGGGGATAGAATCCTTTCAATAATGCTTCTCCCGGACCTGGCGGTAACATTTTTGCCTGGCTCAGTTCACTGATAGAAAGTGGTAATAAATGCGACACGAAAACCCGGCCTGCCAAACTCTGCCCGATATTCTTCATGAGCAGGAAGTTTTGGGAACCACTCAGAATGTATTCACCCGCAGTGCCTGATTCATCGCTTATCACCTGTAAGTAGGAAAACAGTTCCGGCAGGCGTTGTACCTCATCAATGATTAATCCATTTTTATGAGACTGCAAAAAGGATTTTGGATCTTCCATTGCCGCAAGTCGCGTTTCAGGAGACTCGAGGTTTGCATATTCATAATCGGGAAAGCAAGCTTTAGAAAGGGTGGTTTTCCCGGACTGGCGGGGTCCAGTAATACTGATAATGGGCATTTTTGTAGCCATTTCCAATATAATGGTTTGCAATGAGCGGCTAATCATAGCTAAAGGTACAAATTAGTAGTGTAACTCCTAATTTGTACATTAATTTGACTACACCCCGATTTTGTGTGTAACCGGAGGATTTTCTCTTCACGTAGAAGTTCCCATTGTTGAGAATCTTTGATGATTTCATTTACCCTTGCCCGCTGGGGCGGGAAGGGAAAACTGCTCAAAGGCAATTAAGTAATCATTAAATCCGAGTCTCACTCCGCCTACAGTGAACAGACTCAAAGTGATGTCAAATATTAATCCCAAAATTGTCATTAGGAATGACAATTTTGCCCTCCGGGTGACGATTCCTGACGATTTTCGTCAGGAATATCAGGATTAACTCCTGATGCTACGATCAGGATCATGACCGAAGCGTCATTGACCTGATATTGAAAATGAAACCAAAGCTTACTTTAATAAAATATCTCTATGTGTTTCATTTTCAATCATCAGCACGTAGTGCAAAAAAGTCTAATGACTTTTTTGGGTTAATCCAACCGTTCTCCTTCAGGCTTTGCAGACAGGCAAAGCTTGCACGGGTGGTGTTGATGATGGATTCAAAGGGGATAAGCGAGGGCTCGCCCCGTTTTACGCTATCTATTAACTTTTGGAACTGGGCTTTGTGACCCTTATCGATGGACGACTTGATGGTTTTAAAATTATTGGCACCATAGCCTTTTGTCTCTTTCCAGTTGTCGATGACAAAGGTACGCTCCTGAGAGAAAATCTCTATCCGTTCCTTCGCATACGCCTTACTGCCATTGGAAAAATAATTGATCACCGCATTGGAGCCATTGGCCAGCCGCACCAGGATACTGGCATTGTCTGTATTTTCATCAGGGGACAGACCCAGTCCATTCATACATACGGCCGTAATGGGACTATCCGCAAAGAAGGAACACAAATCCAAAAAATGACAGGCCTCTCCTATTATCCTTCCCCCACCTACTTTCATATCGTTTACCCAACTGTTGGGGGGAATAAATCCTGCATTCATTGTCATCACCATGTTGATCGGATCACCACTCAATGCTTTTTTTACCCCTACGCTGTGCGGAGAAAACCTGCGGTTGAACCCTACATTCAAAGAGCATTTGCTGGCACTTTCATACGCTGAAATAATACCCTTCAACTCCTCTTCATTCAGTGCCAATGGTTTCTCCACAAACACATGCTTTCCGGCTTTCAGTGAATCGATCACCTGACCGGCATGAAGGTTGTGCCGCGTGGTAATGATGACTAAATCAATGTCCACATCCGATAAAATATCTTTGTAGCTGCTGGTGCTATTGGCAATTGCATGCTTCTTTGCCAATGCTGTGCCGCTCACCCCGTTGGCACTGGCGATACTCTTTAGTTCCGCTCCCGAACTTTTTAATGCCGACAACAACGTCATTTTTGTAAAATTGCCTGCACCAATGATACCTACCACTCCTTTTTGGCGGGTGAATGACCGTGGAGATAAATTTATGGTGTGTTTCAATTCACCCGGCTCCTTCTGAGGATATTGCAGCAAAGAAGCGATGGAGGTGGATTTTCCCATGTCTCCATAAATCTGCTGGTACTCTGCCAGCGGCACTTGTTCTGTTATTAATTGTTTCACCTGCAACTGGCCTCCAGCCATTGCCTGCAGCACCGCTTCAAAATTTCTTTTCTCCGTCCAGCGCACAAAAGGCAATGGATAGTCATTGCCCTGTTGCTCATAATTATCATCGTACCGCCCCGGACCATAAGAGCAGCTCACCTGAAACTGCAATTCCTTTTCATAAAATTCTGCCCGATTGATTTCCAGTCCCACGACACCAATCAAAATTATTCGGCCTCGTTTTCTGCTCATGCGTGCCGCCTGAGAAATGATCTCATTGCCTTTCGATGAGGCTGAGATCAATACTGCATCGGCACCCACGCTTGCTGTAGCGTCCGTAACAAATTTTACCACATCACCAACGCTGGTATTATAGGTTTCAATACCTAAAGATGCGGCCAGCGCCAACTTGTTTTCATCCAGGTCCACTCCTATCACTTTACATCCATTTGCTTTCAGCAATTGGGCCGTGATCAACCCGATAAGGCCCAGTCCTATCACCACCACGGTTTCTCCCAGTGTAGGGTTTGCCAACCGAATGCCCTGCATGCCTATGGCACTGATGACCGTAAAAGCACCTTCCTCATTGGACACATTTTCAGGAATGACCGCCACCAGATTCTGAGGCACACAGACATATTCTGCGTGAGCACCATTGCTGGCCACCCGATCCCCTACTTTAATGCCATTCACGCCCTCACCCACCTGCACCACCACGCCCGCGTTGCAATAGCCTAAGGGCAGGGGTTGATCCAATTTATTAAAGACCGCTTCTATGGTAGGCAGTACTCCATCCGTTTTCATCTTATCCAACACCATCTTCACCCGCTCGGGTTGCTGCCGGGCTTTTTGAATCAGGTTGGCTTGTCCAAACTCCACCAACATCTTTTCCGTCCCCAAGGAGACCAGGGAATGGGTAGTACAGATCAACACACATCTTTTACGCACCAAAGGTGTTGGAATTTCTTCCAATGTGGTAGCTCCTGTTTTTAGGTTTTGGATAAGTTGTTTCATTGATCTTCTGGTAAAGCTAACCAATTGCCGTAGGTGATTGTTTCTCTGGATATCTCTAAAAGATGCTGCCTTTTACCAATACCATAAATTTTGTATCCCAAGCCTTCCAAATAAGTGTACAAATCGAGCACATCGCTCCACCCTTCCCCCGCCTCAAGAAAAATCATTGGTTTAAATTTTAGTAAGGTCTCCCTGCCCCCTCTTAAAATATCTATTTCAGCACCCTGTACGTCCATCTTCAAAAAGTCTAACCGATTCAATTTATTAATTTCCAGGACAAATGAATCCAATGTAATTTGATTTACCCGAATTTTATTCGACACCTTATTATCGATCAATTTAGATCCCATCCCCTGGTTAGGATGCTCAATTGGGAAAGTGAAAAAATGAATCTCTTCATTCTTTTCCCCAAGCGCCAACTGCTCCACCTGAATGTTTTGCAAGTGATTAATCTTGATATTATGATTAAGTTTTTCAATCAGGTGTGGGACTGGTTCAAAGGCAAAAACCCTCCCTTCATTGCCAATTAATCTAGAAATGAGCAAAGTCTCCGTACCTGAATTCGCTCCAGCCTCAACTACAAAGAAGTCCTTGGTTAAATACTTCTCCAGAATACTATTTGTTTCCTGTTCATAACTGCCGGTAAATAATATTTTGTGGTCAATAAGGTCTTTAGAAAATAAACTGATTACTAATCCATATTGGGGTGACAAATACTTTGCAGTCAGCCAAACACCCTTTTGAAAATAATTAACATAGTAGGGATAGATTAATGTTGCCACCCGATAGGCTCCAGGAATTCTAATCCTGGAAAACAAGAACGAAAACAATTTTACAAACCATCTTTCTGCCTTCATACAAATAGGAAGCAACACATCTTAATCAAGACTTTTTATTTTTTTGCAACGATTATCATCATGGGCTTTTTCAAGCGATTCGGTAGCCAGAAAAATATTTCTGAGAAATAAGGCACATACCCCTGCCATAACACGGTATCGACTTTAAAGCCTATCCGTTCAAGCATTTTAACGGTGTCTTTATCGTTCCAAACATTGATTAATAATCCGCGATAAGCGGGCCTACCCAACCAACGAAAAAGGTACGTTTCAATCATTCTGAACCAGCTCGACCTATTGGGCAATGAAAAAATAAGTGTACCGGATGGGCGCAATACTTCAAAGGATTTCTTTAAAATTAGTTCGGCATCTTCCACGTATTCCAAAACACTGGAGGAAATGATCAGATCAAAACTTTCCGATGGCCACCGGTCAAATAAAGAAGGAACAATAGCAGCTTCTATAAACTCTACCTGATCAGAAGCACCTCCTACTGTAACTCTACTTTGCTCCAACATCTGCTTGGCTCCATCAATGGCGACTACGGAATTGGATACATCACATAAAATTTTCGTCATCCAGCCAGGACCGCAGCCGATATCCATAGCACGATCAAATTTTAAATTTGACTCTCTAATAAGGTGTTCCCAAGTGCGCAACCTTTTTTTAAAACTTCGTTTTTCCTGATACTTCTCCTTAAAAGTTTTTGCCTCCCGATTGTGATAGTCAATGGCTCCTGTCGAATATTCTAACATTTACAGCACGCTTGAATAAACTTAAATGTATCATGAGAGGTTTTCTCCCAAGGAAACTGTTTTGCGTATTTAATTCCGTCCTCTTGCAGGCTCTTATACAAGGAATCATTTTTATAGAGTTTGAGAATAGCCTCTTTAATTGTCACCACGTTCAACGGATCGAAGTAAAGCGCATGCTCACCTAACGTCTCTGGCATCGAACTTTTATTGGAGGATAAAACAGGTAGCCCGCAGGCCATCGCCTCCAGCAGCACCATGCCAAAAGTCTCACATGTTGAACCAAAGATAAAAGCATCAGAAGCGGCATACCGGGCAGGGAGTTCCTCATAGGAAACAGGTCCCAGATACCTTATGGATTCAGACAAGAATGGATTGAGCTTTACCATTGCTTTGTGATTGGCATGCCCAATAAAATCAACACTGATGGCACATCCTTCCTTCAACAACTCATCAACGGCTTCGGCTATTTTCCATTGATGTTTGTAGACATCAATAGTAGATACATAAATCAACTTAAATGTTTTTATATTCTTTTCAGGTGAAGGCAGCAAGTTAAAAACTTCACTTACGCCATGAGGAATTATGGCTGTTTTTAAGATTTTCTCACGGGTAGCATTCGATAAAATTTCAAAGCAAAATTGATTCAAAAAAATCACGCCCGCTGCCTTTCGAAAAGCGATTTGGTGAAAAAATCCCAACGCGACCAACCTCACCCAAGTCCACGAAAAAAAATATCGCGCCCGCTCTGACACATCGATCGGTAATAAATTCTGACACATTGTAACATAATTGCCCGGGGCGCTTCCGGCCCCTGGAACAAACCAGATTCCACTTTTAGCCGACTTGCGTATAATCGTCTTCCAAAACAACCTCCCAAAATAGCCATAGCCAAATAATGAAGGTGTCCTTTTTTCCAGCCATGGTTTCTGAGGTATTTCCCCAATCACTCCCTCATGACCATAAACAATTACCTTATCAAAACCATGCCTAGATGGCTCAGCATGTTTTATCAATTCCACGAGATGTGTTTTTCCTCCTCCGGTAAGAATATTGGAGGCATCTATTAATAGCACAGCATCACTCATTCTTTTGCATTCGCAACTATCCTCTTCTTACCAGAAAAAAAAGTGTGAAAAATTGGCGGATAGAAATCTTCACTGGTGACCAATCCTCTGGCGAAGCGTCTCTCCACCAACCAGAATAAAATCATCGCCATGAATAATGCAGCTGGCACCCCGATGCCTCTTGTCAATACACCATACAAAATTGATCGCTCGTCCACAAAATAGGAGACCAGGTAATTTGCAAAATAAAATACTGAAAAATGAATTAAAAATAATGAGTAAGACCTTTCACCAAGCCAAATCAAATTTTTGGTTTCAAAATATCTTGAAAACCCAGGATTAGCAAATGATAAACTAATGATAGAGAAGTAAATAAAGCCAAAACCCATATGAACAAATGGCTTATACTGATACGAAAGTGCAATTAGCAAAACACCGATTATTAATGAAATAATCTGATCCTTATGACCGTAATCTCTTCTGGCCAAACAAACACCTAAATAAAAACAGCCGATGTAATCCACGGAACGAAATAAATTAGCGTATACTATTGTGAAAGAGTAATTATCTGGCGCCACAGCCATCATTACATTTTGTAGAAAAAGAGATGACATAAGAATAATTAAAAAATGACCGATAATGTTTATGCTCCCCTTCCACTTTACAAGCAGGTACACGATGATTGGTACTACCAGGTAGAATAAAATTTCAATTTGTAAACTCCACCACGCCAGATTAAAAAAATCCCATTTTTGATTAAAAATAAAAAATTGTTTTGCGAATGAGTGAAGGTTAAATTTCAACAAAATAGCAGAATACCAGGTTGGAAAATAGGTATTTAGGGCGATTACCACAGAGGCAAACAATACGGCTCCAAAATAAGGTGGGTAAATTCTTATAACTCTACGTTTTATATAGGTCCGCCAATTGAATTCCTTTTTCGATCTTAAATAAGGACGCAATAACACAACACCGCTCAAGACAAAAAATAACTCAACACCAGATTGTGTAAAAGAGGATACCAGGAAACTTAAATTGTCGAGATTAATTTCATCCAGAAGTTTAACAAAAAGACCAGTTGCTGAATGATGAACCACAATTAGTAAGACTGCCCATGCTCTAAACCCATCCAAAAAATGAAACCGCATATTGCTTTAGAGAATTAGATAATAAAATTCTGAATCATTAACACTTAGCTATTCAATTGTGATTTCCATGGGGCATTTGGTCTGACTTCAGTGAATCCATCCACATAGTCAATTACATTTTTTAAGTATAAAGCTGCAGCCTCACCTGAAATATTTTGTGCAAATTCCATGATGAGCTCCCTCCCTTTTACGGTAGGTTTTAATTTATCCTTGAGAATCATTCTAAAGACATCCAATAAAGTTTTTGGTATTGCGGGATTAACCGTATAGCCCAGCAAAGGTCTATTTTTTATGAGGCAACTGGCTCCTGCATAGGTTGATACTATACAGGGAAGGCCAACATTAAAAGCTTCATTAACAACCGCACCCCAACCTTCTTTTCCCACACTTGGAAGTACCAAATAATCCATATTCACTAACACAGAATGTATTTCAGGATTCTTGATAGTACCGTAAAAAATAAACTTATGATTCTCTTCCGCTGGAATTAAATTAACTAATTTATTCCGTTCAGGGCCATCGCCAATAATATGAAGTTCAAAAGGAAATTTAACAAGTAACAGGAGCGTTGATATCAACCAGTGAACACCCTTTTCTCGTGATAACCTTCCCGCATAAACGAATTTAGTTACATCGTTGGACTTATCATCCACCCAATTACTATCTGTTTTATGCAAAGGGCTTATAAAATAAGCCCATTCAAAAATAATATTCCTGGAATAACCAACCCGACTGTACCATCTTACACCTGACTCCCCTATTGCCAAAACAAAAATCATATTTCTACTAAGCCTTAGTCTGTCCACCATTGACAATAATAATCTCAACTTCCCCTTCCATCCCAGCCAATCCATTGTTTCACCCATCAAAGCTATTCTTGCTTTTTTTTTATTAGCAAATTTTAATACCCGCCAAAGATTTGGGTACGCGCGCGTACCTGAAAAAATATGAAAGGTGAGTCCATTATTAACGCTGTCAAATTGAGTTTTATAGTTTTGACGACTTACTTTGATGGTTTTTACGCCAGGTAAGTCCGGGATAGACCATCCCTGAAGTAGTCTCTCCTTGATAACTTCCTCTTCTACAAATAAGATTACTTCATAAAAGGGAACCAAGTTGGTAAGCAGAGAAGCATAGTGCGGGCTAATGACAGGTTGCCAAAACACAATGGTCTTAGTGGTTATCATATTAATGATTTGTACAAATTAAGATAACCGTTACTAACCCGATCCAAAGAAAATCTTTTTACATTCTCAAAACCCATCTCAACCAATGAATTGTACAGCGGCCTTTTGTTAATCAGTTCGATAATTGCAAACCGTATTTCTTCTGTACTGGCGGGATCGACTAAATAGGCACTATTACCTGAAATTTCTTTCATTGCCCCCCAATTACTGGTTATTACCGGGCGGCCTACCTTTTGCGATTCAATGATAGGCATACCAAAACCTTCGTAATTAGAGGCAAAAAAAAGAATATCACATGCAATATATAATTGTAATAATTCCTCTTTATTCAAATCAAAATGAACATTGTATCGGATATGCAGTTTATCCATCCATTCAATTTCTCCTTTAGCGGGGCGACCCACGATAATCAATTCCACCGGAAGCTCACGACAAGCTGTTACTAGTGATTGTAAGTTCTTATGGAGGCCGGTTCCAATTTGCAATATCTTAAACCTTTCACGAGGAAGGTTTGAAGGATAAGATTTAAAATAGGAAGCAATTGGATTTGGAATGACCTTAACCTTATCTGATTCAACCTTAAAGTGCTCTATTAAGCGATTTTTGGTAAACTGGCTAACCGTAGTAATGGCGCGAACTTTCTGTATGGGCAGCCTGAACCACAAATATTCGTATATCAACTTTTTGATTCCTGCATTGACGGGGTTCTCATAAAACCCTAAATCATGAACAGTTAATACCGTATTGCGAGCAGGCAATCCGAGAGCAAGGTAATTAACAGCACCCGTAATATGATGTATATCCGCTTCATGTTTTCGCACCTTTAGAATACTCCGAAAATCAATTTGACGACCCGTATAGAAGTTTTTTATTGCTATCTTTTTTTCTCTAAGGGAATCACTAACTGCACTAAAAACATTCTCAATACTATAATTGCCTTCCACCTGTGCTCTATAATAATAATACAGCTTCATTTGATAATTCCCTTTTCCCTTAGCTTGAGTAAGATACGATTGGCGCGCTCATCCAGGCTGTGATTTTTCACCACTAAATTATGTCCATTCTCCTGTATCTTCTTTCGTACCGTATCATTTCCTAAATAGAATTTAATTTTCTCCACTAGTTCTTCCTTTGATGAAAAGCAGGCTACTTCCTTATCCTCTTCGAAATAAGAAAGCAACTCCTCTGTCCGTTGATGGAGCATAAATCCACCTGAAGCGGGAATATGAAATGTTCTTGAGGTAATCTGGTCTCCTGTAGATGCGCCTTTTACTAGTTCTGATAACAGGGCAATATTAATAGTTGATGCATTAATGGCATCCACATACAAATCACCATGAATACCAATTCCCATAACTGATCCCATTAGCGCATTCTCTATATGCTTCCATGTGCCACCCCAAATTTTTAAATCCAGTTGCGGGTATTCTCGTTTCAAATAGGCCAGAAACTGGGATTTATGAGCAGAATAATTTCCAATAAAAGATGCATCACACATAAATTCAGATTGGTTACTATCTAATTTCTGATGAACCAGTGGGTCAAAACCATGTGGAATAAATGACACCTTTGATGAGCTATAGTTAAAATGGCTTTGCAGGTCCTTTGCTGCAAAAGTCTTTGTTGTGAAAATATGATCGTAAAGAGGAATGCACTTAGGAATATATTTTCCATGCGCCAAAAAGCTTACATCTGGAAAAAAATTTACTACTGGAATACCCGCCTTTTTCCAGCATAGAATGGACTCCTGCTTTATAAATGCCCCTTTATAGACCAACACCAAATCTGGTTTAAAAGACTTCGTAACCAATTTTAAATAATAGTTAAAGTCATTGACCTGAAAAGACCTTGTTAACCGATTAAGTGACTTTGTAGAAACAGTAATTGCCTGAACGCTAACGTATTGTAATTCGTTCACAATATTAACAATACAACCTGAACGGGATAAAGCGTAAAACAAGCCAGAGGCATTGCTTCCCCTCCACTCTTCTCCAATACAAAGAATCCTTGATCTATTCTTCAAAAAAATAATGTCTTATCAAAAACCATTTATAATTAATACTTGACATGCCACACTGCCACTTTATTATAAAAACCTTCCCACAAACGAAAATACTTTGAATAAAATAACATAGGCAACCAACGTAGGAATGATTTGAAGGTCTGCTCCCAAAGAAAATAAACCCAAGAAAATAAGATAAAACCGAAAGACCCAACCAAATAACGTATTGTAATCGGTGGCATTCCAAATGGCCGCCATCAACCAGCCAAAAAGGAAACAACCGGCCACCAGGCCGGGCCATCCAAAATTCAGGTAAAATTCACCCGGCACGGTCATGTTAATTGAATTATTCGCTTTTCCCTGTTTATTGTAATACGCATTGCCAATCTCCACAGCAAACCACTGTCCCTGCCGGATCAATGGCTTATCGGGCCAAATAAACCGTGGAACAAATACATACTTAAAATAATCCAGTGTCTCCCCATTGTAAAAACCATTTTTCCGGGTGAGCAAAAGGATATTGCTCATTTGCGGTATAATGCTTAGCCGCGAAGTGATGGATTGACCTTCCACGTTCTGTTCCAGCGATAATGCATTGACACTTGCGGATAACTTTTCTTTTCCATATAACTCTTCCCTTTCATTACCTAAAAAAGTAAACAGGGGAGGAAAAACGATCAACGCCATCACCACCATCCATTTAGAATAGGGGTGAATGCGATACAACGAACGGCTGGCAATGATATCCCCCGACAGATAGGCCACCCAGGGTATTAAAATTGTCATGCGCAAATAAGAATACTGGAGTGCCCACACGGAAAGAAATACCGTATACAGTAAAATAACCCATACGTTTTTCCTAGTGGAATGCGCAATAAAAGAAAGCAACAGAATACTGCCCTGTACAATAACTGCAATAAATGATCCAATGGAACCGATCGCACCTAAGAATGTTCCTATGTAATTAGAGGCGATAAAGATGGTGAGCGAGCCCAAAAAAATTGGCCAGAATTTAAGCTTAAGATTCCTCGCCTGAGACGAGCCCAGACTGTCCTCTGACCTTATGAAGAATCGCATGGTCTCCAAAATCACAATGCTCCCTGCATTAAAAATAAAAATTGCCATTCCGGATAATTCCTCCGAATAGAATTTTGTGAAAAACCAGGGGTCATCACTCAATCCTGAAAGCGCCACGATGTGTGCAGCACTGGTGATCAACAGTAAAAAAGCATAGGTGGTAGAAACATCAAAACGCCTCAGGTTGCGCCCTCCAATGTCGGATACCAATGTCAGTACAGCATAAGCAAACATGAGGATGACATGAATCAGGAAAACATCGACCCAATAACTGATACCCAGAAGAAGTAGTAGTATGTATTTCAGGTACACCATGTACTTAATGTGATGAGATTAATCATCTTATTGGTTGTTTTAATTCGTTTTCAATCACATTTTTCAATCAATCCGTTATGTTTAAGACCGAGAATGGAGTATCCCTAAGTGGTTGTATCACATAACTATCCCTACCCATCATTTTTTATGAATCAATGATTTATCTTCTGAAGCCCATAGCGTTAAGCACAATAATCTAAAAAGCCGGATGGCATTTTTTTCATCGATGCTATTACTGTAAAGTGAGTGTAGTAACTTATCCCTAGACTCCTGAGCTACCCATACTAATGCCTGATCACTCTTAATATTCATGCAGACCCAATCACGATCTGTCTGTAGCATATTAATTAATGGTGTGTGGAAGCCCACCTTATCCTTCCGTTCCAATATTTCTTTAGGTAACAAATCCATAAAAGCTTTTCTGAAAATCACTTTACTATACCCGTTATTGTAGAACGCATCCGGTTTCAATCGTGACGTAAATTCCAAAATCCTATGATCCAAAAACGGCATCCTGCCTTCGATGGACAAGGCCATTGTTGATCTGTCATCATAATGGCAAAGATGGGGGATTCCTACTGTTTTTAAGCTTTCCAGGTATATGTCGTTAAACCGATTTACACGACCAAAAGCACCATCAGGTGACGGAAGCCGATATCTTAGTGAAAGCCACTGCTTTTGCCTCCCGCGCGCCATCATCCGCAATCGATGCTCTTTTGATGGGCTTAGACCCGCCATTATAAGTCTTAACAACACACTAAAAGGCGTACTACTCTCGGATGCAAACTTCAAAAATGAACCCCAATCGCGCTGATTCAATCCATGGGCAAAAGCCCGCTCATACATCCATGGATATCCCAAAGAGACCTCGTCTCCCCCCTGACCGCCCAACAATACTGGAACCCCAGCTTGTTTGGCGGCCCGGACCAAAAATCCATGGGCCATGATAGAAGGATCGCCAAATGGCTCCTCTTGCTCCAGCAAAACCCGTTTCAAATCTGACTGCAATGACAACTTCTGAACAGGTGCATAAATAACATCAATGGCATTGCCCAGTCTCCTTTTTACCGCTTCAACGTAAGCACTTTCATCATGCTTTGAATCAGGGAATTGTGCTGTGAAGACCGGGAAATTTTTCTTTCCTAATTCTGCAATACAACTCACAATAATGGAGGAATCGAGACCACCAGAAAGCGTAGCTCCCACTGGCACATCTGCCAGTAGTTGAGATTCCACGGCAGACATTACCAAATTCCTTAATAAAATGCCTTGTGCTTTATCAAAGGGCAATCTATCCTTATAGGGTATCTCTTCTAAACCCCAATAGGAAGTAGTAACTAATAATTGACCAGTGTGATCGTATTTAGAATAATGTGCAGGTAGAATTTGATAAATAGACTCATAGAAAGTGTGATTTCCCAAATGTTCATAATTTCCCAGTGCAAGGTACTCTGATAATGCTAGTGGATTTACTAAATCCCCTCCATCCTTAAAAAGTAATGGTTTGATTTCACTAGAAAACAATATCGTCTGGCTCTTTTTTCTATAGTACAATGGTTTTTGCCCAAATCTGTCCCTACTTACAATTAATGTTTTTTCCAGGGAATCCCAAATGCCAAAAGCCCACATACCCACCAGCTGCTCCAACATACGCTCACCCATTCTCTCATAGAGTGCTAAAATCGTTTCTGTATCAGAGTGACCATTGAAGCGAGCATCCGGAAGAAATTTTTTTCGAAGATCGAGATGGTTATAAATCTCACCATTGAAGGTAATGATATACCGTCCGTTTGGCGAGACCATTGGCTGATGACCTGCTGATGATAAATCAATAATAGCAAGCCTTGTATGTACTAATGCAATGTTCTCATCCGACCATACGCCATGCCCATCCGGGCCTCGGTGCTTCAAAAGCTTTTTCGTTTTATGAGAAAATTCCTGCTTTTCTCCTATATCTTTTGATATACAAATGGCAATCCCACACATATATCTTCTATTATCTAATGGTTCCGGATAACTTAAACTTAAATAATCTAAGTCTTGCTATTAGTCCAGAAATAATTATACGAAAATTTGAAATGGATATCTGCGTAGTTTCGAAATGCATAGCATCTATTTGAAGGAAAAATTGAATCATTAAACTATTTCTCCATTTTATGTCAAAGTGTTTCAATGCAAATTTTTTTGAACTTTTAGCGATCTCTGTATCATAAGAATTAAAGGCATGCATAAGCAGTGCAGCAGCGTTGTCCACATCGCCTACATTGTAAATAAAAAGAACTTCTTTACTCTCGTCCAAATCTTCATAGTCTTCCACCCCACTAACACGGCTGCTAACCACAGAACAACCCGAGGACATAGCTTCCATCACCGTTATAGACATACCTTCATAGTTTGAGCATTGCAGTAAAATTTTTGATGTAGCCAATGCTCTTTTAATTTCAGGAATATCTAGCCAACCCAACAATTCGATTGATACATTATCGCATTCATAATTTTTTACAAAATTGTTTAAGAATGAAAACATCTCACCATTCCCAATTATCTTAAATGTAAGCGGTTTTTTTACATTGATTAACCTTGTAATTATCTTAGGAAGATCTGATACCCTCTTTGCATTTTCCTCCATTCTCCCAATCCAGGCAATCGTATCAGTTTTTTCATAAATATTAACCTTAAATTCGTCTGTGGGCAGTCCGCATGGGTTGATTAAAATTCTATCCAACGGAAAGTGTGAAATCTCATTTCTTACACGTTCTGACACTTTATTAGAGACGGCAATAATTCCATAAATAGCGCACTGGTATATTTTTAAGAGGCGATAGTACTCATTATCACCATGGGAGTGAACTACAGCGCAAAATGGGTTTCTTTTAGACACGGCACCTGCAGCCATCCAACAAGCTTCATCATCCGAAGGAATTATTACGGCACCCTTTGGAATGTTTGCCTCAATCAATTTTTTAAAATAATTGGCTCTATAACTAATCGTACCCAACTCAAATAAACGACCTACTTCATCAAATACTATTTCGTCCTTATAGTTATCATCGAGTAAATCGATAATTAGTGACCTTCCCCCTCCAATGAAGTGCTGATTTGGTTTAACCGAAACAAAATAGGCTTTACCTTTTGATCGATCCCAGTGGTTAAACGCATTCGCCATCCATTGTGTAACTCCACCTCTATGATAGGGATGGCATATAAATGCTACATTCAAATTAAAGAAGTTTGTTTTTTATTAATTGATGCTCCATGTTATAATTATTCCGCACAAAGCGATGGATTTCATTAAGATAATTCCCACTGGAACAAAGTAATTTAGCCTTATTTAAAGCCGATACTATCTCCAAAGGTTCTTTAATGTTGATGTTTATCAGAAAGGAATTCAAGCCAAAGTCTTTAAAATAATTTTGATTTGAGGTCAGGCAAATCAACCCCCGAATCAAGTATTCACCTAACTTATTTGGGGCGATTAATCGTGTATCTATGTCATCCTTCTCCTTAATAAAACAAATTCCTATATCTGATGAGGCTTGGAGTTTTATTAATTCACTTCGTTCTAATGTGGGTAATAAAAACACATTGTCCATTTTTTCATCACGTACAAAATCCCGAATCAATTTAGAATAATAGTCAGATGATACATTTGTAATGTACAGACTGAAATAATCGCTATTAGCTAATTTAAAGCCTTTCAAAAGTTCTAAAATGGCTCTTGAGTCATTTACTCCCCCCGTATGTATTACACGAATTTTTTCAGTATTATTCTTATCAAAAGAAGATCTGAAAGAATTAAAAAATGGTGCATTCAATATTACTCCTGGTTTAAGTTTCAGTTTATAACGACCAGACATATCCTCTGACCTTTCAGCCGAAGGAGAGAACACCATTTTTGCTTTTGCTAACTTTTTACAGAAAAACTTATAGAAAACAAAATCAAAACTTAATCGTTTGGGTCGCGTGTATATTTCAATACAATGAACTATTAAGTGTTGAACACCAAATGTCAAACTACACCAAAAAAAAGAAACTGGGCAAAAAACAAAAATCATATCAAATTTGACGGGCTTTCTAGAGAGGCCAAGCAGCCGTCTTAAAAAGCATACCTGTAACCAAAATTTGCTTATGGTTGATCCCTTATATTCGTTTAAAATATTCTGGTTTAGATTATCCGAAACTACTTGCAGGCTATGGGAATGTAAATATCCAAAGCTCAAGGTATAAACTTTAAAACCCTTGGCCATATATACCTTAGAAATATTAATAATAGGAGGAAGTAAATCTGGATGAACGGCAGAGACTAAAAGAATTGATTTATTAGTCACGAATTCTTGAGGTTAAAAGTTCGAAATTTAGTTGTACATCGAACTGAAAATTATTTGCGGTGGACATTTCAATTATATGGAGACTCTCATCAATTATTGGTCTTTCTACTTTATTCAAATAAAATACATGTATTCTACAAACCGTTTCAAGAAAGGTGCTTTTATCAAAGAAGATACCCTCCTTGTATAAAACATTATACAAATAATCATTTGCGTAATCACAGCCCGTCTTATCCCAAGCATTGAAATTAGAATTCTTAAACTCAATAATACTGCTAACTAAGGACTTAAGATCTGTAAAATATCTAACCATACTATTGGGAAATCGACTGACCGGTGGACCAATAACATGTTTGTACAACACTACTGGAACTCCACAAAGAAGAGCCTCAAATAAAGCTTTATTACTTCCTTCTCTATATGAACCTAAGACATAACTATCTGACTCATTGAGCAGTTCGCAGATCTTTTCAGAAGACACATCAGTAAATATAGCAATGTTGTCATCGAGATTAAGAGCCTTTACCTTGCTTTTAAACCACTCAAGCCCTAGACCAAAGTGAGCCTGGCTAACAATACAACCTTTTAAATTTTCTCCATATTTTGCCACCGCCTTAAGGATAAGAGGATAATTCTTAACTTTTAAGAAGTTAGCAATTACAATAAAATCATATATTTTTGGAATATTTTTCTTAACAAAAATTGCGTTATCCACAAAATCTCCAGGAGTTAAATCTATAAGAATAAACCCAACTCTTTCAAACTCCATTCGCTCTCGGTTGGAATGAGTAGTAATAAACACCTTCGATTTTAGATTCCGAAACAGGACATTAAAAGGATTAATTGGCGACTCTGTTGAAGGTAAAAGCAGAAAATGAAATGACTTTGACAATGAATTAATATTGAACAGAAAAGGGAATGCATTAATTATCTCAGAGTACTTAATGAGAATAATTCCCTTGTCCTTTTCATTCATAAAGGGCTTAAGGACTTGAACATTGTGATGAAGGAATTTTATTTGTCCAGCTGAGGAAAATCGATTAAGTTGGCGGTTTCTGTAACGATTATCAACATCAAATCTTTTTGCTCTTTTATAAAAATAAAAAAAAGTAAATGACAAGTATCTAATAAAATTATTATTTAGGGCTTCCGCTTTTTGTAGAAAATTTATTGCCACCAGGGGACAACGAATTATAAAAAACAAAAAAGATGTTCCAATAAAATAAAACCCAATTAGAATTGACTTAAAATAAAAAAAATATCTCACTTTAATTTATCTAGAGATTCGGATAAACCCACAAGTAAGGTTGTTCATAAAATCTGCATCCGGCTCATTTAAGAGTAATTCTCCATTTTTATATATTTTATAGCCAACTTCGTGTGCAAAGGAAAAGAAATCTATTGCTTTCACCGCAAAATCCTGCCAGGCAAATTGATGGAGTTCAACAAAGACAAGTATATTTCTATTCATAAGCATATTTCTCATTCCAAGAAGTACCTGTAATTCTGCACCTTCCACGTCAATTTTTATTATATCAGGAAAAAGGCCATGAGTATTTGCAAATGAGTCCAATGTGATAACATCTACCACATACGAACTCGTGCTTTCATCTTTGACCAATCGACTTTTCGCACTTGCTCCTAATCCACCTATGCTATCATATAGATCTAAAAAAGACATTTTGCCAATAAAGTTAGACGCAGCGATATTAAAGGGTAATATATTCTGCCATGCATTAACCTTAGCTTGCTTTTTAAGTATCTGGTAATTAATGGTATTTGGCTCAAAACAAATTACTTTGCCGTTAGATGTGACGGATTGAGACAAAATCTCCGCCCATGTACCTATATGACTTCCTATATCGAAAATAGTTTTTCCTGAATTATTATCGGCAAGCATTTTACTTAACATGGGCTGGTCAATTGATACTGGAATTCCTCTTGCTATACTTGCTGGAAAAGTACACGCAATACCGTTCACAGTTTTCCGAACCCCATGTGGTTTCAACTTATCTAATACCTGATTCTTAATATTCACCAATAAAGCTCTTATCATAATTATGATTTAATTACCCTCGATATCCTATTTGAAGTTTTTAATCCAATTACTAAAACATATAAGTCGCCATGGCTCAAAATTAAATTTACTCGTTCCATTCTGGATATTCACAAATTTAGACAGTACCACTTCCTTATTTAATAAATCCCCGGCAATGTCTCCAGCCCTATAGATTTGGTATTCAAACCAATTCCTTCCGTCTTCCTTCAACCATCTCTCTTCAGGCGAAATAAAACCCATTTTGTCAGTACGCGAAAGAATCTTATCTGGCACCCGATTGACAAATGCCTTTCTCAAAATATATTTCCGCTGACCCTTCCTATAGATTAATTCTTCAGGCAGTCCCAATGTAAATTCAATCAACCTGTAATCCATAAAGGGGACTCTCGATTCTACGGAGAATGCCATAGAGTTACGGTCTTCATACCGCAATAGTGAAGGCAATGGTGAGTACAGAACCTGACGAGAGAGACCTCCACGTAAGCTTTTTGGATGAAACTTATCTTCCAATACATCCCTTTTATTTAGCCAATCTGGAATTACCTCTCGGTTTGAGATTGCCTGATAATTCTGCGGGAACAGCGGTAATAAATACGGAAAATTAGTTTGAACAGCTCCCAATAAAAATCCTGCTGGCCACCTGCCCTTTTGCTGCTTGTAACTTCTCGCCTCATGAACAAGTTTCAAAAACCTTCCCTTTCTCATCAAGCCTGTGTACAATGCCATGTCATTGCCTCCATACCCTGCCAATTGTTCATCCGCACCCTGGCCATCGATCATCACGGTCAGTCCCTGCTTTTTAGCTTCTTCAAAGACGCACCACTGACTGAACTGACTGGTAGATCCAAACGGATAATCCATGTGCCACGTCATCTTCTCCAAATCGTGTTGCAATTTTTCGAAGGAGGGAAATACCTGGTAAGCATCTGCCTTGACCTTGTTAATCACTTCATAGGCATACTCCCATTCGTCATATTTTTTATCTACCTGGCAGGAGGTGATGGTCTTTATTAAATGATCACTTGCTCCCTGATCAGTGAGCACCTCTCTCATTAAACACACAATAGTGGAAGAATCAAGGCCACCGGACAATGCAGAACCCACCGGCACATCTGAGCGCATACGCAGCTTTACACTGTCCTTCAGGAGTTCATAAAAACGCTCACAGGCTTCTTGCTCCGTACCTTTCCACACTGTGGGGCGCAAGGAATACCAGGAAGATATTTTGAAATTACCTGCGGAAATATCCACAATGACCATCGTTCCTGGCATCACCTGGTCTATTCCAACGTCAAAAGTATGGGCTGCATGATCAATCAATCCATACCTTAAATAATCGTAGGCTATTTGTTCGTCCAACTCAAACCTATAAGCAGGTAAGGCTCTCAATTGTTTTACTTCTGAAGCAAACGCAATATACCCTGGTGTTTGGGTATAATACAGTGGCTTCACACCAAAGCGGTCGCGCACAGCATACATCTTCTGCCTACGGGTATCTAATAGCACAAATGCAAACATACCATTGAACCTGTGCAGCGCCTTTTCTCCCCAGGTACTCCAGGCGTGCAGGATTACCTCCGTATCACTTCCGGATTTAAATTGATGCCCCTGCTGTTCCAGTTCCCTGCGAAGCTCAATATAATTATAGATTTCCCCGTTGTAGGTAATGGACAAGCCCGCATGTTGCAGTACCATGGGTTGATGACCCGTAGGTGAAAGGTCAATAATGGAGAGGCGTCTGTGCCCAAGACCGACTGTCCAATTTTTTTTGGAGGAATTAATATCTTCATAATTGTAGGCTTGCCTTGTTGAAGTGCTTGTATCAATACCAGCATACAAACTCAACCCAACTCCTTCACTCCACAAAAGATAGCCTTCATCATCCGGTCCGCGATGAGAAACTATCGAATTAGCACTTACTAAATTCAAAGCCGCCAAGCCTGACTTACTATAAATAGCGGTTATTCCACACACAAGAAATAAATCAGTTTAAAATCCATATAGTTCTTCGGGGGTATACAGTATCCAGAAGTCTCTTAATAAATCTACCTTTCATTACTAATGAGTGACTTATATAATCGAAGTTCCTTCTGAACATTAGATTTCCAGGTATATTTTTCATCTGCTAACTGTAAAGCACGTGTGCGAAGGCCTAGCCGATTGACATTGAACCAATGCAGTACCCTTTCCGCCTCATTTAAGAAATCATCCTGATTAGCACCAGATAAATTAGTAGACATCCCCACATTGTATTTTTTAACAATTTCAGGTACCACCCCTGTACCCTCTTCCACAATTACTCCAAGACCCGATGCCAGGTATTCAGCAAACTTGACGGGCTGGGCCACTTTATTTAAATCTGTTGGCGCTCTTAATAAGAGTCCCAAATCAATTTCTTTTAATCGGTTGCTCACTTCTCGTTGATTTCCTGACCACAGTTGGTATTCTTTATCTTTAAGGGAGGAATTATCAATCATCTCCTTCATGCTATGCAAGTCATTTGTAAAAATATGAGGTAACACCATGGGATTCACTGTAACTAACGCGGAAAGAAATGGCAATACTAAATCCTCAAGGTGTTGGTAGTTTTGAACACCTCCCAGGTATAAAACAGAAATTCGATCCTTCATCTCAACTGCATTTGTTGTGTCTGATGCGAAGCGGAAATTCACCTTACCAACACAACAAGGTGACACACAAATATCCTTAACTCCAGAACACGACTCAATGTATTCTTTCAATGGTTCACTTACAGTCAATACTGCATCAGACAACCGAAGGTCTCTTCTAAACCGAGATAGTGACTTATTGTACACTTCCTTTAGTTGAATACTGCAATCCTCAACGTTAAAGCAACCCAGACGAGCTATATCTTCCAAAGGCGCTGCTCCACGAACATCATACACTACTCTGTCTCTAAGAAAGTGTTTTCTGAGCTTAAATGCACTTGCAAGATTACCACTTCCTCTTGAATGGAAAATAACAGGAGAAGCTATTAAAAATTTTCGTGCCAACCATTGAAGTTGATATGCTGGAAAACGATTCATTCTGTCAACTCCAAAAAAGTACTTAAGTCTTAGTTCACTGTTTTCTCTTTGTAAACATCTTCTGAATGCCCATATTCTATGATTAAATACTTGCCTTAATGGAAATATTACCCACACCTGTACACGCACCGACTCCTTCCTGAACATTTGTGTTTGAACTGACACCCTGTCAAACAACTGGGACCTGATCAGAGGAGTAAACAGTTCATGCCAGGACAATAAATGAATAATCGTCACCCTAATAAATTAATCAAGTTATATCCCATAATATAGATTCATGATATTGTCAAATGGAAGCTACACTTAATTTATTTTTAGATCTACCGTTGGCAACTCGATCGCAATCCAGGTAATAAAAATATTCTTCCTCAGAGTTTATCATAGATAAACGATTTCTTAAACCAAAGTTTTATTCATCAGTAAATGAAGATATTCGTATCAGCAATTATATAAATTTCTATCTTCTTCTTAACAGACCAATACTTACCAATAAATTATAGATCGTTACTTTGATTAATAGATATTTATCCCATCTCCATTTTCTAAATCTAAAAAGAGTAACATCCCGCAAAGCCATAATGGAAAATCCATCCTCTATGTCGTAATTAAATCTTTTTAATAAACCACCACAAATATATTGGATCACCATGACCTCATACGTACTCAATCCTAATTTCCATTTACCTATATTTTGCTTATTAATCTGCTTCCTGGTCTCCTTATGCCACTCCCAATCAGGCACCACGTTAGGCTTATCCATTTTATTATCAATCATAGTTGCCTCATAAGATTCACCAATAAAATCACAGACTTTCTGAATTTGTGTCTCCGGCATAGAAACCAAATCTTCATACTTCAACTCCAAATAATTCACACCAAATAATTTCGGCCCTAATTCTACACCTGTGCTTACATGTTTCTTCCAATAAAATGCCGTCTCAATTAGGCTTGTAGTCTGAGGTCCAACAGACCAATACTTTAGAATTGACGGAATTACATCCCTTCCATCTCTAACGATATGAATTATCTTGGCTTCAGGAAATAATTCTTTAATTAGCGGTAAATGCATGACGTAACCTGGCGTTTTATCCCCCCATCTCTTTTTATTATCAATTTTCGCATAATATCTATTTACAACAGGAATAATTGAAGTCCAATCACCCCAAGTATCCTTTTCCAACAAAGCTATTAATCCGATCAGTTCAAGGTCTGGAAAGCGTACGCTATTGTATTTGAGAACTTTACTACCAACATAACTTTGCCAATCAGGAGGAGTTTTAGTCAACCCAATCAATTCATTATATAATTGAGGATAATACCAAGTTTCCTCTGGTATCGAAATGTTTGAATGTCTATTCAGTATCAGCCGCAGTAACGTAGTACCAGATCTTCCGCAACCTACAATGAATATAGGAGCCACAGATGAATTCATACAAGAATAGATTGAATGAGATTTATCAACTCTCCATTATCCTTTAATACCTTAATAACATTGTGACCACCCTTTTCTACATTAATCAATTTCACATTCGAAAATCCATTTAACCTTTTAGCATGAGCAGCGTCAAGATAATCTTCAACGGAATAATAAATCACATTCTCAGTTACTGAACTATTCCTTAGAATTCTATGTAAATCAAAATACATTCGATTTCCATATAATTGTCCAACTCGAATTTCATTCTTCCAACGCTTATCTCGATAATAGAATCTCAGCCATTTACTAATAAATGTTTGCGGGGCAAATGCTAAGACTTTGGAAATATTCAAAATATTTCCAAATAAAAGGGCTGCATACCCCTCAGCGGAGTTACCAATAAAAACGACATTCTTATAATCGAATTTTTGTATTAAAATTTTTAGAAACTTAATCGAATCCTCTATGGAGGAAGTGTGCTTAAAGAAGCCCTTTTGATACCAACATTGTGCACAATCCCTGATGAATACCCTATCACAATCTAAATCACCTAATGAATTCCAAAATTCAAAAATCGGAAATGGCAATTTTCCCATTATCCCACCAAAAGTGACAATTAGGTTCTCCTTCCCCAGTTGATCCAAAAATATGGATTCATCCAATTCGAACTTGCTATTCATATCTATTTCAAATAGATTCTATTGTATTTTACTATATAATTTAAACCAATAATTTTTGTAAGGCTCTATCCCATACTGATTGTTAATTTTATTCCATGAACTCACTCTATGGATCGGCTTTCTCATAATGCTCTCGATAGCATCTCCAAAAACCTTAGGGTCGTTATCTCGAACTATAACACTATTTTCGGGGTTCAAGAATTCGCTAACTCCTCCACAATCTGAGGACACAACAGGTAAACCCGAACAAATTGCCTCAGCTGGAGCCAAGCCAAAGGTCTCAATATCTGAAGTACATAAGTACACGTCATGGTCACAAAATGCGTCATATATTGTAGACTTATCAGTATTACCCATAAATGACACCATATCATTTAATCCCAAACTATTACATAATTCAACTAATTCAATTTCAGTTCTATCTATACCATAAAGAGTAAGTTTTACGGGAATGTTTCTCGATATCAACTCTTTAACAGTTAAAAACATCAAATCATGCCGTTTTACCTTTTGCGCAGAACAAACAGAAATGATTTTGATTGCATTACTATTCACCGCGCTTGACTTTATACATGGTTTGAAGATGTCAGTTCTAATTAAGTTCGGAGCTATCCTATAATTGTTCATAGAGTCATAAACCTGCATACGTCTCTTCAGTGCATTGCTTACAGGAAGCTTAAGGCTACATCGACTTAATACAAACTGAACACCTTTTACTTGTTTAGCATTGCTGCAATGCATTTCGAAAGGACCAGAATGTTCTTGAAGAATAAATGGTATTTTCCATTTTGCACTTAGTGCAACTGCAAAACCTCCCATTGGTAAGACAACATGGGTATGAATGACATCAAACTTTCCCAGCTTTCGGGCGAGTCGCTTAGCAAACCATCTGCCGCTTATATAGAAGTCCTGCCACAGGGCATTCTTCGTCAGTCGGGATGAAAATTTAGGTAAAAAAATTGTAAAATATCGAACGCTGTAATTTTGCCATAATGAATTTTCATTTTTCAGTATCCATCGTCCGGATACAAAAAGTGGAATCCAATTGATGAATGATTTAAAATTGCACTCTACATAAGTTGCATTCACTACACTGGAAAGACTGGCAATTTGCTCAAAAATAAAGGGCACTTCCACTGTACCCTTTTGTGTGTCGATAATCCTCCAGCTCGATAGAAAAAGTATACTTTTCATCGGCAATCCTATTGGGTCATTATTTTCCAATCTGTATGACAATACACTACCCCTCTACTCCTTCCTTCAGGCAAGGTCAATCCTGAAAGTTTTTTGTTCTCTGTAATATTGATTTCAGAAAAATTTAACCACTCTGCCATCCGCTTCCCATTTAAGGTAAGCAACCTTAGATCCAACAGGTATTGGTTAGGCATAAGGTTCAAGTCCTTTATTGTAATCGCAAAGTCAATTGAATCTGAAAACTTAGGTATTGAAACTCTTTCCAACCTTGAGCTTGCTAACACAAGCCTTTCGCCCGTCATCGTGTTAATAGCCAATAACAAATAAGGGATCTCTTCCTTACAATCCCCCCTTATCCGCCCTTTAACCGTAACTGACATACCGGATTGAATTGAACTCCCCTCATGTTCAAGGGAGTAATTTTCAAGTGTAAATCCATGAGACACCAATTCCACCTTTTTCACTTCCTCTTTATAGAGGTACTTATCAATAACAGCTTCCGGAGTTCCTTCCAACTGCATAATTCCCTGATCAAGAAGTAAAGCACGGGAGCACAATGAAGAAACAGCTGCCATATTATGGCTAACAAACAAGACAGTTCGGCCAGCCCTGGCTACTTCGTCCATTTTTCCCAGACACTTATTCTGAAACTCCGCATCGCCTACTGCCAGCACTTCATCAATGATCAGAATCTCCGGCTCCAAATGGGCTGCCACGGAAAAGGCCAGGCGCACCGCCATGCCTGAACTGTAACGTTTTACAGGCGTGTCGATGTACTTGCTTATCCCACTAAAAGCAATGATCTCGTCCAGCCTGGCATCGATCTCCCTTTTTCGCATGCCCAGGATGGTGCCGTTCATATAGATATTTTCCCTGCCCGTAAGGTCGGGATGAAAGCCCGTGCCTACTTCCAATAGCGAGGATACCCGTCCATGGATGGTGACCCTTCCTTCCGTGGGTTCGGTAATACGGCTCAGTATTTTCAACAGCGTACTTTTGCCCGCCCCGTTGTGGCCAATGATGCCCAGCACCTCTCCTTTCTTTACCTCAAAATTGATGTCTTTTAATGCCCAAAAAACCGAACTTTCATCCCGCTCCAGTGCACGCAGGTTATACAATTGTTTAAAGTTTCTAAAGGGAGTCTTGAGCGCATTGAATATGGCTCCGGCAATGGTATCGGATTTTTTTTCCGCCACGCCTATCCTATAGGCCTTGCTCAAATGCTCTACTTGAATGACCGTTTTACTCATCAGGCTACATCAGCAAAGGTGCGCTCCAATCGGGAAAAGGTGAACAAGCCCATCATCAAGATGACCAATGACATGAAAAACCCAATGCCTATGATGGGCCAGGGCATAGCACTCGTACCCAAAATGGCTGCACGAAAACCCTCTATCACCCCTACGAGGGGGTTCAGCGCATACCACACCTGGTACTTTTCAGGAATGTAAGACAGCGGATACACCACAGGTGCTGCGTACATCAGCAACTGCACAATAAACGTCATGGCGTATTTGATATCGCGGTACTGTACGGACCAGGCTGCCAGAATCAAAGAAGGCCCCAAAGCCGTCATCAGTAAATACAACAACAATAAGGGCAGGTACACCAATTGATAGGAAGGCATATAATTGAACATCACCAAAAGCACACCCATCACCAGCAGCGTAATACCAAAGTCCAGCAACTTGCCGAACAGGGCAGCCAGCGGCAACACAATACGGGGAAAGTATACCTTGCTCAACATGTTGGCGTTGGTGGTCAGGCTGTTGGAGGCTTCGTTGAGCACTCCGGAGAAATAAGTCCAGGGCATCAGTGCAGAAAAACTGAACAGCGCATAGGGCACACCATCGGAACTGATCCTGGCCAGGTTGCCGAATATGACCGTAAACACCAGCATGGTGAAGAGCGGCTGTATGACGGCCCAGCTCACTCCCAACACCGATTGGGCGTACTTGGCACGTATGCCGCGTACGATCAAAAAATAAAGCAAGTCCCGATAGGCGGAAAGTTCTTTCCAGTCGATCAGTTTTAACCTGCTCTTTTTCTCTATTACAATTGTCCCCGAATCCACCGTTACCCTTCGTAATACCCCTGCCCGTTCGCTTTTTTACCGTACCCATACCCATACCCGTAGCCATAACCGTAGCCATAGCCGTAGCCATAGCCGTAGCCATAGCCCATCCCAGATTTGTAGATATCATTCAGCACAATACTGATGTTTTTGAGTCGGCCTGTTCTGTAGTAATCGTCTGCAATACGCAACAAATCTTTGTGGGTAAAATTCTGCCGCACCAAAAAGAGCGTGTGGTCTGCATACGTTGAAAGTACAAACGCATCTGTGACAATGGCCAGGGGTGGAGAATCCACAATCACATAATCGTATCTTTTTTGTGCCTCTGCAATAAATTCTGCCATGGCCGGGGTCAGCAACAGTTCAGAAGGATTGGGCGGCACGGGGCCACCGCTGATGAGGTGGAGGTGCTCGTGTTTCGTGTGCTGCACCACGGCATCAAATGGGGCAATGCCTGCCAGGTACATGCTCAACCCCATGTCATTGGAAAGTCCAAAGTCATTGGAAATACGCGGCCTCCGCATGTCGGCTCCTACAATCAGGGTTTTCTTACCAGACAGGGCAAATACTGTAGCGAGGTTAATAGAGGTAAAAGTTTTTCCCTCTCCACTCACGGAGCTGGTGATCAGGAACACTGCTTTTTCCTTCTTTCCCAGGAAATAATTTAAATTGGAACGAAGCGCCCGGAAAGATTCTGCAATGGCCGATTTGGGACTTTGCATTACCTCCAGGTTGCTGGCCCCCTTCTTGTGGCCAATGCCCCCTGTGAACGGAATAGAAGTCACTTTCTCAATGTCTTCCCGCGATTGCACCCGGGTATTGAAAAGCTCCATGAGCACAAAAAGCAAGGCAGGAAATCCCAACCCTGCCAGTATTGCGTAGATGTAATTGTTCTTGGGCTTGGGCACAATAGGTCCCCCTGCTATCATGGGTGGGTTCACCATGGTGATGTCGGAGGTGGTGGAGGCTTTGGAGATGCCCGCTTCCGCCCGTTTTTGCAACAAGAAGACATAGAGGTTTTCCATCAGCGAGTAGTTGCGTTGGATGGACACCAGTCTGCGCTCGGCCAGGGGCAAAAAGCTCAGCCGCCTCTCTATTTCCTTGATCTGCTTTTCCAGGTAGTCCATCTTAATTTTATCCGTGGCCTGAATGTTTCGGGTAGATTCAAGAATGTCCTTTTTTAATTCTTCAATCACCCGGCCACCACCGGCCACCAATGGATTTTCCGTTTTCACATTCAGCTTCATCTGCATTTGCATGTCCACCAATTTGGAGATCAACTGGCTGAGGATGGGATCGGTAATACCCAAAGAAGTGGGCAGAATGATCTGATCCAGGTTGCTGTTTTGGCTGATGTACTGTTTGAGGTAGTTGTAGTAGTTGTTGCTGATGATCAGTTCCGTTTTCTGCACTTCAATGGCTTCCATCTTTTGATAGAGGCGCAGGGCTTCCCCGCTGAGGTCTGTTACCACGTTCTTGTCTTTGAAGCGTTCCAACTGCAACTCTGCGCGCTTCAGCGAATCGGAAATACCGTCCAGTTGTTCGGTGATAAATTCGATGGTTCGAGATGCTGTCAGGCTTTTCTTCTCCAGGTCATAGTCCTGGTAGTTCTTGATGAGGCCCGCTAAAAAATCCATTTCCTTCATGGGATTGGATCCATTGATGCCGAGGTTAATGACACCCGCTCCTTCCTCCGCCCATGAGGCTGTCAGCCTGCCCACATAAGAGCCTGTCAGTGCCTTGGGCGGGGTGTACCGGAACAGGTAGGGCTCATTGATAAAAGAACTCCAATTTCTCTCCTTCTGAGGAAGGAAAACGAGCCGAAGTCCCTCAAATGTGAGGGTATCTTTTACGGGAAATACCTGAGGTATTCTGTCCTCCTTTTCGGTCGTGCCATCGGGCGTGAGCTCCAGGCGATTGCCGTCAAGAAACTTAATATAAAACTGAGCGCTCCCTGCATTTTTATTCAAGACAAACGCCTCCAGGGGTAAGGAGTGGTAGGCTTCTGTGGTAAGGATGTTTCCTTCTTTATAAAAACTCACCCCAAAGTTGAGGCCTTCCAGTGTCCGCTCAATCAACGGATAAGAGCGGATGATGTACAATTCGTTCAGGTAGTTGCGGTACGGGTTGACCAGGGGGTTGTTGTACAGCAATTTTCCTTCGGAGGTCTCTTGCGTTTCTTTGATGATGATGGAGGCAGACACCGGGTAAATGCGGGTAGCATATCGGTTGCGAATAAAAGCCAATGCCAGCATCAAAATCAGGAACCCCACCACCAGGTACCAATAGCGGAGCGCCCGGTAGATGATGCGCTTGACATCGATGTTTAAGGGTTCTGCTACTCCCCTCCTTGGTTCTTCAGGAAACTCAGATGATCTTAACTCACTTGCCATATAAATTGATTGCCAGAAGAAGTAATGAAATGGTGGAGACTACGAGGGCCATGTTCTGGCCGAAGTATTTTCTATAAGGTCGTTGTCGCAATGGGGGTACTATTAATATATCATTTTGATGCACGTAGTAGTTGGGTGAAGCCATGAAGTGTTCATCCAGTAAATTCACGTATTGCACGGATGTTTTTCCCTCCACGGTTCTAATGAGTTTGATATTGGCGCGGTCTGCCAGCTCACCCAGACCACCCGCCAAACCCAGGGCTTCCGGGAGGCTTACCCTGTTGTTGGACAGTGTAATGGTGCCTTCCCCATTTACTTCTCCCAAGACGGTAATCCTGAAATTGAGCAACCGTACTTTTACCACCGGGGACTCCAAATACTGGATGGCCAGGGCCTGGAGTTTGTCCTGAATTTCAAAAACCGTCAATCCTGATACTTTTACCTTGCCAATGACGGGGAAGGGTATTTCTCCATTTTTGTCTACCAATTCTCCGATCAGCAAAGCACTTCCCAAATTCAGGTTGGCAGCGCCACTCTGGGCTCCTGATTTGGACAGAAAGTCAAATTCATCGGGGGTAATACTCTCAAAACGCACCGAAATGATGTCTTCCGGCTGAATTCTATAGTCACGGTCTGTAACATCATAACTTCTCACCACCGAGTCTTTGGGTAGGTCTTTGGCGTTGGCATCCCCATTCTGTAAGTACTGGTATTTCTTGTTGGTAACACAGGAGGAGCCTACAACAGCCAGCAACAAGAACAGAATTATTTCATTTTTCATTGATCGGGAAAAAGCCAAGTTTCAAACTTATCAAAAAACACCCTATTGCCCAATTTTTCACAGCTTCGCCTCCTCAGTCACAGTGAGTTTAAAAGTTTCAGGTTTCAGGTTTCAAGTTTCAGGTTTCAAGTTAAGAACCCCTTACTTTACCACTATACCTTATAGTACCTCCTCCCGCCAGAGCAGTAGCGCCCTGTCGGCATGGAGGCTTTCTTTATTCAATTCAAACTCCTCTTCGGAGAGCACGAGGGTGCGCACTTTCCGTTGGATGAGTTTTTCTACTTTCTCCACACACTTCATCAAATACTCTTTATCAATGGCACCTACCATTACCAGGTCTATGATTCCGCTGTCGCGACCTGCCGCATAGTCGCCTGTGATGAGCGCTAATTTCAGGTTGCCCAGCCTGGAGAGCACCTTATGGATCACGTTGTCCATGATCTTGTCCAAGCCCAAGTACTTGTGTACCAGCGTTTTCAGCTCAGGATAAAGGGGATGCTGGGTATTGGCCCTGTAGTAGATGTTGCGGCCTTCCTCGCGGGTGAGTAAATAACCGGCCTCGCTCAGGTTATTGAGTTCGTGGCGTATGGAGTTGGTGGATTCACCGAATTCCTTTGCCATTTCCCTCAAATAGGCCGTTGCCTGGCTGTTCGAGAAGAACTTGAGCAGCATTTTTACCCGGGTTTTGGAGGTGATGATGGTGTCCAGCACAGGGTAAATGTATGGATTTAGAATTAATGAGTAAAGATTTTACTCGACAGTTTTGTTGGTTGCCGGTCTCCAGTTGCCGGTTGCCGGTTGCCAGTTACCAGTTGCCGGTTACCAGTTGCCGGTTGCCAGTTGCCGGTTTGTAGAGTCCTAAATAGGGTTGACCGTTTTTTGGATTGTATTCCGTAAACACGTATCTTTAACATTAGCACGTGTAAATGTATCAATGAAAACGAAGCTTACTCTTACAGTCAGGAAAAGCATCATCAAGAATGCCAGACGGTATTCAAAACGGTCAGGGAAATCAATTTCTCAACTCTTTGAAGAATTCTTCGAAATGGAAGAAGGTACTGGTATACCGTCCAAGTCCCAACGGGCGGCAGAACGCCTGCTCACAACCCTTGAATCATCACCGTCTGTAAAAACATTGGATGACAAAGAAGCACTAAAGTCTCATGTTGCCCGGAAATTTGCCTGAGATTTTCCTTGATACGGACGTAGCCTTTGATATCCTGTCAAAACGAGAACCTCACTTTGAGTCCTCCCTTCCCTTTCTTCACCTGGCATTGCAAAATAAAGCCAGGCTCCTGATCGCAGAAAGTAGCCTTGGAAATCTCTTTTATTTAACCTTTGATATCTACAAGCTGAAGAACTCTGTTTCACGGATGGTCGATTTCATCACCGTTTGTGAATTGGTTCCCTCCGGGAAAGTGGCGGTACTGGAATCGCTGAAGTCATCTTTTAAGGATAAGGAAGACGGGTTGCAATATTACACTGCGCTGTACCGGGATGTTGATTATTTTATCACCAGAAACATTAAAGACTATCGGAAAAACGCACAAACTTCCCTTCCTGTTTATACACCCGTTGAGTTTTTTGATTTGATTTCGCGTTAGTTGCCAGTTGCTAGTCACCGGTTGCCAGTTACCGGTTGCCAGTGGCCGGTGGCCGGTTGCTAGTTGCCGGTTTCCAGTTACCGGTTTCCAGTTGCCGGTTTAAGATTTATTGATTTTAGATTTATGATTGGTTGCCGGTCGCGAGTTGGGTTATAGTTTCTTTAGGAGGGCGGGGTCGAGTTCTACGCGCATGACGTTGCCCAGCATGTCGAGGGAGACCATGAATTTGTTGGGGGCTGCTTTTGTCACTTGTCCGAAGGCTCCTTTGAGGGGACCATCCATTACTTGTACTTTGTCGCCCGTCTCTATATTATCCACGGCAATTACCTCTATGGTGAGACCTGTAGCCAGGAAGCGATGGATCAGTTCGTACTCCTTTGGGTGAAGAATAGCAGGTTTATCGTTGTGGCGGATGGACCAGGAGATGCCCGGGATTTGTAATACTTCTGGAATGAGGTGTTCCACGGTGTTGACGAATATGTACGAGTTGAACAGGGGAACTTCTACTTTCTTTTTGCGGTCGCTCCACTGACGCATTACCTTTTGCATGGGGAGGAAGACTTCGTAGCCTCTTTTTAATAGCAAATCGCTTACTTTTTTTTCGTGGCGGCTCTTTGTATAAAATACGAACCAGTTTTTATTAGTTTCAGGTTTCAAGATTTATGTTTCGGGTTTCAAGTTTCAGGTTTCAAGTTAACCGCTAAGGCGCTAAGGCGCAAAGGAAATTGGTTGCTGGTTTCAAGTTCAAGGTTTAAAGTTCAAGGTTTAAAGTTCAAGGTTTAAAGTTTCAGGTTTCAACCAGCGATGAAATAGGGATTTAATAAGCTGGGTTTGTTGTAGGTCAGTTCACTTTTTCCATCGGTGGTCATCACTTTGATTCCTAACTCCTTCAAAATCCCGTGCGCTGCTGCGGTGTCCCATTCCATCGTAGGGCCGAAGCGGGGGTAGATATCGGCTTTGCCTTCGGCTAACAACATAAACTTCAAACTGCTGCCGGCAGAGACTACTTCCGTGTTGCCCAGCTTTGCAATGAAGTCTTTGGTTTCGTCATTCATGTGGGATCTTGATGCAACTACTCTGGTTAGTTTCTGGTTCGAGGTTTTTTGTTTTAGGTTTAAAGATTCTGGTTCATGGTTTTTGGTTTCAAGTTTCTCGTTCCATGTTTCAGGTTTGGATTCACCCCAACTTTGAAGATTGAACTTTGAACTTTTAAACTTAAATGCTCCTAACCCTTTCGCAGCATAATAGACGATTCCAGTGACGGGAACGGCAAGGACACCGAGAATGGGTTGTTGGTTTTCGATCAGGGCGATGTTGACGGTGAACTCATCGTTGCGCTTGATGAACTCTTTCGTGCCGTCCAGTGGATCGACCATCCAGAATCGTTTCCAGTTTTTGCGCTCTTCGTAAGGAATGTCTTTTCCCTCTTCGCTGAGAATGGGCAAGCCGGTTTTTTTAAGATGGCGTTCAATGCTCGAATGGGCTCGTTTGTCTGCTATGGTTAATGGAGAGTTGTCTCCTTTTAATTCGGTTTCGAAATTTTCGGAATGGTAGACTTCGAGGATCTCTTTGCTGGCGGCTTCGGCAGCACTTATTGCCAGTTTGAGTAGTTGATTAAGGTTCAAAGTTTTAGGTTTCAGGTTCAAGGTTTCAGGTTTCAGGTTTGTAGAGTCCTAAATAGGGTTGACCGTTTTCAAGAGGTTGTTGAACATAAATTT
>CAYPDF010000023.1:45513-51975 GCA_964409415.1 uncultured Ohtaekwangia sp. | reverse complement strand
TAACCTCATTGCTTTGGCATTTTTTGAACCTCTACTAATCTTGTTATGAACTCTTGCAAATTTTGAGGTTTTGTTGCTGAGACTGCTTCCAGATCAGTCGCAAAATCTGCATCCTCTTTATTTGCCAGATCGGCTTCAAAGACAAGGGCTTTGCCTTTACCCTCCCTGACTCCATAGGCTGCTATTATTTTTGTTTTATTATCCATACTCAAGAGGTGTTTAATGTTTAGGAAATATTTACATACCCATCCCAAGGGACGGATCAGTCTTTTTTTTTATTTTATTCAACTGGTTAATATCCTCCTGGTCGATACTCCTTCCAACTGCAATTTTATTTTTAATGAGATCTTCATAACTAAGTATGTATAATTGATTGCCGTCAAGAATCTCCTTTGATGAACGTAGCTTTGATTCAGCAAATGACTCCAGCCCTTTCATTTGCGGTAAAAAGTCTGTATGAAAACTTGGGTGTGGAATTTTTAAGAACGTTTTTTTTGGATCAAAAACAATTTTATTTAAAGATTCATCTTTCACCCGGAGTTCCCTTAATGCTGCAAGCAAGTTTGTAAAATTTGTAATTGTTGGTTTATACCAAAAGTCTAGGTCTGTCTTAAGCTCAGGCTTTATAGTAGTAATACCAGAAATCCTGCGATACCCATGATAACCGACTGCTACCCCTCCAACAACCAGGTATTCTACCTTATGTTTGTTTAGTACAGCGCAAACTTGCTGAAGCGATTCTCTAACTTCGTTGGCAATCATTTCTATTCTCTTTCTTGTTCAAGTATTATCCAATCAGTGCTATCATCCTCTAGGGGTTCTATTCTTCCATTCAGAGCAATCATAAAATCAATCATATCCAATGTATGCACAAGGCTTTGATGCGCGTCCAAAGGAGCAAAAGTGGTTGACTCTAGAATATTCTTCTTTTCAATTTTATCGTATTGGATAATATCCAGCATAGCATTGATTTAAGAACATGAATTTAAGAATATTCTGCTACAGTAATTTGGAAATGTCACTAAAATTATCACTTGATTAAACATCAGCTTTATCAACTATCAATTTTAAATATAAATCATTGTAAGCAGTTTCTGAATAAGAAAAACAGGCATCGCACTTTGAATTACTACAAGCAATTATGTCATGTGTTTTAAAACGAAATGGAGAGCCGGTAAGGGCAATGTGATCAGCGCTTGAGAGTTCCACCAGGTTAATAGTATTTTGTTGTACGGAGTATGTGTAACCACACTTTGGACAAGGTATTGTTATCTTTGAAAGCCATTGCTTGAAATTTGATAAATCATTCTCACCCATCAATTCAAGAGATCTATCATAACGACCATCAGCTTCCCATTGATCAATTGACATTGAACCACCGTTATTCTTATATTCTTTATATTGTTGGAATTTACTTCTCATTGTTTAATCAATTCAAAAGTGAGTTTTACAATTCTTATAAATTTCTGTTTTTCGGAATTCCCAGGGGGGAATAGGATTACTTTCCTGCCAGACACCAACTTTTAATTTCTTTGCCATCAGCTGGAGCGAAGCAAGCTGTTGCGAATTGGAGTAGCGTGGCCAATGCCAGGCAAAGCCCGATCCGACAATGGCAGCATTGAACCAAACTCCGAATTCATTCCTTGTATTGTCAGCGTCCAGGTATATCTCACCAACAAATCTTCCATACTGATCAGTACCGGTTTGTATAAATTTGACCTTCTTGTTTAACAGTATCTTGGTTGCATATTCCTTGGCTTCCTCAAATTGATTTTGACACTTGTCAGGTGAATCTATTCCGTGTAACCTAATGGTCATATAAGCTCCATTATCTGCATGCATTTCTATTGTATCTCCATCAATGACCCTTGTTATGTCTCCTATTACAGGGGCATAATGAGCGGTTATTAGCAGAATAATGGTAAGCAGCTGGTTCACCTTGATTGCTTAAAATTTTCATCGGTGACAAATAATCCATACTCCATAATGCAATCCTGATCACCATTTAACCGATGAGAAATCAAATTGTCCTTACTGGCCTCATGTAAGCAGACCAATGCTTTCAACGCCAGTAGTAACGAATCAAAATACCATTGCGTAACGTCCCCCCCTACCCTGTTTACAATTCTGTTACTCATTTCATTGAATCGATTCACTAAATCGGAATTGCTAATTATTTCGGAAGTAACAACCTCAATATTAAAAGTCCGGTAAGGGCTTTCGTCATTTTCAACCTTCATTCACAAGAGGTTTTAACGGTTCGAGTTCCTTCCAGGTAGCTGTATGATAATATTTACCTTTTGGATTCCACTGCATTTCTACTTTTTTCCAAATGCCATTGTTGTAGTATGGCAGGACCTGATACCAATCTATTATATCGGCTTCAATAGTTTGACCGGTATGTGCCTCAATCCATATTTTTAAATGTGTACAGATATTTTCAATGAAGTGTTCAAGTGCTGGTGCGTTCTCATTTTCTTGTGTTACTACAACTGAGATCAAGCTGCCGGTTCTTGGGTTGATACCTTCTTCCTCGCCCAGATGCAATTCTACAGCACAGTTACCTATGCACTCGCCTCGATAGCCAACAAAAGGGAAATTAAAACTGTGGATTCCATCACCTAAAAATGTCTCAACCATAATTATTGAATTTAAAATGTTAAACTGAAAGAAAGTCCAATGTCTTTACTGGCGGTCTTGTTCTTAAACACATTTAATTCTCGTTTCCAAAAAGTTACATACTCCTTTTTAAGAAAATCCCTAAATGCATTTAGTGTATTTTGCTCTCTGCTTTTCTTAATGGCTTCAATGTACTTTCCTTTCTTTGCCGCATCAATGACGATCAACGGCAGACCCTTATGCAAAAGAATCAGATTATTAAGCAAACGAGCTGTTCTGCCATTGCCATCACCAAACGGATGTACTGTAAGAAATTCAAGATGTGTGTACGCGCCAAGGGTAAATACATCTTCAGCTGTTGATACTTTATTGATTGATTCGTTAACAGTGGTTATTAAGTTATTCACACCGGCCTGAACTTTATCATAATTGATATAATAATGTCCACCGGTAGAACGAACATTGTTCAGACGGTAATCACCTTTAGACTTATCATATGTTCCCAATGCAGTATTTACCATGTCGCCTGTGCCATGCATTACCAGGGCTCCGATGTTCTTAATCATTTCATGTGTAAAAAAAAGACTTTCGGATTTAGCAATTTGATGAACTTCCATTAAGGCCTTGTAATGATCCTTAATCATAAGAGAATGTTCCAGCGGCCTTCCTTCCGGTGTAATATTTTCAGTGATTAGCATTTCCGTCTCATGAAGTGTTAGGGTTGAACCTTCCATGACGCTGCTGGAGTGGATCATAAGTAAGTCGTTATACTTGTTATAGTCAACGGTCTTAAATAAACCACTCTTGTTACACAATTCGATTATTTCGCTCAGCTCACTCATAACCTGGTTCCTTTACCCTAATCCAAATTTTCTTAAAACGGCAATCAAGACAGTTACGGCAATATAAATTCCCACAACCAGTAGAATTACTTTCCAGGTCCCTTTTCCTACCTTGGACTGGCCAATAGCCCTACCGGTATCCATTGCTCTTTTCACACGTAAATGCTCCTTCAACATAAGTGCATACTCTAAATTCTAATTGCTTCTGCAACAATTCTGCTACGCTGCCAAGGCCAAGCTTTTTTATAGGTAGATGTAAAATTGTTTGCCTTTGTAATTAATTCCATTGCATCGTTTTCTGTTAAGTCAGGCATATTGCTTTGTATCTCAGTCATAAGCCGATGGAAAGCATTTGCCCTGGTAGAATGTTCGATGTAATCAGCGATATAATTAATATAAATTGAAAGCATAATTATTTTACCGTTCGTGTTCACATTCCAATTTCAAAATCTTTTTTCCCTGTTTTGGATACTGTTTTATTTATCTCCCCAACTTTCTCCTTCTCCGGGGACACATTCATCAAATCATTTATTTTCTCTTCAGAGAAACCTAATTTAACTTTTAAGTTTGTTACCAGGTTTGTCAATGCCTTGTTAACTTTTTCAAGTTTGGTACTCAGGTCGACTTTCTGTGAAGTGAGCTGCGTAATTTCTTTATCCTGGCTTACAATTGTTTCTCTCAATTGTTGGGACTCTTTGGCTGATACCTCCATTGAATACAGCTTAGATCCACTCAATAAGTTCTTGGCTTCTTCAGCAATTGTAAACTTCTTAAAATTCACATCTGCTTTTAATGCATCTGCGAATTGCTTTGATTTGGTTACGCCAAAAGCTTCGTGATAATGCATCATTAATAAAGCATCTTCCAGTGTGCCTTGCTTCTTTTGAAACAATCCTCCCTTTGCCGATCTTTCATGATAAGCGATCATTTCACTTTTCATATCAGGAACGGTCATAGCTTCAAGATGCGTTTTATAAATGCGATCTCGCTCCTCCTTATCTTTACCCACTGAGGTTGACACATAGGATAAGAATGTATTAAAATTCTCACGATGCGTCTTGTGATTCTCTGAGGTATAAATTGATTTTTCTGCTGTAGTCATAATTAGATTATATCCCAATTTTAAAATTATCCATCTTTACTGTTAACTCAGGTTTAAACAAAACGACTTTTACATCCTTATTCATTTTTCTTGCATACTTCATTGCATGATTTGTTCCGTTACTTTTTCCATCCCAGAAAGCCACCACTAAATCACTTTCGTTGACAATGGTTTTATTTCTTCTATACCCTGCATTGGCATCATACTTTCTCCCAAACTTAACGCGAACAGTAGCTTCGGGATGTTCAATATTATTCCATTCGGCCAGGTGGACCGTAAGGTTCAACTTCCTTGTTTTTGCATAATCCTCTGCAAGCCGATCAGCTCCTGGCGCTCCCCCGGATACAACCGTTGAGATACCAGCGATTTGGTCCAATGTTGTAAACATCAAATCCCTATCCTTAAACGTTCTTGAACCGATCACAGCCACTTTCATACCCAATTGAATTCTAATCTGCTATAAATTTAGAAAATTGTATCCATGTTTGAAAACACAAAAACAGGGCCATCTTTTACCAGTCTTTACATTCTTCGGCCAACACTAATTCCCTATATCCACTATAGGCTGCCATTTCTCTATCAGTATAATTAGGAAGTGCCAATTCACTTTTAGTTCCCAGGCTGGCATTATATTCAGCCAACACCTTGTGCATATGATCAAACTTTTTGATTTCTTCAGCACTGTAGTCCTTCAATGACTTAATGTTTTGAAAAGTTTCTTTCATAATCCCAAATTTTTATTAATCTGTTTATTGAATCTGTTTTCAATTTGTGCTGCTTTTGCCAAATGCTTAAACGCAGCTAGGGCTAGTCTATCATTATTAATAGGTCTTTCAAACCGGTTAAGTTTCTGACGCGTATAGTCAGCAAACACCAATTTTAAATTGGTCGACAATTTCATTGAATCAGACAAAACAAGTTCTGCATACTTCTTAAGTTTCCCGTGCACTCTGGCAAAATCTCCAGGAGTGGGGTAGTTTTTTTCAACCGTTACTAAGTTCAGCAGTCCGGTGATCCCTACTCCTGCCCTCTCCAGGGTTTTAACCAGTTTAATACTACTTTCACCGGAGCCAATCAAATCATCCACTACGTATATTTTGCTATAGTCTTTGGCTGTTTCTTTAATTGCCCTTGCATTAATATAATAACCAATTGGATCAACATTTCTTTTCTCCAATGACAGATTTCTTTTTGCCTCACTCTTATGGAGTTTCCCAATTAGATTATCTGGCAAAATTGCTGCTCCGGTGTAATGTGCAATCAGCTTTGCAAATTCAGGAGTTAATTTGTTTGAGCCCGATCCGGAAGGTACTTTAATAATCAAAGTAGGCTTATCACAGGTAGCAACAATAAGCCCCTTCACCTTTTCAAAGTACTGAGCCACTAATTGTTTAGTTTCAATCTTTGGATAGCCCCTCTTTTTTAAATCCATTTTTCTTTCACGGAAAAAACGTATCTCTTCTCCTTTTGCGCGTACACCAATAATTGGCTTTTGTCCCACGCACTTATTCTTTAATCTTGAGATGCTTAAACAATTTTAATAGCTCAGCTTTCGTCCACAGTACCGGATTATTTTTGCGTCTGTATAGTTGCGAAATACTTAGTCCGGTGGCTTTTGCAATTTTTGCATCCTGATCTTTTGATACACTGATCATTGCATTAATGACCTCCAGCAATTTGTAATAATCCGTGGTTATCCGTACGGGACCCTTTGTTAAGACCTCTTGCAGGGCGGCTATTTGAGTTTCCATATCCTTGCGAATTTAGCTGAATTTGGACAAATGTTTTTTGGGAACCTCCTTTATCCTGAACGCAAATTTCGGCCTGGGGCTATTGCCCATAAACCAAGTCATTTCATCATTGTAGGGTTGTACATCCCATATTTTCAGCGACTCATAT
>CAYPDF010000023.1:0-45413 GCA_964409415.1 uncultured Ohtaekwangia sp. | reverse complement strand
CCAAGTCATTTCATCATTGTAGGGTTGTACATCCCATATTTTCAGCGACTCATATCTATGAACACAGAAGAATTGATCCGTAGCGGGATTAAGGCTAAGCAAGCGGCCCTTTCCATCTGTGAGGACATATAACTTAAAATTAATTGCTTCCAAAGGTCGAACTTTCTTTTAGTCAATAAGCATAGACAACCCCCTTCCCTTACCTGTTTGAACTTTCGATTTTGGTTGTTTCTTTTTAGATTCCTTGATCAAGGTGTGAAGAGTACTGGCCAGCTCCGCCTGTCGTTTTTCTTTTTCAACTTCAAACCCGAAGTATTCATTGACTGCCTCACTCCATATGCTCAGCTGCTCAGTTAATGTTTCTATTTTGCTTTCTAAGACAGCTATTGCGCTTGTTTTATCGGCCAATAATTTCTTTTGTTCAATGTAATTATATGCAGCCTTCATCACTGCCACCGTATTAAACTCAGTACTGAAATCTTGTCTGAGTTCCTTGAGAACAAGGTTATCCTTCTTAGACAGATCACGGATCATGATAGTAGAAGCTTTTCCATTTGTAGGTTTCATGAGCTATGGTTTAATCTGATTTAAATACTTTTCTGCTTTTATAATGTCCAACGTTTTCACTCTACCTTTAAAATCTGTGAGTTCATAAAATTGAACCATGCGCATTGCCTGTTTGTGCTGTGTACTATAGCCTTTGTCTGCAGGTGGAAATGATGGACCTTGTTTTCTTTCGGTTCTTTTCTTTTCAAAAGATCCTGGATCAATCTGTAAGAGAAGGTATTTACCTTCTTTCCTGGAAGTCACTTCAATCTTCAGTTTAATTGGATCGCCAGAAAAATCATTGTACATCATCTTTGCTAATTTACGATCTACAAAATAATAAGCGCCATTATGTTCAGTCAATCTTTTCGCATTTTCCCGACCTGATATAATCAAAATCCAGTCATCATTTTGCTTCTTAATTGAGAACGTGTTTGACTTCAGTCCAAGGCTGGTAACGGCCAAGCTACTGAAATAGAATTTTGAATATTTTTTCCTAATGGTTAACAGCGGCAGTAGGCTGCGCCTGCCAAGCTTTGTAGCGCTTTCCTTGCCGGGATTGCGCGATTCATTATGTTGCATAATCGATTCAATTTATGTTCGCTTTAACTTTATGTTGATTGATTAATTAATTCCCCATTTTCAAACTCAGCAATTAAGGACTCCCATGTCCTGATCATCACCGGTTCCTGCTCGATGTAATATTTACCCCTTGACAAGACAACAGCCACATATGGACAAGATGCTGCTAGCCTGGCGGCCTCCGTAATGGCCTCTTGTTGGGTTTCCTTTATAATCTGTTCCCATCCCATAAGTGTTCATTTAATTCATTTTTCATTTGGGTAATATCCAGATCAACTCCTTTATTTTTATAATCCCGTTTATGCATTTCCAGTACCAGGGATAATTCCTGCGGTGTATTCTTGGCACACCAAACGACAACTTTACGGTCGATGTGGTCAAGCTTATCTAATTCTTTCATTGATCTGCTTTATCAAGGCCTGAGGCCTTATCATAAAAATCTTGTAACTCTTTTAATAGTAATTTGTAGTTAATGTTAATACCCTTGTTCTGGTAGTCAGTGACCAGGTATCGCACCATTGCTCGTATACCCTTAGGGTTAGAATGGAGTTCTTCCAGGCACATGCTTTGATGCTGCTTTTGGAGTTTATGAAATTCGTTATTTGTATCTTCAAAGAGATTAAACATTTTTGATTCTGTTTGATTACGGAAAAAAAGGTCACCATGAAAAAGCCATGAAAACGGTCTAAGAAGCGGCCAAAAAATCTTTCCATGGCAACCTGTTCAACTAAACAACTTCTTTAAGTTTGAATTTTCGCGCTATTACATGCAGCTCAACCTTGACCAGTGAATCACACCGAAGTTTATTACTGTACTTGGTAAGAACAGCATAATTTCCGTTGTGTAATTTATAAAGGGTCAGACAGTTGTCTGCTTCATCGTGGATAGATGCCATTTCTATTGCTCTCTTTAAAAGAAAGTTTGTGGTTGGATTAATTCCCGGCTGGCTCAGACCGGTTGTGCGAATCGAAAAATTACTATCTTTGTAAAGCATAATCGGTTTTACATTTCAGTTGATATGGATCGTGAAATCGTATGTTCATAGAAATTGAGGGTTGCCGCCCTCAATTTTCTTTTATACCTATCCTTCTTTTTTCGCTGAAGGCAACAAAATCAAAGTATCAGGCGCCAGTTCAATTTCTGTAGTCGGGATAGTAACTTTTTCACCTTTAACGTCTTTTTCATAACTCCCGTACTTAATTTTTCCTTCCACTGCAATCAGAGTGCCCGTTGTCAGGTATGGAAGTACATTTTCGTTGCCCCACATTACGCATTTGTGCCACTCCGTCACTTCTTTTTTTTCTCCGCTCGTTTTGTCCTTGTAGGTCTCAGAAGTAGCCAGTGAAAAATTGGTAACCTTTTTGTCTTTATGCGAATTGGTTTTTACTTCCTTACCAATTCTGCCAATCAATGAAACTGTGTTTTTCATAAGAAGATATTTATAGTTAGTGTTATAGTTAGGTGACAATAAAAGGAATCTATTTAAAACCATATTTAGTAAGTATCGGTAACAACTTTTTAACTGTTTCATCTGTTAAGGACCGGTCCTCACGTAAAATCATATCTAATAACCCCTTTGAAATAGCCGCCTCTTTACAGACAGCGGATTTGCTAAGTGCGGGGCGTTCCTGGAAGAATTTTTCGAGTTGTTTTTTAGTCATTTCGAAAGATAGCTCCACGACACAAATTTAAAAAATGTTTCCATGTTTGCAAACATATAAACGGAATAACAAATTAATTCTTTTCAATACTGAATTCAAAAGCCCTTAGACAATTGCATTTTTGCATCGAAAACATAGATTTACCCTAAAAAAATTAATACAAAAAATTTTTTGTTTTTCCTTATCCCCTCTTTATTTAACGCTAATAAAGTTATATCCGCTTGGCTTTTTCGTTTACCGATCCCCTCAATAGAGTTGCTAAGTGTACAGGGAGGTTCAGTCAATGAATCATGGAATAAATGGAAGGTAGGCCGTAGGCAGGTGCCTTTTATGCCGTGAAAGACATTGACGGGTTCTCCTGAGTACACTTATTTTTCGGAAAATGGAAGGGCCATAAGCGGATAGATTAATCAAGCTGATATATTGATAGGCTATCATGGAGCGAAAGGGATTGTAGGGGTTATGTTAATAAGTCCGATAGGACGGTAGCGAAGCGAACCCCCGAAAAGCCCGGTCCGTTCATAAGAACGGATTCGCAAGAAAAAATTTTATAGCTCAATGATTTCAAGGTGTTTTTCAAGATGCAGAATTTTAATAAGTGTGTTAAAAAATTGAACGGAGTGTACTGTATTTGCCGTAAAAGATTCACTAACTGTTACCCACTCTCCTACTTGAGTTTTATTCGACTCCACTGAGATTTGTTTTTCTAAAGCTTCTCCTAGCTCGATTGTATCGTGTTGTCCTTCAAAATAATTCTCTCGTATCTGATAGGTTAGCTGGCTGAAAAGTTTCGCGATTTCAATATTAGAATCACGACTATTCCAGTAAGAAATATTAATAATATACCTGGTTCCTGAAAACTCGATAAAGTAATTAAACTTAAACTTCAGATGTTGATTAATGAAAAACGAAAGGAGCTTGCAAGTGAAAGCATTGTGCTGAAAATTATTTTTTAAATGCAGAGTACATTTAGAGAAACTAAATTTGTTGTAAATATTATATACAAGTGCGCAAAGTTCACTGCTACCACTAGGATGGCAAAGCAGTTGGAAGTAGTCCGGGGAATGGTGTAATGTTGGAAATGTCATCCAGGATACCGGACTACTGGTAATAAACATGTACTTGTTATCCTGTAAATAATGAGTTGCATTTAAACAGTATGATGTTTGGTTCATGTAAATGGTTTGTGAATCATTCCATTTGACATAATTTATTATTCGATTAGATGAGGCTTGATGGAGATGGAACAAAAACAGCGGTGTTTTATAAAAACCGTCCTGGGTGAGAAAGACTTTATTTTTGAATTGAGGCGTTTGAGTTATTGGTAGTATTTGGGCATCGAGCTCAACAAGGGAAGCAATTAAATTGACAAGTGAGCTTACCGCAATACTGGAATTAATATTAGCATTTGAATCAAGGGGTGCGGATTGTACAATTTCTTCAATTTGTTTTAATGCCAGGGACAATGTTGTGGCCGTGGAAATTTGTGAAAACAGTTCAGTCTTCGAAATCTTCCTGTACTGGGTCCCGCTAAAAATTTGTAATGAGTCGCTATCTAAATCATTGAAAAGATAAAATAGATTAGAGGAATCAATTTTGGAATAAGTGTTGTACTTGTTAGTAGTAGCCGTTACTCTGTAACCAAAAAAATTAAGAATTTTAGTACTTGCAATTTCATTAAACAGGCTATCAAAATCTTTCATTATAAACGGAGTATTTTATTCTTGATCAGAATCATCTATTGGCATGTAAGGGGCAAGCATATCACCAATGTCTTTTCGAATTTTATTAAAGTTATCGCGGACAAGTTTATCCATTGTTTGTTTATCAAGTTCCGGATTGCCCGTATTCACACGTTGAGCAAAAGGAGGAATAGTGTACTTTTTAATATTAAAATAATCAAACTGTGCATGAAAAAACGGAGGATTTCCGTTGGCAACAAAACCGGTCCAATGACCGGTTCGCTGTTGTGCTACATCTTTAGGTTGTAGAAACCGCTCGTTCTTTATGCTTTGTGTCTGACTCTCTCCGCTTTCGCTGGTTGTATACGATGTTTCGGTTTTTTTATATTCTCCAAAAAGCTTAGCGATTCTATCAGCTGATTCATAGCTGTTGGTTTTTCCAACAAATTGATTGGAGAGATTGTCACGTATTATTGTAGCGTTTACTTTACCGTTGGCCTGGACCAGCTGCTCGAATGTTTGAACTGTTAATGTTGTAATTACACCTTTTTTTCTTGCAGTAGCTGGTAGTGTATCCAAATTAGGTATGTAAATCGTTGGGAGTTCATCCACAACAAAAAGAGATTTGACACGATCGAACTGATTCATTTGTTCCATGCACGTAGAGAGTACAAGTGCAATCACAGGACTCAGTGCTGCTTTCTGTTTAGGGTTATTTCCAATGCAGAAAAAAACGGGGTCTTTCTTATTTGTGATATCGAGATCAAATTCTTCTGATTCCGGGGGAGCAAAAACCCAAAAAATTTCAGGGGTGAATAGTTTTGTTAATGGAAGCTGTGAAGAAGAAATTACACCTGCTGTTTGTTGATTGGCTTGTTGTTTATAGGCAGACATTACAGGCATGATCCAAGGCTCTAATTCCTTATCGGTTGCCAAGTAGTTAAGCACCGCGCGAAAATCGGATAATATAAAACTAACCAGGTGTGGTATTGTGCAAAAAGTCGGGTTTGATTTTCGCAGTTTTAATGCAGACCCCACCACAATATTAATTGCGTTGCTCGCCCAAAAATCTGTTTTCTCAACCCACTCCTTTTCTAAATTTTTCATTAGTGTGTTGCCGGCATTGATAAAATCAAGTTCGCTTGTGAGATACTTCGTAGATAATGGATTGCAACGAACTGTTTTAGTTAAATCGGTGCAATTCAAAAAAGCAAACCTGGTATTAACATGTCGTGCTTGTTTGAGTCCGGTGAAAACCAGCCTTGTCAGAACAGCACCGTCTTCCTCCAGGGGATTACCTTCGAAATCATAAACTACTCCGGCATAACCTTTATGCGTTGCCTGATACAGTAGATTTTCAATCATTACTGATTTTCCAGATCCTGCCGTTCCCTCGAAATAAAATCCTAAAGTTGGATCAGGTACTGCTAAGGTCCCTTTGTCTGTTTGAAATACAAAAGGGACTGTTTTACTGTTAGCCGTTGAAACATCGGTAAGTACGGAGGCCGATTGATCCAGTGGGGCTGTGGTTGCATGTATAAGTTCGTGGAGCGCGTAAGTGACAACCAGAAAAGAGAATGGATAAAATATAAGGTTGTAGTATAATTTTGCTTCTACATAACCTATCATAAAGGTAAGACCAAATATGACGGATAGGGATAGTAGCAAAATCTTATTGTAGGGTTTTGGTTTTACGCGTGGGTTTGAATAAGCAAGCAGGGCAATAATGATTAGATATGCGCCTTTGAAAACAGTAAGATTTTCTTTACCGATTTTAAAAATGGGTCGATAAATTTCTTTCCATTTATCGGGAAATAATTCAGCACGCCACAACCAATCGGACAATATAAAAATAAAAAATATTGACACTAGGAAAAGTAAAGATGCCCCAATGTTCTCGCGCTTTTGTTTGTCCATGCTTAAAACAATATTAACATTTATTCCCTATCCATATCCTGATCACGATCCTTCCTCTTCTTTTTCTTCTCTTCATCATCATGAGTGGTGTCCAGTGATTTGGCAATGCCTTTCGGAATGTATGGTTTCATTTCTTTGGATGGTTTATCGGCTTTAATTTTCGGTGCATTGACCGATTCACCTTTCATGTTAAAGTCTTTGGCAATACGGTTCCAACTCATGCCAAGCTCGGAGCCTTTGAACAATTGTGCATCTTTTAAGTTCTCACTTGAAAAGGAAATTCCATATATACCTCTTGTGTTGCTTGCATATTCAAAATTAACACCTGCTTTTTTTAAGTTATTTTGGAATTCGTCTAGCGTAGAGCTTTGTCTTAAGCTTCGATTTATCACGCTCTTTAAAAATCTTTTTTGAGATTCTGGATCATAAGCAAGTGTTATTTTCCGGTCTGTAAATAAGTAATCATAGCGCAATGCTACGGGTAAAGATTTTTCATGTACATAAAAATTTGTCTCTGGAAATCCATAGGTCAAACTATTTACATTCTCTCCTTTTGAAATCTTGCGTATGTATAAACCCTGTTCAGTTACCTTTTTCATAAAATCATCCCTGGAAGAGGAAATCTGTTTAATATAACTAAGACGTTCCCTGAGTTTATCCTTATCTGTTTTATACTCTGCATCGTACTGACGTATCAATCTGTAAAGTTGGTTAATGGTTTGATCTCCCCCATCACGCAATTTTATCATTTCAATGATGCTCACATCAGGTAATTTTTCCTGTCGGATTTTGTTCTTTTCCTCTTTCGTTAAAATTTGAGTTAGCTTTTGAAATGCAAGCGGAATTTGTTCGATTTTTTCAATGCCCTTTGCAAGCTTGTATTTCTTGGCATTGAGTTCCTGAACTTTGTAGGATTCTTGTTTGGTATATTCAGTCACCTGGAGCCCAAATTCCTTTTCAATTTCTCGGCTCAGTGTTTGGCTTTTTCTATGATCATTAAAGTCATTCACTTTTTTTCCATCATTATCAATAGTGGTTGTAACGATATGGAAATGATTATTCTTAGTATCGCTATGCTGATAAATAACGCGTGGGCAATTCCAGTATCCCATATTTTGAAGGTACTTATCTGCTATCTGCCGTTGGATTTCAGGCGCTAAGGACTCTCCTTTGGCAAAGCTTATAGAGATATGGGCGAACTTATTTCTAAGTTTTTTTGACGGATTAGCGTTGGCAGCATTTAGGATTCGCGCTGCTCTTTGCTCCTTATTTTGTGCAAAGGTCGTATCAAGGATACGCTCTGCCCTCCCCTTTTCTACCTTAAGTTCATGGTAGTTGATTAATCCTTTGGCATAACCGCCTTTTACAATAGTTGCTATCACTTGCTGATTTCCTCGTAAATGGCACTGAGATCCCTCTCTATTTGATCAAGTTTACGAGCTATTTCGGTGAAATAGTGCTGCTCGTATTGGTTATTGAGTGAGCGCGTCATTTGATTGATATTGATACCTATTTTCATTATTTGCCCGTGCGTTTTAAGCACAAGTTGGGGGTCCTTTTGTTTGATAACTATCCGGGGATTGAGAACAAGTTTTCTGACAAATTCCGAAAAATCAAGCCCTGCCATCTCTGAATTTTTCATGGCTTTGTTAAGTTCTGTGGAGTTAAAACGAATAGTTTTCTTGAATTTTCTTTCGGCCTCATTAGCCTTTTTGCGCCCACCTTTACCTGTCTTGCTTGGTGTTTTTTCTTCCATGTATCCTTTATAAAATCGTTAGAAACTAAACAGTTTAGCTTTTCATAGTGGCGACCGGAGGGAGGAAACGAGGGCTCCGACCCGAGCAAGGTATTACGTTTTCGCCTTACGAAAACATACCTTGCTTGTTTACACTCCAATCACTTACGCATTTTAGGATATTCATTTGAAAACTCAAAGGGTAACACAACGATATTTCCAAATATTTAAGGCATGTTTAACTCAAAGGCCTTGTTGAAGATGGTGCGGGAAAGATTGATTTAGGAAAATTTCTGTCGTCTCCAGGTAAAGTGCACAAATCGAAAAAATGAGCTGTATCTTTAATTTTGAATAAAAACTAAACAATATATTAATATATCGCTATATTGATAGCGTTGAAATAACAACAACTTAGTTTGTGTGAAGAAATAATATGTCACCATAATACTATATCAAATTATTAATAGCTAATAATATAGATAGTGTATGATATTAGTATTTTAAACTATTACGATATAACAATATAATACTATAAAGAAATGTATTGATGTATTCATATATGGATATATTTATAATGTTATTGATTGATACTTATATCTACTACTTTATTCATTTGGTTATTTATAGATAGATGTATAGTATTGTAAACAACTAAATCCATATCAATATGAATACTGTATTATTTTCATTTGGAAACCAAAAAGGGGGGGTCGGCAAATCCACTCTTACAGCTTTGTTTGCAAGCTATGTGCATTATCGAACTGAATTTTCTGTTGCCGTTGTTGATGCTGACGACATGCAGTCCACTTTAAAAAAGTGGCGGGCTACAGACTTGAAAAATGGGCTTGATGAAAACGATACCTACGATCTGTTTAAAATAGCCTCAAAAGATTTTCCAAATCTGTATAGAACTAAGATTCATGGCAACTATAACATTGTTGTTCTTGATATGCCTGGTACTTTAAAACAGGAGGGGGTTGTCACCAGTTTGATTCCTGTAAACCTTGTGATTAGCCCTTTAAACCTTACTCAAGCAGATATTGATGCTACTAAATCGTTTCTGGAAGAGTACAAAAAGGTAGATGATCACAGGATCAGTAAGGGTTTTAGTCCGGCTGAAAAGCACTTGATATTGTCCAAACTGGATCGAAGGACGGGAGCTGCAAAAAATCTGGATGCCTTCAAGGAAGCTTCGAAATGGCCCATTCTTGACAATGTTTTTGCTTACAGGCCTAGTGCCTATGGTACCAATGTTAGAACTTTTATGGATGAGTCCTGGGAGAAAGAGTTAGACCCAATGTGCGCGGAAATCTTCTCCCTGGTAGAGAAAATGTATAGTGAGTTAAATTAAATTCCTGAGATATGAAGAATAAAAAGAACCAGAATTTAGCAGCCCTGTTATCGGATGATTCAGGGGATATTGAACAGCAAGTAACAGGAAGAGGTCAGAATATTAGCACAAATAAAGCTCCTGTGAAGCCAAATAAGCCCATAGAAGAGACAATTGAAGAAACGGGCGCTGGTAACACTGATGTTCAAAGGGAGGCCTTAGAAGAGCCTAAAATGACCTTGGAAGATGAATTGGGGTTGCCCAAGTCATTTACAAGGATGTTCAAAAAGAATAGCCGCTACGAGAAGGAGTCAAAAACCACTACGCTGGTTTACAGGCTTGTTTTAGAGAAATACAGCAAAGTCGCCAGTGCAATGGATGTTGACACTGTTGTTCTGGTCAATAACGTACTGGCGGAGTGGTACAATAGGCATTTAGAGCCCTTTGATAAAGTTGTAAACCGAAAAGAGCCTGTTAAGGCACTCTAAACACGAATGGCTAAGAGGAAAAAAAAGAGCGGTGGCCCTTCAAAATACCGTTGCTTTGTTAAGATAGGTAACAAGCCTGATGGGAGTGTCCATAGTGTTACATACCACTCCAGTAACTTGTTGTCTTTTACTCGTTTTCTCGATATTCATTACAAAACCTGGACTTATTTTAATGTGTACCTGGTCAAGAATGATGAGAAAGTTGGTCAGTTTACAAAGTTCAATAAACCCCGAACCAAGTGGATAAATGAGCAATTTGCGGGATAGTCAGGATTTTTTATAGCTTTGTTATGCGGGAGAGATAATGGCCATGAACTGGTTCATCTTCTTTCTTAAAAAGGTTCTTTTCCAAAAGGAGAGAACCTTTCTTTATTTTAACGAAACCTGTAACGCCTGCGGAATTTATAACCCCGATGTTAGCATAGATAGCAGCTGCAGCACGCTATCCGGAGGATCTATCAATACACCATGTTAGCATGAAGGATTGTATTTTGAAAAAAATCGGCCGGCCCCCCAGTTTGTCTTTTTTCAATTTTTCAGGTTAGAACCAAAGAAAATTTGGTTGAATCACTTTCGTATCTCTCCCGCACCATCTTCTAAAAACAATCTTTATTGTGGATAACTTAGAGGTGCATTCTTCTTATACTTTCAATCTTAAATACATTCTTAAGGCCTCGCTAATTAATTGATAATTAGTCACTTTGGGAGCCTCTTGCCGTACAGGATTATGGATTATAGAGGGATGTTCCGTACATCGTTATGGATTTGACCGTACAGGATTATGGAAAGGAACGTACAAAAAAATGGATCATAAGGGTAAGTTCCGTACAAGATTATGGACGTTATTCGAGTTGGTGTGGATAGCTTTCATTTTTAAGTTCCGTACAAGATTATGGACTGACATTTGGTGTCACTGTTCTTCAACTTCCGTACAAAATTATGATGTGCATTAATGGCAAAAAACGGCCATTCTAAGGCTATAAACGCATATAATTCCGCTGTACTTACGTACAGTATAATGGGTTTTATTTCCAAGGTAAGGATATGCAATTCTTATATGAAATTGCGTTTTGGTGCAGGATGGGCCATTTAGTTCCGTACCTGATTATGGAAAAATATTGGCATTGAGGCTTTACTTCCGTAAAAAAGTTCGTTATTGTTGTTTGAAAGTACGGAAGTAAAAGGTACTGCGCTATGGCAACTACGGCAAAGAAGGTCAATAAGCACCCCAGATTGTACACGATTTTTCAGCCTAATGAGTTGATCAAGGCGAAAAAGTTCGAAATGGCATTCATTGAAAAGCGGGTTTACTATCATATCCTTAACTACAACCATACCAAGACTCCAGATCAGTTAGTCTATGAAATTGCATATGAGGACATTTTAAATCCGAATGATGCAATTACCGGTAACAGAAAATCTAACGCCAAAAGAATTGCAAACGCTTTGCAAAAGCGAATGTTCTTGTTTGACTCCAGCTTCATGAAACGTGAGTTCGGGGAAGATGCCGAAACAGCTATGACGCCCTTTCCTGAAATTAATTGTTACGATGATCACTTCAAGGTTCAACTGTGGCCACGTTTTAAAAAAATACTCTGTCTGATCGGTCTGGGATTTACGAAGGGAGATTTAGATACTTTAAAATCATTTCAGCATGAGATAAGTGATAACATGTATTGGCTGATCCGTCAGCGGCAAGTGTTTATGAATACCTGGAAAGTTGAGCTTGCTGATCTTAAGGAACTGCTGGATCTGAGTGGCCGCTATGAGGCTTGGGATAATTTTAAAAGGAAGGCGCTGGATAAGGCTAAAGCAGACTGTAAGGGTACCTGGTCAGAATTTGATTACAAAGCAGTTAAGAAAGGGAAAGGGGGCGGGGTGCATTCAATAATTTTCTATTTCAAAAATGGACCTAAGGAAGAAAAAGATATACCTCCTGGAGAAGATTATGCATGGGAAGAAAGTTTGCTGCGGCACGGAGTAGAGCCTATTAAAATCAAAGAAATCCGTCAGCGTGTTAAGATCAATCAGGAGGGGAGAAATGAAGACAAGAACATAACTTTTAATTGGGATAGTGATTATGTGCGTTTTAGCCTGGAGGCTTTAGGTAACGAGTTAAAGGAGAAGAAAAAGGATAAAAAGAGAAAGCAGGTTCAAAACCTTGGCGGGTTTGTGTACACCGGGTTAATGAGTGGATATTGGATTGACTATGTCAATAGCCGCAAAGAAAAAATTAAGAATGAGGTTCAGCAAAATCTGGATTTTGTGAATGGATCGGCCCGGCCGGAGCCAATAGCTAAAATTGAAAATAAAATGAATGGGTCTTCATCCATTCATGTCCTTCAGGAGCAGGAGTTGCTGGAATGGCAAGAGCTTCACCTGGTAAGCCCTCAAAAGGATAAACCCTTTGAAGAGTTTATGAATAAGAATAATTATTATATGGTAGATGGTGCTTGGGTTAGATAAAAAAAGCGCCTGAAAATTATCAGACGCTTAATTGATTTACAGGTGTACGAAATTTTCACATTTCCATTCCAGTTCCCTTTCCTTTTGTGGTTGATTTCTTAGCAGCTTTCTTTGGAGCTTCTTTTTGTGACTCCGCTTTTTTTGCAGAATTTTTTTGAAGGTTTTCTATTTGCTCTTTCAATCGGGTAGGGGTGCGATCCACATTCCACGCATTGATATTGGTTGATTCTTTAACCTTGTTTTCCTTGTCCAAATACCGGTTAATGGTTGCCTCACCTTTGATTGCTATAGGCTGCCCAACTTTCAATTCAACGTCTTTGGGAATCCCTTTTTTATTCTCCTGGAAAATTGTAATGTTAAATTGTTCTACCTTCTCTACACCACCTACGGCAACATTATTTTTGATAAACAAGTGGGTATAAGGTTTATCATTGCTTGTCTTTTTTTCATCAACCTTGGCAATTACCCCATTAACTTCTACTGTCTTATGCCTATTAACAGTATCGGCAACCAACTCCTGGTACTCCACTAGATCACCTTTTTTATTTGTGTAAGGCTTACCCTCCTTCATCTTACCGGTGATGGTCAATTTTTTTACTTCTTCATTTTCGATAGCGTTCTTAATAAGATCAGCATTTTGATTGAATGCTTTAATTTGTACCCAATCGCCATCCTTTGGCTTAATGGTGAGCGAGATAACACTTTTTTTAGTTTCCTCGTTGTAGTTATAATTAAAATTCTTTCCAACGAATCCTGATACAGTTGTCTTTTCCATAGTAGTATTTGATTGATTGTTTTTAATTGGTTTATAGTCTTCAAAATGTTCAATTAGTGCATCGGTAAAATCATTTCCATCGCGGGAATAGAGAGGGTTAGAGTCCGGGTCTATGCGATTATAAGTTATATTCTGTGGTATCGTAATGAGGTTTTCTTGAGCGCGGCCACGCCACTCAATGGCTAATTCATTTTGAGTAGGGGTTAATTTATCCAGAATGGATTTTGGGCAATCAGCTTCGCCTGGGCAAGCATTTTCCGTATACGGTTTATATTCAAGGGTATTCCCGTTAGTCCGTTCAAGAATGATTAAGGCCTGTATTTCATTGGTAGCATTTATTCTGGCCGCATGATAGGATACGGCATCATAATCTATTTGATAAAGTAGCTTTTCATCGGGTGTATAGACTTGCCTGTGGGATTCAAGCACAGTGACACCGGTGTATAGTTCGGAGGTAGCATATTGAAGCTGCTGGGCTTCATCGTAAGCTTTGTTGAGTGTAAACCAGCCCATAGTATTTTACATTTGAATTGATTGGTCTTTCTGTTGTTTGATTTTTTGAGAAGATCCTACGTATAGTCCTTTTTCTTGTTTACTCATATGACGGATATGCTCGATGGATACGCCAATTTTTTTATTTTGTGAATCAATAATCAATGCCTTGGACCCATTAGCAGAAATCTCCAGAACCTTATAAGGTTTGTTGTTAAGCGTAAGGATAACATGATCCTCTTGCTTTATAACCGGAATATTCTTTTGTGTTTCGTTACCAATGGCACTCATGACGGCTTTCTTTTCCTGAGTTGAAAGATTGAGTTGTTGTGCGGTTTTGTCAATCAATTCTTTCTCTGGTTTATATCCTTCCTGGGCCAGGCGCTTGAGGCCTTCAAAATCCTTGTTATTAGTGTATTCTACAAAACGTCTATCGTTGTCGTGGCTTGTGTTTACTTCTTTGGTAGAATGCGTTTCAGTAACCTGAATTTGTTGCTCAGCAGCCTTTGATTCAGTTTTAATTGAGTCGGTCAATGATGATGTTGCAGTAATGATATCGGGTCCATGATTATAACTTTTTATTAAATCCTTTAGCTTGTCTGGTTGAACGTCTTTTAATGACTTGTAATTATGATATTCTATTCCTTTTCCGTCCTCAGTTTTCCGTATCGATGCTGCAAAATGTGATCCCGTCTTTTCATCATAAAAGATCCTTGTCGGTAATTTCTCTCCGTTAGCCCAGGCGATTTTATCTGATTCGTTCAGCTTGTAATTTCCAATTTCTGAAATAATACTCAGGTCCCGTTCAGTCTGGATCATGACCCGATTAAGGTCTTTGTCAATTTGCAGAAACAGGGTCTGGCCAGATGGAACCTTGATGGCGACAGCCTTTTCTTTAAGAAGGTCCTCCTTATCTTTTTGAGATAGTTTGTAGGCCAGTATTTTTTCAGGGATTTCGAGAACTTCTTTTTTTTCAAAAAGCTGAACGTTAATAGCTCCATTCTCGTCTTTTACCAATTTTATTTTGCCGTCAACAATCCTGCCGTCCGGCAGCTGCATATTCTGTAGGAACACAAGCTCGCCTTTGGAAAAACTATCCTTCTGAATGGGTGACAATGATACCCTATTGACTTGATCAGGAATCTCCGAAGGCTCCACCAGAAGCTTTTTGTTGGGTAGGTCTGAGGTGTACATAAAATAAATATCAAATTTTACTTGAAAATATAATAATTAACTATATTTTAAAATATATTAGTACAGTTTTTGAGAAAAATGCAGTTGCGTGAAATGTTTGACTGACATAGGGTTTATCTTTAGGCAGAAGTTAACAGGTGCCAAACAATAGTTTTATGACGTTGAGCGTATGGGCTTGGATTATTATTGTTTCATGCCTTTGGCTGGTCATTGGTGTATACTTCCTATTTGGTAGAAATAGGGGTAAGGTTGTTTTGATTCCAGGAGTTCTTAATCCGAAGGAAGATTCAGAGGTAATTGTTTCAAATACTAAGATTATGATAAATGTACTTTTTGCAGAAAATGAAAAAGAGCAGGCGACTCCTGCGGTCTTGGCTGATTTTGTAATCAGTTTTAAAGACATTGTAAAAGGAACTTTCCGACCCGGTGAGGAGAGTCCTCCTGGTCAAGAGCCTGGGTTGCCCGATGAAGAAACTCCCGATCTAACAAATGAACCCGATTTACCTGAGCTCGATTTGAATGAGGTCCCTGAAAGAGGACCGGATGAATCTACCGTGTATGAGGAATCACAATTAGTTGATTCAAATACTTTAAATTTAAATATGTCTAACCCTTAATAATTAAATAAGATGAAAATGTCTACTAATCGCAATGCAGTTTATTATGGTCTTTTTATGATCGCAATGATGTTCTGCGTATTGTCCCCATCATTAGGTTTTGCACAAAGTCTATCAGATTTTGATCAGGCCGTTCAACAAGAAGCTACGTCTTTTAAAAGCATTTCAAGAACCATAATTGACATCATTTTGATTCTTGGTGCAATCGGTGTGATCTATGCCTATGTAACCAAACGTCAGGATGCAAAAGATTATTTGATATACTATCTGATTGGGGTAGTAATCCTTGGTGTTTTAAGGACTACAGTTCTTAAGTAATAGATCAGGTTTAGAAGATGGTGCGGGAAAGATTCAATAGGTAATTTCTAATGGCAGTAGATAACGATAGTAACGAGGTTGAGAGCAACGTGAAAAGGTATTTCACGCAGCGCAATATGAACAGGCAAATTTATTTTTATGGTTTGACCGGTATTCAAACAGTTGCTCTGGCTTTATCGGCTTTAATGCTTTACATGGTAATTGGAAATTTAGGTCCTGCATTACTTCTGCTACTATTTCCGTTTCTGCAAAAGAATAAAAAGAAGTTGTCAGATGGTGATCCCAATTATCTTGATACTATAATGGTTAAGAATAGCACCAAGACTCATTATCAGGATACGGATCGAGTACTACGCAAGATTGGGGAACGATGGCTGAAAGATTAAGTAAATACTTTGCGATAGAAGACATTATTGAGGACTGCTATGTGAATGGTCTTTTTGATGTTACTCCTGGCTTTGCCATTACATGGCCAGAAGTGTATACACTATCTGCTGAAGAGTATACTAACATACACAATGGTTTGGTTAGTGTTATAAGCCGCTTACCGGCTGGAGCTGTGTTTCATTATCAGGGTTACTTCTACAATTCCATTTTTAAATCTAACTACAAAGGAACAAGCGAAATACAACGCGATAATTTCAGGTATTATCACGATCGCCCGATTCTTAAAAACTATTCCAACATATTTTTGACGTTTCAAAATCAAAACAATTACAATCCAACATCCTCTAAAAGCCCGTTAAGAAATGGTTGGGATTGGTTTAGTGGTAAACGAACAAAAGGGATAGATAAAGTAATTGCAGACTACAGAAAGAATTTCGCTCCTTTTGAAAGTGATTTAAATCTGCTGCACAGGGTAAAGGCAAGGCGGCTTACAGGGGAAAATCTTCTCTGTACTGTTTATGACTATTTCAATTTATCATACGATAATCCAACACTTGATGTTAAACAGGCCTTAAAGGGCATTCAGGATATCCAGGTAGATTTTGAGAATGGTTATATGAAAGTTGGTGATCAGTATGTAGCGGTAGTGACTTTAACAAAAGAAGGTGGTTACCTGGTATCGAGTCAGGATAAAGCAAATAGCAAACTTCCCCACAACGCTTCTGATGTTAAATTACCTAAGTCAATTAACATGCATACCTCCATGCCATTTTTAGTCGGTATGGGACTACCATTTAATCATATCGTAAATGTTGGTATTGAGGTCTTGGATAATGAAGCTGCTGCCGACTCAATGTCGGGATTGAATGCCATTGGAACAAATATTTTGTCCGGTGTAGGTGTACGTGAAGCTGTATCAAAAACGGAAGAGAAAGAGCGCTTTCTCAACAGTCTTGCCGCAAACAGCTTTAGAGCGTGTAGAACAAAAGTAAATGTAATTGTAAATGATGGTTCGCTCGAAAGACTAAAGGAGAAATTGAATTTTGTTAAAAACGGGTTTGTGCGAATGAATGATAGCACGGTATTTTTTGAAAATGAACATGCACCTAACCTGTTTTTATCTTCTTCACCTGGTGCAATGAAATTCTTGTACCGGGAACCAGTCATACAGACTGTAGATCAGGCGGTGTGTTACATTCCAAAAGAGGCACAATATTTCTCAGATCAGGAAGGAGTAGTATTTGTTGACCGTCTCTCTGGTTGTCCTGTTGTTGTTAACATGTGGGACTCTCCCTACATAGTCAATAAAAATGGCGTGATTTTCGGGCCGTCTAGGACAGGAAAAAGTGTAGCGTTGAATCATTTGACTACCCAGTTTCTTCATTTTATCACCCACCTAACAACTCAGTCCTTAGCCAAAGGGCATCATGTGATAATTATAGATGTTGGTGGTTCGTATAAAAAGAATGCTGAAATAAATGAGGGCTACTATTTTGATGCTGGTGTTAAGAAAGATCTCTCATTCAATGTATTTCTATGCCCCCAGGATTCCTCAGGAAAGTATTTGTACAGTAGAGTAGATGAAGATGGGGAAGGAGCAGACGATCAGATTAACTATGTGTATACAGTTCTACGAAAAGCTTGGCGCGGTAATGAAAAAATTACGACCGATGAAAAAAATATTTTCAAAGAGTGCATAAGAGAATTTTATGAATACATTAATAAAGAATCAATTTTTCCGGACTTAATAGCATTCAGAAATTTTATTGACATATACGAGAAGGATATTATGAAACCTGATTATAAAGGGTTTCTCAATTTTGTTTCATTAAGACTTGCATTGGAGCCCTATGTAAGTGGGGAGTATAAGTATTTACTTAATTCTAAAAGCAACATTGTTCTAAAAGATCAAAGTTTTATTGTTTTTGATCTTGCCGGCATCATGGGTAATGAAGAATTAGCCAACGTTGTAATGACAATAATCATTGGTATTACAGCGGATAAAATAGAAAATACACATGGTGTAAGAAAAACTGTAATTATTGACGAAGCAATTGATTTTTTAAAGGGAGATTCAGGGGAATTTATTGGGGGGTACTATAGAAAAATTGCTAAAAGAGGCGGGCAAGTATTTATTGCCACTCAGGGCGTGGGATACCTGGACGACATTGATCCTTTAACAAGGAAAAGTATTTTCGGTAATTCTGATATTAAGATTCTTCTTAATCACAGGAATGCGAGGGATAGTTATCCAGCACTTCAAAAGAATTTAGGCCTCACTCAATTTGAGTTAGACTTACTTGACAGTATGGAAAATGGTGACAGGTACAGGGAAATTTTTATAAAGCTTGGAGAGGTTTCGAAAGTCTACAGAACTGAGATTGGCTTTTTCGCTGAAGGTGTTTACACTTCAACTAAAACTGAACTTGAAGAGATTTACGGTTTAGAAAAAGAGATCGGAAATCTAGGTGCAGCTATAAATCAGTTCATTTATAATAAGTATGGGAAAGTAAGATAATTTTTTCAATATGATGGAGTCAAGGAAATACAATGCAACGGAGGGCACAGGCAAATTGCTTGGCGGTCTTTTTGGTATTCTTTATAAGAAGAAATGGTTCCGGTGGTTTCTTAGAATTTCATTAGCATTATTGGTATTGGATATAGCTAAAACTATTGTAGTCACTTTTTTTAAATGATAAACAAATAAGTTATGTCAACACAACTAAGACTCATAATAATTTTTTTAATGTCGGCTGTTTCTTATATGTCCTATGGCCAGAAGAAAATGGAAAGCTTTCTTTATGGAACCAAGTCAATTATACCGGGTGATACTTTGCAATTAGTAAAGGGGAGTCTTGGCGGGAAGAGCTATGTACATGTTTTTATTGATCAATCAAAAATAACATCGAACACACGATTGACTTCACAGTTTGATGGGGTGTATGTGATCATACAAAGCCTAAGAGTTGAGAAAAAAAATAAAGAGGAAAAAATTATTGCATCATTATTGGGTCTAGAGCCTTTTAAAACCAAGTGTTATTTAAAAGAAGCGCTGGACGCTGGAGAATTAATACTCATAACGAAAAAGAAATTTTAAACCCATATTCAATGAAAAATATATTGATAATAATACTGTTAGCTACTTCAGTTTGTATAACTGAATGCTATTCACAAGGCGGAATAGTTTCTGCCCCAATATTAGAAGCTCAAGTCGGTACATTGAATGCTACTCAAGTATCACAGACTTCGATAATGACAGGTATGAATTCTGTTGTCGCAGCTCTAGAAAAAGCGGACCGCGAGTATAAGGAAGCCCTCACCAAAGCCACTTGGTTAAGAAATTTAGCAACGGCAGGAAGAATATTATACATGGTAGAAAACTTAGTTTGTACCTCAAAAAATTTATCAATTAGAATGAATTCATTTGGTCATTATAGCTGCTTAATGAGTTATCGCTTTGATATGTCAATAATTAAGATTCAACAATCAGCAGATTATCTTGGAATTATTCTGGCCGCAGGGGTGACAATGACACCAGGAGAAAGAATGAAATCACTTGACGATGTAATTCAGTCATTTGCAGAAGCGCAAGAAGTAATGGTAAGATTAAATAGATCCTTGGATTCAGATATAATGAGACTTCGCCTTGCAAACAATACAAGTTCTACAGTGGACTTTGCAATGAATTACGATAGATCAAGAAGAAAGTAAAAAAAGAAAATTTTTCATTGGCTTTAATATGAATGAAGTTATAACAAGTTTTTTTGACACAGGCCTTTTAGATGAAGGCGTTAATGATGCTGTGTTGAAATCTATTATTGTTGCTACAATTTTAGCGCCATTCTTCTTTTTTGGAAATGTTGTTTGGAATTTTGCAACAACTACAATAAAGAATGTAGGTGAAAGGCCACACCTTTTCAATCGTGAAGAATTAATTAGAGCCTGCATTCTATGGTTTATATTATCTGTTGGATATGTTCCGATATTCGGCACATTTGCACGAATTGGCGAAGCTTTAGGGAGGTATTCAATATCAGATTCTAAAGTAATTGCAGATGGGAAAAAAGCGATTACGGATCAATATAACAACGAACTAAAAAAGGAAGCTGAACAATCTCCTGATGAGCCTCAGGAGGATGCTAAAACCCCAAGCGATGAACTTTCAAAAGACGAATCAATTAGTGCCTGGGACATAGTTAAAGGTGGCGTGAACACATTTGTCCTTACCATGTCTGGTGCTATCTGGGGTTTACTTAGTGTTGTAATCCGATCCGTTGTATTAATGGTTGCCATAATAATGGCTAAACTTTTTTATGTTATAGGACCGATAGTTTTAGCATTTTCTATTCTGCCTGTTTTCAAAGATAAACTAAATCAATGGGTAGGGGTGTATTTGAATTGTTTGTGCATTCCTTTTACAATGAACCTGCTTGATACAATAGTATTTTCCGTGGTAGGAAAAGCATACTCAGGAGATTCAATTGCTGATCCGGTAGCCATTACAATGTTTGGTATATGCATGATAATTTGTTATGCACTTTCGTTTTGGGTAACGTCCTTTTATTGTGGATCAAGTGGAGCAGCAAAAGTTTTAAGTACAGCGGTTGCAGTTGGTACTGCAGCTGTTAGTTCAGGTATGAGCATGTTGGCAGGTGGAGCTTCTGCAGCCGGTGGTGCATCAGGAGGCAATATTATTGAGGATACAGCTAATTCAACAAACAAGGCAAAATAAAATAAGGTAATGAAGCTCGAAGGATTACAGTCATATAAAAAAGATTCTCAAAGTTCAAGAATCATCGTGCTTGTCTGTGTTATTGTTTGTGTGGGTGCATCAGTTTTTATGTACATAGATTCCAGAAATTTTATTGCAAATCAATCCGCAAAGAAAGTGGTTATTGACAGGCAAAATCATGCCTGGTTAGCGACTGAGCAAGACTTTACCAGGGAGGACCGAAAGATTCAATATGAGGAACACGTAAAGGACTTTTACAGACTTTTCTTTGCATTCGATGGTGGAACGTTCGATACAAATGTAAATCGTGGTTTGAATTTAATGGAAGGTGGGTTAGGAAAGTCGATTTACATAAAGGAGTATGTTGAAAAAAATATAGCCCGCGAAGTTGTTGAGAATAATTGGCAACTAAGAATTGAGGTGGTGAAGGTCGAATGTGATATATCTGTCTCACCTGCTCAAGGTGTTATATATGCCAGGCAAACATTGGTAAGGCCTGCCGGTGAAGTGGTGCGAAATATGAATGCTACTTTCACAATTGCCGATGCAAAAGTATCATATGATAATCCACGTGGCGCATTAATAACTGGATTTGACATTTTTGATAATAGTAGAGTGATAAAAGAACAAAAGCGATAAGAGAATGGATAAGAAAGACAAAATCTTAATCTTGCTTGCTCCAGTAGCTTTGGTTGCGGGTGGATATTTACTATTTGGTGACCGGCTCTTTCCGGAAGAAGCAGCAAATCAGGCTGGGCCTGAAAGTTTCACTTCAATTGATGCTCCTATTTCTGAGGTTCGGAAAAAACGTACGGAAATCTATCGAGATAAGTATGAAGAAGAAAACGGAAAGCAGTATGAAAGAAATATTCAAGCTGATGAAAGTTTCTTTGGAACGGAAGTAAGAGAAGATCCTACGTTAAAAGATCAAATATCTGAAACGAAGGAGGAAGAATCAATCTCTGAGACACCAACAACGGAACAACCTAAGGTGATAATTAAATACGTTGAACGAAACAAAGCAGAGGTTCAAACACCCACTCCTGTTGTTAAGGACGCTGAGGAAAGTAAACCGGCAAGGAGAAGAACTGGCTTTGTTGAAAGTAAAACTGAACAAAGTCAAGATCAATCTCAAACTATTGGCGATACAAAAATTAATATTCCTGCTGTTGTGCAGGATGATATTGAAGTTAAATCTGGAAGTAACATTATCCTTAGAACTACTGAAGAAGTAGTGATAAATGGTACCACAATACCAAAGAATACACTTGTCTCAGGTGTAGTTAATCTAGGCCAACAAAGATTAAGTATAGATGTTAATGCCATTGCCGTCTCAACCAGGTCCATTCCGGTAAAGTTGAAGGCTTATGATTTAAATGGAAATGAAGGAATGCCTCTGGAGGGTGGAGTAGATAAAGAAATCAAACGAGACGTTATCAACGATGCTATAAGCGCATCCCGAACAATAGTACGTTCCCCAATTTTAAACTCTACACCTTCCAGGGCTGGCCAGAAGAAAGTGAATGATCCTTCTGTACCTGTCCCGAAGGGATATAAAATATTTTTGAAATCGAATTGAAGTTTATAGTTATGATAAAACGTATCGGCTTTAGTTGTCTTTTCTTGTTACCTCTGTTTGTTTCTGCTCAGAGGTATGATACAGTACGTGTGGGATTATTAACAACAGTTCATGTCGTTTTTAATTCTACTGTAATGAATTATGACCTTGGTTCTGGAACTAGAATTGAAAACGGGGTTGAAGTCTCAGATGTGATTATAAGCAAAGTTGGAGATCGTCTAAAATTAGCAGCTGCTATCGAACGATTTGAAACGACCAACTTATTTATTGAAACTGAGAGCGCCTATTTCAATTTAATTTTAGTTTATGCACCTAAACCTGAAAGACTTACCCATTATCTATCTGATGATCGTGCTGATCGCCTTAAGGACATTCGTAAAATAAAAAGTGAAGCCCTGGCAAAGGAAGAATTACAGATTGAACAAGCCAAAGAAGAAAAAATACTTGAATTAACATTAAATGATTTGTGCAAGGAAGTGGCCAATAAAGGTAACGTAGTACCTGAAATAGGAGAATCCACACAAAAGATGAAGTATTTTCTTAATGGAATTTATGTAAAAGGAGATTATCTGTTTTTCCGTGTTAATGTGATCAACGAAGGAAATGTTAAGTATGATCTAGGCTACGAAGGTTTTTTTATCAATGATAAAAAGAATAAAGGCACTAAAAAGACTCCAACTCAGCCCGAGCCCATGAAACCGCTTCACATCTACAATGATGAAACCAAAGTAGTTGATAAAAAGGAGGAAGTTTCTAAAATATACGTCTTTGAAAAGTTTACCCTTGAACAGAAAAAGGTATTCACTATTGAATTTTGGGAAGACGGAAAAGGTCAGCGAAAAGTCGAACTAATTATTCCCCCGGATAAGCTTTTGTCAGCCAAAACAATTTAAAGCCGTTCATCATGAAAAAACTATATGTAGGGATTCTACCCATAGCGATAGCTGTCTCTTTACTAAGCTACGATGCTAGCGCTCAGTATTCGCGTCTCAAAAATTCTTCTTCCTCACAACTGGGTATAGGGTTTACCGATGCTGGCTTTATGCTCAATGCGTACTATGTGAAAACGTTTGATCAGAAAGTAAAGGCAGGGTTTGGTGGTGGTTTGGTATTCGGAAAGGTGAGTGACATATCTTACAAGTCGGTCTTTGTAGATGGATTAGGTAGTTATTCATTGTATTCAAATCGTCTGGCCTCGCTAAATGCGGTGGCCGGGATTTCTTTTGTAGGCGATATCATCAATAAGTTTCAAAGTGATGTATACGCGCGTCAATTTAGTTTTAACTACGGTGTACTCGGTGGAATGGAATCTGAGTTTACAGTCAACCGGAGTATTTCATTTGTTCTTTCAGCAAATCAAAGATATTACGTGCGTGAACAATTTGGTAATTGGAGATACCAAATTGGAGCGGCAATAAGAATTTCACTATAGGCACTGACTTTATGAGAAAAATTTACACATTAATTATACTGACTGGCTTTCTTGGAATAGCCCTTTCGGTTAACGGTCAAACTGTTTACACAGTACCCACAGGTCCCATGTTAACGGCTGACAATAATCCAATCGTAATTTCTGTGGTGAAGCGTGGTACCAGTGCAATTAATTCAACTGCCATTGATTTTGAATCTTCTCCAACTGGTACGGGGCTTACAACAAACACAATAATACAATTGTATGGAACAAATACCGCTGGCTTACAAGATTTCTTTGGTGTACCATATGCTGTTACTGATTATTGGAGAATTGGGGAATTAAGTCTGCCTATTCTTGGTGGTCCGTATCCAACAGCTGAAGATTCAAGGTGTGGAGCGAATCTGTCAATAGCCCGTTGGCGTCAAGGACCTACCGGTAGTGTTTACAGGTACGAAATCAATGAAACAACACTTGGTACAAATTGGGATTGTTTTCCTTATAAAAGGCGCATCTCGGTTGGGAGAGTCGTTACTCAAATATGTAACGGTGGAACCTGGACGTTTGGACCTACTTGCACGGGCACGCCAGTTTCCTATTCGAAAGAAATATACATAGACATCTATAATCCGTTCACAACCCTACTTCCTAATCCTTCATTTGGTAATGCGTGTTTAGGTTCTAGCCCTCAAATTTCAGTTGGTAGTTCTCCACAGGATGATGGTATTGGTACACATTTAAATTTAGTTAGCGACCGGGGTAGTTTCATCTCTGAACAAAGCTGTTCCACCGGTTGCTTTACGCTTAATACCGCTGGCCATGGAGCAGGACAAATCAATCTTAGCAAGCGTTGGAGTTTTTCAGGATTTGCTAATGGTGCTTTCTCAGTGGACCTTCCCTTTGTGAGCGGTGGAACTGTTTTAGCCTTACCAGTCGTCTCAGCGGGAACTAATGAAACTTTTTGCGACAATATCGGTGATGTAATGCTTTCTGGAGCTTCTCCAGCTGGTGGTACCTGGTCTGGAAGTCCGTATGTAAGCACCAATGGAACATTTAGCACAAATCCAGCAACAGTCGGCAATCATGTTGTGACTTATAGTTATACTGATGGCAACGGTTGCTCAAATTCAATTAATAAAACAGTTTCTATAACTGCTCTACCAATAGTAGGAGCAGGCAGTGATCAAAGCGCTTGCCGAAATAGTGGCAACTTAAATTTATCAGGAGTAAGTCCGGCTGGTGGTGTTTGGTCTGGGAGTGTTTTTTTGATTGGAAATCAATTTGACACAAGTGCACCGGCCGGAAACTATACCTTGACCTATACTTATACAAACCCTGTTACAACATGCCAGAATTCGGATGATAAAGTAGTCACCATTTTACCGGTTCCAGTTGTTGATGCAGGTAATGATTTTACAGCTTGTCGTTTGGGTGGAAATGTTGCACTTACCGGTGGATCTCCGGCCGGGGGAACCTGGTCGGGAGTAGGAGTGAGTGGAAGTACCTTTAATCCTCTTTTAGCTGGTCTTGGAAGTCAAGTGATAACATACAATTTTAGCGATGGAACCTGTGCAAGCTCTGACACCAGAACAATTACAGTACTTGACTCTCCGGTTGTTGACGCAGGATTAAATCTAACTACCTGTGTTGGTGATGGAATAATTAATTTAACCAATGGCACTCCTGCGGGTGGTGTTTGGTCGGGAACGGCTGTAACGGGTTCGCAATTCGATACTGCAATAGGACCTGGATTGTATACAATCACATATACTTATACGGATGTTATTACAAGTTGCGTTGCCAATGACACGCGAACCATTACTGTAAATGCAAGGCCTACTGTTGAAGCAGGAAATAATTTAATTGTATGTATCAGTGCACCTAATTTTTCATTGAACGGATTTTCGCCTGGTGGGGGAGTATGGACAGGACCGGGTCTTGTTGGACCAACTCAATTTAGCCCGGTTACGGCTGGCGTTGGTTTACATGTACTGACCTATACATTTACTAATGCAACAACGGGTTGTGTAAATAGTGACTTTATTACAATTCAGGTGAACGCTTCAACAGCAGTTAATATAGGAGGGGATCAAACGTTTTGTTCAAGTAGTGGTGTTTATAATTTGAATAGTGACTTGTCTGCTTCTGACTTAGGAGGCGTTTGGTCAGGGGTTGGAGTCAGCGGGGTTAATTTTAATCCTGCTTCAACAGGAAACGGAACCTACATCATTACCTATACATATACTAACGGTAATGGTTGTGTGTCAACGCAAACAAAACAATTCACCGTTGTTTCGGGGCCAATTACCGATGCAGGAAATTCAATGGAGGTATGTATTTCCAATGGACCGGTAACGCTACTTGGAGAAAGTCCGCTTGGTGGAACCTGGTCAGGCTTGGGGGTTAGTGGAAATTCATTTGATCCTACCATCACCGGGACGGGTGTGTTCATTGTAACCTACAGTTATACTACGGCTGTCTGCACAACTGCGGACACACGTCAAATTGTAGTAAATGCTTCTACTCCTGTTACTGCGGGTCCAAATCTAAACGTGTGTGTTAATGCGGCAGATTTTTTATTAACAGGAGCTTCAACGAATGGAGGAACTTGGACGGGTAACGGTGTAGCTGGTGGATTTTTCTCTCCCTCAACTGCGGGTGTTGGTACACATGTAATTACTTATAGCTACACTAATAACAAAAATTGTATTTCCTCATCCACCCGAACAATAAATGTTAATGCTGCCCCTGTTGTTGATGCGGGTCCAGATATTGTATTATGTACAAACAACGGAATATTTTCTCTGGTCACCGCTGCAAGTCCTGCTGGCGGTTCTTTCACAGGAACAGGTGTTCAGCTTTTAAATTTTAATCCATCGGCTGCCGGTGTTGGCGTTCATCAGATCAACTATACATATACTGATCCTGTGACAACTTGCTCCAGGACAGACTTTAGATTTATATCTGTGATTGCTCCTAGTGCAGTAACCATTGGTGCTAACTTAACGGTCTGCATTGATACTCCACCCTTTGCACTTACAGGTGAATCTGTTGTGGGCGGAACTTATTCAGGCACGGGTATGACGGGCAATTTATTTACTCCAGCTTCAGCGGGAGTTGGTGTACATACCATTTCGTATTCTGTTGCTGATGGCAACGGCTGTAATTCAATTGGTACGCGTCAAATAAGTGTTACAGCACTTCCTACGGTCAGCGCTGGTCCTGATATTTTTGTATGCTCAGGAGCGCCTTTAGTTGCACTTAATGGTACAGGATCACCTATTGGTGGAACTTTTTCCGGTGCGCATGTTGCCGGAGGAAATTTCAGCGTAGCATCGAGCGGACCTGGAACCTTTCAAGTACTCTATACTTACACCAACGGAGTTGGTTGTACTAACAGTGCTGTTAAAAATATCATTGTGGATGCAGGAGCAACCGTAAACGCGGGAGCAGATTTTAGTGTCTGCGTTGGCGAACCTTTGGTTGATCTGGCATCACGAGTAAGTCCAGGGGGCGGAAGCTTCGTAGGAACAGGAGTTAACGGTACTAACTTTAATCCCTCTGTAGGACCAGGCAGTTATACAATTACCTACACACTTTCTAATACGTTTGGATGTTCTGGCAGTGATACATTTGTAGTTACTGTTAACTCACTTCCAACTGTAAATGCAGGAAGCACAAGAACATTGTGCTTTAATGAACCACAATATAATCTTGCCAGTACTGCGGTTCCCTCGGGTGGTACATTTTTTGGGCCTGGAGTCAGTGGCAATTTTTTTACTCCTTCTTCAGCTGGCGTAGGCACACACACGATATATTATACCTATACAAATGGGAATGGTTGTAGTAATACGGCCACCAGAACCCTTACTGTAACTGACTTACCCACTGTAAATGCAGGAAGTAATTTATTTATGTGTATTAACGGCTCTCTGGTCGATTTAACAATAGGTGCCACTCCAGTAAATGGTACCTGGTCGGGACCTGGTTTAATTGGTCCTACCGGTATATTTAATCCTGTACTTGCTGGAGTTGGTACACATGTTATTAATTATACAATCACACAATCCAATGGATGTTCCAATTTTGATGAAAAAATAATTACTGTTTTTCCTCAACTAACAATTGATGCGGGTCCAAATTTTCAAGTATGTAGTAATGGGCCTGCGGTGAACTTGAATATTGGAGCAAGTGCTACAGGGGGTACTTGGAGCGGCACTTCGGTTACAGGATCAACATTTAATCCTTCAGTTGGACCTGGTTCTTATTTGATTAGTTATAACTATACAGATTTTTACGGGTGTAGTGCAACCGATACCAAAACGATCACGGTAATAGCTCCAGGATCAATAAGTGTAGGATCTGATTTGACTGTATGTGTCACCGCTCCTGTTATCAATCTAGCTGCTTCAGTATTTCCAACGGGTGGTTCTTTTTTCGGAACTGGTTTGCAAGGGACTAATTTTAATCCTACTCTGGCCGGTGTTGGCGTTCATCCAATTAGCTATACTGTTGTAGACGCCAGCGGATGCACCACTACGCGGATACGTACTATAACTGTTACGGCTCCTCCTGTTATTGATGCAGGGCCTAATAAAGTAATTTGTATATCCACAGGCTTGTTTGATCTTGACGTAGGTTCATCTGTTACCGGAGGTGTATGGAGTGGTACTGCTGTAAGCGGCAGTTTTTTTAATCCGCAAGTTGCAGGCTTAGGAACCCACGTAATATCATATCTCTATGATAATGGTGTTGGTTGTATAAGTACTGATAGTAAAACATTGACAGTGCGGCCGGATGCTGTAGTTGATGCTGGAATCAATCAAACCGCCTGTGTGAATAATGTGCCAATAGATTTGACAACATCACCAGATAAACGCGGTGGAGTTTGGAGTGGTACCGGAATTTCTGGTAACATTTTCACGCCTGCTAATGCAGGGCCTGGTACACATACAATAAACTATCTTTATACAGATGCTTTCGGCTGCACGGCAGCTGATACCAAAAATATAATTGTTAATCCGCTTCCTTCTGTCAGCGCGGGATCACCGTTGACACTATGTACAACAGCCTCGCCCGTCAATTTAAATACTGCTGTTTTCCCTTCTGGTGGTTCATGGACTGGAGCAGGATTGTCCGGTTCATTCTTTAATCCTGGAACGGTAGGCATTGGCAATTATAATCTTAATTATCAGGTAACAGACCCAACTACGGGCTGTACAAATTCATCAGTCAAAGTAATCACTGTTGCCTTACCGCCAGTCATTAACGTAGGCAATAATTTAACGGTCTGCATAACTTCTGGACTGCTCGATCTTAATTTAGTAAGCAACGTTTCAGGAGGAACCTGGACGGGACCGGCTGTAAGCAACGGTCAGTTCGATCCCATTACTGCCGGAATTGGTAATCATCTTCTGACTTATACATTTAATAATGGTCAGGGTTGTGTAAGCACTTCGAACAAAACAGTTATTGTAAGGGCTGAACCGTCCATTAATGCGGGACCTGATTTAAACATTTGTATCAATTCTACCCCATTCAATTTATCTACTCAGGCAGTCCCATCCGGTGGGGTATGGTCTGGGATAGGTATTTCCAACGGAACAAATTTTGTACCCACCACTGCCGGATTAGGCGCACAGGTTTTAAAGTATACTTATACTGATTCTTACGGATGCGTTGTATCTGATAATATAGTGGCCTCTGTTAAGTCAATTCCAAGCGTTGATGCCGGTCCAAATTTAAGCGTATGTACAACGGCAAATCCAATTAATCTAAACCTGACTTCATTTCCATCCGGAGGAATCTGGACCGGACCCTCAGTCAGCGGAAATACATTTAATCCTGCCGTAGGTGTTGGTGCTTATTCAATCAATTATTCGGTGACCAATTTGGACGGATGTTCTGCCACAGACAATAGAACAATTACAGTGGGGCTTCCTCCAAGTATCAATATTGGAGCCAACAGAATTCTTTGTGTCAATAGTCCACGTATTGATTTGGATTTAGGAATTTCTCAGGTCGGTGGAAGCTGGTCGGGAAGCAGTGGCCTGGAGGGAAGTTTTTTCAATCCTACATTAGCTGGCGTGGGTACTTACACGGTAACCTATACCTACAATAATGGCCAGGGATGCATCAGTACTTCTTCTAAAACCATTCAGGTAAGACCCGCTATTACGGTAAGTGCAGGATTAAATAGATCCTTCTGCAAAAATTCTTCTTCCTATTCACTAACAAATGATCCGAACATTTTAGGCGGTACCTGGTCAGGACCTGGTGTGTCTGGAACAAACTTTAATCCTAATGCTGCTGGTGTGGGTGTTCACATTATAACCTATACGTATGCAGATGAGTTTGGGTGCGTGGCCACTGCTAATCGCTTGTTCACGGTCAATGATATAATTACGGTAAGCGCTGGTCCTGCTATTACGGTGTGCGTAACAACTCCAACCGTTTCATTAGCAACCTCCGGTTTTCCTACTGGCGGGGTTTGGTCTGGTCAAGGCGTAGCTTCCAATATTTTTAATCCAGGTACAGTTGGCGCTGGAGTCTACCAGATTACATATAGTTATGCTGATGTTAACGGATGTACCGGTAGTGCTACAAAGCAAATTACTGTAACTAATCCTCCTGTTGTTGAAGCTGGAGCAAATTTTGATATCTGTATCAATGCCGCGCCTATTACACTGGCAGGAGCAACACCAATAAACGGAGCATGGAGCGGGTTAGGTGTTATTGCCGGAGTCTTTGATCCGTTGTCTGCCGGATTGGGTACACATATTTTAACTTACACATTTACCAACACCAATTCCTGTACGGCTTCAGATATAATCACGGTCAATGTACTAAGTGAACCTGTTCTTACCATTGGTGGGGATCGATCAGTATGTATCGGAGATACACCAATCAATTTGTTAACCGATGCTTCTATTAAAGGTGGAACTTTCACAGGCCCAGGAATAACGGGATCAATATTTAATCCATCCACGGCCAAGGCCGGTACTCACGTGATCACCTACACACTGCGCTACAATGGATGTGATCTAACCGCCTTTAGGAACATCACCGTTAACACCGCTCAAGCATTGGTGATTGGTGATAATAAAACACTGTGCCTTGATGCAAATAATTATGATTTGATCAAAGATGTTAATGTTATTGGAGGAACCTGGACGGGTAATGGGTTAACTGGAAGTGTGTTTAATCCTTCAGTTGCTGGAGTTGGTTCCCATGTTCTTACCTACACTTACATAAATGCTTTTGGATGCAGTTCGAATGCGTTTAGGGTATTCACTGTTCAGGATCAGCTACCAATTGATGCGGGTGACGATTTAACGATCTGTTCTGCAGTTGGAAATTTTGACTTGACAGGTCGTGGTTCTCCTGCGGGTGGAATTTATGTTGGAACAGGAGTGACTAACAATATCTTTAATCCCACTGCTTCTGGTTTGGGGACCTTCACCATTGACTATGTGGTTGATAATGGAAATGGCTGCGTCAGTACTGATGCATTAAACATTGAAGTACGCGCGAGCTCCATCAATAACTTTGGTACTGACAGTATTGTATGTATTAATTCCCAACCGATACCCTTAAATTTTTCCGCTGAACTGCAGGGCGGTATTTGGTCGGGTTCCGGTGTAGTTTCTAATACATTCTATCCTTCCTTGGCTGGCGTTGGTACTCACACTATTAATTTTACAATTAGTACCCAAGCCTGTGATATTGCCGGAAGGAGAACTATGACAGTAACAGGGCTTCCCAAAGCAGCAACAACTACCTTAAGTACTGTGTCAGGTTGTGTGGGTTCATTCTTAGCGCTATCAGCCAAAATTAATCCTGATGATTTAATAAATAATGTTACTGTCGGTTGGTTTAGAAAAAATGAATCTGAACCATTTGCCACCGGTGAATCAATCCAATATGAAATCACTGGAGAGGAACAGGTGTACTTTAAGGCAATAAATCAATTTGGTTGCTCTTCTGGTCAAAGTGACTTCATAAGGGTGCAAACTGATAATCCATCTGGAGATTTTACGACTCCTGATACAACTATACCATTTGCCAAACCTATTATTTTCTATTCCACCTCACTGAAAAATGCACAAAACTTCGAATGGAATTTTGGTGATGGATTAGTTTCTTATGAAAAGAATCCTTACAAGTACTATTATGAATCTGGCACCTTTAATGTATCACTGACTTTAACAAGCTCTACGGGTTGCAAGACAACAATTACAAAAGAAAAATACATTACTGTTCTGACTGAACCTGGCCGTGAAGATAAGACACCGGATAATTCCGGGGGAAGAACGGCTGTTCAGGGACGTGCCATTGTTGAGCACTCTCCAAATCCGAATAATGGATTATTCAAAATTTCAATAGATGCACCAATAGCAGAGATGTACAAAATCACAGTTGTTGATTACATCGGCCATAGCTACGAGGCGGGAACTTTTAACATCACTGAAGGAAGCAATCTAATTGACATTGATATTACTAATCTAAATCCAGGAATGTACAATGTAATCCTACGTACCAATACAGCGATTTATAACTTTAAAACAATCAGGCAATGAGAATTCTACTTCTATTTTCAATTGCAGTTTTTCTATTTTCTTGTGGTGAAACTGAGGACTTTTTGAATAGCCTTAACCAAAGCCCTCAGATTAATTTCATGGGCGAAACAAATGCACCGGTTTTGAGAGACAGTGTCAAAATGAGTCAGGTTAAGTATCATATTTCACTTCGTGTAACCGATGAGAACAACAATATCCGAGAGGTTAAATATTCCCAATTAGAGGGTACTGGCAAGCTCTTACAAGAGGGCGTTGAGATACAATCCAATAATATCACCTTTGAAAGAGACTCCGCAATACTTCAATTTGACTACTATCCGGCAACTCTGGGAATACACCGATTTACAATTACTGTTACGGATAATTTTGGCTTGGCAAAAACGGCAATTGTGGAGTTAACTGCGTTTGAAAATTTACTTCCTGTTTCCCGATTTACTGCTAGAAAAATTGGGCAGCTTTCACGTTATGAATGGAAATTTGATGCCAGTGAAAGCTTTGATCGTGATGAACGTTACGGAGGGCAAATCAAAGAATATGAATTCAGCGTATTGGGAAAAGTTTATACCATTCTTTCTGATCACATATTTATCATTTTTCCTCAGACCGGAATCTATAGCGTAAGTGTTCGGGTTAAAGACAATGACGGCAAATGGAGCTCCAAAAGCGAAATCCCTAACCTTCAAGTAGATTAGAAGATGGTGCAGGAGAGATTAATGTTTTCAAAATGAAACTTATCATTGCAGAAAAACCACTTACCGCTGAACCTATCGCAGCTAACCGAAAGGCAGTAAATAAAAAAGAAGGTTATTATGAAGGCAATGGATATATCGTCACCTCAGCATATGGTCACCTGGTCGAATTATTTGAACCAGAAGACTACGATACCAGGTACAAAGAATGGAAACTAGAAGATCTTCCGATCCTACCGGAATTCAAGTTTAAAGTTCATCAAGAAAAATATAGAAGAAACAGATTTGAATTAATCAAACAACTCTTAGCACAATCTACCGAAGTTATTAATGCGTGTGATTCGGATCGGGAAGGAGAGAACATTTTTTGGTCAATTATTAAAATGGCGGGTTACACTGATATTTCCCGCTGCAAGCGTCTTTGGTATAGTGATTATACAGATGCATCATTAACTACCGCTTTTCAAAATCTTCGCCCACTGGCAGAATTCGAAAACTCCTATCAAAGTGCTGAAACCAGGCAGAAAGCAGATTGGCTCTATGGTATGAATTTGTCGCGGTTGCTAAGCAAGTCCGCTAAATCAGGTAGTTGGACTTTCGGTCGTGTGCAGACCCCAACCTTAATGATGGTCTGTGATGCCTTTAAAAGGCACAATGATTTTACCGAAACTCCCTACTGGAAAATTCGAATTACCCTGGAAAAAGGTATCCGGTTCTATGCAACAAACGAAAAGTCATTTTTACAAAAAAGCATGGCCGATTCCTTTTACTCAACTATTCCAGAGAGCCTGATTTGTTCAAAAAAGGAAGTGAAGGATAAGAAAGAGCCTGCGCCTCTGTTATTCAGCTTGAGTGCCCTTCAACGGGAAGCCAGTAAGTTATTCCGCCTGAAAATGGATCAAACGCTGGAGGCCGCACAAAGCCTCTATGAGAAGCACAAACTCACCTCTTATCCCAGGTCAGATAGCCGCTATTTGCCGGAAAACATGAAAGAGGGCGCCATAAGCATTTTAGCCAAGCTACAAGCCTCTAAAGTCATTCCTGAGTCAATCAGGAGCACTTCAAAAAACCTCGCTTCTGGTGGGGTTTCTCAAGCTCCTTTTGATGATAAAAAAGTCAGTTCCCATCATGCAATCATACCGACTTTAGAATTTCCGGACGGAAAAGAACTAACCAAGAATGAGCGAATCATTTATTTACTAATTGTCAAGCAATTTGTTCAGGCGTTTATGCCTGGCTGCGTCAAGAAACAAACGCGGTTAGAATTTAATCATACCCCGGATGTTTTCAAGTCATATGGTACGGAGGTGATCACGGAGGGTTGGCGCCTATTGGACAACGCACTTCAGGAATTAAACAATGTGAAGGAGCCTGATGGTGATCAGGCGGAAGAACAAAAATTGCCAAATGTTGATCAGGGTGAAAGTCTTCGTGTTGTTGAAAAAAACATCTTGGAAAAGAAGACACAAAAGCCTTTGCTTCTAACTACTGAATCACTTTCCAAACTAATGGAACATGCAGGAAAGCTGGTAGATGATGAACAATTATCTGAGGCGATGAAAACCTGCGGTATCGGCACTGAAGCCACCAGAGCAGAAATTGTTAAAAGGCTTTATGATCTAAATTACATTGAAGACAAAGGGCGCTTTATTATTCCCACTCAGGACGGCTTGGAACTTTATAAGCTGCTTAAAGAATACAAAATTGCTTCTCCTGAACTAACGGGTCTTTTTGAAAATAAATTGAATCAGATTTTAACTGGCCAGGTGACCCAGAGAGATTTTCTGAAAGAGACAATTAGTTTCATGATTGAACATATGGAACTGCTCAAGGAAAAAGCTAGCCTGTTGGAATCTCACAAATATGATAAGGAAGAAATAGGGGCAACCTGTCCGTTATGCAAGGAAGGTAAAATTGTTATTGGTACAAATTCCTATCTGTGTTCAAATGCTGCCTGGGCTAAAGAACAGGTCAATGGGATAGACCAGTGGACCAATCATGGTTGCCCGTTTCAGATACGGAAAAAAATTGCTGGTAAAATTCTATCTGTGAGTGTAGTTCGTGAGCTGCTTACACAAGGAATTACAAAAAGCGAACTCAGCGGCTTTCTGAATAAATCCGGAAAAGAGTTTTCTGCTCGATTGAAACTGAATTCTGAAAACCAACTTGAGTTTGCTGATCACACTGAGGGAGCCACTATAACCTGTCCAAAATGTCAGCACTCCAAGGTAAGAATTGGCGAAAAAGGAGCCTCTTGTCTTGATCGAACCTGTAATTTTTTTATTTACAGAATAATTGCTCAAAAGAAATTAACCGATAAACAATTAATGATGTTGGTCGAAAAAAAGAAAACAGGAGCTATCAAGGATTTAAAGTCAAAGGCAGGTAAATCGTTTGAAGCTGCGTTGAAGTTGAGTAACGATTTTAAGGTTGAATTTGTGTTCTTAAACACAAAAAAGTAGGACTGGCGGGTGTATCGAGCGAAGCTAACATAAAGCAGCTGCAGCAGCTCCGGGAGCTGGCCGGCCATGGGCATTGATGCTAACACATAAAAAGTCCCTTATAAAACAAAAAGTATAAAGCCATGAAACAGGAATCAGAAGACACGGCACCGCACGAATCAATTTCTCAAATGCTTTACGATAAGTTGTTTGGCCATCCCAAGTTGCGGGAAATTTTAAACGGTCAAACACTGGATGACTTTGTTGATGAAAGAGTAGATGAATATTATATGGAATTCAACGCGGACTTAAGTTGTGGGGTAAGCGAAACCCAGGCAAAAGCACATGCATTGAAAGCGTTGTTCAAAGGAATTTAAGCTGCTAACATGGAGAGCTGCAAAACCGGGAGGCCTGGCGAAGATCCTGCCCGATATCCAAAGTTGATGTTAACATGAATGACCAGAAGATCCTCCGGGTCGAGCTGGCCGGTGGGTGTCGATGCTAACAGCATTAATATTTTTAAAGATTATTAAAAAAGAAATTTTTTTGTTTTTCCGATTCCCCTCAGGTTTCCTGGCATAACATTCTGTTAACTTCTATGGCGGTTTTTTCGTTTACCGATCCCCTCACCAAAGTGACAAGCAATCTGCCGTTGTTCAGTCAATGGATCGTGGAATAAATGGAAGGAAGGCCGTAGGCAGGTGCCGTTTATGCCGCGAAAGCCATTGACGGGTTGACGGCAGTATTGCTTAAATTGAGGTAAAAGAAAGACCGCCTGAAGGGGAAAATCGCTAAAAATTTAAAATAGTTAATTATTGAAAGGTGAAATGAAATTAGAGGTTGGTATTTATAAAGTTCAACGTAAGGATTATTCAGAGCCTTATGGGAAAAAGCATCCAAGACCAAATAGTAATAGCATGCACATACTTACAGTGAAAAAACAGGGAAATGAGCTACTGTGCTATTTGGATCATAGTATGCAGGCTGAACCACCAGAGAGGTTTGAGGACTACGAAATTGTCTCAAGATGCTTGAAAGAGCCCATCATATCCAGGTGTAAAATTACCTTATCGTTTAGTGATGGTGCCGGAGATCAATTTGAATGGCACATGCAGGATATGTGGGTTCTCAAGAATGTCTTGGATGAAAATCGTTGGTTACAAAAACCATTTGGGTATGTTTCCCGCAAGAAAAAATAGTTGAGCTTGGATATTGTGGAGTATATATCGGTCTTAAAAGGACAACTCTCTTTAGGTCGGGGGAATAAGATAATGTTTTTGAAAAGCCACGATCCTGAAGAGTGTTGTCTACTGTCATGAAAGCGGATCGGTTGATAAGGAACGGATGGAGCGTAGGTGGTAGCGCAAGTCCCTTTGATCTTATCAAAGGGGGTGAAGCGGTAACCGGAGCGTAAGTAGAGACGCATGAACCGATCGGCTTGAAGCCTATAGTTTTAAAAAACTATGACATGCCAGTGTCCTCGAATAAAATAAAAGGAAGGCTTTTTCAAAGCCTTCCTCGGGTTATTGTCTAATTATGACTTTTTCTTTTTAGTAGGTTTGAGCTCTTGAACCAATGCCTGGATTTTTTCCTTGGCTCGGGATTCTCGCTTCGCTCGTATCACTGCTTGTTCAGCTTCGAAACCTTTAATATCAATATCACTGTATGCCTCAGCAATTTTTCTGATAATAAACCCATGATCTGAAGTTGGATATATTCCACAATATTGATCAAGCATTACTTTTCGTAACAACAATGCTTTGTGTTCTGGCTTAAGTGATGAAAGAACTTTGTAGGTCTTTTCCGGGGAGCTTTTCGTTAGTCCAAGTAATTTGTTAAGCTCAGCTTTGCCATGGTAACCGGCTTTGTCAAGAATGATATACCATAGCAGGGTTTCCTCCTGTGCAAGTAGTTTCTTTTTGCATTCTTTTTTTTGAGTCGGGTGTGATTTTAAAGCCTCAATTATTTTTGCGTACACCTTTTCACCATCGAGTTCTTTTCCTCTTTTGGTGCGGTCTTGTATTTTGGTGACCATCTGCTTAAGATTTTGTTGGTCACTGTTGACTGATTCATTTTTGGAAGAGCTTCTAACATGAATTGTTTGCAGCTTGCCTTGCTCTCTTCCTGATATCCAAAAGCCCTTTACTTTTTTTCCCTGTTTATCATGGGAGCTAAAGTCATCGTATTCTTTTAGCGGTTTAACTTTGTGCTCGTCAAGAAGCTTTTGTACTTCGGGTAGTGGATCTGCGTAATTTTTTAGCAAGACAATTTGAGGCTCGGATTCAATTATTTCCCGAGTTCGTTGAATTATAAATGTATTGGACTTCTTCATGAAACATGATCTGTCCATGCATCTATCAGATTCTGCAATATCTGAAAATAATAGGGGAGAAGCGCCAGAGCGTTTTGGGCATAGTGAGCAGGCGCCAGCTTTAGGTAATAGTTGCGCATCATCTTTGTCAAATGGTGCGTTTGATAATAGGTTGGTAATAGATCGGTTGATATAATTTTCTAATTCATTGACAGTACCGTATCCATCTTGTGAATCTTTAATTTCTTCAATTGCGTCTCGTTGATTTTGAGGTGTCAGTCTTGCTAATAGCAAGGCGTGTCCTAGCAGCATGTGATTGGCAAGGAAATCTTTTCTTCCTTCTGGTACCAGGTCGTTCAGTTTAAGTCTTTGTATAATGTAAGCCTCTGATCTACCTACCCGTGAAGCAATTTCTGCTGTAGTTATTTCAGGATTGTTATCCATTAAAATCTTATACCCTCTTGCTTCATTGTAGGGATGAACTTTTTCGCGCTGGAAATTTTCAATGATCTGAAGCTCAAACGCTTTTTCATCTGTAACTACTTGTTTAATGTTTGCTGGAATTTCTGTTTTACCAGCAAGCTTGCTGGCGTGGAATCTCCGTTCACCAGCAATTAATTTGTAATGACCTGGCTTTTCCAGATCGGGGGTGAGTAAAATGGGTTGTATTACATCATCTTGGGAAATTGATAATGTAAGTTCTTTGAGAGCAGCTGGACTAAAGTCCTTTTTAGCTCTAAAGATGTTGTTGGTCGAACTTACTGTTATAAGATCGAGGTTGACGGACATTTGTTGTGCTTCCATTTTGTTGAATTTGTTTAGTTGAACAATAATTTTTTAATGCCTGAGGTATCGGTCTTTTTGCTGACCAGGTGTGGGAGGGGGATTTTGCGCGTGAAAGGCAAGAGGCAACGGAATATTAATAGAAGGGGCCCTTTAGGGAAGTAGTCTGTTCATATGCCGGAACTTCTTGCCTGAGGTCAGCAATAAGAGACCGACTTTTGCAACCAAAAAATGATGAGAGAGAGTATTTAAAAATCGCTAACTAAGCATTATATCAAATAGGTTGTGTGTCCTTGATCGAGTAAAAAAAGGTGAGACTTCTTTAAAGTCTCACCCACTTGAATCAATATCAATAAATCATTAGCTAAGTTGTTTTAGAAACTCTTCCACTTGTGTTCTTTGAGCATTCGAGAAGATCCACCCTGCAAATTTTTCTCCTGTTGTAGGATCAGTTAATTTGGAATTGTATAGGCCACGAAGGCCGTTTTTTCCCAGGGAATCTTTGTGCGGTTTTGTGTCACCTTTCAATGCAATTGATTTGGTGTTGTAATCTATTAGCTCAATATGTGTTTTCGTTTTACTAGGTTGGTTAACTTCTTGTTGAGTAGAAACGGTAAGATATTTTTCCAATGTTGCTACAAACTCATCTGTGACAGTTCTAATGATCAGTTCTCTGTCCTGGTCTTTGCTCTCGTAATACCCTTCGTAAAATTTAGCGATACTCATTCCTGATGCTAAAATCTCACCTTTACGTTCAAGATGCCAAGCTTTTCTTTTTGGGTTGGGTTGAAACTCTGGCCAGGTATCCAGAACTACGGCTTCTGATGTATCAACAGCGCTCCCTTTACCTAAACATTTTCTGCATTTCTCGTTACCGTTAGAATGGAATGTTATTGGGCTTACCAGGTCAGAGACTAGGTAAGGAAGTTTTTTCCCGTCAGCGGTTATTATTTCGTTATTTTCATTTACCGTAGCACCAGGTTGTTGACGTAAAAATTTTCTAAGGTTGTATTTAATAGGATCGAGTCGTGCTTTTAATAAGGTCCAGCCTTCAGGATCAATGCCAGTGCTATTACACTGTTCGCAGGGCTTGGTAGTAATACTCGTTTGCTTAATGTCTGTACCACTGTACGATTTTGACAAATGTTCGGGGACATTGATACAAATTACTAAGTCTTGTTTTGTTGCGACTCCGTCCCAGCGGGCAGGGGAGAAGTAGTCCGTCATACTGTCACTTTGGTCTTCTTTGTAGCCGTAGGTTTTCCATCCGGCACGGGTAAAGGCTTCAAATAATGAAATAGCTGCATCTCGCTTATTGTAGTAGTTAAGTGATGTGAAGTAGGGACTTTTTTTAAAAGTAGTTTCCATGATTTTTTTTGTTTTAGTTGAACATTAATTTTTTAATGCCACCGGCACCGGCTTTTCCATGAACCAGGAAGTGTATGGGGAGTGTGTGAAAGGCAAGAGGCAACGGAATATTAATAGAGGGGACCCTTTAGGGGAGTAGGCTGTTCATATGCCGGAACTTCTTGCCTGAGGTTCAGGGAATCAAGCCGATATTTGCAACCAAAAAATGATGAGAGAGAGAGAGAGTAATATCGTTCGAATAAAAAAGGGGAGTGTTAACTCCCCCACTTAAAGTTTATGATTCGACAAGTTTGCACATCTCATCGAGATAACAATCAATAGTAATCCAATGAATTCCTTCATTACAATCATGTTTGTCTATCATCCTTGCAAGTGCCTCTTTGAATTTTCTTCGATCATAAATCATGTACTTAAGTGGAACTTGCATTTCAGAGTCAGCTTCTAATTGTTGGTATAATTCAGGATCTATTTCTTCGATCCTGTCCATTTCATGTCCTCGCGCTCTTGTATCAAAATCATCTACACACCATGTTATTGATCCTTCAGAATCAAAAGTGAAATTACATTTAAAGGAATCGAGAAAATCATTGAATTGTATTGCCAATTCCTCAGTGGAAAAGTCAGCAATGCATTCTAGTCCTCCTTCAGATAGATGAATATATACTGACCAAAAATCAGCTTCGTGGTTTTCACATTGTTCAATGCTATTTTGATCAATTAATCTACAAGGATGAATTTCTATTGCATGGAAGGATTGTCTTACTAATGGAAAGGAGGTTGTAATAATGTTGTTCATAATGGTTTATAAAGTTAATTGTGAAAATTCGGAATTTTAAAAAATACGGTTAACCTAAAGCACCGTAAGGTTTGTTCAACTTAAAGTCCAGGATCAGCATCGCTGTAACAATCCTCACCGTGGCCAGTAGGACCATTTCCAGACGGATCGTGTGAATTTTGTACTATGTCATTTTGATGTACATCAATGCCGGTAATAATTTCTCTTGCCCAGTATAGTGCGCTTTGAGAAATCTGTCGTTGCCAAGCTTTTTCTGTTGGTGACCATCTAAATCCATGCGATTTAAGTTTAGTGCGAATAGCTTCCTCTGGTTTATCTGGAAAAAATATTTGTATCCGGTTACCTTCCACATTAGTAAAAATTTTGATCCCATTAATCTCCGTTTCGCTTGACTCCATACGATTGGTATTTTCTAGTTCCTGGATTCTTTTCCGGATGCGGTTTATATTTGCATTGTTATTTGTTAATCGGTAACTAGGAAAGCCGATGCGATTGCAGTAGTCGGGTTGTATTAATTCAACTGCATGTTTTTCTTTAATGTTGTGTTCTCCCAACTTTTCTATTTTTTGAGATTCAGTCAGCTTGGAATTTTTTATGATTTTGTTGGCTGCTTTCATAAGTTCTTGAAACTGAATCATTGCTTCTAACTTCTCTGTTAATTTGTGAATTGCATCCGGATCGTCAGAGCTTATTGATTTATTTGATTCTGCAATAGCTGCTTTTTCAGCATAGTACTGAGCCTTAGAACTGGACACCATTGCCTGGTCCTGAATGTTGTTAATACGTGCTCTGAAATTGCGATCACGCTTTTCAGAATGATGGCCAATCAGGATCGGTTGCCCAAATGGGATTACACTGGCCAGCTCACTGGCCCTTTTAAATTGTTGTTCTGACTTAGACTCATTTTTGTCAGCGAGTTCTTTGAAACGTGCAATTTTATTTTGCTTACGTTCGTGAAAATCATTCTTCATTTTTTTAGTTGTTTTAGTTGAACATTAATTTTAAATGCTCAGGTTGCGGTTTTTCACCTGACCGGCCGGTGGGTTGATAGGGTGTGTGAAAGGCAAGAGGCAACGGAATATTAATAGAAGGGGCCCTTTGGGAAGTGATCTGTTCATATGCCGGAACTTCTTGCCTGAGGTCAGGGGAATAGACCGATCTTTGCTATTAAAATAATGAGAGAGTAGAAGTGAGAAATCGCGGGGAATTGTAACGAATAAAAAAAAAGCGTTAAGCCCTATAATTATGCAGCTCGTTGATTTAAACTTCTCAGGTTATCCTTTCTGTCGATCTTATACCCAGCTTTATTGAGTTCAAGTTTAGCCTTCATATCCCATAAGGGTAGGCCGCTCTCAATATTATGCATGTAATAGAGGTGCATTTCGATTTCTTCGTCAAAATCAAAACGAATATCTAAGTACATTCCGAAGTCGTGCGGGTTCTGTGTAATTCTAAAATTAGTTCCTTCAGGATTTTCTCCGTGTACTCGTATTAATTGATTAATATATGCATGAGCTTCAATGCGCGCGTTTTGCATGTAATTATCTTCACCGAGTTGAGCACACTTTTCATCGAAAGGTGTTGTTGTGCAGAGTTCTATGTAATCTCTCATTTGAAAATGTTGTTTAGTTTGAAAATTATTTTTAATACTATGTGCTCCCGGTTCTTTTCCAGAGAGGGGATAGGGGTGGCTTTGAGCATACAGCCAAGAGGCAACGGAATATTAATAGAAGGGGCCCTTCAGGGAAGTGATCTGTTCATATGCCGGAACTTCTTGGCGGCACTCGGGAAAAGAACCGAATTTTGGTATTGAAAATGATGTGGTGGTAGTAACAAGTATTGGTAACAGGTTAAATGGTTGAAAAATATCGCGCCTGGAATAACCTTCAGTTAACCGGTGTTAAAGTAAATTCTGAACAATTGCTCGTTGTATTATGAACAAATGTTATGGAGTTATATGAGCTGCATTGAATAATTTTGGTCGATGAGAAAATACAGACACCCATTGGTACGAATTCCTAATAAAATGGATTTGGCACTTTACCTTATTAATGAGGAATTAAAAAGCACTTACTTCTTTAATGGACTGGCCACTTATGGAATTCATGATGTATGGTACCAGGTACACTTAGCAACACCAATTTTGTACACTATTGGATTTCAGAATGTAAGTGATGAGTTACTTGAATTGTACCTGAATCTGATTTCTAATGCCAGCCACAAAATCAGTGAAGATCGTGAGAGTCTCACAAGGCAGTCAATAAAGGTTTACCAGAAGCTCATAGTTGAAAAGAAGAAGCTTCAAAGTTAATGACTACCGAATTACTGTTTGCTGTATTTAAAGTCAGGTAAATTTGTTATTAGTTTCCAATTGTGTTTACTTTTTACAACTGAATTAACCTGGATTTTGTCAAAGGTTTGGGCATCAACGTCAACATAATATATTTTGCCGTCAATTGTTTTTAGCTGGAGTAAATTCATGGCAGGATAGCGGTAAACAGTTGGGACGCCTTCGTGAATAGTTCCGCCAACTATTTGTCTTTGCAGGAGTGTTTCATTGTGACTTTCAAAACGGTCCTTATGAATAATGGTTACAGTAAGTCCTTCCGCAAGGTATTTTGGTGTAACAAGAATGCATGATGCAAGAGTGAATTGAAAAAAACAGAAATAAATTAGCATTTTCATAGTAGGTAGGGGTTAAGTTAAAAGTTGTTAATGCTAAGAGCTAAGGTTTTTTTCAGGAAAGCCATCTGAAAAGGGAAGGTGAGAAGGGATGGCACTAGGACAAAAGGAAACGGAATTAATGGGGGTTCCTGAAAGCGCTAGCTGGTAGGGGGTTACCGTTCATCAGTAGTCTTTTGAGCGTATTCCTGAAAGTCCTGTCTCAGACGCAAAAAACTACCTTTGCTATTAATCTTACTTTTAGGTAAGTCACCACGATTTCCTCGTTAGCTCCCCGGAACAAAAAAAGGCAACCTTTTCCGGTTGCCTTAACTTGAGGGCTCTTGTGATCCACCAGATACTATTAGGTATCGCTAGGGTTTCTAAAAATACTAAAAAAAGTTTAAATCATCATGTCTTTAAAAGTAGAATTATCTTATTTGCATTCTAAGGTTTAAAGTTGGCATAAATGACCCATGAGCTTTTACCGGAATTCAATATTAGTCTCTATCATGATTCAATTCTTGAGGGATATAAGTATTTTCATTTTCGCAAATACAATGGTTATCTAGTCGTTGAACCTGTGAGGTTTGCACTCAATTCAGTAAACAGCTTTTCCCTTCATGTGAGCGATCAACAGGCAAAAGATCTTGCGTGCGGTTTGGGAGAGGAGAGGATCTACTTTAAAAAAATTAAATAATCAGGGGCTTAACTTAAGTTCTAACAATATATTTTACTGCGCATAAGCTGCCCAATATTGCCTCCATCATTTCAAAATCTTTTTTAGTAATCGAAACCTGACCATCATCAGTACCTACTGTGGTCCATACTTTGCGCATGAATTGTATTTGCTCTTCTAATTCGGGGAGTGGTTTATCGAGCGTATCCTTTATATTCATAATGCAATATTGTTTTCAATGTGCTTGCTTTATCCTTTCAGTGGTTTGGATTGGTACAGTTTAATTCTCTTTTCTTTTTCTTCAGGAGTTTCGAAATACTGAGTGATTGTAATTTGAATATTCCCATTATTTTCTTTGATGCCCGTAACCTCTAGCGTGTCCTTTAATTCAATGCCTTGCGGTATTTCAATAACGCTTCTAAACGCTGGGCTCATGATATTTTTTTTAGAAAGTCTATTGACGGTTAGTCTGAATTTAAGGATACTCATCTATTGCTTATCTCACTAGACACGTTTTGTTGCAATTTCATTGGTCACATATAGAAACAAAATTACTTTTTCCTTAGGGTAATATCCGCAAGGGTTGTTGTCCCAAAAAAACAAAATAGGGTGTTGACCTTCTGATTTAGGATTATAGTTGACTTCCACGATCTGGCCGCTCTCCAGGGAGCCAGAAAATTGACTTGATCCTGAGCCATCAAAGCTAACAGTTGGATTGAAGCTGTCTTGGTTTTCTCCCTTACTAAATCTGACCCTAAAATTGTAATTGGGCTCTTCATTTGGCTTTAGCCACAATGTGTCGTAGAGAACTCCAGATACACCATTAAACTGTACAGGAGCCATTATTTCAATCTTCGCAGGATGTAAAGGCTTAAAAAAAGAGTCCTCACAGGACCAAAATAAAGCCGCAACTATAAAAGGGAGGCAAAAAATTTTCATTTGGGGGTATAAATAAACGTAAGTATCTGATTATCAATCAGTTACAAAAATTTTAAGGGGTATATTCCTGTTCTACTTAACATAAGGTTAATTATGTAACGTAAGTATCTGATTATCAATAAGTTACAAACTTAATCAAACATTATCAAATGTTTTAGAAAATTTTGTCCCTGTATTTTCGATTATCCAGTCTTATCCACTAACCTCATTGCTTTGGCATTTTTTGAACCTCTACTAATCTTGTTATGAACTCTT
>CAYPDF010000022.1:0-54930 GCA_964409415.1 uncultured Ohtaekwangia sp. | reverse complement strand
GCCGGGATCGAACCAGCGACCTACTGATTACAAGTCAGTTGCTCTACCAGCTGAGCTATGGAGGCTTTTTACCTATTGTTTACAAGTCAGTTGCTCTACCACCTCGATTTCGATTGCTATCGGGATCGGAATGTTAGCTTCAGAAATGATGTGCAAAAATAAAGGAAGTGGAGACTAATCCAAACCCCCGGTTAGACTGTTTTTAGCAATTTGAGCTGTTTTTTAAGGTCACTCAAGTGGCTTGCCGCATCTTCGAGTTTTTCGGCAAATTCTTCCTTGAGTTTCTCCGCATTCTTTGACCTTCCAAAAAATTCCATATTGTTTCGCAGAATGGCAATATCATTTTCAGCCTTGTGGATTTGGGTTTTAATGGACTGCTCTTTGTGATGGATCTTACGCTCTCCATGTGGATCATTCTTCAACCCCACCAATTGCACCCCCATCGCTAATCGCTCCTTTTCGTCTTCGCCCACTTCTGGTAAAGAAGCAATAAATGCTGCAACCGCTTTATCAAACCTCGTCTTAATAGACTTTATGGCCTTTCTGGGTACAAAGCCTATAGCATTAAACTTCTCCACCGAATCATATAATACCTCGGGAGTACCCGATTTTTCAGCAGTGTGTTTCTCCAGAAGATCGCACAATTCCTTTTTTAGTTTCAGATTATCTGACTGCTCCTCGTCTTGTTTGCTAAACTGTTCTCTACGTTTCCCAAAAAACTCATCGCAAGCTGTCTTAAACTCTTTATAAATTTTATCTCTCTGTTTCTCTAGAACAGGGCCGATATCTTTCCATTGCTGTTGAAGTCTCTTCAACTCCTCGGAGGCATTGTCCCAATCCGTACTATCCTTGATGGTATTGGCCTTTTTAACCAATTCTTGTTTTAGCTCCAGGTTTTTCTCTCGCTCCCCATCCAGTTTTTTAAAGAAAGTATTCTTGTTGGCAAAGAACGATTTGAATGTCGACCAGAATAACCGGTTGATTTCCTTCGTTTGCGACCTGGGCACAGCACCCACCGCTTCCCATCTCTTTTGTAATGCAAGAATCTCTTTTGTCTTACTGTTCCACTCCTTTATCCGATCACTGCTAAATTCAACAAATGGTGTCAGCTCTTCAATCAGTTGTTTTTTGACCTCAAGGTTTTTCTTAAAACTCTCGAGAAGCTCTGCCATGTGCGCATCACGTCTGGCGTACACTGCATCAGAGGCAGCCTTAAAACGACCCCACACCATGTCCTTTTCTTCGCGCGGTACTGGACCAGTATATTTAAACTCGTTGTGTAACTCGTTCAACTCCTTTACCGCCACTTTAATTGACTTTTCCTCAGCCAGTTTTTCTGCTCGTTCGCACAGCTCAAACTTATATTCCAGATTCTTTTTCCGATCCAGTTCTTTTAACTCAAAGTAGATGCTTCGTTGATCGTAGTATATGTCTAAAAGTGCCGTATAGTTGGCCCAGAGTGAACGTGATTGCGTATTAGGTACCGGCCCAATGCTTTTCCACTCTTTCTGCAGGAGTTTGAATTCAGCAAAGCTATTCTCTGTATCTTCACCATCTGCCAATGATCTCAACTTTTCAAGTACGGTGTTTTTTCTGGTGAGGTTTTCGTTCTTCTGTTCTTCTTGCTCTTTAAAATATTTATTCTTTTTACTTCTGAGCAGTTTTACCGTGGCATCAAAATCATGGTCAGCAGTATCGCCTTTGTAATCAAAGTCATCTTGTGTGCCTCCTTCAGCAATAAACTTTTCCAAGGCAACTGCTTTCTCTTTGTTCCGTATCGCATTGAATAAAGGTCTGACCACTTTAATGATACTATCAACCCGACTGAAACTAGCCTCATTGATTAACTCTTTTACAACCGATGCAAGTTTCTCTTTTGAGTAGTCCGAGTAATCAATGTGACTTTCATTATCGTGTTCCTCTACATGACTTTCATCAATATTCAGATCATTCTCTGAATTTAATGTAGAATCACGTCCTTTACGGGATGAATTTTCATCATTTTGCTGCACTTGCGTGGCCTCATCAGAAATATTTTTCTGCTCCGTGTCCAAATCCATTTCGTTTTCCATGAATTTCATTCAATCCTCTACAATAACGTAAAAATATTTGAATTGAATCAATCAATTCATTCTTGGGTCCTCCGGATAATTAGAATAAACAGAGAAACGTCCCCCCATACTCTCTAATGACTTTTTCCACATCACTTTTGGATCTGTTTCAAATACTAATTCACTATTAAATCTATTACTTACAATCCAGGAATCAGTCTCCAATTCAGCATCTAATTGTCCCTCAGACCAACCACTGTACCCTAAAAAAAACTTAATTTCATTTTGCTTAATCTGATTCGATCCAATAAGAAATTTTAGATTGTCAAAATCACCCCCCCAATATACGTCATCGGTAATGGGAGTGGCTCCCGATAACTCTCCACAGCGGTGAAGATAATGCAAAGTATCTTGTTGTACCGGCCCTCCTACAAACAAAATAGTATCCAATTGCTCTAATTCAGGCATTACATCACCCAAAGCAGCAACAGAGGGTTTGTTCAAGACAAAGCCAAATGAACCGGCCTCATTATGTTCACACAACAGCACAATACTTCGATCAAAATTAGGGTCCGGAAGGTAAGGCTCCGAAACCAGAATCTTACCTTTCGCTGGCTTTAACTTATTCCTGTACTTAAAAAAATCCATAACCTCATCAATTAAAACGTTCCCAATCTAAGTTTTGTTATATTTTGATATGTGCTAATAAAGTAGGCTTAGGTCTGAATTGCAACCTAGTCTTTTATTAATTTAAACAAAAAATTGGAGGAGAAAATGAAAGAAATATCAGATATAAGAACAGATTATACCAAAGCCACTCTAGAAATAAATTCAGTGGACAAAAATCCGTTTAACCAGTTCGAAAAATGGTTTAAACAAGCCATCGAATCAAAGGCACTGGAGCCCAACGCCATGAACCTCGCTACGCTATCTGAAAATGGTCGGCCTACGTCACGCATGGTTCTCTTAAAAGGCATCGAAAATGCACAGTTCATATTTTATACCAACTACCAAAGTCAAAAAGGAAAAGAACTTGAACTCAACCCTGCGTGTGCTCTCAATTTTTTCTGGCCGGAACTGGAAAGGCAGGTTCGAATTGAAGGGGTAGTAAACCGGGTTTCGGGCGAAGCATCGGATGCCTATTTCCAAAGCCGCCCCAGAGATAGCCAGGTAGGTGCATGGGCTTCTCCACAAAGTGCCTTAATAAATGAGCGTTCAATTTTGGAGGAGCGCATTAAACAAATCGAAGAAAAATATAAAGACCTTAAAGTATTGCCCCGCCCAAAGCAATGGGGAGGTTACGGGGTTACTCCTTTTGAAATTGAATTTTGGCAAGGAAGGCCGAGCCGCCTACACGACAGGATCGTTTATACCCTGGTTGACGATCAGTGGAAAATAAACAGGCTTGCTCCTTAGCGGATATCAGTAAGATGATTTACTCCGATCGTTCTTCTCACCGTAAATCCTTCACCATAGCGGGCTCCAATAGCATGACCAAGTTCTGTACCTCTTGCCTCTAACATCCTTAAAAAACCCTGGCTGGAGATATAGGTCTCGGGCTCCTTACTGTCGGGATTATGAAATTGAGATTTAAAGGCCTTCACCGACTCCATTTTCTTCTCCCAATGATCTGTAACATCAACAACAAAATCCGGAGTGATTAATTGACTCTGAATATAGTGATAAAGTACATTTGGCCTCCATGGCTCCTGCACCACTTCGTCATCACGAGTTTCTATTTTATTAAGCCCGGCAAGAAAGCACGATTCAAATGCAAGCTCACCTCCTCGTCCATGATCAGGATGGCGATCATAAATCGCATTGGCCAAAACAATATCGGGTCGATACTTTCTAATAGTCCTGATCACCTCCAACTGATGCACCTCATTATTGATATAAAAGCCGTCTCTAAAATTCAAATTTTCACGAGCAGAAAGTCCTAATATCTTTGCCGAAGCGTTAGCTTCCTGCTCCCGGGTTTCAACGGTACCTCTTGTTCCCAGTTCTCCTCTGGTAAAGTCAACGATTCCTACCTTTTGGCCGGCAGCGATATGCTTTAAAATAGTACCACCACAACCAAGCTCTGCGTCATCAGGATGAGCTGCCAATACAAGTAAATCAAGCTTCATAAGATTTTAATGTGCAAGCTCTGCCTCTTTTGCAGCTAAAAATTTCTCAGCATCCAATGCGCCCATACAACCAGTACCCGCTGCAGTTATCGCCTGACGATACACTTTGTCGGCTGCATCTCCCACGGCATAAACACCCGCAATATTAGTTTTTGTGGTACCCGGCTTTACTTTAATGTACCCACTTTCATCCATGTCGATTTGTCCTTTAAATATATCTGTATTGGGCTTATGACCTATCGCCAGGAAGAATCCTTCAATTGATAGCTCTTTTTTCTCTCCTGTCTTATTATTAACAACCCTAACTCCTTTCACCCCTGCATCATCACCAAGTATTTCTTCGGTATCTGTATTCCAATGCACTTCTATATTTGGGGTATTCAACACCCTTTGCTGCATTATCTTTGAAGCCCTCATTTCATCCCTCCGCACGATTAGGTGAACTTTTGGACAAAGTTTTGACAAATAGGTAGCCTCTTCCGCTGCTGAATCTCCTGCACCAACCACAGCCACTTCTTTTCCTCTATAAAAATAGCCATCACAGACTGCACATGCAGACACCCCTTTGTTGGCGAATGTCTTTTCTGATGGAATACCCAGGTATTTTGCCGTGGCACCGGTGGCAATGATCACAGATTCCGCAGTGATCTCTTCTTTCTCATCTACCGTAAGCTTAAAAGGATAGGTTGAAAAATCAGCAGCAGTAACCAACTTATAATGAATCTCAGTACCAAACCGCTCTGCTTGCTTTTGCAAGTCCACCATCATTTGTGGACCATTTATCCCATCAGGGTAACCGGGAAAATTTTCCACATCATTAGTGGTGGTGAGTTGCCCACCAGGTTCTCCTCCTGTGAGCAAAACCGGCTTAAGACCTGCACGTGCAGCATAGATGGCCGCGGTGTATCCGGCAGGACCAGATCCGATAATTAGCACTTTCAATGGTTCTTTTGACATATTCGTTTACGCTAAATAAAAATAAAAAAAGTCCCAAAATATTGAGACTTACATAAGTTTTTAATCAAACACCATTAGCCCAAATAAGGTTTCAAGGCTTTGCTTCTTGAAGTATGTCTCAGTCTGCGAATGGCTTTTTCTTTAATTTGACGAACACGCTCTCTTGTCAAGTTAAACTTCTCTCCAATCTCCTCAAGTGTCATAGCATGTTCTCCGTTTAATCCAAAGTAGCGTGAAATAACATCAGCCTCTCGTTGGGTAAGGGTGGATAATGCACGCTGCACTTCTCTCCTCAGTGAATCGTTCATCAACTCTGAGTCGGGCTTCACTTCACTATCATTCTCCAACACATCCAACAAACTATTTTCCTCACCCTGTACAAAGGGAGCATCCATAGAAATATGTCTGCCGGATATTTTCATGGTATCCAGCACTTCAGCAGTGGTCACTTCAAGCACATCAGCCAACTCATCCGGGGAAGGCTCTCGCTCATACTTCTGTTCAAGCTCCGAAAACGTTCTGGAAATCTTGTTAAGGGATCCTACTCGGTTGAGGGGCAGGCGTACAATACGAGATTGCTCCGCCAACGCCTGTAGAATAGACTGGCGAATCCACCATACTGCGTAGGAAATAAACTTGAACCCGCGTGTTTCGTCAAAGCGTTGCGCAGCCTTGATGAGTCCCAGGTTGCCCTCGTTAATGAGGTCACCTAAAGTTAGCCCTTGGTTTTGATATTGCTTAGCCACAGACACCACGAAACGCAAATTGGCTTTGGTCATTTTCTCCAGAGCGATCTGGTCTCCCGCTTTTATTCGTTTGGCCAGTTCCACCTCCTGGTCTGCGGTAAGCAAATCCACCTTACCAATCTCCTGTAAATACTTATCAAGTGATTGGCTCTCACGATTGGTGATTTGTTTGCTTATCTTAAGCTGTCTCATCGAGCAATAATACTAAGTCTTGAACACGAAAATCCCAAAAATTAGTTCGCCAAAATATTCTCGAATTTAAATATGACTGCTATGCCTCCTCTTTTTTTGGTGGGCGCTGCAACAACACTTTTCTTGACAGTCTGTATTTACCTGTTTTTTTATCAATCTCCACCAGCTTCACTTTCACATGTTCACCTATTTCCATCACGCCCTCCATGCTTTCCAGTCGCTCCCATTTCACTTCAGAAATGTGTAATAAACCATCTTTGCCAGGCATAATTTCAATGAATGCACCAAAAGGCATTATTGATTTCACCGTTCCATCGTATACTTCACCAACTTCTGGTACACTCACAATTGCTTTAATGCGGCCAATGGCGGCATCCATTGCTTCCTGATTGCTGGAAAAGATTTTAACAACCCCTTTATTATCAACTTCTTCAATTACCACAGTAGCTCCGGTAGTCTTTTGTATCTCCTGAACCACTTTTCCGCCTGGTCCGATTACCGCACCAATCATTTCCTTATCGATGGTAATGCTATAAGCCCGTGGAGCATGTGGCTTCAAATCAGGGTTAGGTTGAGATAATGTCTTCTTCATCTCATTCAAGATATGTAACCTGCCTTCTTTAGCCTGATTTAAGGCTTCTTCAAGTACCTCATAAGTCAAGCCGTCTACCTTAAGATCCATCTGACAAGCTGTGATTCCCTTTTCAGTACCTGTTACTTTAAAGTCCATATCACCCAGGTGATCTTCATCACCCAGGATATCCGAAAGGATAGAATATTTACCTGTTGTGCTGTCGCTAATCATTCCCATTGCAATACCCGAAACTGGAGCAGAAATTGGAATACCAGCATCCATAAGTGCCAGTGAACCAGCGCATACTGTAGCCATAGATGAAGAACCATTTGATTCTAAAATATCTGAAACCAAACGGATAGTGTATGGATTTTTATCACCGGTTGGTATCACTTGCTTCAATGCCCTCATGGCCAGATTACCATGGCCCACTTCCCTTCTTCCTGGTCCTCGGTTAGGCTTCACCTCACCTGTCGAAAACCCGGGAAAATTATAGTGTAAGATAAATTTGTTGGACCCAGAGAACATGGCACCATCTATTAGCTGTTCATCCAATTTTGTACCAAGTGTAACTGTGCTTAAGGATTGTGTCTCACCCCTGGTGAATACACTTGAACCATGGGCCATAGGCAGATAATTGACCTCTGTCCATATTTGTCTTACCTCGTTAAGTTTGCGACCGTCAAGACGTACTTTGTCATTAAGTACCAGATCGCGACATGCTTTTTTATGTGCAGCTTTATAATACTTCTTAACCAAATCTTTGTTGACTTCGGTATCCTCGGGAAGTGATTCTAAATATTCTTCCAGTGGCTTACTGAAATTCTCAGAACGCTCTTTCTTGTTTGGATTTTGCTGACGCGCTATCTCATATAGCTTATCATAAAACATTTTGTGAATTTCTTCTTTCAGTGCCTCATCCTGCTCCTCATGATCATAAGTTCTTTTTTCTATTTTGCCTGCAGCCGCTGCAAGCTCCACCTGAACTGCACACTGGGTTTTGATAGCATCATGGGCATGCTTCATGGCTTCAAGCATATCCTTTTCGCTAACTTCCTTCATCTCCCCTTCTACCATTAAAATATTATCTTTTGAAGCAGCTACGATCAGGTCAAGATCAGATTTCTCCTTTTGTTCAAGAGTTGGGTTAATGATGTATTGGCCATCCACCCTAGCCACCCTTACTTCGGAGATTGGTTCCTGAATAGGAATGTCGGATACAGCGAGTGCACAAGAAGCCGCAAAAGCTGCAAGTGAATCGGGTAGTGAATTTTCATCACCTGAAATCAATGAAATATTTACTTGAGTTTCAGCATGATAATCATCTGGGAACAAAGGTCTTATAGCACGGTCTACTAAGCGGCTAATTAATATTTCGTAATCAGAAAGTCTACCTTCGCGCTTCAAAAATCCGCCTGGAATTTTACCTGTGGAGGCAAATTTTTCCTGATAATCAACTGATAGTGGTAAGAAGTCTACTCCTTCTTTTGCATTTTGTGAGGCGACAACCGTAGCTAATAACATGGTGTTGCCCATGCGTACCACTACTGCACCATCTGCCTGGCGAGCAAGCTTTCCTGTTTCAATACTAATATCCCGCCCGTCAGGAAGTTTGCAGGTTTTGTTTATAACATTATTCATTTTTTATCAATGGGTTGTAGGACATGCAGGATAGCAGTATCCAGGGTGTAAATAAAGCGAAAAGGGAACCTGTCTGGTTCCCTGTGCTATTCAATAATTTCTTACTTCCTTAAATTGAGGTCTGTTAAAACCGCTCTGTATCGGTCAATGTTCACCTTTTGAAGGTAATTAAGGAGTTTTTTACGCTTACCAACCAGCTTTAATAAGCCAGTTTGCGTTGAAAAATCCTTTTTCTGATCCTTGAGGTGTTCAGTGAGGTGCTTTATACGGTAGGTAAACAGGGCAATTTGAGACTCCGGAGAGCCTGTATCGGTCTTAGACTTGCTAATTCCGTGTGTGTTGAATAACTCTTGCTTCTTTTCTGAATTCAGATACATCTGTGAAAAAATAATTTTTTATCCTCTATTTTAAACCGCAAAAGTATACTAGTGGTACTTAAAAAGCAAATTCAGGCCATAGGCTTTGATAACAGTTTTTTGCTTTGCAGCCAAATTCTAAGCTTGTCAAGGGCTACCCTATAGAAATCGGCCTCAAATAAGCGGGCATCTACCCTGGCCTGGCGTAAAAATAACAAGCCAATTACAAATAAAATGGCATCTGCCATCCAAATCCCTACTGGAACAGAAATGGCGTCCTGTCGTGCCCATTTGTCCCCCATCATTGAAAGGATATAGTAGAAAATGAAGAAAGTAATGGAAGCAAGTACGGGTACACCTAAGCCACCCCTTTTAATAATTGCACCGAGGGGGGCTCCAATCAAAAACATGACAATACATGCCAACGAATTGGCCAAAATTTTATGCCATTGTACCTGAAACACTCTATACTCATTCCCATAAGTATTGATCTGGTTGGTATAATTAACAATTTGGCTCTTAACCATTCGGGCGTAGTTTAAGGCCGAGGTAATTTCCTCCTTAGAGGATGGCGACTTGAATAGACTATCGGCCCTGGCCAATAAAATTGCTTTTATTGAATCATTTAATTCCGCTACAGGTGCCACCTTTTTTGTCAAATTAATTTTACCCTTTTGTGCAGGTATCAATTTTGATGTGGTAGCGTTTGGCACTTGCTTACCCACTGAATCCAATTTGGCTTTGTATTGTGCCAATGCATCAGGCAATGGCAGAGTATCAAGTTTAAAGTGATAGTTGAAAAGATGATCGCGGGTGGTAATAAACCGATTCAATTTTTGATTCATCACGCTTTTTTCAACAGAGTCCATGTCATGCTCCAATTCTCTCATATTACGCATGATTCGGTTGCCCTGAAACCATTTTTTGTCAGTCCTGCTCAGGCCAAAGGAAGACAAGTCAAATACAATTTGAGATTTATCAAATTTGGTCTTACTCAGTGTTTGCCCTGCATCAGCCCTTCCCACTGCATCCTTTCCCTGAGGTGTGCCCTCACTGTAATTATAACCGTTAAACAATTCAAGTTTAAGGAACTGGTCATTGAGAATGGTATACATTTTCCCAGAATCCGCTATGGTCACCTCTCTGTTTCCGATCCTATTGCGATGATCATAGATGATAATGTCTTTAATGGTCTGTCCATCCGGCAGTTTCTTATTTACTTTAATACTGATATCGGGTATCGAACTGTAAAACGCACCTTCCCGAAGGTCAAGGGCCGGCTTTTTTTGCTTGATGTCGTACAGCAAACTATACGCTTCCAGGGCAGCTTTTGGTACCAGATTATTGTTGGCATAAAATGCAACACCGGTAAGGATGACCACAAACACAAAAATTGGAAACAGGCTCCTTACCAAAGAAATACCCAGGCTCTTGACTGCAGTCAATTCAAAGTGTTCTCCCAAATTTCCAAAAGCGATAAGAGATGAAAGGAGCACTGCCAGCGGCAAGGCTACCGGAGTCATAAAAATGGCGAAATAGAAAAGCAAGGTACCCAGCACATCCCATCCCAAATCCTTACCAATAATATCATCAAAATACTTCAGCATGTGCTGAGTAAGAAGGATAAATACCACTACCAAAAATGTGAGGATAAATGGCCCTATAAAGGAGGAAAGAATAAGCTTGTCTATCTTTTTCATTTGCTATTGATGCAAATGTAACACCTCAAAAACAAGGCCATCAATTTAGCGGATGAATTATGGGGTGATTTGGTTTAACCAACGAAAATAATTGGAAGCGAACAAACATAAAAAAAGGCAGCCAAAGCTGCCATTGTAGCGCGGGGGAGAGTTGAACTCCCGACCTCAGGGTTATGAATCCTGCGCTCTAACCGCCTGAGCTACCGCGCCATTTTGATGCCATGTATAAGAACTCCTCAATCATTGTTGAACTCCCGTCCGCCAACTGTCGGATGGGAATCCTGCGCTCCCTGCCTGCGGCAGGCAGGTAACCGCCTGAGCTACCGCGCCATTTGTCCCATTAAATACCTAATTTGTCGTCAGGCCCCAAAACAACAATTATTGGGAGCGCAAACTTACAAACTTTTGAGATTTTCACTATCCAATTGTTTTATTTGTCGTTCATTAAAAAATGGTATAACTTAAAATCAAATCAATTTCTAATGGCCAAAAACCTTTTTACCGAAGATTACGAAATACACGCATCCGCAAAAATGTTGTATCCGTACATCAGTACAGCCAGTGGTTTGGCCGAGTGGTTTGCAGATGATGTAAATATCAATCCCGAAAAAATATATACGTTCGAATGGGATAACGAACAGCACAAAGCTCTAATTGCTTCCCACAGAACCAACCATTTTATCAAATTTGAGTTTCTTCCTGAAGATAAAGTAGATGAAAAAGATAGATCTTATTTCGAACTAAGGATTGAACTAAACGAACTGACACAAAGCACTTTTTTGAAAGTTACCGACTACTCTGACTTTGACGATCTCGATGAGCTTCGTGATTTATGGAATAGCCTGATAGATCAGTTGCGAAATGTGGTAGGTGGCTAACGCTCTCCAAATAACCAGAATGGCTTTATCGGTTTTCTAACCAATCCAAATTTTTGTCCTGTGATTTTTTCAATATAAGCAGACGCCTCCTCTACAGAATCTGTAAATAAAATAAGATTGAGATCAGCCTCAGAAATTGTCTTTTGCTGTACCATCGAATGCAACATCTCCATCAGAGGTTTCCAATAGTCCTTTCCAAAAACAACAACGGGAAACTCTTTGATTTTACCTGTTTGAATAAGTGTCAATGTTTCGAATAATTCATCTAACGTGCCGGCACCTCCAGGCATAACCACAAACGCATACGAATATTTTACCAACAGCACTTTTCTGACAAAAAAATGACGGAATGTGACCACCACATCGAGATAAGGATTTGATGCTTGCTCCTCAGGTAGAATAATATTGCAGCCAATCGTTTTTCCACCAACAGATTTGGCACCGCGTGGGGCCGCTTCCATTATCCCTGGCCCTCCCCCTGTCATAATGGTAAAACCAAGTTTAGATAATGATGCCCCCATCTCCATCCCTTTTTTATAATAATTATGATTTTCATCAAAGCGGGCAGAGCCAAAAACAGTAACGCATGGCCCCACAAAGTGAAGTTTTCGAAAACCTCTAATGAATTGCGCAGCCACCCGAAATACATAAAGAAATTCAATGTCTCTTCGTGCCGGTCCCTCTAAGAAAAAATGATCATCTTCAATTACTGGTGGTGCCATACTACATGTTAAACCAATAGGTAAGCTTTATAACAATTGATCGTGTCTTAGGACTAAAGTTTTGTTGTGGCATATCAAAGTCATAAAAATAATTGTCGGTATACACAATAAACAAATCAGAGACTGGCTTGAACCTCCACTGAAATCTTGAGTTGATGTTAATGTTACTAAACTGACTGTTATACTGGAAAAATGTGGTAAAGAAGACAGTTCGAGATAAGGTAAGGTCTATCCGAGGGCTTACCAGGTAAATGTCAGCCGATTGATAAGGAGCCGGCAGTTCAATCTTGTTATAATTCATATCCAAAGACAAAACACCATAAGGTTGAATACGGTAATTGAACTTTCCCTGAATGCCGTTGCGGGTACCATTAAAATATTCGCCCGAAACCAAATTCAACTCATAGTTGAATAATTTTCTTGGATCAGACTTAAAACTTAGTTCCAAATTAGTGTAATGATAGCTTGTGGAATCCGGTAATGGCACGGCCATCACCTCTTGCGGAGATCTGGTGGGATCGAAATCCCTAAATAGATAGATATATGTATTCTTAATATCTGCGCTGAAATTTGCATTATTCTGAAAGTAAACGGAGTAACCCAACTTATTTTCGTGATCTGTATAACCAAAAACATCATCCCATATGTAGGCCAAATCGAATTTAGGACCATGGCTAATTATTTTTTCAGAATTTGGAAAAAACCTTAATTCACCGGATGGCGAAAATCTCTTGTAGCCGGTGCGTGGTAAATATCCTACAGCAGGTGCATACCCCTTGCCAAATATCTGTTGCCACCAAGTAAGGCTAAGTCGCCTTGAACTGTACAGTATCGATGAACCATAGGCAAAAGGTGCATCTACCTTGTTGGGCGTAAATTGTCTGTGATAAAAATGAGTTCCTGTAATTTTACTCTGGAGAAAGCTATAGTTATAATCCAGCCCTAGCACTCTGTTGTAATCATAGCCTTCCAGTCTGAAATCAGAAGAGTCCGTACTAAAACGCTGTCTGTTGACAAAAATAGCTCGCAGGTTCGAGTTAGATCCAATTCTTCTTTGGGCGGTAGCCACTGTATAATCATACTTTGGCACATTGATTTCTGGAACAGCCTCTGTCTGCATGTGCAAAAGGCCTACCCGGTAATTCTTGTTTAAGTTCCCACTTAACCTTGCTCCAAAGTTGATCCTATTTTGCACATTAGAACCTGTATTGGGGTCACTGGCTACCCCAATGCGTCTTGTGAAAAATGGTTTGCCGTAAGGATGGCCATAAGACGAAAATAAATCTGCATTCTCAAGAAAGAATTGCCTACGCTCAGGAAAAAATATTTCAAACCTATCAAGATTGGTCACTTGCTGATCAACTTCAACTTGTGAAAAGTCTGGATTGAAAGTAAGGTCGAGATTAAGAGAAGAAGTAACAGCTATCTTTGCATCTCCTCCTACTTGAAAATCTCTATTAGTGGGGGTTTCGTTGATAAAATCCTTACTTCCTTTTGTAGCCAAATAAGGTATAAGAGAAATGTTTGCTTTTGGTGCAACCGGGGGTTCGTCCCAAATCATTTCTCCTGTATAGTTAAGGTTTCCAAGTTCAAATTGTCGTGGAGTCCAAGGCCAAACAGACCTTTCATTTTCTTTACTATCCTGACGATACAATTTTACATTCCATGCTTTAGATCCCGACTTAAATCTTAGTGTCTTAAAGGGAATAGCAATCTCTGCCGTCCAACGTCCTTCTTCTATTTTTGCTTCTCCATACCATTTATTATCCCATGATAAATCAAGGTCATCTGCCCTCATATATGCATTGGAAATCAAACCTTCTCGTTGGACACCTGCAGGGCTCAGTCCAAAAAAGAAACCATTGGTTACATCTTGAAAAGGGTCCAAAATAATGGCAAGTCCATCCAATCCTGCCCCACGAAAATCCCTTCGAAGGGAGGATATTACATAATCTCCTGGTTTATTATCATATGCAATTGCCGACACATAAAGAAAATCATCATCGTAGGTAAGTCTGAATTCTGTTCTTACTCTTGAAGCCGATGTGTCATATGGAAACTGTTGCATGAGCTTATCCATCAGTTCTGCTTTTCCCCAGGCCTTTTCATCCAAAACACCATCCAAAACAATTTTTTCTGATGTTTTATATATTACAAAGCTAGGCTTCGGATCAGTAGCATGTGAAACCGATATTACACAGAAAATAAGAAGAGAAAGCAAAAAATGGAAACGAGGCATACCTTGCGGAAAATATTCGGCTAGATACAAAAAAATGAAGCTACTTAGAAAAAAATATGATAGATGGTGTGTAGTGTTCTTTCAAATCGGAGGCACAGTACTTTAAAAGTCGCCATCTACAATTGCAGTCATCATCAAACTATAATCTATGAAATTCGGAAGTGGGTGTGGGCTAGTTGCGTTTACTTAACTCATCTCTGACTTTGGCCGCACGCTCATAATCTTCTTTTTCTATGGCATCCTTCAATAGTTCGTTCAGCTTATCAACTGAATAATTCTTAAAGTCATCGTCCGCTTTCTTTTCCTTTCGTATACGGACTTTTGATTCCTTAGTCGGTTCAATTTTCTCCTCCTCCTCTTCATCGGTTAAGACAATACCCGCCTCAGCCAAAATATTCTCGTAAGTGTATATTGGAGCGTCAAATCGTAACCCAATGGCGATAGCATCAGAAGGTCTGGCATCAATCTCGTGCTTTTTAAGACCATCCGTACATACAATCTTGGCAAAGAAGACACCTTCTTTTAAATCAGAAATAACAATTTCCTCAACATGAAAGTTGAAGCTATTGGCAAATGACTTAAACAAGTCATGCGTCATTGGCCTATTGGGAATAATCTTTTCTATTTCTATGGCAATGGCTTGCGCCTCAAACATGCCAATTATTATCGGCAATCTTCTATTCCCATCAGTTTCTCCCAGCACTAATGCAAACGATCCGGTTTGTGATTGACTTGAGGAGAGACCTAATATTTCCAGTTTAATTTTCTTCAAAACTTCGTCTGCTATGAAATCGAAATTAAATAATAAATGATAAACCTATCCACTTTAAAAAAATTTGTAGATAATTAAATTTACTTCGCAGCCTTTATCGCTTCTGTAAGCTTAGGTACTACGGTGAATGCGTCCCCTACTATGCCATAATCCGCTGCTTTAAAGAAGGGGGCTTCTGGATCTTTATTAATAACCACAATGTATTTGGATGAGTTGACACCGGCCAGATGCTGAATAGCTCCAGAAATACCAATGGCCACGTACAATTGAGGGGCCACTTTCACACCCGTCTGTCCCACGTGCTCGTGGTGTGGTCTCCAACCCATGTCTGAAACCGGTTTGCTGCATGCGGTAGCCGCGCCCAGTGCCTTGGCCAAATCTTCCAATATGCCCCAGTGTTCTGGACCTTTCATTCCGCGTCCGCCAGAAACTACGATTTCAGCCTCTGGCAATAAAATGTCTCCGGTCGCTTTTTCTGTGGCCGTAATCTTAGTTCCAAAATCCGCGTCAGTAAGGTTAGCCGCAAAATCAATGACCTGCGCATTGCCACCTACCTCTTTCAATTCCACTGCATTCTTCCTGATTCCAATGACTTTCTTCTGATTCTTTAATTCCACCAATGCAAATGCCTTACCAGTATAAATGCTTTCTTTTACCACAAAACCTGCCGAAGTATCTGGCAACTCTACCACATTGGAAGCAAGGCTTGCTCCTACTTTAATAGCTACGTTTGCGGCAACAGGGGTTCCCAATGAAGAATTGGCCAATACCAGTGTATCCGCGCCTTCCGATTCCAATGCCTGTGCAATTACTGATGCATAGGCACGTATCACACCTTGATTTAGCCTTTCATCTGTAACAGACAGTACTTTAGTTGCGCCAAATTTACCTGTAGCTGCCAATTCTGCCTTGTCAACTGCTCCTAAAGCAATTGCTATTACCGAATCACCCATGGCATGCGCATAGGCCACCGCTTCCAATGAAGTCTTCTTTATCTTTCCCTCTGCGCTTTCAACAAAAACTAATATCGCCATAATCTTCTTAATTCAATTTTTATAAAATCTTTGCCTCATTCTTTAAGAGGCCGACCAATTCAGCAACATTATCTTCGCTGATCATTTTTACTGCCCCTTTCGGAGGTGGTAATTCATATTTATTAAAATTGAGTGTCGCCTCTACCACTTTTGGTTCAACCACTTTTAAGGGTTTGGTCCTGGCCGACATAATTCCTCTCATATTCGGAATCTTCCACTCCGCAATAGGCTCCTGACATCCCGCTACCAGTGGCAAAGATGCCTCCAATGTCTCCTTGCCACCTTCAATTTCACGTTGCATTCTTACGGTAGTGCCATCAATATCCAGTTTCATTACAGGGGAGACAGATGGCAATCCAAGTAGCTCGCCCACCATGCTGTGCACCACACCACTATTATAATCAATGGATTCTCTTCCCATCAAAATCAAATCAAATCCCTTGGCGTGCTCCGCAATTTGTGTGGCTACGAAATATGAGTCAGTAGGTGCTGCATTTACTCGGATTGCATCATCAGCACCAATGGCCAACGCTTTTCTAATGGTCGGCTCTGTCTCAGCAAGCCCCACATTCAATACTGTAACTGTCGCACTCAAAGACTCTTTTAATTCTATGGCCCTGGCAAGGGCATAGTCATCATAAGGACCTATAATATATTGTACCCCTGTACTATCAAATTTTGTATTATTATCTACAAAATTGATTTTGGAAGTGGTATCGGGTACATGACTAATGCAAACTAGAATCTTCATATTATACCAACAAAATGATTATCAAAACGTTAAGTAAATCCTGTTAAATTGTGCTCAAGATAACGCATAAAATGCTAAAATAGGAAGCACAGCCTGAAAAACTAAATGAACGTTGACCGAATAAAAATATTGGAGAAATTTATAGCTGAGGATCCTGAAGAACCATTCAGTAGGTATGCTTTGGGTCTTGAATTGAGTCATGAAGACCCCAATAAGGCCATTGCCATTCTACTGGCATTGGTAAAAGACAAACCACGATATGTGCCCACCTACTATCAGGCGGGGGTGCTGTTGTTGGATCAAAATCGATTGGAAGAAGCAAAAATCATTTTAGAACAGGGCATTAAAACTGCCAGACTTCAAAATGAGCACAAGGCTGCAATAGAATTAAAGCAATTGCTCGAAGAATTGGATTAAAAAAAATATTTAATAGGTATTATCTCCTTATAACACATAATTCGTTTTTGGGTAAACTATTTTGGTGCTGCAGGTGTTGTGTTATTCGAGCGAACTAATACTTTCTTTATGCCGGTTACTGATTAAACTTAAGCGATACAGGTATAATCGCTCGATCGGATGGTCCTGAAGGTATCAGGAAAAGTAAAAAATTAAACCATTTTCATCATGAACACTAAAACTAAAGTTATAGGGGGATTTATCATTGGCGCTGTCTTAGGAGCAGCTACCGGATTAATGCTGGCACCCAGAAGCGGGCAAAAAACCCGTAAAAAATTAAAAGCTGAATCTAAGCGTCTTGCAAATGAACTTGTTGAGAAAGCGAACGAGTCCTTGGCTTCCGCAAAGAAAGCTTATAATGAAAAAATTGAGGAATATACCCGAAACGGAAAATCCAAGATCGATCACCTTACAGAATCAATTAAGGTATAAAGAAGAATGGCTGTTTTCTTTATTTCGCTATCATCATCATCATGAGATCAATAGAAATTGATAAAGAAGAAAAATCAAGAATAAAATTGGGAGCCAACTGGAGCAATCTCAGTGGCAAAATAAAAAAAGAATTTCCAAATATTACCAAGAGTGATCTTCAATTTATGTCTCGAGGGGAGAGTGAGCTTATCAGCCGGCTGCAGGTTAAATCCGAAAAAACAAAGTCTCAAATAAGAGAATGGTTAAGGAACACAGCAAAGATTATGTAACTTCAGTAGAGTTGTTATTGAATTTTGGAATACATCAACGTGTTCAACTTTACAGTAGCTAAACCAGTTACATATCCGAGGCCAAGGGCTAGCGGATAGTCGCCAGCCCAGTGTACTTCATTGTTAATCATGGCAAATCCTACAATACCCATTAGTCCGAAAGCAACTGGTTTTATCCACTTCTTCTCAGGATAATTTTTTAGTAACACTATTGTAGTAGCCATCATCGTACCCATGTGGCCAGAAGGAAACGCATCATATCTGGACACATTCTTTTGATAAACAGATAGATTTGTTAATGGACTCCACACTCCTCCGGGGGCTGTACTCCTAAATGGGCTCTCTCGCCCTGATAATCTCTTTAATAATTGTGTTGTTATGCCCAGCATCATTTGGGCTTGCATAATTTGACTTGCTGTTTGCAAGGCTCGATAATCGTTTTTAATTTTTCCAAAAGTAAATAAGCCTCCAGAAAGTAATATGCTAGTTGACCCTTCACCTATGGAATAGAGAACGCTATTCAAGTTTTGTGGTGCTTCATAAACTTTGATGGCAGTGTTTCCCAAATTAAATCCAATAGCCGTTTTGTAAGCCCGTGTTGGGTCAAGATTAATGGTGCTTGAAAAGCTGCGTACACCATCCAAAATCTGTTGGTCCAAAGCGACCAGTACCAAAGTTGATCCCGCTATGAGCGATAAAGTTGGAATGCTCTCCTTTCTGAAAGTAATTTTAGCAGCAGATTGAAAGGTTCTCGGTATTTGCGTTATAAACCCAAAATATTTTGGCTTTGAGTAAATGTATAGTTGATCCCTTTGAGGATAAACTATAACTTTTCTAGCAACAGATTCACCCTCATATACTATTGCTGAATCATATTTGGCCTGAGTCCATCCTACCAAATGAAATAGAGTGAACAAAAAGCCAAATAAAAATAATCTCTTATGGTGCCGAGAAAGGCTTAACATTTTAAACATAAGGCATATACTGAAAAACCATGAGCTTAATACTATTTATTGGTGTGCTTCATGAGTCCACTATTGAACATATAACTCGCACATTGATACCATGAAATGGCCTCTTTAATGACTTGGTTATTAATAATACTGTCATTATCTGTCAGTATGTTTTCTTGTAGCGCAATCACTTCTGATTTTTTTTGTGGAGATAGTATCACCATCAAGCCATTCTTAATATAACCCAATTTCTGATAAGTGCTAATAAATGCTCTTTCCCTCCCCTCCTCAAGTTTAAAGATATCATATCCGAAAAATTTACTGGTGTATGAAAAATTTAAAAGACCGAAAAGCGTAGGGCCAATATCGATTTGGCTCATGAGTCTATTCATTGTTCCAGGCTTAATGTGAGAGGGCGAATAAATAAGCATAGGAATGTGGTACTTTTCTATTGGCAAGTCAGTTTTACCTGCGCTGGATGCGCAATGATCAGCTACGATAACAAAGACGGTGTTTGAAAACCATTCTTTTTTGCTTGCCTCCCGGATGAACTTACCTATTGCATAGTCAGTGTATTTTACTGCTCCATCCCTACCCGTGTGAGAGGGGATATCTATTCTACCTTCAGGGTAAGTGTAAGGCCTGTGGTTGCTGGTTGTCATTATCTGTGCGAAGATTGGTTTAGCTTGATCAGTGGATTTATCAATTTCTCTGAGTGCGAGCGTAAATAGGTTTTCATCTGCGACACCCCAAATATTTTCATAGTCAATATCTTCATCCTTTAGTGCCGTTCTATCCACCACATCATATCCGTTATTATCAAAGAAATAGTTCATGTTGTCAAAGTAACCATATCCTCCATAAATGTATTTGCTTACATAGCCCTTTTCATCAAAAACTTCTCCAACGGAAAAGAGATTTTCGTTCCCTGGTCGCCTTACAATGGATTGGCCTGGAGTGGGAGGAACACACAGTGCCAACGCTTCCAGGCCTCGAACAGTTCTGGTACCTGTTGCATACAAATTGGTAAACAACAAACTATGCTTTGCAAGAGAATCCAAATGCGGGGTAAGGTTCTTGTCATTTCCAAAAATACCCATAAAATCCGCACTGAAACTTTCAACGCTAATCATAACAACATTGAGTTTTTGCTCAGCTCCTACATTAACAATTTGACGCTCAATAATTGAGTTAGGTCCATTGGTGAATGAAGCCTCATTTGTTTTGATCTCCCTGCGGAGCAGATCTATGGCTTGTTGTTGTGGGAGCCCTTTATAGAACTGACCATAGTTTAATTCGTTATTTCGGTAGGCGGCAAATAATTCATACAATCCATTACCTGCTAATTCATTGGCATAAGTATTACTACTAAATCGATGTAAATCGACTGAGACAGAATTAAAAATAAGCACCAGAAATAAGAAATACGGTAATACATACTTTGATCGCTGTTTAAAAGAGGTAGGAATGATACTACTTTTTCGAATGGTGCTTCTCAATAGGAATGTTGAGATTAAGGCCAAAGTCAATACTGCAGCAGAAATCCATTCCATTGGATAAGATTGCCTCACATTGCCGATTACTTCAGTAGTATAGACGAGGTAGTCAACCGCAATAAAATTAAATCGGGTATTGAATTCATCCCAAAAAAACCATTCTGAAACAGCGTTGAAAAGTAAAAAAGAAATAAAAAACAGAAATAGCCCATAAAGAACAAAACGATGCCCGGCCCTGGTGAAAATCTTGTTGGGAGTCAACCAAAGATAAATGGCGAGCGGTATAACAAAGTATGCAGCATTGACCAGATCATAGAATCCGCCAATTAGAAATACTCCTGCCAAATTGAGTATGGTAAAATCTAATTCTGAACTGGATTTAATAAAAAAGAGGATTCTGGTTAACGTTGAGATTATAACCAGAATAATAGAAAGCAATAGTACCAGACCCAAGCGACTCTCAAAGATTTTTAGCTTTTTCATTGGCGCAAAGAAACGAAATTATTCTGGAAGAATTCTGTATTCTTATTTGTATGCCATCAAGAAACCTTATCATGACTGCTCGTAAATTCTGGACGAAAGCTAAGTGCTTACTGTAGCTTTCCTTTGTAAGGAAATAAAAAGTACTCTATATCTGAAATACAATCTTTCCTACTTTATTTGGCTTTGTGATATCATCAAAAGAAGCAGCGATTTTTGAAAAAGGTCGAATAGAGTCTACGACTGGCCGAATCTTATGCTTGCTAACGAAAGATAACATTTCATTGAATTCGGTGTCATTTCCCATGGTGGTCCCTTGTAGTGTGAGTTGATTCCAAAACATGCGATAAAGGTCTATCTTCTCAGGTAATCCATTAGTGGCCCCATAAAAAACAATTCTTCCATTGGGTCTTAAAATCTTTATATAACTATTGAGTTGGTCACCACCGGCACTATCAATGATCAAATCAAATCCACCTTTTGTTTTCCAAAGACCTTCGTAGTTATTCTGTTTCTTATAATTGAAAGCACCCTTTGCTCCCATTTTTAAGGCTTTTTCAATTTTCTCATCGCTACCCGAAGTTATGTACACGTTTGCACCGGCAGCCTGAGCAAATAAAAAAGCAAACTGTGCTACTCCACCTCCAAAACCTGAAATCAAAACATTTATACCTGCTCGTAACCCTCCTCTTCTAAAGAGTGCTCGGTAGGCAGCAAGGCCACCTAGTGGTAATGCAGAGGCCTGGAGAAAATCCAGATGAAATGGCTTATGTTGTAACCTGTCAACATTCACCAATAAATACTCTGTAAAGGTGCCATTCACGGGCATTCCCAATATGGTATAATTTTTTGATTGTACTTCAGGGTCATTACCCCAGTCAATGTTAGGATTAATTACTACCTCCTGTCCTTCCCATGCCTTGTGAACCTCATCATATACTTTTTCTACAACACCGGCACCATCTGAACCAAGTGTAACACCATATCTAATACGTGGGTATTTTCCCTCTCTAATCCAATCGTCTCTTCTATTGAGGGCTACTGCTTTCATTTTCACCAAAGCCTTTCCAGTGGTTACTTCCGGAATTGGAAGGTCCTTCAATTCGATTTGTCCAGGACCTGTAAGTAAAAGTGCTTTCATGCGTATAATTTACAAATCTCTTTGAATATCAAAAAAGATATTTGGATTTATCCTCTTACTAAGATTCTCAGATTTAGAACAAAAAGTACGCCAATTATGATGGGGCAATGATTTCTAAAATGGTGTTTCATCATCCGGGAGTGGTGGTTCCTCCGGCTTATCAAACGTATTCAATCGACTCTCCTTAGTAATCATTCCAGAAAAAGGATTTTCATTAGCAGGCCCATCAAAATCTGTAAACTTAGTGTACTTACCAATAAACTTAAGTTTTACATTTTCCAATGATCCATTTCTATTTTTGGCAATGATCACCTCAGCCAGTCCCTGGGTGGGCATACCATCCTCATCCACTGTAATTTTATAATACTCCGGTCTATAGAGGAACATGACAATATCCGCATCTTGTTCAATAGAACCAGACTCTCGAAGATCCGAAAGTTGTGGACGTTTGTCTCCCCCTCTTGTTTCAACACCACGGCTCAACTGCGAAAGTGCTATTACTGGAACGTTTAATTCCTTAGCTACCCCCTTCAATGCCCTTGAAATGGACGCAATCTCCTGCTCACGATTCCCTCCCATTTCACCTTTCATCAGTTGCAGATAGTCAACTACAATTAATTGAATGTTGTGTTCTGCTTTCAGGCGCCTGCACTTTGCCCTCAATTCAAGTATAGACAATGCAGGTGTATCATCAATAAATATTGGAGCTGTAGAAAGCCGATTGGTCTTGTGCACTAACTGTTGCCACTCAAACTCCTGAATATTTCCTTTTCTGATCTTTTCTGATTCCAATTCCGCTTCCGCAGAAATTAACCTGTTCACCAATTGAATGGAAGCCATCTCCAAACTAAAAATTGCAACAGGGAAATTAAAGTCAACTGCGGCATTTCTTAGCGCAGACACGACAAATGCGGTCTTACCCATACCAGGTCGGGCAGCAATAATAACCAAATCAGATTTTTGCCAACCCGAAGTAATTCTGTCCAGGCGGGAGAAACCGCTGGGTACCCCCGTCAAGCCATCCTTGTGATTCCGTTTCTCCTGAATCTCTTTGGTAGCCTGAAACATCAACGATTTCATGCTATCATAATTCTTTCTCAGGTTGGAATCCGCAATCTGGTAAATGGATTGTTCCGTTCTGTCCAGCAACTCAAAGACATCATTGGTGTCTTCATAAGCATCGTGATGAACCTGAGAGGCAATTTCAATCAAATTGCGTTTGATGGACATCTCTATGATGATGCGCGAGTGATATTCAATATTGGCGGCAGAACTCACTTTGGAGGTCAACTCTGCAATGGCATAAGCCCCACCCACCAATTCAAGTTTCCCGTTCTTACGAAGTTGCGCCACCACCGTACGCATATCTACCGGGTCGGAGGCCTTAAAGAGATCTATGATGGCACTATAGATCAAATTGTGCGCATCAGAATAAAAATGCTCAGGCCGAAGAAATTCGACTACTGCAGTCAATGCATTCTTTTCCAACATTAGCGCACCCAATACAGCTTCCTCAAGATCAAGCGCTTGAGGCGGAAGTTTGCCAAGACTTTCAGTGAGGTCCCTCACCAAAGCTTTACCTGACTTACTTCCTGCTCCATAGGCGGAACTTGGCCTCAATGACTTTGATCTTTGCTCCATACAGTGGTTGTTGGGCTAGTAATTTCTTTAATGGACAACAAACGTAATCAATGAATCAGTGCTCATTACCTTATTCTAAAAGTTTCGATAAACAAGTTTCCCACATTAAAACATGTGTAATTGTGAATAAATTGCCTTCTTAAATTTTTTATTCTTTAATGACGTCAATAACTTGATAGCGTTCAAATAACTTTAAGGTGATGCGAAATCCCACACCCAATATCCATTGCGCTGATACTCATTGTTTTTCAATCCCTTTTTTTAACTTGGCCTTTAACTATATTTAGTACTTGATGTCTCATTCACAAAAAATTCATTTCATAGCCATCGGAGGAAGTGTGTTGCCTGACTTGGCCATTGCGCTTAGCCAGCAAGGGCACCATATCTCTATTTCCGATGACGAAATTCAGGATCCATCCAGCAGCAAGCTCAGCAAACATAATTTGCTGCCCTCATCTTTAGGGTGGTTTCCCGACAAAATTGACAATTCTATTAATACTGTTATTCTTAGTACGCATACCAAAAAGGATAATCCAGAATTGCTCAAGGCCCAGTCACTCGGTTTGTCTATTCTTTCCTTTTCGGAATTTATATATGAACAATCCGCTGATAAGCAGCGTATTGTGATTTGTGGTACTCATGGAAAAACAACAATCACCGCCCTGTTGATCCATGTCTTGTCGTTCTTTCAAAGAAAGTTCGATTACGTAATTGGTGCGCAACCGAAAGGAATGGAATATATGGCAAGGCTTACCAATGCCCCAATTATTTTAATTGAAGGAGATGAATACTACAGTTCAACCCTTGACCCCACACCAAACTTTCTTAAATACCATCATCATATTGCTGTGATCAGCGGAATTGAATGGAAGCCTACTAATGTCCTCTATACTACCAAGGCAGAATACGAGCGACAATTTGAGCTTTTGGCTGATGCATCACCTAAAAGCGCAATACTCATATATAATAGTGAAGATAAAATAGCTGAGAAGATAGCAAAGAAGGAAAGGTTAGATGTGCTTTCAATTGGATACGGTACACACCAACATGTGGTAGAAAATGGCGTGGTGTATCTGGTGGTGCCAGGTAAAGATCGGGTTCCTATTCAACTTTCCGGAAAACAAAATCTTCAAAATATATCAGCAGCTAAGGAATTGTTAAAAAAAATTGGAATAAATAATGACCAGTTTTATGATGCCCTGCCCAGTTTCAAGGAGTAGATGGAAGACTTCAAAAATGAGCACTGAATATTTTTAATTGCTTAGATAATCTGTCAACAGGCAAAAATTTTAATTAACTAACCGTTCTACTCATCTCCATGAAGTTAAATCTTAAAGTGCCCATTTGCTTTTTTGACTTAGAAAGCACAGGCACAAACATTACCCACGATCGCATCATTGAAATTGCTGTAATAAAAATGATGCCGAATGGAGAATTATTAAAAAAGACCAATCGTATCAACCCCGGAATACCTATTCCGGCCGAGTCGTCAATGTTTCATGGCATTTATGATAAGGATGTCACTGACAAGCCATTATTCAAAGAAGTAGCAAAAGAGTATGCGCGTTTTTTTGAAGGTGCTGACCTTTCGGGCTTTAATATTATAAAATTCGATGTCCCCATGCTGGTAGAAGAGTTTCTGCGTGCCGGAATAGAATTTGATTACGATCGAAAGAAAATCATTGATGCACAAAAGATTTATCACATGATGGAGAAAAGGAACCTTAATGCCGCTTACCGTTTCTACTGTAACAAAGATCTTGTCAATTCTCATTCTGCCGAAGCAGACACTGAAGCAACCATGGACGTATTGATCGCTCAAATTTCAAAATATGAAAATCAGCCAGTATTGGATAACCTGGGAAATGAGGTGGGCACCATTAAAAATGATATGGCGGCATTGCATCAACTGTCTACTTCCAGCATGGTCGATTTGGCTGGCAGAATGATTAGAAATGATGAGGGAGAGGTGGTAATCAATTTTGGGAAACACAAAAACAAGCTCGTTCAGCAAGTATTAAAAGATGAACCCTCCTACTATGATTGGGTAATGAAAGGTGACTTTCCATTGGATACAAAACGGAAGCTCACTGAAATTAAACTCAGCAGTTTCAATAAGTAAACTGGATTCTAGATTCTGGATACTAGAATCTAGTGTCTAGTATCCAGTTTACTTTTTATAATACTGCATGGCCTCCGGTATCCAGCCCTCCAGGTCTTTTATGCGTGTTTCATGAGAGGGGTGAGTGGATAGAAACTCAGGGGGAGACTGCCCTCCACTTAATTCAGTCATTCGTTCCCAAAATTTTGGAGCCTCATGAGGATCGTACCCTGCCATTGCCATAAAGATCAATCCGATATGATCTGCTTCTGATTCATGATTGCGAGAAAATTTTAACATGCCAACATTGGTGCCTACACCAACGGCTTGCATAAAAATACTTTGCGTAGCGGTGGGGTTTTGTCCCATTGCTGCACTCAACGTACCCAATCCAAACTGCGCAATTAATCCCTGGCTCATTCTTTCCCTACCATGATTGGCAATGGCATGTGCTACTTCATGCCCCATTACAACAGCCACCCCTGCTTCATCCTTACAAATGGGCATGATAGCCGTATAAAAGGCCACTTTACCTCCCGGCATACACCACGCATTTACCGTTTCATCATCCTGGATCAGATTAAACTCCCACTTAAAGCCAGCCAATTCCGAAGATGCACCTTTGCTTGCCATGTATTGCTCCACCGCAGTTTCAATATTTTTACCCACGCGCTTTACCATAGCCACCTGCTCCTGATTGGTAGACAGTTTGCTTTCCTTTAAAACCTGTTGGTACTGATCAGTAGACATTTGAATAATTTCTGCATTAGAAATTAAACTCACCTGACGCCTTCCTGTTACCGGAACTGTAGCGCAGGCATATAAAAATAAGAAGCCGGTTAAAAGTATTATTGTTCTGATCATAATGATGCTCGAAATTAAAGCAAAGTTACTGCCACAAATCAAAAAAGTGATAAAAAAGCAAAATAAAACGTTTTCACCTATATATTGTTCATAGCTTTGTAGAAGACCGTACCTAAAGATGAGAATTTTTGCTGTAGGCCGTAATTATGCCGAACATATTTCTGAACTAAATAATGAGCGCCCTGACGAGCCTGTTATTTTTACAAAGCCGGATACGGCAATAATCAGAAAAAATGCTCCCTTTTATTACCCTACAATTTCTAAAGACATTCACTATGAGGTAGAACTGGTTTTAAAAATCTCTAAAGAAGGAAAAGCTATAGAAGAAAAGTTTGCGCATAAATATTACGATAGCATAGGGATAGGAATAGATTTTACGGCAAGGGATTTGCAACAAAAAGCAAAAGAAAAAGGATTGCCCTGGGATATAGCCAAAGGCTTTAATGGTTCAGCTCCAGTGTCTGATACGTTTTTTCCAGTGAGTAAATTCAAGGATTTAAATAATATTAATTTCAGGTTAGAAGTAAATGGTGAGGTGAAACAAGAGGGAAACACTAGCCACATGCTCTTTAGCTTTAACTATATAGTTTCTTATTTATCTAAATTTTTTACACTAAAACCCGGAGACTTGATTTTCACCGGTACCCCAAAGGGCGTTGGCCCTGTAGCGTTGGGAGATCGATTATCCGCATATATTGAAAATGAAAAGTTGTTGGAATTTGAGGTTAAGTAGATTCGTTGTTTTTATTTTCCTGTTTTTTGTAAAATCTTCTATGGCGCAATTTAGTGCACCTGAAGATCATCTGGATAAAAAGGGGACAGAAGAAAACACCTATCTCTTTCCTGTAGAGCCGGGATCGCCCAATTTTTTGGCTGGCACCATGGGTGAGCTGCGTAGCAATCATTTCCATTCAGGTATTGATGTACGTACCAATGGTCGCATAGGAGTGCCTGTACTTTCTGCTCAACAAGGTTATGTTTCACGAATAAGTATCAGCACAGGTGGTTATGGAAACGCAATTTACATTACCCATCCTAACGGTCAATCAACTGTTTACGGCCACCTGGATCGCTTTGAGAATAAAATTGCTGACTATGTAAGAAAGGAACAGTATCGTAAAAAATCTTTTGACATCAACCTGTTTTTTAGTCCTGGTACTTTTAAAATTCAAAGAGGAGACACGATAGCTTTCTCTGGCAACTCCGGTGGTTCCAGTGGACCACATCTTCACTTTGATATAAGAGATAAGAACAATGATGCATTAAATCCTCTTCTCTTCAATTTCGGAGAGGTGATAGATAACACTCCGCCCGTTGTTCAAAAGATAGCCCTTAAAACAATGGACATCAATTCGAGAATAAATGATCAATTTGGAAGATTTGAATTCTATGTAGTAAAGGAAGGCGACAATTATAAATTGCCATTCCCCATTTTAGCTTCGGGTACAATTGGTGTTGAGTTATTGGGGTACGATAAACTTGATAACTCCAGAGCAAGGTGTGGTATTAACTTCATTGAAATGTATGCAGGAGAGCAAAGGATATTTAAACAGGTGATTGACAAAGTAAACTTTGGAGAAACACGAAACATCCTGACACTAATGGACTACACCACGTTGAAGAATAGTGGCGATCGATATAATAAATTATATATCGATGATGGCAATGACCTGAGTTATTATTCAGGAACCCCCGGAAAAGGGTTGATCCGTGTGAAGGCAGAAGATGTACCTGTAAAAGTTCTCTTAAAAGATAGCTACGGAAATGAAAGTGAAGTGAGTCTTTCGTTAAAACCAAGTACTCCATCAACTGAGGTAAACATGATGTCCCCCTCCTCTCGAAACTTTTCGTACAAATATATTGAGAATGTATTGGAGGTAACCAGTTCAAAGGAGTTAGGAGACAAAGCCATTGCTTATTTCAACAATGACAATGAAAGTTTTGCTCCTGCCTATTCGGGAAAAAGCCATCACGTATTTCTATTTGATCTCAGAAAAAAGCTTCCAGACTCCATTAAAGTTGGGAGTGAAACTTTGAAGACTTACTTTAAAGACATGATACCTGCCGGAGTACCCTATAAATACTATAGTGATCTTGTAGATATAGGTTTTTCAAAGAACTCTCTGTATGACACGGTGTTTTTAAGGGTCAAGCACTCAAATAATGATCGAGAAGTATTTTCGATTGGGGACTCCATCTACCCTATCAACAGAAGTATAAGCATAACACTAAAACCAAAAGGTAATTATACAGAAAAATTTTCAGTGTATCGTTTAGCAGGCAGATACTTCCAGTACATGGGTGGCAGTTGGGCCAATGGAAAAATTACATTCTCGTCCAGGGAGTTTGGTGATTTTGTCCTGCTGGAAGATAACAATGCTCCATCAATCAGAAAAATAGCCGTGAATGGTGCTGCGGCAAGATTCAAAATTCAGGACGACTTGTCTGGTATCGCTTACTACGAGGCAAGCATCAACGGGGAATGGCTTTTGATGAACTACGACTACAAAACAAATATGATTTGGGCAGAGCGACCGGATAGCAAAGTTCCTCTGAGAGGGGATTTGTCAGTTAAAGTGGTGGACAATGCGGGTAATGAAAATATTTATCAGGAAAAAATTCCTTAGCAAATGGCACTAAAAGTTGGACAAAAGGCACCTGACTTTAAAGTGAATGATCAGGATGGCAACGAAATTTCCCTTTCAGACTTCAAAGGGAAGAAGGTAGTACTTTACTTTTATCCCAAAGACCAAACCCCGGGCTGCACTACTGAGGCCTGCAATTTGAGAGACAACTATAAATTGCTTCAAAAAAAAGGATATGAAGTACTGGGTGTAAGTACAGATTCTGAGAAGTCGCATCAAAAATTTATTGAAAAGCAAGACCTGCCCTTTCAATTGCTTGCAGATGTGGATAAGGTGATCCACACCAAATACGGCACATGGGTTGAAAAGTCAATGTATGGCCGAAAATATATGGGCACAGCAAGGGTCACCTTCATCATTGATGAAAAAGGCGCCATTGAGGAAATCATCGAAAAAGTGGATACAAAAAACCACGCTGAGCAAATACTCCGGGAAGCAACGCCAAAATCACTCACCAAAAAGAGCCCTGTTAAAAAGAAAGCCGTAAAAAAAGTAGCGAGAAAGGCTGCAAAAAAGAAAGCCAGGTAGGCGGCTCCGTTTCAATTTTTCAATCATCAGCATGTAGTGTGAAAAAGTCCAATGACTTTTTTGGGTTAATTTGCACCAATCACTGCATTGCCCATTAATTACTTTGCAGGGTTTATAAAATTCACACATCTTCGCGACTTAACCACTTTTACATGGCCGATCTCGCTACGCTTAAGAAACTCGCTTCACAAATCAGAAGAGACATTGTTCGTATGGTACACGCCTGCCAATCGGGGCACCCTGGCGGATCTTTGGGATGTACAGAATTCTTTGTTGCGCTTTATTTTGAGATCATGAAGCACGACAAGGGCTTCAACATGGATGGAAAAGATGAAGACTTATTCTTCTTATCAAACGGTCACATATCGCCTGTATGGTATTCCACGTTGGCGCGCTCAGGATATTTTGATGTGGAAGAATTAGCCACTTTTAGAAAACTGAACACCAGACTCCAGGGACATCCGGCAACGCACGAGCATCTTCCAGGCATTAGAGTGGCCTCAGGGTCACTAGGTCAAGGGCTTTCGGTGGCTATTGGAGCCGCCCAAACCAAGAAATTAAATAATGATAACCGACTTGTTTTTGCCCTTATGGGTGATGGCGAGCAACAGGAAGGTCAGGTGTGGGAAGCGGCCATGTATGCGGCTCACAACAAAATAGATAATTTGATTGCCACTATTGATTACAATGGTCAGCAAATTGACGGACCTGTTGATGAAGTGCTTTCCCTGATGGACCTCAAAGCAAAATGGAAAGCATTTGGCTGGGAGGTAATCGAATGCAATGGCAACGACCTGGAGGAAGTAATCAAAACATTAAAACTAACCAAGACCTTAACCGGCAAGGGCAAACCAGTAATGAACCTAATGAAAACAGAAATGGGCTACGGTGTTGATTTCATGGTGGGATCACACAAATGGCATGGTATTGCGCCCAACGATGAGCAATTGGCAGATGCACTTGGCCAATTAGAAGAAACCCTTGGTGATTATTGATCGCAGAAATCAATGTGCGTTTTAACGACCTAAATCACGATTCAGACTGAACTGTATTAAAAGCATAGAAATGACCAAATACACTTTTACCGATAAAAAAGACACCCGTTCCGGCTTCGGTGCCGGGTTACTTGAATTAGGAAGAAAAAACGACAATGTGGTAGGTCTGTGTGCCGACCTCACCGGGTCGCTCAAAATGGACGCCTTTCAAAAAGAGTTTCCCAATCGTTTCTTTCAAACGGGTATCGCTGAAGCCAATATGATGGGCATAGCTGCCGGTATGACCATTGGAGGAAAAATTCCATTCACCGGTACTTTTGCCAACTTCTCTACAGGAAGAGTGTACGACCAGATCAGGCAATCCATAGCCTATTCAGGAAAGAATGTAAAAATATGTGCTTCTCATGCCGGCCTCACGTTGGGTGAAGACGGTGCAACCCATCAAATACTGGAGGATGTAGGTATGATGAAAATGCTACCAGGCATGACCGTAATTGTTCCATGTGATTATAACCAAACCAAAGCCGCAACTATGGCATTGGGAGATCACATTGGCCCAACCTACCTTAGGTTCGGAAGGCCCGGTTGGCCAATATTTACTGCCCCGGACCGTCCGTTTAAAATTGGCAAAGCAGATTTAATGATCAAAGGGAAAGATGTTACCCTATTTGCTAATGGGCACATGGTATGGCAGGCCATTGAGGCAGAAGCCATCCTTGCCGAAAAAGGAATCAGTATAGAATTGATCAACATTCACACTGTAAAACCATTAGATATTGATGCCATCATAAAGTCTGTGTCTAAAACAGGATGTGCCGTAACATGTGAAGAACACCAAATGAATGGGGGACTTGGTGATAGTGTTGCTCAAACATTGACCAGATTCCATCCTGCTCCCATTGAAATGGTGGCTGTCAATGATTCATTTGGAGAAAGTGGCAAACCAACGGACTTATTGAAGAAATATGGCTTATCGCCAGAAAATATTGTGTCCGCTGTAGAGAAAGTATTAGAAAGAAAGTAAGCAGGCATCAAAAATCCTAAACCTAAAAGGCTGTCTCAAAAGTTAGTTCATCATTGACAACAAGTGAAGCCTGTCTTGCCGAAGCGCCTGCCCGCACAAAGTTATACGGGGCCTCGCGGCAGGCCCATCCCAAAATATTTGCACAATAGAAGGAGAGTTAGGCTTTTGAGACAGCCTTTTTATTGTATTTAAAAATTACCCCAAAGCCGATTGTAAAACATATTTACCTAATATTCTCAAGTTGGGCTATATTGAAAACTGAAATCAAAAATCTATTCTTTTATGAAACACATTCTGCCTCTTGTTTTCATTCTTTCCATTTCCACTTATGTTTTCGCTCAAAAACCCATTCAAGGTTTTACGGAAGAATCAGCCAAAGCTGAGTTTGCACTGGAAGAGAAATTCGATAGCTATTTAAAAGCTTCCAACCTGGATCAGTGGATGAAACACCTCACTGCCCGCCCCCATCACCTGGGGTCTGCTGCCGGCAAGGAATACGCAGAGTTCATCCGCGACAAATTTAAAAGTTGGGGATATGATGCCCAGATAGAAACGTATAAAGTATTATTTCCTACGCCTAAAGTAAGATCCCTGGAAATGATAGCACCAACCCGTTACACCGCTAAATTAGTGGAGCCCACACTTAAAGAGGATGCCACCTCCGGCCAGAAGAAAGAACAACTGCCTACCTACCATGGCTTCTCTGCTGATGGTGACGTAACGGCAGAGCTGGTTTTCGTGGGGTATGGCGTACCTGGTGACTATGAGGAGTTGGCCAAGCTGGGAATCGATGTGAAGGGAAAAATTGTAATTGCCAAGTATGGTGGATCATGGAGAGGTATAAAACCTAAAGTAGCGGAGGAACATGGTGCCATTGGTTGTATCATTTACTCTGATCCTGAAGACGATGGGTACTATCAGGGAGATGTCTATCCCAAAGGTCCCTTCCGCCCTAAGTTTGGTGCACAAAGAGGGTCTGTTCTGGATATGCCTGTGCGTCCAGGTGACCCGCTAACACCCAATATAGGAGCCACCGACAATGCAAAGCGTCTGGATCGCAAAGATGCCGAGAACCTGGTGCATATTCCTGTCCTGCCTATTTCTTATCAGGATGCACAGCCTCTTCTTGCTGCATTGGGTGGGCCCGTAGCACCTGAATATATGAGAGGTGCATTAGGGATAACCTACCATATAGGCCCTGGCCCCGTGAAGGTACATTTGAATCTTGCATTTAACTGGAATTTGGTAGAATGCCACGATGTGATCGCCAAGCTAAAAGGCACTGAGTTGCCCGATGAGTGGGTAATACGTGGCAATCACCATGATGGATGGGTAAACGGTGCCGCTGACCCCATTAGCGGAATGGTCGCTTTAATGGAAGAAGCTCGTGCTGTCTCCGAATTGGTAAAAACAGGATGGAAGCCTAAGCGTACCATCGTGTATTGTGCATGGGATGGTGAAGAGCCGGGGCTCCTTGGCTCCACCGAATGGGCTGAAGACCACGCTGCCGAATTGCAACAAAAAGCTGTAGCCTATATCAATTCAGATGGCAACGGCAGAGGATTTCTCTACGCACAGGGATCTCATACCCTGGAGAAAATGGTAAGTGATGTAGCACGTGACGTAACCGACCCGCAAACTGGAATAAGTGTGCTGGAAAGAAGGAAGTCTGCACTGGCCGCAAATGCCTCCAGCACTAAAGCAAAGAAAGAAATCCTTAGCAATCCAGGAATGACCATTAGTGCATTAGGATCAGGATCGGATTATACACCTTTCATTCAGCATTTGGGTGTTCCATCATTGAACATAGGATTTGGAGGAGAAGATGACGGAGGTGAATATCACTCTATCTATGATTCGTATGATCTTTTCAAAAGATTTAAAGATCCCACGTTTGAGTATGGGGTGGCACTGGCAAAAACAGGAGGAAGAATAACTCTGCGGTTGGTAAATGCCACTGTCCTACCTTTTGATTTTAAGGGCTTTTATAAAACGGTAGATGGATATGCCAATGAAGTCACCCACCTTCTTGACGATATGCGCGAGTCCACGGAAGTGGAGAACCAAATGTTGAAAGAGAATCGGTATACACAGGCAAGCGACCCAACTAAAAAATTTGTAGCACCCGCACCAAAAGAACCTGTTCCTTACCTTAATTTCAGCAACCTAATGAATTCACTTTCCTTACTCGAGAAAAGTGCAAATACGTATGCCGATTTAGTAGCTGCTAATCCAAATCCAAATACCAATCTGGACAGGCTCAATAAAATTCTATATCAGGCAGAGCAGAAATTGATGCTTGACTCCGGACTGCCACGCAGACCTTGGTTCAGGCACTCCATCTATGCGCCCGGTTACTACACTGGCTACGGAGTGAAAACCTTGCCCGGTATTCGCGAAGCCATTGAAACCCGCAATTGGAAAGAAGCACAGCAACAAATTGATTTGGCGGCTAAGGCATTGAATGATTATACCGAACAGGTGGATGCGGCTGCAAAGATCTTAATGATGAAATAAACTTTGTTCTGGATGCTGGATGTTAGAATCTAGAATCCAGTATCCAGTATCCAAAAACAAATACTATGAAAACCATCACAACCCTCCTTCTATTCATTGCTTCGTTCGCCTATGCACAGCAGCAAGATTATGCACTTACCAACGCCAACCTGATTAATGGGATTGAAAACAAGGTATATCCCAATGCCATCGTTTTTGTGAAAAATGGAAAGATTGAGAAAATTGGAAAGAAAGGTGACGATATCGCCAGCAACTACACTGTGGTAGACTGCGAAGGCAATTACCTGATGCCGGGTCTGATTGATGCACACACTCATATTGATAACCTGGCTTCAGCAAAGAGAGCACTGAAATCAGGGGTAACGACAGTAAGGAGCGCCAGTGTTTCCGCGTATCAAGATATAGCCATAAGAGAGTTGGTGAAGTCTGGAAGACTCCCTGGACCTGACGTAGTGGCTTCTGGAGTTTTTGTAACACCCCAACTAGGACAATCTATCTTAGCAGATACCCGATTAGGTGAGTTAATCGGTGGTGTAAACACTGATGAAGAGTTGATGAAGTTGGTCAATATCAATATTGATCGGGGGGTAAACTTTATCAAAACAAGAGGAACTGAACGAGCAGGCTTACCCGATACCGATCCAAGAGAACAAACCTATTCTGCACATCAATTGAAAGTTATCGTTGATGAAGCTGCCAGGCGTGACGTACCTGTTATGATTCATGCCCACGGTGACGAAGGAGCATATGCTGCTGTATCCGTTGGTGCCCGAAGTATTGAGCATGGTACTTTTCTTAGCGAAAAAACTTTAAAGCTGATGAAGGAGAAAGGTACATTTCTTGTACCTACCTACATCACTTTGGTAGACCTTACAAAGCCAGGGGGTGATTATGACGATGCTGTTCTGGAAATGAGGGGAAACTTTATGTTGCCAGTGGCTGAAAGTATGTTTAAGAAAGCCCATTCGCTAGGCGTCAAAATTGCAACAGGTGCTGACAACGGGTATTCAGCAAAGACTACAAGTAGTATTCCATTAGAAGTTGCCAACTTTGCCAGAATGGGCATGAGTAATTTTGAAGCTATTCAATCTGCTACCACCGTAGCGGCTGAACTCTTAAGATTGGACAAACAAACGGGTAGAATTGTAAACGGTTATGAGGCAGATATGATATTGGTTCCTAACAACCCATTGGAAGACATAAATGCCCTGCAAGATGCTTTATTGGTAATGAGCAATGGACAAATGGCAATTAAAAGACTACCTTTTGGAAAGAACTAAGTACGTGTTACATTACGTTTAATCCACCACAATTTCACCTATCGCATGAAATGTACTATTTCCATATTATTGGCTTTCGTGCTCTTTTCATGCAATCAGCAAAAAGAAGTCAACCCTGTTGATACTGTAAATTGGGAAAAACGGAGCATAGCATTTGATGCATTAGATAGCCTTCTTACCGGTAGTACCTATCTATCCGTTTATTCAGAGATATATCAGATTACTGAAAACCGCACCTATCACCTTACAGTTACCGTCAGCATGCGCAATATCAGTTCCAAAGATTCTGTATATATATTTAGTGCTAAGCATTATAACACCAAAGGGGATCTAATTCGAACTTATTTTGATAAACCGATCTTTATCACCCCTCTCGAAACCGTGGAGATTGTGATCGATGAAGGAGATAAGGAAGGGGGCACAGGCGGTAATTTTGTCTTTGAGTGGGGAACTCCAGTTGGTGCAAACGAACCTCATTTTGAGGCCGTAATGACATCTACTACCGGGCAACAGGGGCTGTCCTTTACTACCCAGGGGATCAAGCGATAGCTCATTATTGATCTTTTTCAAAATATTTCTGATTCAGGTGAAACTTAAATCGTAATTTTACGATTAAGGTCTATATGGGGATTACCAAAACAAAAGAATTCACGAAAGCCCAGAATGAACTGGCGGGTTTGGCCAAGGCATTCGGGCACCCTGCCAGAATCGCTATTCTGCAATTTCTTGCATCCCAGCAGTCATGCATCTGTGGCGATATCGTTGATCAATTACCATTGTCACAATCTACAGTATCGCAACATTTAAAAGAACTTAAAAACGCAGGCTTAATAAAGGGAACCATAGATGGTCCAAGTGTATGTTATTGCATTGATACTGATGCATGGAACAAAGCCAAGTCTAAGCTTACGGAACTGTTCGACACATGCAAAGGCCCCTTTTGTTGCTAAACAAATTTATTAATAAAATAACCTAATTCGTTTTACACATAACTTCTAAACAACCAACAACAGATGAAAACAGACGAGCAATTAAAACAAATGGTCAAAGAGACCTACGGCAGCATTGCCGATCAAAGCAAAGTACAAAATGAAACAAGTTGTTGTGGAGCCACAGGATGCGGCACAATTGATGAGGCCATCATGGCAGAAGACTATGAAAAATTATCCGGGTATGTAAAGGATGCTGATCTGGGTCTCGGCTGCGGCCTTCCTACAGAGTATGCACAAATAAAAGAAGGTGATACTGTGGTTGACCTGGGCTCCGGAGCAGGCAATGATGCATTCGTGGCGCGTTCCCTTACCGGTGTCAATGGTAAGGTGATTGGGGTGGACTTTACAGAAAAAATGATTGCCAAAGCAAGAACCAACGCAGAGAAACTTAAACTGAACAATGTAGAATTCCGTTTCGGTGATATCGAGAACATTCCCATCACTGCAGATGTGGCTGACGTAGTGGTGAGCAACTGTGTAATGAATTTGGTTCCTAACAAAAAAAGGGCTTTTGAAGAGACATTCCGGATCATGAAAAAAGGGGGCCACTTTAGCATTTCAGATATTGTACTGGTAGGAGACCTTCCAAAAGCATTGCAAGAAAGCGCTGAGATGTATGCAGGATGTGTGTCGGGTGCCATACAAAAAGACGATTATTTAGATATTATTAAAGAGGCAGGCTTTACCAATATCAAACTTCAGAAAGAAAAGAAAATAGAACTGCCGGAGGAAATCCTCTCCAACTACTTGAGCAAGGACGAAATGGAGAAATACAATAATGGAAATCTGGGAATCTATAGCTTAACCGTATACGCTGAGAAAAATGATGAAAAATCTTGTTGTGGACCAGAGTGTTGTAATTAATCCGGTGCCCAGGGTGGTCAGCGATCCAGAGAGTTTCGATGCATTTCGAAAGCAATTAAAACTGGCCGGTCTCTCGTTTGATGATCTTGACAAGGACGATCATTTGCTGGTGGGTTATTATCACAATGACGAACTGATAGGAACCGGAGGTATAGAAATATATGGTGATTTTGGATTGCTTCGTTCCGTTTCTGTTGCCGAAAGCTTCAAAGGAAAAAAATGGGGTTCCAAAATTACTATGCACCTCATTGACAAGGCAAAAGAAAGTAATCTCAAGGGTCTTTATTTACTAACAGAAACAGCATCAGGCTTTTTCCACAAACTTGGATTTAATGTAACAAGTCGGGAACAGGTAATCCAGGAGGTTAAAAACTCGAAACAATTTACCTATGCATGCCCTGCATCAGCAGTGTGCATGTACCTTCACCTCGAACCTTTATGCTGCAAGTCTTAGTCCTGTGTACAGGTAATTCATGCCGCAGTCAGATGGCAGAAGGCTATTTAAGGAAACTAAGCAACGACAAGCTGAAAGTGTATAGTGCGGGTATTGAAACACACGGGCTAAATCCCCGGGCCGTAGCTGTGATGAAAGAAGATGGTGTTGATATCTCCCATCACACCTCTAATCACATTGATGAATATCAATCAATACCTTTTGATATTATTTTTACCGTATGCGATCATGCCAAAGAAAATTGCCCCTACTTTCCGTCCAAAGCCAAGCGATTGCATCACAATTTTTCCGACCCTGCAAAGGTATCTGGTACGGAAGATGAAATTATGAATGCGTTTAGGAATACCCGGGATCAGATCAAAAGATACGCCTCAAATTGGATAAAGTCATTGGAAATTAGTCAATAGTCGTGGGGGGATGATGGGCCAATGACAAACTACCAATGACTATGGTCTAATGACTGCGACTTGTTACCTTTGCGGCTTACTTTTTTAGTCTAATGAAGCCCAATAAGTATTTCATAATTGATTTTGACAGTACCTTCACCAAAGTAGAAGCATTTGATGCGTTGGCCGATATTTCATTAAGAGATCATCCAAAGAAAGCGGCCATTAAAAAGCAAATAGAGGACCTCACCAATCAGGGCATGGATGGCTCCTTGTCTTTCAGGGAGTCATTGAAACAAAGGCTGAAATTGCTTTCTCCCAATAAAAGTCATTTGGACCAACTTGTGGTTGTGTTAAGAGGAATGGTCTCCGATTCATTCAAACGAAACCGAAGGTTCTTTGAAGAAAGCAACGGCAACATCTACATTATTTCCAATGGCTTTCACGCCTTCATTGATCCTATTGTTACAGAATACGGTGTGAAGAAAGAGAATATTTTTGCTAATCAATTTCATTTTAATGATAAGGGAGAAGTGATTGGGTTTGATGAAGACAATCCACTTTCTTCCAACAATGGTAAAGTAGAGCTGTTAAAACGATTGAATTTACCAGGTGATGTGTACGTGATTGGAGATGGGTACACCGACTATGAAATAAAACACTCTGGGCTTGCCAATAAATTCTATGCTTTCACCGAAAATGTAGAACGCGACAGCATCCTCAAAAAAGCAGATCACATCACTCCCAGTCTTGATGAATTTCTATATCTTAATAATTTAAACACGGCCATCTCCTATCCCAAAAACAGAATCAACGTATTGCTCCTCGAAAGTGTACACCCCGCGGCTGTAAAACTAATGAAGGAAGAAGGCTTTAGTGTAGAGGTTTATCCGGCTGGGCTCACAGAAGATGAGTTATGTGAAAAAATTTCCAATGTTTCCATTTTAGGTATTCGTTCCAAAACTCAAGTCACTGCGAAAGTGCTTGAAAATGCCAACAGGCTAATGGCCATTGGCGCTTTTTGTATTGGTACCAACCAAATTGACCTTGATACAGCTGCAAAAAAAGGAATAGCCGTTTTCAATGCACCGTTTAGCAACACCCGATCAGTAGTAGAACTTGCCATTGCAGAAATCATTATGTTGATGCGCAACCTCCCCGATAAGTTTGTAAAAATGCACGAGGGCAAGTGGGACAAATCTGCTAATAACAGTTTTGAAATCAGAGGTAAAAATCTGGGGATTGTAGGATACGGCAACATTGGGTCTCAAATTTCAGTTTTGGCCGAAAGCCTCGGGATGAAAGTGTTCTACCACGATACCGAAGAAAAGCTTGCCTTAGGAAATGCTACAAAATGCAAAAATCTAAAAGAACTACTTCAGGTTGCAGATGTGGTTTCATTGCATGTGGATGGCCGTACCTCCAACCGACACATGATTGGCGCACAAGAACTCGACTTGATGAAGAAAGGGGTAATCCTGATCAACCTTAGTCGTGGGCACGTGGTAGATGTGAAGGCACTCAAGGAACGAATTCTGGCAGGACACATCAGGGGATGTGGTATGGATGTGTTTGAACAAGAGCCTATCAGTAACAATGAAGAGTTTGTCTCCGAACTTCGCGGGCTTCCCAATGTCATCCTTACGCCCCATATTGGTGGAAGCACGTTGGAGGCACAGGAAAATATTGCTCATTTTGTACCCAATAAACTGACTGATTATATCAACACAGGAAGCACCAGTCAAAGTGTTAATTTTCCAAATCTGGTTTTACCCATTCTGGAAAACGCACACCGCCTCATTCACATTCACAACAACGTTCCGGGTGTACTGGCTAAAATTAACGCTGTGTTGGCTAACAATGGAATCAACATTGCCGGACAATACCTAAAGACAACAGATCACATTGGCTATGTGATTACCGATATCAACAAAGGCTATGACAAAGAATTGATTAAAGAAATGCGGTCCATCGAGCAGACCATTAAGTTTCGAGTACTATATTAGTCACCCATGAAGCCGGATAGCAACAATAAACTCAAAAGGGAAATTTACAACATCATTTTTGAGGCTGAAACCCCCAAAGGTAAAGCCTTCGATGTAGCGCTAATCGTTTGTATCCTCCTGAGTATTGGTGTGATTATGCTTGAAAGTGTGACCCCCATAAAAGAAAAAATTGGGGTTTTACTTTTTGTACTGGAATGGATTTTTACTATCATATTCACGATAGAATATTTATTGCGGCTTTGGGTCGTTCAAAGCAAAAAAAAATATGCTTATAGTTTCTATGGAATTATTGACCTGGTATCTGTACTCCCCATGTACCTAAGTCTCGTCCTTTCCGGTGCAAGTGCTTTGTTAATAATCAGAAGTGTTCGATTGGTCAGAATATTCAGAGTATTTAAACTTGCGCGATTTGTTGGCGAAGGACAAGTACTCGCCAATGCGCTGAAAGCAAGCAGGCATAAAATAATCGTTTTTCTTGTAACAGTACTCACCGTTGTTATTCTGGCAGGTACATTAATGTTTATGATCGAAGGCAAAGAAAATGGTTTCGTTGATATACCCACCAGCATCTATTGGGCTATAGTAACTATGACTACTGTGGGCTATGGAGATATCTCACCTCACACCCCTTTGGGCCAGGCGGTGGCATCCGTCATTATGATTCTTGGGTATGGAATTATTGCCATACCAACAGGAATCGTTACCGCGGAGATGGCTTTTCACAAAAGAAAAGAAGTAACAACCGAGGTGTGCCCCCATTGTTTACGAGAGGGACACGACAAAGATGCCGTGCATTGCAAATACTGTGGCGGCAAGCTGAATTAGAAATAAAAACCCACTGGACTCGGAGAGGTGTTAAGGAACCCCAGATACGACAAGTTTTGAGCTATTCAATAAATCGCAACCTTCCACTGTTATCCTACACTCCGATAAATCGAAGTATGAGGTCCACCCGAAAGTGGATGAGGCCTGGTTTTGATAATGAAATCACTCGGTATTGTTATTAATGTTAGGTTCCAGAAACGTGTCCCAAATCCGAGTGGGTAATTATTAAATGCAAAGATAGCTGAAAGAAGTGTGCTCAATTGCCTTGAAATAAAAGTATTTTTTTCGTAGGCTTCACATAGTCAGTTAAAAATCTAAATTTGCGCCTACAAAATGGCAGTTACTTTTTCACCAGGCCCTTCCCAACTTTACTTCACTGTTGAAGACCATACCCGCAGTGCTTTCAAACTTGGTGTTCCTTCGATGTCGCACCGCAGCAAGGAATTTGAAAAAATATACCAGCACACCCAGGAGTCTTTGCGTGCATTATTGACCATCCCTCCCTCTCACCATATTTTCTTCACTGGATCGGCCACAGAAATCTGGGAAAGGTTGATTCAAAACCTGGTGGTGGAGAAATCTGCACACTTTGTAAATGGCGCCTTCTCCGAAAAGTTTTTCAAGGCAGCATTGCAACTCAATAAAAAGGCGCAGGAAATACGGGTGATGGATGGAACCGGTTTTATTGAACCTGAGACTCTGGATGCAGAACTTATTGGCGTGACGCACAATGAAACCAGCACAGGAGTAGCCTTGCCCAAATCTTTTATCTATGGCCTGAAAGATCAAAATCCAGGTGCATTTTTGTGTGTAGATGCAGTCTCCTCTTTACCTTATGTTGATTTCGATTATTCAAAAATAGATTCGGTTTACTTCTCTGTACAAAAAGGATTTGGAATGCCTCCCGGCCTTGGTGTTTGGATAGTAAACGATGCCTGTATTGCTCGGGCAGAATATCTTCAATTCAAAGGGCTGAGCATTGGAACACATCACGCTCTCCCCTCCTACTTAAAACACGGTCTTAAAAATCAAACACCTGAGACTCCCAATAGTGTGGCTATTTATGTATTGGGAAAAGTAGCTGAGGATATGGCGAGGCGAGGCATCCACATCATCCGCAAGGAAACAGAGTATAAAGCGGCCCTGCTTTACAACGAATTGAAGAAACATACCAGCCTGAATCCTTTTGTTTCAGAGAAGTCATTTCAGTCGCCCACCGTTATTATTGCTGACACAGGGAAGCAAACCGAAAAATTATCAAAATATCTCGCGGACAAAGGCCTCTTTGCCGGTGAAGGATATGGGCATCATAAAGGCACCCAACTGCGATTTGCCAACTTTCCGTCCCACTCAAAGGAGCAATTTGAACTTTTGACCGATTACCTGAGCGCATTTTAGTAATTTAGATTGGAGAGTAGGATTGCATTAAACCCTGAAACCTTTTGTAAGTCTAATACCTAACCCTGGCCATATAAACATCCTTTGGAAGATCACGAGCTATTAGCCAAAATAAGAAACCCCGAAACCAGAAGTTATGGGTTTAACCTGTTGGTAAGAGAATACCAAAAAAGAATTTATTGGCTGGTGCGTAAGATGCTCATCGATCACGATGATTCGAATGATGTCACTCAGGAGGTTTTCATCAAAATCCATAAAGCGATAGATCGATTTAGGGAAGATGCACAACTCTATACCTGGATTTACAGAATCGCCACGAATGAATGCCTTTCTTTTCTCAACAAGAAAAAGAGAAGATTCTTTCTACCGCTCGAAGATGTTAATAAAGAATTGAGCAATAAAATTGATTCTGCTCCAGAAATGGATGGTGAAGAGATTCAAAAAAAATTACAAAAAGCACTGCTTACCCTACCCGACAAACAAAGGCTGGTCTTCAACATGAAGTATTATGAAGAGATGACCTATGAAGAGATGGCGGGGATTACAGATACCAGCGTAGGGGCCTTAAAAGCCAGTTTTCACCATGCTACGAAGAAAATTGAAGATTTTTTGACAACCCATTAAACTATTGTGAAATTCAGCAATCCAAGATTAAATGAAACTCGAAGACATACCAAAGAAAAACGTATTTAAGGCCCCTGAAGGATATTTTGATGAGTTGCCGGGGATTATCCAATCCCGTATTGCAAAGAAAGAATCAAAACCATTGGGCATTCCGTCATTCAGGTGGGTATTGCGTTATGCACTTCCTGTATTGGCTGTTGGCATTGCATTGTTTCTTGTATTTCGCCAAAATGACTCAATGTCCAACCCGGAGGAATTGCTGGCGAGTGTAGATGCAGACGCACTCACAACCTATCTCATAGAGAGCGATTTGACCACAGATGAATTATTGGACATCGCCAATCTGGACGAACAGGACATCAACGCATTAAATGACCAGCTACTTTATCCGGAACTGGACTCTGACTTACTGGAAGAGTACGCCACTGAAGTTGAATTGTAAAAACCACAAGGATGAAAAATATCATTAAAGTTTTGCTCATGCTGTTGATAGCTGCCCCGCTATACACCCGAGCACAAGAAGAGGAGATAAAAGACCCCAAAGCCAGGGAGAAAATTGAAGCCGCACGCATCGGTCTGATCTCTGAAAGGCTAGGGCTAACACCCGAGCAGGCAGAACGATTCTGGCCGATATACCGAGAATTCACAGAGAAAAGAGGTGAGATGGTGCGTGAGTTCAGGCAGGCACAACGAGAATTAGGCAGCGATAACCAGGATCCGGAAAAGCAAAGAGAGCTGGTAGAACTGGGGCTTAAAATAAAGCAACGCCAGTTGGATCTCGAAAAAGACTACTCCAGAAGAATGATGGATGTGATCTCCGCGCAGCAAATTATGAACCTGCGCAATGCGGAAAAAGAATTCCAGCGCATGATCATCCGTCAGCTGCAACAACGAAGAGATTTACAACAGCGGAAGGAAAATTTAAGAGACAGAAATCAACAGCTAAGAGACAAGAAAAATAATAACTGATTTTGAAGCTTAGCACCCTCCTGCTGATCAGCCTCCTGTCCCTATGTGCTCTCCCCTCCAAAGGGCAGCAGGCGGACTCCCTTTTGAATGATCTCGAGGATTTGGATTCAATGCTTTCATTTGAAGATTCCCTTTCAATATTTAATCTGATCGACAGCCTCATTCAGGGTTTTGAAAATAAATCCATGATGGCTCTGCGATTGGGATACAATAGCAACGCGAATTCCTCTGCAAGAACATTGGGCATAAGTCAGTTTGGTCTTACCACCGGAGCCTCTTACTATCACAAAAGTGGTGCATATATCGATGCCTCTGGATACTGGAGCAGTGAGTTTGATCCCAGCTATTATCTAACCCTATTATCTGCGGGCTATATTGGAGCCATCACGCCAAAATGGTCATTTTTAGGTGAATATAGCCGATACCTCTATTCCGGCCTGGGAGATGGAGTAATCGTCAGCTATACGAACAGTGCCAGCCTATCCAATTTTATTGATGTGAAGCCCCTCACCTTTCGACTGGATTATACCTTCTTATTTGGGGACAAAACCGGCCATCGGGTAATGCCGGGTGTTATGCTCAACCTGGAGAAAAAAAACTGGAAAAATATGGATAGAATTTTATTTTATCCTTCTTTCAATTTGCTCCTGGGCAGTGAACAGTACGAAGAGTTTGTTCCCTATGCCAGAACATTGGCCGGAGCGATCATAAGAATAAGAAATGGATTACCACTCTATTATACAAATCAGGGAGCCGACTTCGGAATAATGAATTATTCACTCACAGCGCCATTAAGCATTACGATAAAAGATTGGAATTTTCTACTCTCCTATACTTACAACATACCTAAGCTGCTCCACCATGAAGAGGATCCTTCCCTCACCAACAGTGGTTTTATCTCAGCCAGCATTTCACGGTACCTACGTTTTTAAAGCGGAATGTACCGCCAGCAGCATTGTAATATCTTATTTCAATGCTCGAGTAACAGATTGATCAATAAAGTCAGAAATCCCGGAATCAGGAAGCAGCGTATGTCCATTCCACAAATAAGTTAATCCCTCCAACCGGGTTATTATTTTCTGTTCGGCTCCGTTGCGGGAGAGAAACAATGGCACCACAATTACATCCCCTTGCTTACCACCCTGGATCACCAGGTTCCTTAAGTTTTCCTTTGCCTGATTGTAAATAGCAGGGTCAGCATCATCGCGCACAGTTACCGCCAAAATCATCTTAGATACTTTCCCTGATTTCCTTTGCAGTGCCCTTACCTGATCAGAAACACTTTCCATATCTGCTACCCATTTTTTATTGTCTTCCTCCGGATTCGGTCCATGTCCCACAAGTATTACCATCTCGTTAGATGGGTTTTTACTCAATTCATTTATCCTCTGGTATATAATCTGTGCTACAATGGGATGATCATCCAGGGGTTTAGTAAAAATAATTTTGGAGTTTGTTCTGAGGCGCTCTAATGTTGATTTTTGCATACTATGATCAGGCATTTGTTGTGAAGAATGTCCCATAGCATGGCTACCATTTCCATGACTTTGAGGCATAGGATCAGCAGGCGCTTCCATGGCGTGATCCATAACCAAAGGTGGGTCGGCAAGCTCATCCCTAACCCCTAACAAATATTCCGACTGTCGGATAATGAAACTATGTGAGGAAATAAAAAGTGGAACCACGACAATCTTCTCCACCCCCATACTTTCCAGCTTATCAATGGATGCCTGCATGGTACGAGGCAGCGCCATGCCAAATGCAATATCAGTGGGATACCTGGCGGATATCCCTTTGGTGGCATCTATAATCATTTGATTCCACTCCGGGCTCCCTCCATGGGCCAATACCATTACACCTATTTTGGAGTTTTGAGCATAAGATAGTCCGGTAAAAAGTAGCAGAATTAAGCTGAAAAAGCCTTTTTGTCTCATTGTTCTTATTTTTATTTAGAATAAATCTAAACTGCAAATTTAGAATTAGGGAGCATATAAACAAGTTGTTCATCGGGAATTGGTAGAAAATAGCGGAGCCAATTAGCCTTTGGAGATTCTTCACCAAGGAACGTCAAAGCTTACCCTCGATCAATATCCATTTTTTCTGTGATTCCTTCAGTGATGTCATTGGTCTCAGTTACCTGAATGGCGCCATGGTAGCGGAAGCCATAATTCCTATGGTTGTGTTCTTACAATATCTGAAAAAAATAAACCGGATCATTTTGTTCTGTATAGCCTACATTTTTACAAGATCCTTTGGCGCTACATTTGGAGATTTTTTAACAAACCAACTGTAAATGGTGGACTGGATTTGGTAACATATAAATAATTCAATCGTGCCCATTATACAGATGATTGTATTCTTATTTGTTTCGCATCGTACAATAATTAAAGACCGAGCAAATTGATTAGTTCACTTATCTTTGCTTTCCAAATACACCTTAAATGATCAGATTAGTCTGGCTTTCCCTTTTATTTCTTTTTTTAGGAATTTCAATTCTGTCTTTTGGCCAAGCCCTTAATGTTACTGTCTCTGGCATGGTGAAAGACAAAGGCACTCCCCTTCCCTATGTCAACGTGGTGTTAATGAATGAAAAAGACAACTCTTTCGTCTCCGGAACGGTGAGCAATGATGAAGGCAGGTTTTCGCTCTCCAATGTGAAACCCGGCAATTACCAAATGACATTTTCTTTCATAGGATACCTTACCCTGAATCAACCCCTGTATGTTGGCAGCCTTAGCCCATTTCTGGATCTGGCCACTATTGAACTCACAGAAGACGCACAGTTATTAAATGAAGTGGTGGTCATGGGTCAGCAAGATGCGGTCAGCGAAAAGCTGGACAAGAAAACCTTTTCGGTAGCAGAAAATATTAGCCAGAGTGGAGGGTCAGTCTTACAAGCGATGCAGAATCTTCCTGGTGTAACGGTACAGGATGGCAAAGTTTTAATTCGAGGTAACGATAAGGTAACTGTACTCATAGATGGCAAGCAAACTGCCTTAACGGGATTTGGAAATCAATCGGGACTGGATAACCTGCCCGCTTCGGCCATTGAAAAAATAGAAATCATTAACAACCCTTCAGCCAAGTACGATGCCAATGGCAACGCGGGTATTATTAATATCCTCTATAAAAAGAACAAGCAGGAAGGCTTTAATGGCAAAGCGGGATTTGCTGCAGGTGCTGGAGCTTTGTGGGTGCGCAAAGAAAACCTACCTACCATTCGTCCACAGTACCAGTTCACACCCAAAATCAATCCGTCACTTTCACTCAACTACAAGAAAGAAAAACTCAATACTTTTTTCCAGGGCGACTATCTCTACACAGAGACATTGAACAAAAATGAGTTTGTCACCAGAACCTATGATGATGGCAGCATTGTTCACCAGCAAACCAAACGAAATCGCGATACAGGTTTTACCACCCTTAAGGCCGGCACGGATTGGAGCATCAATGATGCAAATACTTTAACTGTTTCCGGACTTTATGGACATGAGAAGATCATTGACAATGGTGATGAACCTTTCTTCAACGGTGATTTCTCAGAGCGCACAAGGCTTTGGCAATTTCTGGAAGACGAAATAAAAATAACAGTAATGGCTACAGCGGCCTATCAGCACAGGTTCAAGCAACCCGGCCATCTGCTCAAAGTGGGTTTCAACTATACTTTCCATCGTGAGGATGAAAAATATTTTTTTGAAAACATTCTTCCTAATTATGCTGGCAAGGATGCATTCAAACTACTTTCTGACGAATCCGTGTATGATTTTAATGTAGACTATGTAAAACCTTTAAAGTATGGCCACCTGGAAACAGGGTTGAAGTTTCGCAAGCGCGACATTCCTACCAACATGCAATTCTTTCCGGATGCCAATTCCCCTATCGATGCCAATGCAGGAGGATGGGCCAACTATGGTGAGCTTATTCCTGCCATTTATGGAAACTACATTTATGAAAGTAAGAAGATTGAAGCCGAAGTAGGCCTTCGTGCCGAGTATGTCGACCTCAACTACAAAGTAAATCCTGATCACAATACCTATAAGAGCGATGGCTATAGTTATGCCCAGCCCTTTCCTAATGTTCGCCTGGGTTACAAGTTCAATGAAGACAACAAGCTATCACTGTTTTTCAACAGAAGAGTAGACAGACCCAACGAAGTAGATATTCGCATCTTCCCCAAGTATGATGATGTGGAAATCATCAAGGTGGGCAATCCTGGACTGAGACCTCAGTTTACCAACATGATTGAGCTGGGTTACAAAACGAATTGGGACAATGGCTACCTGTTTCTGGCAGGCTACCATCGGTTTGCGGATGCTACCATTACCCGTATTGCCAGCTCCGTCCCCGGCAGCAATCTGATCTATGCGATATTTCAAAATGCAGGGAAAAGTTACAACACCGGTTTTGAAGCTATTTTTAATCAAGAAGTATCTTCTTTATATTCCTTTAACCTTAATGCCACTTTCTATCACAATCAGATTGACGCTTTTACGGTTGAGAACCTTTATCCCGCGCCCAATACATTCTCTGCTGAATTGCAGAAGGTGTTTTCAGGCAACATCAAGTGGAATAACTTGCTGCACCTGCCCAAAGGCATAGAGGCTCAGGTCAGTTTTGTCTACCTGGCCAAAGACATCATTCCCCAGGGAGAAATAGCTGCCCGCTACTCGGTAGACCTTGGCATCAAAAAGCCAGTACAACAAGGAAAGGGAGAAGTATTCTTTAATGCCACCGATCTGCTCAACACCATGGTAGTAAAAAAGGTAATCCAAGGGAATGGTTTCAGTTATACCAGCGATGACTATTATGAAACACAGGTGGTACGGCTGGGCTATAGCTATAAATTTTAGGTACAAACCACCCACCAAAAGTAAGAAGCCATCAATCACGAGTGATAACGAACTGACCAAAAGTGAGAAGGTACCAATCACCACCTCTTCTTTAGGAAAACTTTCCTCTAAACCCCATTTCAACTGGGATTTAGCGCTGAGGTTCTTACTTTTGACTTTCAAAAAACTCATCTGCATCTCATTTCAATGGAGGCTTCCGTCCAGCAAATTTCAGGTGGTATTGCATCCGACATAGCCGGAATGATTGTGCTACAATTTGATAACGGCCTGTTACAAGGATATGATATGCTTGGCTATGTTGTAATCTGTACCATGCTGCTTTCCACTTCGATGATGTATTACATCAACAAAGATGTGGACAAACAAAAGATGGACACAAACCCAGTTCCTGCAATGCCTATACCTGCAGTTGCAAAAACAGCCGAGCAATATTTAGTGATAAGCATTAAAATCACTAGCTTTCAGTCCAGCATTTCACAAGTTTAATAAGCAATTATGTTCAACTATTTCAAAAAGTCATATCAAAGAAAAATAGCCAGGCGTGTTACCAGGGAATACCCACCGGTAGTTGAAAAAGTAAATTTAGAAAGAGATGGCGTTATAGACTTTGCCAATTGGTCCAATCCATTGGTTGCACCATTTACGCTCACACAACCATGCGTAGATTTTTTTAGAAAGTTTATCAAAGAAGGGGATTTGGCAATCGATATCGGTGCCAACATTGGTGACACAACAGTACCTATGGCATTAGCTGCTGGTAAATCCGGTATTGCGTTGGGCTTCGATCCTAATCCCTACGTTTTTAAAATCCTTGAAGCCAACGCAGCTTTAAATAAGGATAAAACAAATATAGTCCCTCAGCCTTACGCAATTTCTAAAGAAGAAGATGAATTTTACTTCATCTCTTCAGAGGCTTCGTTTGGAAATGGAGGCATATCGCCAACCCAGGAAAGTATTCATGGAAAATTTGTTCATCCCCAAAAAATAAAAGGAATTGACCTGACTAAATTCCTGGAAAGGGAATACCCTGATCGCCTGAATAAGTTTTCTTTCGTAAAAATTGATACCGAAGGCTATGACAAGGAGATTATTAAATCCATTCGGGATTTAATTCAAGAATACAAACCTGTTATTATTGCTGAAAGCTTTGGCGCATGCTCTGATGATGCTAAAATGGAATTGTTTGAGGTCATTCATCGCGATGGGTATAAAATATTCAATTTTGAAGATTTTGACATCAATGCAAAAACCATTGAAATTAAACGCAAGGAAGAAATGACCCAATGGAAAGAGACTATCAATATATACGCTGTCCCGGTTTCTGCCTAATTTAGCAACCTACCGCAAGAGATAAACAAGTTGCTTTTAAAAACCTTTCTCTTTACCTTTTCTTTCAAATAATAGAAAAGGCATGGACAAGCGATCATTTCTCAAGAATCTCACCTTAATGGGGCTTAGTGTTTCCCCTTCTATCAGTGCAATGGAAAAGTTGCTGCAAAATGTGGCGCATTTACCGGCCAATGAAGTAGCCAAAGACGAAGACTTTTGGGCAAAAATCAGAGGTGGATACAAACTAAAGCCAGATTATATCAACCTGGAAAATGGATACTATTGCTTCCTACCTCAGGAGACCTTAGAAAACTATATCAACCACGTGCGCGAAGTGAACTATCAGGGTTCCTATTATATGCGCACCGTGCAATGGGACAACAAGAAAGCCATGGCTACCCAATTAGCCGACCTTGCTGGTTGTGATAAAGAAGAGATGATCATCACCCGCAATGCCACCGAATCATTGGACATGGTGATCAACGGTATGCACTGGAAAGAAGGCGATGAAGCCGTGATGGCAGAACAAGACTATGGTGCCATGTTAAATCAATTTAAACTGGTGGCCAGGCGTTATGGCGTTGTCAATAAAATAGTATCTGTACCCAATCATCCTAAATCAGATCAGGAAATTGTTGACTTATATGCCAGCGCCATTACCGACAAAACCAAATTGCTGATGGTTTGCCACATGATTAACATTACCGGTCACATACTACCTATCAGAAAGATTTGCGATATGGCCCACAGCAAAGGTGTACTGGTATTGGTGGATGGCGCCCACGCTTTTGCGCACATTAATTATTCGCTCAAAGATCTTGATTGTGATTATTATGGAACGAGTTTGCACAAATGGTTAAGTGTACCTTTGGGTGCGGGATTTTTATATGTAAAAAAAGGGAAGGTAGATAAAGTATGGCCCCTGTTGGCAGAAGGTGAAAAAGAGCCCAACGATATCGCAGCACTCAACCACATTGGTACACACCCCGTGTATACAGACCTTTCCATCGCCAACGCCATTGATTATTATTTGAAGATTGGAAGAGAGCGAAAAGAAGAAAGGTTGAGATACTTACAACGCTATTGGTCCGGTCAGGTGAGAGGACAAGGAAATATTGTGATCAATACGCCTGAAGATCCAAAATTATCATGTGGCATCGCCAACGTGGGCATTAAAGGTATGAAACCCCATGATCTGGCTGATACGCTGATGAAAAAATATAAGATATATACTGTAGCTATTGATGGCGCCAATGTGCATGGATGCCGCATTACACCGAATGTTTATACCACACCAGAGGAGTTGGATGTATTTGTGAAGGCATTGAAAGAAATGGGTAGCGCTTAGGTTATTACTATTTATGGCAAGAAGGGTACGTACCGTCCTGGTAGGATTAGGAAATGTAAACCAGGGCTTATTAAAAATCTTAATCGATAAGGAAAAGGAGATTGAGGAGAAACATGGCTTGCAATTCAAAATTGTAGGCGCCATCGACTCATCAGGGATGGCCGTAAACGAAAAAGGATTTGGGTATGAGGAACTGGTCAATCTTAAGTTTAACAAAGGAAAAGTAAACGAGATAGCAGGGTTTATCCCCAAACCCATAGAAGAAATAACAGAGTGTATAGATGCTGATCTGCTGATTGAAGCATCTCCCGTAAACTTGACTCCTAAAAATCCAGGAATCATTTTAATAAAAAAAGCATTGGCCAAAAGCTGGGCCGTTGTATTCGCCAACAAAGCACCTTTGGTACTGGCCTTTGATGAGCTGAGTAAACGCGCTAACGAAAACAAAGCAAAATTCTTATACAGCGCCACTGTATGCGGAGGCCTGCCCGTAATCAATGTATTGAAGCGAGATTTAAAGTTGGCAACCTTAAAAAGTCTTACTGGAATTTTTAATGCTACTACTAATTTTGTACTGCAGGAATTGGAGAAGGGAAAAACAATGGAATCGGCAATTCTGGAAGCGCAGCGCATAGGTGCAGCAGAAACCGATCCCACATTGGACCTAAGCGGGCAGGATGCGGCCAACAAACTTTATATCATTATGAAGAGTGTTGCTAATTATAAGGGCACCATTAAGGATATAAAGATGGTAGGCATTGAAAATATAACTCCTGAAGAAATAAAAAAGGCTACAGCCGTCAATGCCAAAATAAAACTAGTAGCATCGGCCAACTATAAGAGCAAATGGCGCCTTTCTGTAAAGCCAACACGGGTAGCCAATGATTCTTTTCTTGGATCGTGTAACGGATGGGAAATGGGTATTGAAGTAAAGACAGACCTATATGAATCTATTTCTATGAAAAACTTTGAAGCTGATCCCAAAGGCACTTCTGCAGCAGTGTTACGGGATATGATTGATGTGTTCTTCTAATTTTAACGCAATAGCCAAAAAATAATTTAGATACTGGTTATCCACAAGAATACAAAATTGAGTATTTTAGTAGTGCATAATTTTAAATCCTATGCGCCTCTCCTTCTATTCTACCATTACTTTTCTTTTTTTGGCCAGACTGTTGAATGCCCAAAACGAATTAGCCCTATTTGGTATTTGGCAAAATAGCGAATTCGGATATCAGATGACGCTAATCCTTAATCCGGATGGTACCGGAGAGTTTGATGGAGAACCCATCCTTTTTAGCGCCACTCCAAATACGCTTAAATTGGACGCCACAGGAATACAAACCGTATATAATTATACAATCAACAAGAATACTATGAACTTATCAGGTGGCGACCTTGATGGGGCAATTGCATTTACCAGAAGCGGAGCAGAAACAAAAGTAGATGGGCTACCGACAACATCCATATCTTCTACAAATACTACCAAATCAAATGCTTTAAATAATGAACTCGTTGGGATTTGGTCAGGTAGTGGTGAAACGATAGAATTTAAGAAAAATGGGGAGTGTGCCTATTTGGGGAACATATATAAGTTTCATTTCACTGCGAACAGGATAACACTGGTAACCAATCAGGGTGATATTACATTTGGTTATTTAATTAGCAATAACCAGTTGACTTTGACAGGAAATGCAGGGCGGGTTGTTTACACCAAAGGGAATACCGATGCAACCATTCCTTCAACAAATACAAAAGGAATAGCCATGGAATTGGTAGGGAAATGGTGCTGGATTGATGTAACAAATACAAACTCCGGAGGGTCGCAATCATCCCGCTGTATTATCCTAAATGCTGATGGTACTTATTTATTCCAATCAGAGCGTTCTGCCAGTGTAAATACAAACTCATTTTATGGCGGCACCAATTCTCAAAGCAGTGATCAAGGCACCTGGTATGTTCAGGGTGAACGTATTTTTTACAATTCGCAAACTACTGGGCAGGGATCTTATCGATTAGAGAAAAGAAACCATCCAAAAAACATAAACGACCCAATGATTGTTCTGGATGGCGAAGCGTATGTAACGGTAACGCTTCGGCAACCCTGGAGATAACATTTTTTTGAACTCCGTAATTATATAATTTAAAATCAATCGAAATCCTCAAATAACTTAAATACTTTCAGGATATGATTTTAAGTAAGTCTCATTTCTTACGACCAATGAAATGTTCCATTGTTTTATAAATCCCTAGCACGTTACCTGCAAACCAATCAAAAATAGTTAGCGGCAGTATGGCCTGACCAATCCGGGTAAGCCTATAGATATAACCTGGAATCGTTACCATTATTTTATTTTTCTCAATGGCTTTTACAATTGTAAGTGCTGCAGTCTCTGGTTCGAGAATTGGAATCTTCGATTTTACTCCTTCAAACATGCCCGTATGGATGTAATAAGGAATTATCGTAGTAACCATTACGTCTTTGTTCATTTGTTTCATTTCCAAACGCAAACTATCAGACCAACCAATTACCGCCCACTTGCTTGCAGCATAAACCGACATTTTAGGATTTGAAATTAAGCCTCCAGATGATGCAATATTGCATATATGTCCAGAATTTTGATTTAACATGTCCTCCAGAAATTTCATAGTGACATACATTGGCCCAATTGCGTTGATATTCATTGTATTTGTAATATCTGGTACTGAGTGTTCATTAAAGAATTTTCCTACAACTATTCCAGCATTATTTATCAACACATCAACCACACCTATTTTCTGCTTTACCATTTTAGCAGTTTCTTGTATCTGCTCACTATTAGATACATCAACATTAAAGCCAAAAATATCTCCTTCGTTAGAAAATTCGGATATTGTTTCATCAATACTTGCTTGATTAATATCCCATATTATCACTTTGGCTTTGCGTTCTAACATTAAACGAGCCATTATTTTACCAATACCAGATGCTCCACCCGTAATTAGTACCGTTTTTCCCTTTAAATACTTCATTTATTTCTATGGTTGGCAACGTAAATGTATGTTGCAAATGCCTCCTTACATAAGGCACTACCAAAATAGCGCTTTTTGTGTTTCTGTTCAAAGTTCGTAAATACTTAACAAAGAACTTATTGCAATCTCAGATGCCGAGTCTGCCTGCGGCAGGCAGGTCTGCTTGAGGCCAGGTGAAAGAACCTCTGGCAAGTAATTCTAAGCTACACTATCTTGAGAAACACAAAAAGCAGCGGTAAGAAGCACACACTTACCAGATACGCAGTGAAGCACATGGCGCATACATATTGTGCTTGTTGCACAACTACC
>CAYPDF010000021.1:0-60975 GCA_964409415.1 uncultured Ohtaekwangia sp. | reverse complement strand
TGTTCAGAACTTGCATCTTAAAGAACGATGACGTGCATGGCGCACATAAAAAAGGGCTGATGGATAAGATCAGCCCTTTTTTATTATCTCTCAGGCGTTAAATCAACACACCTTAAAAAATGTTTTGCTTTGCGCGCCCTCTTTCTCAGCAAGCATGGCCTCAATTTTCTTTGCTGTTTTCGTAATCGCCAGGCCACCTAAACCTGTGCAACGTAAGGTATTGGGAATGGCATCCCCCACTTTTTTCATGGTTTCAATCACTTCGTCTAAAGGAATCACCTGATCGTAATCGGCCAAAGCCATGTTAGCAGAAGAGATGGCATGTGTTGCTGCCTGTACATTTCTATTTAAACAAGGAGCCTCTACCCTGTCTGCAATCATATCACAAATCATTCCCAACGAAGATTGCAGGGACATAGAAGCAGCTGCCAAAGATTGATCCAATGTTCCGTTTCTTAGTGTAACAATTCCCGCTGCAGCCATTCCGGAACCAGAACCACATTCTGCCATGCAACCGCCCACCTCAGCGGCAAACGTAGCATGTGCGGCAATAAATACGCCAATGATACCGGCAGCCAACATGGCTTTCACTTTATCGTCCTCCGATAGTTTTAAAATATCAGCTGTACCTATCACAGCACCTGGTAGTGCGCCACACGAACCTGCAGTAGGCGCAGCCACAATTACTCCCATGGAACTCTTCACCTCCATCATAGCGGAAGTATATAAAATCACTTGATTCAACACATCTCCTTCTACAAGGGTTTTCTTTTTTATTTGCTTGTTAAAATTGACAGACTGTGGCCCCAGTATGCGATCTTCATAAGATGTTCCTTTCAGACCCAACTCGATGGCGTTACTCATAATACCTACGATGTGGCGCATTTTTTCAAATACCTCATCATGCAAAATATTTCCTCGTGCGCTTTCATAATGCACTGCCAACTCCCACAGTGACAAATTTTTGCCCTCGTTGTACTCCAGCATTTCAGCTGTGGTAATAAAAGGAACTGATAAATCTTTGCGCGCCAATACGGGAAGAACGGGTGATAATTTTTTTATCAACAACACGTCATCCATCTCCTCCAATTCCTTAATGATACCGTCCGTTAAAAACTGATCAGATTTTACTTCAATAAAATTCTGATCACCCTGATGAATATTAATTTCGTCCACCACAACAGATTCTTTTAAAAATTTAAATACCTGATCACCCGACTTGACATACACCAGTGTTTCATAAAAGTCTCCCGCCATCAACACAGGCGCTCCATCAATTTCAATCACCTGAATCATACCCCCTCCCGTAGACAGAGCAATGACTGACCGGGTTTCTTTATCGTTCTTTAAAGTGATTTTATAAGTATTGGGATGTGTAGCGCCAATGGGATGAATGTCGATGGTGATTTTGATACCCGCTTCATCTACGGCCTGCAAATAGCCTGGCAATCGTTCGTCATACGCTTCCCAACCTAAAAAACCGCCAAACAATCCCATGTCTGATCCCTGGCCTTTATGGGTAGTGGCTAATGATCCATTAGGATCAAACTCAATCAACACCTCCTTGATATCACCATCCATAAGATCGCGGCACAATCTACCTATGCGCAAAGAAGCCGCACAATGTGAACTGGATGGGCCGCGCATTACAGGGCCTATAACATCATTGAAGATACTGGGATAGCTATTCATGACCACTTTTAAATAATGAGGAGTTACTAATTTAGTGAAATAATTACATTTTACAGTTAATGAAAGCAAATCGGTTCGATTTTATAATCGGTATCTTTCTATATTAGATAATTAAAATCTTATCGATGAATAAATACTACTACCTACTCTTTATTCTTTCCCTTTCGTTTGGAACAAGTGTACCGCATCAAACTTCAGCCACGTTAACAAAGATGGCGTATGACGCCAATGAAGAAGGTCCGCAATTCAAGCTGGATACTTTATGGGACAGACCCGATCATATTGAAGGTTGGTTCTTCCGGAGTGACCACCTACCGTATGCCAGACTAGGTATTCCCTCTTTGATGTATACCACCTTACTGCATCCCGACTATCACACCCCTCAGGACAGTCCAGAAAACATAGATTACAAGAAGTTAAAAAAATGACGGATTGGATTTATAGAACGGCCTGGAAAGTAGTAAACGCAGAGCAGAGACCGGCAACGAATCACGATTTTAAGTTGGAGCGGTAGATGATAGATATAAACTGAAAAGCTCTAATTTTATAGTATGCCCTCTATCCTACCCGGTTACGAGTACGATATATTCATCAGTTATCGTTACTTGTCTACTTTCAGATTATTATGAGTATGATATATTTATAAGCAACCGCCAATAATGATAACCTGGATGGCTGGGTAACATAGATTTGTTAAGCAGATAAAGGATTGAAATCAGTATAATTCCAAAATTGATAAGTTTAATAACATTTAAGAATTCTAAATCTCAAATTTAGAGAGCGCTTTCATATACTGCGCGCGCTCAAACTTGCCAGGGTTGGGCACATTCTGCGCACTCATGCTTCCTTGCATTTGTTTGACAGATTCATATTCATGTTTTTCCATCCACTCTACCATTGTATTTTCTATGGTTCGGATTTCGGTTAATCCTTTTTTCAGCAGTATCGAGTTGAGCATTGCCACATCGGCTCCTACCATTATCATCTTAAGCACATCCCAACCTGTGTGTATGCCGCTTGTGGCAGCCAGATCCGCGTTAATCTTTCCTTTCAACATAGCAATCCATCGCAAAGGCAACCGCATGTCATATGATTTACTCAATACAATATTGGGTGTCACTTCCAACTCCTCTAAATCAATGTTGGGTTGATAAAAACGGTTGAACAGTACCAGGCCATCAGCACCGGCCTTGTCAAGTCGTTGTGCAAAGTGCGCAAGGTTAGAAAAATAGGGACTTAATTTGACGGCAGTCTTTAAGTGTACATGCTCCCTTACTTGCTGCATGATGTCAATATAATTCTGCTCCACCTGTTCACCTGACATGTTGAGGTCAGTAGGGATATAATAAATATTCAATTCCAGTGCATCCGCTCCCGCTTCTTGTAACATATTCGCAAAATTTGTCCACCCTCCCATGGAGTAACCATTTAAACTGGCGATAATCGGAATATCCACAGCCATCTTTGCCTTCGCAAGCAGATCCAAATACTCATCCGGACCAGTACGATACTCCTCGTGATTGGGAATATAACTTGTGGCTTCTGCAAAACTTTCAGCCCCTTCCGTTGTGTGATGAAACAATTCTTTATCCTCTTTTTCAAACTGCTCTTCAAACAAAGAATACAACACCACTGCCGATGCACCACAATCTTCCATCATGCGGATATTATCTAGCTTTTCAGACAGCGGGGAGGCTGACACCACGAGGGGTGTTCGCAAATCCATACCCAGATATTTGGTTGACAGATCCATAATTATTTTGGTTTTTCGGTTTTCTCAGGTTTTATTTCTTCCTCACCATTCATTTTTCTACCAGCCAGGTATTGAAGATCTTCATATTGTTCCTTAGCGGCTTGTTTGGCATAGGCATAATATTTCTTCGCATCTTCTGGATGCGTTTTCCACAACATCTTAAACCTATTTTCCAGATTCATGTATTGTTCCACCGTCACTTTCTTGGGTTGTGAATCAATGGTGAGAGGATTCTTTCCTTCGTTTACATTATTAGGATTATTTCTATACAATACCCACTGACCAGAATCGATAAGCGCTTTCTGATGTTGTAACGGAGCCTCCATATTAATACCGTGGGCGATGCAATGCGAATAGGCGATGATTAATGATGGGCCGTCATGTTGCTCTGCTTCCAGAAAGGCCTTTAACGTTTGCAGGTCTTTAGCACCCATCGCTACTTTGGCCACATACACATTGCCATAAGACATGGCCATTAAACCCAAATCCTTTTTCTTACCTGGTTTACCACCTGCTGCAAACTTAGCAACCGCACCAATTGGTGTAGACTTAGACATTTGTCCTCCCGTATTAGAATAAACCTCAGTATCCAATACGAGAATATTTACATTTTTTCCAGAGGCCAATACATGATCCAATCCCCCATAGCCAATGTCATAAGCCCAGCCATCACCACCCACTATCCAAACACTCTTTTTCACCAGGTTGTCTGCGATGCTTAGTAATTGCTGTGAGAGATCATCCTTTCTTGATTTTAAAATTGTTTTCAATTGCTCCACACGGCTCCTTTGCGCATTAATACCTATTTCATCTCTCTGATCAGCATCCAGTATAGCTTGCATGAGTTTACTGCCCACTACATCTTCCAGTAGTTTTAAGTTTTCAATTGCTTGTTGATTGAGTTGAGTGATTGCAAGTCTAAAACCCAAACCAAATTCCGCATTGTCTTCGAACAAGGAGTTGGCCCAGGCCGGTCCTCTACCCTCGCTGTTTTTTGCCCAGGGCGTGGTAGGAAGGTTACCTCCATATATAGAAGAGCAACCTGTTGCATTCGCAATCACCGCACGATCGCCAAACAGCTGTGACAATAATTTCAGGTAAGGTGTTTCACCACAACCACTACAGGCACCTGAAAATTCAAAAAGCGGCCGCATGTTTTGTTGTTGTCCAATGGAGGTAATACTTATTTCATCGCGGGTAAGATCCGGCAGTTTGTTGAAGAAAGCCCAGTTTTCCTTTTCTTGTTCGCGTAATGGGGTAATTGGCGCCATGTTCACCGCCTTGCGGCTAATGTTGGACTTATCTTTTACGGGACACGCTTCCACACACACGCTGCAACCTGTACAATCTTCCGGTGATACCTGTATGGAGTACATCATCCCTTTTTCTTTCCATTGGGTGTCACGACTAATAGTCTGTTTGAAAGTGGTTGGCGCATCCTTTGCCAGCGAAGCATCAAACACATTAGAACGAATCACAGCATGAGGACATTGTAGCACACACTTTCCACACTGAATGCACAAGTCTGCTTCCCATACCGGGATTTGTAAACTGATATTGCGCTTTTCGTATTGTGCCGTATCAGATGGATAAGTGCCATCCACAGGAAACGCACTTACGGGAAGGTCATCTCCCCTTCCCGCAATGATGTGACTCAACACATCTTTAACAAAGTCTGGCGAACTATCTGGTACGGCAGCAGCTAGCTTGATCTCAGCTTGTTCCCTATCGGGTAGTTGCACTTCATGCAAGTGCTCAAGTGTATTGTCAACGGCCTTCAAATTTGTATCAACAATGAGTGAACCCTTCTTACCATAGGTTTTACGTATCGACTCCTTGATCTGCCGGATGGCTTCCTCCTTGAGTAATACATTCGATATAGCAAAAAAGCAAACCTGCATGATTGTATTAATGCGCCTACCCATGCCGCATTCCTTGGCTACTTTCTGACCATCGATAGTGTATATTTTCGCTTTTCTATCTATTAGTATTTTCTGAATTTCTTTAGGGAGATGATGCCATACTTCTTCCGGAGCCCAAGTCGAATTCAACAAGAATGTTCCACCCGGTGCCAAATGTTGCACCACATTTATTTTTTCCATAAAGAATGGCTGATGGCAGGCAATGAAATTAGCTTTTGTAATCAGGTAAGGTGCATGAATAGGTTCAGGGCCAAATCGTAAATGCGAGATTGTCATTGAACCAGATTTTTTGGAATCGTACACAAAATAACCTTGTGCATGATTACTGGTATTCTCACCTATAATCTTAATCGAGTTCTTGTTTGCCCCAACTGTACCATCGGCTCCCAGGCCATAGAATATTGCTCGCACCACTTTATCGGATTCTATACTGAGTGTTGGATCATAATCCAAACTTGTGTGGGTAACATCATCTTTAATACCTACCGTAAAATGGTTTTTATGCTTCTTCTCCTTCAGGTTGTCAAAGATGCCTACCACCATAGCTGGTGTAAACTCTTTAGAAGATAACCCATACCTACCTCCAACTACTTTCGGCATGACCTTGAATTTTGGATTTTCTAATTGGGTCTCCATGAGTGCATGAGACACATCCAGGTACAAAGGTTCTCCAGGTGAACATGGTTCTTTGGTGCGATCAAGTACAGCAATTGATTTTGTGGATTCTGGCAAAGCCTCCACTAATCGCTTCACATCAAATGGTCGATAAAGGCGAACAACTATCAAACCCACCTTCTCTCCTTTTGCATTCAAATGATCCACTGTTTCTCTTATGGTTTCGATAGAGGAAGCCATACTGACAATGATGCGCTCGGCATTGGCTGCACCATAATAATCGAAAAGATGGTAGGCACGTCCTGTCAATTCTGCGAATTGATCCATTTTATTTTGAACAATCTCAGCACAGGCATTGAAGTACGGGTTGCAGGCTTCTCTATTTTGAAAAAACACGTCAGGATTTTGTGCAGTGCCACGAATGAAAGGATGGTCGGGTGAAAGCGCCCGTTGTCGGTGTTGCCTAACCGATTTATTATCGATCATCTTGCGCATCACATCCTCTTCAATCAGTTCTACCTTAGACATCTCATGTGATGTTCTGAAGCCGTCAAAAAAATGTAAAAAAGGAATTCTTGATTCCAATGTACTGGCTTGCGCAATGAGCGCCATATCCATCGCTTCTTGCACTGAAGCAGAGGCAAGTAATGCAAACCCAGTGCCCCTGGCTATCATTACATCGCTGTGATCTCCAAATATAGACAATGCATGAGTGGCTACACTTCGGGCGGAAACATGAAAAACAGAAGGTGTAAGTTCACCAGCGATCTTGAACATGTTGGGCAACATCAACAACAACCCTTGCGAAGCGGTAAAAGTGGTGGTGAGTGCTCCTAACTGAAGCGCCCCATGTATAGCTCCGGCTGCGCCACCTTCACTTTGCATTTCGTAAACCGAAGGTACGGCTCCCCATATATTTTTAATCTTTCGCGATGACCATTCATCGGCAAGTTCAGCCATGGAAGATGAAGGCGTGATGGGATAGATTGCGCAAACCTCATTCACCCGATAGGCCACATAAGCACAAGCCTCGTTGCCATCCAGAGTTACGTATTTTTTGTTTTTCATAGCCCTTATTTTATGATACTTCCCTAATTCGAATAGTATAATTTATATCCTCATTATGAGCTAAAAAATGATAAATATCAGTTATCAAAGAACTATCGGCTAACGATGAAAAAAAGGTGTACAAGGCCTTTATGGCCATTAACGATAAAAATGATAATCACAATTGGGACTGAGCCTGCATGATAAGAAGAGAAGCGGAAGATTTCCATCCACATTTCAAACAGGTCGATATACCAGTAAGAAATATAGCAAGGGTTTTTAACCGTAATTATGCAATAGAATTTCTATTGCATAATTACGGTTAAATTGGGTAGTGTAAAGACCCGTTATACCGGTACTTAATCATTTACCTCATAAACTGTCTCGGGCTTCAACTTGTTTTTTAAGCTTACCTCTCCCACTTTACTGGCATTAAAGGATTCTTTTACCTTTCGATAACATGCTTCATTAATAATTATCTGGCCAGGCGCGGCAGCCGACTGCAGGCGCTGTGCAGTATTCACTGTATCCCCAATGACAGTGTAGTCAAGTCGTTTCAATGTGGCAGAACCAATGTTACCGGAAATCATCTCACCGCTATTAATCCCTATTGATACCTGAGGTCTGAAATTATCTAACCCATTTGGTAATGACGCAATATTATTACGAACAGTCAGACATGCATCAAGTGCTCTATCCAAATGATGATCCCCACGGAAAACAGCCATGATGGCATCGCCAATAAATTTATCAATATATCCACCCTGAGCAATAATTTCTTTCACAATAATATCAAAATAGTCATTCAGCAACTTGACTACATTATCGGGGGATTCTTTTTCGCTGATAGAAGTAAAGCTGCAAATATCAATGAAAGCTACAGTTGCCTCTACAGTTTCATTGGCCGTCAAAGAAGATTCAAACTCACGACTACCCATAAAATTGAGAACGGTTTCATCCACATACATTTTAAGGATATTATTTTCCTTCACCGCACGAAGTGTTTCTCTAATATGCACCACATGCGCAATGGTCTTTGCCATTGTGATATTCAGATCCTCAAAATTGATGGGCTTGGTAATAAAATCAAACGCGCCACGGTTCATGGCTGTTCGAATATTATCCATATCACCATAAGCAGATACAATTACTGATTTTATCAATGGGCTGGAGTCATTGAGTTTACTCAATAAGGTTAGTCCATCCATCTCCGGCATGTTGATATCGCTTAACACAATATCAACATCAGGATGCTCAGCTAACTTTTCTAAGGCATCTTTTCCATTAATAGCAAAAATGAACTCATACTCTTTCTCCCTAATCTTCTGTCTGAATTTTTGCTTGATTAATACTTCTAAATCAGCCTCATCATCGGCCACCAGTATCTTTGCCATCAGTTGTTATTCAGTTTTAACTTCTCCTTCAATAAAGTAAAGTCCACCGGTTTCGTTAAAAAATCATCCGCGCCCAATTCAGTAGCCATCCGATGGTTTTCAGCATCACCATAAGCAGTAATCATCATCACCACTGGAGGTGGCTTTAGGAATTTTTTCTTAACATTTTCAAGTAATTCCAACCCACTCATACCTGGCATGTTAATGTCTGACAGGATCAAGACGGCTTCGTGTTGTGTTTTGCTCAAATAGCCCAATGCTTCCTCACCTGAAAAGGCAAAAACAAATTGAACGATGTTATTCTTTATTTCCTTCCTAAATCTTTGTTCAAACAGCACCTGAATGTCACGTTCATCATCAACTACCAGTATTTTCATAACTATTGTTTCGGTAAAATTATTTTAAATGTTGTTCCTTCACCTTCTCTGGTCTCAACCTTTAAATCGCCCCCATGCGATTTGGTAATGATTTCGTAACTCATGCTCAACCCTAGTCCAGTTCCCTGCCCGGAAGGCTTTGTCGTGAAGAAAGGCTGAAAAATTTTATCCAGGATGGCCTGAGGAATTCCGTTGCCATTGTCGGTTACACTTATCTCTACTTTATTACCAATACTCTTGGTTCCTATAGTAACCGTGGGCTCATAGCCTGTCTTCTCTGAAGTTCCGTCAGTCTGGCCATTTTGTTTCTTCTTTTCCGCCACCACATAGAATGCATTGGTAATCAGGTTAAGAATTACTCTTCCCAGGTCTTGCGGGATCACTTCAATTTTCTCAAGGTCTTTTTCAAACTCTGTATTCATGGTAGCGTTGAATGTCTTATCCTTTGCGCGCAAACCATGATAAGCCAGTCTCAAATATTCATCAGCCAGTACATTGAGATCTGTAGGCTCCTTCACACCGTTGCTGCTACGGCTATGCTGCAACATTCCCTTTACAATGGAATCCGCTCTCTTTCCATGGAACATTATTTTTTCCTCATTGTCCTTGATGTCATTCGACAATTCAATGGCTTCCTGTACTTTCCCAGCTTTTAACTCCTCTTGTAGTTCTTCAATAAGTTCCTTGTTGACTTCAGAAAAATTATTCACAAAGTTCAACGGGTTTTGAATCTCATGGGCAATGCCGGCCGTAAGTTCTCCAAGAGAAGCCATTTTTTCAGATTGAATCAGTTGTGATTGCGTTTCCTTGAGATTCGTATAAGCAATCTCAATTTCTTTTGCATGCTTCAATTCCTTCTCACGGTGTCGCTCGCGTTCTTTTAATTTTATTCTTCTACGTATACTGCGATCAATACTTACGCCTACAAATAGAAATATCATTACATACAACCCGTATGCCCACCAGGTTTTCCACCAGGGTGGTAAAATGACAATCGACAAGGTTCTTCCTTCTTCATTCCAAATTCCGTAAGCATTGGATGCACGAATCAAAAATTCGTATTTACCAGGATCCAAATTGGTATAAGCTGCAAAGTTCCTGTTATCGTAAATCCAATCCTGATCATAGCCTTTTAGCATATGAGCATATTGATTTTTTTGAGGATTAGCATAATGTAAGGCAGCAAATTCAAAACTGAGATTGTTTTGATTGTAGGCCAAAGAAATATTTTTTGTTTCAAATAAGCTTTCCGATAAAGGCGAGTCGTCTCCCATATCTAAAATCGACTTATTGGAAATTAACAAATCTGAAATAATGATGGCAGGAGGTGTTTTGTTGGCTGAAATACTCGAGAATGTGGTAAGGCCTTGATCACTACCAAAATAAAACCGACCCTCAGTATCACGGGTATTGGTTAAAGACAAAAATACATCCGTACCCAATCCATCGGAAGAATTGTAATTGATAAAAGTTTCTTTCTTCAAGTTCTCATTGATCACCATTTGTGAGAGTCCCCCTCGTGTGGCAATCCACATTTCACCATCGTCACCTTCTACCAAACCTTCAGTTAAGTTGGTAGGTAATCCATTGGATTCGGTATAGCGGGTAAAGGTTTCTGTTATTGGATCCAATTTAGTTACACCTTCATCTGTAGCTAACCAAATATTGCCATGACTATCCGCTAAAATGTCAAGAATGCCATTACTACTGAGAGAATTAATATCATCAGGATTGTGCGCATAGTGCTTAACACTATTAGTTGAAGGGTCAATTCTATCCAATCCATTACCAGCTGCTGTCACCCAAACGAATTGATTCGTCACTTCAATGTCCATGATATTCACACCAGAAATCATTAACTCATCTTTCCCTTCAGGGTCTACCGGTTCTTGAAAAGCTTGCATTTGATCTTCGTTTTGTGGTTGAATCACCACGACACCATACAGAGATGTCTGGGTAGGCGCAGGTTCATTCCATTTTCCGTAAGCGTGGCTATCGTCTGTATGGTAGTGAAGGGTATAATTGCCCGCTGACAAAGTGATGGATGTAATCTCTATTCGATTTTTAGATGCCCCTCCGGCATGAAAGGTATTCTCATAGTCTCCCATAAGCCAAACAGTATCTTTCACTTCATTTTCAATCCAACCAAAATCAGCCCTGCTTGTGCGGTCAATCTCGCCCACCGCCATTATCCAATACGTGCTCTCTGTCTTTACTTCCAATGGCACTGATAGATCTTGCGAATCAACAACATTTTCAATAGCCGCTACATTTTGATCAGACGGAATGAGTTTATTCAGTTCAGCAACGAGCTGATCTGGATATTGCTTTGTGTATTTACTGATGACTCTCTCGATCTCATTCGTTTGTGTATTTAAAATGTTGAGTCCGTTGACGGTACCTATCCATAGTCTACTCTGATTATCAGGTTTGAGTACACGCACCTGGTTGTTGGAGATGGAAGCCTTAGTGGTAGAGTCGTATTTATACCTTCTAACTTCTTTAAAATTATTATCCAATTCAATCAAACCATCGCCCCAGGTGCCCATCCACAGTGACCCATCCTTTTTTTCAGCAATGCTTCTAACCGATCCTCCAAACATATCATCAACCACCTTGAACCCCACCTTTTCAAAGGTCTGCTTTTTAGCATCATAAATATTTAAACCTCCACCACGCGTGCCCACATACGTAATACCTGGCTTTACTTTAGAGGCCAGAATACCAAATGTTCCTCCTGCGCTCATGCTATTGGGATTATTCTTATCGTGACTCAGATGTCGAAATGGCTTATTGACAGGATCATATTTTACCAAACCAAATTCTCGACTTCCAAACCAAAAAATACCACTGCGATCAATCATAAATTGCGTGAAGGTGATATTCCACCCGTGGGTAAGCATTCTTACTTTATCTGCAATTTCTATTTCTGTGTATCGATCAGAAATGCCGTCAAACTTCAGTATTCCTCTAAAATTATTGGCAATCCAAATATTACCCTGAGAATCAGGCAAAATGCTATTCCAATTATTCCAGGTATCCGTTCGCGCATCTTTGTACTCCTTTATGGTTTTGATTGTACCTTCATCAAGGTTGTACTTATAAATTCCAGACCTGGTCGTTATCCAAAGCGTATTGGCGGTGTCACAAAATATTCCAGAAATGGTATTACCATCTTCAGTAAAATTAATGCCACCCAATAGCTCTTGCGGTACAGGCTTAAAGGCATCTTCACCTTTTGCCTGCTTTAACAAACCATAATTGGGCGATCCTACCCAGATATTGCCTTTTAAATCCTCGGCTACTGCAGGTGCAAATCCAGTTTGGTCAGGTTCCGGCACATTGGGAATTTCATATTTTGACTTCTTCCAGGTATCCGCTGCCGAATCATATTGTAGCAATTGAAGATTAATACTGTTGACCCAAAGTCGATTTTGTGAATCCTTCAAAAACTTAAATCCTAATACCTCTGAATCTATTGTGAAATTAAAAATCCTGGCAAACTCATAATTTTTAAACTCATTTTTTTTTCGATTGTATTTTGACACTCCTTTATTATTGCTCACCCAGATATCATGATTTTCATCTTCCCATAAAGACCATACATAATTGTGTTGCAAGCTGTTAGATTTACCAGACACATTTTTAAAGGTCTCAAACCGATAGCCATCATATTTTTGCAACCCATTGGAGGTACCAATCCATATCAGCCCAAAGCTATCCTGAATTACAGCATTAACAGTTGGGGAAACCAAACCCTCGGCTACTGAAATATAGGTGGGGTCAATAACCTGTGTCTGAGGCTGAGCACGAAGATGTGTGTGTAAAATGGAGAGAAGACCTAAAACCAAAGCAAGGACTTTGGAGCGTTTTACTGGTAATTGAAATTTAGGCATTTGTAAATATAAACTATTCATCCATTTAATAAACTCCAATAATCCCTTAAATCCTATCAATAAAACCTCTTTCGCCATTGCATCCAATAGGCAGTTGACCATAAACTCACTTCCTAACCTCCATGTGCTTTCACAACATCGCAAATTGTCTGCATCACGAATTGACACTGATTGAAGGATTTCACGAATTTACCTTTTCTGCAAGTAATCATAATTCATTCATTCATATTAATCCGTGCAATCCAACTAATCCCTGCCTAGCCGGCAGGCAGGCGTGGTTCAGACAAGGGGTAATTGAATAGTAAATGTACTCCCCTACCCTTCCTTACTTTCAATATTAATTTCTCCTCCATGCGCCTTCACAATATCGTAAATAGTCTGCATCACGGATTACACTGATTGAATGATTTCACGGATTTCATCATTTTACCCTGACTTCCAAATGTTAATGACCTTTAATCCGTGCAATCCGTGTAATCCAACTAATCAGTGATTCAGACAAGGGGCAGCTGAATAGTAAATTCACATCCCTCTCCCTCTTTTGTTTCCACCTTCAACTCCCCGCCATGCGCCTTCACGATGTCATAGCTTAAACTCAACCCTAATCCTGTACCTTGCCCGGTAGGCTTGGTGGTAAAGAAGGGTTGAAATATTTTTTCTTTGATGTACTCAGGAATTCCGTTGCCATTGTCTTTTACCAATATCAAAACCTGAGCACCCTCCCTCTTCGTACTAACTGTCACTGTGGGTTCATACCCCTCTGGCTGTGCCTTATTCTTTTCAGTAACAGCATAGAATGCATTCGTAATTAGATTGAGCACTACCCTACCGATGTCTTGGGGAATGATATTGACTTTCACCAAGGAGTTGTCAAATTCAGTTTTCATGGAAGCGTTAAAAGATTTATCCTTAGCCCGCAAGCCGTGATATGCCAACCTCAAATACTCATCGCATAGTGCATTGATGTCAGTGGGTTCCTTAACACCACTGCTGCTGCGACTGTGCTGCAACATACCTTTTACGATGGCATCGGCTCGCTTACCATGATGATTAATTTTTCGCTCATTGTCTTTAATGTCTTTTGCCAATACTTTTATTTCATCAAGATTTCCTTTGCTGGCTTCTTGTTCCAATTCGTCAATCAGTTCTGAATTCACTTCTGAAAAATTATTCACAAAGTTTAAGGGGTTTTGAATTTCGTGAGCAATGCCTGCCGTCAGCTCGCCAAGGCTGGCCATCTTCTCTGATTGAATGAGCTGAGATTGAGTAGATTTTAAATTTGATAGTGTAGCTTCCAAAATCTGATTTGCATTTTGCTTTTGTCGGTTGTTGCGGTAAAGAATAAAAGCGATGATGCAGAAAACACCTAAGCCCGTTAACAAGCCATAGAGCTTCAATTGATTCTTATATTCAGATTCTTTTGTCTTTTCCTCGATAGTACGCAGTTGATTACTAAATGCCAATGCCTGAACTCTATTTATGTTATTCTGGCTAAAAATCATTGCATTGATTCTTGCTTCCATTTGTGAATAATAATAGGCGCTGTCTATTTTATTTTTTACATCAAAGACTTGCCTTAAAAATCTAGCCCCGGCCAATTTCAGATTATTGTTATTATTTCTCTCTCCAGTTTTTAATAATCGTTCAGCCTGGACACTCGCTTCATTGATTCTATTATTGGAGATAAGGAAGGGGATGTAATTGGTATAAAATAATAATGTAGTTGAAGTGCTCTCCACTAAATCAGACAACGCAAGGGCCTTGCTAAAATTCTCATCCGCCAATTTTGGGTCGTTGAGTAATGCATAGACTGATCCTTTCATGGTCAGTTCTATAAAATCATAGGACGGACCTCCTTTTAATTTTTGAGTGGTTTCAGAAAGTTGCTGGACATAGTGAAATGCAGAATCTGCTTGATTCTCTATTAGAAAATACTGAGCCATATTTCCCTCGTACTGAATTAACATAAAATCATACAATGGATGTTCTTTCTCTGGTAAACTTTCTCCACCCTTGAGCGTGTTAGCAAATGCCTCTTGATTGTTTTGTATATCAAAATATACCAGCGAAATATCAAAATAGAGTGAGCTTAGTCTTCGTCTGTCTTTTGTTTTTTCGGCCAGCGGAATGGCCTTGAAGAAATATTCCAGAGCGGAAGAATTATCGCCCTTATTAAGATAAAAGTAGGAACCTAACCAATTATAACTGATAGATAGTAAGGAGTCATTTTTTAATTGCTGCCCAATTTGCAGCATTTGCATGCAAGATGCTGAATCTACATTATCTCCCTTCCAGCTCGTCAATTCTAACACAATTTTATTAAGGAGATCAAACCGCTCAATTGGTTTTGTAGTGGTACTTAAAGTATTTTTAAGGCTGTCGGCCACTGTCATTTGAGTAAAAGCAGTATGGCACGTAAATACAAAGAGAAGCGCAAGAAGTAGAGTTCTGATCATTATCCTATTTTGAGGGAGCAATCTAATGATAAAGAATGGGCCTTCTTCTCGCTTTGTTTGTGCACTTTTAATTTCCGCATCATCTACTTTCACAATATTGTAAATAGTCTGTATCACTTATTAAACTAATTTAATGATTTCACCGATTCTGATTCAAAGTACAAGTCGCTTAAAAGTTAGGCTTTTGCTTCCAAAATTTATCAATAACCCAACTTCAATTCTGTAGGCTTTTAAATAATTTAGAATCTGAGCCAAATGCACATCCTCAAGTTCAATGACAGCTTTCAATTCTACCAACACTTTTCCTTCCACTACAAAGTCTGCTCTTCTTGTTCCAATCGGTTCCGTTAATTCCTTATAAAATATTTCCTGTTCAATCTCCCGTTGAAAGGAAAGTCCGGCCTGGGTGAATTCCCAAGCTAAGGCACGCTGATAAATCACCTCCTGGAATCCATTGCCAAGAAATTTATGCACTTCAAACGAAGCACCAATAATTTTCTCGGTGATGTCTTTATATTTTAAGTCAGCCATTTCCTAATCCGTGTAATCCGTGTAATCCATCAAATCAGTGGTTCTGACAATGGGTAACTCAATAATAAACTCACTGCCCTCACCTTCTACCATCTCCACTTTCAACTCCCCACCATGCGCCTTCGCAATATCATAAATAGTCTGCTTCACAGGTTGACACTGATTGAAGGATTTCACGGATTTACCTTTTCTGAAGTAATCATAATTCATTCATATTAATATTAATCTGTGCAATCTGTGTAATCCAACTAATCCCTGCCTAGCCGGCAGGCAGGCGTGATTCAGACAATGGGCAACTTAATAGTAAATGTACTCCCCTCCCCTTCCTTACTTTCAATATTAATTTCCCCACCATGCGCCTTCACAATGTCGTAGCTTAAACTCAACCCTAATCCTGTACCTTGCCCTGTAGGTTTGGTGGTGAAGAAGGGTTGAAATATCTTATCTATGACTGAATCAGGAATACCGCTACCATTATCAATAACTGAAATCTCCACTTGTCTATTTTGTTTCCTTGTACTCACTATCACCTGGGGCTCATAGTCAACGGATGAGATTTTCTTTCGTTCTGTAACCACATAAAATGCATTGGTGATCAAGTTTAAAATCACTCTCCCTATATCTTGTGGAACAACATTTACTTTTTCAATGTTGGCATCAAACCTCGTCTCGAATTTGGCGTTGAACGATTTATCCTTAGCCCGTAAACCATGATAAGCCAATCTTAAGTACTCATCTGCCAATGCGTTAATGTTTGTTGATTCTTTTTGCCCGCTACTACTTCTGCTATGCTGTAGCATGCCTTTCACAATGCCATCAGCGCGTTTTCCATGATGGAGTATTTTTTCCAGGTTTTGGATAACATCTTCTGCAATGACTTTCACTTCTTCTACATTGCCTTTCTCAATTTCCCCTTTCATTTCCACCAGCAGTTCATTGCTGACTTCGCTAAAGTTGTTGACAAAGTTTAATGGGTTTTGAATTTCATGGGCAATACCTGCAGTGAGTTCACCGAGGCTGGCCATTTTCTCCGATTGGATCAATTGGGATTGAGCCGACCTCAAGTCAGTGAGCGTATTTTCTACTTTTTGTTTTGCTTCTTCCAACCGCACGAAATCTTCATACCTGGCATAAGCCACTGAGAATGCCTCTGCTAGTGACTCCACAAGTTCCATCTGATCCTCAGATAGCGGTATCGTATTACCAACATATAACATCCCCTGTCTAAACCATGCAAGATGAAGCGCCAAACGTTCCGGAGCCTCGCGGCCACGTTGATACGTCTCGGGGTTTTTAATTTGTCCCAGCTCGATCATAGACTTCGTGAATGCTACAAATTCTTCTTTACTCCAATCGCTTCTATAGCTGGTTTGCGAGCGCCAATGCCCCAACATTTCAGGTATTAGCAGAATGTCTGTCCGATTGATGCTAATTTCCAAGGCCGCCAACGGCTCTCCTGTTGGTGTGGAGAGATGCAAATGGACAATTTCCGCAGGTTCGTCAACGATAAACACACCGCATCGAAAGAAAGGGACTCCGAGGGTATTAAGTTCTTTCCACACCAGCGGAGTGATTCTGTTCAGGTCTTCGGATGATCGCATAGAGGCAATCTCGGCACGAACACGGTCCAGTGAAGATTGCTTGATAGCTTCTTGTTCGCGGGCTTCTGCCTTTTGAAGATCGAGGAAGCGGGTGTAAGTCTGTTCAAAGACTTTGGCAAAACGTCTTAAAATACTTTTGCTCTCGGTTGAAAGAATATCACTCGATATAACGTTTATCCATCCGTAAGAAAAAATAAACCCCGTGTGAATACGTTGTGTCGTGTGGCGAGGTAGCTTCACATCGATTTTTTGAACTTTCCTTACCTGGTGCAGGTACGCCTGTAATTCTTTCCCCCGAAGTATGACTTCAACGCTTTCTTCCCCTTTCTTCCAAACCGCATAATGCAATCTAATAGGTTTGTTTGAACCAAGGTCAATTGAATATCTCTTTTGCAGTTCGCCACCAAGATGCTCTGTCATCCAGAATTCGCATGTATGCTCTTCTTCATTAACAAACCCCAACAATATCCTATCTGCGTTAATCCCAAATGGAATGATTTCCGAATAAAGAATTTTTGCTACAGACGCCAATTCATCACTTTTGTGCATGGCCATAGACCTGGCCCGTACTCTTTCCAAAGCTACTTCAATTTGTGCCTCCCTTGCCTGTGCTTCTGCCTTTTGCAAATCAAGGAAGCGCGTGTAGGATTGTTCGAACACCTTTCCAAAACGCGCAATGATTTTGTTTTCCTCTTCAGAATAGGGAACCGAGGCATAGTTGGCAAGAATCAAAATGATATTAGGATGTATGGCAATTGATCGCGCCATGCCTCGACTCATAATGTATTCATTCTCCTCCTTTGAAAATAAATTGTCGCTACTGTATTTAAGCAACTGTTTGTGCCACTGTTTATTTTCTTGTTTAGTTAGTAGATCAGTGAAAAACGTAAGACCTTGTTGCTGAGCGTCTCTCAAGTGACTAAACATCGGAATATCCACATATGGCACACTGAGACGCATGGGGTTAGGCATCGCCCTCGCTGCGGTCCAAAATTTATAATCCTGATTAAAGTCGTTATTGGCAAAACTTACATGATCGAATCTAAAATTGAGTTCTAGCAATTGTTCGGAGACTACGGTAATTACATCTAGTAGTTCATCACTTTTATGCATGGCCATAGACCTGGCCCGCACTCTTTCCAATGCGGCTTCAATCTGCGCTTCTCTTGCCTGCGCTTCTGCTTTTTGAAGGTCTTTATACCTGCGATAGGTCAAGCTGAATACATTGGCAAAGCGTCCTAAAATAGCCGCGTTCTCTTTGTCTATTTCTTCAAAAGAAAATACCCATAACGATCCTTCCGGAATTATAAAATTGTTCATGAATATTTTCTTGGGAAGTTTTTTTAATTTGGGTGTACGGTATTCAACCTGATCATAAATGGTATTATAAAACTTCCTTACTTCTCTTCCAATCAATACATGAGTTGAAGTTTTTCTTTTTTCTTTCCAATCCTTGTACAATTTATCCATGCTTGGATGGCCCTCCATTTTCATTCTTCCACTTATTTGGAAAACCTTTTTATCCCTTTTGGTGCTGGACCAGGTTTCCATATAGCGCGATTCATGAATAATATTTAAGCCACAAGCCAGACTTTCAATTCCCAATTTTTCTATTTCATCAAATAAAATATGTGTAGCATTAGCCACATCCTCACTTCGATGCATGGCCATTGTACTGGCACGCACCCTTTCCAAAGCGGCTTCTATCTGCGCTTCTCTGGCCTGGGTCTCTGCTTTTTGGAGGTCTTGAAAGCGTCTATAGGTTAGGTCAAAGACTTTTGAAAAACGAATGATTAAATTGATCTGCGCTGCAGATAAAGCTGAGCTGTCAAAAATATATAACCAACCATCGGTAAAAGGAAATGTGTAAAAAAATTCAACACCTTTTTTTGCCGCATGCATTTTTTCCTGCCAGTCAGGCAGCGGCATAGTTTTTTTTACTGATCGGTAATAGTTAACTAAATCTTTACCCTTTAAAATATGGGTGCTGGTTTCCTCTTTAGCCTCCCATGCACGATACGCTTTTCTTAATGCTGGATGTAAATCGAAATTTTCTCTGCCTATGACGAGAGTTGGATTTCCATCGTCATCAACTGTCGCAGCCCAAAACTCCATAACATCCTCATTAACTGGAATTGCAATCCCACACCTTTGTGCTGAAATCCCAAGTTCATTTAATTGATCAAATATTGATAAGGAGGCATTTCCAACATCATCACTCTTGTGCATGGCCATGGCTTTGGACCTTACTCGCTCAAGTGCCGCTTCAATCTGCGCTTCTCTTATTTGAGCTTCTGCTTTTTGAAGATCGATAAATCTGGTATAGGCAATACTAAAAGTATCTGCCATCCGCTTAAGCACCGATTTCTGATCATCCAAAAGTTTCTCAGAGGATAGTACTGAAATAGTGGATAAGTTTTCAATTCTTGCCCAACTAAGAAATAGCTTTTTGGGTCTTTTTTGAATTCTTTTGTTTTTTAATCCTGCAAGTTTTAGCCCCTTCCAGAGGGCTAACATCTCATTGAGCATTGGACCCTTCATCTCCAGGGAACTATTGGATTGTCCAGTTTCCAATTTTCTTGTTACCGCCCTCAAAAAATTGTAGTCATCCAAATTGAGAATGGGTAATTGTTCCGTCACTTTATCGCCCTTATTAATGATGTTAGCTCCATAGGAAATAAAGTTTTTGGATTTGGAGTCAACTATATTAATAGAGCACTCCATATCAGAAATACCAAGTCGATGAAGCTGTATCAACATGACCTTTGCGACCTGGGTCAATTGCTCGCTTTTTCTCATAGCCATAGCTCTGGCACGCACACGCTCCAAAGCAGCCTCAACCTTTATTTGCTTTCTAAGACGTGCTAATTCAGATTTAGCTGATTTGGCAATAGACTTTGATTGAGTCGGTTGGAATGCAGGTGCCTTTGTTTGCTTTTTCTTCAACACAAGGGATTCTTGGTAGTGTTAATGTCCAAAGTTTCAATTTGGGTATATCCAAATATAACCAAATGACTGAAAGACTTTAATCTAAAAACCACTTAATCTACTGCTTCAATTGCAAGTATGAATGAGCGGGTATCAAAAAGTATCCTCAAATGCCTCGTTTTAGTATATTTGAAACATGCCCTCGATCCTCTCAGATTACAAATACGACATCTTCATCTCCTATCGCCACAAAGACAACCGTGCTGAGAAATGGGTAAGTCAATTCGTTCAAGCGCTTCGAGAGGAACTGGAAGGTACGTTCAAAGAATCTGTTTCGATCTATTTTGATGAGAATCCCTACGATGGACTACTCGAAAACTACAGCGTAGACCAAAGCCTGAACAACAAACTCAAATCGCTTATCCTTCTTCCCATTGTATCACAAACCTATTCCGACCCCAGGTGCTATGCGTGGCAACATGAGTTTTGCGCTTTTAATAAAATTGCACAGGAGGACAAAATAGGAAGGGATATCCGATTGAGCAATGGCAATGTAGCCAGCCGTATTCTTCCTGTCACTATTCATGAAATTAACACAGAGGATATCAATCGGATAGAAGCTGAATTACAGGCCAATTTCAGGTATATAGATTTTAACTATCGGGCACCCGGAGTAAATCGGGCATTACGCCAGGACGACAGGCGCGATGACAATATGGGCCGTCTTGCTTATCGGGATCAAATGAATAAGGTAGCCAATGCACTGAAAGAGATTATTCACGGCATACAATTTCCTGACCAGCCTGGCTATAGTGGAATACCCACTGGTGATGAAGACAGTGCCTATCTTAAAAGCGATTCAATACCCAAACCAAAATCAACTGAAGTCAATGACAAATCCATTGCGGTGCTTCCTTTTGTTAGTCTTGCTCAAGATTCCTCCCAGGAGTATTTCGCTGATGGCATGACCGAAAATATATTGATGCAACTGGCCGGTATTCGTGAACTAAAGGTGATCTCCAGAACATCGGTGATGCGGTACAAAAAAACAGACAAATTGGCTCCCGAAATTGCAACTGAATTAGGAGTCAAATATATTTTGGAGGGAAGTGCTCAGTCTCACAATAATAAAGTACGTATCAATGTACAATTGATTGATGCCAAAAAGGATGAACCTATCTGGTCAAAGGCCTTTTTGGAAAGTATGGATGATGTTTTCAGCATCCAGGATAAAGTGGCAGAAATAGTAGCAAAACAACTCAAGTCTTCCATCAGTCCCGCTGAAAAATCCAATCAAAAGCCGACACAAAACCTAGAAGCTTATGATCTATTCCTGAAAGGTCGCTATGCATTTAATCAATGGAACCTGGAAGGCTATCAAATTGCTTCCGACTACTTTAAAAAAGCGCTGGCACTTGATCCAGAATTCAAGCAGGCCTACTCCTACCTTGCCAGCTCCTATTCTGCCCGCATGTCCTGGAATGGTGACCTGTCTCCCACTGAAGCATTGCCACTGATTAATCAATACCTTGATGAGGCATGGAAGCGAGGAGCTTCAGATAATGATTATCTCACCAAAGCCTTTGTGGAATTTTTTATCAATAAGGAATTTTCAAATACTGAAGTCCTCCTGCTCAAAGCAAATGAACTTAGTCCTAACAATGCCAATGTTCTCTACACCTATAGCTACCTGCTTTGCATGTCAGGAAGGTTAAGAGAGGCCCTAAATAAAATTAATGAGGCCAAATTAATCGAGCCGAACAGTGTGGCTTACTTTAATTATCAGGGTATCTATCTTTATCTTAACAAGAATTACAACGAGGCAGTGTCGCTTTTTGAAGAAGGAATGAAGCTGTTTCCCAATGTAGTGCGTTTTTCAGATCATCTGGGTCGGATTTACCTTACGATGGGCCTTTATGATAAGGCCAAACAAGTATTACTTGCTGGACTACAAGATTCCAACACAAGACATACCTCCATGGTGGCCTACCTGGCCGTTGCCCATTGGCATTTGAACGAAAAGGAAAAATCAGAGAATTTACTGGAAGAACTTTTGCAATACAGCAGCAACAACGAAAAAGGTGTCAATTTCTATTTGGCCCACGTTTATAGTGCGCGGCAAGATTATGGCCAAGTGGCAAATGCAATTAACAAGGCCAGGGAGACAAATGATATCGACTTGATCTGGTTACACATTGACCCATTGCTAGCTGGCATCAAGGAGACGGCAACTCAGTCAAAAGGCGAAGCAACGGACTTTTCGGGTGCTGAAGCTTTTATCATTGACAAGCTAAAAGCTGAAATGCCTTCCAATCTTCCGTACCACAACATGGATCACATAAAGGATGTACTTGAATCATCACTTAGGATCTCTCAATCAGAAAATATAAAAGAAGAAGAGTCAAAGCTGTTGCGAATTGCTGCCCTGTACCATGATGCAGGTTTTATCTATACCTACAGAGGCCACGAGGCGAAAGGCTGCCAACTGGCCAATGAGACGTTACCCGATTTTGGATTTTCAAAGCAGCAGTTGGAAACCATTTGTTCTATGATCATGGCTACCAAGATTCCGCAAACTCCACAAAACCTCCTTGATAGAATCTTATGTGATGCTGACCTCGATTATCTGGGGCGAGATGACTTTTACGAAATCGGGAGTCGGCTCTTCCACGAGATGAAAGATCAGGGTCTGGTTGAAACGGAACGAGAGTGGAATCTCACTCAAAAAGTATTTCTGGAGAACCATCGGTATCACACCAATTTCGGAAAATCAAAGAGGGAAGAAAAAAAACAAGAACACTTGACAGAGGTTATTGCTAAGCTAAAGCGTTTGTGACTAGCCCAACACCTTAAATACTTCTGCCGCTTCACCATTTTCCAGATTCACCCTACTCAAGAGTTCTATTTCTACATTATGCAAGGGCAATTCATACGCAATTGGGCTAAGGGCAATACAAGATCCGGGCATACTAAATTGATGCCCGTCCAGCGCAATATCCAGGTGAGCTCCAGTCATCACTTTATATTTAACCGTATCCTTTTCATGAAAATCGTCTAGCGCAATGGGACCACCATTAATGCTTAATCTTAAGTGAGAGAGGTTCACTCCTTTCGTCTTGCTCAGTAAATAAGTGAAGTCTATCAAAGGCCGCAAAGATGAAAAACCAATCAACAATCTGGAGTCCCTGGTGCAAAAAGCCAATGGAGGTACAACCGCATCTTCAAAGGCACCCTGAATCTTTTCGCTCAATTTCTCCCATTCCCCGGTAATTTCTGTATCAATGACCAGGGTATACAATGCAGGGCGCACATTGGATGGCAATGGTTTTTGCATGGATATGGCATCCCCTGTACCTGCTTGTGGATTGGTGAGGTAATTATTGGGACTGATATTTATAACTTTATCCTTAAACGGCCACAAAGACATATTGTCTCTCGTACCTCCTTCAAGCTTGCTAAAATCAAAATCAGATAATACCGTCAACAAAAAAGCATCACTATGAACCATACTTCTTCGCAGCAATGTTGTCCCCAAAACGACCTTGCTTTGCATAGAAAACAAATCAGGATGGTTGTCATAATTTTCATGAGTGATAAAATGAACAGGATGCTTACTCATCAGGGCATCAAATCTTTCAGTCCAATTACCACCGGCAAATGATACGCTTTCGCGTATAAAATCTTCTTTATTAAAAGGTAAAAATATATTTACCTCTCCACCCTCCTCTTCCATAGCTTCGGCAAATAGTATATCTCCACCACATGCCAATGAGCAATAACCAATCGCTATTTTGTTGGATCGTATGGATGCTCTGATGGCTTCCTTCACCGCGCCTTCAATCGAGGAAGGAAACCGGGGGCTGGGCCGGTCAGGTCGGTCTATCATATGCCCCACAAAAGCAGCAACTGCGGGTGGATTAAATATCTTTAGAATTTCCGAGGGAACATTCATGTAATGACTAATCAGCCAAAGTTGGTTGTGAACGGAACTTATCATCCCCCAGTCCATTCCTGCCAGTTGTCTTGCTTTCTGATATAATTCTATGGATTTTTTATAGTCCTTTGTTAGTAAATAAGCCTCACCCAATGTGGCAATTTCCCAAAAGGATTGTGTCTCTCCAATCTTACTAATCACCTCCTGTGCAATTTCCCTTCCCTTGCGCGCTTGTCCTGCGATGGCGGACATTGTAGCTGCGTTAATCCCAGTATAGTAGCTCCCTGTTATTGAAAAATTTTTAAGATAGGTATCTCGAGATTGAATGGCACATTCAGAATCTTCCGTTTGTTTAAAAAGCTCTTTATAAATACCTCCAAGTATTCCAGCGGTTTCTGCATCTTCGGGGTGGATTATGTAGACTTTCTCTAAAAAATCTTTGGCAGCCACAGGCATGCCTGATTTAGAAAGTGCTAATGCATGCAATTGTTGGATGCGAATATCTGCATCTCTAGCAATGGCCTTCATAGTAAGTGACCGCGCCTCCAGGTAACGACCCTGCTCTATCAGGTGTTCAATAACTATGATTTGATCTTTCAATATTTGTGTATCATGCTGCCAAATCAAATATTGAATTATTTCGGAGGAGTTCCAAACCTAAAAGGATACATCCAAATATATATGCATATTTGAATTTCATTGTATCTTAGGCCTATGAAATCATTCTTGATTTTAATACTCCTTCATTGTTCTTGTGCCTTGTCTGCACAGACCTATCATCTTAAGAAAATTAAAAATAACAGTAGTGCTTCCTATAGAGGGTTATCTGTTGTCGATGATAATACGGCATGGCTGAGTGGCAGCAATGGATGGATCGGCATCTCAACGGACGGAGCAAAATCATGGAAGTTTACTCAGATTGAAGGTCTCGAAAATTTTAGTATTAGGTCCGTTTATGCCTTTGATAATAAGAAAGCGGTTGTCGCCAATGCAGGCTCTCCCGCAAACATACTTTTGACGATAGATGGTGGAATCACATGGAAAAATGTTTATACCAATGAAAGTGAAGTTGCTTTTTTTGATGGCATCGACTTTTGGAATGAAAATGAAGGATTGATTTATGGAGATGCCATTGATGGTAAGATGTTACTTCTTCAAACCAATGACGGAGGGAATTCATGGACTGAACTCGCAAATCGTCCGTCATTGAACGAGGGTGAGGCATCATTCGCGGCCAGCGGAACCGGCATTAGGTGTATTGGAAAAAAGAAAGTCATTGTTGCCACGGGTGGAATAACATCCAGGCTTTGGGTATCAGAAGACAAGGGAAATACGTGGAGCACACTTGATCCACCTATTATCCAGGGAGAAAACACTACTGGTATTTATTCAGTGGCCATGGATGGATCAAAAATAATAATAGTTGGTGGTAATTACACTAAACCTACTTTAAGCCACAAGCATAACCTATATTCAACGGATGGAGGCAAGACCTGGCTTACACCTACCGAAGCAGTTCACGGCTATCGGGAATGTGTTGAGTTCATTTCTAAAAATACTTTATTGTCCACCGGCCCCACAGGTACAGACATTTCTATGGATGGTGGTCAAAATTGGCAGGTCGTGTCAGACGAAGAGGGGTTTCATGTGCTGCGAAAAGCCAGAAATGGTTCACTAATAATTGTAGCAGGTAACAATGGACAAATCAGCATTGTTCAAAGAACAAAATGAAACACCAAACACCTGAAACGCGTTGCTCATAAATTGATACTCAATTTTATGAGCTTTCAGTTTAATAAAACGTAAATGGTTTCAACTCCTTCGGAAGAACTGATTATGATTTCTTCCCTTTGGTCTCTTTGGGTTTAGCTGCCGTCTTCATTTTAGCAACTACCTTCTTTGCCTTTGCTGACACCTTCTTCTTTACTTCTGATGCCGTCTTTTTAGTCTTATCTGCAATCTTCCCCCTGGTCTTTTTTCCGCTATCAGGTGCAAACAAAACACCAGCAATGGCACCTGCAGCCGCTCCAGCCAGTACCCCTCCCGCTACCTTGAGGGCAGTGCCACTTGATTTTTTCTTTTTAGTAATGCTCTTATCTTCTTTTTTAGTTGTCATAAATATTTTGATTAGTTATAATTAAAGAATTTTGTGATTTACATAAAGTACAAAATTTTCTCTGTAAAACCAAGCTTATTGCGTTTATAGTTGCATTCTTACAGAGTTATCAAGAGGCATTAAAAAAAAATAAAAAAGCTAATTTTCTAGTGCAGATGTTTTTTGCTGGCGCCACAGGACTTAAGCAGAGTGGAAATGGTTATTGAACTACTTTAAATAGATTATTATAAACCAGGCAACCAAATTTCACAGTCACAGTATAATGAGGCGTGCAAAATAGATCAGAAAAGAAGGGAAATCAAATTTCATCAACTCAAACGTAAAACCATCCTCTGGTAGAAAAGAAACTGACCATGCCATTGCCGTCAGAATCATGGAAGGCCACACCGAATCTTCCTGGAGTTCATCAATTCTATTTCCTAAAAAAAAACAAAAGCCATCGGGATTGCTCCATGATGGCTCTTGCAGATTTAACCCAAATATAAACTAACCAGTAAATAAATTATTCTGGCAGCGTCACTTTACCAATGTTGGCAGTATTACACTGGTTGTTAAACGCTACAATTTCTTTCTGCACAAAGGAATCATACTGGACTTTTAGCGGTTGCCAACGCGCATCCAACGCTTTCAATTGATCCTTTACACCCTGGGTTACATAAGGAATATTAGCATCCAACTCTCCTTTCAGGAAAATATAATCCGCGCTCAACATATTCACAAAATTGATAATATCATCATTACTTTCCGCCTTGCGCTGTACCAACTTTGCATCCCAGTCTTCCATTTTCTTTACCAATGCCTTTCCCGCCTCTACAATTTCTTTTGATGCAGATTTGTCCTCCAGAATTTTGATCAAACTATTGATTTGTTCCCGAGCAGAAGCTATTCGGTTAACGGATCCATGAATTTCGTTAAGATCCTTCTCTATGGCCAACATGGTAACGTGCTGTTCCTGATACTCTGCATCAGTGGCTTTAATACCGGGATGCGGCAATATATTAAATGAAACGGTGCGTTCCTGACTACCTAATTTAATAGTTGCCTGATATTTTCCTGGCGATACTTTGTGCCCACTGTAACTTCCCTCTATAAACACTTTTGGCGCACCCAACACGGTAGGGTATCGCATGTCCCAAACAAATCTGTTCATCCCAGCCTTTTTAGACAAAGTAGGATCTGCATTGGGGCCTCCGGGATAAGAAATAAAGTCTTTGTCTTTCTCAGAAGTATAACTTCTTACCTCGTTACCATTTGCATCTGTAATTTTCAGCGTAATCTTATCGTCTTCTTTCACATCATTGGGCAGAGTGTAGTACATCACCACACCTGTAGGTGCATTGGTTCCGGAGGCAGCACTTTGTTCTATGTCATTTTCATCCAACACACCATCGAACGCACTTCTTCCTGAAACACGTACGGCATCATCTGGTTGAAAGAGTTGCAACCCGGTAAGCGAGGGATTGTATTGACGCAACAATCCGAGGTCATCTAAAATCCAAAAAGCGCGTCCTTGCGTGGAAGCTACAAGATCACCCTGACGTATCATCATATCCGTGATCGCAACCACCGGCAAATTCAACTGAAGTGCACTCCAGTTTTTGCCACCGTCATAAGAAATATAAAAACCTGTCTCTGTACCGGCATATAATAAGTCTTTTCTCACATCATCCTCGCGCACTACACGTGTAAAGGCACCATAAGGAATCCCGTTGGAGATGTTTGTCCACGATTTTCCATAGTCAGTTGTCTTATATATCGCTGGAGTAAAATCGTTGAACTTATACCTGGTGGTAGCAATGTATGCAGTAGCATTATCATGAGGCGAAACTTCAATGCTGTTAATAAGGCATTCTTGCAATCCTGCTGGAGTAACATTTGTCCATGTTTTTCCTTCATCTCGCGTTAAGTATACAAAACCATCATCACTTCCCGTCCAGATTACTCCCCTCTCATTAGGATGAATTTTTATATAAGCAAGGGTACCATAATTTTCACCTCCCGCTCCCTCATTGGTATAAGGCACGCCACTTATTCCTAACTTACTCTGATCATTGCGTGTAAGATCTGGCGATATTTCTTCCCATGACCGGCCCATGTCTTTCGTTTTCAACAAATGATTTCCTCCATGGTAAAAAACATTTTCAAACTTTGACCATACGACAGGGGCATTCCAGTTGAACCTGTATTTCATGTCCTTTGGCTGAAGCGCCTGGTATTGGATAGGTGCAATCATCACGCCTTTTCCCTCACCTGTTTGTGTATCCAGTACTTCTACTGTTCCCTGATAGCTTCCTCCCATTACATACCGAGGGTTTTCAGGATCAAATGCAAGAAAAGCACTTTCCCCTCCCGCAGAGGATTGCCAGTTGTGCTCATCAATTGCATACCCTCCTACATTCCGACTTTGTATCTTCACAGAAGTATTGTCTTGCTGACCTCCGTACACATTGTAGGGAAATTGATTATCCGTATTAACACGATAAAACTGTGCGGTGGGCATATTACTTTGGGTAGACCAGGTGGCGCCCTGATTTACGGTAATAGCAGCCCCCCCGTCATTGGAAATAATCATGTTCTGGTTGTTGTCAGGGTTGATCCATAGGTCGTGATAATCACCATGAGTCCCTGACAGGCGTGTCCACGTTTTACCCCCATCGATAGATTTTAAACCGGGAGAGTTAAGCACATAAACGATATTCTCATTTTGAGGATCAGCAATTACTTCAATGTAATACCAGGCCCGCTGTACCAAACGGTGGTCTTTGCTAATGCGATCCCAGCTTTTGCCTCCATTATTAGAAACAAATAAACCACCTTGTTCTTTTTGGGTATCACTTTCTACCAGTGCATATACTTTGTTAGGATTGGAGCGGCTTACCGATACTCCCATCTTACCCAATTCTTTTGGCAATCCGTCCTGAATTTTATTCCAGGTTTCCCCGCTATCTGTAGATTTATAAAGACCACTTCCTTTTCCACCGCTTATTACCTGCCAGGGTAGCCTTCTGTGGTCCCACATGGCTGCATATAAAATGCGGGGATTGGTCATGTCCATACTCAGATCAGAACAACCCGTATTTTCATCTACGTATAAAATCTTCTTCCAGGTTACTCCCCCATCAATAGATTTATACACACCTCTTTCAGGAGCGGCTCCATGCAATGCGCCTTGTGCGGCTACATACACGACATCAGGATTATTTGGGTGAATTCGAATGTCAGAAATATGCCGGGTGAGCTCCAGCCCCATATTCTTCCAGGTTTTTCCTGCATCGGTAGATTTATAAACTCCATCTCCATAAGAGGTAGTTACTCCTCGGGGGGCATGTTCCCCCATTCCAACATAAATTACATTGGGATCACTGTCTGAAACAGCGATTGCTCCTACAGAACCAGTTTTAAAATAACCATCGGAAACATTCCTCCATGACACTCCAGCATCCTTTGTTTTCCAGACCCCACCCCCTGTATTACCCATATAATAGGTAAGTGGATCTCCCACAACACCAACGGCAGCCACTGACCTCCCACCTCTATAGGGGCCAATACTTCGCCAAACAAGAGGGGCAAATTGGTCATCAAGATTTGTCGTTTTATTGGCTGCCGGACTAGCGGCAGGTTGACTTTTTCTTCGCTGGGCTTCTGAAACGAATGCTAAGGAGAAGCATAGGAAAAAGAGTATTATTTTTTTCATGTTTAGTATATTTTGGGTTGTCAAATCTATATTTTCTTTTATTCAAAAAAATAAAAAATACACGAATGGGGTTAACAGGGGATACTTGTCTTTCAATCACTCATATTTCCATGGATAATTCACTTAACTATAAGAAAACATCAAAAAACAACACCTCTTCACTGCTCTCTTTCACTCAACAACTATCCCATTGATTGATCAGTTATTATTCATTACCTTCTCGCACTAACCTAAACTCCGATGGAAAATATTTCAAGGCGTAATTTCCTTTTTAAGACCAGTGGCCTTGCGGCCATTCCCTTTCTTTGGGAAAAGCCGCAAGTCATATTATACAATGGCAACTTCATTACTGTTGATAATGAAAAACCACGGGCACAAGCAGTAGCTATTGCCAACGATAGGTTGATAGCGGTTGGGACCAATGATGAAATAAGAGCACTTAGTGGGCCCTTCACACAATCTATTGATCTTGGAGGCAAAACCGTTACCCCAGGTTTTATTGATGCCCATTGCCATTTCGCTTCCTCCGGTCGCAGGCATCTTACGGACATTGACTGCGGACTGGATTCCATAGAGAAAATAAAAATGGCGGTTAAAGAAAGAGCGGCCAAAACACCACCCGGTGAATGGGTTTACGGTTTTAAGTATGACGATACCAAAACTAAAGAAGGGCGATATCTGAACCGGAAAGACCTGGACGAAGCAGCACCCAATCATCCCGTCATTATTAATCATCGTGGCGGCCACACCAATTTTGTAAATTCAATGGCCTTTGCTAAGGCAGGTGTGACAGAAGATGTGGTGGATCCCCCGGGTGGAAAATTTGAAAGAGAAGGTGGTAAACTAAATGGTCGCCTGTTAGAAAATGCGGGAGATGTTTTTCCAGATAGCCCCAAGCCCACCAAAGAGAATTTTGTAGAGGGGGTAGTATTGATGTCATCGATGCTTGCCAAATCCGGTATTACTTCTGCTCACGATGCAGGGGCCTCCACCTTTGATCTAAAGGCTTATCAGGATGCCTATGGAAGGGGTGATCTCAACACCAGGGTGTATGCACTTATTCGTGATGGCTGGTTAGACAGAATGATTGAGGCCGGAGTAAAGACGGGTTTGGGCAATGAGTGGGTGAAAGTAGGGCCAATGAAAACTGCCATCGATGGTTCCATCTCCGAGCGGACCGCTCGCTTGTCAAAACCCTACATTGGTAGCAACAATGATTATGGACTACTCACCAGTACTCCGGAAGAGCTATACGATGTGTGCAAAAAAGCGCATACCAACGGATGGCAAATTGGAGTGCACTCAAATGGTGATGTAGGTATTGATATTACACTATCGGTATATGAAAGATTGCAGAAGGAATTTCCAAGAAAGGATCCCAGGTTCAGAGTGGAGCACTGCACGCTCATCAATAGCGATCTTGTAAAAAGAATTAAAGCACTGGGAGCTATCCCCTGCCCTTTCTCCACTTACGTCTATTGGCATGGAGAAAAAATGAAATACTATGGCGAGGAACGCCTGAAAAATATGTTTGCCTTGCGCAGCTTTTTAGATGCAGGAATTAAAGTTACCCAAACGTCAGATTATCCTCCGGGACCTTTCGAACCACTGATGGCCATTCAATCCTCAGTTACCCGAACTGACTACACAGGAAAAAGTTGGGGCATCAACCAAAGGGTGACCGTAGAAGAAGCCATAAAAATTGGAACCCTGCACGGTGCGTATGCTTCTTATGAAGAAAATAAAAAAGGGTCTATTGCTGTTGGCAAATACGCAGACCTGGTGGTGCTAAGTGATGACATCACCAAAGCGGATCCGTTAAAAATCATAGATCTAAAAATTGAAAGAACAATGGCGGGAGGTAAATGGGTTTATGAATCATAAAAAATATTTATTCAGAATACACGGGTAACATATGGAAATATCAATACCCTTAGTTTCCAGCTCGGTTCAACTTTATCTAAAAAATTAATTCCTAATCTTAAAATAAATACAATAGAATGGCGGTAGCAGAATTAAAATTTCCGGAAGTCCGAAACTACATCAAAGGACAGTTCGTCACATCATCAGAAGAAAAGTTAGACGTAATCAGTCCGTTGGATGGAAGGCTTCTTTCCAAAGTGCCCATTTCCGGTAAGTCGGCCCTGGATAAGGCAGTTTCGGCAGCCATGCAAGCTTTTCCCTCCTGGTCGGTGACTCCCATCAAGGAAAGGGTTCAAGTACTTTTTAACTACAGAAACCTGTTACAAAAATACCGTGCAGAACTCACTGAATTAATTTATCTCGAGAATGGAAAAATAAAAAGTGAGGCAGAGGCTGAAATAGACAAAGCGATTGAACTAACTGAGTTTGCCGTCTCACTCCCCCAATTGATACCTGGGGAAATTCTGGAGGTAAGTAAGGGTGTTGATTGCAAAACAGAAAGAATTCCATTGGGTGTGGTGGCTAGCATCACTCCTTTTAACTTTCCCTGTATGGTACCGAACTGGACGATACCCAACGTGCTTGCATTGGGCAATTGTATGATTTTAAAACCTTCAGAGAGCGTGCCGCTTACTGCCAATCGAATTGCAGAAATACTTCAGGAAGCAGGTCTGCCCGATGGTGTATTTAATATAGTGCATGGTACCAAAGAAATTGTGGAAGGCATTTGTGATCACCCCGATATCAAAGCAGTTTCTTTTGTTGGGTCAACTAAAGTGGCAAAGATTGTTTACAAACGAGCCACTGGCAACTTAAAGCGCTGCCTGTCACTTGGTGGAGCAAAGAATCACTTGATTGTCTTGCCCGATGCCCAACTTGAAATGACCGCAGCCAACATCACCGCTTCTATGAGCGGATGTGCCGGACAACGCTGTATGGCTGCATCCGCCATGGTAGGCGTTGGAGAAATTGATCACATCATTGCTAAAGTGTGCGAAGAAGCCAAAAAAATTATACCGGGAAAAAACTTAGGATCAGTAATATCAAAAGCTGCCAGGGAAAGGATTGAAAAATATATTACCGAAGCGGAAAAAGCAGGAGCCAAAGTTTTGGTAGACGGACGCAATGTTACGGTTGCTGGCGCTGAAGGTGGCTTCTATGTGGGGCCTACTATCATTGATTTTGTCACACCAGATATGGCCATAGCGAAGGAAGAGGTATTTGGACCAGTTTTAGCCATTATGAGAACCAAAACCTTAGACGAAGCGATTGAAATCGAGAATCAATCTACTTATGGAAATGCAGCTGCTGTTTTTACGCAAAGCGGTGGCATTGCAAAATATGTGACAGAAAAAGCAAGCGCAGGAATGATTGGTGTAAACATAGGAGTACCGGTGCCGAGGGAGCCTTTCTCATTTGGTGGCTGGAACGAATCTCGGTTTGGCTCGGGAGACATTACAGGAAAAAGTTCGATTGAATTCTGGACACAAATGAAAAAAACCACCATTAAGTGGAACCCTGAAGCAAGAACCAATTGGATGAGTTAATAAGTATGTATATACTTCAAAGATTTCTTTGTGACCCTTAGTGGTTCTTTGTGAAACTTTGTGCAATAATTTTTTCCTTGCAAAAAGGGTTGCACTAAGAATGGTTAGAAATTTCAATTTCTTAGTGTCTTTGTGACTTCTGGGCAAAATAAATTAAGTGAAGGCTATAATCACACAAAAGATACTTGGATGAGCAACAAAAGATTTCTTTGTGACCCTTAGTGGTTCTTTGTGAAATTTAGTGGTAAAAAAATTAATGCAGTGAAAGACACAAATTCAACAATGTTTGCTGGATAAAATTATGCAAATTGCATTCAACAGATACTGATATCAATTATGGCAACTACAACCTCAACATCATCAACTGCATTTCAGGACAACCTAAAGCATACCCTATTTACCTGGTCAAAACAAGCCGGCCTCAATCCTCTTAATATTGTTAAAACGGAGGGCGTTTATCTGCATGAAGCCAATGGAAAACGAATAATCGATTTTTCATCGCAACTAATGAATGTAAACATTGGACATGGAGACAAAAGAGTGAATGAAGCCATCATCAAACAAATGGATGAAGTCAGTTATATCGTACCTGCGGCAGCCACAGAAATACGCGGTAAGCTGGGAAAAAAGATAGCTGAAATTTCGCCTGAAGGTCTCAATAAAACATTTTTTACATTGGGGGGTGCTGAGGCCATCGAAAACGGAATCAAGATCGCAAGAGTATACACCGGGAAATCAAAAATCATTTCACTTTATAGGTCGTACCACGGCTCTACACACGGTGCATTTTCTGCAGGTGGTGATCCTCGCAAACATCCCGTGGATGCTCATCAGGCACCTAATTTTATTCACGTAGAAAATCCTTATTTTTATCGTTGTCCCTGGTACAGCAGTACACCCGAAGAATGTGGCGAACGTGCAGCGGCCCACATGGAACAAATCATCAAGTATGAAAATCCGGATAGCGTAGCAGCCATCCTCATAGAGGGAGAATCCGGATCATCGGGTTGTATTAAATATCCTCCAGGTTACTGGAAAAAAGTAAAGGCCATTGCGGATAAGTATAACATTCTTACTATTTCCGATGAGGTCATGAGTGGTTTCGGTCGTACCGGAAAGTGGTTTGGGGTGGATAATCATGGTGTCGTCCCGGATATTATTTGCATGGCCAAAGGCTTGACCTCCGGATACCTTCCCCTTGGCGGTGTAATCATGAGTGATAAAATAGCGCATTATTTTGATGAAAAAGCATTACCGCTTGGCCTCACTTATTCGGCCCATCCTCTTTCGTGTGCGGCAGCATTGGCGGTGATAAATATTTATGAAAGCGATAATCTCTTTGCGAATGCAATGAAGATGGGTAAGTACATCGAAGGTCAGGTAGAAAAGATGAAAGCAAAACATCCAAGCATTGGCGATTTCAGAAATACAGGTTTGCTGGGATGCATAGAATTAGTAAAAAACCGAAAGACCAAAGAGCCGGTAACACCATGGAACGCCAAGCCGGATCAAATGGAAGTAACCAATAAAATGGCGGCCAAAATAAGGGAGTTAGGTATGTTCACCTTTGTGCGTTGGAATTACATTTTCATTGCACCTCCCCTTATCATCAATAAGGAACAGGTAGACGAGGGTCTTGATATTATTTCACAGGCGATTTCCATTGCAGATGCATACTGTGATTAAATTCGGCTCCATTAATGTAAATTCATTTGTGATTTTGTTTTGATCACGAGTATTTTATATCCTGGTGGCAACCCACCTCTGTTACCAATTTTCATATGTCAAAATATCTTACACAAAATTTCATATTCCTAATTCTAGCTGCTGCTATAAGTTCGTGCTCAAATGAACCTCCAGCAGATTTAATCGTGACCAACGCAAAAATATATACAGTGGATGAAGCCAATCCGATGGCAGAAGCTATTGCTGTGCGGGATGGTAAAATTGTGGCACTGGGTACCAGTGAAGAAATTGAAAAGTTGAATGGCGATAAAACAAAAATTATTGATGCAGAAGGAAAACTGGTCTTACCCGGTTTTGAGGACTCACATACCCATGCCTTCTGGGGTGGTCAAAGATTAACGGAAATAAATCTTAATGGATCAAAAACAATTGAAGAACTCCAAACCAATCTCAGCAATTGGATAAAAGAAAAACAAATTTCTCCGGGTACACCCGTTTGGGGTGTTGGTCCTTTTCCAAGTGCCGAATTATTCGGAGGAGTAGGTTGGCCTACAAAAGAAATATTGGATGATGCAGCACCCGAAAATCCCGTGATACTTAGCCGCGGAGGTGGCCATGCCTATTGGCTTAATAGCCTTGCACTGAAAGAATCTGGTATTGTTAAAGGTATGTCACAACCTGAAGGTGGTGAAATAGTTTTTAATGTGAAAACCGGAGAACCAACAGGAATACTCAAGGAGAACGCACAAGACATTGCAACAAAAGCCATTCCCCACCCTATTGACCTGAAAGCTATTTTTGAAATGGCCCAACAACATGCCAATTCGTTGGGTTTAACAAGTATTACTATTATGCCTTTGACCAGCGGACAAGTGGGGCTAGCCACATTGAAAAAAATGGATGTAGAAGGAAAGTTAACCCTGCGAACCTATCTGGGATACGCCCCTTCACAATTGGATTCATTAATTTCAGCGGGGGCTAAAACATCCGATGGCAATGACATGATTCAAACCGGGCCGATCAAAATTTTTATGGATGGATCATTGGGAGCACTATCTGCTTTTATGTATGAACCATTCGCTGACGACCCGGGGAACAGTGGAATTGGCCGATATGAAAAAGAGGACTTGAATGCACTGGTTGAAAAAGCAAACGCCAATGATTTTCAAGTTGCCATTCATGCAATCGGAGACAAGGCCGTAACCTGGGCGCTGGATGCCATTGAAGAAGCGCAAAAACAGTCTGGCAATAAAAATCTTCGCCATCGCGTTGAGCACAATACTGTGAATATTCTTTCAGATACCAAGCGATTTGGAGAATTGGGTGTAGTAGCCTCGATGCAGCCTCACATTACAGGCAATCAGGAATACAGGGAAAGAAGGCTAGGAAAAGAACGCGGTCACCGTGTGGACATGTGGAAAACCCTATTAGATAATAACACAATGTTGGCATGGAGTACAGATTGGCCCGTGAGTTCGCTCAATCCTATTGACATCATTTATGATATCGTTACCCGCTACGAGGAACAGCGCTTGACGATGGAACAAGCCATAAAATACTACACCTACGGATCCTCCTATGCCTCACATAGTGAAAAAAGCAAAGGCACGCTAGAAATTGGCAAACTTGGAGACCTGGTAATACTCTCTCAGGATCTTTTAACCATTCCCATTGAGGATATTAAAAAGACCGAGGTGCTGTACACTATCGTTGGGGGAAAAGTGGTGTACCAAAAGTAAACGCAAACTTAAACCCAAAGCTGCATCAAAATATGTAACCAGGAGCTTGCCTTAAATTATGGAATAAAAGAATAACTTTTGGCAAAGAAAATATCGGTCCATTATTACTGAATGAAAACAAAAGAAAAATATGTTGCCTTCCTTCGCGGGATCAATGTAGGTGGCCATCACAAAGTTCCTATGGCCAATCTGTGTGCTGCCTTAAAAAAGTTGAACTTCAGAAATATTGTTACTCTTCTGAATTCAGGAAATATCATATTTGAATCGACCGAACGTGATCTTGAAAACAAAATTTCAGAACACTTGGAAAAAGTGTTTGGGTTTCCAATTCCAACTTTAATAAGAAAATCTGAAAGTATAAGCGAACTTTTGGACAGTAACCCCTTTAAAGACACAAAAATCAATAAGGACATTCGTTTATATGTTTCATTTTTACGGGAAAATAGCAACAATGAATTAAAGTTGCCCTGGAAGAGTGTTGATAAATCCTATGCAATTGTAGGAAGAAAGGATAAAACCATATTTAGTATCCTTGATCTTTCGGTATCAAAAACACCAAAGGCAATGGAATCATTAGAAAAGCTTTTTGGAAAGGACATTACGACACGAAACTGGAAAACAATTGAACGAATAGGAAAAACGCTCTTAGAAAAACAATAACATGATGAAAAAGTTGCTATTCCAATTTCAATAATTTGCTTGCCTCATTCATTGAAAGGAAATCAATGTTCTAATTCATTTGTTAGCACAAAAAAGCCCCGAAAAACTCTCGCTCTCCGGGGCAACCTAACCCGCTTTATCCTTAAACCCCTTACAATCTAGTCTAAAGCTGGAATTCTTTAGAAGCTTCCGGTTGATACAACACATCCTCAACACAAAACTGTCCCTGCCCAACGGGAGTCTTCCATGTAACAATTTCGCCTTTTTTACTTCCTATAAGAGAAACCCCAATATCTGAAAACACAGAAATTCTGGAATTCAAATGATTAGCATCCTTTGGGTAGGTTAAGGTAATCTTTGCCTCTCTTCCATTAGAAAGATTCTTTAATAGAATTTTGCTATTCATTGTTATTATATTCTGGCTAACTTCTTGTTGATCCACCAAGTCAGCTTGCTGTAAACGTGCCAATAACTGCTCCACATAAAGTGGCATTTCTCGTTTTACCCGTAGGGGTTCTATAAGATGCATTAAACGGTTGTAATCCATCAACGTAATGATCTTTTTTCGTCCTGTTATCATCATAATTATTGCCTATAGGTCTAATTCTGCACCAAAATCCTTAAACCACAGGTCTAAATCTGTGCCAAAATTAAAAGGCCTTTTATTGAGCCCATTGTGACAAAACGACAATGATAAATGAGTAATAATGCCCAATCGGGGAATTATTACCCACCTATTTCGTTTTTAATGAGTAAATTCAATTTATCCGAACACCTCCATCTAACTTGTAGCAAAATTATGACCAAAAGCAGTACGGAACTTAAACTCAAGGAACGAATTAAAGAACTAAAGTGCCTTTATGAGCTCTCTCGCATTGCCCTTCAATCAAAAAATGATTTACGAAGTGTGGCTACCAAAACATTGACCATACTACCAGCTGCCCTTCAGCATCCCGGGCTGGCCGAAGCAAAAATTACCATTGCAAAGTCAGAGTTCAAAACACCCAAATTTGGATATGTAAAGAACACTCTCTCAGTGCCGATAAGTATTGATGGTCAACAAGCAGGATCAGTTGAGGTCGGTTATAGAGGTCACAGGACCGTGAACGTAAAACAACCTTTTTTAAAAGAAGAAAAAAGTCTACTTCGTGCAATTGCCAGAGAACTTAGTCTGGTGACCAAGCGCACCACCATTGAGGAAGAACGAAAATCTCTTCAAATACAGTTGCAACATGTAGAGCGCCTGGCGCTCATCGGAGAGCTAACAGCCGGTATCGCCCATGAACTCAACGAACCATTAGGAAGAATTCTTGGGTTCTCTCAGTTGATAAAAAAAGGTGGGATGCTTAAAGAACAACAAGAGGAAGATCTGGAACGAATTATAAAAGCTTCATTGTATACCCGGGAGATCATCAAGAAATTGATGTTCTTTTCCAGGCAGATGCCTCAACAAATTACCACCGTCAATTTAAACGAGGTAATTTCCAACATCCTGTATTTTATAGATGCCCGCTATCAGGGAAATAGAATTTCAATTACGCAAAAATTGCAAGAGCCATTGCCAGCCATACAAGCTGATGCGGTACAATTGAGCCAGGTATTGGTAAATCTGATTACCAATTCGATTCATGCTATGCCTGGCGGAGGCAACCTACTGATCAAAACGGTATCAAAGCCAGATCATGTGTCTCTTATTGTCAAGGATAATGGCCAGGGGATGTCTTCATCTGTTAAAAAGAAAATATTTGAACCTTTCTATACAACCAAACCAGTAGGCCAAGGAACCGGACTAGGGCTTTCCGTAGTACAGGGCATTGTCAGCGCACACCACGGAAAAGTAAATGTCCAGAGTCAACCAGGAAAGGGAAGCAAATTTGAAATACAATTACCAATAAAACACAACAATAAGTTTAACTCACATGAATAATAGTAACATAAATGTATTGGTGGTCGATGATTCAATTGAAACCATTGAACTAATTAAAAGGAACCTGGAGTCTGCTTCTTTCAAAGTTTATACAGCACATCAGGTTCAGTCTGCCATCGCCATACTCAGTTCAGTAGACATTGATCTTGTAATAACAGATTTAAAAATGCCGGAGCAGAATGGAATGCAACTGGTGAGGCATGTGTCTGAAAATTATAAGCATGTAGGTATTCTGGTCATTACCGGCTTCCCCTCTATCGAAGGCGCTGTACATTCAATAAAGGTAGGAGCTGAGGAATACCTCGTAAAGCCTTTTACTGAGAGTGAGCTTTTTAACTCCGTGGAAAGGGTGTTGTCAAAAACATCAAAAGGAAGAAAGCAAAGAAACACAAAAATTGATGCCCATACTTTTGGAATCATAGGAGCTTCAGAGCCTATGCTCAAAGTATTTCAAACAATTACAAAAGCCAAAACTACCAATGCGACAGTGTTAATAACCGGTGAAAGTGGAACAGGAAAAGAGCTTGTAGCGCGCGCGCTACATTATGGCAGCGGTACTCAAACTCCCTTTGTACCCGTAAACTGTGGAGGTATCCCTGATACTTTATTAGAGAGTGAATTATTTGGTCATGTAAAAGGCTCATTTACCGGAGCCAGCGAAACCAGGGCAGGATTTTTTCAAACTGCTGACGGAGGTACCATTTTTCTGGATGAGATCGGTAATACAAGCATGGCTATGCAAGCCAAACTTTTGCGTGTGCTCCAGGACAAAGAATTCTACATGGTAGGTTCAAAAAAACCTGAAAAGGTTAATGTGCGGGTAGTAGCAGCTTCAAACGTTGACCTTATGGAGCTTGTAAAAAAAGGACTTTTCCGTGAAGATCTATATTACAGGTTATATATCATCACCATTCATTTGCCTCCGTTGCGTGAAAGAGGGGATGACATCGAATTACTGACAAGTCACTTCCTTGCTAAATACGCCAAGGAGTTGGGCAAGAAGGAAATACGTTTTACGAATAAGGCCATGAAAGCACTCAAGTCGCATGAATGGCCGGGTAATGTGAGGGAACTTCAAAATCTCATTCATAGGCTCACCATTTTGGTTGAAGATGATATTATAGATATTCCTGATTTGCCAGAAGTTTTTCGGTATTCGGCCTATCAGGACAGAGGTACGGATAGACCATTGGTTGAAATTGAGCAAGAGTATATTATGAAAGTGTTGGGCACCCATAGAAATAACATTTCGCGCACAGCCCGTACACTGGGCATAGACAGAAAAACATTGCGGGAAAAAATAAAACGCATAATGAAAAGCTCTGTTGAGGAATAATGAATCATCTGGTTAGTTATTCCCCATAAACGGTCAATGTCAATTCCTCCAAAATAGGCCAAATTTGAGACTCGTATTGATTGGTATGTAATTTGGGTGATTATAAACTAAAAGAATCAATGATTGCAACTGACGTTTCAATTGAAGACCAAATTAGCAAGCTCCTAATGGAAGAACTTCCGGGACTTTGTGAAACGTGCTTGAATAAGCATAGTTGCGTGTACCGAATTCGTTCAAATAAAATTGTGCTTCAATGTGAGCTATTTGAAATGGAAAAAGCAAGTAGCAAAAATACCAACCGAAGTGAGTGGGAAAATACAGAATTAAATGGCAGCTCGTACAAGGGCCTTTGTTCTAATTGTTTTAATGAACCACATTGTCAATTGCCAAAAGCAAAAAGTGGGGTATGGCACTGTGAAGAATATTATTGAAATAGCAAGAGACATGATCAAACTCCTTAATCAGTTCTTTAAGTTTAAAGAAAAAAAGAAAACACCCGCAAAGCTTAAAAACGGAAAGTGGAAGGAATTTAATAAGAATGCTATACTTATAAGCGAAGGGTTTTATGTGGAAGGACTGCGTGATGGACTTTGGAGGTTTTATTACGATACAGGTGAACTCCTTATTGAAGAGGAGTATAATCGGGGTAAAAAGCATGGAAAGTATAATTCCTTTTTTCGTTGTGGAAATTTAATGAGCCAGGGTAAATTTTTAGATGACATTCGACAAGGAAAATTTAAAGTCTATAGTGAGCAAGGTAAGCTCACCAAAGTTATGGTGTTTAAGGACGATGAACTCATAGAAGAAATAAATCCATCTTATTCATCGATGGCTGCACAACAGCAATTGAAGTATGACTTGCCGATGCTCCTTGTATTTATTTCATATCTTATATACTGGAGTGCTCAATTAGTCTGAGTAATGACTAATAAAAAATACCCGGCCATTAGGTTGTTGTCCTTGTAAAATCAGGACGTTATACAAAATGCCAATAGCGACAACTATCAGTGTCAATAACGCTTTTAAAATAGTTAAACCATCAATAAAAAATTAATGGGGCTGTAGAGCGGTCAGTACTTTTGAAGCCTGCTTGATATGACGCTGGTTGTGATAGACAACTACGCGCAATGTATCTCCCAGTCTAAGTTTGATCCATTTACTTATGCTAATAGAGGTCTTCACCTTGTTTAAATCCACACGCTCCGCTCTGCTGAGCAGGCCCAACATTAGCTTTTGTTGGCTTAAAAATCTGGCAACAACATCCTCGCCTAAGCGGGTATGAATCGGGTTCATCGATTTGAATGTTTTCATTTTGTTCAACTTTCCATTCTCGTTGGGAAGCATACTCATGGCAAAGTAATTACCCAGCCAACCACTATTAAACACCTCATTATTAGAAGTTTGTGCTTTATTAAGTCGAGTACCAATTTCAGGTAAATAGAAGTTTCCATACCGGTTCAAGTGCTCCAGACACTCTAAAATACTCCAACTGTTGGGTGTATTCCGGTGATTTAATTCATCCATCGATAAGGTGCTAAATTTTGATACTTCCTGTATTGCCCCTTCGGTGCGGGCTTTAAGTTCGCTGATTAAATCATTTCGGTGCATCATCGTTTTTTTTATACAAATTTGAAGGCAATGTATTGCAATTGCATTGATTGAAATCAAGATTTCTTTATTCTGCTTAGCGTTTCTGGCGTCATTCTTAAATAAGAAGCAATGTGCTTGCTGGGTATTTGCTGAAACAAATGAGGGCTCCTTTCCAGTACCCGTTTGTAACGCTCAACTGGTGATGAGGTAAGTAAATCTAACTCCCGATCCATTTGTTGTCTTACAAATTCTTGTAATATCACAAGATAAAGCCTTGTGTTTTCTTCACTGGATTGCATCCAATCATTAAATGCCTTTTTTTCTACAGCCCGAATTTTGCATCGTTTTATGGCCTGCAAGTTGAATCGTGTAGGGTTACCGGTAAGAAAAGAATCCAGTGCCATGAAAATGGAGTTGGGGTAGGCAAAACGAATGACCTGTTCCTCTCTTTCGTCTTCGATATAGGCCCTTATGGTACCCTCTTCCACAAAATAGATGTACCGCTCCATGGCACCCGCCCGAAGCAAGTATTGATTTCTGCTCAATACAATCTCCTTGACCCATAAATTTTGGGTAGTAATCCTGGTCTTCAATTCCTGAATAACGTCCATGTCAACTAACTAATCCTTTGATTCCTACAGAAATTTTATCAATTTATCCTTTTGCTTATTCCGATCCTACACCCTATGGTTACAAATACTGTTGCTATATTCTTTGTGTTGGCATTTTCTGTGATTGTTTCGCTGTGGCTGGAGAAGCGCTACAAGACATTTAAAAAACTGGGTTCGGGTGCTATCGCCATACTCATTGGGATTGCATTATCCAATTCAGGTTTCTTACCAGGAGATTCACCTGCCTATGATTTTCTTATGACCCAGGGTGTAAGCGCCTCTATTGTGCTCATCTTGTTAAGTGTGGATATTCGTTCTATAAAAGAAGCCGGGCCAACCATGCTGAAAGCCTTTTTATTGGGGGCTTTGGGTTCAGCTTTAGGTGCAATGACCATGAGTTTTATTTTGTCAGATGCTATTGGCAGTGAATCTTATAAACTGGCAGGACAATTTACAGGAACTTATGTAGGTGGTGGAATGAATTTTGCGGCATTGGGCAGGGCGTTCGATACCAATTCCGATTTGTTCACGGCAGGCATTGCAGCCGATGTCATCATCACATCTATCTGGTTGGTGGTGTGTCTGGCTGCCCCTATCCTACTCACCAGAAAAATAGAAGCAACCAGTAACTACACCATCGAAGAACCTCCAAAGGACAACACCTACACCCTCGAACAATCGTTATACAAAAGTGATGGCTCCATCAATATTGCACATGTAGCTGTTCTTGTTACAGTGGTCTTTGGCACCATCTGGATTTCAGAAGCATTGGGCAAACAAATTCCTGCATTGCCGGAAATCCTCTGGCTGACTACACTCGTATTACTGGTAGCACAGATTCCTTACATCAAAAATATATCTGGTGGAGCCATGTTGGGCAACTACCTGTTATTATTATTCCTGGCAAGTAACGGAGCCAAGTCTGTAGTGGCCAACATTGTTGCTGTAGGCCCGGCTGTCTTTTACTTTGCAGCGGGCACCATCGCCATCCATGGCATTTTTTTATTTGGTGTAGGATACTTGTTGAAGATTGATGCAGGCACGTTGGCTGTCGCTTCTCAGGCTAATGTGGGTGGTTCTTCCAGTGCGCTGGCGCTGGCCAGTGCGAGAGGTTACACCGACAAAATTTTGCCCGGAATTGCGGTGGGCCTATTGGGCTATGCCGTGGGGAATTACCTGGGTCTGGCGGTAGGGAACATCATGCAGGGAGTTTTGTAGGAATTTATAAGCGTCCATTTCAGGTGAATATGATCAGGTAGACTAAACCCACCCAGAAGCAATCGCAGATGAATCTAATAATAATTAATTTAAAATGAGCAGCAAAAAATACATCACAAAAGGAGAAGGACTTCCCCAACCGGACTAATCCTATTAGTCATGTCGTGGTGGTAAATAATATGTGCTTTGTAAGCGGTCAGCCTAAATATTTTGCTTAAATTAAAATTATTATTCTCTTTTGAGTTTGCCAATGACCAATGTTGAAGACTTCCTGAAAGCCAATGGCATCGACTACGTACAGCATGAACACGTAGCTGTATTTACTGCTGAGGACCTTGGAAAACATTGCAGCCATGTACCAGGTTTGCACTGCAAAAATCTGTTTCTCAGGAATCAAAAATACAAGCGTTACTTTCTTGTGGTACTCCCTGCAACGCATACAACAGATTTAAAGAAGGTCAGTGAAGTCGTAGGAGAAAAGAAACTGTCCTTTGCCAACCCAGAGACGCTTCGTGAAAAGCTGGGAGTAGAAGTAGGCTCCGTTTCACCTTTTAGTTTGCTGAATGATACCCTTCATGAGGTGGAGGTTTACATTGACCAGGTGGTGTACGATGCAGATATTGTTAGTTTTCATCCTAACCGCAATACGGCCTCACTGGAATTAAGCGGAGCAATGTTCCTGAAGTTTCTGGAACTGATGAAGCAGAAGATTGAGGTGGTGAATCTTTAGTTATGTTAAGCTTCTATCCCATCCTAATCAATAATTTTTTGGAAATAGTGTAAGGTATTAAGATAATTTTCTCATCCATTTCGATGCGGTGCTTGCCAAATCAGGAATGATGTTTTGCATTAATACTTTGAATGAATGATCGGCTCCTTCAAATTGCACCAGCGTTGCTGTCTTTAGTCTTTTTATTACCTTTTTTATCAATTCAATCTCTGCCAGTTTATCTTTCGTTCCCTGCAAAAACAGCATGGGTATGTTAATATTGTTTAAATGGGCGGCCCTTTCCATTCCCGGCTTGCCAATTGCATGAAGAGGAAACCCAAAAAACACTATGCCTCTTAAAAACTCCGGGCATTCTTTGCCTACTCTTTGGGAAGTCATTCTTCCTCCAAAGGATTTTCCTCCAGCAAACACGGCCAACTTCGGATACTTTTTATGGGCATACTCCATTACCATGGCTACTGTTTTTTCAGCCACTGCCGGAGGGTCAGGTCTTCTGCTCCCTTTTTCCATGTAGGGGAAATTATATCGAAGAGTTGCAATACCGAGGTTGGCAAGCTCCAAAGCAAGCTCCTCCATAAAAGTATGGGTCATACCAGCTCCGGCTCCGTGCGCCAAAACCAGCAGCATCTCTGCTTTTTTAGGAATGATTGCCAGTGCCGATACTGTACCTGTCTTCTCAGAAATTTCGATGGGAAGGGATGTTACTGTCTGTACCATGACGTAAGTTATTGTTTTATGAAATAACCGTAATAAGGTTGAACGAAATTTTGTGAGAGTTTGTCAGTAATCTATAAATTGATCTAAATTGATTCTCTAATATACTTCTTCTATGCGCAATAAAAATAATCGTGTTGCTATACTGGGCGGTCTTCGCATTCCATTCGTAAAGTCCTTCCAACAATATTCCCGCACTTCTAATCAGGATATGCTTACGGCTACATTGCAGGGAATTGTAGATAAATACGGCCTCTCCGGTAAACTATTAGGAGATGTGGCTTTAGGCGCAGTAATGCAAAGCTCCTTCGAATGGAATTATTCCCGCGAGGTAGTACTTGGCACCACTCTCCACCCCAATACTCCGGCTTTTAATTTGCAAAGAGCTTGTGGCACCAGTCTGGAAGCCATCAACCTGATCGCATTAAAATTATCTGCAGGGCAAATAGAATCAGGCATCGGTGGTGGCAGTGATACGAATAGCGACTTGCCTGTAATGTTTCAGCGCAAATTGGCCTGGAAACTAATTGACGTCAATAATGCAAAGACCACGGCACAGAGAATAGCGCGCATTTTCAAAATCAACCTTAGTGATCTAAAGCCCTCCTATCCAGCAATATTTGAACCACGTACCGGCCTATCCATGGGTCAGCATACTGAGAAAATGGTGAAGGAATGGAAAGTGGGAAGAGAAGAACAAGATCAGCTGGCCTATGAAAGCCACATGAATGCAGTAAAAGCGTATAAAGAAGATTTTTATAAAGACCTTCTTATTCCTTTCAAAAACGTCACGCACGATATGATTGTAAGAGAGGATACCAGTATGGAAAAACTGGCCAGACTCAAACCTGCCTTTGACAAATCTCCTTCCGGCACTTTAACGGCAGGAAACAGTACTGTTTTTACTGATGGTGCAGCTGCTGTATTTTTAGGAACTGAGGAATACGCTACAAAAAATAATCATCCTGTGCTCGCTTACTTTGCCGATTGTGAAGTAGCTGCGGTTGATTTCGTTCATGGAGCAGGATTGTTGATGGCACCTACCCTGGCTGTATCGAGATTGTTAAAGAGAAACGATCTGAATCTTCAGGATTTTGATTTCTATGAAATACACGAGGCCTTCGCAGGACAAGTACTGTGCACGCTCAAAGCGTGGGAAAGCGATGAGTATTGTAAGAAGGAATTGGGTCTCGATAAACCGCTCGGGTCGATTGACAGAACCAAGATGAATATCAAAGGGGGCAGTGTGGCATTAGGGCATCCGTTTGGTGCTACCGGTGCTCGTTTAGTGGGTGCTATGGCTAAACTCTTGAACCAAAAGGGTAAAGGCAGAGGATTGATTTCTGTGTGTACTGCCGGAGGGATGGGTGTAGCGGCTATTATTGAAAGGTAAAATCAGTTGACATACGAGCAGTTGACAGTTGACAATATTTTAGTTGACAAAGTATTGGCATTACGTCAGTTGGCTCAACTTTTTAAAGAGTGGGTAATTTTTGTCAACTGACCGTTTGTCAACTGTCAATTGCTTTAAAGATGCTTATACCACACATTCATACTTTCAATATCCTCTCCAATTAACGTGTTGTTGACGAGTGTACCGGCAAACTCATAATCTGTGCGGGCGAAGGTGGCATTCATGCCAATTGATTCTGCCCTGGCGATGGTGAATAACGTTTTGTAATCCTGCGCCATCATTTCTTCTTCCATTTCTTTCAGTAAAAAGTAGGACAGGTTTTTTCCCCGGTGCTTGGGTAAAGTAGCAAAGTCGGTCATCTCTGCATTTTTGTTTTCTTCATCTTTCTCCGCTGAAGAGGCTGCCACCAACTCATCACCCATAAACGCTCCATAGTAATCAATGTTTTCATCCATGGTCTTTTTAATGTATTGCTCATCAAAAATAGGAAATGGGTATACTTTGAAAGTTTTCTCGTATAAATTGACAAGTTGTCCTGCATCTTCTGGTTCCAAGGCACGGAACTCTGCATCCGGTTTATGCAATCCGTTTTGATCTTTCTTAGTCAATGCCACCTCTATGTTTTTACTGATTTTTTGCTTCTTTGCTGAAGACAAAAATGATCGGGCTGCCCCCATAAACCGAGAAACAAAATGAGCAGGCTCTTTTCCTTTAAAGAACTTAGGTATGGTCGCTTCCTCTTTAAAATCATTATCAATGAATTCGTCTACCATTCTACCGGGTACTTTGGCGAAAATTTTGGTATACTTTTTCATCAGAGAAAGATCATGCAGTTTATCAATAATAACAGGCGCATCTTTCTCTGCTAATTTCATCAGGTACACCCTGTCGTTGTTGGGTCCATGTTGTATTAATGAACCTTCTAATTTTTCTATTTTATCAAACATTTTTTCTGAGATAATAAACTACATAATAAAGAACAGCCGAAATAGTTAACCCAAACACTGTTGGATCCAAGCCCATTGGCAAATCAATCTTGGCCAGAATAGCCACCAGTGTAAAGCCCCCACCTCCAATCATACTTACTGCAGCAGCAGTGCTATCTGTCTTCTTCGAAAAATAAGCCACCAGTGTGGGCACCAATAATCCAGACACCATAAAACCATATGCCTGTAACACAATATCCAGCACGGACTGGAAAGTGCTGGCCAGTAATAGTGCCAACACGCCTACAATTAAGGTAATCAATTGCGACAACCGTATGATGGACTTGTAGGAAAGCTTTTTCTTAAACAACTCAACAATGATGTCGTTGGTGAAATTACCAGATGAGGCAATCAAACAACTGTCTGCCGTAGACATCACAGCAGAAAAGTAAGAAGCCAACAAAAAACCTGTTATCCCAATAGGCAGCACATGATTGAGCATCAACGGCAAGGCCATTTCCGGATCACTCTCAGGAAAAGCCACGCGCCCCAACATCCCCAACCCTACTCCTACAAACGCCATGAAAGGATATTCAAAAACACCCGCAATAAAAAAAGCGCGTTTCGCTGACTTTACATCGGGACTTGCATACACTCGCTGGTACAAAGTCATAGCGATAAACCAAATAGGAATAATCGTAAATGACCAATTGATAAGGGTAACAGCAGACACGTTAGTCAAACTAAAATGAGAAGCCGGCAATGCCGCACTGATCACTTCCCATCCACCCAGTTTGTAATAAGCAAATGGAAAACCCAAAAACATCAAGCCGCCTAACAGTACAATCCACTGTACTGTGTCTGTATAAATCACCGCTTTAATTCCACCCAACACGGTGTACAATAGAATAACTGCTGCAATTACAAAAAGTGAAAACGACAATGGATCAAAAGCAGTGAGATCAGAGAACACACTTCCCGCAGCCAATTTTGCACCAGCCAATATTTGTCCTCCGGTAAAACCCAGATAACCAATACCTGAAATCACAGCTGCAAACATGGCCACCTTACCTCCGTATTTGGCCCTCAGGAAATCAGGATACGTCAAATAACCAGATGTCATATCCAACTTTTTAAGTTTAGGCACCGTAAATACGGCCGCCAACCATGCCCCAACCAGCCCCGTAAACAACAACCAACTTCCTGACAATCCCATCACAAAACCCAGCCCCCCTAATCCAATGGAAAAACCCCCACCTACATCGGTGGCCACAATGGAGAGTCCTACATGAAAGGAAGAAATGGATCTTCCTCCTACAAAGTAATCCTCATGGTTTTCATTCTTAAAGAAAAAATAAATACCAACGCCCAGTACCCCAAGAAAGTATAGGGCGAAGATAATATAATCGAGTAAGTGCAAACGTTAGTCTTTTATACAGCCATAGTCAAATGAGCAAAACCCGATGCCTTGATGGCATTTTGAATCAGGTCTTCATGCACCGACTCGTCTTCCCACATTTTTTGTCCTTCAATGGGTAGAGAACTGATCGGATCGAAATACAAATACAGTTTATCCTCATCCACACTTGGGCTTCTGTAAACACTTATTCCTGTTACTTTATCGTAGTAGTCATAGCTGTGCACATCGCGTTTGCCACCTCCACCAGGTGCATCCGTTACAAATAACGGAGTGTTGAACCCAGCTGTAACGCCACGCACGGCACGCTCAATTTCCTGCGTTTGTGCCACACTGGTTCTCATCTCTTCCGTTCCCTTCACCATATCGTGCTGATATACATAGTATGGTTGCACGTTCATGTACGACAGTTTGCGCACCAGGTGTATCATTTCTTCGGCAGTATCATTTACACCTCTAATCATCACACTTTGGTTGCGTACCGTTACACCCCGCTTGAACAGCAAGTCCATGGCGTCTTTGGTGATGTTGGTGATCTCATTGGCACTGTTAAAGTGGGTATGCAACACCACTTCTTTACCCATGCTCCTGCCTAAGTCTACCATGTCAATTAGTGCTTCCGTCCATTCCGTGTCTGTCAATATCTTCATTGGCATCACAGCAGGTCCTTTTGTGGCAAAGCGTATTCTCCTGATGTGCGGAATGTTCAGCAACATCTCTCCGATCTGACGGATGCGATTAGGTACCAACATGTATGCATCACCACCGGAGACTACAATGTCTTCAATCTCAGGGCGGGAGGCGATGTAAGCAAACGCTTTGTTCCAATTATCAGGTACGGGCTTAAAGCTCACCTTCTCTACGGAATCCGTATCGCTACCGATCGCATAACTACGGGTACAAAAACGGCAATACACAGGACACACGTCCAATGGTAAGAAAAGCGCTTTATCAAAATACCGATGCACCAGGCCAGAAACCGGGGAATCATCTTGTTCACTGAGTGAATCTAATGTCAACCTTGGATGATCCGGCTCACGTGACGCACCTAATGGGATAAATTGAATCCGCAAAGGATCATTATAAGGATCGTTCCAGTCAATTCGACTCAAAATGTAGGGAGACAATCTAAGGTTCATCGGTGCCTCATCCATTCCCTTCACGGCATCCTTGATGAATTCTTCAGACGTTAAGCCGATAAGAAATTCTTGCAACTTGCCAATCTTATGTATCGTGTTCTTGTTCTGCCATTTGGTATCCAAAAACTCCTCCTCGGTAACGTCTTTGAACGCAGGAATATGCTGCCAAAAGGCTCCACCTTGAAATTTGCGGTGGTTAATGTCGCGTGCAGATACCATCTGCTTATTAGGGTCTGGAATCTCCATTTCCGCTAAGGCCTCCATGGAATCAGTATTAGAAATTTTGTTGGGCAAATCAGCTACTTTACTCGCCTCTTTCATAAGGGAGATTTCATCTGTTGAGTAATTCATGACTTTGTTTGGTGATTAAAAAAATACGTTCTATTTCGATGTGATTACCATTCTATAGACTATTATGTTCTATAGAACATATGCAAATGTATGGCTTTTTTAGGCTAAAAACAAGGATATTGAGGAATTCTACCCCTCTTGAGGTGGGTTTAAAGGCTCTATGGGGTCATTCATAGTAATAAGTGGCGCAGCTTCCATTTCCTCGATTTCCATAGCATCCACTATGATGTCCAGCGCTTCCTTTATTTTCAGCTGAGTAGGCTCAGGCAGGGACTTGATTTTGGTGGCCAATTGATCGTGCAATATGTCAGGGGCCTGCCTGACCACCTCACTCCCCTTTTCTGTAATTCCAATATAAGTGACCCTCTTATCTCCGGTTTTGGGGAGTCGTTTGGCAAATCCTCTTCTCTCCAGTCTGTTCACAATACCCGTAATGGTACTGGAATTGAGGCTCAACAACTTCATCAAATCACCGTGGGTCGCTACTTTACTGCCGGCCCTGTCTATATGACCCAGGCACAATAACTGAGGAATACTAATACCAAAGTCCTTTTGCACTCGCTTTGATTCGAGGTTAATGGATCTGACGATCTTTCGTATGTCAATGAGAATATCCAATGTCTCCATTATACTTATTCAAAGAACAAACCTGTTATATTAAAGTTAATGTAAAAAACCAGAAGTCAGTATTGTGGTCTTTCTAAGTGGATTATCAATTAAAAAAGTAAAAAACGGGGTTTTATAAGATCCAATCTTTATCAAGATTAGTGAATAAATCTTCACGTCCATGAACAACGGTGATAACAACAACATCCGAATTTGGCATAGGCTTGTAAATTATCCTGTATCCCTGATAAATGACCTCGCGTAGTTTTAAAGTTGTATTCTCAAACTCTGGCACTACTCTCCCAGCTTCAGGAAATGTCTCTAATTTACGTGATGCATTTACAAGTGTTTTTATAAACCTTGTAGCGTACACCGGAGAATCTTCAGCGATATAGTCATGGATTGCTCTTAGGTGTGCAGTAGCCTTCTCTGTCCATATTACTTTGCCCACGAATCTACTTTTTCTAAAAGTTCCTCAGTTGATATAATTTTTCCTTCGTCAGCATCTTTCATACCTTCCATCACCTGAGCAGCCAGGTTAATTTTATACATTATCTCTTCCAAAGAAGCAGAAGGAGAAATGTTCTTCAAAATTTCAAGAGTGAGGTCCTTAAGAGTTGGCATAGCGTAAAATGCATTAATTTGTGATCCTTTCCGCAAACAAAAATAACGAATCACATTGTCATCTTTGTGATGTTTTAGTGGGAAGGTTGCCACCGTACCCTTACCAAATTGTAGTACCGGGGTAACTTAAGATGCCGATTATTCGTATCTTTGCGGCTTCATTTTACAAGCTTATGATTGCAGCCAACAACCTTTCTCTTCAGTTCGGTAAAAGAGTTCTTTTTGACCAGGTCAACATCAAATTCGTAGGAGGAAACTGCTACGGAGTGATTGGTGCCAATGGTGCCGGAAAGTCTACTTTCCTGAAAATCCTTGCAGGGGATATCGACCCCAATTCAGGGCAGGTAGTCATTGATCCGGGTAAGCGGATGGCTGTTTTGCGTCAAAATCACTTTGAGTTTGATGAAGTACCCGTTTTAGATACAGTGATTATGGGGCACACCAAGTTGTGGAGCCTTATGAAAGAAAAGGACGCTATTTATGAGAAGCCTGACTTCTCAGAAGCAGATGGTGTACGCGCTTCTGAACTGGAAGCAGAGTTTGCAGAAATGGATGGGTGGAATGCGGAGTCGGATGCCGCTGCTTTACTGAGCGGTCTGGGCATTGACGAAAGTGTCCACAACTCGCTGATGAAAGACCTGAGCGGTAATCAGAAAGTGCGTGTGCTTTTGGCGCAAGCCATCTTTGGTAACCCTGACATACTTATACTGGATGAGCCTACCAACGACCTGGACATTCACACCATTACCTGGCTGGAGGACTTCTTATTAGAATTTAAGAACACCGTTATCGTTGTATCTCACGACCGTCACTTTTTGGATACGGTGTGTACACACATTGTAGACATCGATTTCAAAGCCATCAAATTGTATACAGGCAATTACTCATTCTGGTACGAATCAAGCCAACTGGCCCTGACACAACGCGCCAGCTCCAACAAAAAAGCAGAAGAGAAGAAGAAAGAACTACAGGCCTTCATTGCGCGCTTTAGTGCCAACGCTTCCAAGTCAAGGCAAGCGACCAGCAGAAGAAAGCTATTGGAGAAAATTAACATTGACGACATCCAACCTTCCAACAGAAGGTACCCTGCTATTATCTTCCAACAAAACCGTACAGCCGGTGATCAAATTCTACACATTGAGGGACTTTCTGCCAAAGCCGAAGACCGTACGCTCTTCACTAACCTCGACTTGTATGTAAACAAGGGCGACAAGATTGCTTTCCTCAGCAAAGACAGTTTGGCCATTACCACCTTATTCAGAATTCTTGCTGGTGAAGTAAAGGCACAATCAGGTGAGTTTAAGTTTGGACAAACCATCACCACTGCCTATCTACCTAACGATAATGAGAAGTACTTTCAATCGGATGACAACCTAATCGACTGGTTACGTCAGTTCTCAGAAGAAGACAAAGACGAAGTATACATCCGTGGGTTCCTCGGTAAGATGTTGTTTTCCGGTGAAGAAGTGTTTAAGAAATGTAATGTCCTCTCAGGAGGCGAAAAAGTAAGATGCATGGTGTCGCGTGTAATGCTACAGGGTGCCAACCTTTTGATACTGGACGAACCCACCAACCACCTGGATCTGGAATCTATTCAGGCATTCAACAACGCATTAAGGGATTTCCCAGGCACGGTGTTGTTCACTTCACATGACCATACATTTACAGAAACCATCGCTACGCGCATTGTAGAGCTTTCCCCTAATGGCAACATCGACAAGCTGATGACTTACGATGAGTATATTTCCAGTGATAAAGTAGCGGAGCAGAAGGAAGTGCTTTATGCGTAGGGAATAGTATTGAGTTAGTAGTCTTGAGTCCTGAGTACCTAGAGCCGTCTGAGCAGTGTAAGTTTCAATGATTACCGGTCTGACGACTAAAATATGTTTACCAAAATGATCTCCAACCGCATCATATAGTGTTATTGCCTACCATTACTTATATCAAATTTTAGGCAACGCTTTTATTTGCTTTGTCTTGTCTTTTTATTATTCTATTAAAATCTTGAATTAATAAAATTGAAAAAATCGACCATGGTATCAAAGATAATAATGCCATCATCATACCAATTACCCCAGCAGTCGCAGGAACAGTCATCAATAATCAAGCTGTTAAACCAATATATGAGGTCGATTTTCGAAAATTAGTATTCCTAATCATTGCCAGAAAAAACAATATGAGGGCGATCCCATTAAGAACATAATAGACCGCATATGATGTTCCTTTCCAAATCAAATAGAGAGTCTGACCAGAAGCAATCAATAATCCTTTTTCTTGTTCTGTTATTGCATTTAGATATTGCCTACTTAATGCCAGCATTTCCAATGATGTATTTGAAGAGAAATAAATTGTAAGCCCAATCAAACCAATTATCAGTCCGAATAAGCTCAATGTTTTATTCATATCAAAAAGAGCAAAAAAGAGTGCGATATATAGAAAAACAGATGCTATCATACTCAACATATATAAGAAATCATAGCTGATTAATCCTATTCCCCAGTTGTTATTGAAAAGAGTAAACCAATCAACAATGGTTGTAGGGTGTGGCCAAAGTAAAAAAAATGTCATTTGTACAGGAATCATCACAAGCATAAATGTTGTAGCTATTATCCCTATACGATATAGTGTATTCTTATAATCTGCTTCTTGAATTATTTCCATTTGTTATCTACTCGTATGTGGTGTACCAGCCAACATAAGCCACTCATGATCTTGGTAACGAAACTCAATTTTAATTTCAGGGTAGTGCAACAGCATTATCTATGTGTGCAGTGGTTTTCTCATCTATAATGTGGTGGTAATTGAATAGTTGTATCCGGTCCTCTGAAAACAGCTGCAATATGCATAATAGTATGACTTAAAATTGCCCCTATCGGATTGCGACTAATTATAAATATTAAAGTAATCAATGAATTACCCAATAGTACTAATAATATGCTTTTATTTCTGAACTCCTTATATCCGATATGATAAAGCAAGGTTATCAGTATACTAGACAACAAAGCCATAGTATTAATAAAGATAATTCCTATATTACTGTTCGCTAGATTAGTATCAACAAAGATATTGAACACAGCTTTTACTGGCATAACATTTAAAAACAAACCGTCAATTATTCCATAAATTAATCCCATCCATATTATATCAAAAAATAAATTATACCCTTTGTTTTTTTGTGAGAAAGGCCGTGATAATATGTTTTTCATGAGTATAAAACCAACTATTACCCCAGCTAGTAGCCCCATTGCAAATTTTGAAACCAGAATTCCGTATTAAATAATGAATTGTAATAAAAATAAATAAAAAGAAAAATTGAGGTTAAAATAACATATGGTAACAAATAAATTCTTCGATTTAATTTTAATTTATCCGAAAAAAAAGCACTAACTCCAAATCCTAACACGTTAGCAGCAATTAACCAAAAGATTGAACTTTGTATTAAATTCATTTTGCACCTCCCTTCACAGTTTTATTCTTTATTAATATTAGAATTGTTCCAACAATTCCTGCTACAACAAGACCAAAGTCTTCTTTAATTAGTAGGTTAGCTGCAGCACTAAATCCAATTAACGACCATACCAAAGGTATTATCAATAAATATTTTGGTATATTAAGAGGGACTAGAAGTAGCAGTCCGAAGGTAAAAATAATTGTAGGACAAGGTGCTCCAAATGTGGGTGTTTCTGGATATATATGACCAAAGAAATACCCCAAGATTGGATAAATAATCAAAGCGTAAAAAATGAATAATATACCAATTATCCCATAAGAATTTGCTTCAAACTCAAATTTTAGTTTGCCTTTTACCACACCCAAAAATAAAAACAATAAACTTTGAAGAATAAACAACACTCCAAAAACATAAGCAGCTTTATTTATTGTCGAAAAGTAAAGTAGATGATAGACTAGCCCCATCCAGAACCAAAGAAACACTAATATTCCACTAATTATTTTATCAGTATACTTTTTAGTTATTGGGATTAATGTAACTCCAGCAATTGCAACAAAATATAAAACAATCTGCATAGGCCAAATAGAAGTGTTGTAATCACCGAAAACTGACAAAAACTGTTCAATTGTAAAAGGTATTTTCATATGCTCCTATATTTTAATTAATTAATAATGTCACTCGATACCTTTGGACACAACGGTGAGTATATGAGTAGTGGCGGGTTTCAATGCGTTTCACCATCAAGTCACATTAAATTTCCGATATATTTGACAACACTGAAAATCGCTATTCACCGCCATTACTTATATGCATAAGTTAGCAAAAAATGTGCTTGATATCTATTTTCAATCTTTTGTTCTACAATCTCTTCAAAATCACAATTTGATTTTTCTCCTTTTTCCTTTTAATATTTTCCTTGCTGTATGAGTTGAATTATTCGAAAAGGTAAAGTATTGTTACATATGTATATATCATTTTATAAATGGACTACTCCAAAACAGATTCTCAAAAAATTCTTAAGATGGCAGGCAGGTGCCACCTTCCATAAGTCAATACTAAAATAGCGTTTTTTTTGTTTCCTTCAAGTTCTGGAAAAGTCTAGGGAAGAACTTAATGCAATAGAAGAAGCCGAGCCTGTCTGCCGCAGGCAGGCGTGAGTCAGATGAATGAACCTCTGGCAAGACCTTCTACCCTATCAAAGTATGAAAAACACAAAAAGCAGCGGTAAGCAGCACGCACTGTCAGATACGCAGTGAAGCACATGGCGCATACATATTGTTATGCTTCGTTACTTTGAAACTGCTCAATTGAGTCGAACTCTTTGAATTTTTGTAGTTCTACTTCTTCTATGTCAAAATCGCCTTGGAGGCCAAGCCAGAATTTTGCTGAATTTCCGAAATACCTTGAAAGTCTGAGGGCAGTGTCAGCCGTTATTCTTCTATTACCCTTCAAAATCTCAGATATACGAGTTTGAGGTATCCCTATGTCCTTTGATAGTTTATAAGCACTTAATTCTAATGGAATAAGAAACTCCTCATTTAATACTTCTCCTGGGTGTATGTTTTTTAGCCTTTTCATTTGGTCTTCTTTTTAATGGTAGTCAATAATTTCAACGTCCGAAGCATTTCCACTATTCCATTTGAATATTACTCTCCATTGATCATTAATTATAATTGAATGGTAAGCCTTTAAATTTCCTTTTAATTTCTCAAGTCTGTTTGACGGAGGAATCTGCAAATCCTTAATATTCTGCGAATTATTAAGCATTCTTAGTTTCCGTCTTCCAATTCCTTGCAATTCGGTCGAAAATCCCTTTACTCGTTCACCTTCCCATATTTTCTTGGTGTCCTTAGAACCAAAGGATATTATTATAGTGCCGTTATACGTTACTTACGCCAAACATAACGGTGAGTATAAGAGTAGTAGCGGATTAAAATACAACTACTTTCACATAGCGATATACTTATATCAAAAACAAAAACTGTTTTAGTAGGTACAAAACCGCTATTACTTTTATACATTGTTGTGTACAGTTTTAATCTCCAATGAGTTCATCCATAAACTGCATCATTGCAGAAAAAAGATAAATACCCTCTAAAGGACTTTGGCCAACTCCCGTATGTCCCGCACTGGAAGCTTCTATATACCAAAGGTCACCCCCGTTTTCTTCGATTGTCTTCACAATTTTTCTTGTCGATTCAACCGAGACCCTCGCATCTCTTGCGCCTTGATACATTAACAGTGGCCTGGTTATAAATTGCGCATTTGTTACAGGAGAAACTTGCCTGATGGCGACATTTATTTCCGGGTTAGTCCTATCGCCAATTTCGGCTTCATCCCATCCAACAAGTAGTCCGGCTTCCCTTTGTGCGTCAGGGTCTAAAGTAGCTCCATTAATGCTAATTCCTCCCAGAAAAAGTTCGGGATATTTAGCCAATGACGCCATGGTCATAAATCCTCCCCAGGAAACACCCCCTAATACTATTTTTTCAGAGTCAAGGTCTTTCTGGGTTTTTATCCAATCGACAAGGGCTTTTACATCTTCAATTTGTTTACCTCTTTTATCTTGGTCATCTGACTTTTCGAATGAAACCCCATATCCGGCAGATCCCCTGTAGTTGGGCGTTATTACAGCAAATTTGTTTCGTGTCATCTGAGCTGCCAGCATGCTATAGGGTTCATCATAGGCATCCGGCCCTCCATGAAACATGACCAGTACAGGGTATTTTTTTTCTGAAGTTTGTTTTGGCTTATAGATATATGAGTGAATGCCTTCCATCACGCCAATGATAGAGTCAGTGGTAGGATACGTAAATTCTTCAAAAGTAATTTCAGGATTAGTTGGAGCAGAAGGATCAGGATCAATTACTTTGAAAGAAGCACGTTCAATATCCAATAAACACAATTCGGTACTATTTAGTGAATACCTTGAGAAGTAGACTTTATTATTCTGAGGGTGAATAAGGAAGGGGTGATTGCTATAGGTTACCTGTACCGGGTTTTCATTATCATCATATAGGGTGATATTTTCCCCCACAATTCTGTCGTAAGCGAGTAGTTTACCAAACCCCTTGTTCATATAATAATATACAAGGTACCGCTCGTCTGCAGTGAGCGCAATATGGCCAATATCTCCTTCAAGCTCAGGAGACCGTTGGGTCAGCAGTTTTGTATTTTTGTTATACTCCCAGATTACTGAAAATTCATTGGAAAGACCAGAAGTGCCTGTACGCACATAGTAGGCAATAGAATCACTTTTGGTATGGATAAAACGCTTATGCCTTGAATACCAGGTAAATTGAGTTCCATGAAAATATTTTGATTGGCTTTCCTCTTCAAATTCCAGTTCAGTAATCCCGGTTTCAAGATTTACACGATAAAGCTTTCCATCCTGTTCGCTAAACGACTGAAGTACATAGGCATTTTCCATCTGTAAATCAAATCCTTGTATCTCCACCAGCCCCTGAAATGTACACAGTGCTTTAGGTGGACTATCATCATTTAATGACAATTTATACAACGTGTTTATTGATCTTTTATGGTCTTCATTATAGACCAGCAAAATTGAATTATCGGGTGAAATGCCAAAACCTGAAACTGATGAATTGCCAACAAATATGGTATCGGTTTGCCCTGTTTGAACATTGAGTCTCAATAAGTCTCTATCCTCTTCAGCATTTTTTACATTTAAATAAAGAAACGTTCCATCTTTTAGTCTTCGTGCCGAACTGCCGTAAGCAGGATAGGGAAGTATCCCCGGAAAGGGCGAAACTGAGTCAGTTTCCGAATTAGCAAGGAAGGAACCATAAGGCTTTCTGAACAACAAATTCTTATTATTATCAAAACCCACCAATATTGAATAATTAGGCGCGGCAGAAGAAGATAAGATAGATATTGCACTTCCTATTCCAATTTTTGGAACATCTTTCGTTATCAATGATCCAGGCTTGGGTACACCAATAATTAGAAGTACAACTACTAAAATTCCTATCAATCCAATGATTGATAGGAAAATCCACTTTATAATCTTTAGGATTTTTTTCATCATTAGTAATCTATTACAAATTGTACACAACCTTTAGATTCAAATTACCATTTTAATTCAATAAAAACTGTAGTAAATTTTGTGAGGTAAGTGGGTATACCGTTTCGGTTATCCACTTATCCACAAAAAGAGCAGCCGGGGCACTATGCGCACAACTAGGTTGTCGACTTATTAGGCGATTCAGTCCGGCTGCTTACTTACAGTGTGAGCAGGGATCAAATAGATATTCAAGGCTACGGGCCTATTATTAAGGTTTCGATCCACAACTCACTATTTATTAACTAAATGAAAAGTTATGGAAAAAGCTAAGCAAATTCAACTCTATTTATGGATCCTGGGAATTGATGTTTCCAAGGAAAGTATCGATGCTTGTCTAATTAGGGTATCCGATGGGCAGATCTTTGAAAGCAAGTTTCACAACAACCTGTCAGGGTTTAGGCACATGAAAAGGTGGTGTAAACAAATGGGTTGCGAGTGTGACAGCTCCACTTTGTGTTGTATGGAGCATACAGGCATTTACACTCGTTTGCTTGTTCACTATCTGGTAAGTCGCGATGTACAGGTATGGCTGGAAAGCTCATTACAAATTAAACGCAGCCAGGGGCTCATCCGTGGGAAATCAGATAAAATTGATGCCCAGCGAATTGCCAGATATGCACATGTCTATCAGGAAAAAGCGAAAGTATTGAAAATCAGTGTTTTGACACTGGAGAAATTAAAAGACTTGCAGTCCAATCGTAGGCGACTGATGAAAGCGCTTCAGGGGCTTCGCACCAGTGTTGCCGAACTCAAACAATTCGATCCCTCATCAGGCAAGCTAGTAGAGAAAGTCAACAGGATAGCTATCCGTGGTTTAGAAAAAAGCTTAGATAAAGTGGATGAACAAATCCTTAGCTACATCAGTGAAGACCAGGAGCTGAAAAAGAAGTACGATTTGATGTTAACTGTAAAGGGTGTGGGGAAAGTATTGGCAGCAATGTTATTGGTGTACACTCATGGTTTCAACCGGCTAACGGATACACGTAAACTTGCTTGTTACAGTGGTGTGGCCCCATTCGTCTACGAAAGTGGAACATCCATCCGAGGTAAGACAGGGGTGTCCAAGTTTGCCAATAACGAACTGAAGAAAGTCTTACACATGGCGGCAATCAGCAGTGTACGACACAATTCAGAACTCCAACTATACTACAAAAGGAAGGTTGAAGAGGGCAAAAACAAGATGTCAGTCATTAATGCAGTAAGAAACAAATTGCTACATCGGATCGTAGCAGTAGTTAAGCGAGGAACTCCTTATGTGGTAGCAATTCAAAATTGATTAAAAAAAACTTGGTTTAATCATAGATATCGCCTATGTATGTGGTCGTG
>CAYPDF010000020.1:0-61617 GCA_964409415.1 uncultured Ohtaekwangia sp. | reverse complement strand
CATACTGTATCAAGTTAAGTTTTTTTCTTTTGACACAGTTTATTGAACAGACTCTGCCTTGCATTTCGATCAGATCAATTGGGTTGCCTTTACCATTGCTATGGGTACCGTGTTGATTGCCTTCAACTTTCACAAGGTTACCACCAAGCTCCCTGGGTCAATCGTTGCTATCCTTCTAAGTACATTAGCAGTGCAGTGGTTTCAACTCCCGGTAACCACTATCGAAACTACATTTGGAGAGATTCCCAACAGTTTGTCACTGCCCTCGATTCCACATATTGATTTGGCTACCGTGAGAGCGTTGATTCAACCGGCATTGGCCATTGCTTTTCTTGGCGGCATTGAGTCTTTACTTTCGGCAGTGGTCTCTGATGGAATGATCGGAGGCAGGCATCGCTCCAATGCTGAATTAGTAGCGCAAGGAGTGGCCAATTGTGCTTCGGCTATGTTTGGAGGTATACCGGCTACTGGTGCTGTTGCGCGTACTGCCACCAACGTGAAGAACGGTGGGCGCACGCCCATTGCAGGAATTACCCATGCGGTGGTGTTGTTGCTGATCACACTGCTATTGGCGCCTTACGCCAAACTGATTCCTATGGCCTGCCTGGCTGGGATTCTTGTGGTGGTGGCTTACCACATGAGTGAGTGGCGGCAGTTCAAATCATTGTTGAAAGGGGATAAATCAGATGTGCTCATATTGTTGGTTACCTTTTTTCTCACTGTTATTTTCGATCTGGTGATTGCCATTGAAGTAGGCATTGTCTTATCCAGTTTTGTGGTGATGAGAAGGATGAGCCATTCCATGAGTATCGAAAATGCAGAAGATGCCCTCACCGAAGCAAATGGAGAAAGACTGTTTGAGGATGAACTTCCAGCATTGCCCAAGGGCGTGGCCATTTATGAAATACATGGCGCTTTGTTCTTTGGTGTGGCACAACTGTTTCAGGACACCATTAACAATCTGCAAAAAAAACCCAAAGTCCTGATATTAAGAATGCGGCATGTTCCCTTTATTGACGCCACCGGGGTTTACCGATTGAAAGAAGTGATCAAACAATTTAACGATCAAAAAGTGACTATCATTCTCTCTGGAGTGAATGAAAAGATAATGGAGGACCTTGAAAAAGCGGACATCTATTCCGTGCTGGACAAAAACAATTTACTCGACCATATAAGTAGTTCTTTACAGCGGGCCAATGAAGTATTGGCGTATAAATAACTGTACATTGCCCTCGTTGGAAGAATACCAAGGGCAGGGAGCCATGGCGATTCACCGGCTAATTAAACGGTCTATTGAAGATTGTTTTTTAGTTGGCTTTTATTGTATAGTTTTGCCGAAAATTTATTTACTATTATATGAAAAAACTGATTTTATTAATTTTTGGGGCAACTTTGGTGACCACTTCTTTTGCTCAGTTTAACCAAGGCAGCATTATTATTGGAGGGAGCAGTAACCTGGCAAGTTCTTTCACTACCAGCAAATCTAAGACAGGAAGCACTACCAGTACGTATGGCAAATCATCCAGCTTTTCGATTGAACCACAGGCTGCATATTTTGTAATCGATAATTTGGCGGTTGGAACAGGATTACAAATCAGTACTTCGTCTTTCAAAGCAGATGGTTCTTCCGATAAATCTACCACCACCAGTTTTGGCCTAACACCCCAGGTCAGGTATTACTTTGATAATATTTATGTTCAGGGGTCTGTCCGGGTTGGCTCAAACAAGACAAAAAATACTTTTTCCGGAACCACTACCGAAAGTACCGCCACACTTGGTGGATGGTCACTGTTAGCTGGGTACTCTTACTTTATCAGCGATGCTATTTCTTTTGAGCCTCAGTTGGGGTACGCTTCTTACTCCCAAAAGGCAAAAGGATCAAATACCAAGGGGATCAACTCTGGAATAGTAATTGGTATCGGCCTCTATGCTTACCTGAATCGGTAACTCTCTGATTTCACACTTTGCCCCGTTGGTGAGTTGCACTGTGAACGGCACCAACGGGCGAATAGGCCTGAATTGGGAATGTGGTGACATAGTTTCCCTTTTTTAGGTATCTCAGGCTACCTTGTATTTCATCCCAGATAAATACAGCTCATCTACAATTACCTCGTTTCGTGTAATACTCAACAATTTAATAGGGGTTATCCTAAACTAAACAGAGGTTAAACCAGTTATAAAGAATGTGAATTAAGCTGGCCAGTTTAAAACATTTATTCAAATTGATGTTTTACTAAAAAATTATTGGGTCATGAAAAAGCTTATGTTGGTTGCAGCCCTTTGGCTGGTCTCTGCGGGATTAATTTTTGCGCAGAATGGAAATGGAATGGAAAAAGTTAAGAAGGTGAAACAGGATGAAGTTCCTGCGATCGTGCAATTTTCACTTCACAACGAATTTGATCTAGCTCCTGAGGCGGGAACCTGGTCATTGCAATACCTGAAGTCGAGTAATGGGGTTGGACAACCGGCCATTTTAAAACCACTTGCCTATACGTTTCATCAGAAAAAAGATGGTAACAAAATAGAAATTCGCTTTAGCCCTGAGGGTGCGTTAGAGCACGCAAAAGGTATAGAAAAAACTGAAATAAATAGCGCAGGCAGATAGTCTCTGAGATTTAAATCGTCTTTGAGATTAAAAGAGGATGAGCCAGACAAAGTAAGGATACGTATGTGTCTTTACTTTTTTTTCACCTTGTCTTCGATCGGTGTTTCACCAATTAAAAAAAGTTTTAAACGATGGATTGTGAAATTACTCACCACAGGCAGGAGATTTACAAATGTTTTTAGTACCACTCACCCACAATCTCGTTTCCATATGAGAATTAATTACCTATTTTAGGGCCTTCATAAAAGCCATTAGATGATGAACAAAATCGTAAAGCCTTTTTTTGTGTTGTTGTTGGTTGCGCAGGTGGCCTTTGCGCAGCAAAGTGAAATAGTCAACAAGATCGTTGCAGAAGGAAATGACAATTCTCAGTTGGAAAATCTTGCGCACCAGTTGATGGACGTTATTGGTCCGCGATTGGTGGGCACACCACAGATGAAAGCCGCCAATGATTGGGCAGTAACCACCTACAAAAGTTGGGGTATTGAAGCCAAGAATGAAGAGTGGGGTAAATGGCGCGGATGGGAGCGTGGCATTAGCCATATTGATATGGTTTCCCCACGTGTGGTTAGTCTTCGTGGAACACAACTGGCATGGAGTCCCCAAACATCCAAAAATGGAACCACTGCTGAGACCATTGTAATCCCAACTATAAAGGATTCTGTTGCCTTTAAAAACTGGCTACCCAATGTAAAAGGAAAATTTGTGTTGGTGTCTATGCTGCAGCCCACTGGCAGGCCCGACTACAACTGGAAAGAATTTGCTACAGAGGAATCTTTCGAGAAAATGAAGAAGCAAAGAGATGAGTTAACCGAACAATGGAGCAAGAATTTGAATAATATTGGGCAAGGTCGTGATCTTAATAAAGCCCTTGAGAAAGCAGGTGCAGTGGGTATAGTTCAATCGTATTGGTCCAAAGGTTTTGGAGCCAATAAAATTTTCAGTGCCAATACAGAAAAGATTCCTGTGGTGGACTTATCATTGGAGGATTATGGATTGCTCTATCGAATGACGGAGAAGGGGGATAAGCCCATGATTAAAGTAATGACACAATCTAAAGATTTGGGCGTAGTACCTACCTTCAATACCATTGCTACCATCCCCGGTAAGGAGCTGCCCAACGAATATATTGTTCTTTCTGCTCACTTCGATTCATGGGATGGAGGTACAGGTGCTACAGACAATGGTACAGGCACTCTTACCATGATGGAAGCAGCACGTATTTTGAAAAAGGTTTATCCTAATCCGAAAAGAACAATTATTATAGGACATTGGGGTAGTGAGGAGCAGGGGTTGAATGGTTCACGTGCTTTTGTAGAAGATCATCCAGAAGTAGTAAAGGGTTTGCAGGCACTTTTCAATCAGGACAATGGAACAGGCCGGGTTGTGAATATCTCCGGACAGGGTTTTTTAAATGCCTATGATTATATAGGTCGCTGGCTAGAAGCGGTACCCGATGATATTACAAAACACATCGAAACCAACTTCCCCGGCACTCCCGGTGGTGGTGGCTCCGACTATGCTTCCTTTGTTGCTGCAGGCGCTCCTGCATTTTCACTTAGTTCGTTGAACTGGAGCTATGGATCGTATACCTGGCACACCAATTTGGATACATACGATAAGATCGTGTTTGATGATGTGCGCAATAATGCTATTCTCACCGCCATACTCGCGTACAAAGCCAGTGAAGATCCGGAGAAAACATCCAGAGTGAAGTCAGTGTTACCTATTGATAAGCGGACAGGTGAGCAAATGACCTGGCCCATACCTCGCTCTCCTAATCGCAATGGAGGACAAAACTAGAGACGTAACGCACATGAAATTAGGATACGCGTGTGCCAAAAACTATTGTATAAGCGTTTCTGATTCTGAAAGGTTTTAGAAAAAGGAGCATCGAATTGAGGCACCTAAAACACTATTTCAAAGTATTTTGAGCGCTGGCTATGTGGATTTATATTGACCAACTTTTATAAGAGGATATTTTGCAGTAAATTATAATTCCGAGATTAATATAACTGCAGCATAAAACTTAAAAACTACTTATGAAAGATGGACGAAAAAAAGCAAATATTGTAGTTGGAAGTGAGGTGGAGGTGGTTAAAAAGGAAGATCAGGATACCGGTAATTTAACAATGGGCGTTGTAAAGAAAATTCTTACAAAGGCTCCCATACATCCCCACGGCATTAAGGTGTTGTTGGAGTCCGGGGAGGTGGGGCGTGTAAAAGATGTGCTAGATTAAAAGAATAGATACATATAGCTCATAAACATAACGTGCTGAGATTACTTGTGTAAATTGAAAACCTCACTTTTAAAGGAATATGGCGACTAATACATCACAACACATACTCAGTACTTCCGCTAATCTTCTTGGATTTTGTTTATTTGTGATAACCTCACTGCACATCAATAGTCAGATTGAAACCCATATGATCGATGGGTTAACTTCTGTGGTTGCCATTTTCCTAACCGCTTCCTGCATATTTTCATTCGTTTCAATAAGAACATCGAGTGCGCAAAGAGAAAAGAGGAGTGAGGCAATCGCTGATTACTTGTTTTTTGTGGCGTTATTAGGGGTGTCGGTTATAATTTTACTTATCTCTTTCAACTTTATTCATTGAAATACTTTAATGAGAAAACTGTTTTATATTCAGCACCAACTATTTCAAGTTAACAATTAACTTTTGTTGGGTATAATCAAGGGTCACAATTTTAATAACATCTCCTTTGTTTACTGTAATGATAATTTCTTTTTCAAAGCGAGAGTTGTAATTGTAATGCTCATATTGGGTCATTGGCCCAGCCGGAATGCGAAGTTTCCCGGAATACCAATTGGCGAATACCCCCTTTTTGCCACACCTTGGAAAGATATCTTTTATCCTGGTTTCCACTAATTTTTTACCAAAGAAAAAAGTGTTGACATTACGACTTGCGCGAATAGTGTTAAGTATCAGTTGGTTACTTTCGATAATCCAATAAGCCACATATCCACGCTGGCAATTTTCTGTTACCTTAAAGTTGGGTTTTCTTTTCCCTGTCACATGCCAGAACGTTTCCAGGGGGTTGGTATACAAATCCATTTCCTGGGATTCGAGTGTAATGATGTCAGGAAGTTGCGCTGCCATATTGTTTGTCTTTTTCCCAACCACAGACAACTTATAATGAAAGTAATATTTTAATTTCAAGGATAGAAACCCACTTCTATTGGTCACCTTTAGTTCGGTTGAGAGGCAGATAAAGGCGATTGTTGGATACAGAGTGTAAATTCTTGTCCACTTGTTGAATTCTTGTTTTGATATATTATTGAATTCCGTAACTTTTAAAAAAGCCTAAACCATGAACAAGAAAAAGAACTTCATTTCTCTCAGTAAATCGCTGCTTCTTGCTTTTTGTAGTGTGGCGCTTAGTTGCCAGCAAAGTGCTCCAAAAGAAGAGTTAAGAGACGACCCTGAAGTGGTCAAAGCAAAAATGCTTGCTCGTGCCGACTCGTTGGAATTGGATACACCCTATGAGGCACCTCCGGGTGATCCATTAGAGCACTATACTTCAGGCTATGCCAAAATAATGTGCTCCGCAGTGTTCATCACCGGATTGGATGCCGATTTCGCAGCAGCCAACGTGGGTGGTTTTACCAGTCCGTTTGAAGAACGTGCCAAAGTAGGAAAACCAGTTGTGGATTATGAGAAGAAATCTGTTTCCATCACATTGCCCAACGGAGTAACACGTACCGCAGTATATTTGGGAGATCAAAGTCAGGGATGTGTCACACTCCCTATAGGAATAGAAAACGTTTTTTACAAACCGATAAAAATTAAACGCAACCTACCGGATGCCGACACAACCCCATGGCCTATGGGAGATGTATTGTCGGATGAGCCAATGCCTGCTGATCTAGACATGAACAAGGTGCAGCAAGCAGTGGATGCAGCCTTTGAAGGTGATGGCAAAACAGCAGCTTTTGTGGTGACTTATAAGGGAAGGATAATTGGTGAACGATATGGCGAGGGGATAACAAAAGATACACCTCTTGAAAGCTGGTCAATGGGCAAGAGTTTGACGGCCACACTGCTTGGAGTACTTATTAATCAGGGAGTATACACGTTGGATCAACCCGCACCAATCCCAGAATGGCAGAATGAAGGGGATGGTAGAGCAAAAATTAGAGTAAGGGATATTCTTCATATGTCAAGTGGGTTAAGGTTCCGTGCGCCACAAGACCCAGACTTTGATCCATCGTTAGGATATCCCGATCATCTGTATGTGTATACTGGCTCGATAAATTCATTTCAATGGGCTGCCACCCGGCCACAGCAATGGCTGCCCAACTCAGTAGGTCGCTATCGCAACTCCGATCCGGTGCTTACCAATTATTTGATAAGACTTGGGGTAGAAGGAAGAGGAGAAGATTATCATGAATTCCCTCAAAAGGAATTGTTTGATAAAATTGGTGTTCGCTCCATGATCATGGAAGCGGATCCATACGGAAACTTTCTGACACAAGGATATGAGTTTGCTTCAGGAAGAGATTGGGCAAGATTAGGAAACCTGTATTTGCAAGATGGCATCTGGAATGGAGAAAGAATTTTACCGGAGGGTTTTGTGGACTTTGTGAGTACTTTAGCTGAACCATGGGTAAAAGATGGTCGGCCTATTTATGGTGGGTTTTTCTGGATTAATGGCAACGAAGGCAGACCTATTCCAATAGAGGCTTACATGATGCTTGGTGCAGGAGGGCAGTCAACAACAATTATCCCATCACATGATTTGGTGGTGGTACGCTTGGGACATTATACCGGAGCGAGTGAGGGAGGTAAAGCTTTGGATAAGGCTTTCCGATTGCTGATGGAGGCAGTTCCTCAAGAGGGTGAGTAGGTAGTCTGTTAGTCGATGGTTCATAGTTTGTTGCAAACAACATTGAACTATCGACTGAGTAATTATTTCTTCTCCTTGTAATTTCTGAAAGAGTAAGCAAAGCCTATAGTTAGTGCCTGGCTTAACTGAACACTGGTATCCTGATCGTAATCGTAAAGTAGAATTCCTCCCACACTCACGTTGATGAACTGATTTACCTTTGCTGTAAGGTTAAGATCCAAACGATGGTCAACCTTCTTTCCCTCCAGGGTCTCATAGTTAGCAAACATTACATATCTCCACTTCAGATTCAAGTTCTCTGCAATGTCTTTATTGAATTCTGCCTGCATCTGAAATGCCAGCCACTCAATTCGGGTTTCATCAGGTATTTCTACTCCGTAGGGTGCGGGTCCCACTGTGGTAAGAAATCGTGCTGGGTCTTTCACTATGGTAAGCCTCGGAGCAAAAGGGGCAATACGTAGTTTGAAATATTCTGCTGGGTGATACTCCACTCCCCAGGCGGAGGTAAAAAATGCTGGTGCAAAAATATCTGAGATCAGGTCTTTGGTATCGTCATCCTTGTAGTTGTATCCCTTAGTAAATTGAGTGCTAAAAGTGAGGGAAGAGAACAACCCCCATTTGTCATTCAGATCGCGCCCGTATTTGGTATCAAGGTAGATACGGTCAGATGTTTTTCGATATCCCTGACCCTGGTTATTGACGAAACCAAAGAGCAAATCAACCTCATTGTCCCATGAATTCTTTCCACTCTTGTAGTTGGCTTGGTAATTAAAAAGTGAGTTAAGCCCAATGGAATTCACCCCACCGGCTTTCCAATTGGATGAAAATGACGCCTGGTTTAGGTTAACCCCAAAATTAAGGTCCTTTTTCCATTGGGTGGTCGAGTCTACTTTTACTATTTGTGCCTGTGCAGAAAGAACTATGGAGATGAGTATTGTTGTAAAAAATATTTTCATGAATTGATGTTAAAATTTGTTGCCCCATTTGCACAATGGGAGAATGGTGAAAAACATTTCACCATTTAATTTTTGCCTCATTATTATGTGGACCTTTGTACTTGCTTCTATTTTTTTAACAAATCTCTTATCTCCGTAAGTAGTTTAACATCAGCCGATGGTTCAACCGGAGCGGCAGGAGCCTCTGCTTTCTTTTTATTAATAGTGTTGATTCCTTTTATAAGGAGAAACAGTGCAAAGGCAGTGAGGGTAAAAACAAAAATAGCTTGAATAAAATTACCATAGGAAATAGAGGCATCACCTATTGAATAGGCGAGACCTGTAAAGTCAATGCCCCCAGTAACAACTCCAATTATTGGCATAATGAGGTCTCCCACAAGAGATTTGACAATGGCGCCAAATGCGGTACCAATTACAACACCGACTGCGAGATCAATTACATTCCCTCGCATGGCAAAATCTTTAAATTCCTTTAGCATATTTTCGTTTAGTTTAAGTTCAAATTTAATAGAAAAAACTTCACAATATATACTTACCTGGCTTAGGGTGTTTCTGATTCAATTAGTAATGGACATCTCTAAAAACTCCCCATACCCTTCTATTTTGGAGAAGGGGGAGGGGTTTTGATCATCAAAAGCAAGGTTTTTAGAGAAGCCCAAATGGGAGAAGCCGACCTGTTTCCATCAGAAAATTTTTGATAAGTACCTTGAAGAATTGTGGGCACTGAGCCCAAGAAATAACTACTCGATTTTATGGCCACCAATCCATACGGATTCAATGGATCGTGTGTTCCTTATATCTGATAGTGGATCTTTCGTAAGTATGAGAAAGTCTGCCTGCTTTCCAGTCTCCAATGTACCCAATTGATCCTTATTGTTACTGTAAACTGCGTTTCCGGAAGCGGCAACGATAGCTTGCATGGGGGTAAGACCTGCGCCAACCATTTGTTCAAACTCCAGGTGTTCAAAATAGCCCTGAAATCTTGCGGGTGGACCAGTATCTGTTCCAAAGGCTATTTTTATGCCGGCATCGGATATTCGCTTTAGGTTTTGTTTTGCTATTACCAGTCCTTTTTTATAGCCTATGGCACTTTTACTTTCTCCCACTTTCAATTGTCTTTCCGGGTTTTTCAACTCCTTAATTATAGAAGTGTCTGAGTGGGCAAGGAAGAAAGGGTCTTCAAAAAAATCAGGAGTACTTTCATAAATGAAAGTGGATACTTCGCGCATTAAAGTAGGGCAGTAGGTGGCACCGTTTTCTTTCATCAGGGTAATAAATTCCTCATCGACTGGTTGATCCCTTACGCTATGCCCAATAAATTTGACACCCAGCCTGAGCAATGCTTTTGCGTCTTCGAGATAAAATATATGAGCGACAACTTCAAGATTGTGTTTCTTTGCCTGATCGATGATGGCTTCATAAATAGGAGGACTCATTTTTTCTGTTGTTCCCAGGTTGTCGTCTACTCTTATCTTGATAAAATCAACACCCATGGCAGCATTTTTATCTACCCTGCTTCGGGCTTCTTCCGGTGTATTTCCGGTAATCACTTCACCTGCAATGTAAAGCCGACTTCTATTTAATGTAATCGAATCTTGCTCATCTCGTATCGCTGCAGATTCGGGGCCATCTCCGCCAAGGCTATAAACAGTTGTAATTCCGTATGCAGCATTGAGTTTTAAATCACGAATTACATGTTGTGCACTGTACGAAGCGGTCAGACCTTCCGTTCCACCAATATGTCCATGCGCGTTAATGATTCCTGGCATGATGGTTTTGCCAGTGACATCAAATATTGTTGCACTTTCAGGAATGGTCACATCGTCACGAGGTCCAACAGAGATAACTAATCCATTTGATATTAAAAGCACAGCATCATTAATAGGACCTTGACCGGTACCATCAATTAATGTTGCACCTGTAAATGCAGTTAAGGGTTCAATCTGTGTTGCCTTTTTAGAAGTGCATGCTATGGCAAAGAAAAGGAAAATGAAGACATAGTACGGTCGAAAATTCATGGCTCTCCTAATGATATTTTTAAATTTATAATTTATTTACCAAACGGCAAGTCTGCCTGAAGCTATTGTGGATTATCTCTAAATGAGTTATCTTTAATAAAGAACGATCGGAACAGTTATAACTAAAATTTCGTCAACATGAATTTTAAGCCCAATTTCAAAACAAAAGGCGAACTAAGTGCCGATCAACCCAAGTATGAGCCTGTAAGCAATTATATGGTGAATGTCAGTGATTTGGTGACTTTTTCCCCAGATCAGACCATCAAGGAGGTTATCGATATCATTGTTGATAAAAAAATTTCGGGTGCACCTGTGCTTGACAGTACCGGAAGACTTATAGGAATGTTATCGGAGAAGGATTGCCTTAAAATTATCGTTGACCAGGGTACTGATAATTTATCCATAGGTTCCAGGAAGGTATCGGATTACATGACGGCTGATGTTAAGACAGTGCCTCCGGATAGTGATGTAGTAACAGCAGCAAATCAATTTTTAAATATGCCAATGCGAAGGATGCCGGTGGTAGACAAGGGGGTGTTGATAGGTCAAATCAGCAGGCGTGACATCCTCAGGGCTGCAAAAAGTTTTAAACCCACTACCTGGTAAGCTTTTAGTTGTCCAGGTGACTTTTGCTTTAAATAAATAGACTGCTGGAGGTACTTTCTGGCCAAATCTTTTAAACCCAGTTTATGCAAATTATGCAATAGAATTTCTATTGCATAATTACGGTTAAACTTTCGTTTACCCATATCTGTTAGACCAGTAACTTCATATATCTATTTGATAAACATGTTACCATGAAATTATTTCAATCACCCATCGTATTTATTTCAATTCTTATTTTGCTTATTAGCTGTGGAGCGAAACCCAACAATGAAAGCAATGAAAATACAAAAACTTTAATCGTACAGGATTCAGATGTGCGAAAGGTGGAGTTGGTTGCCCCAAAAGGCAAGGCCATTGCAGCTTTCGCTGAAGGTTGCTTCTGGTGTTCGGAGCACATTTTTGAGGCTGTCGTTGGAGTTGATTCTGCAGTGTCAGGATATGCGGGAGGGAAAACAAAAAACCCAACCTATGCATCAGTGAATACAGAAACTACCGGTCATGCGGAAACGGTACTGGTTTACTATGATCCTTCCGTTGTCAGTTATGAGGAACTCACGAAGGTATTTTTCACTTCACATGACCCTACCACCAAAGACAGGCAAGGACCTGACGTGGGTTCGTCCTATCGATCAATCCTGTTTTATATGTCACCCACTGAAATGGATATTGCCGTAAAGGCAAAGAAGACTTTTGATGAATCAGGAATGTTTAAAAATAAGATTGTAAGTGAGGTCATGCCTCTGAAGGAATTTTACAGAGCGGAAGGATACCACCAGGATTATATAGAGCATAATCCCGGTAGTCCATATGTGATTAATGTTTCAATTCCCCGATACGAGTTGTTTCGAAAAACCTATAAAGGCAAACTAAAATAACAGATACCCTTTTCTTACTTAGATTTTCTGATATCCAAGGGAGGTGGAATGTCTCCCACCAATGATTCATACTTAAAGTTGGGTCCTCGTTTATCATTAAATTCCTTTTTGGCAGCCTCCAGTAATTTGGCATCATTGAAAAGGTCCATGGTAGTCATGGTCATTGTCTTGGCTGCCACCATCATGCCTTTCATCCCAATGGTTGATCCCGTGCATGACACTGCCTGCCAGCTATGACCAGGTGTGCCGGGCACGTAAGTGGCAGCTGTCATAGAGACAGTAGGCACCACCCAACTTACATCACCTGTATCTGCTGATGCGTTGGTGTGACTATAGCCAAATGGTTCAATGCGTTCAGCGTTTTCTATTGGCACTTTCTTATCGCCAAATGTGAGGCTTAGCTTTTCGGCAAATGCTTTTTCTTCAGGAGTATATTTCACACCACCCACTGCGAGCAAGTTTTGGTGCATGGCCTTTGCAAGTGTTTCATTAGGCAGGCGATCAAATGTGCCACCCACTACCTCAACCTCCACCTTTGTTTCTGTTCCGAGTGCAGCACCTTCGGCACATTTAACGATGCGATCCCACAGATTGCGCACTTCTTCGCGATCGCGATGGCGTACTAGATATTCAACCTCAGCATACGCAGGAACAACATTTGGCGCCTCACCACCTTTGAGGATTACGTAATGAATCCGTGTAGGTTCTGTAGTGTGCTCTCGCATCATATTGACCATGTTATCCATCGCCTCTACACCATCTAAAGCAGAGCGACCTCTTTCCGGGGCAGCCGCAGCGTGCGCAGCCACACCGTAAAACTTAAAAATTCCTGATTTCGTAGCCAGGTTGGTACTTGGTCCTGCATTGTTGCGATCAGCAGCATGCCATGAAACCACAGCATCCACATCATTAAACAACCCTGCCCTCACCATAAATACTTTGGCATCTCCCGCCTCTTCCGCAGGTGTTCCATAAAAGCGGATAGTTCCGGATTTTTTGGTTTGTACCAACCAGTCTTTTACTTCTATGGCTGCTGCCATGGAGCCTGTTCCAAAAAGGTTATGTCCACAACCATGTCCGGGAGCACCATCTTTAATGATCTTCCGTTCAGGAGCAAATGCCTCCTGGGAAAGACCCGGAAGGGCATCGAATTCGCCAAGTATACCAATTATTGGTTTTCCAGATCCATAGCTGGCAATAAAAGCGGTGGGTATTCCGGCTACACCTTTTTCTACTTTAAATCCAGCTTTGGACAATTCGCTTTGCAACAGTGCTGAGCTTTTTTCTTCGAGATATCCCATCTCAGCAAATTCCCATATCTGCATGGCGACTTTGGCATAATGGTCTTGCTTGGCATTTAGGGTTTGGATTACCTTCTCCTTATCCTTGTCTTTTTGAGCAAATACAAGTACAGGAAAAAAAAGGAGAAAGCAGAGTTGTTTCATTTTCATGGTCTTCAGGTTTGATGTGGAAGATATTCAAAAAGGAGGCAATAAAAAAAAGTGAATTATACGAGAGGCATTGTTTTCTTATTTGTAATGGTGAAAATTATCCGCTCAAATGGCTAAATTGAATTTGACCCCTCGTTATGAAAGACATTGCTCCGTTTGTTTCATCCCTTAAAAAGGCGATAAAAGGGGAAATTTTGAATGATGCCTACACACTGGGCATGTATGCTACCGATGCCAGCATCTATCAGGTGAAACCTTTGGTGGTGGTAATCCCAGAGGATGAAAGTGATGTAAAAAAAGCAGTAGCCTTGGCCAATGAACACAAGGTATCCATACTTCCCAGAGGAGGAGGCACGAGTCTGGCAGGTCAAAGTGTGGGGAAGTCAATGTTACTGGATTTTTCTAAGCACATCAATAAAATTTTAGAAATCAATGCAGAAGAAAGATGGGTACGCGTACAGCCGGGTAAAGTGCGGGATGAGTTGAACGCAGAACTGGCACAATACAATTTGCATTTTGCTCCCGACCCTGCTACTACCAGTCGCGCCAATGTAGGTGGAATGGTGGGCAACAACTCTTCTGGGATGAAAAGCATCTTGTATGGAAAAACGGTGGATCATGTGTTGGAAGCCAGAGTGCTTCTTGCAGATGGAACCGAATGTCATTTTAAGGAGCGATCCCCGGAAGGGTATGAAGAAAAAATAAAGAAGGGAGGTAGAGAAGGTGCGTTGTATTCCCATTTCAGAGAAATTGTAATCAAGAATGCGGAAGAAGTAGGAAAACGTTTTCCGAAGATCATGCGGAGAGTGGGAGGCTACAACCTCGATGAATTTGTGGGAAAAGAAAACTGGAACCTCGCCAAGCTCGTGACGGGGAGTGAGGGTACATTGGCGGTAACGCTGGAACTCAAACTCAATCTGGAGCCTCTTCCCAAATACAAAACGGTTTGCGCATTGCACTTCAATTCCTTTTTGGAGGCCATTGGAACTGTCAGCGATATTCTGAAGTACCAACCTGCGGCAGTAGAGATCATTGATGAAACGGTCATCAAGCTAAGTCGTGAGAACCTCACCACCAGGAAGTTTTGCCACTTTATCAATGGAGGCCCCGGAGCTATTTTGTTGGTTGAGTTTTATGATGAGGATAAGGGCAGGGCACTACAACGTACGCAGCAAATGGCGGATGACTTGAAGGTACAGGGCAAAGGTTATGCTTATCCGATTTATGAGCAGGGCAAGGAATACGATGAGGTGCTGCTGGTGCGTAAAAAAGGATTGGGCCTGATGATGGGAATGACGGGCGGTCCGAAGCCATTGGCGTTTATTGAAGATGCAGCTGTGCCTGTAGAGCATTTGCCTGCCTATATCGATCAGGTGGTCAAAATTTGTGCGAAATACGGCACCCTTGCAGCCATGTATGCCCATGCCAGCGTGGGATTGATCCATGTGAGGCCTATTCTCGATCTGCGCAAGCAGGAAGACATTGAGAAAATGAAAGGTATTGCCAACGAGGCTTTTGAATTGGTGGTGAAGTATGGTGGCTCCTGGAGTGGCGAGCATGGTGATGGAATGGTGAGAAGTCCTTTTAACAAGCGTTTCTTTGGCGATCAGCTGTATAATGCTTTTAGAGATGTGAAAAAACTCTTTGACCCGGATAACCTGATGAACCCGGGTAAGGTGGTGGAGGCCGAACCGATGGATGTCAATTTAAAATACGGTGCGGAATATAAAGATCAGGAAGTAGTCAGTCAGTTTCTTTACAAAGCAGAAGGTAACTTCTCAGAAGCTGTGCATATGTGTACAGGTGTGGGAGAGTGCAGAAAAACAATAGGCGGTACAATGTGTCCGAGTTTTAAAGCCACTCGAGATGAAGAGCACTCCACTCGTGGCAGAGCCAACGCACTGCGCATGGCCATGTCCAATCAGTTGGACGATATGGGTTTGGCCAGCCCCAGATTACATAAAGCACTTGACTTATGTCTTTCATGCAAAGCCTGTAAATCAGAGTGCCCCAGTAACGTAGACATGGCGAAAATGAAGAGCGATGTGTTGCAGTTATACTATGATCAACATGGAGCAAAGCTGAGGGACAAAATGATCCGCGATTCAGCAAAAATGTCTTCCCGATTTTCAGGTAAACTATCTGGAATAATAAATGCCATTCAGCACACTTCTTTGTTCAAATCATTACTGGATAGTGTGTCGGGTTTTGATAAGCGAAGGACATTACCGGATTATGCTCCAGAACCGTTTTATAAATGGTTTGACAGGAATGCCAGGAACCAACCGAAGCAGGATAAGCAGGTGGTTTTGTTTGCAGATACTTATCTCAATTTCCATGAACCCAACATTGGGATTTCTGCTTTTGAATTGCTGGTTGCCTGTGGATATGAAGTGATTCTAGCTAATGTGGGCTGCTGCCAGCGGCCTAAAATCTCCCATGGGTTTTTAAGGGATGCAAAGAAAGAGGGTCAAAAAACAATCGATAACCTTAAAGTATACTTAAGTAAAGGATTAAATGTGGTGGTTTGTGAACCAAGTTGCGCTTCTGCCTTGAACGAAGACCTTCCTGACCTCATAGCGTTAGAAGAGTTGAGCAAACAACTCAAAGGGCAGGTGATGATGATTGATGTGTTCCTGAGCAAGGAAATGGAAGCAGGGAGATTAAGTTCAAAACTTCAACTCGCTGATGGAGATATTTCTATCCATGGACACTGTCATCAGAAGGCATTGTACGGGACGAGCACCATGAAAAACTGTATCACTTCCAATGGGCATTCGGTGGAGGAAATCCCGTCTGGTTGCTGTGGCATGGCCGGATCATTTGGTTATGAAAAAGAACATTATGAGTTGTCAGGAAAGATAGGGGAGAGTATCCTCTTTCCTAAAGTACGATCACTGAAAAAAGGAACAACCGTAGTGGCCAATGGTTTTAGCTGCCGCCATCAGATTGAACATTTTACAGGAGTGAAACCAAAGCATTGGGTGGAGGTGGTGAGGCCTGCTTGATTCTTGATTTTGGATACTGGATTTAAATTTTATGAAGATGAACTTAGAATTGACAGTTGACAACAGGCAGTTGACAATGGTTGGGAATTTTGTCAACTGCTTTTTGTCAACTGTAAACTGATGCAGCTAACAACCCTCGCCTTCCTCGCCCTCCTTCCCATCCTCGCAGCAGGGATAATGCTGGTAGGGTTTCGCATACCTGCCCGTGTCGCGATGCCTATTACCTTTCTGTTAACAGCTATTATTGGCTACACGGTTTGGGGACTTTCATTGGTTACATTAATAGCCTCTTGTATTCAGAGTCTCTTCATCACCTTTGATATACTGTATATCATTTTCTCGGCTATCCTGTTGCTCAACCTGTTGAAGTACTCAGGAGCGATTCAGGTGATCAGGGGAGGTTTTAAGGATATCAGTGCCGACAGGAGAATACAGGTTGTAATCATTGCCTGGTTATTTGGGTCTTTTATAGAGGGGGCTTCTGGGTTTGGCACACCTGCAGCTATCGTTGCACCCTTACTATTAGCGCTTGGGTTTCCGGCCATGGCTGCTGTGATGTTGGGAATGATGGTGCAGAGCACAGCCGTTACTTTTGGGGCCGTTGGCACACCCGTTTTGGTGGGTATACGTGGCGGACTCCAAAATCCAGCTCTGGATGCACAACTGGCTGCACACGGATTGGATTTTATGGATTATATCCAAATGGTGACTACCAATGCTGCCATTTTGCATACCATTGCAGGAACAATTATGCCTACGCTTATGGTGTGCATGATGACGCGCTTCTTCGGAGAAAAGAAATCATGGCGTGAAGGATTGGAAGTATTTCCTTTTACGTTGCTGGGAGGGCTCGCCTTTACCATTCCTTATTTGCTCACAGGTATCTTTTTGGGACCCGAGTTTCCTTCATTATTAGGAGCATTGGTAGGTATGCCCATTATGGTATGGGTAGCAAAGAAGGGATTTTTACAACCTTCAAAAACATGGGAATTTCCTTCAAAAAACTCATGGCCATCCAACTGGATGGGAAAGTTGGACCCCAGTACTGAAACCAGAACAGCAACCCACCTTAGCCTCATCCGTGCATGGGCACCTTACCTGATGGTAGTCTTGCTGCTGGTAGTCACCAGGCTTTCTCAACTGCCCATTAAATCATGGCTTTCCTCTATAACCATTGAATGGAATGAAATATTGGATACTTCAATCTCTGCTTCAAGTGCTCCACTGTATCTACCTGCTTCTATTCTCTTCACGGTATGCCTAGTTACCATTTACTTTCATCGGATGAGGGCTGTACAGGTGAAATCTGCCTTCCGCGAAAGTGGTAAAATGATCTTTGGTGCCGGATTTGTTTTGCTCTTTGCCGTGCCCATGGTGCGGATATACATCAATTCAGGAATCAACATAAACGGCTTAACGGGTATGCCCATTGTAATGGCTGAGTGGGTAGCTGTAAATGTAGGCAACGTATACCCGCTGTTTGCTCCGGCTATTGGTGCACTCGGGGCTTTTATTGCCGGTAGCAATACCGTTAGCAATCTGATGTTTAGTTTTTTTCAGTTCGGTGTAGCCGAAAGGCTCATGATGCCTACCACCATAATTGTAGCCCTGCAAGCCGTGGGTGCCGCTGCGGGCAATATGATTGCCATTCACAATATGGTAGCAGCCGCAGCGACTGTGGGTTATTTAGGCAATGAGGGGATTGTTCTTAGAAAAACGATTATACCTACGCTGTACTATTTACTGCTGGTGGGCATCCTGGGCTTGGCGGCCATCGCAATCTGGGGAAATTCAAATATATTCTAATCTTCTATATGGTACCAAAATGCGAAAGTGCTAGGCTGGCAAAAGTCAGGGTTAGATAGAATCCAAACATATCAGTGATCGTTGTGAGTATGGGGCCAGACGCCAAGGCAGGATCGGCACCGAATCTTCTTAATATTAGAGGGATCGTGCCGCCAATAGATACTGCAACGATGGTGTTGAGCATAAGTGCTCCGCCTACGATGAAGCTAAGCACCAAACTGCCTTTCCATAAATAAGCAACTGCTCCGATGAGTACACCAAGGACAATACCGTTTAATAATCCCACTGAAAACTCCTGAAGCCATACCCGAACCACTTCGAAGGGTCTGATCACACCTAATGACAATTCGCGCAAGCTCACTGCCACGGCCTGGTTGCCGGAGCACCCACTCATGTCGGAGATGATGGGAAGAAATACTGCAAGGGCAATGATCGAACTCAGCGTATCTTGATTAAAGGCAATCACGCTGGCCGCCAGTATATTTAATAATATATTAACAGTGAGCCAGGAAAGTCTTCGTCTCGATCTTAGCAATATCGGCATGGTACGAAGTTCTTCACCACCCACGATACCTTGTGTCTCCAACAATTCGATGTTGGCCATTTCAGATTTTGCTTCCAATATATCCCTACGCAAGACTACACCCAAAAGTACACCGTGATCATCCAGTACGGGCACGCCATAAAAGTCATAGTCTACTACAAACTTGATCAGGTCTCTCAAGGTGGCGGTATCTTTTACAGAGATCACATCGGGGTGGACGATTTTCTCCAGGCGTGTTTCAGGGGTAGAGAGCAACAGATCACGCATTTGCAATACGCCCTTTAGCTTGTCCTTTGTGGTGGCATAAATGTATTGCAGGTTGTAATCCTCATATTCATCTGCATTGTCACGAAGTTCTTGTATTACATGGCCTACAGTAAGTTGATCATCAAACGAAAGAAACTCTGTGATCATCATTCCCCCCGCAGTGTCCGCGTCATACATGATAAGCTTTCTTACGCTTTCTGCTTCTCCCGGTTCCATCTGGGAGATGATGGCTTCAGCTTCCTCCTCTTCCATCTCGGTGAGTAGGTCAGCCTGATCATCGCTGTCCATCTCATTAAAGATCGCTGCTGCTTTTCCCGCCTCCATATCTTCCAGGATGTCGGCAGCGTGGTATTCATGCATGTCTTCCAACAGATCGGCAGCATCTTCCGGGTGGAGCAAGGTCAATAAAGAGAGTTGTTCCTTCTTTTCCAGTCGACTGATCGCACGAACGATGTCTTCCGTATTCATCGACTGTAAATATTCTTTGATTTGCTCGGGTTGGTCGGCTTTCATCAGATCCACCAACTTCTCCCAGGGACGTTTTACTGCTTCCATAGTTTGTGCTTTTGCGAAATTTATAAAATAAGAGAGAGGCGATGGATCAAATAGCTAAAGATTACTTTTTGGAGTTATTTTAGTGGATTCCTTGGGTATATTTATATTGAGGGCTGAATAATGATTTACACCTTTATGAAAAGTTTGGTTTTAGCCCTATCCATGCATATATCTATGTTGAGTTTTTGCCAACTCAATACACTACTCTATGACAACTATGAAACCTATGCTGAAAAGTCGATTACCACCAGGCGTTTTAAGCATGAAGATATCATGGCCCTTATCGACAAACTGGGTAAGGACTTTAAAGTAAAGCAAGTGGGTACATCAGTAGAAGGTCGTGCCATAAAGCTGATTACTTATGGTAACGGTCCCGTCAATGTTTTGATGTGGTCACAAATGCATGGAGACGAGACCACAGCGACTCGTGCCATCATGGATGTTTTTCTTTGGCTACAAGCCGATGATCAGTTCAATGACATTAGAGATAAAATCAAATCAAGTATTACATGGCATTTTATTCCCATGCTCAACCCAGATGGAGCGTCACGGTTCACGAGAAGAAACCACTTTGGTATTGATATAAACCGCGATGCCCTGCGATTGCAGACTCCGGAAGGAAGAACCCTAAAACGCGTGCGCGACAGCCTGCAGGCAGATTGGGGTTTCAACCTGCACGATCAGGGAAGGGGTACTTCGGTCGAGGATAAAAAGCCTGCAACTATTTCTTTGTTGGCGCCTGCCTTTGATGTGAGTAAAAGCATCAATGAAAAAAGAGGAGATGCCATGCAATTGACCAAACTGATGTTTGATCAGATTACCCAATATATTCCCGGGCAGATGGCTATCTATGACGATACTTTTGAGCCCAGGGCTTTTGGTGACAACATTCAGAAGTGGGGTACACGCACTATCCTAATCGAATCGGGTGGATATAAAGATGACTATGAAAAACAGGAAATACGCAGGTTGAATTTTGTGTTATTGATCACAGCGGCCAATGCCATCGCCAATAATAATTATGAAAAGATTCCTGTGACAGATTATAACAAAATACCCTCCAATGGAGATGGCCGTATTCGGGAACTTATTTTGCGAAATGTTCAGTATGAAGGATTGCTTCGCGATGTGGCCTTTGACCGCAGTGAGGTGGACAATGAAGATTTTCGAAACTACTATGCCCGGGGTTTTGTCACAGACTTAGGTGACTTGAGTACCTCACAATCTTTTTTTACCCTGGATGCGAAAGACTATGAGGTGCTGCCTGGCAAGGTATACGAAAAAGAACTTGCCGATGTGAAGGCGCTGAACGCACTTGATCTTGAGCAGTTGTTGAAAGAGGGATACACGGATTTTGTGGTGCTTACAGGCTATGATCCTTTTACAATGAAACAACGGATCCATGTGCATTCAAAAAAACCTGCGACCAATGAAGCTATAAGGATGGGTGGCAACCCTTCTTTGTTGTTCAAACGAAACGGTGAGATAGCCTATGCAGTAATTAATGGATGTCTTATTAAACTATAACAATGACCACTATATTCCAGATATGATTGAAGCGCTACTCACTTTTTCTCTAACTGTATTTACAGGCTTTTTTGCCATCATGAATCCTATCGCCAATATTCCCATTTTCATCGGGATGATGGAAGGAAGGAACAAGAAGGCACAAAGGATAATTGCGAAAACAGCAACCCTTAATGCATTTTTTATTGTAGTTTTTTTTGTAATGCTGGGGAAATCAATTTTCCAAATCTTTGACATCACCATCCCTTCATTTAAACTGGCGGGTGGCATCCTCATCTTTTTCGTGGGTTTCAACATGTTGCAATCCAAAAAGAAGGAACAAAAGGATGTGGGAGAAAATGCAACCGATGATGGTATTGCCATTTCTCCATTGGCCATCCCCATACTGGCCGGTCCTGGAACTATTGTTACTGCCATGAACTATGCAGCCAATGCCAGTTATTTACAAATAGGTATTATCATTGCCATTTTTGCTTTTATCACTTATATGACATTTGTGGCTTTTGTGTGGAGTGATATGATCGTCAAAAAAATGGGTAACAGTCTGATTAAAGTGATAGGAAAAATAATGGGATTGATCCTTGCCATTATTGGCACCGGCATGGCCGTGGAGGGAGTGAAACTGGCGTTTGGCCTAAAACCCTAATGCATCCGCTCGACTATTTCTTAGCGTAAATGTAAATGTTGTTCCCTGCCGATTTTCGATTCAACCTGAATAGTACCTCCCGAATTCTCAATTATTTTTTTTAACCGTGGCAAGACCAATGCCACTATTTTTGATTTCCTTGCATCCTACGTTCGAGTAATGGATGTATACTGTAAAAATTCCTTAACAGGTCAGTTGTGGTGACCACCCGGTTTGGGCTTACAATCATTGGCCTGTTTTTCTTACCTTAGAGGTATGGCGGAACAACCCACTATACGACCCTATCAGCCTGCCGACCGACAGGGGGTTGTTGAAGTATTCAGACTCAACACACCAGAGTTTTTTGATGTCAATGAGCAAGTTGATTTAGAAAATTACCTCGATATGCATTGGGATACCTATTTTGTGACGGAGGAGAAAGGAAAAATCATTGGATGTGGTGGATATCACTTTGAAGCGGATGGGAGCACTGGACGGTTGTCCTGGGATTTTTTTGATCCTGAATACAAGAGGAGGGGGCTGGGCAGGCAGATGATCATCCATTGCTTGGAGGAGTTGAGGAAAAATCCACATTTAGAAAAGACAGCAGTATGGACGAGTCAGTTGGCATGGCAGTTTTATGCAAAGTTTGGTTTTGAGACACAGGAGGTAAAGGAGGACTTTTGGGGTCCCGGTCTGAATTTATACAGGATGGAGATGTAACGCTGGATGTATATTCAATATTTATGTGATTCCCCTATTTTGATCTCAAAATAAGAGCGCGGCTGCCATTAGGAATACACTTATACATTTTAATCTCTAAACTTATCGCATAAAGTATTAACTGAACAAACCTACGGAGTATTAATTGAAAACAATGATTAAATATTGCGCCTACCTTATTATCATTTTAGCCTTCGCATGTGGAGATAAGCAGTCATCGAAAGAGGTTATTCAAAACAATGAGAATTTTATATCTCAGCCTACTTCGTTGATCATTCTTGGCACCATTCAGGATGGGGGCGCTCCACACATTGGCTGTAATAAGGATTGTTGTAAGAACTTATTTGAAAATCCTGATCCAGACCGGCAGGTCATTTCTTTGGGTTTGTATGACAGTGAAAATAATAAAAAATATCTATTCGAAGCAACGCCAGACCTGCCCAGACAAATGAAAGTGCTCATGAACTATGGGATACCAGCCGACAAAGAAATAGCGGATGGAATTTTTATTACCCATGCACATATAGGACATTATACCGGATTGATGTATTTAGGAAAGGAAGCGGCAGACACAAGGAATGTTGCTGTTTATGCGATGCCGCGGATGAAAGAATTTCTGGAATCAAACGGCCCCTGGAGTCAGCTGGTGTCGCACAAGAACATAACTTTAAAGCAAATTGATAATGAGCAACCTGTTTCACTTTCATCAAATATTGTGGTCACTCCACTTTTAGTACCTCATAGAGATGAATATTCTGAAACCGTGGGCTATATTATCAAAGGACCAAATAAAAGTGCCTTGTTTATTCCGGATATTGACAAATGGGAGAAATGGAATAAAAATATTATTGAAGAAATAAAGAAAGTAGACTATGCGTTTCTGGATGCTACATTTTATAGTGGAAAGGAAATAGACACCCGGGACATTTCTCAAATCCCTCACCCTTTCATTATTGAGAGCCTTGAGATGTTTAAAGAACTTAGCAAGAAGGAAAAGAATAAAATAATACTTATTCATTTCAACCATACCAATCCTGTGATTAACCCTGACAGTGATGAAACCAAAAACGTTCTGAACCAGGGATTCAGAATAGGAAAAATTAATGATGTTTTTGAATTGTAACTCCCAAGGTTTACACGGAGCCCACATTACTATGAATAAAAATCAGAATGGCAACAGATAAGAAATTTGTTGAATTTATGGTTGACCAAATTGAATATGAGGGTGACATTATCGCCAAAAGTATGTTTGGGGAGTACGGATTATTTGCTGACGGAAAAATTTTTGCGCTCATTTGCGATAATAAACTGTTTGTAAAGCCAACAGCAGGTGGCAGGGCATTTATTATAGATGTGGTGGTAGCCTCTCCTTATCCTGGTGCGAAGCCTTGTTTTATAATTGAAGACAAACTGGAGGACCGTAACTGGCTTAGCCACCTGGTGCGAATAAGCCTTAAAGAACTGCCCGAACCAAAGCCACGGAAAAGCTCAAAAGGATCAAAGTAAGAAACTCCCTTTTTGTTTGTTTAAGGCCTTTTTTGCCCCACTAATTTGCTCCAACGTATACTTAAACGCATGATTTTTCCACATATCATCAAAATAGTGGACAAATATGTCCATTATTGGCAAATGATATTTATATTTGCAACTGATTAGGGAAGGGATATGTTTTCAAAAGCTTGTGAGTATGGTATACGGGCCTCCATTTATCTGGTGGGGCAGTCATTATTAGATAAAAAAGTCAGTTTAAAAGAAGTGGCGAATGCCATTGATTCCCCAGTTGCTTACACTTCAAAAATTTTGCAACAGCTCTCTCGCAGCAATATTATTAATTCTGAAAAAGGACCCACCGGAGGCTATTTTATCCACAAGTTAGAACTCGATAAAGTAAAACTAAGCACCATCGTAGCTGCCATTGACGGTGATACAGTGTATGAAGGGTGCGGTTTGGGCCTTCGCGATTGTGATGAAAAGAAACCTTGTTCTATACATAACCACTTCAAATTAATAAGAAGTGATCTGAAACACATGCTTGAAACAACCACATTACTTACCCTATCTAAAGAAAATAATAATGGAATTACATTTTTAAAACGCTAATAATAATATGGAAACACTAACAAAACCCGAAATGACATTGGCTCATGTCGGTGACAAATTTAAAATATTTAAAGTAACCGGAAGCAGAGGGGCTGAGATGCCATCTCACGTTTCCACTAAGGAAGCCGTTGTAGTGGTGCTGAAGGGTGAGGCTGTACTTAGGTTACTGGGAAAAGAAATACACTTAAAAGCAAATGACTCAACCATAATACCTGCCCAGATACCTCATTCATTGCAAATAGAAGAAGACTTTGAGTCCGATGTAATTATGGAAATTGATTCTGAAATAAAATTTACTAACCAATAAAAACCAATCGAAAATGACTATTAGGGAAAATCAAATTATAGGAGAACTTGTAGCGCAAGACTATCGCACCGCATCCGTATTTAAAAAATATGGAATTGATTTCTGCTGCCAGGGCAACAGAAGCATCAACGATGCATGTGAAAAGAAAAAGATTGATGTTAAGTTGGTGCTAAATGATTTGGATGCCGTTGTAAGTGCAAATAGTGAAGGCAGCACCGATTATCAATCCTGGCCATTGGATTTATTGGCCGACTATATCGAGAAAAAACATCATCGCTATGTAACTGAAAAATCCGCAGAGATTAAACCATTTTTAAATAAAGTATGCAGGGTGCATGGAGACCGGCATCCTGAACTACTGGAAATCAATGAGCACTTTAATGCCACAGCAGATGAAATGGCGAAGCACATGGAGAAGGAAGAATCAATTATATTTCCGCACATACGCGAAATGGTAAAAGCAAAGCATAGCAATTCGAAAATAGATGCTCCTCATTTTGGTACCATTCAAAACCCTATTCAGGCGATGATGGATGAGCACACTACCGAGGGAGATCGATACAGGAAGATTGAAGTATTAAGTGATAATTATACTCCTCCGCAAGATGCTTGCAGCACCTATAAAGTAACCTTCGCTTTGTTGAAGGAGTTTGAACAAGATTTGCACCTGCACATTCATTTAGAAAACAACATTCTGTTTCCTAAAGCTATTGAACTGGAGAAGGCTTTCAGCTCAATGGCATTAAGTTGAGACTTAAGAATGGGTCAGATACAGAATAGCACCGAGAAAATTGATCTCTGTGCTATTCTTATTTGTACAAATAGGGTATAAGGTCTTTTTATTAAACCAGTAAGATGTGAATGAAATAGTTGCCTTTTGCTTACTTTGAGTCCTGTACTTTGAGTTAGGAATACCTTGAGGTTTTTATTTTTTTTAGATTAAAATAGAATGAATTTGTCGTTTTTGTGGTTACACACTAGTAGCAGTTACCTTCGTAAGCCAATTCTTCTAAAGTTTTCTTGAGGTTTGGAGGCGCCTGAGGATTTTAAGAATAAATATATATGGCCATGGAACAGAATTTAGTGAAAGTGAAATCAGTAGAAAAAGTCACTCATGATGTACTTAGGATTGTAACTGAAAAACCACCAGGCTATGCTTTTAACCCAGGTCAAGCCACCGATGTCGGTATCAACAAAGAGGGTTGGAAAAAGGAACTAAGGTCTTTTACATTTACCTGCCTGCCCAATGATGACCACCTTGAGTTCACCATCAAAACGTATCCTTCCCATAAAGGAGTGACCAACGAGTTGCTCAACCTGAAACCAAATGATGAATTAATTGTTGGGGATTCCTGGGGCACAATAGGTTACCAAGAGGAGGGCACATTTATTGCCGGTGGCGCGGGAATAACGCCCTTCATTTCCATTTTCAGGTATCTCCATTCTAAAAATGAAATTGGAAACAACAAACTCATTTTTGCTAATAAGACAAAAGACGACATCATCAATGCAGATGAATTCAAAAAAATGTTGGGTAAAAACTTCATCAACATCCTCTCGCATGAAAAAGCGAACAGCTTTTCACAGGGGTATATAACAGAAAGCTTTCTGAAAAATTCCGGTGCCGACTTGAGTAAATACTTTTATTTATGTGGGCCCGACCCCATGATGGAGTCGATTGAGAAGCAGTTATCAAATTTAGGAGTTGACCCCAAGGCAATTATTAAGGAAAAATTTTAGAATGGAAACGTTAGGTGGAGAATTCTGAACTAGCTCATGAGATTGCAAATAATCAATTGTAAAGCGTCAGTCTACTAAACTATTAATTTGAATAATTCCTTATTATAAATATAATGGGACATAAGTAGTAGGTGTGTAAAAAAGATGAAAATCAACATCAAAAGAGTTTATGAGAAGTCGTCCAAAGCCGATGGCAAGCGTATTTTGGTGGACAGGCTTTGGCCACGCGGTCTGACAAAAGAAAAAGCGGATATTGATTTGTGGTTAAAAGATATTGCCCCCACTACAGAACTCAGAAAATGGTTTGGCCATGATCCTGACAAATGGAAAGAATTTCAAAAAAGATATCGTCTGGAACTCAAAAAAAATAAAGAACAGGTTACGCTATTGAATGAAGAGATAAAGAAGGGCGAGGTTACATTGGTATATGGTGCGAGAGATGAGGAACACAATGAAGCGCGTGTTCTTAAAGAATGGTTGAACCGTTGAATATGACTATTCAGGTTACTAAAAGATTGTAAAAAACTAAAGTTCAATAAAATGAAAAAGATACTAATTGCATTGGATTATAATCCAAGTGCACAAAAAGTTGCAGAGACTGGTCATCGATTGGCAAAATCAATGAATGCCAAAGTAGTATTATTACATGTGGTTTCGGACTTCACGTATTATTCATCTTTAAACTATTCGCCCATCATGGGTTTTGATAGCTTCAGCAATGCGGTTGAAACTGAGGGCGGTGGAGAGTTAAAAAGAGTGGCGCTGAATTACCTGGAAAGATCAAAAGAGCATTTGAATGACGAAACCATTCAAACGACCGTAAGAAGTGGTGTATTTGCCAAAACGATATTGGATACTGCAAAAGAATTAAAAGTTGACATAATAGTAATGGGTACACACAGTAGAAGGGGGCTGGAGAAGATTTTACTAGGAAGTGTTGCAGAACAAGTTTTACACAGTAGCGTGATCCCCCTATTCATTATACCCACCCGGACAATAGAGGAAAAGTAGAAGGGTAGGTGAATTGAGGGGATATAACTTAAAATGAATTAATTACAGAAAGCCATTTTTAATTAGAAACATAAAAACTATAAAACCATGTCCAAAGATCCTTATAAGATAAAAAAGTCGCTGACCACTAAAAAAGGTACTTTCAGTTATTTTAGTCTTAAAGAACTCGTAAACCAAGGACATGCTATTGACAAGCTACCTTTCTCCATCCGTATTTTGTTGGAAAATGCCTTGCGCAATTTTGATGATTTCGCAGTAACTAAGGAAAATATTGATACGCTTTTGCATTGGCAGCCAAAAGGTTCGGACAAGGACATCCCCTTTAAGCCAGCCCGTGTTTTGATGCAAGACTTTACGGGAGTTCCTGCTGTGGTGGATATTGCAGCACTGCGTGCAGAGGTAGCCAGAAAGGGAAAAGACCCGAATACCATCAATCCCCTTATACCTGTTGACCTGGTGATAGATCACTCAGTGCAAGTAGATTTTTTTGGAACTGACTATTCCTACGAACGCAATATAGACGAAGAGTATAGGCGCAATAAAGAACGTTACCAATTTCTAAAATGGGCGCAGAACTCTTTCGATAATTTTACTGTCGTGCCTCCTGGTATGGGTATTTGCCATCAGGTGAACCTGGAGTATTTATCCAAAGGTGTTATTGCACGAAATGGAGAAATTTTTCCTGACACCTTAGTAGGACTGGATAGTCACACACCCATGGTCAACGGCATTGGTGTGGTGGCCTGGGGTGTTGGTGGTATCGAAGCCGAAGCCGCTATTTTGGGGCAGCCTCTCTATTTTATTATGCCGGAAGTAATCGGACTCAAACTTACGGGCAAACTTCCGTTGGGTTCTACTGCTACTGACCTTGTTTTAACCATAGCCAATTTATTGAGAAAGCGTGGAGTGGTTGGGAAATTTGTAGAAGTCTTTGGCTCTGGATTAGACAATCTTTCAGTTCCCGACAGGGCAACCATTGGTAATATGTCACCCGAATTCGGAAGTACCATTACTTATTTTCCCATCGATGATAAAACGCTGGAGTATATGCGGAAAAGCAATCGTTCTGAAGAGCAAATTGCACTGGTAGAAATGTATTGTAAAACCAATATGTTATGGCGCGAACACGAAGATAAAATCAACTATACAGATGTTGTAGAACTTGACATTTCAACCATCGAGCCCACTGTAGCGGGCCCCAAAAGGCCACAGGATAAAATACTCTTAAAAGATTTTAAAAATAAGTTTATTGAATTGTTAGACGAATCCTTCGATAGGAAATATATTTCTCATGAGGATCGTGCATTGGAAAAGGCGATTACACGCTTTGATGGGGAAGGTGGAGATTTACCATATACTTCTGGTGCTGCAAGCCCCCTTCCTACGGAAATAGAAGCCAAAGAAAAAAATGGGTTAAAAACGGTTTGGATCACAAGAGGACAAGAGAAGTTTATGCTTTCTGACGGTTCGGTGGCTATTGCCGCTATTACCTCATGCACCAACACCTCCAACCCTTTTGTGATGGTAGGTGCAGGGTTGGTAGCCCGAAAAGCCAGGAAACACGGAATCAACGTGAAACCCTGGGTGAAAACTTCGCTTGCACCGGGCTCTAAAGTAGTGACCGACTATCTCGAAAAGGCAGATTTGATGAAAGATTTGGAGGCACTTCAATTCCATTTGGTGGGCTATGGCTGTACTTCATGTATAGGAAACTCCGGTCCTTTATCTCCCAAAATTTCAAAAGCCGTGGACGACCACAACCTGGTAGTAGCTTCTGTTCTTTCCGGAAACAGGAATTTTGAAGCCAGGATTCATCCCCAGGTAAAAATGAATTTCCTGATGTCGCCTATGCTTGTGGTTGCTTATGCCATAGCAGGCCGTGTGGATATTGATTTAATTAATGAGCCCATCAGCTACGATTCCAACCGTCAACCGGTTTACCTAAAAGATATTTGGCCAACCGATGATGAAATCAATGAGATCTTAGGTCGTGTTCTATCTCCTGATGATTTTGCAAAAAACTATGGAGAGATATTCGAGGGCAATGAGATTTGGAGAAACCTTGAAGTGCCAAAAGGTAAGTTGTATGAATGGGATAAGGACTCAACCTATATTAAGGAAATCCCATTTTTCCATGACATATCTGAAAAGCCAAACCCACTGGAAGATATAAAAGGTGCGCGCGCCTTAATAGTATTGGGAGATAGCGTAACTACCGATCACATCTCTCCGGCAGGTGGTTTTAACGAACACTCAGCTGCGGGAAAATACTTGATAGAGCGAGGCGTAAAGAAAGAAAATTTTAATTCCTACGGATCGCGGAGGGGGAATGATGAGGTGATGGTGCGCGGCACATTTGCCAATGTGCGCATCAAAAATAAACTGGCCGAAAAAGAAGGTGGCTACACGACCCATTTGCCTTCTGGTAAAGAAATGACCGTTTATGATGCTTCCTTAAAATACAAAGAGGACCAAACACCTTTGCTGGTTTTAACTGGAAAGGAATACGGAAGTGGGTCTTCGCGTGATTGGGCAGCAAAAGGTACTTTTCTTTTGGGTATTAAATGCGTGTTGGCAGAAAGCTATGAACGCATTCACCGAAGCAACCTTGTTGGATTGGGTGTATTGCCACTTCAATATAAGGAGGGAGAAACTGCGGAAAGTTTAGGACTAACCGGCAAAGAGATATTTGCCGTTACAGGAATTGCCAACGATATCAAACCATTGAAGGAAGTACAGATTGTAGCAAAAAATGAAGCGGGGAAGGAAATCAAGTTTCAGGCCATTGCACGACTCGATTCACAAATAGAGATCGAGTATTATCGCAATGGCGGCATTTTGCAATATGTATTGCGGCAATTTCTAAGTAAAAGCTGAAGATTTTTTAAAACTTTAGATATGGACTTTTTTGAGAATATGCTTGACTATCTGAAGAGACCGAAAGAGGAAACTGAAAGTCAAGCACCGGAAGGTGTTTGCCCTGTGTGCTGGGGCTATCAGGAATATGATCATAAGATTCGCAAACTCTTCAAGGATGATCAAATTGATGTAATACATCACAAGAAAAAATATACACGCACCCTCTGGTTCGTCAAAAAGTATATTGAGGGTATCCGACTAAGAGAGGGTGAGACACAAACCTGTCCTACATGCGGTGAGAAACATAATAAAAATGATAAATAATATAATCTAAATTAAATGCAATGAAACGTACAGCCAATGCCGTGTGGAACGGCTCATTAAAAGAGGGAGAAGGAAAATTAACTACCCAAAGCAATGTTTTAAATAATTCAATTTATTGTTTTAACTCGCGTTTTGGAACCGGCAAGAGCACTAACCCGGATGAATTACTTGCTGCGGCTCATGCCGGATGTTTTGCCATGGCCTTAAGTCTTATTTTGGGCGAAGCTGGGTATACTCCAGATTCTTTAGAAGTGACCTCTACTGTTTCAATGGATGTGGACAAGCTCCAGCTTACCGGCTCTCATTTGACACTCAATGCGAAGATCCCAAAGATTAATAAAGAGAAGTTTATGGAATGTGCCAATGCCGCCAAGGATAATTGTCCGGTGAGCAAAGCCTTGAGCCTTAAGATTACCATGGACGCTACCTTAGCTTGATTTTGGACAAAAAAAGAAATGATCAGCAGTTCAATAGAAATATCACAACAAAATACAAGAGAATTTCGGTTTGACTTTTATTTTCTTTTATAAAGAATAAAAGTACTTAATTACTTTTATTAATGATAATAGTTTATTTCTTTTATGACTTAATTATTAAACCTTAGAAAAAAATGGAAGAATTAAATGCAAGCATCCTGGATGTAACGATAATTGAACCACGATTAAAGCATCCCACTATTTTCGCTCGCTTTGATGAGCTTAAATCTGGAGAGAGCTTTACACTGCACAACGATCACGATCCCAAACCAATGTATTATCAATTGGTGGGTGAGAGGGGTGATATTTTTACATGGGAATATTTGGAGCAAGGTCCTGATTGGTGGAAAATAAAGATTACAAAAAGATAGATACCAAAAACCCATTAAATTATTCAGAAATGGAAGTAACATCAGAAAACATCCTGAATGTGACCTTGTTAGAACCCAAACAAAAGCATCCAACAATTTTTGTACGGTATGATGAGTTAAAGGAAGGAGAAAGTCTTACCATACACAACGACCACGACCCTAAACCACTTTACTACCAATTATTGGGTGAAAGAGGCAATGTATTTACCTGGGAATACCTGGAGGAAGGCCCCGAATGGTGGAAGGTAAGAATACGGAAGCGCATTACCGGGGAAAATGAAGAAACGCTTGGTCAACTGGCTGCAAAAGATTTGCGTAAAGTTGCTGTTTTTAAAAAGTATGGCTTAGACTTTTCTTGTGGTGGCGAAAAAACAGTAAAAGAAGCGTGTGCCGAAAAGGGTTTGGATGTGGCTAAAGTGGAGCAGGAGTTACAACAAACTGACAAATCACCAGCATCACGCCCTATACCATATGATGAGTGGAGTTTGGATTTTCTTTCGGATTATATTGTGAATACACATCATAGTTATATCAGAAAAAATTTACCGGATATTACTGCTTATGCCAGTAAAGTAATGGAAGTTCATGGTGACCGTCATCCTGAATTGATTGAAATAAATATTCTGGTAAAACAGATGGGTTCCGAATTAAGTACCCATATGGAGAAGGAGGAAAAAGGATTGTTTCCTATAATTAAGGTATTGGTAAATGGAAATAGGGATACATCTTCGCGAAAAATTCCTGGTTCGGAAGATTTTCAACATTTTCTAGATATACATGAAGCAGAACATGAGTCAGTTGGCAAAGAATTAGATAAAATCAGAAAACTATCTAATAACTATGCCCTGCCTGAAGATGCCTGTGCCAGTTACACACTGCTGTATCGTATGTTGGATGAATTTGAAGACGACCTTCATTTACACATCCATCTGGAAAATAACATCCTCTTTCCAAAGGCAATAAAATTAGTAAAGCAATTATCATAGAGCGATGAAATATTCATGTATTTTTCGTTCAGAGAGTTACACATAAGAATGAACAAAAAATCATGATAAGTCCCTTATGATTGTAGAGAATCGAATTTGTAGCCATGAAATCAATTAATGCGAATACTAAAATCGCTTACCTTATCAAGGCACACCCTGATGCATTGGAGGCAATCATTAGCATTGATTCTAAGTTTCAAAAACTGAGAAATCCGCTGCTGAGAAAAGTGCTTGCAGGTCGGACTAGTATTGCGATGGCATCAAAGATGGCAGGCTGCAAAGTCAGCGATTTCTTTCTTAAACTTAAACCGTTGGGATTTGAAATTGATACCGAATCTTTACCTGCTAACGAGGAAATAAAAAGGTTGCCTCCCTTTATCACTTCCCTTACCAAAGACCAAATTATTGACTTTGATGTACGTGATATACTGGCATCAGGCAAAGATCCTTTAAATCCTATTTTAGAAAAGGTAAAGGCTGTTCAAACCGGCCAGGTACTAAAGATTATTAACACTTTTGAGCCAGTACCTTTAATAAAAATGTTAGAGAAGAAAGGGTTTACTGTGTATGCAGATGTAATTAGTAATGATTTGGTTGAAACATACTTTTACAAAGGATCTGATAAGGCTGATATTGCGGTTGAACCGGTAGAAAACGATGGTAATGGTTGGGAGGAAGTAATGCAACGATTCGTTAACAAGTTGGTTACAATAGACGTAAGAGAGTTAGAGATGCCCCAGCCGATGCTAACCATTTTATCGGAACTTGATAAATTATCTGAAGAAAAGGCGCTGTATGTGTATCATAAACGCATACCGGTATTTTTGCTACCCGAGCTAACCGATAAAAAATTTGACTATCGTATTAAAGAAATAAGTGATGGTGAAGTACATCTCTTAATTTTTAGAAACTGATATGTTCATAGCCGGCAGCAATAGCCCCATCAAAAACACTTCCTATAAAGTGGTGCTGCCCTTTTACGGATATGCTGCTTTGTCGTTTTTGCTTGCCACTACTTTAATGCTGATGGATGTCTCGGCATTTACCCAGCATTATTTTAGTCCTCATACACTGGCCATCACGCATACAATGGCACTGGGTTGGGGCACTATGATTATTTTGGGAGCAAGCCACCAATTGTTCCCGGTATTAATTGAAGGGAAGTTGTATAGTAATTTGTTGGCCTACCTTTCTTTTATTTTTGCGGCCGTAGGTATCCCTTTGCTTATATTTTCTTTTTATGAATTTGATATGGGCATGATAGCGCGGATAGGGGCAACGCTTATTAATCTTGCTGTAATTAGCTACTTCGTCAATCTTTGGTTAAGCATGTCAAATACCAAAAAACAAAATGTACATGCCGTATTTGCTTTCACTTCAGTTTTGTGGCTGTTCTTAACTACCGGATTGGGGCTTCTGCTGATCTGGAATTTCACATCACATACGCTTTCAGATGATTCGCTTCACTATCTTTCACTTCATGCTCACTTGGGTATAATAGGATGGTTTTTATTAATGATAATTGGGGTAGGCTCTCGGCTGATACCCATGTTTCTCATATCCAAATACGAAAATAAAAAGCAATTATGGTGGATTTACACTTTAATCAATACCGGATTGATAAGTTTTCTCTTTCTTTTCCTTTCATCACCTCAATCAGAATTGTATTTTATTCCAATTGCTCTTGTTGGTTCAGGTGTAATTCTGTTTGGGAACCATATCTACCTATCATTTGCTAAGCGCATTCGCAAGAAGGTTGATGAACAGGTGAAAATTTCTATGCTTTCGGTGGCCTTTATTGTCATTCCAATAATTGTTATGACCACAATCATTGCGTTGTTCGCCACAGTAAACAGCACGCAGTTGGCGCTGCTCTATGGGTTCACTATTTTTTTTGGTTGGATAACCGCGATTATTTTAGGTATGACGTTCAAGACGCTCCCTTTCATTGTTTGGAATAAAGTATATCATAACATTGCAGGTTTGGGTAAAACGCCTAATCCCAAAGACCTGTTTCTCAACGATGTTTTTATAGTATGTGGAGTTTCCTATCTAATCGGTTTTCTAATTTTTGGTTACGGTATTATTCAAATAAATATTTTATTGTTAAACATTGGCGCTGTTTTTCTTCTCTTTACCGCAGTGTTGTACAATTTTAATGTGTTTAGGATTCTATTTCATAAAGCAAAATTAAAATGAACGTAAAAACTAGTAATAGCAGTAAGGGTGATGTCGCTATATCCAGTCTATATAATGTGATTGATCCTGAGATTGGTTTGAATATTATTGACCTGGGGTTGGTTTATCAAATTGATTTTAATGATGATGCTAAAGAAATTATTGTAACCATGACGTTGACCACACAATTTTGCCCGATGGGTGACGCAATTGTTAGTTCTACCACGCAAGCCATGCAACAATCTTTTCCTGATGATAAGATACAGGTCAACTTAACTTTTGATCCACCTTGGGATACCACCATGATTTCTGAAGAGGGAAACAAGTTTTTAAACTTTTAAAGAATGCTTAGCAACACTTGCAAAACTGCTATTAAAGCCGTCATTTATTTGGCTTCTAAAGATGAGTCGGACGAAAAGCTGGGTGTAAAAGAAATCGCGAAATACATCAATGCAAGCGAACATACTGTGAGCAAAATATTGCAGACCTTAGCAAGGCAAAAAATAATAAATAGTATTAAGGGACCAACCGGTGGTTTTTATATTACTGCAAAGCAACGCAAGCAACCGATTATAACCATCGTTGATACCATTGATGGAAAGGACTTATTTAATGAATGTGGGTTGGGGCTAAGCAAATGCTCTTCCACTCATCCTTGTCCGATACATGATGAATATAAGAAGGGAAGAGAAGTTATTCATAAATTGTTTAGAACAAAGACCATCAATGTGTTGTGCGGGCCAGTGGAAAACGGGTTGGCGCACCTGATAGATTGAACGTTGAATGTTTTTAGAAAAGATATTGTTAATGAGCTGAATTGAGATGAGTCACTGGGTATACATTCTTTCTGTTTTTATTCATGTGGTGGCAGCGTGTATGTGGATCGGGGGAATGTTGTTTTTAATACTCGCATTTATCCCAAGCATTAAAAAGCATCCAGATAAAGTGAGTTTAATAGCTGATGTATCGCTAAAGTACAGAACATTAGGCGCCATAGCAATTGTCGTTTTGTTAATTACCGGTATTCTGCAGCTTGAATATAGAGGCGTGCAATGGACAGTTGAGTACTTTACAACTACTGCCTTTGGCAAAATGGCTGGCCTGAAAATTATCCTTTTTGTTCTTATTGCAATCATCAGCTTGGTACATGACTATTATTTAGGGACACGAGCGATCGAAACCTGGAAAAATCAACCGGACCATCCTAAAACAACAAAGTTAAGAACCCTGTCTAGGTTGCTGGGCAGAGTAAGTTTTGTTTTTGCATTGGTGGCGGCATGGCTAGGCATAATCTTAGCGAGAGGTTGGTAGAAAAAAATGTGTTAAATAAACAAAATATACATCATGGAAAACGAAACATTATATCCAAGGACAACCAAGGAACTGGCAGATAAAAAGGCAGCTTTGGCACCTAAGAACCTGGAGGCATGGCGCAATTTCAGTAAAACTGTGTTTGAGGCAGGTGCAATTGATGAGAAGACAAAACAACTCATCGCTATTGCAGTAGCGCATGTTACTCAATGCCCCTATTGCATACGATCACATTCCAAACAGGCGATGAGAAAAGGTGCCAGTAAAGAAGAAATTATGGAAGCCGTTTGGGTGGCTGCTGAGATGCGGGCAGGTGCAGCTTATGCCCATGCAACCATTGCTATGGATGAGATGGATAAACAACAATAATACGCATTGAATTTAATAAATAAATATTCTGGATTGTTCACAGATCACTATGAGTTGACCATGGCGGAAGGTTATTTTTTAACCGGAAGAAATGCCATGGCTAACTTTGATTACTTTTTCAGAAAAAATCCTTTCGGATCGGGATTTACTGTCTTTGCGGGACTACAAGACCTGGTTGAAATGATTCAGGATTTTAATTTTGATTCTTATGCTATTGATTATTTACATAAAAGAGGCTTTCATAGCGATTTTCTAGAGTACTTAAAAAACTTTTCTTTTAAAGGGAATTTGCATGCCCCCAAAGAGGGTGAAGTTGTTTTTCCTGAGGAGCCAATTCTTAGGGCAGAGGGGGCCATAATTGAAACGCAATTATTGGAAACACTTATCTTGAATTCTCTAAATTTCCAATCGCTTATAGCCACAAAAGCAAGCAGGTTACGGCATTCTGCCGGTGAAAGGGTGTTGATGGATTTTGGTATGCGCAGGGCACAGGGGTGGGGAGCAATTCACGCCAGCAGGGCGGCAGTGATTGGTGGAGTGGATAGCACCTCCAATGTTTTAAGTGCATACCTATACGATTTGACCTCTTCGGGAACACAAGCACATTCGTGGATTCAGAGTTTTGATGATGAATTAACAGCTTTTAGAAAGTTTGCTGAAACCCATCCCAATAATTCTGTTTTGCTTGTAGATACATACGACACTTTAAAAAGTGGCGTGCCACATGCAATTATTGTAGCAAAAGAAATGGAAGAGAAAGGGCAGAAGCTTTCGGCCATCAGGTTAGATAGCGGTGACCTCGCTTATCTGTCAAAAGCAACAAGAAAAATGTTGGATGAAGCTGGGTTAAATGATGTGAAGATTCTTGCCTCTAACCAGCTAGACGAATATTTAATAAATAGTCTTGTTCAACAAGGTGCGCCCATTGATGGTTTTGGGGTTGGGACAAGTTTAATCACGGGCCAACAGGATGGAGCACTTGATGGCGTGTATAAATTAAGCCTCATAAACAATCGGCCGACAATTAAACTGTCCGAGGACATCAAGAAGGCAACTTTACCAGGGAAAAAGAAAATTGTTAGATACCTTGATGATAACGATAAATTTTATGCCGATGCTATTGCGCTTTCAGAGGAAAATGAACATAACATTGATTTGATTTTTCATCCTCAATATACAAATAAGAAATCTTTACTAAAGGGACTAAAGAGGGAAGTTGTTACTTCTAAAATATTTGAAAATGGGAAGGTATTGGTTGCAAAAAAAAGCATTAAAGAAATTTCTGAATACAGAAGGCTAAGGGTCTCTCAGTTATCAGATGAACATAAACGGTTTGAATTCCCACATATTTATAAAGTGGGATTGAGCAATAGCTTAATGGAAATGAGAGACAAACTTTTTACTGAATTCAATCAAAAATGATACCATGAAAGCATTGTTTATTGTCGATTTACAAAACGATTTTTGTCCAAATGGAGCTTTGCCTGCTCCAAAGGGAGATGATATAATTCCCATAATTAATAAATTGATGGACAAGTTTGATTTTGTTCTTGCATCTAAAGATTGGCATCCCTCAAATACCATCCATTTCAAAAAGTGGCCTGTTCATTGCGTTCGGGAAACTCAAGGTGCAGCATTTCCTATATCACTAAACACCTCAAAAATCGACAAGGTATTTTTGAAGGGAACAGGTAATAAAGATGACGGTTATTCTGCTTTCGAAGCTACCAATGAAAACCTTGTTGACTACCTCAAAAAGAATCAAATAGGCGAAGTATATGTTACTGGATTAGTCATTGAGTATTGTGTTAAACAAACTGTGCTTGATGCATTGAAAGCAGGGTTTAAAACATTTGTAATTAAAGAGGCTGTTGAGGGAATTTACCAGGAGGAAGAGGACGTACCCAAAGCATTTGATGAGATGGAAGCTGCCGGTGCATCAATTATAAGTGCTAATGAGATCTTAAATGACATTGAACATTAAAAAAGTGTAATTGTGAATGATTATCAAACAAGTACCCCTCCATTTTTTTCAATAGTAATTGCAACGTATAACCGAGCTCAACTTTTAAAGAGGGCAATTGATTCACTGATTTATCAAACTGAAAAGGACTGGGAAGCAATTATTGTTGATGATGGGAGTACTGACGATACCTATGCACAAATTTTACCCTATCTTATAGATTTTCCTAAAATAAGGTATATAGGAATGAAGCATGCTGGCGAGGCACATTCTAAAAATAGGGGAATATATTCATCAAGGGGCAAATTTGTTTCTTTTTTGGATTCCGATGACGAATACACTCCGGATCACCTTGAATCCAGGAAACGGATTCTATTGGAAAACCCCACAGTAAATTTTTTACATGGAGGCCTAAAAGTAATTGGGAACAAGTATGTGCCCGATAGGTTTGATCATTCAAAATGGGTACAAATCAATGAGTGTGTGGTTGGAGGAACCTTTTTTGTTGAAAGAGATACTTTGTATTTATTAAATGGATATAGCGAAATACCTATAGGAGCAGATGCCAATTTATTTGATTTGGCCATAGAAGCCCAAATTGAAATAATGGAGACAAATAGGCCTACCTATATTTATCACCATGAAACGCAGGATTCCATTACGAATAAATTGTGTATGAGTTTATAGTTTAATGTATGAATTCCATTAAGGTAAATAAAGAAATTTGGACTATTGGGCATTCTACTCGTTCACTTGATGAGTTTATCACTATACTGAAATCCTTTCAGATAGAATGCGTTGCAGATATCAGAAGCTTTCCGGGTTCTAACAAATTTCCTCAATTCAATAAAGAGGCACTTGAAGTTTCTTTGCCACAAAGCAACCTCTTGTACATTCATTTGAAAAATCTTGGTGGAAGGAGAAAAGTAAACTCCAACTCAAAGAATACATCATGGAGACATCTTTCATTTCGTGGCTATGCAGATTTTATGGAGACAGAAGAATTTAAGGAAGGGATAAAAGAATTGGAACAAATAGCATTCAGACAACCTACTGCATTTATGTGTTCAGAAGCGGTGTGGTGGCGTTGCCATCGCTCCATGGTTTCTGATTATTTGAAAGCTAATGGATGGAAAGTAATGCATATTATGGGTGTGGGGAACGCTGAGGAGCACTCATATACAAAACCTGCAAGAATTGTTAAGGGTACATTGACTTATGAAGTTGAACTGAAAGAATTTGTGAGATGAATAATTAAAAAATTTAATATAATGGAAGAAAGATTAAACTATTCGAAAATTTCTCCCCAGGCATTAACGGCCATGTTAGGGGTGGAGAAGTATGCCGCAAACTCTGGATTGGAACGTTCCTTATACGAGTTGGTGAAAACCAGAGCTTCTCAAATAAATGGTTGTGCCTATTGTTTGGATATGCATACTAAAGACGCACGGAAGGCAGGTGAAACTGAACAGCGTTTATATGCACTAAGTGCGTGGAGAGAAACATCTTTTTATACTGAAAGAGAGCGTGCTGCTTTGGCATGGACAGAAGCATTGACTTTGATTTCAGAAAATGACGTACCTGATTCATTGTACGAGGCCACGCACAATTATTTTGATGAAAAGGAGATGGTTGCTCTTACCATGGCAATTATCGCAATTAATGGATGGAATCGGTTGGCGATTAGTTTCCGTACTGTTCCCGGAACATATCAAACTCAGTAAGATGAAACTAAAGGAGAAAGTTGCAATTGTAACTGGTGCAAGTAGCGGATTAGGGGCAGCTTTTGCAGAGGTTCTTGTTGCTAAGGGAGTTATGGTGTATGGCCTTGCTAGGAATTTGAAAAAACTCACTGGCATTCAAAGTAAGTTGGGCACCAATTTTATCCCTGTTTGTATGGATATTTCCGACCATAAAGGTATTGCCTCCTGGGCAAACAGTACCTTCTCGAGTACACATCTCCCTGAAATACTCATCAACAATGCCGGAGCTGGTTATTTTAGTAAGATGGATGAGCTTACATTGGAACAATGGCACGAAATGATCAATACCAATTTGAACGGCACCTTCTACATTACCTCCAGTGTAGTCCCTTTTATGAAACAGAGCGGCTCTTCCTGTCACATCATTAACATCGGCTCTATTCTTGGAAAAACATCGAGAGCAGGGGCTGCAGGTTATTCTACATCTAAATACGGCATACAAGGATTTAGCGAAGCCTTGTTTAAGGAACTTCGCACTGATAATATCAAAGTCACCTGCGTAAATCCCGGAAGCATTGATACACACTTTTTTGAAGATTCCGGCATAGAACCACACCACCATATGTTGCAACCAGATGACATCGCAACATTAGTTGTACACATTTTGGAAACCCCTGATAATTTTTTGATAGATGAAATTACCTTGCGACCCTTAAATCCGAATCCTTTGACGAAGGTTCAATAATGAAAACATTATGGCAATTTAAATTAGAATACTCATGAAAACTAGTGACATTGAGATCAAATGTAAAAGTATTAAACAATTTGATTACAGTAGTGGGGCGGTCAAAATTAAAACTAAACTTAGCACACATAGAACTTGAATTATTTCAAAGTCTTACATCTAAGACACTCGCAATAAAGCTGGCACATAAGATTACGTGATTGGATTGGCATATGTAAAATAATTACTTCTCGTGGTTACATTCATAGTGATTGTTTGCACTTCTTAATTGCAAACAATTACATTTGCCAAGCGTAAATCATAGCACTAATTCGACACTGACGAAAAGAATAATCTAAAAGATAAAACACTTAAAGAAAAGAATCATTTACTGGAAAAAATAAATTTATCATGCAACAAAGTTCGATTTTACTATTATTCCTGGCCTTAGCGGCCATAGGCATTATTGTTTTTACTTATGTGTATCTATCTTCTAAAAAGGCAGAACAATCGGATCAGGGAATGTCCAATCCGTTAAAGAAGCGGTTTTGGTTTATACTTATCTTATTTGTGATTCTGGGAATTTTTGCTTCTGCAACCATTCCGAAATCTCCTTACTTTCTTTTTGCCGATGAAACTCCGGCAAAGGTAGTTCATGTATCAGCCATGCAATTTGCTTTCTTTTTATCCGAACATGCCATTGACCCTAAAAACCCTTCCAGTGAACCCATAGAGCTACCGGCAAACGAACTGGTTGAATTCAGGGTTACCAGCTTAGACGTAAATCATGGTTTTGCCATCTATGACGAATCCAATAGATTGATCACTCAAACTCAGGCCATGCCTGGATATGTAAATCGCCTTCGTTATAAGTTTAATGAGCCTGGCACGTACAACATCTTATGCCTGGAGTACTGCGGAATGGCACACCAGATAATGAGATCATCTTTTACTGTTAAGTAGTAATTCGAAAAATATAGAAATCATGGAATCAATAAAAATAAGAAAAATAACTTCTGTTTGGATATTGGCAGTATTTGTTTTATTCATCGTCAGCATCATATTAGGAATATTGATGCGGCTCAATCAGGGTGGAATTATCAATCAAAATCCTGTCACTTTTTACACTAATATGACTACCCACGGACTTACCATGATTGGTATTTGGTTTGTGGCGGGGATGGCTGCGGTAAACTATTTAATGGAGCGTTATGTAAAAACCAGCTATACAGCAAATGTCATTGCATTGGTGCTAACGGTCATTGGAGTATTGATGTTCTGGACTACCACATTCATTGGCAAGTTTCATGCAGCATGGACTTTTCTTTATCCGTTGCCTTTTAAAATAATGTGGGCAACCTGGGCAACTCCTTTGTTTTTGGTTTCTTTAACCGTGTTTGGCCTGGGTTGGTTAATTTGGAGTATAAGTCTGATGACGCAAATACTCAGAAAATATTCCATTTCTCAAGCGTTTGCGTGGCAGCACTTTCAGAAAAACCCAACTGTTGAGACACCACCATTCATACTCATTACAATGATTACCCTAATTGGTGTTATTGCCTGTTTGCTGGCCGCGGTTGTGCTGATTGCTCTGTTTTTTGCAGAATATTTTTCAAATGGCAGTTTTGTGAATGACGCGCTGTTAATGAAGAACCTTACTTACTTTTTTGGACATACCATTGCCAACGAAATGCTTTATTTAGGCTTGGCCGTTATTTACGAGTTATTCTCCGAGGTGAGTGGTAGACCAAAATGGAAAACTACATGGTACGTAGCAGTAGCATGGAACTGTACTTTGGTATTTATACTTACTGCCTTTTTCCATCATTTATATATGGATTTTGTGCAACCAGAAGGATTTCAAATTGTTGGACAACTGGCATCCTACCTGGCAAGCTTACCTGCTGCCGGTGTTACCGTGTTTAGTATATTCATTGCAGTATACCGTACTAAAATAAAATGGTCACTTACCAATTTGCTATTCTTTATTGGTGTTGCAGGTTGGGTAATTGGGGGGTTGGGTGCCGTAATTGATGCCACCATCTCCAATAATGTCGTTCTCCACAACACACTTTGGGTGCCTGCACATTTTCACACCTACAATGCAATGGGAAATGTGCTATTTAGTATTGCATTTTTTTACTGGTTCTCTACACAATTTACTGAAAATGTTAAGCCTGAGAAATTTACAAAGGCTACATTGGCAATACTACTTATAGGAGGAATTGGTTTTCTTTTAGCTTTTTACATCAGTGGAGCCGATTCAATTCCTCGCAGGTACAGTACTTATCCCGCAGAACTTTCTGTTGGGGCACCTTTGGCTGTGATAGGTGCTATTTTTGCTACCATTTATTTGATTGCCATTCTGATTTTCCTCTATAATATTTCTAAAAGATGTTTAAAGATATTGTCCTCACCATCACAGCAATAAGCTTTTGTTTTGTTGTGAATGCTCAGACTGCCTCCTCCGGCATGAAAGAGGAAACAAATATCTATGAAAGAATATATGATGCACCTTTATATGTAAGTGGGGAGGAACAGATGACATTCACAGCGCTGTACAGTCAAAAGCCGGTACTCGTAGCACTTATCTTTACACGGTGCGCGGGTATATGCAGTCCCTTTTTATTGAAGTTAAAAGACAACTTACAACTAACGGATGATAAGTCATTCAATATTTTAGTGGTTAGTTTTGATCCAAGAGATAATCTGGAGGACATGAATAATATGGCTCAGAGGTTTGGATTAGAAAACGACCCCCAATGGATTTTTGCAGTAACCGATAGTATCGAGCAACTCAACCAATCCATTGGGTTTCATCCCATTTGGGATAATGAAACTGGCCAATATGACCATGATGCCCTTTTGGTAGGCATAAACAAAGAAGGATACATCACAAAAAAATTAATAGGGATAAGACAGAAACATGATTTGGATTTATTAATCGCCAGTGTGAATAATATTTTCTCACCTACATATCGTTTGCCGAATAAAAACTCATTATTTTCTTGCTTTAACTACGATCCTAAAACCGGCAAAAACACTCCCGGATTGGGGTTGCTTTTCATTGCGCTACCGGCAGTTTTAACTGTATTGTTACTCATTTTTATTAGCTATTCAGTGCGTACCAAAATACCTGAATAGAGAATCTTTGATCATGATCGCTAAAAAGGTGACTATGGATTGACTTATCGCTCCGTAAGCATCTATCGTGTTGGCTGTTATTCTTTCACATCGGCATCGTCCTCTTCTTCACGTTTGTCAACTTGTTCAGTCTTTATTTCTGTATTCATAAACCTTTCTTTACTTCCCGGCAGCATTATACCTGTAATCCCCAGGCCAAAGGAGGCCAGTAGTATAAATAGCGCCATAGCCACTAAGTGCAGCGCTTTTTTTATTTTTTTCATTGTTTAGAGAAATGGATGAAGGGCTCTATAACGCGACCGACAATTCGATTGAATTGGAGAATGCCTTCATTGGTAATTGATAAAAGTTTTAGGCGTGTTAGTCAATTGACCAACATGAGAGCAGGTGCTATTCCTTATTAGAATGCTCTTCTGTACTAAAAAGATGAAGTGTTAAATGTAGAATGGTCTTTCGTTGATCGAATGTATTGAACATCATTCGATTCTTCAGCAATTGGTCAGAGACTGTTGCATTGAAGGAGGTAAGTGTATGCTGGAATATAATTTCTATTGCGACATGAGTAAATACAACAGAGGTTTGGTAAAAGCTGTAAGCCTTATTGGTACTATTTGAAATTAGTTGTTCAGTGCGGGGCCTTTCAGTAGCTCGGGAATTTGCACTTGCATTGGGAGTAAAAGAGAATAGACTTAATGCTATTATTACACCAGCTAATAGCTTGGTTATTGAGATTCTAAATGAAGGGGGTACACGGTCAGCCATCTTTACCAAAAATAAGGAAAATAGTTGGATTCATGTATAAGTCATTTCTATCTAAGAAGTTCCAACGTAACCAGATAGGCACAATGGTCGGAAGCAATCGCATCGGCAATTACTTCTTTCTTCAGCACACGCCACTTGTTTTTTGGATAGTACATTACATAGTCAATTTTTTTAATAGGTTTATCCGAAGGAAAAGTAAATTCCGGGTTTTCTTTGTCATAAGAAGGCGTCCACATTTGCTCCAGTATGGAAATAGGTGCACTTCCTGGTTCCCCGTTTAAATCTCCGGCAAGAATGGTAGGGTAGGGATTATTTGAAAATACCTTGTTGATTTCTTTTGCCTGTTTCACCCGATCCGTGTCTTCTTTCAAGTGATCCAAATGAGTTCCAATAAAAGCGATTGTGTCTCCTGATGGAAGAATTGTAATGATCTCCAGGGCTGCACGCGGTTCATTGCCGGGAGAAAAGGGCAGGGGCACATTTCTTGTTTTAAGGAAAGAGTATCTGGACAACACACCCTCGCCATATTCCCCACCATCATATTTCATAGCCCTTGCAAACAGAGGAGTCAGTTTTGCTCTCCACCCCAGTTCTGTGACCAGGTCATATCCTTTGGCTCTTTTAGTTTTGTAGTCAACCTCCTGAAGTGCCACAAAATCCGGGTCTGCATTGATGATTACTTTTGCAATGGCATCCAAATCGAAATCGCCCCTGGTAGTAGCCCCATGAAGGATGTTAAAAGAAAGCACTTTTACAATCCTGGCATTACTTTCTTGCGCGTAGGCGGAAAGTTGAAAAAGGGTGAGCGTTATAGCTATGAGTCTTTTCATAGGTGCAATATGCGGAAGGATGCCGGCTTGCTCAAAGAAGTTTAATTGCTTTTTAACTCCAATTATCAAAAATTATGTAACATCGTAGCCAGTTATTCATAAATTGAAAGCCTTAAACAAAATACAGATAAGAACATGAAAAAGACAATTGCTTTTCTTCTCTTTTCACTCAGCTTAACCTTTGTACTTGCACAAGAAGTAGACCTCAATGCAATACACCGCATTAAAGAAGAAGGACTTAACAACTCTAAAGTGGAAGATATCGCCTTTCATCTCACGGATGCATCAGGGCCCCGTCTCACCAATTCTGCAGGGTACAAACGCGCATCAGACTGGGCGGTAAAGCAGCTTACAGACTGGGGATTGAAGAATGCCAGCCTGGAGAAGTGGGGCGACTTTGGAAAGGGATGGCAGGTAGATAAAAGTTATGTTGCCATGACGGCACCTTATTATTTTCCCATTAGTGGAACTCCCAAAGCCTGGACAGGGGGAACTAACGGACCCATTTCCGGTGACGTCACCTTGTTAGCTTTAGAAAATGAAGAAGACTTTAAAAAATTTGAAGGCAAGATTGCGGGTAAAATTGTACTGATAAAATCTACTGCCAATACCCACCCTACATTTGAACCGGATGCCAGCCGGATGACTGACAAAGAACTGGAAGAACTTTCAAAACAGCCCATTGGATCCTCCAGTAGGTATACCCCTGAAATGATTGCTCAATACATGGCAAGAAGAGCTTTCAGCCGGAAGGTAGATGAGTTCTTGAAAAATGAGAATGCAAAACTGGTGATCAGGGGTAGAAGTGGAAAACACGGTACTTATTTTACAAGCAATGGTGCTTCTTATAGTGTAGATGCTACTCCCGCAATTGCAGAATTAGAGACCGCTCCTGAGCATGCAGACTTGATGGCAAGACTAATAGAAAATGGAATCCCCGTAAAAGTGGAGGCAGACATTAAAACTTCATTTACCTCAGACCCTGCATCCTACAATGTGGTAGCGGAAATACCAGGGACGGACAAAGATCTTAAGGCTGAATTGGTGATGTTGGGTGGACACCTTGACTCGTGGCATGCTGCTACTGGCGCTACGGACAATGCAGCAGGCTGCACCGTGATGATGGAGGCAGTAAGGATTTTGCAGGCAACCGGTTTGAAGCCGAGAAGAACGATTCGAATTGCCCTATGGTCTGGAGAAGAGGAAGGATTGCATGGTTCAAGAAATTATGTAAAGAACCATTTTGCAGATCCTGCTGACATGAAACTCAAGCCAGAACACAGCAAAGTTTCCGGCTATTTCAATATTGATAATGGAACAGGTAGGATAAGAGGAATTTATCTACAAGGCAATGATGCCGTGCGCCCCATCTTTGAAAAATGGTTTACGCCATTTTCAGATATGATCGACAATACAACCGTAACTATTCAAAATACAGGAGGCACGGATCACCTGGCATTTGATGCAGTAGGTATACCTGGTTTTCAGTTTATTCAAGATCCAATTGAGTATGATACAAGAACTCACCACTCCAATGCTGATACTTATGAGAGATTGATGATGGACGACCTAAAACAAATGGCAGTTATTGTTGCCACATTTGTTTACAACACTGCTCAAATGCAGGAGAAGCTGCCACGCAAACCACTGCCTGCCGCACAAGGGCCAAGCCAGTTTTAGATATTTAGTTTAAAAGAAAGTAAAAAAAGGATTTGAGGTAAAATCATTAGGTTTTATCCAAATCCTTGCTTTTTTATAAGAGTACAGGTTACTCCATGTTATTAATTCTTGGATAAAAGTTAATCTGTACGAGTACGTAGAGTGGCAGGAAGATAGTACCTTCGTAAAACCTAAATACCTTGCAAGATTACTTATCATTATTCATAATTTTTGTTGTGGCATGGCTGGTGCCTATGACACTTTCCTGGTTGGAGATATCCAAACTACCCTCCGTTATTGTGGAAATTGTAATGGGTGTGGTGATTGGTCCATTTGCTCTTAACCTTGTAACCGGAAATGAAATCTCTCTTAATTTCCTGTCCAACATAGGTTTCTTACTTCTGATTTTTCTTAGCGGACTGGCATTAGATGTTCAAAAAATAATATCCTCCTTCCCAAGAGGCCGTTTGAAAGCAATTGACTTTGTAAGCAATACATTTTTGATAGCCTTTCTGATTTACCTGGGTAGTGTGATTTTGTCTATCCTGGTTGTCTACAGCCTTCCCATTTTTGATGGGTTGGATAAGATGTTTATGGTCATACTGTTGCCATCAGTCGGGCTGAGTATCATCGTGCCTATTATCAAAAATGATGGTGAAATTGACAGGAAATTTGGGCAGGTTATTTTGCTTGAAGGCGCTATTGCCACCATTATGACAATTTTATTGATTGCCATTTACTCTGGGGTTTACCGCAACAATGGATTTAGGTTTGAGCTTCTTTTTTTCGTTATCATCTTCATTTTATTCTTTATTGCTTATAAAGTAGGTACTGTATTAATCAGGGTTAGACTTTTTCAAAAATTGTTGTACAAACTGGAGCACGCGGCCTCCCAAATAAGAATACGGGGGTCAATTGCTTTACTCTTACTCTTTGTGGTAGTAGCCAGCTCCATCAATTCAGAACCTGTACTGGGGGCGTTTTTTGCAGGCGCGTTGTTGTCAATTTTTTTTGTTAAAAATCGTTCTGCACTGCTCTTCAAATTGGATGGTATGAGTTACGGGTTTTTTATTCCTGTATTTTTTATTATGGTGGGGGTAAATCTGGATATGAATTCCTTAAGGAACTTCGGCACCAGTTTTGGCTTTATAGTAACTTTTTTTTCTGCATTGTACTTCATACAGTTGACGCCTTCCATATTTATGGTAAAGTTATTCGGTTGGAGGAGATCTCTTTCGGCCGGCATGTTGCTTACTTCCAGAATGGGACTTGCTATTGCTACGGCTCAAATCGGTCTACGTCTTGAACTGATATCTCCTGCTACTAATGCCGGTATAGTGGTTACCGCTATATTGACGAGTATTTTATCACCATTGCTTTATAAATATTTGAGCAGTGATGTTGGCAATTATTACAGCATTTATATTGTGGGAGGTGGGAAAGCCGGACTTGAGTTGGCCAAGCGCCTGGATTTGCATAGAACGCCCTACCTGGTAATAGAATCGCAAGATAATCAATGGGCACAACTTCAGTCCCTGGGCATCGAATCAATCCATGTCAACGACCTGAAAGTGGATGTGTACCGATCCTTAAATATCCGGCCGGTGGATACCGTTGTTTTGCTGACCCAATCCGACACAAAGAATCTTAAAATAGCCAACATCTTAAGAAATGAATTGGGTCATAGCAGACTCCTGACAGTCACTACCAAGCCTGATTTATTCACCAATAATCCAGCATTAAATGAAATGCTTGTAGTGAATGCCTACGAAATTGTGGCTAGTCGCATTGAGAGCGAAATTTTGCGCCCTGCCACTACACATGCTTTGGCGGACAGCTTTGGTGTATACAGTGTGGAGGAGATTGCGATTAGAAATAAGGATATTGACAGAAAGCTTGTAATGGATATTCCATTTCCCCAATCCGGGTCCATTATTGTAGTAAAACGTTCTGGTGAAATTTTTATTCCTCACGGAAAAACACACCTTCTTATAGGAGACTTGTTGACAGTTATTGGAAATGCGGATGCGTTAGAGGAATTTAGAAATTTACTGGATTAACGAGAAATACTGTGAGTTTGATATTTAACGAAATACCTGAAAGCAAAGAAATAGCTAAATTTTCAATTTCAGCTTTTGATTCAGTTACCTCATGTTATCCAATCCGCTTGTGTTAAAGCAAACCAAACAGGTTGATCCCTTGTAAAGAGAACAGTGAGGTTAATAGAAGGTCTCATAGGTTTTAAAGTGTTTGGACTAGGGGTACATTTGTTAATTATCTAATTTTACTAAATTAATTTGAAATTATCTGTATTTAAATATGAAATGTCCAATCGATCAAGATCAGCTAGTGTCAAAAATTTATGAGGGGTCTTTGGAGGTAGATATATGTCCCACCTGTAATGGAATATGGCTGAATAAAGGTGAGCTCGCTAAAATTCAGGATATCCAGATTAATGATTATAGGACGGAGTTGAGTCTGATTCCAGATTATGTGGGAAAGTCTATTCTATTGGCTAAATCGAGAAATGCACCGGCAATTAATTGCCCTGTTTGTGCCAGGGAACTGGAGAGGCGTGAGTATGGATATGGTTCGCTTGTAATGATTGACTCTTGTGTGAATGGGCATAGAGTGTGGCTGGACAAAGGGGAGCTGAAAGACCTCGAAATATTTTATGAAAAAAGCAGGATAGAAACCAGTCAAATGAGAAAGGGCTTTTTCAAAGGCTTGTTGGATTTGCTTTAAGATTTGCTCATTTTTTACCTGTTTTAATTTTTATCCATTCAGAATCTTCCAAATTCAGTAATTACAGGATGATTTTTGTAACTAATCGTTTTGGATAACGTAATAGGGCAGACGCCCAATGTCCATTTTAGGAAAATCACGGACACCTTTATTGAAATTAATTACATCCTTACTACTATTGTATCAACCAACCAAAAACAAATACCATTATGAAAAAAGTTATCGTAGTGCTAGTAATAGTGCTGTTAGCTTCCGGGAGCCTATTACACGCCCAGGGAGTAGATGAAATAATTGACAATTACTTCGAGAATACCGGAGGAATGGAAGCATGGAAAAACTTAAATGGGATTAAGATCTATGCCAAAGTAAATCAGGGTGGCATCGAAATTCCACTTGAGATTGTCCAGTTACGGGATGGAAGACAGTACACTAAAATTACAATTCAGGGGCAGGAAATAAAGCAGGGGGTATTTGATGGTACCAGCCTTTGGAATACGAACTTTCAAACCATGAAAGCAGAGAAAGCGGATGAGGAAAGTACCTCCAATGCAAAGCTTGACGCCAATGATTTTCCAGAATCATTTTTTGACTATAAATCAAAGGGATACAAAGCTGAGTTGGTAGGAAAAGAATCCTTTGATGGTGCCGAAACATTTAAGCTGAAATTGACAAAGGAGCCGCGCACAATTGATGGCAATAAAGTGGAAGATGTTATCTATTATTTTTTCGAAGTTGAATCTTTTGTTCCCATTGGCCAGGAGACTGAAATCAAAGAAGGGCCTGCCAAAGGCCAGATTTCCCAGATTAAAATGAGTGACTACAAAGAAGTGGCTGGTTTGTATTTTCCATACTCAATGGTACAAGGAATCAAAGGAGGGCAATCCCAACCTATCATCATCGATAAAATTGAAATCAACCCTGCTGTCACTGAGGCTGATTTTAAATTTCCTAATAATTAATTTTTATAGTCATGCGTAAATTTTATTTCATCCTGATAGCACTTTGTTCCCAACTGCCTGGCTATGCACAGGATATTGTATTGTCAGGTAAAGAACTGTTTGGAGATTTGAAAGCACGCCAAATTGGTCCTGCTATTATGAGTGGGCGATTTATAGACCTTGAAAATCATCCTACCAATGACAGGATTATTTATGCAGGAGCGGCAGGTGGAGGAGTTTGGAAATCCAGCAATGGTGGCGCATCCTTTGCGCCCATTTTTGATGAGCATCCACAATCCATCGGGAAAATTAAATTAGATCCCAAAGATCCCGATAACATCGTCTGGGTTGGCACAGGCGAGATTTGGACACGCAACAGCGTTTCCATTGGCGATGGCCTCTATCAATCTATTGATGGTGGTGTTACCTGGGAGAAAAGGGGGTTTGAGAAATCCGAAAGGATAAGTAGCATCGAAATTAACCCTGTCAATACGAAGGAAATGTATGTAGGCGTGCTTGGCGCCCTTTGGGGTGACAACGAGGAACGTGGAGTTTACAAGTCACAAGATGGGGGAAACACATGGAACAAGATTCTTTACATTAACCCGACCACCGGATGTTCGGATGTGGTAATGGATCCTAAAAATCCCAATGTACTGTATGCAAGCATGTGGGAATTTAGAAGAACAGGCTGGTCGTTTAGTTCAGGCGGAGCCAATAGTGCGCTTTATAAATCGGTAGATGGGGGTAAGAATTGGAATAAAATTCACAATGGATTTCCTCCAGGAAAACTGGGAAGAATTGCATTTGCTGTGGCACCTTCCAATTCCAATATACTTTATTCGGTAATTGAGTCAGAGCAGGACGAAAGCAAAGGGCTCTATCGCAGCGATGATGCTGGAGCAACATGGAAGCATTTAAACAACGATTTTGGATTGGTAGTGAGACCATTTTATTTCTCCCGTATTGTCATCGATCCTCGTAACCCAGATGTGATACTAAAAGGAGGGCTGTTCGGTTCCATTAGCCGCGATGGAGGAAATACTTTTAAAAACCTGGGTTCGATGCACTCCGACATTCATGATTTTATTTTTGATATAAACAACTCAGATCGGATTTATGCAGCTACTGATGGTGGTGTTTACCGTTCATGGGATGGCGGTAACACGATGGAAATAGTAGCCAACCTACCTGTTTCACAATTTTACCACATCAGTCTTGATGACCATGAACCTTATAATATATATGGCGGGCTTCAGGACAATGGTTCATGGTATGGCCCTTCAGAATCACCCGGTGGCATTGAGGCGCGCGATTGGAATAACGTTGGTTTTGGCGATGGATTTCGTGTGGTAAAACATCCAACTAAGAATATAATCTATTCAGAAATGCAGGGTGCTGAAAATGTGTGGCGTTATGATATCGATCGAAAGCAAACCAAAACCGTGCAACCATTGCCAGTGCAAGGAGACCCTAAACTGAGGTTCAACTGGAATGCACCCATGGCAGTGAGTGCCCACAACCCGGACCGGTTCTACATGGGAAGTCAATTCATTCATAAATCGAACGATATGGGTGATACATGGGTTAAAATTTCGCCCGACCTTACCACCAACGATCCCGCAAAACAAAACCAGGAAGATTCGGGCGGGCTGTCAAAAGATAATTCAGGAGCAGAAAATCACTGTACTGTTTTCACCATTGCTGAGTCTGCTTTGGATGAGAATGTGATTTGGGCGGGTACGGATGATGGAAATGTGCAGGTGACACAGAATGGTGGGAAAACCTGGACCAATGTTACAGCCAATATCCCGGGCCTTCCACCTCATACGTGGTGCTACCATATTGAAGCAAGCGTTCACGACAAGGCGGTGGCGTATGCCGTATTTGACGGCCATACTCAAAATGATATGAATCCCTATGTATATAAAACTTCTGATTATGGGAAGACATGGACGTCCCTGGTTAGCAAAGACATTTATGGTTTTGCAAGAAATATTCAGGAAGATTTTAAAAAACCTGGATTGCTGTTTTTGGGAACTGAGTTTGGGTTGTTCATCTCAATAGATGACGGAAAAAATTGGAGCCGGTTTACTAATAATATGCCTGCCACCGCAGTGCACTACATCGATTTACATCCAAAAACAAACGATTTGGTAATGGCTACCCACGGCAGGGGAATAATTATTATTGATGACATTAGTCCACTTCGTGAACTCACACAAGAGGTTTTACAACAAGAGGTTCATTTCTTTAAAACGAAACCTGCAGTTATTGTGGAAGAAACTGACTTCGGTGGAACCGCCAAAGAAATGGAGTTTGTTGGCCCTAACCCTAATCGTGATGCAAAGATTGCTTATTACCTGAAGAAGAAACACATTTTTGGTTCAATGAATATTGAAATACAAAATGCGGAAGGGAAGAAGATGATTGATCTTACTCCTGGAAAATCTAAAGGCATCAATATAGTGACCTGGAATGGCTATACACGTCAGCCCAAAATGGCAAAGGCCAAAACTTTGAGTTTTGGAGGTTTTACACCCATGAGGGCTCCTGCAGGGGAATATAAAGTAGTAATGACCAAAGGAAAGGAAACTTACGAAACCACACTTTCTCTGGTGCCGGATCCAAATTCAATTTGGTCTGATGCGGATAGAAAGAAGTTGGAAGAGATTTCCAGGAAGTTGTTTGATATGACGGAAGAGTTGGCCTATTTGGTTTACGAGATTGACGAGAGATTGGCCCACGCCAATAAGATCAGTGAACTGAGTTCCAGTGGTAAAAAGATGTCGAAGCCTCTTATTAACGAATTGACCAAAATCAAGGAGTCTCTTGTTGTAACCAAGGGAGATAATTATGTTGGCACTGCAGATAAACAGCTTAGGGAGAAACTTGCAGATTTATACAGTAAGGTAGCATCAGGGTTTGCTCCTCCGTCACCTTCCGAATTTGAAAACCTGAAGATGATTGAAGACACGTTTAACAAAGCGAAGGCAGATTACTCTCTTACAAAAAGTAGAAATATTGATAAGATCGAAAGCTTTGGAGTCAAGAATGGTGTAGAGCAGCCTAAGCTTATGTCCTTCGAAGAGTTTGTTCAAAATTAATCGTTTGACAAAACGTAAATCAAAGATATCCCCGGCTTTGAGTTGGGGATTTTTTTTGATTAGATGTATGTTTGTAGTTGTAGTAGAAGGATTCTCGAAGGATATACTAAACTTTCATAAAGTTTTTTCCTTTTGGGCAAGTGCCTTCCTCGATAAATCATCCTTTTAATAGGTGATATTTTTATTTTGAACACTTAAACAACTAATTTTTGGCAACATGGCAATAGAAATGAAAACCGCGCTGATTACCGGTGGCAGTAAGGGGATAGGTTATGGTATTGCTGAAGCGTTGATTAAGAAAAGCGTAAAGGTGATGATTACCAGCAGAAACAAAAGTGAGTCTGAAGATGCAGCCGCTCGACTCAATAAATTGGGAGGGGCCAAGGTTATAGGCGTGCAAGCTGATGTTCGTGACAACGCTTCACAAGAGAATGCCGTTAAAACTCTTCTAGACAAATGGGGGCAACTTGATATTCTGATTGCCAATGCCGGTGTGGGACTATTCGGATCAATTGAAGAATTAACCCATAAGCAATGGAATGATACAATTGATACAAACCTTACTGGCGTATTCAACAGTGTAAAAGCATCGTTGGATTCATTAATAAAATCCAAGGGATATATAATTACTATTTCCAGTCTGGCCGGCACCAACTTTTTTGCCGGTGGCTCTGCATACAATGCCAGTAAATTTGGTCTTACCGGTTTTACTCAATCCATCATGCTGGATTTGCGCAAGCATGGTGTAAAGGTAAGCACGATTATGCCTGGGTCTGTAGCTACAAACTTTAACGATCACATACCCAATGATGCTGACAGTTGGAAAATTCAAATAGAAGACATCGGTCAGTTGGTGGTAGATCTTTTGGAGATGAACCCAAGAGCTTTACCCAGCAAAATTGAAATACGCCCTTCGATACCTCCGGAGCGCAATTAATAATAGGATACTATTTTGTGAAAATCAAAGTGTCTGCTAACCTGTTTTCAAAAACTCCGTTCCCAAAGTCATAACCTTTCCTATCATCTAATGACCAACGGCTTTAGGATAGGTCAATTCTAGTGCAACAGACCGTTTGTATCCCCGTTCGTATAGCACTTCTATTACCCTTGTAAGGTTATTGTGATACTCGTACAAAAACCACTTTGTTGAACAGAGCTAGCGGGCTAATTTTATTGGGCAAGTTAGCGAGTCATTTTTTTTCACTTTTGTTGATCGAGGCGATATGAACCTAGCACTTAGTATATCTGTATTTCTAATTACTATAACCTTAACCATGGGTGCCGAGCCGACAAGCTCCGATTCACTAATTTCCAAATGGCGTTTGGTTGAAAAGGGATACCCTGAAATACCAGACAGCCTTCAAGCTAAATTGCTTTTTGATCTTGGGGAAGCATTGAGTTATGACAAGCCCGATTCAGCCTTGGCATACTATCATAAAGCCCTTGTGTTATCCAAAAATGGAAATTACAAACGATTGACAGGCGATATTCTGAATAAGGTAGGTTTTACCAATTATATTCTTGGTAATTATGATATGGCACTCACCTTCTTTATGGAGGCATTGGAGATTCATGAACTTCTCAAGAATGATCTTGGTATTGCGATGAGCTTGAACCATATCTCTTTGATTTATGAAACTCAGAAAAATTTTCAAAAGGCACTACGCTATCAATGGAAATCTCTTGTTTACTCGATTCGATCTGGAAACAAGAACAGACTTATCTCCAACTATTTTAACCTATCAATTATCCATGATGGTGCAAAAAATTATGACAGTGCCTTATTCTATTTAACCAGATCACTTGCGTTAAGCATAGAAAATAAAAATCACCATATGTACTCCATGTCACTTAACAGAAGAGGTGAGGTGTACTTGCATATGGATAAATATAACGAAGCAGAGATGAGTTATAGCGAGGTACTTGACAGTAAAAATTATAGGGATAATTGGGAAGATTGTTTTGCCTATGCCGGTTTGGCCAAAGTACACCAAATGCGTGGCCAATACGATAAAAGTATTGAGTATGGATTAATGAGCCTTGCAATTGCGCGCCAGATGAATTCTAAATGGGAGATTGCACAGGATGCCCTCATTCTCTATAAAAGTTATAAGGCCAAGAACGATTACAACAAAGGACTTTTAATGCATGAATTATATAAACAGTATAGCGATAGTATTTTTAACGAAGCAAAAGAAAAAGAAATTAATTTTCTTCACCTACGACAGAATGAACTTGAGCGATTGCAACTCGCAAAAGAAAATGCACTTAACAGAGAAATCATTAAACAGAATTATCTTTGGATTGTTTTTTTTGCTGCACTCGGAATCATTTTGACAATATGGGGAGTAGTGCTGCACAAGAATAACAAGGAGAAGCAACTGCTTAATAAACAACTTAAAAGGAAAAATGAAAATATTGCTGAAAGGAATGCAATGATCGAAAAACAAAATATTTCATTGAATAAATTAAACGAAAGTAAGAACCAGCTTTTATCCATAGTCGGCCATGATATGAGGGCCCCCATTAATAATATTAAAGGTATTCTTGAAATTATAAAGGAAGGAGGTCTGAAGGAAGCAGATCAAAAAAGAGTATTTAATGATTTGTATAAGACCATTGGGACCGTCTCTGGAACAATGAACAACATGTTGGCCTGGGCCAGTAGCCAGCTTAATGGCATTCAAATCCAATCGACACAGATTCGTTTGTGCGAAGTGGTGGACGACCTGTTGGAACTTTTCGCTCAATCAGCAAATGAAAAGGATATTAAATTGATTCATCATCGGAATGAGGATATGCATGTGTGGTTTGATGTTGATCACCTTAAAACTGCGCTAAGGAATATATTGAACAACGCCATAAAATTTACTGATAAAGAGGGTGAGATTACTATTAGGTACAATGAAGTGCAAGGTTACGTTAAACTGTTGGTGGCTGATACAGGTATTGGCATTGCTACAAGTGACATTAAAAATATATTCAAGTTTCGGGGGAGAAGCAAAAGCATAGGAACCAATAATGAAAAGGGAACGGGAATTGGTCTTATGTTGTCAAAAAAATTTATTGAAAGTAATGGTGGACAAATAGAAGTTACCAGTACCCCTGGAGTAGGCACTGAATTTACCCTGACTCTTCCAATAACAAATATAATTAAGAATGGGGCAAATGCGATGACCGCATAGTCTATTCTTCTCAATCTGGGTGATGATTGCAATAGTATTTATAATACCTTAAATTGTTCGATCACTCTATACTGAAACATGAAAATTTATGGTGTGGCCATCCTGGCCGGATGTTTTCTTACTGGCCAACTAATTGGAGGGGCGCTTGGCATTTGGCTGGATATCCCGGGCAATATGGGAGGTGTCGCCTTTGCAATGTTTTTTTTAATAATGCTTAATGAGCAAATAAGAAAGAGAGGATATTTCCAGCCTGAAACTGAGGGTGGAATCATGTTTTGGAATGCAATGTATATCCCTATTGTGGTGGCCATGTCGGCCACACAAAATGTAAAAGCGGCCCTAAGCGGTGGGTGGGTGGCCATTGTTGTTGGAGTACTTGCTACTGGGTTTTGCCTGATGTTGGTTCCCTTAGTTTCAAAAATCGGAGCATCTAAAAAACTGACAGACTCAAATCAACCGGAGGCATGAACCTGATTCAAAAGGTAATCAGTGCAAATGACTTCATCTTTGCATTCCTTACGGTGGGTACAATTATGTATGCATCCTATTGGTTATCCAAAAAATTTACTAACAAGAAAATTCCCGGAGCTGCAATTGCAATTGTTGCTGGTCTTGTACTTGCTTTCTTTGGAGGGAAAAAGGGAATAGCAGATGTTCCTTTGTTTTCGGGTATGGCATTGCTGGGTGGGGCAATGATGCGCGATTTTTCAGTGGTTGCCACTGCAATGGGAGCAAATTATTCAGAAATAAAACGAGCTGGACTGGCAGGGATAATTTCTCTTCTGATTGGAGTTTTTGTTGCCTTCTTTGTTGGCGGAACAATAGGGTATGTAATGGGATATAGAAGTGTTCTGGATTTTACTACGATTGGCGCAGGCGCTTGCTCATTTATTGTAGGTCCTATTACCGGCTCAGCCATAGGAGCCGGATCGGATATTATTGCCATTAGCATTGCCATCGGGGTGGTCAAATCCATAATGATTACGATTGGCACTCCCATCATAGCAAAACATATTGGGTTGAATAATCCTCACACAGCTATGGTATTTGGAGGATTGATTGGCACTACCAGTGGAGTGGCTGCTGGTTTGGCCGCAACAGATCCCAGATTAGTTCCATACGGTGCGTTAACTGCCACCTTTTATACAGGGATTGGCGCGTTATTATGTCCCACTGTATTTTATTTTGTTGTGAAAGCAATACTTTAGTGTTTAACCAGAAAAGAATGGAAGAGATAATTAATCAATTGAAATTGAGTATTGAAGATGAAATATTTTCCCGCTCTGAGAAAAAGTCAATTAAAACCTTAATTGGTGAGCACCCACTTGACGTGGATCAACTCAATTTTCTCCGCAGCAAGATATATGAGATTGCTAACGAAAAGGCTACCCCAGACAATTACACCTTTATATTAGAATGGATTAAGAATGCCAATAGCGCATTGCTTCCAAAAAATACAGAAAAGGCTGATGCGTATTTTAGCCCTGGAGATGCTTGTAGAAATATCATTATCAATCAGATAATGTATGCAACAAACAAAATTTATATTTGCGTATTTACGATTAGTGATGATCGAATTACAAGTGCAATTCTGGATTCACATAAGAGAGGGAAAGAAGTGAGAATCATTACCGATAATGACAAGTCATTGGATCTAGGATCAGACATTGCACGCCTTGCAAAAGAAGGTATCTCTGTGAAGATGGATGCCACTCCAAATCATATGCATCACAAATTTATGGTGGTGGACAACAATGCACTGATTACAGGCAGTTACAACTGGACTTTGAGTGCCGCAAAATACAATCATGAAAATGTCTTGCTCACCCGTGAAAGTGGAGTAGTCAAGTCCTTTGTAAAAGAATTCACCCAACTATGGAACGCCATGTATGATTATCAATAGCGTCTCAACCGGTGATAACGATAAAGTAGAATAATTCACTATCTTTTCCCCTTATATAAACCACAAATCACTAAAATGGATCAGTGGATTGCCCTATTTGTTGTCTCCTTTACGCTACTTGCCGTGTTATGGTTAAACAAACAAAAAACACCATGGGTACAGGGTCTTCTTAATTGGTTTCCTGCCATCCTTTTTGCTTATGTTATTCCTGCTGCTGTTACTCATACTACCGGCCTTGATTTATCTCATGTTTATCTTCACTCATTAAGTCGTAATTGGATTATTCCATTTGCCATTCTCACGGTCATGAGTGCTTTATCCATCCCTCAACTAAAAGCAGTGGGGGCAAGACCAATTATCTTATTCGTGTCAGGATCGCTCGTGATTGCTATTCTTCCCGTAATGCTAGTATTTCTTGCCACCATCATTTTGCCCTCCGGCCATGATCTTTTCATTACACAGGAGTATTGGAAGGGACTAGTACCCATAGTGGGCGGGTGGATAGGAGGGAGTACCAGCCAGTTGGTACTTAAAGAACTAGTGGGAACTCCCGAGTCGCTGTTCCTTTCTGTGTTGGTACTGGATAATATTTTGGTCAATATTTGGACAATCTTAATGTTTCAATTGATAAAGAGGAGTGATCAGTTCAATCGTTTTTTTGGGATCACTGAGACAATACCGGACTTCGTTGCCGATGAGATCAAGCCAAATAGCAGAACGTTAGGTTCAATCATCATAACCGTTTTCTCCATTTTAGTAGTTACACTGCTGACCAATTGGCTGGTTCAGGATTTTTTATGGAGGGTCATTGTGCTTTCTTTATTAGGGCTAATGCTCGGTAACTTTATTTCAAGATGGAATCACCCCTTTGTACTTAAAATAGGAGGCATACTAATCATACTAATAATGGCTATTCTGGGACTAAGGTTAAACTTCAGTGGACTTTCCCTGCCGATACCTTTTGTAGCTATAGCCATGATTTGGATCGTAGCGCACTATATTTTTATGATGATCGTTGCTCGTATAATGCGATTGCACATGGCCTGGGTACCAATAGCCAGTATGGCCAACTTGGGGGGTATTTCCACTGCACCAGCCGTTACAGCAGCTTATAATGAAGAATGGATGCCACATGCGATATTGCTTGCCATTTTGAGTATGGTTTCCGGTACCGCCTGGGGTATGTTTACTATTTATTTGTTTGGGCTGTTTTGAGATCATACCCATAGAAATAGCATTCTAAGGTCTGGAACTAATAGTATATAACGAGTTGTTATACACCTACTTAATGACTATTTCTTAGGATTTTAGTCCGACTTTTTGTAATTTTGCTGGCGATTTATGCGTTTTTCCCTTGAAATTGCCCTCCTTGGTTTATTAGCCAGCCTCAGTACACAGTCAGAAGTCTAACGGCTTTTGATGAATAAAAAGTTGGAGTTATAACTCTAATGGGGTGGTGTTTTGAGGAAAATGAAATATGAAATCGATATTTTTTACATAAACAATTAATTTACACTTTAATGCGTCAACTCAAGATAACCAAGCAGATAACCAATCGTGAAACGCAATCACTGGATAAATACCTGAGCGAAATTGCCAGGATTGATCTTATTACTGCGGAAATGGAGGTTCAGCTTGCAAAGCGGATAAGAGAAGGAGACAAGATGGCTTTGGAGAAAATGGTAAACGCCAATTTGCGTTTTGTGGTGTCGGTGGCCAAGCAGTATCAAAATCATGGCTTGACTTTAAGTGACTTGATCAATGAGGGGAACCTGGGCTTGATTAAAGCGGCTACTCGCTTTGATGAGACCCGTGGTTTTAAATTTATTTCCTATGCAGTTTGGTGGATACGCCAGAGCATATTACAGGCGTTGGCAGAGCAATCAAGGATTGTTCGTCTTCCACTTAACAGGGTAGGTTCTTTAAATAAAATTAACAATGCTTTCTCTGAGTTAGAGCAAAAGCACCAGCGTGAGCCTACGGAGGATGAGTTGGCAGAAGTTATGGAGATGACTCCGGAGGAGATAAGAACTAACCTGACATTCAGGGCACGTAAAGTTTCTATGGATGCACCTTTTGCGCAGGGAGATGGAGACGGAACCTTACTGGATATTATGGAGGATGTGGATGCCGATGTACCGGATTCAGATCTGATGGTAAAGTCGCTGCAGACAGAAGTAAAAAGAGCACTTGCCACTTTGAGTGAGCGTGAGTCTGCTGTTATTTCTTTGTACTATGGATTGGCAGGTGGCCATGCAGTTACGCTGGAGGAAATTGCAGACCAGTTTGACCTGACACGCGAGCGCGTTCGTCAGATAAAAGAGAAAGCAACCCGCAAGCTGAGACAGTCATCCAGAAGCAAGGAGCTGAAGGCGTATTTAGGATAAACACCTTAAATTAAATTTAAGTAAAGGGCTGCTCGTATGCAGCCTTTTTTGTGTGCGCCATGCACGTCATCGTTCTTTAAGATGCAAGTTCTGAACAGG
>CAYPDF010000019.1:0-68199 GCA_964409415.1 uncultured Ohtaekwangia sp. | reverse complement strand
GTACCCGTACAGATGCGACAAGGCATACGGAGTAATGCAACAACGTACCCGTACAAATGCAGCAAGGCAGCCGTCCACCACCATATCTGCACAACACGCACGCCAATTGCTGGGTTAATATATTTTAACCACAGAGTTCACAAAGAAGTACTATGCGCCCTCTGCGTGTATTTCTCTGTGCTCTCTGTGGTAAAAAAGCAGACTCTTCGGTTATTAGTAATTAAAAAGTTTAAGCTAAAAATTATCCCCGCGGTCTCAATTCTAACAACTGCATTCTAACGACTCAACCCTACACCTTCCTCCCCAAATACAACACCTCTTTCCTTTCAATGCCGTAGCGAAGAGCTTGCTCTGCAGCCACATCAGCAGCAAAGGTGCTGGCCTCGGCCTTTAATCCCGCCTGATTAATCCGATCAGGATAATCCTTACCAAATTTCCTTACATGATCATCTTGCCCAAACAAACGCTCACGCTCTTTTGGGTCGGTGATGGTATTGTCTTCAAAAGTAGTGTCAGGTATAGGTGAAAAAAAAGGCACCTGCATGAGCGTCCAACCGCCCGGCTTTAATACCCGATGGATTTCTTCCATAGCTTTAATATCATCCGCTACATGTTCGAGCACATGGTTGCAAAGCACTATGTCAAAGCGGTTGTCCTCAAAGGGCATTTCGTGTATGTCCATCTTCACTTTGGCCAAGGGCGATTCCAGGTCAGCGGTGACGTAGCCCTCACCATGTTGCGCTTCGAAACGTTGCATAAAGCAGGCCTCGGGAGCAATGTGCAGCACGCTGAGTGGAGTAGAAAAGAAATTCGTTTTCTCTTTTAGATAGAGCCAGATCAATCGATGCCTTTCCAACGACTGACAATGGGGGCACAGCGCATTGGGCCTGGGATGAATTCTGCCATATGGCAGGAAAGTACGATAGTGATGATTACAAATCGGGCAGGTAACGTTGTTGCCTGTATAGAAAAGGCCTAACATTTTAAGTCCTATTCCACTAAATCGTTGTAAGTACTTGCGCGGAACGAAACGAATTAAAACAGAGATGATCTTTTTCACCCTATAAGCCCGTATAGTTAAAGGGAGTAATGTCTTTCAATCGCTTTTTCACTTCCTCCTTCACGTCCAGCGATTCCACAAAGGTGTGAATGCTCTCTTTGGTGATCTTGCTGTTCTTGCGGGTGAGGTCTTTCAATGCCTCGTAGGGATTAGGGTACCCTTCCTTTCTCAGAATGGTTTGTATGGCCTCAGCTACTACAGCCCAGTTCTCCTCCAGGTCGTGGTCAATGGCCGCTTTGTTCAACTCCAGTTTGTTGATGCCTCTTCCCAGAGAATGAAGAGCCAGGAAGCTATGCGCCATAGGCACTCCGATGTTCCTTAGCACGGTAGAGTCGGTAAGGTCACGTTGCAATCTTGAGATGGGCAACTTGGCCGACAAGTGCTCAAAGAGTGCATTGGCCAATCCAAGATTGCCTTCCGCATTTTCAAAATCGATGGGATTTACTTTGTGTGGCATGGCAGAAGAGCCCACCTCACCGTCTTTTATTTTTTGTTTGAAATAGTTCATGGCTACATACTGCCACACATCGCGACTGTAATCGATAAGAATGGTGTTGATGCGTTTGAGGTTGTCAAACAGTGCAGCCATGTTATCATAATGCTCTATCTGCGTGGTAGGATGACTCCTTTCCAACTTCAGATAATTGGCAACGAAGCGATTGCCAAAGTCCAGCCAGTCGATGTCGGGATAAGCTACATGGTGAGCATTAAAGTTTCCTGTGGCGCCACCAAACTTGGCACTGTGTGGAATCCGGTGCAGTTGTGTAAGTTGATTTTTCAACCGCACCACAAATACATTAATCTCCTTACCCAACCGGGTAGGTGAAGCGGGTTGACCATGCGTGCGCGCCAACATGGGTACTTCTTTCCAGGCATTGACTTGTCCTTCTAATAGTTTTATAGTGCTGTTGAGTTGGGGTAAAAATTCTTTCTCCAAAAATTCTTTTAACAACAAGGGTGTTGCCGTATTGTTAAGGTCTTGTGAAGTAAGTCCAAAGTGGATAAACTCTTTGTGGGCCTCAAGCCCTAGCTTATCAAATTCTTGCTTAATAAAATACTCTACCGCCTTTACATCATGGTTGGTCGTTTTTTCAATGCGTTTGATTTCCAGCGCATTGTCGTCATTAAAGTTTTTATAAATAGCCCGTATCGCCTCTATCTTATTCTTTGGGAAGGAGCCCAACTCCGGCAGGTTATTCTCGCACAATGCAATAAAGTACTCTATTTCTACCAGCACACGGTGCTTCATCAGACCCTGTTCAGAGAAATACTTGCTTAGGGGAGCCGTAGTGTCTGCATATCTGCCATCGATAGGGGATATGGCTTTAAGGGATTGTATGGACATGCTTAATTCTAGAGTAAGGGGCAAATTTACAAATTTTAGCGCTATTGGAGTTTATTTCAGTGGTAAAGGAAACCGGAATATCTTTTATTTCTTTGCGGAGAATGAAAATCCAGAGGATCACCCTTATACTCAATTTTGCACTTGCTTCATTTAGTACAGAAGCCCAAAACCTGCCAGGAACGGAGTTTCACATCCGCAAAGCCAAATCTCCCATTCAGATTGACGGAGCATTGACAGAAGATGACTGGCAGGTCAGTGCTGTGGCATCTGGATTCTTCATGAACATACCAGTCGACTCAATTGCTCCCCAACATGAGACAGAAGTGAGAATGACTTTTGATGATAATTATTTATACATAGGGCTTACTGCTTTTGACGACAGTAGAAAGGTGCTCATCCAATCGTTGCGAAGAGATTTTGAATTTGGTAATAATGACAATATTGGTTTTTATGTGGATACCTATAATGACAAAACCAATGGTTTCTTTTTCAATGTCAATCCGTTTGGTGTTCAACGGGAAGGGCTTATATCCTCTGGAGGAAATGACCCGTCAGACTATTCATCGTTTTGGGATAACAAATGGTATACCGCTGCTGCACGATATGAAGACCGATGGGTAGTAGAGGTGGCTATACCCTTTAAGTCCATTCGATACAACGATGGAACATGGAATTTTAATATTCTGCGCAATGACGCGAAGCGCAATGAAAGATCAAATTGGATAGCTACTCCGCTGCAGTACTTTCCCAGTGCATTTGCCTTTTCCGGGAAATTGATTTGGGATGATCCTGCCCCCAAACCTGGAATGAATATTTCTTTAATCCCTTACTTGTCGGGTGAAGTATTCAAAGACAATGAGGCAGGCACCACCACAGAGTTTAACCCAGGCATAGGCTTCGATGCAAAAATTGCAGTGACACCAAGCCTAAACCTGGACCTGACAGTCAATCCTGACTTTTCGCAGGTAGAAGTAGATCAACAGATAATTAACCTCACGCAATTTGAGTTTGGCTTTCCGGAGCGCAGGCAATTCTTTTTAGAGAACAATGACTTGTTTGAGCAGCCTGGCTTTCCGGACACAAGGCCTTTCTTTTCAAGACGTATCGGACTGGCACGTGATACATCAGGTGTACTGGAAAAGGTACCCATACAATATGGTGCCCGACTGAGCGGTAAGTTGGGCTCAAAATGGAGGGTGGGATTGATGAACATGCAGACCGATGACAAAGCTTCTCTTGGATTGCCCAGGCAAAACTATACAGTGGGAGTGATTCAACGCAACATAGGCCTTTCCAATATTGGTTTTGTGATGGTCAATAAAGAGTCGTTGGGTATTTCTGATTACGACCCTACTGCCTTTTATCATGCAAGTCTGGTGAAGGAAAGTATTGTTGGAAACGATACTATAAAAACATTGAATCGATACAATCGTGTGTTTGGCGTAGATTTTAATTTGAGGGGATTGAGAAACAAGCTTAGAGGGGATATGTATTATCATCGATCGGTAGATGCGGGTGTCAGTGACAAAAATTATTCCTTTGGAACCTTCCTGGGATACTACGCCAGAAATATCAATATCATGATTGCCCAAAATGGTGCGGGAGAAAACTTTAATGCAGAGGTAGGTTTTGTGCCAAAACTCGGGGTTTTCTCAGGTTACTATTCCGGCTTCAGTCGTGTGGAGGGGAGGCTATTCCCTAAAAGCAATAAGATATCTAATATGGGGCCTTTCGCTGAAATCACTTTTACCAATATCTCCGGATGGAGAAACAGAGATAAGAGCATAAAGGTAGGTTATACCATCACTTTTTTTAATACCTCAAAGTTTGATATAGGTGCAGATAATAGTTTTCAGCAACTTACCCGCAACTTCAATCCCATCAATGCCAATGTGTATGAAAGTTTTTTAAAAGGTGAATCCTTTGAATGGAATCGTGCATCCATTAATTACACTTCCGACCAGCGACATCGCCTTACCTATAAAATTGGCGGGAGCGTGGGGAGTTTCTATAATGGAACCAATAATAATATTAATGGACAATTGAGCTATCGATTTCAGCCCTATGGAAGCTTTTCTCTACAATTTGATTATAACGACATCAACCTCCCCGAGAGTTATGGTAAGGAAGAATTGTTTCTGATAAGCCCGAAATTGGATGTTACCTTCACAGATAAACTGTTTTTGACAGCCTTTGCGCAATATAATGATGTAACTGAAAATGTAAACCTGAACACAAGATTTCAGTGGCGGTACAAACCAGCATCAGATTTTTTTATTGTATACACAGAGAACTACCTGTCCGATAATTTTGTCAATAAGAATAGGGCATTAGTTCTCAAATGGACCTACTGGTTTAATATTTAAATTGGGTGTAGGAATGGCATCTTTAAGCTATTTTTGTCCTATAGTTTGTTTGACCTGATTGAAGAATAATGGCATTTGGATTATTTAAGAAAAAGGAGAAAAGGCCGGAAAGTGGTCATGGGCCTCATTACCATGAGCTCACTGTAAAAGACATTATAGAAGAAACCAAAGATGCCATCACCATCGTCTTTGATCATCCGGCAGAAAAGAAAATAGCTTACAGGCCAGGACAGTTTCTCACGCTTATAGTACCCATTGGGGGCAAAGAAGTGAGAAGGGCTTATTCATTGTGCTCATCACCATTTGTAGACGAGGCTTTGGCGGTTTCTGTAAAGCGGGTTGACAATGGATTGATGTCCAATCACCTTTCAGATAACCTAAAAAAGGGAGACAAGGTGAAGGTCATGGAGCCAATGGGTCAGTTTGTAACCGAATTCGACAAAGCAAATAAAAGGCATCTCATTCTTTTTGCAGGAGGGTCGGGAATTACTCCCATGATGTCAATTATTAAAAGTATCCTCAATCAGGAACCTGAAAGTATCCTCTCCCTGATCTATTGCAACAGGGATATTGACAGCATCATTTTCAAAGGTCAATTGGAGAAACTACAGACTACTTTCGAAGGAAGATTACACATCATTCATGTGTTGGACAATGCGCCTATGAACTGGCAGGGTTATTCTGGTCTGCTTAACGGAGAGATGCTGGCCAAATTGGTGGAGCGCATTCCCGATTGGGGTATCGACAAGACCACGTACCTGATGTGCGGTCCGGAAGGAATGATGAAAAATGTAGATACCCTTTTGGCTGCAAGAAATATTCCTAAGGAAAAAATCTTCAAAGAAAGTTTTGTACAGGGTACCATCGATAAAGAATCTAAAAAAGTAGAAGTAGCCAAAGTAGAGGAGGAATTAAAAACAAGGGTAGTAACCATCCGGTATGATGGAGAAGAGTACAAAGTAGAGGTGCCCCCCGATAAGTTCATTCTTGAAACAGCCCTCGATATGGGCATTGACCTTCCTTATTCCTGCCAAAGTGGCCTTTGTACTGCCTGCCGGGGAAAGCTTCTGTCAGGAAAGGTAAAAATGGATGAAGACGAGGGACTTTCTCAGTCAGAAAAAGATGAAGGCTATATGTTGAATTGCGTGGGCCACCCGCTTACCGATGATGTGGTGATTGAAATCGGTTAACCGGGTTGATTAATCCAATCGACTGCTTTATCGAAAATCAATGCGGGGTCGTCCACCACTTCATCAGGTTGCAATTCACCGCGGTGTTCAGTTTCAGATCGATCAGCTAGAAAAGCAACCGTAAGGTATAAAATGGAACCATCAGACATTGAGAAGGTTTGATTTCCGCCTGCCCTTCCACAGGTGAGTGGGCCGAAGCTACGGGTGTTAGTTTTACCAATAAAAGCTATTGCCACACTTTCGGCAGCGTTGGTAGTAGCGTGATCCACAAGCACTGCCACCTTACTGTTAGTACTTAAAAGAGTATATGGAAAACTTACCGCAACAACTGCCACACCATCATACAAGGCGGCACCTCCCTTATACTCAATTGCACTCTTTACGTCATTGCTGTCTATAAAATAACCAATTGTACCCTCTCCCAATACCGGCCCGATGCCCGCCAGCATTGGCCACATGTTACCTCCTGTATTTCCTCTTAGGTCGACAATCCATCCTTTTAGATCTGCTTTGTCTTGAGCATTAATCTCACCGTGCATTTTCTCTGCGAAAATGGCCGCATTGACACCACTATTGCCAAAGGGTGGAATTTTTATATAACCAATATCAGCGGGTACATTTACTTCTGGGGCTGCTGCATCTGTGCATGGAGTGGTAAACGTAAGTGATTTGCCTTGATTGGTGATTAGAAAACTTGTTTGGTCATTGAGCAGTTCAAATGCATAGATAATGCTCTCATCGGCATCGGCAATTGTTTCTGCGCCTGCTCCCTTTTGTTGCACTGCAAGCCTAAATGCAGGCCAGTCGATAGACTTTCGATTAATATGGTTTTCTTCCATATAATCCAACATTTCATTGAGATACTCCTGTGGGGTAGTTACTTTGAAATAAGGCTCTTGTGTGGTGGCACATCTGATTTGAATCAACGTTACCAGCAATATAATTAAGATTGATCTTTTCATGTTCTGTATTCTAACTGGCAAAGCTAATTATTATTGTCTGGCAATTGCCGCGGCAAGAAGGGGGATTTTAGTCTTTTTATTTTGTTTTTCGTAGTGTAAACCCTGCCAGATTAAGTGTGGCTATTTCTCCTGCGCTATTGAGTTGGAAAAGTGCGGTTACATCGCCATTCCACTTTTGCTCCAGAGGTCCCTTAAAAGTATCAAAGTTCCAATGCGATAATGTTGCCTTGTGCATATTATTAATATTCATCATCAATTGATTGTTTATGGCAGTGACAACCACTTCTCCAAATAGTTCGTCCTGATAAGTTCCTGCATACGCTGATAGCGGCAAAGAAGGGTTGGTATTAAGCACGCGTTTTTTATTCTGCTCTTTTTGTGCTGCCTCTCCCGCCTGATCGAGTTGGGTATAAAGTGCGAGAAAATCACTGCTCCAGTCTGTAGGTCCACCCAGTGCAAAAAGATCAAAGGCCTTGTACATGAGGGCGTGCCGTACCTCTACATGATCGGTATTACCGAATACATACACAGCAATCTTTTCTTCCGGTATTTGACCATGAATGGCAATCGATCCGGGAAGACTTCCGGTATGAAAATTTACTTTTTTTCCTTTGTAATCTTGCTGGAACCATCCAAATCCATAGGAGGTGAAATTCGGTTTGGTGAGTTGAGCGGTTGGATAAAATTCTGAAGAAGGAACTAGCGTTTGTACTTTGGTAATCTCCTCCCAGGTCTTTTGCTTCACCAATCGGCCACCTGCATACTTACTGCTGTCCAGCATACACTTTGCCCATTTGCTGATGTCATCAATAGAAGACCATACAGAACCGGCCGGCCCTATGGCATCTGCACTCATATCTTCAATCACCATCATCTTCCCATCCACCTTCATGTGTGGCTTTGTTCTATTGGCATTGGGCGCTTCTTTTAATGTGGGATAGGTGTTGGTCATGTGTAGTGGACTGAAGATGTTTTCTTTAACAAATACTTCCCAGGGTTTTCCACTTACCTTTTCAATTACCTCTCCGGCAGCCAAATAAAAAATATTCTGATAAATAAAGCTCGACCGAAAGGAGTAACTTGGTTTTACCCATCTCATCTTCTCCAATATTTCTTTGCTGCTGATGTTCATAAAGCTCCAAAGGAAATCTGTATTTCCAACACCACTGTTGTGAAGAAAGAGATCTCTTATTCTCAGCTCCCTTGTTACATAAAGGTCGTAGAGTTGAAAATCCGGAAGATACTTGATAACGGGGTCGTCCCAGTTCACTTTTCCTTCATCCACCAAAATTCCCATGCAGGTTGCTGTCATCGCTTTGGTGGTAGAGGCGCACGCAAAGAGCGTGTTGGTATCTACGGCATCATTGTTGTTCAACTCACGCAGCCCATATGCTTTTTTAAAAATCACCTCATTGTCTTTGACCACAGTAATGGCCAGACCCACAGCGTCCCATTGCTTTCTTGCATTTTCTACATAAGTATCAAATTCCTTAAGCTGTTTGCTAAGGGCTTTTGATTGCGCAAATGCAAAGCTTATACTTAGAATACAGGAGAGCAGGAGCAGGCCGAATTTTTTCATAGTGGCATGTTTTCAGAAAGATATAAAAATCATCACTAAAGATACAGCAGTTGATTTTTGAGATGGCTCATTGCCCTTTCTCTAGGGATGATTTATTGTTTTTCATTATTCTAAAAATAGCAGGAATGGCAATTATTACCCAAATCACATTGATGACCGCAGATGGGAAGGCGCCATAATATACGGTGTTGGTAATGAGAAAAGCGGCACCTGTAAGATTGAGCAGTTGAAAGGTTAGGGATTTGGAATTGATTCTCTGATAGCTATTCAATCCGTAGGCGAGTATCACTTCTACTGATCCTACCCACCCGAGTACATCTACAAGTAATTTCATGGTGCATAAGTATATAATTTCGAGGGTGATTCAAAAGCTGATGAAAATGCTGAGGTACCTCTACCTCAAGGGGGTGTTTATAACTTTGTGACCCTTTCCTGAACTAAAAAATAGGGAGAAGTACCAAATGCGCTGGGTAGAACAGTCAATTTGGCTAATTTTGAGCCTTCAATTTTTATTCAATCCATCAATTTAATGAGTTCTACACTATCCATTCCAAAAAGGCCCACCCGTCAGTTTTTACCTGAAGATTTTAAAGTGACCACCTGGGAAGCTTTGAAACCTTATTTTGATCAACTGCTGGGTAGGGAAATATCATCTACTGATCACCTTGAAAAATGGTTAAAGGATCGCAGCGAATTGGAATCGGTTATTTCAGAAGATGCAGGGTGGAGGTATGTGAAAATGACATGCTTCACTGAAAATGAGGAGTACCGAAAAAGCTATCAGGATTTTGTAGAAAATATTCAACCCCACATGTCACCATTATCGGATGCACTGAATAAGAAATTGATGGCTTGTCAATACCTAAGATTGTTGGAGCAACAAGAAGGCTATGATATGATGGTGAGGAGCATCAGAAAAGAGATTGAGTTGTTCAGAGAAGCGAATATTCCACTGTTCACCGAGATCAACATGAAAACGCAAAAATACGGGCAGATCTCAGGTGCGATGACAGTAGAACTGGAAGGAAAGGAGATGACACTACAACAGGCCGGAGTATTGCTGATGTCAACCGACAGGGAAAAGCGAGAAAAGGTGTATAGGACAATTCTTGAGCGCAGGCTTAAGGACAAAGAGACGCTGGATCAACTATTTTCAGAGCTCATTCTGCTTAGAACCAAAGTGGCGTCCAATGCCGACTTCTCCAACTTCAGGGATTACATGTTCAAATCTTACGGCCGGTTCGACTATACACCGGAAGATTGTTTTCAATTTCATGAAGCCATAAGGGCTGAGGTAGTTCCGATTTTGGATCAGATGGCCGGAGCGCGCAAAGAAAGATTGAAAGTATCAACCTTGCGTCCGTGGGATAAGGCGGTAGACCCCGAAGGAAGAGAACCGCTGAAAGCATTTAATAGTGGGAAAGAACTGACTGAAAAAGCGATAGAAGTATTTACAAAGCTTGATCCTTATCTCGGACAGTGTCTGAGCATCATGCGTGAGATGGAGCATTTGGATTTGGATTCGAGAAAGGGAAAAGCGCCAGGAGGTTACAATTATCCGTTGGCCGAAATTGGTGTACCATTCATATTTATGAATGCCACTTCTACCTTGAGAGATATGACCACAATTATGCACGAGGGAGGACACGCGGTTCACAATTTTCTTACCATGGATTTACCCCTCAATGATTTTAAATCACCACCTATGGAAGTAGCCGAGCTGGCTTCTATGTCTATGGAACTGATTTCGATGGATCACTGGAATATTTTCTTTGATAACAAAGCAGATTTAAAGAGGGCCAAACTGGAACACCTGGAAGATTTGATTGCCACCCTTCCATGGGTAGCCACTATAGATAAATATCAACACTGGATATACGAGAACCCAAAACATACATTAGAAGAGAGAAAAGCAAACTGGAATAGAATCCTGGATGAATTTTCAGAAGATGTGACAGATTGGGGCGGATTACAGGAAGGCAAAGACTACATGTGGCAAAAGCAGTTGCATTTGTTTGAAGTACCCTTTTACTATATAGAATATGGAATGGCCCAGCTAGGAGCGATTGCGGTCTGGAGGAATTATCGAAAAGATCCGCAAAAAGGGTTACAAGGATATATGAATGCCTTGAAACTAGGCTATATGAAAACGATACCAAAAATCTATGAAGCTGCGGGTATTCGCTTCGATTTTAGTAAAGCGTATATCAAAGAATTAATGGACTTTGTAAAAGCAGAGATTGAAAAAATCAAATTAGGCGCCTGATACCTCCAAATAGTTTTGTCACTTATGGCTTTACTGTATGGCTAAAAATCTAGCCCCTTAACTTGTCAAGCAGTCTGCTGAGTTGGTTGGCCTCACTATTGGTAAGGCTACTCATCATGTTATCGAGGGCAGCTATTTGAGCATCAGATTTTTTTAGCAATTCCAGCCCCTTCGCACTTATTTCAATATTGGCAGCACGCTTATCTTCCGGGCATATGGTTTTTATGATCAAACCTTTTAAGAGTAAGCGATCTAAAAGTCGGGAGACGTCTGAGTTTTTATCCATCATTCTGGATTTTATTTCTGTTCCGGATATCTGTTTGGGATGCTGACCTCGCAAAATGGATAGGATATTGAATTGCTGGGGCGTAATGCCGAATTGAGAGAAGAAATCTTTGTGCTGGTTAGCAAGCCATCCTGAGGTGTAGATAATGTTAATGGCCGCTTCCTGATAGTTATTCCGAAAACGCGATTGCTTAATTTCTTCTTTTATATTCATTTTCTAACAAAATAAAGGAAGCGCCTCTAGCAATGAATCCTTCCTTTAAATACAATCTCATGCTTTATTCAATTCTAATTTGCATTCCACCTCCACTACATCTCCTACCACATATTCTCCCGATTCCATTTTGTTACTCCATCTAAGGCCATACTCCTGGCGGTTAAGTTTGCCATTCAGCTTAAACCCTGCTTTCATTCCCTTACCTACGGTTACTGCACCACCATAGGTTACATCAAAGGCAACATCTTTGGTTACATCACGCATAGTAAGCTTCCCTTTCAGCTGATACTTGCTTCCCTGCTTCACCAGGATTCCTTTAAAGGAAATTGTAGGAAATTTTTCTGCATTGAAAAAATCATCTGAGCGCAAATGTCCGTCCCTTTTTTCATTCTCCGTATTCACGGACGCCACTTGTGCTACAAACTCCACTTCAGCACCATCAAAGTCATCTGATTTTGTGATTACTTTTCCTTCAAATTGTTTAAAGTTACCCCCGACTTCTGAAACTACCATGTGGGTAACGTTAAAGCCAATCTTACTGTGAGCCTGATCGATGTTTCATGTACCCTGCGCATAACCAAAGTTTACCAGGGTGCTTAGTATGAGTAATGAAATTATTTTTTTCATATTATAATTATTTTTATAGTGTAATGTAGCTCAAAAACGATGTTTAAACCACTATTTTAATCCTTGATATTAAGATACGATTTTTAATTTCAAAGATTAAGCCAATAAGTAAGTTTTAGCACCAAAGATCGATATTTTGGTTGCCCAATCTGAAAGGCTTCTCCATGTTCAATGGAGGAGGCAAAATAATTATCAGTGTAAACGATGAATAAATCAGAAACCGGCTTAAATCTCCACTGCAAGCGGGAGTTGATATTTAAGTTTTCAATTTGGCTATTGTATTGAACGAAAGTAGTCAAGAAAACATTTTTTGTGAATGTGAAATCAAACCTTGGCCCTACCAGAAAAATATCTGCACTTCCATAGGGTTGTGGCAGTCTGATCCGGTTATAGGAAAAGTCCATAGACAGAACTCCATAAGGTTGATAACGGTATTTCACGTCTCCACCCAGATTTAACCGTGTACCATTATAGTATCCACCAAGCCTGGTGTTGAATCCATAAGATAGCCTTTTGCGTTCATTTGAATTGTACCAACCCATCAATACATTATTGTTGTAAGAAGTACCGGCTGCCAATTTCAATGATTCTGTTCGGGTGGGATCAAAGGCGTCAAACAGATAAACAAACTCTCTTCTCAGGCGCACATTGAAGGAACTTGTGTTTGTAAACCGCATTTTATACATGGCATTGACATCATAATCAGTGATGCCATAGGTTTGATTTCGATAAAGATCAAAATCAAATCCTGGTCCGTGACTTTGAATAATATTTGAGTTTGGATAAAAATTGTGCCAGGTGGAGGAAGCAATTCGCTGATAATCCACCCTGCGGGCAAAACCTACCTCAGGATTGTAGTGAGCTCCAATATTTTGCACTGTGGTATACACCTCCCATTTCAACGTGCTGTATTGAATGTCAGCACCGGTGGCGAAAGTGGAATCCAATTGGGCCGGGTCGAAAGAACGATGGTAAAAGAACTTCCCATTCCATCGATTGTTGAGGCTGGCAAGATTATAATCAAGCCCTATAATTCTGTTGTAGGCATTGGGAGATAGTGTGAAAGAACCATCTAACGAATCTTTAAATGCCTGCTTATTCACGAAGATCATCCCAATATTAGACCTCGAAAATACTTTTTGCTGAAAAGTAGCTACCGTATAATTGGTGGATAGTAAACCGATGTCTCTATCCTGTTCCCCCTGCATATTTAAAACACCGACCCTTAAATTGTTATTGATCTTACCACTTAACCTTACGCCATACTTAATTTTGTTTTGTATGTTTTCGTCAGCTACAGTGTCTTTGGCAATACCTATTCTACGCGAAAAGAATGGACGCATTCGATCCACTCCGAAGTCGGAGAATAAATCGGCATTCTCCAGAAAAAATTGTCTACGTTCGGGAAAGAAAATTTCAAAACGATCCAGGTTGGTAACCTGCTGATCTACATCTACCTGTGAAAAATCAGGGTTGATGGTGACATCCAGGTTAAGGGCAGAACTAAGAGCTATCTTGGCATCTCCACCATAATCAAGATTACTTTTTTTAGGCGCTCCTTTTTCAAAATCCCTTTCTTGGGAAGCGGCTACATAAGGGATGACAGAAATGTTGGCTCCTGGCTTTTTCAAGGGAGTATCCCAAATTAATTCTCTGTTGAATGCCAATGCTGAAATGCTAAAATTGCGAGGAATTGGCGACCAGGTGGAACGCTCTCCCGTCTGGCTATCAATTCGATAAAAATTAACGTACCAGGAATTCAGGCCTTCTTTAAAGCGAAGTGTCTTGAATGGGATAGCAATCTCAGCTGTCCAGTATCCATCAAATTGCTTCGCTTCCGCATGCCATTTGTTGTCCCAGTTGAGGGTAAAAGAATCCCTTCCGCCTCCGCCATTGGAAATCAGGCCTTCACGCTGGACTCCAAACGGGTTTACACCAAAAATAAATGCGTTTGTCTTATCCTTGAAGGTATCAAAGACCACCGAAACACCATCGTTGGCTTCGCCTCTAAAGTCTCTGCGCAAAGAGGGGGTAACATATTTTCCAATTCCTGGGTTGTTATTATACATTTTGGCAGCGATATAGATATTGTTCTTATCGTAGGCCATTCTAATTTCAGTATTTACCTGTGCATAACTTGTATCTGATGGGAAATACTGCATAAACTGATCCGCCACCTGCGCATCTTTCCACACGGATTCGTCTAAATTTCCGTCAATAGTGATCTTCTCATCAGTTTTGTAGATGCTTATTCCCGGCAATTGGGCGAATCCAACGTGATTCAAAAAAACAATTATTAGGAGAAAAACGACTCGCACAGTATCCGGGTTAATTTCAAAGTCGCAATGATACGGCCGATTGTTGGTTGATGTGCATTTTTTTTGATAAGTGGGTGATCTGCCGGATCGATAAAAACCACTCATACAGAATGGATTAGCTCAATCGGAAAGATAAAATGGAGAGACTAACCTTTGGTATACCTCGGTACGTTTTCCTTCTTCGTCAAACAAAATGAGTTCAGTTTCAATAAGTTCTTTAAAGACATTAGAAAACTCCAGTAACAGCCGCTCTACGGGTTTTGTTGATTTAAAGCGAACTGCAGTTTTCTTGCAGCAATGGAGATTTACCTCTGCAGCTTCGGGGATGAATGCCATTGCCTCAGCCCGTGGAAGAATAAGACAAAATCTACCATTGGGGCGCAATAGATCTTTACAGGCATTCATTAATACAGAATAGGGCAACTCATCTGCATGACGTGACTGTTTTCTCCTTTTGTCGGGTGGCTTTAAGCTGTTTATAAAATAGGGAGGATTTGAAACAATCAGATCATACTTCAATATGGTGGTGAAGTTTTGTAGTGGGGTGTGGATAGGGTGGATACGGTTGTACCAGGGAGAGTTATTCACGTTTTCAACTGCTTGTTGATAGGCGTCAATATCAATTTCAATGGCGTCAATTTGTGCCATTTCGACAGATCGTTGTGCCAGCATCAGGGCTATTAACCCTGTTCCAGTACCAATATCCAGTATACTTTTCGCTGAATTTATGTTTGCCCATGCACCCAGCAATACCCCATCGGTACCTACCTTCATAGCACACCGATCGTGGCGGATATGGAACTGTTTAAAAAAGAACGCGTTGTCTGAGCCGTTTTTTCTGTGCATCTTTCTAAAATTGAATTAAAATTAGGAAAATGACTTTTAAATCGGATCTCGAAATTGCCCAGGCTTCCAAACCAAAACCTATTGTTGAAATTGCTAAAACACTTGGTATAAAGGAAGATGACCTGGAGCTTTATGGTAAATACAAAGCCAAGCTGCCTCTGGCATTAACTAATGAAAAGAAAATTGCAAACGCCAGGTTGGTGCTGGTCACGGCCATGACACCCACACCGGCAGGAGAGGGAAAGACAACCACATCAATAGGTCTCTGCGAAGGACTCAACAAGTTGGGAAAAAAAACAACGGTTGTTTTGCGTGAGCCATCACTAGGACCTGTATTCGGAATGAAAGGAGGAGCTGCTGGTGGTGGATTTTCACAGGTGATACCCATGGAAGATATCAACCTCCATTTTACTGGTGATTTTGCTGCCATTGAGAAAGCCAATAACCTCTTGGCAGCACTGATAGATAACGATATTCAAAAGCCTGATGGCGGAAAAGGAATAGACCCTCGCACTGTGGAGTGGAAAAGAGTAATGGATATGAATGACAGGGCCCTTAGAAATATTGTGTCTGGACTCGGAGGTAAAAGTGGAGGAATGATCAGGGAAACCGGCTTTAACATTACCGCGGCTTCAGAGATCATGGCCATATTATGCCTGGCAAGAAACCTTGACGATTTGAAGGAGAAAATTGGGAATATCTATATTGGAGATACCTATGAAAAGAAAGCAGTGTTTGCGAAAGAACTCAATGTGCAGGGTGCAGTAGCATTACTTTTGAAAGATGCTATAAAGCCCAACCTTGTTCAGACACTGGAAGGCAATCCTGCGATTATTCATGGGGGGCCTTTTGCCAATATTGCACAGGGAGCCAATTCAATTATTGCTACCCGAATGGGCATGAGCCTTTCTGATTTTGTGGTAACCGAAGCTGGCTTTGGATCGGATTTAGGGGCTGAAAAATTTATTGATATTGTATCGGGTTATGGAGGATTTTCTCCGCATGCGGTCGTATTGGTTGCCACCATTAGGGCACTGAAGTATCATGGCGGTGTGGAACGAGAAAGGTTGACTGAATCTAATCTGGATGCAGTAAAAGCAGGATTTGCCAATCTGGAGAAGCATATTGAAAACACAAAGATTTTTGGCTTGCCGGCAGTAGTTTCCTTAAATAAATTTGTCACCGACACCGATGAGGAAATTGAATGGGTGATGGAAAAGTGTAAGTCGATAGGCGTTCAGATTGCCCTGGCTGAAGGATGGGAAAAGGGAGGAGAGGGAATGAAAGAACTGGCAAAACAAGTGGTACATGCAGCCGAGTCATTTGATGGAAAATGCTGGCCGGTGTACCATTGGAACGATAGCATTCAGGAGAAAATAGAAGCTGTAGCGATTAAGATTTATGGCGCCAAAAGCGTAGAATTTTTACCCAAAGCAAAGCAGAATATAAATAAAATTGAACGGCTGGGATTAAGTGACAAACCCGTCTGCATCGCTAAAACCCAAAATTCGTTCTCGGACGATTCGAAGAAACGAGGAAGGCCAAAGGACTTTACCATAACTGTGCGTGAGATAGAAATAGCTGCTGGTGCTGGATTCGTCATTCCAATAACTGGCGATATGCTAAGAATGCCCGGATTGCCGAATGTGCCTGCAGCAATGGAAATGGACATTGATAATGAGGGTAAAATTTCAGGCCTCTCCTGACATTTTGAATTAAACTATGAGTCAGACCGTAAAACCCGTAGAGATAACAAAAATAAACGCTGAGGGAAGTAAGGTAGCACCAGACCTGGTGGCAGTAGAAGAGCCACTTGAGATTAGAATTGGTTTCGGTGAAGTGGGCGATCGGCAGCAAAAAAGCTTGTCCGTAACTATGCGCACCCCGGGCCATGATTATGAACTGGCTACGGGTTTTCTTATAACGGAAGGAATCATTGACACTTTTGAACAGGTAGAAAGTATAAAGTACTGCGAAGATGTAGGCAGGCAGGAAGACAAGGAAAATGTAGTGCGGCTAGAGCTAAAGCCGGATGTAAATTTTGATGTAAAAAAGTTGCAACGAAATTTTTATACCACCTCAAGTTGCGGGGTTTGTGGAAAATCTTCTATCGAGGCAGTTCATGTAGCCTGTAGGCCGATAAAGGACAATATTCAGGTAGATAAAAACGTGATTTATGGATTACCTGACAAACTGAGAGAGGCACAACAAATCTTTGAACATACCGGTGGACTTCATGCAGTAGGCCTATTTGACTTAAATGGAAAACTATTGCTTACTCGCGAAGACGTAGGCCGGCACAATGCCATGGATAAAATTGTGGGCGCTAGCCTGTTTAAGAAAGAAATTCCACTATCAAATAATATCATTATGGTAAGTGGGCGAGCAAGTTTTGAGTTGGTACAAAAAGCGCTGCGCGCTGGTGCCCCAATGATGGTAGCAGTTGGTGCGCCATCCAGCCTGGCGATCAGCCTGGCTAAGGATTTGGGGATGACACTCCTGGGTTTTGTGAAACGGGGTAGCTTTAACATATACACCGGGGCACAAAGATTAAGTCTATAAAATCGCTGTATTGGCCAATATTTATTGAATTTCGTTTACATCTTCCTAATTTTAATCTCGCGCTTCCACCTCTCACATCATTAAATGTTCCTGAATCAATTATCTCAGGTTGTTTTGAATTTCTTTGATTAAATTAGGCTTACTTAAGTCCTGAATGTGGAGATGGATATTGAGAGAAAATGAAATAAAAAAACATGTCTGATAACTTATCGAAACTAGCCGCCCGGAAAGGCTTGGAAAATCCCTTGTTTGAGAAACTTGTTGCTATCTCTAAGGAAAAGAGAACACCAGATCCGGATGAAATGAGAGCTCTGGCCAAAGATTTTTTGGTTGGCAATGCCAATGTTCACGGTACGGTGAGTTTCTATGATTTTCTGAAAGCAGAAAACCAATCAAAAAAAGTATTTGTCTGCAATGGTAGCGCGTGTTTAGTGGCTGGAACTCAGGATGATCTAAAAAAGAAGTTGAGTACTCATTTTAAAGAAGAAGAGATTGGGCACATGTGCTGCTTGGGCAGGTGCCACGAAAATAGCGCCTACCACTATGAAGGGAAAAATTATTCTGGCAAGAACGGATTAGGGATTGATGAAGTGATAAAAGGAAAAGGAGATAATATTGATAAGTACCATGTTCAATCAAATCTGAAAGACCCTATTCTGACCAATCCTTATCCCGAGGAAAACTCTTTTTTTGATTTTGTTCGCGAATGCCTGACCAGGGATAAGGATGATTTACTGTCGGAAATAAAAAAGTCAAATGTACGCGGTAGAGGAGGAGCAGGTTTCCCAATGGGACTTAAACTGGAGTCATGTAAGAATGTGCCGGGCGATCAAAAATTTGTAGTGTGCAATGCAGATGAAGGTGATCCTGGAGCTTACTCTGATCGATACTTATTGGAAAAGCAGCCTCACCTTCTTTTGTTTGGGATGTTGATGGCCGGATATATGATCGGATCAAACAGAGGCGTTATTTATATCCGGGGAGAATATCCTGAGTCAATCACTGAAATAAAAAAGGAGATTGAGAAGTGGGAGAAGCATGGGTTGTTGGGAGAAAATATAAATAACAGTGGAGTTGATTTTAGATTTAAAATAATAGAAGGTGCCGGGGCCTATATATGTGGCGAAGAAACTGCATTGTTGTCATCTATTGAAGGGCAACGCCCTGAAGTAAGAGTGAGGCCGCCTTATCCCACACAAGAAGGGTTGTTCAACCTGCCAACAGTAGTAAACAATGTGGAGACCAGTGCAACGCTTTTTTATATTTTAAAAAATGGCGGTGCACAATACGCATCGCTGGGTACCGGAAAATCCACTGGCTCAAAATTGGTATGCCTCGATAGTTTATTCAACAATCCTGGCATGTATGAAATTGAAATGGGAACGCCACTTTCGGTTGTTGTAAATGATTTTGGAAGGGGATTTAAGAAAAAAGTAAAAGCCATTCAGGTGGGTGGACCGTTGGGAGGTATTGTGCCGGTAGATAAAATTGATTCCCTCACTTTAGATTTTGAATCTTTTGCCAGCAATGGATTTCTACTGGGTCATGCGGGCGTGGTAAGTATTCCTGAAGACTTTCCAATGATTGAGTACTTAGAGCATCTTTTTGAATTTACAGCGGTTGAGTCGTGTGGCAAGTGTTATCCATGCAGTATTGGCTCAGTCCGGGGCATGGAATTAATTCAAAAAGCAAGGATGGAAGATTTTAAAATTGATCGTAAATTGATGAACGATTTGTTAGAGACTTTGGAAATGGGGTCGCTGTGCGCACTGGGTGGCGGTTTGCCACTTGGAGTAAAGAATGCATTAGAGTATTTTGATAAAGAATTGAAAGCCTATTTTGCTTAAATGGGGTAAACAAGGAAGGTTATGAGTGAACAAAAAAATATTGCATATATCAACGATCAACCTTTTGAATTTGAAAAGGGTGAAATGATATTAAAGTTTGTGAGACGGGTAGAAGAATCCATCAACGTACCCACGCTATGTGATGCACCTAATCTTAAACCATTTGGTACGTGCCGGGTTTGTAGTGTAGACGTTGCCCTTGAAAAAAATGGCAAAGCAAAAACAATGGCTTCCTGCCATACTCCCGTAATGGCCAATTCTTATATCTACACGGATAGCGAAAGGATTACCCGGTTGAGAAAAAACATTCTTGAATTGGTACTTACCGACTACCCCCTGGATCGCTTGTATGAGAATAAGTCTGGAAAAAATGAATTGCAAAATGTAGCCAACCAATTGCGCATCACTCCGGATGATATCCGGTATCCTTTGGGAAAAAATCATTTGAACAAAAAACCTGATACCTTACATGCGTATATGCGTGCGGATTTGTCTACCTGTATTAATTGCTACCGGTGTATAAGAGCTTGTGATGAAGTGCAAGGTGAGATGGTACTAACAATGTCAGGCCGTGGGTTTGACAACACAGTCACCATGGGTATGAATGAAGGATTTAAAGAATCCGATTGTGTGAGTTGTGGTGCCTGTGCGCAGGCGTGCCCAACCTCTGCAATCACCGATATTTTTAATTCTAAACAAACCGTACCGGATAAAGTAACCCGAACTGTATGTACTTACTGTGGTGTGGGTTGCAATCTGGATGTAGCTACAGTGAATGGGGAAATAAAATCAATTCTTGCTCCATATGATGCAGAAGTAAACCAGGGCCACACGTGCTTGAAAGGGCGATATGCCTTTAAGTTTTATGATCACGAAGATCGCTTGCGGAGTCCTTTGATTAAACGCAATGGAGAATTTGAAAAGGCAACCTGGGATGAAGCTTACGATTTTATTGTAAACAAGTTTACTGAAATTAAATCCAGCCATGGCTCAGATGCTATTGCTGGCATTTCCTGTGCCAGAGCCACCAACGAAGAAAATTACCTCATGCAAAAGTTTATACGCGCTGTGGTAGGAACTAACAACATTGATGGTTGTGCTCGTGTGTGTCACTCACCCACTGCTTTGGGTATGCAACGCACTTTTGGTACTGGTGCCGCTACCAACTCCATTAAAGATATTGCTGTTACGGATTGTATTTTGGTCATTGGTGCCAATCCTACAGATGCACATCCGGTTACAGGGGCCAAGCTGAAGCAAAAGGCGATGAAGGGTACACCCATGATTGTAGTTGATCCTCGCAAAATTGAATTGACCCGGTATGCCACCTATCATTTACAACTTAGGCCAGGAACCAACGTAGCCTTACTCAATATGATGATGCATTATATTGTAAAGGAAGGTTTGGTGGATAAGGATTTCATCCAAAAAAGAACGGAAGGATTTGAAGTATTTAAAGAAAGCATCCTGAAGCTAAATATGGATGAGTTGGAATCCATCACGGGTGTGGATAAGAATTTGGTGAGAGAAGCTGCTATTACCTATGCCAAAGCAAAGAATGCTATGTCGTTTCACGGGTTGGGTGTAACAGAACATTTCCAGGGAACATTTACGGTTACACTGATTGCAGATTTGGCAATGATCACCGGAAACATAGGGAGACCTGGTGTTGGTGTCAATCCATTAAGAGGACAGAACAATGTGCAGGGCATGGCAGATATGGGTGTACAACCCCATCAGGGAGCAGGGTACCTCGCTGTAGATGACCCTAAGAATCACAGTTTATTCCAGGATTTTTATGGGGTGGATTTGCCATTACACGAAGGCTATAAAATTCCGGAAATGTTTGATGCGGCTATTGAAGGCAAGCTAAAAGGGCTGTGGATTATCGGTGAGGATGTAGCACAAACCGACCCGAATACCAATCATGTGAAGAAGGCACTTTCCAATCTGGATATTCTTGTAGTAAGTGAACTCTTTATGACGGAGACAGCAAGGATGGCGGATGTAATACTTCCTGCTGCCTCTTTTCTGGAGAAGAGCGGAACATTTACCAATGGCGAAAGAAGAATCCAAAGAGTAAATGCGGTGGTAGATCCATTACCAGGAACAAGGGTGGACGGTCAGATCATTGTAGACATTATGAATAGGATGGGTTATAAGCAACCTGATTATCATCCGAGAACGGCATTAGAAGAAATTTCTCAAATCGTTCCGTTCTTTAAGGGAGTGAAATGGGATGAATTGGGTGACAACGGAAAACAGTGGCCTGTGCTGGAAGATGGAAAGGGAACAGAGATCATGCACAAAGACGTATTTAAGATTGGTAAAGGACAAATCTTATTCCATGATTTCGAAGAATCTTCTGAAATTTTAGAGAACAGTGAATCGTTTCCATTCATTCTTACCACCAATCGTGAATTGGAACACTACAACTGTGGTGCTATGACACGCAGAACACCGAATGTTGACATCTTAACGGAAGATGTATTGCTCATCAATAAACATGATGCTGAAGAAAAGGGTATAAAGGATGGAGATTTTGTTTGTGTAAGTTCGGCAAGAGGTAAAGTGGACTTGAAAGCGAAAGTAACGAACGAAGTGAAGTCAGGTATATTAAGCACAACATTTCACTTTCCGGAAGTGCTGGTAAATATTCTCACATCTGGCGTGTCCGACTCCGAGGCCATGTGCCCCGAGTATAAGGTGGTAGCGGTTGATGTACGAAAAGCTCGCAAAGCAGGGATAAGGAAATTGGGTAAGGTGGAAGAGAGGGAAGTGCGGGTTTGATATAAGTTACATTTTCCCTAAATGATTCATTCGGTCATAGGTAAGCTATTACAAAGCTAGCTCATCTTTGTTATTAATTACATTGATAAATAATATTTATTCCTAACAAAGTATTGCATGCATTCAGCCTTTACCAAAACAACTTTTTCACTTACTCTTGTTTTTTTATTTTTTCTACAAACGATTTCCGCTCAGGAATTTGACACTGGTAGTTTCAAAAATCTAAAAATTCGCAATGTCGGCCCGGCTAATATGAGTGGGCGAATTACTGCTATTGATGTGGTTCAATCCAATACAAAAATAATATATCTGGGAGCAGCTTCTGGGGGTGTGTGGAAATCCGAAAATGGGGGAAGTGCCTGGGAAAGTATTTTTGATGATAACCCCACTCAAAATATTGGTGCTGTGGCAGTGCAACAAAATAATCCAAGCGTTGTATGGGTGGGTACCGGAGAGGGTAATCCACGCAACTCTATGAACCTTGGATTGGGGTTGTTCAAAAGTTTAGATGCGGGAAAAACATGGGAAAACGTGGGATTGGAGAATTCTAAAGCCATTCATCGTATTCTTATCGATCCTCACAATCCCAATACTGTTTATGTGGGTGTGATGGGCGATCCATTTACTCCTGATAACAATAGAGGTGTTTATAAAACGATAGACGGAGGAAAAACTTGGGACAAGATTTTGTTCACCAACAACCAATCTGGTGTAGGGGACATGGTGATGGATCCATTTAATCCCAATAAGATATTTGCTGCCATGTATGAGCATCATCGTACGCCCTACAGCTTTACTTCGGGGGGACCGGGTTCTGGTTTGTACCTCACTCATGACGGGGGCGAGACCTGGAAGAAATTAGGAGCTGAAAATGGATTGCCAAAAGGGGAAATGGGTCGGACGGGTATTGCCATTGCCAGGAGCAATCCAAATAGAGTATATGCCAAAGTGGAGGCTACCAAAAATGCTTTGTACAGAAGTGAAGATGGAGGACTTAGCTGGAAAATGATTAACGACAATCCAAGGTTTACCAACAACCGACCTTTTTATTTTCAGGATATAGCTGTTGATCCGGTTGATCAGAATCGATTGTATAATTTGTATCAGCCACTTTCAGTAAGTGAAGATGGAGGTAAAAGTTTTGATCCGGAGCCGATGATCCCTGCCGATGAAACAAAAGGGATACATGCAGACTTTCACTCCTTTTGGGTTGACCCCAACGACCCTACATTTTTTATTATTGGAGGTGATGGTGGCATTGGCATCACTCACGACAAAGGCAAGAGCTGGTATTTTCCGGAAAGCATACCAGTAGGGCAGTTTTATCACATCAATGTGGATAATGATATGCCCTACAATGTATACGGAGGACTGCAAGACAATGGAAACTGGTCTGGTCCGGGGTATGTGTGGAAACGTGGAGGGATAAGAACTTTGTACTGGCAGTATTTGGTAGGAGGTGATGGCTTTTACATTTCCCCTGATGCTGAAAATTCAAGGTTTGGTTATGGCACATCACAAAACGGAAATCTCTACCGCTATGATAAACTAACGGGTTATTACCAAAGTATAATGCCTCCCGAGCCAGATCTTAAAACCAGGTTGAGGTTCAATTGGAATGCAGGATTTGCTCAAGACCTTACCAATAGTGCTACGGCATACTTCGGAAGCCAGTTCCTTCACAAGACAACAAACAAAGGAGCAACATGGGAAATCATATCCTCTGACCTCACAACAAATAACTCTGAACACCAAAAGCAGGATTATGGTGGATTGACCATTGATGCATCAGGAGCAGAAATTTATAATTCTATTTTGAGCATAGCGCCCAGTAAATTGGATAATAAAATTATTTGGGTAGGAACGGATGATGGCAATGTACAATTGACACAAAACGGAGGGCAGACGTGGAGTAACCTTACAGCAAATATTAAAGGATTACCAAAGGAGAGTTGGATTGCGCAGATACAAGCATCCAGGTTTAATAAGGGCGAAGCATGGGTGGTAGCCAATAATTATAGAAAGGGGGATTTTAGTCCGTACCTGTACAGAACAAAGGACTTTGGAAAAACATGGCAACGTGTAGTTGATGGTTCTAAAGTAAAGGGCTATGCACTTTCCTTAATGCAGGATACAGAAGAACCCAAACTTGTCTTTTTGGGCACTGAGAATGGGTTGTGGATCAGCATAGATGAAGGGAAAAGCTGGAAACAATTTCGAAATGGATTCCCTTCGGTATCCACTATGGATATGACCATTCAGGAACGTGAGTCCGCATTGATTGTGGGAACGTTTGGTCGTTCTATTTGGATTTTAGACGATCTAAACACTTTGAGAAAAGTAGCCGGGTCAGGAATTACAAAAGACCTTACCGTTTTCCCCGTTAATGAAACGGTTCAGGTAAAGGGACTTTTTATTAATCCACCCGGTAATATCTGGACAGGATTTCACACCACTTTTGAAGGAGAAAACAGACCTTTTGGAAGGGTTGAAATTCCATTCTATGTGAGAAATGTTTCAGAGAGGGACAGTGCAAATGTGAAGGGACTGATTTATGATGGGAATAATAGATTGATTCAAACTATTTCGTCATCCCAACTTGATAAGGGGTTGAATTATATCACCTGGAAATTGGATGAAGACAAAGCCAGACTTTCAGGGGCTTACATGGGAGATGATCCAAAAGGGATTCCGGTAGTACCCGGCAGCTATAAGGTTGTGTTGAGTTATTTGGGCAAGAAAGATTCTACCGTGGTTAAGGTAATTCCTGATCCACGCTTTGATGATTTGACGGAAGTGGATGAATCCAATTATGAGATTTCGAAAAGATTGGATGTGGCTACAGCCAAATTGGCTAAGGAACTTGAGCGAATTAATGAAAGTGAAGGCATTGTTGATCAAATTCTTCAGCAAATAAAAGCTAATGCGACTGCAAGGGATGGCGAATTAGTGGAGGTTTCCGAAAAAATAAAGAAAGGGCTAAATGACTTAATGGATATGGCCCGGGCCCCCCGACCTAAAAAACAGGTGGGTGCCTGGAGTTCATTTGAGGTAACACCACAATCAAAACTTTCGGATGCACAACAAGCGTTAAGAGCACGTTTGTACAAACCATCGGTACAAGATGTTGAGAGAGTGGAGGTGGCAGAGCAACTGATCAATGAATTTGTAATAAAGTCTAATTCGTTTTTTGATAATAAATGGAAAACCTATCGCGACAAGGTGAAATCAGCAAATCTCAATTGGTTTAAAGAAAAATGATAGAGCTAGGCAGCAATGGGTTGATTGTATACCTTTCCTTCCCACTCCTCTAATCTAGGGTTCATCATATAGAACCATAGAGGAGGAACAAGGGCGATAATGATCATGGTGGGATAGCCGAATGGCAGTTGCGGACTGTAATCATAATGATTTAATACCTGGTATCGTTTGATGGCGTTGGCGTGATGATCGGAATGTCGCTGTAATTGAAATAAAAAGAAATTACTAATCACATGGCTGGAGTTCCAGGAATGCAGTGGGTTTACTCTTTCTGGCTTCCCATCTTTTTCTTTTCTCAGAATGCCATAATGCTCTACATAGTTTACCAATTCTAATAGAGTGAATGCAAAGAAGCTTTGGGCAAAAAAGAACAGCGGTATCAGCCAATTGATGGTGCCTGCTGGGCTAAAAATGAAAGTGAGTAGCACACAAAAAAGAATAGGGAGGAGGGCAAACCAAATCATCTGATTCTGTAAACTGAAGGCAGACAAACCTTTCCTTTTCAAACTTTCGATTTCTAGTTTCCAAGCATGGATGTATCCCAAAAATACCGATCGCAACCAAAACAGATAAAAGGATTCATTTTTTCGAGATGTGGCGGGATCCTCCAAAGTAGCCACCTGAACATGATGCCCCCGGTTATGTTCAATATAAAAATGCATATAGCTGACCGTCATTAGCAGCAGCTTGCTATAAAATCTTTCAAGGGAGGACTTTTTGTGACCTAGTTCGTGGGCAACCGTAATCCCAATTCCACCAGTTACTAAAGAGAAGCTGATGATGAAGCCTACCCACTCGTACCAAAAAGTAAGTGAACCGGTGGAGACAACATAGGCACCCCAGAAAACCATCCCCATCTGAGCGTAAGTCCAGATATAGGTGACGAAACGATAATAATACTGATTGCCTACAATTTTGGCTTTGTCATCTTCAATATTAGTAGTGTCTACTCCAATGAACTGATCCACCAAAGGAAGGACAACGAAAGCGAAACCAATGGCCAGAAAATTCCACCAACCACCTATATAGTAGCCCAATACTACCAGTGTGGGTACTTCAAAAGCGTAGAAGAATTTTAACTTTTTCAATAGAGGGAATTTTTAGCAACGACTAATTTAGGAGATAATTATTGATAACACCAGTAGAATATACGGTTGAGTCGCTCATTGGCATTATGTAAGTTTGGTATTAATTACTTTGAACAACAATAAAATGACTTTGCATTAAATTAGATTACCTTTGTGGAGTTATTGAGTTTGGATGGATTGCCTCCCTTTGCTGCATGACCGCAGCATGTAAAATGTAAGGTGCTTCGTCTGGCCTTATATTTTAGTTAAAAACACATATATGAAATCATTTGATGCCCTCGGTTTATCCGAGCAAGTAGTAAAGACTATCACTGAGATGGGATTTGAAACACCTACACCTATTCAGGAGCAGGCAATTCCCATACTTTTAAAAGGAGATACTGATCTTGTAGGACTGGCACAAACAGGCACTGGTAAAACAGCTGCCTTTGGACTTCCATTAATTGAATTGGTGGATTCCGGAAATAAGACTACCCAGGCACTCATTGTAGCACCTACTCGTGAATTGAGCGTACAGATTACAAGTGATCTGGAAAACTTTAGTAAATCTATAAAATCGTTGAATATCGTTACGGTTTATGGCGGTGCAAGTATTTCAGATCAAATTAGAAAGATAAAAAGGGGAGCAAATATTATTGTTGCCACTCCTGGCCGGTTAATAGATTTAATATCACGTAAAGTGGTAGATCTAACAGCTATTAAGTACCTCGTTCTTGATGAAGCTGATGAGATGCTTAACATGGGCTTTAAGGAAGACATCGATGAAATACTTTCTACCACCCCGAAAGAGAAAACAGTATGGCTGTTTTCGGCCACTATGCCCAGAGAGGTAAGGACGATAGCTAAGAACTACATGAAAGATCCCGTGGAACTTACCATGGATGTTCAGAAGACGGGAAATGAAAATATAGAGCATCAGTATTCTGTGGTAAGTGAGCGCGACAAGTACCTGGCGTTGAAACGCCATGTTGATTATAATCCGGGAATTTTTGGTGTGATTTTCTGCCGTACTAAGATCGATACACAAAAAATTGCTGAGAACCTGATCAAAGATGGCTACAGCGCGGATGCATTGCATGGAGATTTATCGCAGATGCAGCGCGACCGAGTGATGCGAAGCTTTAAAAACAAAGCATTGCAATTATTAGTGGCTACGGATGTAGCTGCCCGTGGTATTGATGTGAGTAATATTTCCCATGTTATCCATATGAATATGCCGGATGAAATGGAATTCTATACCCATCGAAGTGGACGAACTGCCCGAGCCGGGAAAAAAGGTATCTCGTTGGCTATTGTATCTAAGCGGGAAATAGGAAGAATACAACAGATTGAGCGGACCATTAAAAGACGATTTACAAAGGTATCCGTCCCCACAGGGAATGAAGTGTGTCAAAAGAAATTGCTTGATTTAACTTACCGGGTGCGTGAAGTAGAAATCAACGAAAAGGAAATGGATTATTTCCTTCCAGAAGTATTTCATGAGCTTCAGAATTTAAGTAAGGAGGATATTATTAAACGTTTTGCAGCAATTGAATTTAATCGTTTTTTGGCTTATTACCGAGATGCTCCTGATCTAAATCAAAATTCGCAAGAGCGCCATCCGCAAGACAGACCTTCAGCATCTACTATTGCTGATCGGGTTTTTATCAATGTGGGTAAAATGGATGGATTGGACAAAGGAAGTCTGTTGGGATTAATCTGTGATTTTGGAGAGGTTAATAAAGAACACATTGGAAAGATAGAAATTAAAGGTGCTTATTCATTTTTTGAAGTAACCAAGAAAGAAACCGAACAAGTATTTAAAGGGTTTGAAGACGTGGAAGTGCGAGGACGGGCAGTACGCCTTGAGTTAACCAGTCCTAAAAAGGTAAAATATTCAGATAAGAAAAAGGAAAGATTTTATGGTTCAAAGAATAGGGTGAGACCAAGAAGAAATGATTAGATTAATTACTGTCCATGCGAAATAGAGCCCACTTTTCTCCTTTGTAATCCTTATCTATTTCCTTGATATAGTTTTTATTCCTATCGAGAAACAGGTTGTAGCGTGTTGCTGCCAGATCATACTGTGCCCTGTATTCATCCACACGCTGGTCTGTCATTTTTACTTTATCTACAAGCCGTTGCGCAACTTCATTTTTGATAAATTCCGGGTCAGCCTCTGCTAGGCTTAGTATTTCCGATATCAGAGAATTGGATGCAAAATCATATTCCTCAATGACGTAGTTATTTGCCAGTGACTTTTGGGTGAAACGAATTCGGTCTAATTGATCCAATCTCTGCTCAAGGGTAACTAGCTCCTTACCGTTAAATTCTTCCTTTTGATGCATCATATGAATCAAGCTATGCATGGCTTTGATTTTTTCCTTTTCGTCCCAAGCCATTACATTCCATGCATGTAGCAGGCTGTCCTGAAGGATAAGATAAGTTTCCGTTAATGAGTCTATCTTGGTAAAGGTGGTTTTCTCGTGATTAGCCTGTTGATTACTGCAGGATAGCAGGCATGTGGTGGAGGCCAGCAGGGCGATATAGGATACTTTTTTAATCATTTATGATTTGCTCCCGTAGCATACGCAATTTGTTAATAAATTGTTTAGTCAATTTATACTGGCTTAAACTGTTCAAAAGCCTCCTTACAATTATTGCAATAATAAATGGCACGGCATAAGGTAGGGCCAAAAGGATTTTTGAGTTCGGTATTGGTTTGATTACACCTGGGACACTCTGCATTTTCCAGGATTTCAAGATCGGTGAATAGCTTTCGTTCAGGGGGAGGGGAGAGTCCAAATTTTTTGAGTGCCATTTTACCTTTTTCGGAAATAAGGTCTGAGCTCCATGACTTTCGAAAAGTAACCTCCACTTCAGCCTCTTGCCCATGTTTTTGAAGGGTATCTATAATGTCATTTTTCATGTAATCAATGGCAGGACAGCCAACAAATGTGGGCGTCATTTCGATTTTCACTTTATCTCCAATGGAAACCTTGGTTATTACGCCAAGATCAACCAAAGAAAGTACTGGAATCTCAGGATCTTTGACTTCTTCAAGCCATTGATAAATCTTTTCTATGGTTACAGTTTCAGATAACATTATTTAGGTATATCTACATTCTACATTTACCATTCAGCAGTGGGATCTATTCTTAATACCTCACCCATCTCATCAAGTAAGGGTTGAAGGTGCTCGGAATGCTTTCCTATACGCCCCCCATAATAGGGTGTTGCGACTTCCCATTTTGGAAGCTCCAATTGGGTTTGTGCAATTACATCTTCTACCTTCTTTTTCCATTTTTCTTCCAAAACTTTTTCTCCTTCAAATATTCCTTCATTGATTAGGTCGCTTTCGTATGAAGATGGCTCGAAAATGCCAAGTGCATAGGGAAGGGCAAATTCCAGTGATTGTTGTAGCCTGTCTATACTTTCTTTTGTCGCTGTTCCTAATTGCTTTACCCAAATATTGGCGTGCATAGTATGATACCGCAATTCACCTCGCACTTTGGTTGCCAACTGTGCAAGTGGCTCAAAGGAGGATTGACTTAACATTTCAAAACGAAGTGCCTCTGCTGTATCGTAAAGAAAGTGCCGGATTAAACTGAAGTCGTATTCTGCATTGGGCAATTCTGTAAAAACGGTATTGTGGAATTGATCTGCATTTCGCCCAAAGGCAATGGTATCCGGATTCTGTTCTCCCAAGTCATGTAAAATGGTGTATAACGCAAGGCTATGTCCTATTTTATCCTGCGCCATAGAAGAGAAGGCAATATCCTCTTCCAGTAAAGGCCCAAAACCTGTCCATTCAGAATTTCGATGACCTAAAATAAGCTGGTCATCTGCCATTTTATAAAGGAGTTCTTTGATGGCTTCTTGATTCATTTGTATTTGCGAATTATTGGTATGGTCATTTTTTTGAATCTTCAAGAAACGATTTTAGCTTATCACCGCCTTTGTAGGCAGCCGCATCCCTAAATTTCTTTTCGGGTAAAGTAAGCCACAGGTCAAGATCATCCTGATGTGTAAATCGAATATCACTGGTGCGTATTGCCCAGATGTTAAAAACCTGTTTATCTGTTCTCAGCTTCTTGCTGGCTAACCAAAGTGCTTCGTTGGGATTACTGGCCTCAACCGTACCCACGTGTTGGTGTTGCTTGCCGCGTTTAAATAAATGGTAAACTTCGAATGACTCCTTGCTTCCATCGGATGCCACCTCTTTTATATGATTATAGGCATTATCATCACCTTCTGTTAGTACAGAAATATGAACATTTCTTGTTTCAACTACATAAATAGAAACGCAAGTAAATCTTCTTGTAAAGGCTTCTTTGGCCAGAACGTATGCCATTTCAAGGTTTGGAGCATGCACGATGCCTTCATGTTGAAAGGGTTTATTTGCCTTTGGCTGTACAAAAACTTCAAAAGTGCCAAACTGATCCAGCGGTACTTTTGGTGAAGTATTGTCTGTGGGTGGCAGCCGATTTACTCTTGGGTCTAAAGATTTCAAAGGATAATTAATTTAAGTTCTTTTATAACACATATTATCTATAGTCCTGATTTAAGTTGCTTCATATCATTTCTTGCGAGTGACTTAGATCGGTTTAATAATCTACTAGGCAAGAGGAGTTACGTATTCAGTTTTAGGAGTACGAAGGGCTTCTCTTACCCAGCGCCCTCTTTCCTCGGCAATTCTTCTTACCTCTAATCTCTCTTTATTGCAGGGTCCGTCTCCATTAATTACACGCTTAAATTCTTCCCAGTCTGGTTCTGTGTACTCCCATCTTCCAGTCTCCGGATTTTTATTAAGATTGGGGTCAGGGATAGTAAATCCCAGTTCCCAAATTTTCGGTACATACATATCCAAAAATTGGTTTCTCATGTCATCGTTGCTGCCCATTTTTACTTTCCACTTCATAAGTACTTCTGTGTGTACAGAAATCTTATCGGACGGTCCGAAGAAATGCATCATTGGTGGCCACCAGCGATTGATCGCCTCCTGAAACATGTCTCTTTGTTTTTGAGTACCGGAGGCCAGGTAGATGACACAATGATGGCCATATTTTAGATGGAATGACTCTTCGGCACAAATTCTGTCAAGTGCCCTGCAATAGGGGCCGTAGCTTCCTTTGGCATTTGCCAACTGGTTTACGATGGCTCCGGCATCCACCAGCCAGGAGATAAAGCAACAGTCGGCCCAGGTGAAAGTAGGATAATTAAATATATTGGAATATTTAGACCTGCCATTAATAAGATCGTCTATCATTTGTTCGCGCGACTTACCCAAGGTTTCAGCAGCACTGTACAAAAGTTGACCATGACCTACTTCATCCTGTACTTTTGCCATTAAGGCCATCTTTCGCTTAAAGCCGGGTGCCCTTGTAATCCAGGTTCCTTCGGGTAAGGCTCCTATAATTTCGCTGTGTGCATGTTGCTCGATCATTCGGATGAGCTGCTTCCGGTAAAGTTTTGGCATCCAATCTGTAGGCTCAATTTTTTCACCCCTGTCTATGCGCGCCTCAAATTCCGCCAGCTTTTTAGGATCTTCACCAGTTAATTCATCTGGTTTTATCCCTTCAAATATATTTCCGCCTCCGTACATAAGAATCTCATTTTTAAGTAAAAATAAGTTAAAATACGCCAACGGAATAGCATTTAGCTAACATCTGTTAGGCACATTTAATGGTACAACAGGATTATAAGGTTTTTTGTTTCTTGATGCCATTGACAAGCATGTCTGAAAGCTGTTGGCCTATATTAATGGAATCAATCTTGCCACCCGGATTGTACCATTGTGGCATCCAATTGAGAGAAGAAAAGAGTGTCATCACCGAAAGTTTGGTGTCAATATTCTCCTTGAATTCACCATTCCTGGTTCCTTCTTCGATAATGGCCTTGAATCGGTTGATATAGTTTATGCGCAGAAGTAGAAAATCTCTCAGAAAAGGCTCGCTCAGATGTCGATGCTCATTCATAAAGACCGCTGAAGCAGTGAGGTCCTTGGCCATCACACCGATGTGACCGATAATTCCCAATCTCAATTTCTCGCTGGCCGAGACATTTTGTTTCTCAACATCTTCAAGGGACCGCCTGAATTCTGCTGCCATATCAAAGCAAAGGCTTCTCAGAATCTCTTCCTTTGACTTAATGTGTGAATACAAACTTGCGGCTTCAATACCTAGCTTTTGTGCTAAATCCCGCATGGAGGATGCCGCATAACCTTTTTCTCTAAACAATTCAGCCGCCATGCGAATGACCTGCTCTTTACGCGATAAATTCGTTACAGCTTCCATATCAATCTACTCCCGAAGATAATTAATTAAATTTGATAAAAGTTGTCATCGTATGAAATTCAGCTCAATCAAGGAATATTTTTATAAGCTTAATAACATTTGTTATGTGATTACACTTATTCCTTTAGGCGTTTTCATTTTTCTTTATTTGAAAATGCAAAAAGGAGAAATTTACGTCATCATTCAAGAACAAGAGCAAATATTGATTGTACAGGCGGCTATTTTTGTTTTAGGTGCGCTTATCCTAACGATCGTTCACTTGGTGGTGAAGAAGAAAATGAAAGTGCATTCGCGTGAATTGAGTTTAGGTAATAAGATGGGTAAATACTACTATTTATCTTTAAACAGAATTGTAATGGGGGCTTTAGTTTCAATAGTGGTTGCTGCGGGGCTATTGCTAACAGGCAGTGAAATTTTTAGTGTTTATTTTTTAGGTATCTTATTGTGGATGGCATATCAATGGCCAACGCCAAAAAAAATGTGTACTGAGCTGCTGTTGAAAGGTGATGAAAAGGAAATGGTACTCTACAAAAGAGAGTCCCTCTAATGAAGGACTCTCAGTCTAGAATAATATCTTTTGATTTTAGAAGGTTACGCCAAAACTAAAAGCATTTAAAGCAGGACCTTTTCCCTCGCTAAATAATTCATTCATATCGTAGTTAAAAAACAGATCGAAATCGTTAAATCCAATTTGGAGCCGGGTTCCGTAGCGAATGTTTTCAAGGTAATAGCTATCGTGATTGCGGTCTTTTTTCTTGTCTCCGTTTTCTTTATACAACTGTTTGGTATAACTGTCAATTCGATATCCGACATAAGGCCCTACACCAATCCTGAATGAGTTGGATCCGTGACTATCAAAGAGCATGGGTTTTCTACGACTACCACCAAAATCAAGAACCGGAACAAAGGAGGCGTTTACATAGGAAGCGGTTAGTTTACTCTTTTTGAAATCGAGATCGCGCAGATCAGTTGAAAAAATAACGCCCGTATTATCCTTGGATACAATTGTGTTTTGATTTTCAAACTTAAAGTTGTACCAGCTCACACCTACTCCCCACTCCAGGAAGAATTTTCCAGCAAGGCGGGTTCTCTGAATGGAATTGATACCCACATACCAGGAGCCAAATGGTTTTACCGTGTACAGATCGTTGTTGCTGTCTGGAAATTTTCCATCATTTAATAGGTTATTCGTTCCTACATCAAAGCTAATAGAATGTGTCGTTCTTCTGCCGCGGTATGTTCTGCTTACATGTCTTTCACTATCCCTATAAGAGCGATCATTACCTTCGTAAGTTACCCATCCATTGTCATCTTCATTTCCATACTCTCTGGTGGAATCTTTATCCTCAGGCCATTCATAAGTTGTATTTTCATCTTTATCAGCGGCAACGGCTGGGGCATCTTTCTGGTCTTTCAGATAAGTGGAGGAGGGAGTTTCTACCTTTGACTCATCTTCATTTTCGAGTTTGCGAATCATGTCATTCATCAATGCCTGAAAATCATAGTATTTCAGTGTTTGCAAATCGTTCTTGTGTATGGCAAAAATTACTTTGCTTGATTCTCCAATTTTTATAACTACAGTATCCGGAGGAGTAGTTTGTGAAAATGCCATTGGGTACATTCCACCTATCATCAACACTAATGCTATTGTTCTTTTGTTCATATTCTTTATTTATTATGCTTATCTTCTTTTTTGAAATTTAGAGCAAAGAGCTCTTCTTTAACCTGACGCAATCCACTGAGTGGACTTTCGCCTGTTCTGATATTATTGGCCACATCAAGTACTTTTTTAAGTCCATTCTTTTTTTGAGGAAACGGATCGAACTCAGAATCCGATTCAGTTTTTTCGGTGTATGACTTTAGTTCATATACAATTACAATGGGTTTAGATATTGGTTTGCTTACCGCTTCTTCATTCACGGGATTGCCTTCCGCTGGATCGATATCAATAATATCAATCTGGGCGATAGGCGCAACCTGCTTAATGGGTATATTAATAGCAGGATTACCCTCTTCAACCATTTTGTCATGTGATTCATTATTATTCTTATCGGCCAGTAATTTTGGTTTTTGGATTGTAGGAACTGAGGCTTTTGTTGTATTATTTTTTTCTTCTATAACCTTTTCCTGAATAACCGCAGGTTTCTCTTCCTTTAATTCTGTAGGATGTACTTCCGTAATCTTTGTTGGGGTATTGTCATTGCCATTGATATTGTGGTACAACCAGAATGCTGAGACCATTAGCAACAATGCAGCGGCAGCCCTGAACCATATTATCGCTTTATTTTTTTTTAAGAAACCAGATGATATTTTTGACCAGACATTAGGGTCGGGCTCAATAGAATGAGCTTCAAGTTTTTTCTTAAATAAATCGTCAATTTGATTACTCATAGCCATTTGATTTTTTTGTGTCCACAACTTTTTCCAACGCTGCCAATTTTTTTTGTAATAATGCCCTCGCTCTGCTCAATTGTGATTTGGATGTGTTCTCACTTATTTCAAGTTGCTCTGCAATTTCTTTGTGAGAATATCCATCGATGGCGTATAGGTTAAATACCATGCGATAACCAGTTGGAAGTTCGCCTACTAATTTTAAAAGATCGTCAGCTTCTAAATGGTTTTCTAAATGACGGAAGTCCGGGTTTTTATCAACTGATTCTATTTCTGTTTCCAAATACATGCTTTTATTTCTTCTCAAATACGTGAGCGATTCATTAACTATAATTCTTCGCAGCCAACCTTCAAAACTTCCGTCAGCCTTGAATTGATCTATCTTTTCAAACACTTTGGTGAAGGCTACTACCAGTATGTCTTCGGCTTCCATTTTTGATGGCACATATCGACAACACAATGCGTACATCCTGCCTGAATAATGAGCATACAACGACTCCTGGGCACGTGCATCGTGCCTTTTGCATCCTTCAATCCATTCTGTTTCCTTGGCCCTGTAAATTTGGAATCCCATTTAGAGTGTTTCAGTAGCAAGATGCGGAACTCCATAAGGAGGTTGCATCTGCTAAAATTTATTTTAATAGGCAGCCTGATAATCGATGGAAATAGGCAACCAGGTGAATTGTTTTTCCTTTACTGTAATCAGGTTTATGGCGTTGTTTTCGTCAAAATGGTTGGCAAACAAGCCCTTGTCTTCTTTCACAAAAACGGAGTATTTTCCAGCCGGCAAACGCAGTTTAAATGACCCGTCTGCTTTTGTTGTAACAACGGTAACCAACTTTGTTTTTATGTTTGAAAAGAATCCTTCCGGAGACATGGTGGCCTGATGGGTGGTGGTGAGTTCGTAAATGTGCAATTCACGTTGCACGCCATAGTGGGCAGTCCTTTTTGAATCAGGCCCCGGCAGTTGGTTTCCGGATACCCAAAGTACTTGTCCTTTGATGCCTTGCTTGGGTAGGGTAGTAGAGCAAGTTGATAGTATGACAGCAAGAAGGAATAATCCCCTCATATGTCTAATTTACTACATTCTTGTTTTATTTACAATGTTGCAATAGGATCAACGAAAGGAAGAATAGTTGATTGTGATGGTAATCCATTCATTTTTATTTTGTCCCAGGGATACTGGACTTAGATTGTCATTGGCATCTTGAATGTTGCCGTAAAATTTGTTTTGATAACGTACAAATACTGAATATTTGCCAGCCGGCAGTTTGGATTTGAAAGAGCCATCCCATTTACAAAACAAACGATCCACCACTGGCGTATATATTTTTGAAATGACCCCATCAACAACATCCACCTCTGCAGTGGATGTTAGCGTGTGGATATAAACTTCAAGAGGAATACCGCTGTATTTTACTGTTTGGGAAGTGTTGGCGCTTTCCGGAGTTGACCAATAGAGTTGCCCCTTAATTCCGTATCGTTGGGCGTGTAAATTAGAAATGAATACCAGGCTGAAAATTATGGTAGTAATCTTTTTCATATAGCGGTAAACAATTCAAATGACTCCAGATATTCGGGAATAAAGCAATTCCAATTGTAAGTCGACTTAATTTTATTTTGTAACACTTCCGCGGCCTTGATTTCACCGTGTGTCATAAATGTCATCTTAGGTGAAGATTCAAAATTGGAAATCCACTGCATCAGTTCTTTCTGATCAGCGTGTGCTGATAATCCGGTTATTTCTTTAACCTTACATTTTACGGGTACCTCTATTCCAAATATTCTCACCGATTCGCTGCCGTCTAAAATTTTCCTGCCCCTTGTTCCTTCCGCCTGGTATCCTACAAACAAGAGAGTATCATTTTTATTGGACAATCGATGGTAAAGGTGATGGAGTATTCTTCCTCCCGTACACATACCACTGGCGGAGATGATGATGCATGGTTCTCTCCTGTCATTAAGCTCTCTCGAGCTATCGGCAGAATTACAAAAATGAATATTGGAAGAATCAAATATACTTACCAGTGTACCATTATTTTTTTTAACATTGAGTTTGTGTGTACTGCTGTGCTTTTCATACAAGTTAGTAACACTGATTGCCATGGGACTATCTATAAAAATTGGGAGGTCAGGTATTTTACCGGAAGTGACCAACTTGTTTAAATAGAAAAGGAGATTTTGAGTTCGCCCCACTGCAAATGCGGGCATTACAACACAACCTCTTCTATCATAGGTGAGATTGATAGCCTCAGCGAGGTTGCGCTCTACCTCTTCAATTGGATTTACCCTGTCTCCATAAGTAGATTCAATGAGTAATATATCTGCATTTTTTATGATTGCCGGTGCATACATCAGGGGGTCATTATTGCGCCCCAGGTCCCCTGAGAACAGAAGTTTTTTCTCCTGTTGTGCACCCTTCAATTGAATCTCAACCATAGCAGCACCAAGGATGTGTCCTGCATTGTGAAAAATGGCACTTACATTATCAACTAGCATAACTTCTTTTTCCAGTGGATAAGACTCCATCATATCCAGCACTTTTTTAGCATCTTCTACACCAAATAAAGGCTCGGGCTTACTGTGCTTGGAGTAGCCATGTTTGTATGCAAATTGAGCTTCTTCCTCCTGTAACTTTCCAGCATCCAATAGTAGAATTTTCATCAGATCTTCTGTGGCATGGGTGCAAATGATTTTTCCTCCGTATCCATCTTTTACCAACCGGGGAAGATAACCTGTATGATCGATATGGGCATGAGTAATCACTACGAGGTCAATTTGAGTGGGGTCAACGGGAAGCTTGTTCCAGTTTCTCAATCGAAGTTCTTTCTCGCCTTGAAATAAACCACAATCCACTAAGATTTTTTTCTCATCTATCTCTAGCAAATACTTAGAACCCGTTACACTTTTGGCAGCACCGAGAAATTTAATACGTACATCCATTCCGTTTGCTTTGTCTTTCGGTAAAGGAGGGCATTCTTTTAGAAATAAAAAAGGGACTTCATGCCCCTTTTTCGATTCAATGTATAATCTACTATCGGTTTTTGGTAACCCGAGCATCACCTCTATGGGATACATTGCTGGCAAAACTTTGATTAATTTCTAAGGATTCGTTTACATATACCTTAGCGGAAGAGGCACCCTTTGCTTCGACAATAGCCCGGTCTACTTCATATTGATAGGCGCGTAGTCCGGATGCTCCTGTTATTTTTACTTCCATAAAGGTACCTCGACCTTCAAGGTCAAGAAATGATGCCCCTGTGATATCTATGTCAAGTGTGTTTGCATCTAATCTTCCATCGGCAACTACGGCACCGCTTAATTTTATTTCCACATCACTTTCCTCAAAATTTCTAAACTTTAGCTTTCCTGCACCTTTCACATCCAAGTCACGCAAATGCGGCATCGTAATGTTAATAGTAATTTTATCGTCTTCAAGAAGTTTGTTCTTCCAAAAGAAACGATCGTTGTTATTGTCATAGTCAATGACTAACGTTTTATTTTCAGTATATAAATTGTAGTGCTCCTTTTGATTATCCGATCCCTCTATTACTACACTATAATTATCTCCTTTTTCAATTCTTACATCAAACAGACCGCTTAATTCGATGGATTCAAAATCACGTAAGTCAGTTTGATTTCCGGATTTATTCAAACTTTTTGAGCTACCGTATCCTTCGCAGGTCATGCACTCTAAACCGGATTCTGTCATCATCCATGTGTTATTTTTATTGCTGTCACGGTAATAATGTCGACCATAATTATCAATTAATTCCCATAAATCTCCATCAATAACCATGTCGCGATTGTACGGCACGTACACGTCAATATCTATTCGCTGTGCCCGAAAAGACGCGTTGTCCTTAAAGGAAAGGTTTGAATCAAAAGTATAAACACTGTCGTCCCGTAGGATTTGATAGGTAACCATTTGCGCATTTTCAATGGCTGCTTTACGAGTTGGCCCCTGTGCTTCAAATCTTTTTACAATTCTCACATTGTCTTCATCCTGACCGATTATTCGAAGGGATGCCACATCATAGTCGTCCAGTCCCACTTGATTTATTTTAAACACCAATGTCTTGCCATCAGTTGGATATTGTTCTTCTTGCCTGAAAGTTCCTTCTTCCCTGAAGGCATAAACCGTTTGAGGAACCTTGAAACTTAGAATGGCAAGGCAGAGGAAGAAAAGCACAAATAAACTCCAACCAATAATGGGTTTGAAGATGATGCGCTTTGCGATTGCCGAGATGCCAAGTAGAATCAGGAAAAGTGCTGGAATTATTGATAGAATAAATCCGGTAAGCAATACCCAAAGAGGAAAAGTATTTCGTATGGCTTCCACCGGCAATCCCAACCCGGTTATATCTGAATTCCACCAAAACAACTCTGGCCCCATTGAAAATATGCCTAAAGCTGCTCCGGCAGAAAAGAACAAGCTGAAAAGAAGAACTATTCCGATCATGGTGATCAATACACCAAAACCTACACGAAGAATTTCTACAGACATGGAGAAAATAGGTCCCAATATTTTAGCCAGCCCATTTATTATAACTGCAATAAGTCTGAAGGGGAACAAAATTATTTTGGCCAATATGCTTTCCTCTTCACTCTCCTTTTCATTGAGCCCCTTTTTTACTGTTGATTCAATGTTAGAAAGGGTAACTGGTTCCCCCTGCATTTGCATTTTTTCCGTAATGGATTTAGCCTCCGGCAAGGCTATCCATAATATGATGTATGTTAAAAATCCAATACCACCGACTACTGTGAAAATCACAAAGAGAACCCGAACAAGGGTAACATCAGTACCAAAAAAGACAGCCACTCCTGAAGCAACTCCCCCAATCACTTTCTTCTCAGGGTCTCTAAACATTTTCTTTACATCCGATTCTTCTAATTCATCTGAAACAGGAAGAAGTATCCACAGAATGATGTAAACCAGTAACAAACCTCCATAACTGCCCAGCACGAGCAAGGCAAATAATAACCTTGGCCATACAGGATCAATATTAAAATAGTGTGCCAGGCCGGCACATATACCACCGAGTATTTTTCTTTTTTTATCGCGATACAGCTTTTTTGATGTGGTGCTCTGCTTTGAATAACTTTTTCTTTCCTTTGATGATGCGTTGGAGGAAACTCCGGCATTTTCCTGTTCTTCGGCTGCCTTAAAGTCACTGACACTTCCCATGGTGTTGATCAGGGAATTCACATCATCTTTTGTAATGACTTGCTTTCCTTCACTTAACTTGGAAAGAAACAATTCAGCAATCCTGCTTTCGATGTCAGCGAGAATTTCACTATTGTCTTCAAAAGAGGAGAAATATGCGTTGATAGAATCAAGGTATTTACGGAGTATGTCATACCCGTCTTCTTCTATGTGGAAGATGATTCCACTAATATTGATGCTAATATTCTTTTTCATTTTGGTCTACTTTGAATTATTAGTGATCTTCTGAGTTGAAAGTACAAGGTCTTTCCATGTGTCGGAAAGACCATCGAGAAATTTTTTACCTATGGAAGTTAATGTATAATATTTCCTTGGTGGCCCCGATTTTGACTCCACCCATTTATATTCCAGCAGACCCGCATTTTTGAGACGGGTAAGAAGTGGGTACAGCGTTCCCTCAACTACTATCATCTTGGCTGCGGTCAGTTCTTCCAGCATATCTGAAGCGTAAACCTCGCCTCTTGAGATAATGTGAAGAATGCAGTACTCCAATATCCCCTTCCTCATCTGAACTTGTGTGTTTTCCAGGTTCATACATCCAATTTTAAAGTGACTCTTATACCTATATACGGAAAAGTACTATGTATGGCCAAGTACCATATGAATTATTTTTAAAAACCTTTAATTCAGGTTGGAATCGAATGTTTTAAGCTAAAATTTTTTTTGATTGAAGGGGTTGAGGACTAGAAATGACCGTTAATCTTTCGAAAAAAAAGGAACATATTGACACCCTGAGGTGTCTGTTTTGTTACCTGTTACTTTGCCTTTTTAAATCGTATTTAAATGAGTTCTAGTGCCTATTTTTGCCGAATTTGCTCCAAACTGTGTTTAAGTTGGTTTTGCGCTGATGTACAAATCGCCCGTTGTTTTTCCTGCATTATTGATACTGTTATGGTGTTTGCCTACCCATGCAATGGCACAGTATGCCAATGACTGGATAGATTTTGGTAAAGAGTATTATAAGGTAACAGTAGCTTCGGACGGTGCCTACCGACTTTCATTCACTGATCTTCAAAATGCTGGTTTTCCGGTTAGTACCATTGATCCCAGGCGTATTCAACTTTACCATAGAGGGGTGGAGCAAGCAATTATCGTTCAGGGGCAGGCGGATGCACAGTTTAACCCCGGTGATTATATTGAATTTTATGGAAAGAAAAATGATGGTGCCAGCGATACCAGGTTGTACTCGGCTGCTAATTTGCAACCCCATCTTTATTATAATTTATACAGTGATACCTCTGCCTATTTTCTCACCTGGAATCAATCCCTTGCTCAGGGAAAGAGGATGCCTATCTTTTCTGAAGTTAACGTTCCACCTATACCAAAGGAAACTTATCATTTTAATGAAAAACTAGTTGTATACGCCAATGAGTATTCAACAGGTAATACGGTAAGTGGTGTATTGCAATACACGCAATTCGATGAAGGTGAAGGATGGACTGGTTCCACCATATGCATTGGTAACTCAGGTTGCACAGGCCAGCAGGATTTGACCATTATTAATTTGACGGGAGGAGTGGTGTCTGGTGGGATACCCCAATTGGAAATGTTGTTGGTAGGAAGGGATGCCCTCAGTCATTTGGCGGAAGTTTACGTGGGCCCCTCCTCGGGTTCACTGAGGTTACTAACAACCGAAAATTTTGTTAACTATCAAACAAAAAAAATAGACCTTCCACTGGCCTGGACAGATATTAGTGGGAGTGGTCAACTCACTGTTCGGGTAAAGGCATTGGGCGTGGGAGGTGCCCGGGATCGATTGAGTGTATCATATATCAAGGTAAGGCATGCTCAGGATTTTGATATGGCCTCTCAAAACTCGAAGTGGTTTACCTTAGCTGAGAAGCCCTCTAACCGATCTTATATTGAAATTTCTAATCCCGGGTCGGGGTTGTCTATCTGGGATATTACCGATTCAAATTCTATTCAGATAATTGGAACCAACCCAGCCGGCCCAAACGTCAGTGCTGTTGTTCCAAATACAGCGGTTAGCAGAAAACTGTATGTCACAAATACTTTTTTAGTCCCCAACATTAAGCGTATCAGCCTAAGACAAATCATTCCTTCTGCTCATAATTATATTATTATCTCCAATAAAGCATTAATGAAACCCGCCTTGGAATATGCGGATGTGGTAAAAGCATACGGTGGTTACAGAGCGTCAGTAGCAGGAGGAGGCTATGATACTTTAGTAGTCTCTATGGATCAGCTTTATAATCAGTTTAACTATGGAGAAAGTTCATCGTCAGCCATTTATGAATTCATGAAGTTTATGGTGAACAATGGGGATCCGAAGTATTTGTTTTTAATAGGAAAGGGGCTTAATGTTTCACAGGGATATTTCAGAAAAACAATTTTTGGGCCCAACGACTTTAAAGACCTTGTTCCTTCCGCAGGAATGCCGGGTTCGGATATGGCCTTCACGGCAGGGTTGGGTGGCACTACCTTTGAACCAGCTGTTCCAACGGGCAGAATTACCGCAAGCACCCCTACACAAGTTGCTTCTTACCTCAACAAAGTGAAAGAAACAGATGCATTGGGTTTTAATGATTTATGGCGAAAGGATGTACTTCATTTGAGCGGGGGGATAAAGCCATTGGAACTCACCACCTTCAAGCAGTACATGGATAATTTTGGTGATGTTGCCGAAGGGCCATACTATGGAGGAAAGATTACAACCATTGGTAAGCAAGAACCCAATCCGGTAGAATTAATTAATGTTTCTGAAGAAGTAAATAAGGGTGTAAACCTTATCACTTTTTTTGGACATTCTTCACCTAACACAATTGATATTGATATCGGCTTTGCCACAGATCCTGTTCTTGGTTACAACAACCCGGGTAAGTACCCCGCCTTTTTAATTAATGGGTGCAATGCTGGAGTCTTCTTTTCAAACTCCACCGTCTTTGGTGAGGATTGGGTGTTAGCTGCTAACAAAGGAGCACGCAGTTTGATCGCGCACAGTTCCTACGGTTTTGTAAGTACGTTGAGAGCGTATACCCAATTGTTCTATGAAGTGGGTTTTGGAGACTCTACATTTATTAGAAGTGGTATTGGAGATATTCAAAAGGAGGTAGCACGAAGGTATATTGAAACAAACTCTCCGGGAATATCCACAGTGACTCAAATTCAACAAATGGTAATGCTGGGCGATCCTGCTGTAAAATTATTTGGAGCACTAAAACCAGATTATGAAACCAATGACAATGCACTGTATCTTGAATCATTTGATGGCAAACCGGTTACTGCGCTTACTGATTCCTTTGCCGTAAAAGTGATTGTAAAAAACTTCGGATCAGTTAGTAAATCCAACCTTGGCATTAGAGTGACAAGAACATTTAATGATCAGACATCAATAAGTTATGACTCTGTGTTCAATTCAATCGGTTCATTGGATACACTTTCTTTCCTCATCAAAAAGGAAGAGGGGGTGAGTGGGTATGGGAGCAATCAATTTAAGGTAGAACTTGATTTTGACAATAAGATCGATGAACTGAATGAAGACAACAATGTTGCTCTTTTGCAATTATTCATTCCATTAAGTGGCACAAAAAATCTATTGCCAAGGCCATTCGAAATTGTGAATCATAATAATGTTGTGCTTAAGTGGCAAAACACTGATCTGCTTTCATTTTCAAGGGAATACAATATAGAATTGGATACACTGGATACCTTCAATAGCCCTTTTCTGAAGAAGACTACAATAGCGGGGAAAGTATTAATGGAGTGGTCGGTTACCCTGCTCACAAAAGATTCACTTGCTTATTATTGGCGAACCAAACTAGCCAATCCAAAGCAAGGTGAAAAAGAAGATTGGGATACAAGTTCATTCACATTTATCAACAATGGAGCAGAGGGTTGGGCTCAGGTTCATTTTCCTCAATATTTATCCAATACGACTGATGGCTTGATTAAGGATCCGATCTTAAGAGAACTTAAGTTTAAAGAGACTTCTGCCTCTGTTTATATACATAACTTTGGTTCAAATCACCCTTCACCATCCACTACATCATTTAAGTTAAATGATATTGAATACAACCTTGCCACACAAGGGCAACCCTGTAGGAATAACACCATCAACTTTGTAGCCTTCGACAAGACTACTTTGGTTCCTTATGCAGGTATTCCATTCATTTTTCAAGATCCGAGAACTTGCGGCAGGGAGCCACAGGTGATTAATAGTTTTAAACTTGCAGAACTGGAAACAGGTGGCAGCGATGATTTGCTGAAGTACATTGACAACATACACGTGAGTGATTCAGTTGCAATTTTTTCAATGGGAAATGCAAACTATACTTCCTGGTCGGCCAACGTAATCTCGAAGTTGGAAGAGTTAGGGATAAGCAGTACTCAATTGTCATCCCTACAGGATGGAGAACCTGTGGTTATATTTGGAAAAAAAGGAAGTGTGGCTGGTTCTGCATGGATAGAAAAGTCGGCTAATAGCCCCCCCGATGAACAGGAACTGCAAGTAAGTAAGTCATTGACTGGAAAGTATAACAGTGGTAAAATGTTTTCTACAGTTGTAGGACCTGCAAAAAGCTGGAGTAGTTTTAATTCGCAGGTCACGCAAGTTGCCCCATCAGACAATTACACTTTTGACCTGATTGGAATTAATCTTTTTGGCGCTGAGACATTACTTTTTTCAGGTGTTAGCGAAACAGTTGATCTTTCCGGAGTTGATGCCGCAACTTTCCCAATGATAAAATTAGTACTGCATACCGAAGATGAAGTAGACCAGACTCCTGTTCAGCTTCGCCATTGGATTGTCGGCTACGAGCCTGTTGCAGAAGGAATATTATTTTATAAGGGACCGCCCGAAGGTATCCAACTGCCGGAAGGAGAGAGGTGGAAGGCTTCTTATTCTTTCACAAATATTTCTGACAAATTATTTCCAGACTCTTTGCAGGTGAAGTTTGAAATATTTAACAAATCGCAAAGGATTTCTGAGAACAAGCAAATAAATATTGTGGCTCCGGCACCGGGCGATTCAACTCATTTTAGTTTTTTGGTGGAGACCAGGCAAAAGGCAGGATTGAATGATGTGAATGTATTTGTAAATAACAGAATCCTGCCGGAACAATACTATGAGAATAACACACTTGAACTGCTTGATTACTTAGATGTTAAGAAGGATGAAATTTTCCCGGTACTTGATGTGACTATTGATGGACGTCATATTGAGGATGGAGATTTTGTGGGAAGCAAACCCGTAGTTGTGGCCAGGATATGGGATGAGAACACATTTCTTTTGAAACAGGATACCCTTGGTGTTCGAGTGTTTTTAAAGCCTCCTTGTGAAGGCAGTTGCGAATTTGAACCCATTTATTTTAGTCGTACTGATATTAACTGGTTTCCTGCAACCAATAACTCTTATTTTAGAATTGAATATAATCCCCATCTTACTACAGGAGGAGAATATGTACTCCGTATAGAGATTGCCGATGGCAGCGGTAACAAGCCATCTGTTCCTTATGAAGTGAGATTTAATTTTGATCCGGGTACAGTAGTGCGCTTTAGTGATCCCTATCCAAATCCATCTGCTCAGGAAGTGTTTTTTGAATTCTCAGTTTCTGGCGATCAGCCCCCTGAGTCATACCAACTGCAAATATTTACCTTAGATGGTCGGCTGGTAAAGAATTTTTATGACCAACACAATATGCACATCGGTCATAATCAACTCTCATGGTCAGGACAGGACTCATTTGGAATGTCAATGAAGGGAGGAATGTACATTTATAAATGGAGTGTCACTATAAATGGAATTCCTCACTTCAAAAACGGAAAAATTATTTTAGTGCGTTAGCAGCAATTTATTAATGTGCATGTCCTCCGGGACCATGCACATGACCATGCTCTAATTCTTCTTTTGTGGCTTCTCGAATATTTACTACATCTACTTCGAAATTTAGAGGCACTCCAGCCAATGGATGATTACCATCTACAGTCACTTCTTCTTTTCCCACCTCAGTGATTGTGACTACCTGACCGTTTTGCGTATTGAATTGCATTCCTGCATCTACCTTTTGGTCTCCAAAAGCAGATTTAGGAACTTTTTGAACAAGCTTATCATTTTTCTCACCATAACCCTTTTCAGGTGCAATTTTTAAGTCAACATGGTCTCCACTTGCCTTTCCCTCCAGTCCTTCTTCCATTCCTCTGATTAAATTGCCACGTCCATGCAAATAATGCAGTGGGTCTTTACCAGAACTTGAATCTAAAATGTTACCATTATTGTCGCGAAGGGTGTAGTGAATAGATACTACGGTATCTTTAGAAATTGTCATCTTTAGGAGAGATTTAAGAAGTGTAACAAAAAATTGATAATAATAGGAGGAAAGAAGAGTAAGCGTTAACAAGACTAAGCCTCTTATTATACCTCAAATTTAGGTATTACCATTACAAATTGAAAACCTGATGGATCATAAATGCCCAGTTTATTACCATTTTGTTGTAGGTGACGTTGAATTTTCTTTAAGTCCATATTTTTACTTATTCTTTATGAAGATGCAGGTAACCCAATCTGATCAAGAGAGTATTTAAGCTAGGATCATTCTTATTGATTCATTTTTTTAATCACATCATACCACAGATTTAGTTGTATAGTTGTATGTACATCCGTCAGGAGAAACTCCGATTAAATAAAATTGATGACTTTGTGAAGGCCGCCCGGTTTTATAATAAAAAGTCATCTGAATGAAGTATTGAAATAAAAAACCCGATTCTATCATAGAAAAAATATCCAACATTTCCGAATGAGAAGATACCTTTAGAATATATCCAAAAAAATCAGCTATTTTGACTTCCGTAATGACATAAAGAATCTTTACAAGAGGTGGGTCAAAAAGAAAACAGATATCAACTCGAGGCAGTATTCAATCATGCCACTATTGGGATGATTATAGCTGACGCTGAGGGAAATATTACGCAATTCAATCGTTTTGCTGAAACGCAATTTGGTTATTCGGAGGAGGAGGTAATTGGTAAATCCATTGAAATGTTGCTGCCGTACGATATGAAGGAGAAGCACATTCATCTTCGCAATCAATTTATTAAAGCTCCTTCCAATAGGGCTATGGGTGCTGGTAGAGATTTATTTGCTATGCGAAAAGACAATACGGTATTTCCTGTTGAAATAAGTTTAAGTCATTTTAAGAAAGGTGACGTGAGTTTTGTAATCGCATTCGTCATAGATATTTCTGCCCGCAAGAAGACCGAAGCGGAGTTGGCGGAGTCCACTCAAAAGATTAAAAAAATCAATACTGAACTTGAGCAGAAGATAGACAGCAGAACAAAAATGCTTAAAGAGACCTTAGCAGAATTGGAGGCCTCCAGGGACGATTTGAATAGAGCATTAAAGAAGGAAAGAGAACTGGGTGATTTGAAATCTAGATTTGTAACAACCGCGTCTCACGAATTTAGAACACCATTGAGTACCATTTTGTCATCGGCTTCATTGATCGGAAAATATAGCAAGGAAGAGGATGATGCAAAACGAAAAAAGCATGTGGATCGTATCAAGGAGGCAGTGAGCAATATGAGGGAAATTCTGGAAGACTTTCTCTCATTGGGCAAGCTGGAAGAGGGGCAAATTGTTATCAATATGGAATTGCTATCTGGTCAGGAGCTGAAAGATGAATTGCATAGAATAGTGAATAGCATGGATCAGCTTCATAAGCCCGGACAGGAAATCTTACTGGAAGGTGAAGAGGCAGGCACTGTCAGGGTGGATAAAAGATTGATGGCCAATGTGGTTTCTAATCTTTTGTCGAATGCGATAAAATTTAGTCCTGAAAATTCTCCCATTCATCTTAAGTATGCGAAGAGTAAGGGTAAATTTTTCTTTAGTATAAAAGATTCAGGTATTGGTATATCAGATGAAGATCAGCAGCACTTATTTGAGCGGTTTTTCAGAGCCAAGAATGCCTCCAATATTCAGGGTACCGGCCTGGGGTTGAATATTGTATCCAAATACCTGGAATTAATGGGCGGTAAAATTAGTTGTGAGAGCGCGATCAATGAAGGCACCACCTTTACCATCGAAATACCGCAATAATGAGGCGCGCTTTTGCTAAACTTGCAGTCACAGACCAATACTTATTAAATGAAAAATATTCTGATCATAGAAGATAATTTGGAGGTACGGGAGAATACAGCTGAAATTCTTGAACTGGCCGGTTACAAGGTATTCACGGCAGAAAATGGTAAAATAGGGGTGGAAGTGGCCATTGATGAAAAACCAGACCTCATCGTATGCGATATAATGATGCCGGTTCTGGATGGGTATGGTGTGCTCCATTTACTGAGCAAAAACCCGGAGACAACAACTATCCCATTCATTTTTTTGACTGCCAAGGCGGAAAAAAGTGATTACCAGAAAGGAATGGAAATGGGTGCCGATGGATACATTTCCAAACCTTTTGACGACACAGAACTTCTTAATGCCATTGAAACCCGGTTAAAGAAAAGCGAGATTCTCCGGCAAACATTCTCTCATGATCATGCGGGTATGAATGAGTTTATTGACTCCGTCAAATCAAGTACAAACATCAAATTATTATCTGATAGTTATGAAGTGGTCAGATTTAAGAAGAAACATGTTTTGTATTCTGAGGAAGGATATCCACGCAATTTATTTTTTGTTAAATCAGGGAAGGTAAAAACGTATAAAATAAATGAAGATGGTAAAGAATTGATTATTGAAATAAATGGTACGGGAGATTTTGTGGGTTATACACCTATCCTGGAAGATACTATTTATAAGGATGCCGCTGAGATATTGGAAGATGCAGAGTTGATGATCATCCCGAGAGAGGATTTTGTGAAATTAATTAGTTATGATAGCCAGGTGGCAGGGCAGTTTATAAAGTTGCTGGCTAAAAATGTGCGCGAAAAAGAAGACAGGTTGCTTAGTTTGGCATATAATTCAGTACGCAAGCGCGTGGCCTCTGGGTTGATGGAAATATTTGACAAGTTTAAAAGTCAGATGCAGGAAGATACCAGAATTAAAATATCGCGCGATGACCTGGCCCGGATCGTAGGCACTGCAACAGAATCATTGATCAGAACTCTAAGCGATTTTAAGAGTGAGAAATTAATTGATATTGAATCTGGAAAAATTCTTATTCTTGAGAATGACAAATTGAGAAACTTATCAAATTGAATTATTATTAATTAGTTCAGCTTCATGATTTTGCCTATCCAAAGACCAATCTTCGGTTAGCGAAATTTCGATCCAAATTGTACCGGACTTTCTGTGCACCAGGCATGTCACCCCTGTTTTTTCCAAAATCATCGCTTTGAGCTCTGCTACAGTTGTGGTGCCATCAATATTGATTGAAATAGCCTTTTTACCCAGAATATAATTAGGAGCCAATAGGGTGAAGGTTTTGTGATTTTTGTTATCCTCCTCACTTATTGCCTGTTTAAAAAACTCGATTTTTAAAAATGGAAATAATTGAGTGAATTCTTCCTGAAAATCACGTATTGTTTTACGCTCATCGATTATTAGTATGGACATTGGGCAGAGGACTGGCAATTAATTTCAATATGTTCCATCAAAGATAAGTGGCTTTTGAGCCATGTACGAATGATTCCTGTCAAGGCACTGTATGATTGAAATCAGGAGGCTGATTTTTCTATCACCTAACTTTTGTAACTGAACCCAAACGAAAATGATTGGATTTTAATATACTTAAAATTAAAGGTTTAGGTCTTTGATTATAAGTATGCCCCTGATGTAAGTAAGATGTTAAGAATTCTTTATGGACAGGAATCTACGGCATTCTTGAGCCGGCTGCTCACATTCATTGCTACTTCGTTTAGCTTTTCATTTTTAATGCTTTTGGCCATTGTTTCCATTGGGTTGATGGCGGAAATAATCACCTCTCCATTTTCATTTTCCTGTACTGCAATATTGCAGGGCAGCATTACACCTATGGTAGGCTCCAGGGTAAGCGCCTGATGGGCAAAAGTAGGATTGCAGGCACCAAGTATTTGATATTTCCTGAAATCTATATCTAATTTTTTCTTAAGCGTGGCCTTGACATCAATAGTTGTGAGGACACCAAATCCCTCTTTTTGCAAAGTGCCGGTAATGTTGCTAATGGCATCATCAAATGATAAAGTTGACTTTTTTGAATAGTGGTATTCCATATTTTATGTGGTTTAATTTTTATAACTGCATAGTACAGAAGTTGCACGACTTTTCTTATGACAAGGATGGGTTCTGACCCTGATAAATATCAGTGTTAGTTTTGTGAAAAATTACTTATTTAACCGAAAATATGCATTGTGAAACATTTAAAATCCTTAAAAGTCAGATTAGATGCAAATACTTATAAAATCAGTCCGAATTAATTTGCAGCCAGAGTTAGAGGAGTTTATCCGAGATAAAGTGGAGCGATTGGAGAAACTAAATGATAGAATTGTAAGGGCTCATGTTACCCTTTCTGTAGACCAAGGGAATAGCCCTCAAAATAAATCCTGTGAAATTTTATTGTCATTACCTGGTGAGGATCCATTTTTGAAGAAAACTGGAGCCAGTTTTGAAGAAGCCGTTTCAGAAGCTACCACTGCTATGGAAAGGGTACTCCGAAAGAAAAAAGTCAGATAAGTAAGACAGGGTCAGGTTACTTTTGAGTTTATCATAAATAAGAGAAATATAGACCGCCTCACTAAATCAATAATGCGATGAAGAGAATACTGGTGCCAACTGATTTTTCTGCTTGTGCTAATGCAGCAGCAGAAATGGCGATGCGGCTTGCAAAGCTAAGTGGGGCAGAAGTCTATTTTCTTCACCTCGCAATTGATAATGCCGCGCCAACTCATATTCTTGGTAATTCAGAAGGCCTTAATGACAGCCAAATAGGACTCGTAAGAGATAATCTTGATCAAATGGTGAAAGCTGCTGAAGCAGACGGCATTCGGGCAAAGTATGAATTAGTATTAGGTACCGGTCAGGAACGAATTACAGATTATATTCAACCCTATAAGATAGATTTTCTGGTGATGGGTTCTCATGGTGCCACCGGCATTAGAGAGATGGTAATAGGCTCAAAAACGCAATATGTTATTCGTAATATTAGGATACCTAGTTTGGTGGTAAAGGGAATGCCCCGAACCAGAAAATTGGAGCATATTGTGTTTGCGTCAGATTTTAAAAAAGATTGCTCCGATTCACTTGAAGTGGTTATTGCTTTCTCCAGGATGTGGCAATCCAGATTGCATTTACTATTTATTAATTTGCTTAATCACCTTATTGATGAAAATGTGGCTCGTCTGATGATGACTAAGCAAATGGAGGATATTTCTAATATTGACTATACACTGAATGTCATTGAAACCAACGACAAAGAATTTGGCATAGCTCAATTTGCCAAAGAGATTGATGCAGATATAATAGCGGTACCGATGGCGAGCAAAACCTTCCTTGGTCGATTGTTTAACCCAAGTGTTGCAGAACAATTGATTAATCGTTCTGCTCTACCTGTATTGATTGTCAATGAAAAATAAAATAACTAATTCTTTGATCCTGTTAAGTTACCCTTGTTAAAGGTGAGCATGGGAATAAAAGAATGGAAGGCAAGTTTTCGGGTTATACTTCTGCTAAATAATTTCTCGAAGAAGTTGAGTTTATGAGTAAACATCACGAGGATATCAGCCTTTTTACTGATGATGAATTTGTCAATAGCTTCAGGCACAGCATCATTTTTGGATATATGAAATGAAATTTTTTCATATTTCATTTTTGTAATTAATTCGGACTTTATCTGTTTTGGATCAAGCTTGGCTGAGGCATCCTTTGGAATAACATGTAACACATCAATATTTGCATTAAATGGCTTAATGAACTTACAAACAGCGGATAGCTCCTTTTCCATATTGATCAAATCAGTAGCATATACTACCTTCTTTAGGTTTTTAAAAGTTGCGTTTTGTGGTACGATAATAACAGGAACTATGGAATCCTGGATCATAGCAGCGGCATTGCTCCCCAGGAGTACTTTTTGTAGTCCTGTAGCCCCCTGTGTACCCATAATAACCACATCTACCTTGCTTTTTTTAAGAAACCGTTGAATTACATTTGTTACTGGGAATCCAGTAAGAAGACGAACTGATATATTAAGCTTTCCCTTTACTTGAGATTTTATGTCATTTACCAATATATCCAATTCATTATTCGCAATTTTTTTTATTTCGGCCTCGAGCTTTGGCGTTACCATAATGGCACGCGAAGAAGCCTGACTATACACTACATTGACAATCAAAAGTTCGGAATCTGTTTTTTTAGCAAGCTTGGCCGCGTATAAAACAGCTACTTTAGACAGTTTAGAGAAATCAGTTGGAACAAGAATGGTCATAGTTCAAAATTTATTTTATTAAAAAAATCAACCGCACTACACAATTTTTAGGTATAGCCATTAAATACGTTCCAATTTAGATGTGTTTTTATTGTAAAAAAATGATAGTGATCATATAAGACAGCAACAAAGGTCAGGAATCAAAGGGAGGACCAATTATCAACTTGATATAACCCAATTTTTATACTCCTTTAATTCTTTTTATGAAGGAAATGACGGATTCATATTTCCAGCGGGCAAATCTCCCCCGCTGAATCAATAATTCATTATCATTAGGATGGTTGAGGTAGTAATAAAATATGAATGGTGCTGTCGGGTTCTCCCAGCCCAGCATTTGCCCAAATCGGAGATCGTTAAAAACCAGGCTGTCTTCGTATTCTGATATCACATAATAGCCTTCTGAAAATCTTTTTAAATGTTGGACATCTTCATGATCTGCTATAGGGATTAGTCGTTTTTCATTTTTGCTAAAAAAATGAAAAGGAATCGTGGCTTGTGAATCGAATACAGACCGATAGCCAATATAAAAACCCTGATCAACCTCTGCCACGATGTACCACAGCCACACATTTCCGGGAGTAGGGGTAGTAAAGTAGCGTTTATAATTAACCTGTTGAGCAGTCAAATTATCTTCAATGGAAGTTCTTATTATTAGTTTGTTTACCAATCCATAAACCAGATAAATGGCACTAACCATAATTGCGTTTCTGGCCCATTTTTTTCTAGCAACGTGCTTTGATGGAAATAATATCAGTAGGAGGGATGCAATTCCTAAGGATATTGAAAATAATGGATCAGCAACAAAAAGAGAATTAAAAGACACACGATAAGGGCTAAATGGTTCAAACCAGGCAGTGCCATAGGCATTGAATGCATCCAGGAATATGTGTACAAGTAACTGGATTAAGATAAATCCTGTCCAGGCACGAACAGGCATGCGGGGCAGCCATCGCCACCTGGATACAATTAAGGCGAGCGGATAGGCTGTTAAAACAATAAATAAAATGGAATGCGTAAAACCACGATGTGCCAACAGGTCATTAGCAGGAGAAAGCCAAAAAGAAGCAACAAAATCGATATCGGGCAGTGATTGTGCAGCCGCTCCAATTAGCAAAGCTTTTTTGCCCAATGATTTGCCTGCGTATATTTCGCCAATACAAGCACCTAATGCGATATGAGTGAGAGAGTCCAAGTGTTATATTTAGTGTGTAACGCTAAAAATTGATATTTTCCACAGCACCTGTCGTTTAATCTGAGGGTAAAAGGCATAACTTACAAACCTAATTGATCAAAATAAAATTGCCAGAGAATCAGTTTGGTAAATATTCCGAGAATAATCTTGTTAGCCTGGTGACAAGCGGGCGACATTATTTCGATCATCTCACTCAGCTAATTTCTGATGCAGAAGATACTTTACACCTTCAGACATATATTTTAGCCGAAGACGAAACCGGTAAATCTGTGGTAAAAGCGTTGACGGATGCTACGCACCGTGGTGTGGAAGTATTCCTAATGGTGGATGGTTATGCCTCTCAAGGCCTAAGTAAACATTTTATTCACAATCTTAAGAAACAGGGAGTTAAGTTTAAGTTTTTTCAACCGTTGTTTCGGAGTAGAAAGTTTTATTTGGGGAGGCGACTTCATCATAAATTATGTGTGGCAGATGTGCGATATGCTTTGGTTGGAGGTATTAATGTAGCTAACCATTATAATGATATTCTGGGGAGCCCTCCCTGGTTAGATTTTGCTCTTAGTGTAGAAGGCGATATTGTCCAAGATCTGTTTGTACTATGTCAAAAAACATGGAATGGATTTCAGCCACTGAAGAAAATTCCTGAAATTAAAAATGTACCGACCTTCTCTATTCCTGAGGTAGCCAAAAGCAAGGTTCGCATGAGAAGGAATGATTGGGTGAGAGGATTGGATGAAATATCATTGAGCTATCTTGAATTGTTCAGAGGTGCAGACTCCCAGATTATTATTCTCTCAAGTTACTTCTTGCCGGGTAGAATATTTCGGAGGGCATTGCGCAATGCGAGAAACCGGGGAGTAGAGATAACGGTAATAGTCGCTGGAATTTCAGATGTGAAAATTGCTAAGATGGCGGAAAGATTTATGTATGAATGGCTATTGGCCAACGGAATTAAAATTTATGAGTATAACCGTACAGTGCTTCATGGAAAGCTTGCCATCTGCGATGAGAATTGGATTACACTTGGGTCATTCAATGTAAATGACATTAGTACTTATGCCAGCGTGGAACTTAATCTGGATGTTAAGAATCCCGCATTTGCGCGTGAACTAAAACAGCACCTGGAGAAAAATGTGATCAGCCACAGTACCTTGATCACGGATGCCTATATGGCTACGCATACGCATTGGCTTCAGCGATTTATCCATTGGAGCGCTTTTGCCACCATCCGAACATTGATTTATTTTTTTACCTTTTATTTTAAAAGAATAGTGAGAACAGAGGATTGAAATTCATGCTTAGGACTTCATTAACAAATTCTATAATAAAACCACCTGAAATCAAGATTGTCAGGGTTAAACTCTGGTTTTTTGCAGTGTGGCGTAGTGAAACTCCGAACGAAGGTCCCTTCGTTTCTACATTTTCTCAAGCATTGGCCTTATTTTCTTAACTTCTTTTTCTGCTTCAAATATATTCTCTATGCCTTTTAGCATCGCATCAGGTGTGAAGGAAATACTATCGATACCCTCACTAACAAGAAACTTCGCGAACTCAGGGAAATCACTGGGTGCTTGTCCACATAATCCAATCTTTTTCTTAGCTAGTCGTGCAGCCTGAATTACCTGGCGCAACATAGTTTTGACAGCTGGGTTATTTTCATCAAACAGATCACTTACTATCGCTGAATCTCGGTCCAGGCCAAGCGTGAGTTGTGTTAAGTCATTGGAGCCAATCGAGAAACCATCAAAAATTTCTGCAAACTGGCTGGCTAAAACTACATTACTGGGAATTTCTGCCATCACATAAACTTCTAATTCATTTTGGCCTCGCACCAATCCGAATGCTTCCATAACTTCCAGTACTTTTTGCCCTTCTTCAACCGTACGACAGAATGGTATCATCACCTTTACATTTTCAAAACCTAAATCCTCTCGCACGCGCTTAATGGCCCTGCATTCTAAACCAAATGCTTCACGATATCGCTCGTTATAATATCTCGAAGCGCCTCGGAAACCCAGCATTGGATTCTCCTCTTCAGGCTCAAAATATTTTCCCCCTACTAATTGTACATATTCATTGGTCTTGAAGTCACTCGTTCTCACAATCACATCCTTTGGGTAGAATGCCGCGGCCACCATAGCTATAGCCTCTGATAATTTGTGAATGAAAAAATGTTTTTTATCATTATAATCTTGCGTAAGGGCATGGATCATCTTTTTATCCCTGGAGTGTGGCAACTCATCATATTTTACCAAAGCCATCGGGTGAACCTGAATTGAATTACTGATGATAAATTCCATTCGCAACAAGCCCACACCTTTATTAGGATAAAAGGATAGCTGCAAAGCGCGATCTGGATCGGCCAATATGAACATCGGTTCAGTTCGGGTTTCAGGCATTTCTTTTAATAGTGTCTCCTTCATGGTGAAATCTATCTTTCCATCGTACACAAAACCCGCATCCCCCTGAGCGCAGGAAACAGTAATAATTTGTCCATCGGATAATTTTTGAGTAGCGTCTAATGTGCCTACTACTGCGGGTATGCCAAGTTCACGCGCCACGATAGAAGCGTGGCTTGTTCTACCTCCCTTGTTGGTTACTATGCTTACGCCCTTTTTCAATAGTGCATTCCAATCAGGATTTGTTATTTCTGCTACTATGATGTCGCCATGCTTTACCTTTCCAGCGTCAGCAAGGGATTGTATAATACAAACACGGCCACTCACTACACTTTGGCCTATTGCTTTACCAGCACATACAGGCTTTTCCTTTGTTTGCAAATGATATTCTTTGATTGATAGTGACTCCTTATTGCCATGAATAGTTTCAGGACGCGCCTGCACAATAAATAGTTTTCCTGTAATACCATCTTTAGCCCATTCAATATCCATGGGCATTTTGTAATGCGTTTCTATTTCATAGCACCACCTCGCAAGGGTTTCGGCTTCTGAATCAGACAATATCCACTGTCGTTGAAGGTGAGGCGGAGTAAGGGTATTTTTAATAGCCTTTTCAGCCTGTGGATCATCATCATAAATCATAGTGTGCTCCTTTTGTCCGAGCCTCCGATAGACTAAAGATGTCTTGCCTTTTTTTAGTGAGGGCTTGAAGAAATAGTACTCATCAGGATTAACGGCACCTTGCACTACATTTTCGCCTAGCCCCCAGGCACCGGTAAGATATATCATATTCTCAAAACCAGACTCAGGATCAACAGTAAATGCAACACCAGCACTGGCAAAATCCGACCTTACCATCAGTTGAACCCCTACCGATAAACCTACTTGCAGATGGTCAAAATTGTTATCGATCCTATATTTAATGGCCCGGTCATTAAACACAGAAACATAGCACTTCCGGACAGCATAAAGAAGATTATCGCCCCCCTGTACGTTGAGGAACGAATCATGCTGACCTGCAAAACTAGCTTCAGGAGAATCTTCTGCAATACCACTGCTACGTATGGCTAAAGAAATATTTTCCCCATATAATTTTGTTAGCTCAGCATACGCTTTGCGTAACGATGTTTCTACAATATCTGGCATTTTTCCACCTGATAGTAGCCCCCTGCAATACAGACCTACTTCAGCCAGATTGTCAAGAGTATTTAAATCAAGGGTATTTAGTTTATTTTGCAGGGAAACACCTAATCTATTTTCATTGATAAACGAGAAATAAGCGTCAGCAGTCAAGGCAAACCCATCTGGAACGTTTATATGGTGTACGGATAAATTCTGAATCATTTCTCCTAAAGAGGCATTTTTACCTCCCACCTTAGGAAGGTCGCTCATAGCTATTTTAGAGAAAGGAATGGATAAGTTCATATTGTAGATTTTCTTGCAACTTATTGGACTTTTACTCCAGATACACATTGTGAAGCCATTTCGGAGTTGGGTGTAAGTCTCAAGCATTCCAGACAATGAAATAACTTTCGAATCTGCAGTGGCACCTATCTATGTACAGATACTTTCTAGTTGAAGGCCTCACTTTATTTCTTTTATCACATCCTTTGCAGTTCTTCTTTTTTCTAATTGACCAGCGCCTTTAAACTAATGAAGTAACTGGGCAAATTGCCCATGACCGTCCTGGTTAAATTACAGAACGGTCATAGGTCAACTCAAAGAACTTTTGGCTAAGCAACTGCAATCTCCTTCCTGGCTTTTTTGGATGTTACTTCCTTTTTTGGAATATGGATTTTTAGTACACCATCTTCGTACTTTGCATCCACCTTATCCTCATTTACGTTTTCAGGTAAAGAAAAAGAACGACAGAAGGAGTTGTACGAATACTCTTTTCTTGAGTAATCGTCACCCACATCTTCCTTTTCTTCTTCTTTCTCTGAGCTAACTGTCAAAGTGTGATTATCCACCTCTACTTTGAAGTCTTTGCGTTTAAGCCCTGGTGCTGCCAACTCAATGCGAAACTCTTTATCTGTTTCTGCAAAGTTGGCTGAGGGTACGGTAACACCCAAACGCTTGCCAATTGGAAAATCAACATTCATTAAATCAGAATCAAACCAATCTGAAAATAGAGTAGGGAACCCTACATTTCTTACCATTAAACTCATAATTACCTCCTTTTTTTTTGTGAATAGCTAAATTTTTTAAATTACCTACATTACCTATCGTAAGATAGGTTCGAAATACATAATAGCCCATGATGTATGTCAACGCCTGGAATGATCTTAATCATAAATCATGGAGGTTTTGAAATATGAGTTTGGTGTGCATTTTAGTAATACCAACTAAAGATGTTAATCGTAGCAGGTGATGATGAAAGTCATTTGTCAGTATTGAAGTTTGCATTATTTTGGTGGTTAATGATTGGCAATAAAAAATAAATGAGATGAAGAAAACGAGAGAGGGTCAAGACAAGCCATTTTTACATAAAATTGCAGACGAACTTTTGGAGGCTCAGCAAGAGATTGATGAGTTGGCTTTACAACTTTCCCTTGGTAAAGCTGATACGAAAGAAAAATTTGAGAGGATAAAAAAAGAGTTTAGAAACAATATAGTCGAATTCAGGCGATTATTAGAAGAGACTCCTCACAAACTGATCACCCCTGAAGTTAAAAAGAAGGTACAGGAACTAGAAGTACAACTTGCTTTGGGAATAGCCGAGACGAAGGATGAGTTCGAGGAGCAAAGGAAAAAATTGTTGGGCTCAATTTCTGTGGTTGAGAAATCAATAAAAAATTGGTTGAAGGAGGTAGATATTCCGACATCTATTGGGAGTGAGATGGAAAAATTTAAGTTGAAACTCGAAATATTAAGACTTAAGTATAGCCTGAAAAAATTCGAACTCAAGGATGATTTCAAAGAGCAAATGCATAATGCCAAAATGGAAATTGAAAGGATAGCATCAAAAACAAAATCAAAACTTCAAATTGGCAAAAGAAAGTACAATGATTTTTCGGAAGGAATATCAACAGCTTATGATCACTTAAAGAAAGCTGTTAAGCATTTGGTCTGAAGGACAAGTAATAATTTAAGATAGCTTTACGAATTATATTACAAAAAAAAATACCTCCAAAATTTTAGAGGTATTTTTATGTACCTGAGGCCGGAATCGAACCGGCACGTCTTGCGACACACGATTTTGAGTCGTGCGCGTCTACCAATTCCGCCACTCAGGCAGCTACCAATTCCGCCCTGCCTGCGTCAGGCAGGCACTCAGGCAGATACAGCACTCTTGTTTTTCAGGCTTGGTGCGAGCCTGCCTACCGCAGGAGCAGGCCTTCCTGCCATTTTTCTGAAGAACACTTTGGCAATCGGGTTGCAAATATGCTCAAACTTTGAGTTTCTGACAATCTACAGCTCGATATATTTCTCCAGAGAAAATGCCTGTGTGCGCTCAGAAAATAAAGTTTTTACCCGCCCCCAAACGCTTCCGAAAAGAGCCGACTTTCTATAGTTTTCCAGACTTTCAGGACGATCCCAGTGGCTTAACGTGGTATAACAGTTTGCATCCTCGCTGTCTTTGAGTAATTGAAGGTGTGAGCATCCGGGAAAGTTTCTGATGGCTTCCTTATTCTGATTAAAAATTTCCAAAAACTCATCAATTCCCGCTTCCGTAAAATGCATTCTTACAATTCGTATCAACATGGCTATTCATCAAAAGTTATACTTATCGGACTATCGTAAATCAGCCCCAAAAGCTCGCTTGCATTGCCCTTATAAATGCCAATTTCAAGCAACCCCTGGCTGTTGAATATAAGAAAACAATCACCTTGCTCCGTTTGGTTGTAGTTGGTATGTATTCTTCTGAATTTTTCACCTCCAAATTGAATGGTGAAATTTTTTCCTTTGCTCAAAATGTCAAAATCGGTTTTGGGAATATTAGTAATCAGGTTGCCATAATGATCTACTCTGATTACATGCCCTGAAATTTGCTTTCGGGTTGCCTTCACATGCCTGTCGATCATTTTTTTAAAGGACGGCATTGGTTTTCCCAGGCTTGTAATGGCAACACCGCTGGCAAGTTTGGCTGCTGCTGGTGCGAGAATGTCTTTTTCAGGAAAGGTGGACTCCACCGCATTGATTGTGTTGAGTGCCACCAATTGTTGATGTGGTTTTGAACTTATCAAGCCAAACAAGCCGTTGTCTACTCCTGTAAAAAAATGGTCCTCAAGTTGCAGCGCAATATGAGTATCTCCAGAATTTCCTATAGCATCTACCCCCACTAAGTGCACGGTTCCCTTTGGAAAATCTCTAAATATTGCTCTGAGTAAAAATGCCCCATGCGCAATATCACAGGCCTCCACCTGGTGGCTTATGTCCACGATATTGATTCCCGGATTTACCTTTAATATAGCAGCCTTAATAGCTCCATTATAGTGGTCGCTTTTTCCGCTGTCGGTAAGTAGGGTTACAATGGCCATTGACGAACTCTAATGTTACCCGTATCGTTATGAAATGGGTAGTTTATTTTTTATTAGATTTAACCTCAAAAATAGAAGATTTCAACCACAATATTTCATTGATAGAAAAAAGCGTTACACTCGAAAATATTTCCTTACCTGATTTCCTCGGTATTGAGAATAAGAACATCAATCAATTAGCATCGGCTTTTCCTAAAAGCAAAATTGTTTCCAGAGGGAATGAAATTTTGGTACAGGGGGATTCTGACGAAATCATTCGGATTACCGATGTACTGGATTCATTGATTAAGCACTTTCACCAATATGGAAAGATTACTGAGGAGAACGTGAAGGGGTTTATAACACAGGAGAAGCAAGAGAATTTGGCTGAAGATAATCCGGAGGGCCTTTTGCTTTATGGTACTCGGGGCACACCCATTAAAGTGAAAACCGTGAATCAACAGCGGCTTGTTGAATCAGTGAAAGGTAACGATCTTGTGTTTGCACTTGGTCCTGCTGGTACAGGGAAGACCTACATATCTGTAGCGATGGCAGTGAGGGCATTGAAGAATAAACAGGTAAAAAAAATAATCATCACGCGCCCGGCAGTAGAGGCAGGTGAAAACCTCGGTTTCTTGCCTGGTGATTTGAAGGAAAAAATTGACCCCTACTTACGCCCGATCTATGACGCACTCCATGATATGGTTCCTTTTGAAAAATTGGGATACTACATGGAACGGGAGATTATTGAAATTGCCCCTTTGGCCTATATGCGTGGACGTACCCTTAACAACGCATTCATTTTGTTGGATGAGGCTCAAAACACCACTCCTATGCAAATGAAAATGTTTCTCACCCGCATGGGGCCCAACTCAAAAATGATCGTGACTGGAGATACCTCGCAGATCGATCTTCCCAACAATCAACGTTCAGGACTTAAGGAAGCAGTTCGAATTCTAAATCAGACAAAAGGAATTGGTTTTGTAGAACTCAACGAACGCGATGTGGTTCGGCATCGGCTGGTAAAAGATATTATTCTTGCCTATGAAAAACGCCCTGACTAACAATTAGTTTGATTCGGGAATTTCTTTAGCTTATCTTAAGGTATGTTTCGGTGGATTCCCTATGCCATGGTGAGGATTGCTGCATTCTTTATTGCAGGAATTTTATTGGGCATTTATCAACCCAATATCATCTCTTTCAATTCAGCTAAGATCATTCTCTTTACACTTATTGCCCTATATGTTTTGGTTTACTGGATTGTTACGAGGAAAAGACGAACAGTGATTTCGGGTGTATTAGGTCTATTTGCCATCTTTTTCGCTGGTTATGTTCACTTGTTGTTATTTGTAGACTGGAATCAACCTGACCATCTGTCGACTTACAAAGGAGAGATAAAATATTATCAGGCCAGTGTTTTAGGATTACCGGAGGACAAAACCAACTCCCACAAATACAATGTTCAAATATTGAAAGTAAGCGATGGAGTATCCTGGACCCAGACCAATACCAAAGCATTGATGTACATAAGAAGGGATAAAGAACAACCCAAATATTTTTATGGCGATAAAATTTTAGTAAAAGGTAGCCCTCAACTTTTAGATTCACCTCAAAATCCCCATGAGTTTGACTTTAAAAGATTTTTGAGTTTTAAAAATATCTACTACCAGCAATTTGTAAAAAACGATCAGGTCCAATTGATCTCATCAATAAGGGCAAAGGATTTGATGTATTACTCCTTTATTGCCAGGGAATGGGGCACGGAACAACTCAAAGCGCAATTACCCAATAAACAGGAGCAGGCTATAGCGTTGGCCCTTACACTTGGGGTAACAGATGGTATTGACAATGAACTTCAAAGCGCTTACGCTTCAAGTGGTGCTATGCATGTACTGGCAGTCTCTGGATTGCATGTAGGCATATTATATGCAATTGTAATGTTGTTGTTAAGACCATTTCGAAACTTGTCCTGGAGCAGGTGGGTGATTGCTGCCATCAGTCTCGTGGTGTTATGGTCTTTTGCTTTTATTACTGGGTTGTCTCCTTCAGTATTAAGGGCGGTTACCATGTTTTCATTTATTGCAATAGCAAAACCATTTGGCAGAGGAACAAGCATTTACAATACGCTCGCATCTTCTGCATTTATTTTATTATTGTACGATCCATATTTGATTATGTCTGTGGGATTCCAGTTGTCCTACCTAGCCGTATTGGGAATTGTCACCATTCATCGCCCACTTTATCAAGCGTGGGAACCAAAGAGTGCAGCTCTTGATTGGATATGGAATATCTCTTGTGTTTCCATAGCCGCGCAATTGGCTACTTTTTCGTTGGGTGTTTTATACTTTCATCAGTTTCCTGTTTACTTTTTATTTTCAAATCTCTTTGTTATTCCTGGTGCTATTGTTGTTTTGGTAACCAGTATTTTGGTGCTGGCTACAAGTGCTATTGCTCCACTTGCTACTCTTTTTGGAACGACACTTCAATGGCTGATTCAAATTCTTAATTTTGGGGTATTCACTTTCGAGAAATTTCCGTTTAGTCTTATCAATGATATTTATATCACCACCGGCCAATGCTGGTTGTTAATTTTGACAATCGGATTTCTTCTCCTTTTGTGGCAGGAGAAGAAATTTTTCTTGATGGTAATATCATTTGTTTTTGTGATGGCCTTTTCCTGGATTCAATGGCAACATCACCTGGTAGATATAAAAAGAAATCGTTTTGTAGTATATAACATTTCTGGCCATCAGGGTATAGAATGGATTTCAAATGGTCACTCTCTATTTTTAGGAGACTCTTCCTTGGTTGCGGATGCAGAACGAATGCGTTTTCACATAAGGCCCAACCGTTTGTTTTCGGGTGTGAATGAAGTAGAAACTCATCTTATCAACAAAAGAGCACCCAAAGTGATTATAAAATACGGATTGAAAATAGGGATGATTAATGAGCCGATATCATCGTGGCCAACTGACCAGAAATTGGACTACCTGATTGTTGGAAATAATTCATTCCAGTCGTTGGACCAAGCCCGAAGTACCATCAATTTCGATAAATTAATATTGGATAGCAGTAACAGTTCATATCTTGCAAGTCGCATTCAAAACGAAAATGATGATGTTGTTCACGCTGTTCAGCATGAAGGAGCGTATGTAGAAATATTTTAACTATGGGTAATGTATTGTTTGAAGTAAAAGACCGGATTTGTTTTTTGACATTAAACAGGCCGGAGAAAAGGAATGCTCTTAATGCTGAGATGGTTTCAGATATCAAGAGCCTATTGACCAAAGCAGAGGCCGATGTCAATGTAAAAGTGATTGTACTAAAGGCCAATGGCGATGTGTTTTGTAGTGGTGCTGATTTGGAGTCTCTTCAACAACTTCAAAAGAATTCCTATGAAGAAAATCTGAAAGACTCCAATCATTTAAAGGAATTGTTCTTTCAAATTTATACGCTCAAAAAAGTAGTGATCGCACAAGTGCAGGGGCATGCTCTTGCTGGTGGATGTGGATTGGCTACTGTATGTGATTTTGTTTTTGCTACTCCAAAGGCCAAAATGGGGTATACTGAAGTGCGTATTGGCTTTGTGCCTGCTATTGTAATGATATTTTTGCTTAGGAAAGTTGGAGAGCAAAAAGCCAAGCAACTGCTTTTGAGTGGGGAGCTAATTTCAGGAGAGGATACATTGAAGTTCGGATTGGTGAACACACTGGTTTCAGAAGAGCAACTGTCAGAAGAGGTGATTTTATTTTGCGCACGACTCATCCAGGATAACTCTATACAGTCTATGGAAATAACCAAACAGATGATTGCTCAATCGCAATCCATGACACTTGGCGAAGGGCTTGATTATGCAGCAGAGATGAATGCCAGGGCAAGAGGAACTGACGATTGCAAGCGTGGCATAGGTGCCTTTCTGAACAAAGAAAAGTTGACCTGGTAAGCATTAATTGATGGAAACCCCGGAGTATATACTTAAGCAATATTGGGGTTATGACCAATTCCGCCCTCCTCAGGCAGACATTATTAAAAATGTTTTAGAGGGAAAAGATACGCTTGCACTTCTGCCTACAGGAGGCGGGAAATCTGTTTGTTTTCAGGTGCCTGCATTGATAATGGAAGGTATCTGTCTTGTAATTACTCCCTTAATTGCCCTGATGGAGGATCAGGTAAGTCAACTTAAGCGAAGAGGAATTGCTGCCTTGGCCATTCACTCGGGTATGCGCAGAAGTGAAATAGATGTGGCACTGGATAACTGTGCGTATGGAAAAATAAAATTTTTGTATTTGTCTCCAGAGCGAATTCAAACTGAAATGTTTCGGGTAAGGGTTCAAAAAATGCAGGTGAACTTGATTGCTATTGATGAAGCGCATTGTATTTCTCAATGGGGCTATGATTTCAGGCCTTCTTATTTGCTTATATCCGATCTCAGAGAACTGAAACCCGAGGTGCCTGTGATTGCACTTACCGCCACGGCTACTAAAAAAGTAAAAGAAGATATTATAGATAAGTTGGGTCTAAAAAAACCGGGCGTATATACAAAGAGTTTTGCCCGGGAAAACTTATCCTTTGTTGTTCGCAAAACAGAAAACAAGGAAAAACTGTTGCTTCAGATTGTCCAAAAAGTGAATGGAGCTGCCATTGTGTATGTGCGGTCAAGAAGATCTGCTGAAAAACTATCCGAATGGCTTACGAAGAGTGGAGTCGCTGCTACATTCTATCACGCAGGATTGACTTACCACCAACGAAATGAATATCAAAAGAAATGGATTGAAGGAGAAAGCAGGGTTGTGGTAGCAACCAATGCCTTTGGGATGGGAATAGATAAAGCCAATGTAAGAACTGTAATCCATATGGATATTCCGGAAACGCTTGAGGCGTACTATCAGGAAGCAGGGAGGGCTGGCCGAGATGGCAAGAGGGCCTATACTGTTGTGATTTATCATCTAATTGATATAAAAACGGTACGTGAAAAAGTCGAGCAATCTCAGCCTGCAGTGACCATATTAAAAAAAACTTACCAGGCCTTATCCAATTACCTGCAATTGGCGGAAGGAAGCGCAATGGGAGAGAGCTTTGATTTTGATCTCACCACATTTAGCAATCGTTATGAACTAAAGCCGGTAATAACTTATGCTGCTTTAAAAAAGCTGGAAGAGCAAGGGTTAATTCAACTTAATGAAAGCTTCTATCGTTCATCAAAGATTCATTTTTTGATAGAGAAGAAAAAACTGTATGAATTTCAGGTGGCCAATGATCATTTTGATCATTTGATCAAGGGTTTGCTGCGGTTGTATGGAGGTGAGCTGTTCTCTACTTATGTAAACATTTCAGAATCGCAAATTGGTAGGGCAGTGGGTTGGAATATACCTGAGACTAAGATAGCGTTGGATCAATTGCATAAGATGCAATTATTGGATTATCAACAAGCCAGTGAGATGTCTCAAATCACTTTTTTAACACCACGACAAGATGCGGATCGCTTACCGCTTGATAAAACCAGATTGGAAGAAAGAAGAAATCTTGCCCTTACTAAGATGGAAGCGATGATTGAATATGTGGAGCAATCTCATCGTTGTCGTACCCAGTTCATTCAATCCTACTTTGACGAAGAAACCTTTAGCACCTGTGGGGTTTGTGATGTTTGCCTGGAAAAGAAGAAGAAAGAAAATCAGACAGAGATCAAAGATTATCATAACCAGATTCTTCTGCTATTAAAGCTAAAACCAATGACCTCTGACGAACTGGAAAAAGAAGTTAATCCCAGTGATCAGGAATTATTGATTGAAGTAATCCGGGAGATGCTGGATGCTAACGAGATTAATTACGATGAGTTTTGGGTGCTTAGGGTTACTTGATTTATTCCAGGGCCTCTACTCCCGGTAACACTTTCCCTTCAAAATATTCTAAAAGAGCGCCACCACCAGTAGAAACATAACTGACCTTATCATTGAGATTAAATTTAGCTATAGCAGCCGCGGAATCTCCACCTCCAATAAGTGAAAACGCCCCAAGTTCGGTAGCTTTTACGATTGCATCTGCTATCGTTTTGGTACCGGTTTCAAATTTCTCCATTTCAAAAACACCCATGGGGCCATTCCATAAGATGGTTTTTGAATCGAGGATGACATTACTAAATACCTGCGCGGCTTGAGGGCCAATGTCCAATCCCATCCACCCTTCTTTTATACTGTGATTGTTGGCTATTTCAGTGTTTGCATTGGCATCAAATTTATCTGCAATCACTGAGTCTATTGGTAGATGAAGTTCTACACCCTTTACCTTAGCTTGTTGAATTAGACTTTTCGCCAAATCCAATTTGTCGTCTTCTAACAGTGAGTTTCCAATCTGCCCACCCAGTGCTTTAAAAAATGTGTAACTCATTCCACCCCCAATAATGAGATGATCTACTTTGTCTAGAAGTTTCTCAATGATCAGAATTTTATCAGAAATTTTTGCGCCACCCATAATAGCAGTGAATGGCTTGTCTGCATTTTCAAGTACTCGTTTTGCGTTTTCAAGCTCAGCAGCCATCACAAATCCGGCACATTTTTCCTTAAAGAATTTTGCCACTATGGTAGTAGAGGCATGTGCGCGATGAGCGGTGCCAAAGGCATCATTTACATAGATGTCACCCAGCCTGGACAATTTCTCTGCAAAACCTATATCACCTTTTTCTTCCTCCTTGTGAAAACGTAAATTTTCCAACAATAAAACCTCTCCTGGTTTTAGATTAGCAGCTCTTGTTTCAGCTTCCTCTCCAATGCAGTTGTTGGCAAATTGAACCTGCACGCCAATTAATTGTGTTGCGGTTTTTAAAGTGTGTTTTAATGAGAATCTATCTTCCGGCCCTTCTTTTGGTCTTCCCAGGTGAGACATTAAGATGCAACTTCCCCCGTCACTCAAAATCTTCTTTATGGTTGGGGTGGTGGCTCTGATGCGATTGTCATCTGTTACTTCCAGCGTTTTTTTATCAAGAGGAACGTTAAAATCAACGCGCACAAGCGCTTTTTTACGGGAGAAGTTGATGTCACTCACTGTTTTCATGCTGGTAAATCTTTGGGATGCAGATAAAACTTTTGCGAAAATAATACTTTTAAAGGGAAGCCGGGAATCGCAACGATAATTTGAAAAATATCAAAACTTAATGTCCATGATGTCCTGGTGGCAAAATCAGAATGATTGGGTTTGCTTTTTTTACCGCAAGGACGCAGAGGCGCAAAGAGTTAGGAAACACAAGCTTACCCCGGATCAAAACTTAGTGCCTTGGTGGCAAAATCAAATGGC
>CAYPDF010000018.1:0-68528 GCA_964409415.1 uncultured Ohtaekwangia sp. | reverse complement strand
AGCTGGCCTGTTCAGAACTTGCATCTTAAAGAACGATGACGTGCATGGCGCACAAAAAGAAGGCTAAAGTTACTCACCTTAGCCTTCTTAGCGAACACTTAAAATATCTCAAAAGTTTATTTCAGAAAATTTCATACCCTCGTATATAAAAGCCACCAGCATCCAAACAACAAAAATCAGCGGGATAAGTATAGCCCATAATAGTACTTTAGATTCATACCTTAGGTGCATAAACTCTCCTACAATGTAGGTGGCCTTAATAATGGTCATCCCTACAAATATTGCTGTTTTCAATGGGCCATGTCCCATGGTAAATGCAATAAAAAATTCAAATGCGGTAATTATTCCAAGAATTCCGGCTACAGTCCAAAGTTTTTTTATCTTCTCTTTATTGGGAGGAAGTACGGTAATCTGAGGTTCTTGCGTGTGAGCCATGCGATCGTTATTTTTTAATTATACAAGATAAAAGAAGGTGAAAACAAACACCCAAACCAAATCCACAAAGTGCCAGTATAAACCCACTTTTTCCACCATTTCGTAACTCCCCCTTCTTTCGTACACACCTGTGAATGTATTATAGTAAATCAAAAAGTTAAACATCACTCCACTAAAAACGTGGAAGCCATGGAAACCGGTGATAAAGAAAAAGAAATCTGCAAAAGCCTGCGGTCCATATTGATTAATACTCAGGCTGGCGCCAGTTACTTCTTTGGTCACCCAAGCCCCATTTACAAAATCTTTAACCAGCGTTGGTGTATTTGTTCCCACAATAAAGTGTGTCCACTCCCAGGCCTGGCATGACAAAAATGTAATGCCACCCAACAATGTCCACAACATCCACTTTTCAACAGCCTTTTTATCCATTCTATGGCCTGCCTCTACAGCAAGTACCATAGTCACACTGCTCATAATCAGTACAAAGGTCATTATACCTACAAAAACGAGGGGCAACGATATACCATGCAAGAAGGGTACGGCTTCAAATACTTTCTCAGGTATTGGCCAATATTCGGTGGAAAAAGTAAATGCTTCTACCGTACCGGTGTAGGCGGCATGTGCTGAGCGAATCAGTCCGTAAGTGACCAGCAAAGAAGAAAAAGTAAACGCATCAGAGAGAAGGAAAAACCACATCATGAGTTTTCCATAGCTTGCTCCCATAGGTGAAACCCCTCCGTCCCAAGCGCTTCTTCCTGGTGATATCGTGGTGGCTGATGTCTGTGCCATAGTCAGTTTTAGATTATCGGTTCAATAATAGAAAGATGAACAAATATAGCCAAAGTCCACCCAAAAAATGCCAATAAGTAGTACACATTTCTATCTGTATAAGGTTTCTGGAGTTGATTTTAAGCCGATATGAAGACACTAACACAATGACCAGGTAAGCCAGTGCACTTATAATATGGAGGGCATGAAGGCCTGTAATTACATACAAAAATGAACCAGAGGGATTGCCTACAAAATAAACGTTCTGCGCCACTAAATCCTTCCAGGCTGCCAATTGACCGGCCATAAACAACAGTCCGAGTCCCATCGTTATAGAAACCAGCAATTTAACACGTTCCAACAGATCCTTTTTTGCAGCCCTGAATGCCATTTGCATTGTAACGCTACTAAAAAGTATCACACCGGTACTCCAATACAAAGTGGCCGGCAAATCAAAATATAACCAGTTTCCCTCCGCTTGCCTTACAATATATGCTGACGTGAGAGAAGCAAAAAGCATCCCTACACTGGCTACAAAAAGCCACATTCCAAATTTCTTTGGATCCATTGCCAATGGTTTTTTTGGCTCTTCAATAATTTTAAATTCGGTTGTCATATCCTAACTTACTTTATCCAATAAAAAAGCTATCTGAACAATTGGCAGGTATAAAAACGAGCCAAACATAATTCTCAAAGCAGATTGTCGACTTCCTGTTCTCATCAATGCAAAGGTTTGACCAAAAAAAGCCGCACCACATACAGTAGCCACCATGGCAGAGTATATTCCTGTAATCCCAAATACGGCAGGCAGCAGACCCAGTGGTATTAAAAACATAGTGTATACCATAATCTGAATTGCTGTATTGATGCTCTTTCCTTCTCTGGAGGGCAGTAACTTAAAACCTGCCTTTTGATAATCTTCATCAGCCACCCATGCTATAGCCCAAAAGTGAGGAAATTGCCAGATAAATTGAATTCCAAAGATGATAAGTGCTTCATAGGTTATTTGCCCGGTAGCAGCAATCCATCCTAATAAGGGTGGCAATGCACCGGGTATTGCACCCACAAATACTGCAACCGGCCCAACTCTCTTTAATGGTGTATACACAAAGCTATAAAGCACCATTGAGATCAACGAGAGAAGAACGGTAAAAGGATTGGTGAAAACCCAAAGTATCCATACGCTCAATGCCATGCACATTATAGCAAACAAGGTTGCCTCCTGCTGGGTAACCCTCCCTGTTGGAATCGGGCGTTGCATCGTGCGCTTCATTAACTTGTCAAAATCCTTTTCCAAAATTTGATTAATGCAAACCGATGCCCCTGATAGCAAGAAACCACCCAGGGTTACCATGAGTAAAACTCCCCAGTTTATATCACCTCTTGAAGCCAAACCATATCCAAAGGCGCATGAAAAAGCAACCAGCAAAGAGAGCCTTACTTTCATCAATTCAATAAATGACTTCGCTTTGGCAATAGTCAAAGAAAAACGTGTCAATTCGTGTGCTTGTCCTGTAATCATTTCACATTATCAAAAACCAAATTTACCTCAGTGTTTAGGTTAAAATAAATATGCATCTGAAGTCCAAAAGTAATGGTTGCCAGTACCAAATGCACCATGATTAAAAAAATAAACAGCAATCAAGGTAGATAAGCATAGCCCATTAAATCTCTTGATTGCTATTTGACTCAATTAATTAAAGAAATACAGTTAATGTTTGTTGTCTTCCACCACGATGGCATTGTTGTCTTCCATCTCCAGTTTAATCAACTCATTCTCATGAGGCAAATTAGACTCCGGTGTTTCTGAAAAGGGTACCGTTTGAGGAATGTAATCATCCTTTGCACCGGGCTTGCTGTAGTCATAAGGCCAACGGTAAACGGTTGGTATTTCCCCAGGCCAGTTTCCGTGCTGAGGATGACGAGGTGTCGTCCACTCCAATGTATTCTCCCTCCATGGATTAGCGGGGGCAAGCCTACCTCTGAACATGCTATAAAAGAAGTTGAACAAGAAAATAAATTGTGCGGAAAATGTAAGTATAGCCGCCACGCTTACCAGCATATTCAAATCGGTAAATGAACTGAAGGTTTCAAAATTTGTCCATGAGTAATACCTGCGTGGGAATCCTGCAATACCAATGTAATGCATTGGAAAGAACACAAGGTACACACCCACAAAAGACAGCCAGAAGTGAATCTTACCAAGCCTATCATCCATCATTCGGCCAAACATTTTAGGAAACCAGTGATAAACACCCGCCAACATACCGAAAAAGGATGCCGCTCCCATTACCAGGTGAAAGTGCGCTACAATAAAATAGGTGTCATGCAATTGGATGTCAACAGCAGAATTGCCTACAAAAAGACCAGTGATACCTCCCGAAAGGAAGAACGAAACCAGTCCAATGGAGAACAACATAGCAGGTGTAAAAATGATGTTACCTTTCCAAAGCGTAGTTACATAATTAAAAATCTTTACCGCAGATGGCACGGCAATAATCAACGTAAGCAACGTAAATATTGAGCCTAAGAATGGATTCATCCCTGTTACAAACATATGGTGCGCCCATACAACAAAAGAAAGAATAGTGATAAACAAGAGCGATCCCACCATTGCCTTGTAGCCAAAGATGGGCTTTCTGGAGTTCGTTGAAATAATTTCAGATGTGATTCCCAGAGACGGTAAAATCACAATGTATACTTCCGGATGTCCAAGGAACCAAAATAAGTGCTGGAACAAAATCGGGCTTCCACCTTGATTGGGTAATGCTTCCCCATTGATATAGATATCCGATAGATAAAAACTGGTACCCATGCTTCGGTCAAAAATAAGCAGCAAAACGGCTGCAAAAAGTACGGGAAAAGAAAGCAACCCAATAATGGCCGTGAAGAAGAATGCCCATATCGTAAGTGGTAATCTTGTGAACGACATGCCTTTTGTTCGCATGTTAATTATGGTGGTGATATAATTGATACCACCGAGCAGTGAACTCACGATAAACAGGGCCATCGCTACAAGCCATAAGGTCATTCCCATTCCCGATCCTGGCATTGCCTGGGGTAAAGCACTAAGTGGTGGATAAATTGTCCATCCTCCACTTGCGGGCCCTGTAGAAAGAAACATCGAACTAAACATAATTGTGCTGGATAGAAAGAAGAACCAGTATGAAAGCATATTCATAAAGCCCGATGCCATATCCCGTGCACCAATTTGCAGTGGAATCAAAAAGTTACTAAACGTACCGCTAAGTCCGGCTGTCAATACAAAGAACACCATTATGGTGCCATGCATTGTTACTAAAGCAAGATAAAACTCTGTGTCAATTTTCCCTGAGGGGGTAATCCATTCTCCTAAAAGAGGTTTAAGCCATGTCAGGTTCGCATCAGGAAACCCTAATTGAAGTCGAAATAGTACTGACAAGGTACCCCCTATAAGTGCCCAAAACATTCCTGTGATTAGAAATTGTTTTGCAATGACCTTATGGTCCTGGCTAAAAATATATTTTGTCCAGAAATTACCATGATCGTGATCATGATCGTGATCGTCATGGTGATGAACATCTGCCTGCGTGTGTAAATCTACTGTTGCCATTCTCTGCGATGTCTTTAATTGCTAATTGATACAGTTCGTGAAGGGGCGCCTGCACCGGCCTCACTTTCAATGGGTATTCCCGACTTAATCATTGCTACTTCTCTTAATGCGGAAGGTACTTTTGCCAGGTAATCAGGGTTTTGTTTTAACCACGGCTCCTGGGCCGCTTTCCATTTTTCGTAATCTTCCGGCTCATCTACTACCACCAAAAAGCGCATTGAGAAATGTCCTTTTCCGCATACCTCTGCACAAGCCATTTCGTAATTAAAGTTCGGGTTGCCGGTTTCGGCCCGCATGTCCTGTGTAGACTTGGTGGGCACAAATTTGAAATTGGTATACATTCCGGGTACGGCATCCATCTTTACCCTGAAGTGTGGAAGAAATACACTATGTATAACGTCTTTTGCTCTTATCTTAAGATGAACTTCTTTTCCTTTTGGCAAGTGAAGTTCCATGGCCTTAAAGTCATCAAATGAATTTTTATCAGTGAGGTCAAGGCCAAACTCATTAACAGCATCAATCAGTTTGTAGTTTACCTCACCTAATTGATTGTCCTTTACACCAGGATACCTTGCTGTCCAAGCAAACTGTTGCCCAATGACTTCTATCACCTCCGCATTTTCTGAGGCTGGGCTTGTAATGTCGCCCCACACCCGTAGGCCTTTAAAAATCAGCAAGGCCAACACAACAGCAGGAATCACAGTCCAGATCATCTCCAGCTTAGCGCTGTCAGGAAAAAAAGTAGCTTTTCGATTTGCATTGTATCTGTACTTATAGGCAAAGAAAAACATTACAATAGAAAGTAATACAAAAGCAACTAAGGTAATCCACATTGTTAACCAGAATAAATCATCGGTTGCCACACCATGCTCAGAAGCAACAGGAAGCACATAACTATCAAAGTGGGTATAGGAATACCAACCAAATAGTCCTAATCCCAGTACCATGAAAATCAAAAAAAGATATCCATGCAAATCATTCCCAGGATGTTCACCTTCTTTAGAACCTTTAACAAGACCTACCAGACTGCCAATCCGAAAAATCAAATAAAGTATGCCCAGAACGAGTATTACGCCCAAACCAATAATCAGACTCATCATACTATTTTATTAAGCAATTTCAATAAATATCTTTTTTCCTTCCTAAATATGGTGGTTCAAAGCCTCTTCCATCATCGGGTGGTTCTTTGCTATTAATGGTACCTTGGACAATGCATTGAGTGTCACAAATAAGAACGCTGCCAAAAACACCATTGCTAAACCAATTTCTAAAAAGCCAAGCCCGCCATTCTTTTGCATCACACCTGGTGTAATCATATTAAAGAAATCAAGCCAATGGCCCACTACTACTATTGTACAAACCACCTTTAACATCGACATCTGCCGCTTTGAATCCCTTGTCATCAACAACAGAAAGGGTAGTACAAAGTTCATAATAATACTTGCATAAAATATCCAGCTATAAGGACTGTTATTCATTTGGTTAACGAAGTACACGGTCTCTTCAGGGATATTGGCATAATAAATCAATAAGAATTGGCTGAACCAGATATAGGCCCAGAATATACTAAATGCGAATACAAACAATCCAAGATTATGCAAATGGTTAGCATTGACTACCTTAAGATACCCTTGTTCTTTCAAGAATATTACCACCAAAGTAATGGCAGCCAGACCTGACACAAACCAACTGGCAAATACATACCAACCTGTCATCGTGCTATACCAATGGGTGTCAATACTCATCACCCAATCCCAGGCAGCTATCGATGAGCTGACAGCAAATATTACCAAAAATACAGCAGACAATGAACGCGCTTTAGTCCAATGTGCGGTACCTCCATCAATGTCTTCTGCCAACATCTCCCTTTTAATCCATACAAAGAAAAGGTACCAAAGTGCAAAGAAAATGACCATTCTTAAAATATAGAATAATGGAAAACCTCCTGCATCTAATGGCCAGAAGAAATAACCACTCTTACCATTAATAATTGCATCAAACCCCGCCCCCTCCACATACAAATCGTGATGCGTCCAATGAAACACATCTGCTTTTACAACAAACCATAGTACCAACATTAGCATACCTGATATCGGAATCCAGTGTCCAATGGCCAATGCAATTCTTTTTACAGGTGCCGACCAACCTGCCTGTGCGGCATATTGTATTGCCAAAAAGAACAAACCAATAATGCCAAGTCCTGCGAAGTATATATTGTTTTGCCACAGAGAGGCGTATATTCTCTTTAGCCAAACAGGACTACCATGGTGCTCTTCAGCGACCGCCTCGTGGCCTTCTGCCGCAGCTGCCTGCTCCACACTCGCTACCAGCTTAGTTGATGTTTGAACAGATGCGTGTTCTTCTCCTTGTCCAGAACCTGAGTTCATGGCCAGGAATACCCCAAGGATAAAAAGCACAATCCCAATAGCACCAAGTATAGCAATCTTCTTCTTTACTTCGGGTTTGAATTCGTAATTCTCTTCGGCTACCATTTATCTTTTTTCAAAAATTTGAAACTCCTTATTACTTCTTTTGTAAAGTCTTCACGTATTTGGCAATCTTCCAGCGATCTTCTGGGCTTATTTGGGAGCCATGAGGTTGCATTAAATTTCTACCCCATGTAATCACATGAAAAATGTGTCCCTCTGTCATATTTAAATATGCATTTCCCTGCAAGTTAGCGACTCCGGCAACCATTCCTTTATCCACGCCATCCACCTTAACACCTGTAGCTACTTTACCATCTCCTTCACCTTTTGGTCCATGGCAATGATTGCAATAAACGGCATAAAGTGCTTTTCCATCTGCAATGATCGCAGCCGTACTGTCCAGCGGATTTTTGATAGTAGAAGCATACTCAAGACTGTCTTTACCAATCCTGTAAGGCAACCATCCATTTTTATCCCTCTTTACCGTATAAGGTGCAGGGGCCCTCATGTTCATCATATTGGGGTTGTACTTATTTGAGTTGAAATACTCCCCCCTACCGTTATTTAATGAGTTTACCCATGTTCCTGCACTTTCATCCGTAATCTGTGTAAGTGGTTCATATGCGACAGAGTGATACATATTCGGAGCATACTCCAAGCCTGGATTATCTCCACCCGCCTTGCATCCTGCCAATAAGGCTGTGCCTGCTATCGCGATCAAAACTGTTTTTAGTAGTTGCATATTTCGCATCCGCATATTAAAAATTCTTATCGTTTACTTCCTGAGCTCCGCTATCTTTCAAAATAGCACCAATATCTTCTTTTTTCAATCTATTTTTTGCCAAATCAATAGCCATAATGTGTTTGTCATCCGTACTTCTCACATCAAACTGTTGTGGCCACTTATAGGGCTTCATGTCGCTCACTATCAAAAAAGTAGCTACCATTCCAAGTGCTGATAGTAAAACTGTCAATTCAAAAGTTACAGGAATAAAAGGAGGTAATGAGGCAAAGTTCTTTCCGCCTATTATCATCGGCCAGTCATAACCCAACATCCATATTTGCATAATCAATGCAAGGCTTGTTCCTGTTAGCCCAAACAAAAAGGCTGCAATGGGCAATCTGGTTCTCTTATACCCCAGGGCCGCTTCCAGACCATGCACTGGAAAGGGAGAATAGACTTCATGAATCTTAACGCCCTTATCCCTAACCTTAGTTACTGCATGAAGAAGAACATCTTCATCATCAAACACACCTAACACAAAATTTTTATTGCTTTCCATGGTTGATTAATGCTTTTTTTCAGATGACGACTTTAAAATGCTTTTTATCTCCACCATATTGACTACAGGGAAAAATTTCGCAAATAACAGAAACGCGGTAAAGAAAAATCCGAATGTCATTACAAATACACCCACATCATAGAGGGTGGGATAGAACATCGCCCAACTGGATGGAAGATAATCCCTGTGCAATGAAGTTACAATGATCACAAATCGCTCAAACCACATTCCAATATTGACAATAATTGACAATACGAAAGTGGCCACCAGGCTGGTCCTGATTTTCTTTATCCAGAAAAGTTGAGGTGATATGACATTACACGTCATCATCGACCAATATGCCCACCAGTAAGGTCCAAAGGCACGATTAATAAATGCATATTGTTCTGCAGGCACCTGACCGTACCATGCAATAAAGAACTCAGTGATATAGGCAATACCTACAATAGAGCCAGTCACAATAATGATGATATTCATTAACTCAATGTGATAGATGGTAATATAGTCTTCCAGTTTGAATACCTTCCTGGTAATCAATAACAAGGTAAGCACCATGGCAAATCCTGAGAAGATCGCACCCGACACAAAGTAGGGTGGGAATATAGTGGTATGCCAACCTGGTACTACCGAGGTGGCAAAGTCCATAGATACAATTGTGTGTACGGAAAGTACAAGTGGTGTGGAAAGGCCTGCAAGGATCAAGGCAACTGACTCATAGCGCATCCACGTTTTTGCACCTCCCTGCCATCCAAAGCTGAGTGTGTTGTAGATCAAAGCGCGCGTGTTGTGTCCTGCTCTTACGGCACGATCACGGATCACAGCAAAATCAGGGATAAGACCGATATACCAAAATACAAGCGATACAGTAAAATAAGTAGAGATGGCAAATACGTCCCAAAGCAGTGGGGAATTAAAATTTACCCATAAGGAACCAAAAGCATTTGGAAGTGGAAGTGCCCAGTAGAACCCTAACCACAAACGTCCCATGTGAATCATAGGAAAGGTGGCCGCGCAAATTACCGCAAAAATGGTCATCGCTTCTGCCGCACGGTTGATTGACATTCTCCACTTTTGGCGGAACAATAACAAAATGGCAGAAATCAGGGTGCCTGCGTGACCAATACCCACCCACCACACAAAGTTGGTGATGTCCCATGCCCAACCTACAGTTCTATTAAGGCCCCACATACCAATTCCGTCCCACAATGTTATGATCATGGCATACACACCAAACCCAAGAAGTGTCAGGGCAACTCCAAATGCCATCCACCAAAGTGGTGTGGGTTTACCCTCTACCTGGCGGCTTATATCTTCAGAAACGTCACTGATCGTTTTGCCACCGGTGATGAGAGATTCGCGTAGTGATGAGCTTACTTGCATAAAATCGTTTTCCGTTTATTTACTATGCGTTAGTTACGTCCTTATTCTTAATCTTTGTGAGGTAGAAAATATTAGGTTTCACTCCAATTTCTTCTAGTGCCCTGTAGGCACGTGGGTTCCCAATATTCTTGTCAGAGCTGTTAGGCCTTTTTTCATTACGGGTAATTTGCAACAACTTACTGATCTGACTTTCTGAATCATTCATATCTCCAAACACAATAGCACCAGATGTACATGCTGCCTGACATGCAGTTACAATTTCTCCGTCCTTCACTTTTCTCTTTTCTCTCTTTGCTGCCAACTTACCTGATTGAATGCGTTGCACACAGAAAGAACACTTCTCCATTACTCCTCTTGACCGTACTGTAACTTCAGGATTGAGAACCATCCGTCCCAGGTCTGTATTCATAGAAGGGTTTACTTCATAAAACTTCTGATTGTCGTGGTATTTAAACCAGTTAAAGCGTCTTACTTTATAAGGACAGTTGTTGGCACAATACCTGGTGCCAATACAACGGTTGTAAACCATTTGATTTAAGCCTTCTGTACTGTGTGTGGTTGCGGCCACAGGACATACAGTCTCACAAGGTGCGTTGTTACAATGCTGACACAACATAGGCTGGAATACCACTTCAGGGTTTTCAGCTGCATGTTCAAGTGCTTCATAGTCGCTGATGTCGGTTGCATCACTACTGTAATAACGATCAATGCGCAACCAATGCATTTCCCTGCGATTGATCACTTCTTGCTTTCCTACAATTGCCACATTGTTCTCTACATTGCAAGCCACAATACATGCTCCACATCCAGTACAAGAGTTTAGGTCAATGGACATTCCCCAGTGGTGATCGTTATAGTCATGCCCCTTCCACATGGATACAGTTCCAGGATCAACTTTTTCTTCCCACTTTGTAATCTTTGGAAACTCGCGCCCTGCCTCCGGATCCTTCTTAAACTCGCTTAACACAGACTCTTGAATCACATTGCTGCGTCCCATGTAGGTCTGATGAACTTGCGTTTGAGCAATCTGGTAAGGTTCATCCACGAGCGAAGGAGTTACACCAGTAGTAATGTTATAATTAAGAGAGCCATTGACCAGTGTAACAAACGGATACACATTCTGCCCCAGATTTTCAGCAACCTTGCCTACTTTGGTCCTGCCATAACCGATGGCAATACCTATAGTACCTGGTGCTTGCCCTGGTTGAACCAGCGCAGGAATTTTAATTGACTTACTTCCGATTGTAATATTTAGAAATTGTGTTCTTCCTTCCGCATCATTGTTAACACCAAGAGCGGCTGCATCTTTTTGCGAAATAGTAGCATAATGATCCCATACTGCTTTTGTAATAGGGTCTGGCAATTCTTGTAACAAAGGATTGTTGGCCTGAGAACCATTTCCTACTCCACAATTCTCATACAAGACAATTTCAAATCCGGAATTATTGGTTTTATAATTTGTACCTATGGAAGTGGCAGCTGCATTCACATCTCCGGTAAAAGACAACGTCCCAGCTGATTGTTGTGCCCCTTCAAACACCCCATTGTATAGACATTGATCCCAAAATGCCTGGAATCCAAGACCCAAAGAAGATTGGTTATAGTGCCAGTTTTTCCAATTATTTTTTACGAAAGAAAAATACTCCACCTTCTCACCAGCCCACATCAAAAGGCTTTCTTGTGCCTGACGTGTTTTGAAAATGGGTGTAATAGCGGGCTGAGAAAGGCTAAATGAGTTGGGCTTTGGTTCAAAATCGTTCCATGACTCCAGGTAATGATGATCTGGAGTTTTATAAGCCGATACCGAAGCTGTTTCATCTTCAGTGTATGAGGTAGAAACCGCTAATGAAATATTTTTGAGAGCCGCTTCCAATTTCGCGCCCATTGGATGATCATAGACAGGGTTACAGTTATAGAAAATAACGGCACTTATTTTTCCGGCTTCTGCATCAGCAACAAAGGCAGCCATCTGCTCATCATTTCCCTGACGGTAATTCACTACCTTATTCGCAAGTATAGTAGAACCATAGTTGCCAAGCATGGAGTTGATTCCATTCACTAATACCTGTACGTCTTTGTCATTTGAACCACAAACAACCAATGAGTTGCCTCGGTTTGCCCACAACTCATCAGCGGCTTTGCTAAGGTTAGAAACTTTTTCTATTCCAACTGACACAGTGGCATTACCTGCCTTTCCGGCAATAAGGTTATATAATTGCGCTACAACCAAACCTTCCTGAGAAGGGCGGATCATGGTACGATAGTCTGCATTAGCTCCCGTAAGGGTAAGATTAGACTCAAACTGATAATGGCGCGACATCTCACGTTGCTTCTCACTGATCTTGCGTGTGACGCTATATTGCTTTGCAAATTCAATAGGTGACAACCATGTACCCAGAAAATCAGCATCTATACTCACTATAAGTTTTGCTTTAGAAAAATCGTAAGAAGGAATGAATGCTTTTCCGAAAGAAGCTTCATTCCCCTTCAGCATTCCATAGTACGAAACCTGATCATACTGTATATGGCTCGTAGTTGGGTATTTGGTTTTAAAATGATCAATTGCGGCTTTGGTACTAGGGCTTAGTAATGTGTTGCTAACGATTCTAATTTGACCACCTGCTGCTGCTACCTCCTGTAATTTTGAAGTAATTTCTTTGTCTACATCTTCCCAGGTTGCATTATCATTGCCTTTCTTTGGGCCACGCAGGCGATAATTGTCATACAATGACATCACAGAGGCCTCTACCTGAGCACTTGTTCCTCCCATGCTCACTTGAGAAAGTGTATTCCCGTCAATCTTAATAGGACGCCCTTCACGGGTTTTTACGACTATGCTACAATAGTCTCCTCCGTTGACATAGGTAGAAGCATAATAATTCGGAATACTTGGGTCTGCATCTATGGGTTTGTTTACAAAAGGAATGACCTTCCGTATAGGTGCTTCACATGCAGCTAATGAAGCTGCTGCCACACTAAAGCCCATCATTTTAAGAAAATCTCTACGGGTATGGCGTGGATCATCTTCAACACCAAGGTCAACGAATTCTTCATCTGCATGTTTTACAAACGCTGGATCGTTCCTTAACTGTTCAATTCCTTTCCAGTATGTCTTTTTTGTGATGTTCATACTTATTCTAATCCAAAAATCGAGTCTATATTATTTAATAATGACACTTTGCACATTCTAATCCACCTATGTCTTCCACCTTCATTGCTTTATTATTATGCAATTCTCGAAGGTTATCATAATAGGCGTTGCCCTTTGCATTCACATCTGTTTTGCGATGACAATCAATACACCACCCCATTGTAAGCAATGAATATTGCTTTACTACATCCATTTCCTGAATAGGTCCATGGCAAGTCTGGCACTCAATACCACCTACATTTACGTGCTGAGAGTGATTGAAGTAAGCCAAATCCGGAAGGTTATGAATACGAACCCATTCAATGGGCCGATTGGTCTCCACTGCAGCTACAATTTTAGCAATTTCTGATTCTCCTGTATTGGTACCACTGCGAATTTGTGTGTGGCAATTCATACATATATTTGGTGAAGGGATATTGGCATTACGGCCTTTCATTGCTCCGGTATGGCAATATTTACAATCAATCTCATATTGTCCGGCATGTACCTTGTGGGAAAATGCAATGGGTTGTTTGGGGGCATAGTCCTGCTGCACTCCAATAGCATATAAACCATCAATAACGGTTTTAAATGATACTGAAGCTACTATGAAAACAACAAGAAAAATAAAACCCCGGCTTTGCACGATGGTGCCCAGAGTAATAGGGGAGTGCACCACTTCCCTGTCCTCCTCACTTAAATCTCTTTGATCCAGGTATCGCTTTAGTCCATTTATAATAAGGCCAAGGATGACCAGCAATAATACCAGGATAACAATCATCCCTATCAATATGGCATTCAGGTAATTAGTTGGTACACCTGTACCCGTTCCGCCCCCATCACCACTCCCAGCAGTTGTAGTAGTAGCTACCACTTCAGCGGGCTTATCAGCCTCAGCCTTTACATAGGCCATGATCGCCATGATCTGGTCATCGGAGAATGAGGTAAATGATGTCATCATCATTTTGCCATTCTCTTCAAATACTTTATTAGCATATTCATCTCCACTTGCAATTACCTTTGAGGAATTGCGGACAAAGTCCTTGATCCAGTTCAAAGAAGGAGCACGATCATAAACACCCTTTAGTGCAGGGCCTATTAATTTTTGATCTACTCTGTGGCAAGCCTTACAGTTGGCGTTGAATAAAGTCTCCCCTTCTGAGATGATACCTGCGTCAGAAGAAATTTCTTGAGCAAAGGAGGTAAGACATAATAAGAACAAGAGAGCCGTAGCAAGATTCTTAAATAAACCAGAGATTGGGTGTGTCATCGTGATTCGTTTAGGTGTCCGGTTTTATTCGGAGGTGCACAAATCTACACTCGTAATGCATTATTTCAAATTAATTTTTTAGCATGAGGGTATTATTTTGAACACTTGTGGGTACTTTACAATTACTCGAAAATTCCGTTCAACTATCAAACAGATTTTCAACGGCCAGCCGTAATTTAGAATGAATTTAAATAGAGTGTCTGTATCTCCTCTTAACTAGTCTATTCAAATACCTAAGTGTCCTCATTTTCATTACCTTAGGACTAAGCTTAAATCAGATCGGTCAGGCGTGCCTATATCATTTACAATTACGAACGGATAAAATTTAATGCCCAGTATACAATTTTTTGATGATGGTCATTTTTTCTACACTTAAAAAGTAGAGCAATTTTTTATCACTTCTGGTTATAAAAAATTTAGGACTGCCCACATTTTTACTATTAAAACCTAATTTGACCTCATCAATTTACTAAGTCCTGTAAGGCTTATCTCGCCAAAATCACCGTACACAACGAAGTACTATTTGCCAAAAGCACACTAACTGTGAACAATTATTTTAAAATCTCATTTGGTCACTCCTCCTTTGGTCGGTTAAAAATTTGACATTCTCTGCTCCAGACGTAAAGGCACCGCACGATTAATAACAATCCGGATTTAGTGAGCAGCTACTAGCAACTACATTGAATAGTTCTATAAACTGACTCTGATTGCACAATTCATAATCAATTACTTCAATCAAAATTATAACCCCATGTTGGAGTACATCTTTTAGCCAGCCTCGGAGATCATAGGGGGTTTGCTGAAAAAATCAATTGCAAAAGTCATCTATAACTACACTACTAAAGCAACCTAAATGATCGGCTAAAATTGGCCATTATGGTTACAAAGCTGGGTTTTTACCCAGAATTGTAGTATATTATGAAAATTGTGGAGAAAGGCAACAATCGTTTAATACCCCACATCTCTCCCAACTTGAGGTGTTGTTAGCCCGTTCTCCTCAATTTAGGTGGTTACATTAAAGGGTAACAAACTCTTAAATAATATTAAGTAAGCGATTCAGAATAATAAATACCTTTGAAACGCATTTGTGTTTTAATAAATGCCATTCAAAATCGTATTATATAACAAAGCGTAACTAACAATATGCAAAGTGCAACAAGTAACTCAAAGACCAGAGAGCTGGCCTTTGATAAAACCAAGTCGTTGATAGAAAGAAGAAAAGCTGTAGTCGCCAATGGCGTAAGTGTATTTGTTCCGTCTTCAGCGGTGAGCGCCAATGGTGCCACTATTATTGATGCTAATGGAAATGAACTCATTGATTTTGGCGGAGGTATTGGAGTACTCAACGCAGGGCATTGTCCTCCACCGGTTGTTAAGGCCATCCAGGAGCAGGCCGAAAAGCTTATCCATACTTGTTTCAACATTTCTACCTATGAGCTCTATATGGAGCTGAGTGAAAAGCTGGTCAGCCTCTTTCCGCATGGAGATAAAACAAAGGTAATGCTTACAAACACAGGGGCAGAATCGATCGAAAATGCTATCAAAATAGCACGGCAGGCTACAAAACGATCTGCAGTGCTTTGCTATAGTGAAGCCTTCCATGGCCGATCTATGATGGCCATGACACTTACCTCAAAGATCAATTACAAAATCAACTGCGGACCATTTGCCCCAGAAGTGTACAGGCTCCCCTTCCCTAACTTTTACCATGAGGGTAAAGGCATGAGTGAGGATGATTTTGCAGAACAGGAGCTGCTCAAGCTACATGACGCTACTCACAGTTTAGTGGATCCGGATAATATTGCTGCTATAGTTATAGAATTGGTGCAGGGTGAGGGTGGATTTAATATAGCCCCAAAACGATATGTAGAGGGCCTGCGTGAGTTTTGTGATCAGTTTGGCGTTATGCTAATTTTTGATGAGGTACAGAGCGGTTTTTGCCGCACGGGAAAGTGGGGCGCTTACGAGCACTTTGGTGTAACGCCAGATATTTCCACTTGGGCAAAGTCAATGGGCTCAGGCATGCCGATTGGTGCAGTTATTGGGAAACAGGAAGTAATGGACGCAGCCGTAGTGGGTACGATTGGAGGAACTTACCTCGGCAACCCTGTATGTTGTGCTGCTGCCTTGGCTACCATTAAGTATATGGAAGAAATTGATCTCAACGGAAGGGCTCAGAAAATAAGTAAGATAGTAGGTGACCGCTTTCATAAGTTAAAAGAAAAGTGTTCTGCTATTGGAGACATCCGTTCATTAGGCGCCATGCAGGCCATTGAATTCGTGGAAAATAATGATCCTGGGATGCCTGATTCCGAAACAGTAACTCAACTTACAAAAGCCTGCCTTAATCGTGGCTTGATTCTTTTAAGTGCGGGCACAAATAAAAACGTAATCCGAATTTTAAGTCCATTGGTCATCTCTGATGAATTGTTGAACAAAGGGTTGGATATAATTGAGGAGGAACTTTTAAAAATTACTAACTAATGACTCCATTCTCAATAGCAGGAATTCAAATGCATGTTTCGGCCAGTCACAGCAATGTGCCTATTATGAAACATAAAATAGATGTGATGATGTCAGTTTATCCGTGGGTACAAATGATTATGTTCAGTGAGTTGTGCCCGTTGGGGCCCCTCACCTATAACGCTATGGAATTTCCGAACGAAACTGAAAAAGAATTTTGTGACATTGCGAAGCGTTACGGTATCTGGTTAATTCCAGGCACCATTTTTCAAAAAAAAGGTTCCCAGATTTTTAATACCGCCAGTGTAATCAATCCGCAGGGGGAAGTAGTGGGCAGGTATAACAAAATGTTCCCATTTTACCCCTACGAAGTGGGCGTAACAGGAGGAGACGAGTTTTTGATGTGGGACGTACCAAAGGTGGGCAAGTTTGGGTTGACCATCTGCTACGATATGTGGTTCCCTGAAACCTCCCGTACGCTGGCCGTAAATGGGGTAGATGTAATCCTACACCCTACCCTTACAGCTACTATTGATCGTGACATCGAACTTTCACTGGTACAGGCGACAGCCGCCACCAATCAATGTTTCATTTTTGATATCAACGGGTTGGGGGACGGAGGTACGGGGCGTTCTATAGTCTGCGGACCAGATGGGCGTGTGTTGCATCAGGCAAGTACGGGGGAGGAACTCATCCCTATTGAGATTGATATTGAAAGAGTAAAACGCAGTAGAGAAATGGGTGTTCTGCGCCTTGGACAGCCCCTTAAAAGTTTCAGGGATAGAAATATTCACTTTGAGATCTACCAGCGAGGTGCTCAACTGCCCTACCTTAATACACTGGGCAAACTGCACAAGCCTACACGTTTTGAACAAATAACAGAGGTATTGCAAACGAATGCTGAAGAACCGACCATATTGCAAAATTGGATGAACAAACTGAAGATATGATATTAGTATAAACCAAAAGAAGAGGCCATGAAAGCATCAGTAAAACACGTGAAAAAAGAGAAACCAATGAACCTTAAGCATTATGTCAATTGGTTTGAAATTCCTGCCTACAATTTTGAGCGTGCTGTCTCATTTTACAATCAGATTTACAACATTGCCATGGATGTGACCGAAATAAACGGTTACTCCATGGGCTTTTTCCCTGCCAAAGGTGGAATTGGTGGTGCAGTAGTAGCCGGAGAAGGCTGCACGCCTAACACTACAGGTCCTTTGGTGTACCTCAATGGAGGCAAAGACCTCAACATTGTACTTAACAAAATTGAAGAAGCAGGTGGCCGCATCATTATGAGCAAAACTTTGATCAACGATGCAGTAGGTCACTTCGCGCTGTTTATGGATACAGAAGGGAACCGACTAGCTCTTCACTCGAAAAATTAATTTCGAATCAATTCGCAGGAATTTAGCTGTATAGGGATCCCATATATTTGAGAAGGGGTTAAAAGCAATAAAGAATTAATACGGATATCTACTGCCTCCGGTAGACATTATCCAGAGAAATAAACATGAAGTACTATGAAAAGCACCCATCATACAAAGGAGAAAACAGACCTGCTCACCAGGCATTTCTATAATATTGGTCAATTACGTGCCGAGCTTTGGACTGAACTAAAACTTAAAACATATGTGCTCGCCAGAAAACAAAGCAAGGATGATCAGGAGGAAAGCAAGGCACAAATGCACAAACTCCTTAAAACACTACTTGAGGTAGAGCAATACTTCGCCTTTCCCGGCACGGCAACACTAAATGTGATAAACGACTTTTTGAAACATGACGAGTTTCAAATTCTAAAAAATTCTATCAAAAAGATATTACGGCTGCTTGTGAGTGAAGATTATAGACAAGATGCCGAATCCTTTTCTTTTGCTACTCTGCTTAAGGGAGAAGATAACAAACAGCTGCTTGATCCAAAAACAAAAAGAAGATACTTTGAGGTACTCTTTGTGGATAACCTGGCCACCAGAGAGGAAAATGTCATTACTAAAAAGCTCACCGATGTAAGGAATCCGAAGGATACCTTCGTTTATCAGTTGGTCTATACGAAATCTTTTCAAGACACTCTGATCGCGCTGATGGCCAATCCTAATATTCAGGCTTGCGTTATTCGGTATGAAATACCTTTTAAATCGAAAAATGCACGAGGCATCCTTAAACCCTTCGTTAAGCACTTTTTAAAAGATAACTTTGAAGACGTACCGGAGTATGAATTGAGTCTTTTACTCGGCCAGGCAATTCGCATGCTTAGACCTGAGTTGGATATATATTATGTTACCGACAATGCCGTCAACAGTTTGCCCGACACGGCACTTAAAATCTTTAAGCGCATTTTCTACAGAAAGGAAGATGCACAAGAACTGCACCTCACCATAATAAGTGGAATAAAGGATCGATTTGAGACTCCTTTCTACACAGCCTTAAAAGAATATAGCCAGAAACCAACAGGAGTTTTTCATGCGATGCCCATTTCGCGTGGTAACTCCATCTTCAAATCCAACTGGATAGATGACTTCGGTGAATTTTATGGGAGAAACCTATTTCTGGCTGAAACCTCCTCCACTACCGGTGGCCTCGATTCTTTACTTCAGCCCACAGGCCCATTAAAAAAAGCACAGGAGCTTGCCGCCAAGACATTTGGCTCTAAGCGCACTTACTTCGCCACCAATGGCACTTCCACCTCCAACAAAATTGTTTTGCAGGCATTGGTAGAGCCCGGAGATGTAGTACTTATAGATCGGGACTGCCACAAGTCGCATCATTACGGTATGGTGCTGGCTGGTGCGTACGTTACCTATTTGGATTCTTATCCGCTACAAAAATATTCGATGTATGGCGCGGTACCATTGTCAGAAATTACAGGACGACTTCACACACTCAAAAAAGGAGGAAGGTTAAATCACGTGAAGATGCTTATTCTTACCAATTGCACTTTTGATGGGTTGGTTTACAATGTGGAGAAGGTGATGGAAGAAGTACTTGCCATCAAACCTGATATGATCTTCTTGTGGGATGAAGCATGGTTTGGTTTTGCAGCCTTTACCCACACTTTCCGTCAAAGATCAGCCATGTACGTGGCCAACAAACTGTGTAAGAAATACAAAACAGAAGAGTACAAAGAGGAGTACAAAAACCATCTGGCTGAATTAAAAGAGAAAGGTGGTGATATAACTCCTAAGATGCCAAATCCGGAACTGGTAAAGATCAGGGTATACTCAACACAATCCACGCACAAAACACTTTCATCTTTCAGACAGGGGTCCATGATCCACATCTATGATGAAGAGTTTGAGCGCAAAGCAGAGACCTCATTTCATGAGGCTTACATGACACACACTTCAACCTCTGCCAACTACCAGATACTTGCTTCATTGGATGTGGGGAGAAGACAAGTTTCTTTTGAAGGATATGAGCTGGTGGAAAAAAGCATTGAGATGGCCATGCTACTTCGTGCTAAAATTAACGACCATCCCAAGCTTCGAAAGTATTTCAAGATTCTTACCATCAAAGACATCATCCCCCACCAGTATCGCCCTTCAGGGCTTACAGAATATTATCATCCTGATAATGGATGGCAGCGTCTGGAAGAAGCGTGGGCTTCAGATGATTTTGTGCTTGATCCTACAAAAATCAATTTACACATTGGCAATACAGGAGTGGATGGTGATACCTTCAAGAACAAGTACCTGATGGATCAATTCCATATCCAGATCAACAAGACTTCAAGAAATTCCGTACTGTTTATGACCAACATCGGCACCACCCGAAGTTCGGTGAGTTACCTGATTAGCGCCTTATTAAAAATTTCAGAACAAATAGACCTTCAATTTGATGCCTTGAATCCTGAGGAGAATAGAATACTACAGGATAAAATCTATTCACTCACCGAACAGGCCCCTCCCCTTCCCGATTTCAGCTACTTCCACGACTCTTTCCGCGCGGTAGCAGGAATACCTGGCGGAAGAATGAGGGAGGCCTATTTTCTTGCCTATCAGGAAAAAAAGTGTGAGTACGTAAAACTTTCTGACTGCAAAAAGTTAATGGAAGAAGGAAGGCATTTGGTTTCCTCTGCATTTATAATTCCATATCCTCCGGGTTTTCCGGTGCTGGTACCCGGTCAGGTGATGACCAAAGAAATTCTTGATTTTCTCCAGGCATTAGATGTGAAAGAAATTCATGGCTATCGACCTGAATTAGGGTTGCGTATTTTTACCAATGCTGCATTAAACCGCCATCAATCCGGAACTGCCTTGATGGGTGCTGCCGCAGGTATGAGTGCCATGGGTGGAGCCGGTAACGGTAAACGGAAAAGTAAGACAACTACATCGAAAAATAATTAAGGATTTTTTTATTTTCAAACCAATCAGTCAAATCTAAGGAGTTGGCAGGCATTCTATTTGGCAAAAGAAAATATCATAATTAATGATTGACAGCCCAAAGGAAAGAGCTACACTAAAACGTGGAATCAGCAGGGTTGGGTTTTTCTGCCTTGCCTTTGGCGCTATGATTGGCGTGGGTTGGGTAACGGCAATGGGGCCGTGGCTGAAAGCAGCAGGCCCAATTGGCGCAAGTATTGGTTTTGCCATTGGGGGTATGCTCATGCTCTTCATCGGTTTTTGTTATGCAGAAGTTACCGCTATGTTGCCGGTGTCAGGGGGAGAAGTGGCCTATGCCTATAAGGCATTTGATACTCCAAAGTCATTTATAGTTGGGTGGTTTTTAGCTTTTGGATACATCTCTGTCTCCGCATTCGAAGCCATCTCTATTGGAAAAATCACCAGCTACCTCTTTCCCTCCATTGACCGATGGCCACTTTATAGCATCAATGGCGATCAAATTTATGGAAGTCATCTGTTATTGGCCTTGGTTTTTGTTTCTCTGATCACCTGGATCAATTATGTGGGCGTTCAGGGCTCCATGCGTTTTCAGGTTTATCTCACTATTGCGTTCCTGATTATTGTGACGGGTGTGGTGATCGCTTCATTTTACAAAAGTAACCTGAGCAACCTCGAACCCTATTTTGTCAGGGATAGAGAGGGTGGAATACTTGGGGGCATCATTACCGTGTTCGCTACTGTTCCTTTTTGGCTCGTAGGTTTTGATACCATACCTCAGGGAGCAGAAGAAGCAAAAGCATCCGTTTCTTATCGCACCATCGGATTGCTCATTATTATTTCTATTGTTGCTGCAGTATCATTTTATATTTTACTCATCATTAGTACTTCGATGATCGGTGACTGGCAATCTCTATTAGATGCTGAACTGCTCACAGCCAAAGCTTTTGAATTGGCGTTTGGATCGCAACTTATTGTTGATAGTATTCTTTTTGCCATCCTTATTGGCCTGTTGACCAGTTGGAACGGATTCTTTCTGGCAGGCTCCCGCGTACTCTTTGCTATGGGTCGGGGCAGAATCATTTCCCCGGCATTAGGTAAATCACATCCGAACTACAAAACTCCTTATGTTGCCGTACTCTTCAGTGGGGTAATTACATTGATCGCTTCTTTTTTAGGGCGCGGTGCTATGATTGCATTTGTAGATGTGGGTTCATTTTGTATTGCCGCTGCATTTCTCGGTGTGTCTTTCTCATTTGTTAAGTTGAGAAGGTCCTTTCCCAACCAACATCGCCCTTACAATACTCCTGGTGGCCTTATAACAGGTTATATTTCAATCATTGGGTCTTTCATTATATTGCTTGCTATAACTTTTCCCGGAAGTCCGGCTGCATTGGTATGGCCGCTGGAATGGTTAATCCTTCTGACATTAAGTATTTTGGGAATTGTGTTTTGGATAATCTCAAAAAAAAGCAGAGACACTACAACGCAAGAAGATCGAGATTATCTTATATTAGAAAAGTTTAAATAATTTTTTAGTTTTAAAAGGTTGTCCTTATGAAAAAGAAAAAAACTTCAAAAAAGAAATCAAATGCAAAAGCTACTAAAAAAGTAGCCGTAAAAGTTAGGAAGCCTGTAAAAGCCTCAAAGAAAGTAGCCAGGAAAAAGGCTATAAAAAAACCAAAAGTAAAAAAGAACGAATTACCTATGCTCAATGGCATTTCTGATATCAGGAGGTTTTTCTACCGCAATGAAACCCCTGTTTACTTTATCAGTGCCACTAACTTCAATCTGCTAGGTGCCGATGAATGGATCAGAGGTTTCAAGTTCATTTGTTACATTGAATGTTTTGATGGATTACACCCCAACGTATTTTCTCCTAAAGAAGAACTGCCACATGAAGAATTTCAAAGCATAGAAGACATCAATAATTATTTACTGGAGCATAAGGAAGTGGTTGACTACATAAGGGGCCGTGGTGGAAAAGGAAAGGCCCTCTTTCTTATGTTCGATGGACGCACCGAAAAGCTAGCCAAAAAGCTAGGCCTCGAAGTCTGTTTCCCCTCGGCAAAAATGAGGAACTACATGGACAACAAAGTGAACACCAATCGCATTGCCGAAAAAGCAGGGGTTCCTTGCGTACCCTATTTGTTGAGTAAAGTAAAAAGCTATAAACACCTTACCTCCATCACTAAAAAGAAATTAGGTACTGACCTGGTAATCCAAACCCCCTTTGGCGACTCTGGTCATACCACTTTTTTTATTTCCAATGAAAAAGAATGGGAAAAGTATGCAGATGAAATTGTAAAGGAAAAGGAAGTAAAAGTGATGAAGCGAATCAACTGCCGTGGGTCTGCAATCGAGGCATGCGTAACACAACACGGCACCGTAGTAGCTCCATTAATGACAGAGCTGGTGGGCTTCAAAGAATTAACTCCCTACAAAGGAGGTTGGTGCGGTAACGAAATCTATGCCAATGCTTTTACGCCATCCATTCGATCCAAAGCCAGAAAGTACACCCAGCTTTTTGGAGATCAATTAAGAAAAGAAGGATACAAAGGATACTTTGAGTTGGACTTTCTTATCGATCAGGACAATCAACAACTGTATTTGGGCGAATTGAATCCGAGAATTACCGGAGCGAGTTCTATCACCAACCATGCAGTATTTGCACTGTCTGATATGCCTTTAATATTATTCCACATGCTGGAATGGATGAATCAACCTTATAAAATAAGTATTAATGCTATTAACAGGCGCTGGTTCAAAGCAGAGAATATCGACTCCTGGGGACAACTCGTCATCAAATACACTGAAAAAGAGATAAAAATAATAACGCAAGCTCCCCGTTCTGGTATTTATTTTATGAATCCGGATGGCACCATCAAATTTTCCAGAATGGACACACACAGGCGTGCCGTTGAAAAAGAAAACGAAGCTTTCTTTTTAAGAATAAGCCGAGCCAACGATTATTTCTATGAAGGTGCAGATATGGGGATCCTTGTTATGCGGGGCAGGCTTATGACCGATGATTTCCAATTAAAACCCAGGGCAGTAAGCTGGATTGATGCTATTAAACGTTCTTATGCATCCGTGCCATTTACTGTGGTAAAAACCCCAAAACCTGAAGCAACAGAAATCGGTGGCTTTAAAATGATTTAAGTTTCGAATGCATATCTCGTTCAATTGTATTCAGGAAGATAAACCTGGTGAAAAATGGAAAGCCCTTTTCGACCGGACATGGCCTCATTATAAAACATGGTTTTTATCAGAAGGTAGTATCCCCAGAAAAGGCTACCTCACTTCTTATTCAGAATTTGAACGTTACATGCCGGAGCTTTTACCTTTGTTTGATCAACTGGTGATGCTGGCGGGTGGTGGCGATCTGGAAGGAAGATTTTTAAGTATGTATTGCCCGCCCGCCTACATGTCCGGCTGTTCGCAAGTGGCATGGACAAACGGTAGTACCTCTCTTATTCGCAACTATGACTACAGTTTCAAAATGTTTGAAGGCACCATGATGTACACCAACTGGTTGCAACCTGTCATAGGGGTAAGCGACTGCACCTGGGGTTTGTTGGACGGGATGAATGCCAGTGGCCTTGCCGCCTCTCTCACATTCGGTGGTCGCAAAATTGTGGGTCCTGGTTTTGGTATACCTGTTATAATCCGGTACATCCTTGAAATTGCAAGGACCGTAGAAGAGGGTATAGCAATATTAAACAGGGTGCCTGTGCACATGGCTTATAATGTTACCCTGATTGATAACACGGGCAATTACTCTACCGTGTATTTATCTCCCGATCGCAAACCTGTGATTGTAAATACCCCTGTGGCCACCAACCACCAGATGGAGGTAGAGTGGGGCGACTACGCCTCATTGACTGGCACTATAGAGCGAAAAAGATATCTGGATGAAGTGATTACTTCTCCTTTTGAAACTGAAGCCACCATGGTCAATCGTTTTTTGCACCCACCACTATACAACACCAACTTTGACAAATCCTTTGGCACACTCTACACAATCATATACAGGATTACTTCCAGGAATATAGAGGTCTTGTGGCCTCACAAACATATTTTTCAGTCCTTTAATCAGTTCACCGAGCATCTTGTAGCACCACTGGAGACAGATATTTTTAGTTAGTGAACCTGGGTACACCCATTCTTAAACAGACACTGGCTTATTGCTCATTTCTTTTCTATCTTTTCATGTAAATCTTTTTTATGAAGATCACCAAACTGCCTTTAACTGCCGCATATATATTATTTTTTCAATTCCTTTTTATTTCAGCTGTGTATGGCCAACGGGAACCTGTACTCAACCAAATTAAGGTTCCCCATGACTATTACTTCCGGGAGATGTATCTGCCCCAACTCACCACCGGCCCCAGTTCGGTTACGTGGTCTCCTGATAGCGAAGAAGTGGTATACAGTATGGCTGGATCCCTGTGGCGCCAAAAGGTTGCAGAAACTACCGCTACACAATTAACCAATGGACCTGGTTATGACTACCAACCTGACTGGTCGGGCGATGGCAGCTTAATTGTCTTTACCCGATACACAGGCACAGCACTGGAATTGCAGTTATTAGACCTGTCAAATAATAAAGTTACTCCACTTACTACAACTGGTGATGTAAATTTAGATCCACGATTTTCACCCGATGGCTCACAACTTGCTTTTGTTTCCACCAGAAACACTGGACATTTTAGAATTTGGATAGGTACTTTAAAAAATGGCAAGCTGGAAAGTAAACCACTTTCTAATGAACGGGAAACGAAAACTCCCAGATACTACTACAGTCAGTGGGATCATCAACTCAGCCCTTCCTGGTCACCAGATGGTAAACAATTGGCTTTTGTTAGCAATCCGGACAACATTTATGGAACAGGATCCATCTATACTTCAGAGATCGTCAATCCTGATCAACTTACTTTAATTCAAAAAGAAGAGACATCCTGGCGCACGCACCCGGATTGGTCGCCTGACGGCAAAAGAATAATTTATGCTTCCTATTTAGGAAGACAATGGCATCAGTTGTGGATCACCACTGCCAAAGGAAATGGCAACCCCTACCCGATGACTTATGGAAAGTTTGACACAACAAATCCCAGATGGTCCCCTGATGCCAATCGAATTGCGTACATATCTAATCAGGATGGCAACACTGCACTGTGGATACAGGAAGTGCTGGGAGGAAAAACATATCCCTTGCCCCTACTAAAAAGAAATTATTTAACACCTCATTCAAAACTTACCCTTAGCATTGTTGATGAAAACGGAAAGGAAGTTGCCGCAAGAGTTTCAATTACCGGAGTGGATGGAAGAAGTTATGCACCCAACGATGCATGGATGCATGCTGACGATGCCTTTGACCGCACCAAACAGACTTTTGAAAATCATTATTTTCACACACAGGGTAATGCTACTTTAACATTACCTAAAGGCCAGACTACCATTACTATCTTTCGTGGTCTCGAAAATGCTATTCAAAAACAAACGATTAATTTGAAAAACGATTCAACAACTATGACGGTGACCATACACTCCTTATCGCTTCCCAACAATTGGAAAAACCAGTGGATAAGCGGAGATGTACATGTACACATGAATTATGGAGGGCACTATCGCAATACCCCTGGGCTCATGATAAGCCAGGCCCGGGCAGAAGATCTCGACATTGTGTTCAACACCATTGTCAATAAAGAGCAACGGATACCTGACATAGATTACTTCACTACCCAACCTGATCCCGCTTCCACCAGCGATGTTCTATTGGTTCATTCTCAAGAACACCACACCAGTTTCTGGGGGCATCTGGGATTACTGGGATTAAAAGACCATTATCTCATTCCGGGTTATTCTGCTTACCCCAATACGGCTATTCAAAGTGCGCACCCTTCCAATTCCGTCATTGCTGATTTAGCCCATGAACAAAATGCATTGGTGGGTTATGTTCACCCCTTTTATGATGCTCCAGACCCTGCCAGGGAAAGCATCAGTAACGCTTTACCTATTGATGTGGCCCTGGGCAAGGTAGATTACTATGAAGTAGTCGGTTTTAGCTGGCCCCGACAAAGTGCTGAAGTGTGGCATCGGCTTCTTAATTGCGGTTTTAAAGTAAGTGCTGCAGGAGGAACTGATGCAATGGCCAATTATGCCTCATTACGTGGTCCGGTGGGTGTAAACAGAACGTATGTATATATGGAGGGGATGCCCGAAGCTCCATCACAAAAAGAGGTCGTATGGTTAAAAGGGTTAAAAGAAGGCAAAACGCTAGCAACCAATAGTGCCCTCCTTCACTTTGAAGTAAATGGAAATGGCCCGGGGTCTGAAATTCAGTGGCAGGGCAAGAAAATCAAAGTATTGTACAAGGGATTTATGCGGTCTGTTATTCCCATGGATCACCTGGAAATTGTAAGCAACGGTAAAGTATTAAAATCAATTGATCTGAAAGAAGATAGAACTTCAGCAGATATTTCAGGTTCGCTAACCATCGACCGGAGCTCGTGGGTACTATTAAGGGCCTGGAATGATGGAGCTGATGCATCTATTCAGGATTATTACCCTTACGCTACCACAGGCCCTGTTTATCTAATTGCCAACAACAAACCTATTCGTTCTACAGAAGATGCCGGCTACTTTATGCAGTGGATCGACAAAGTATATGATGCAGCCAATAAGCAGGTTTACTTAACGGAAAGCGAGCGTAACCTTACTTTAAACAACATTCTGGAGGCACGCAAGGTTTTTGAGACACAAAAATGATTTCTTTCTGTTTCGGAAAATAGTAGGCCCTGTAAGGTTACCCTTAACAGTAAAATAATATTGATAAAAAGTGAATCTTATGTAGTCATTAAACGTATTATTGATGAGTCTCTAAGTGGTTTTACGAATTGGAAATTAGTTTTTTCTTATTAATGAAAGTTAAATCAACCATAGCAGATATAAAATTAGGTGTTAGTCTCCTAACTCAGAATTTAAAGGATGAACTACACCTGGATACAGAAGAAAAATTGGGGTCAAAACAAATGGACTGGATCACGATATACATAACCGGTAAGGAAGGTTTTAGGGAGGAGGTAGCCAAGCGGCTTTACCATTCTCATATCGCCTATATGCCCGGCTATATAGGCAGTTCATCAGGAGGTACGAGCCATGATATGTACTGGATTGATAAAGCCCTTGATGATCGAGCATTTAAACTGGCCATTGGGGCCAAAACCATCTGGAAGTATAGAATCCGGGTATACCGAAGCCTGGAGGAGTTCGTTAGCTCCCAAAATATCGAAACCACCTCATTTACAGCCCACGATATGGAGTTGATTGAAGAGATGAGAAAAGGGCCACATAACCATAAGGTTTCCTAGCCTCATTATTCTTAAGCTTACACTTTGTCCTTCATCTCTTTTAGAAAAATGCCTGGGGCTACAACTTTCCGCTTAAAATAGTATAGGATTTAATACAGGTGACGCTTAAAAAGTCATTTCCGAAAAGTTAACACTAAAGGTGAAAAAGGAGTGAGTCGTCAGGCCAGTGAATGTCCAAATTAAAACTGGTCGGACGATTGCGCCTAAAATTATACTGTGTTTTAGCAAAAAAGTTATATTTTCTCGCAACTTTTACTATACTGTTGTATTAATTCTCTTGTAATACTATCTGGATGCGGCTTTTTAAGCGCAAACTAATTATTTCGTGGTAATTTATAGCGCGTACTCCAAAATCTAGTAATGAACAAAGCCAGGCAATTTATTTCTCATCTCGTTTATAATAAATTCTTTTGGCAGCTCGTTTTGGCTTTCTTCATGATTGGTATGGCTGCATTCTTTATTAAGAATGAGCATATCGAACTCATTCAGATTAAAGATCAACTGGCAACAAGCCGCCCCGACTATATCATCCTGGGAATAATATTGACAGTGGTTTACATAGTGCTTCAAGGACAAATGTATGTTCATAGTTTTAAATCACTCGGAAATGATATCCCAATAAGTGTCTCCGTCCAATTATTTCTAAAACGCAATCTGGTCAGTGTCTTTCTTCCTGCCGGTGGATTTTCGTCACTGGCTTTCTTCACTAAAGATGTAGAACGCCACGGACCTACGCGTTCCCAAATTCACCTGGCCTCCACACTCTTTGCATTTTGCAGCATCCTTTCTGTGATCATTGTGGGGTTACCTGCAATCGGAATTGCTTTCCTCTCTCATAGTTTACAAACAGCGGAAATACTTGGTTTTGTGTTTCTCATTTTATTAACCATTGCATTTATTATTATAATGCGTTCTGTGGCCGTCCAGGGTCGCGCCTATTATTGGCTATCAAAGACAATACCTTCTACCACAGTGATTTTAAATGAAATGATTAGTCAAAAGATTGATCGCAAACAGTTTTTATTAACGTTGGTTGCCTCAATTGGAATTGAGATCGTTGGTATTATGCATTTATATGTGGCTATGTTGGCATTGGGTTTTAATCCATCCTGGCCTGCAGCGTTTATAGGATATATAGTCATGGTCATCTTGTTGATCGCCTCTCCCTTTCTGCGTGGGCTTGGTGCCATAGAGGTATCACTTACCTATGTACTTGGACAATTTGGTTATCCGGTTATTGCTGCTGCCACCATCACCTTACTATTTCGGTTGTTTGAATTTTGGATTCCACTTTTTGCCGGAATTATCAGCTTTCTTACGAAAAGAGACAACCTCATCCTGCGGGTGCTGCCTTCCATTATCATTTTCATTTTGGGACTGGTTAATATTGTCTCTGCGATCACTCCAGCAATACCCGCCCGACTTCGCCTGGTAAGAAATTTAATTCCAGAAGAAATAATCTCCTCAGGGAATACCCTCGTCTTGGTTTTTGGATTATTATTGCTCATTCTTAGTATTTTCCTTCTCCAGGGATCAAAGCGTGCCTGGACCATAGGCCTTTTTCTCACCGGTTTCTCGGTAGTGGGTCACTTACTCAAAGCTGCTGATTATGAAGAGGCCATGCTGGCTTTGGTGGCCGCTTCATCTCTGGTATATACCCGAAGTTTTTACAAGCTTAAACCTCACCCTAAACTCACACAAATAGGCTATCAGGTTTTACTCTACAGTGTAGTGGCCGTTTTTATCTATGGCGTAGTTGGGCTGTATTTTATTGACAAAAGGCATTTCGGGATAGACTTCCACTTTTGGAATGCATGCAAACTTGTGTTTAAACTTTTTTTCCTTTTTGATGACAGTGGGCTTAATCCAACTACACCATTTGGTAAGTATTTTTTATACTCCATGTACCTGTCGGGTGGAGCAGTGCTTAGTTTTATATTTTTTAGTATTTTAAAACCCTACTTTGCCAAACCCTACAATACAGAACAAGACAAGAGTGATGCCATTAATCTGGTAAAGTTATATGGCAACACTTCCCTGGATTACTTCAAATACTATCCTGATAAATTCTACTTTTTCTCAGATGACAGGGAGGCTTTTATCTCCTTTAAAGTGACAAGACACTTTGCATTTGTCTTAGAAGGTCCAGTGCATAAAGACGTAGCCTCTTTCAATAAAATTGTGAAAAGCTTTGATGAATTTTGTGATGAGAATGGCTTTATTAATGTGTACTATAGGGTCTCTGAACAGTCATTACCCATGTACAAACTATTGAAGAAAAAAAGCCTGCCAATAGGTGAAGAAGCGATTGTAGACTTGACCACCTTCACACTGGATGGTGGTAAAATGAAAACAACCCGAAGTGCTATCAACCGTCTCGAATCTGAAGGATACAAGATTCAAATTTATCAGCCACCCATTAAAGATGGGCTACTACAAAAATTAGAACAAGTTTCTAATAATTGGCTCAAAGAGCTTGGTCGCGAAGAGGTTGCTTTTACCCAAGGTGTTTTTGATCACAATATTTTAAAAGAACAAACCATTGTAACTGTGGAGGATGATGAAGAAAAAATTTATGCCTTTTTAAATATTATTCCTGACTTTGCTCCAGGGGAAGCCACATATGATCTAATTAGAAAGATAAGTGATGCGCCCAATGGTGTATTGGATATGATCCTGGCCAAAACGCTGTTGTATATGAAAGAGCAGGGACACCAGTATGCAAATCTTGGTCTTGCCCCCATGTCAGGTATTGAAGGGATCAATTTAACAGAGAAGACAATCAAGTATGCTTACGAAAATCTAAAAGTATTTGGGCACTTTAAAGGGCTTAGAAAGTATAAAGACAAATTCTTCCCACGGTGGGAGAAAAAATATCTGGTATATAGTCACGACTATCACTTGTTGCAAGTACCTAACGCCTTAAAAAGAGTATCGAAAGGCAGTTAAATCACAAGGCAATATTTTCCAATATAAGGGAGGTTAATAGTTCTACATTATTATCATACCGATGCGAACCTGGAATCTCCCTGACTACTATTTTTCCATTCGCAATAAGGCCTTCTTTCATGTACAGATCCTCATCCTTACCAAAAATACACAAGACGGGAACGTTGCTTTTTAACAGTGCTTCCTGCACATTGTATTTCCGATCAACTTTAGTTGAACCCCCCATCAAATCTGTAAGTTTAATTTCAAAATCTGTTGAGTAGGTAGGTGACATCAATGCAATAGGCAATAATTTTTCAACAATGGATTTTTGAAGTTGGGTAGGTAAAAATGCTGCTACGTCTGCCCCAAAAGAATAACCTACAAAAGCTACTTTCTCAAGTTTCCAGGAGAGTAGATAATGTGAAATTATCCGCTGGACGTCCTCTGCAAATTTCTTCGGAGTTTTCGCCTCCCAAAAGTATTTTCTGCAATCAAATGCTACCACGGGATAGTTTCTGGAATTGACTTGTTTCACCAATTGCTGACTAAAGCTGTTCCACCCACCATCTCCGGTAAAATAAACTAATAGTATTTTTTGGTTGCTTGTTGCAGGGAATTCTCTGAGTGGAAGATCGGCAACATCAGATGCAGCTCTGGCTATGGTAAAACTAACCATTAACAATAAGAACAAATAACTCCTTGCGTTAAATCCCATAAAAGATAAAATTAGTAATACAAAAGTAACTGATTTCTTCTTCGCAAATACACAGCACAATAAGTGCTTTTGAAGAAGTGCCCACTCTGCCAACTTGACATATTTTTTTAATAATAATAATCAACTAGCTCCATGTAATTGTTTTTTAGGGTAATCGGAATTAACGATGAAAATAAATTTAGCCTCTGGCGTGACTTTTGTCGTTAAACCATAACTAACTAATGTAATCCAATCATGAAAACTTAAATTAATACATCATGAAAGAATATAGAAATGGAATAGGATTGATTGCATTACTATTGATTGGCTCCATGGGATTGGCAGCCGCGCAAAGTGTGCAGGACAAAAAGGAAGACCGAAAATCACAAAGAGCTGAAAAGAAGGCCCAACAAGAAGTTGAAGCAAAGATGATGTTTGAAAAAGCAGCAAAGTTGGTAGAAGAAAGAAATCTTGTTTTAGAGGCAATTACTGTTAGAGGAAAATATGGCAGTGCTGTAAATGTTGGCCCAAACAACTATATTATGATTGACAGTAGTGAATTTGTGCTTCAGACCTCTTTTCCAGGTGGAGTAGGATTTAATGGTCTTGGTGGAATAACAGCAAAAGGAAGTGTATCCAGCTATAAGGTGAGCAGAAATGACAAGACAAATGTGATTACTGTGATTGCCCAGGTAAGCACCTTAAGCATTGGACAAGGAACCCTGACTATTCAATTGGGTAGTTCTGGAAATGCCTCAGCCACTTTTGTAAACAATTGGGGAGGCAGAATAGAATTTAATGGCCCCATTGAAAGTGTGGAAGAATCGCGTGTCTTCGAAGGAATGAGAAGGTTTTAAAAAAAAGGTAGCCACTTGCTACCTTCTTTTTTTTAAAGTTCTTTCTTACCTGGTCCCTATTTTTCAGGAACCAATACTTTGTCGATCACATAAACAATGCCATTGGAGCAAGGTATAGTAGCAATAATGTTGGCGCCATTCACAGAAATCTTATCACCATTTTTAGCCAGTACCACGTTCTTCATATTTGCCTGATTCAGTTTTTGTCCATCGCGCATCATGTTTTCTCTCATCACACCGATATACACATGATTCTCTAAAACATCTTTCAACTGATTTCTATTTTCAGGCTTTAACAAATTCTCTACTGTACCAGCAGGCAATTGATTGAAAGCTTCATTGGTGGGCGCAAATACGGTAAAGGGTCCTGCATTGGCCAACGCATCTACATAATCTGCCGCCTTGAGTGCAGCCACTAAAGTGGTGTGATCGGCAGACCCAACAGCTACCTGAACAATATTTTTTTGTGAGATATCGTCCTGAACAGTTGCCTGACCTCCATCCACTGGACTTGTACTTACTGTTGAATTTGATTGGCTTTGCTCACCGGAACTACATGAGAATAAAATGGCCGCAAAGGCCACTGTGATAAATTGAAGTAATTTAATCATATGGATTGGGTTTTGGTTTTCTACAAGCGAAGGTGCAATGGAATGCTGAGATAGGCAATGACTTTAGTCATGCTCTCTCCTAACATGGATCAGTCAATGAGATAGAAGAATCACACAATAATGGAATATTACAAAATGAGATTATATATCTTTCTTTAAGAATTTTCGCAAAGAAATGAATAGTGGAATAGCAGCCCACAATAGCAAAAGCAGAAAGGAATAAATAATACCCATACTGCTCCCAAAAAACTGTTTGTAAAATGCCCCTGTATAGCCCATCAGTGCTGAGATATCCAATTTTAATAAAATTATTATTCTTGCAAGGTCTACCGGGTTTAGTGAAACCAACGCTAGGGTCACTTTATCTAATGGATAGTCACTAAAAGCATATATAACATAGAGTACAAATCCATCGTAGATAAGGGTGAAGTAAAACCAGAACAAAAGTGAAAGGCCGATCCCTTTGGCTTTGTCGCGGGTAAGAACTGATGCGCTAAATGCCAGGGCCACAAAAACCAGTGTGAGCAACACGCCCGACAAGATGAGATAAACAGTATCCATGCCCTGACTAAATAGTGTCACAGGCACTCCTACGCCAATAACATACGCAAGACAAAGTGCCAGGGATACTGCTGCGAACTCACTTAAGAATATTGACTTTCTATTAATCGGTTGAGAAAGTAAAAGCTCTATAAACTCGTAGGAATTAAAAAAATGTATGGTGGTGAAAATGATGCTCACCAACGGCACCACCATGAGAATAATATTCAGTAGACTAAGTATAGCCTTGTCCGAATTACCCTCCAAACTAAACATTGATAGGGTAACAAGAAGCAGAAAAAAAGTGTAAAGAATAACAAACCTGTTTCTTAGAATATCCAGCAGGACATATTTTGCGATTTTAATCATGCCGTTACATTTTTTTGTTTTCTTTTCATAATGGTGGCTATGGCCTTTCCAAGCCTTATTTCTCCTGTTTCCTCCTTAAGTAAGGCTATGGAATCGTTATATATTAAAGACCCATTGTCCAGGTATAATGCATGTGATGACAAGTCATCCAGATCGCTGAGTATGTGCGATGTGATGATAAATGTTTTATCTTCACTCATCTGCTTCAAAATCTTTTCCTTGATCACCTCTACAGCCAGTGGATCCAAACCTGCCGTGGGCTCATCCAGAATAAATACCTTTGGATTGAACAAAAAGGCCAACGCTGCGCTCACCTTTTGGCGTGTTCCACCGGAAAGGGTGTGCATTCTTTTGTTCAATATTTTATCCAAACCAAATCCCTCAATCAATTCCTCATCAATTGTTTTACAATCAGAGCGCAGGTCTTTAATCATTTCAAATAACTGACTTATGGTCATGTTATCAGGATATCGGCCAATTTGGGGCATATATCCTATCTTTTCTCTGTAAGACCATTGTCCTTTGATGGATTCTCCGTCTACTTCAATCTCTCCACTGTCTGGCACCACCATTCCAAGTATACTCTTTATGAGGGTTGTCTTTCCGGATCCATTTGGACCGATAAGCGCATAGGACTTTCCCGTCTCAAAATTGGCGCTTATCGTTTTCAGTACATCCAATGACCCAAATCGTTTTTCTATTTTAGATACTGATATCATAAGGTTTCATTACAGGAACTTCATCTTTTAAATTTTCAGGGGTAACTACGGGAATAACTTTCTCTGCCCGATCCAATAAAAACACCAAAAAACTTCTCCATAACATTACTGAGGTTGGCATTTTTTCCACAATCATAGAATACAAACTCACCGGATGAAAAGGCACATCCCCAACACCATCTTTGTTGAGGTCATAACCACCGTACTTATCCCAATAATTACCAGCGAGTGTATTTAGTGTCATGGAACCATTGGTTCCCATATCGAAAGAGTTGGAGATAAAGTTGTTTCCTTCAAATAAATTGTCATCGCAGCTTGCTTGTAGTTTTAAGCCCCATCCATTTTCACGGAATTCGTTGCCCCTAAAGGTGCTTCTACTACAAGCCTCCATGTATATGGCTACCGTATTCCTCAAAAAAAGGTTGTGTTCAATGGTGCTCTCACTTATCTCTTTCAGCAGCAAGCCAAAAACAGACGCCCCCCAGTTTTCTTCAAAACGATTGTATCTCATCGTAACTCCTTTGGAATACATTACTGCGATGCCCGAACCATTGTTTCTAAATAAATTTCTGTTGTATTCGTCATTATGAGAAAACATAAAGTGCAACCCATACCGAAGATTGTTTATACTGATATTATTTTCAATGAGAGAGTTAGTCACAAATTCAAAATATATCCCATCACGATGACCGTCCACGGTATTGTTCTTCACGGTTATCTTGTCGCTCTTCCATAAATGGATTCCGTTTCCGGTAGCGCTTTCGTTAACAGCAGCAGCGCTTAGGGTATTATTCTCAATCAGGCTTGATTTGCAATTGGCAAGGTGGATGCCGAAAAACGCCATTTCAATTTTATTGTCCGCCAGGTATAGGTTCCTGGCATTCTCTCCTCCAATGGCCGCCAGGTCATTTAGACTTGATATGCCTACATTGATAATGTGAAAATAGCGAATAACAACATTGTTTGAAGTTACCGTAAATACCTCGTACTTAAATTCGCCATCAACGACAGGGTAATCTTCTCCCAGCAAGACAACCTCTTTGGTTACCTTAATATTTCCTTCCCTGTAAATGCCGGGCTTAACCAGAATCGTATCTCCGTTGGCTGCTTTCTGAATTGCTTCTGTAATTGTTTTGATATCACCTGATTGAGAAACTGTCCAGGTGACCGCTTTAGAAGATAAGGAAAACAGGATACAAAGTAAAGTAAGTGTTATTCTCATTTAAACTCCGTAACTACCTCCCCCCAGGAAAGATAAATTCCGTTCCACTGTTCTTTGTTCTCTTTCATTAGTTTGTAATCCTCAAAGGCAGCAATTTGACTTGCCATTGGGCTTTTAATTTCATCGGCTTTGAGGTAGTGCGAATTGCTTGCATCAATAAATGTACCTGGCCTGGTAAAATCAATAACCAATTTATGCGCATAATTGCCCTGCTCCGCTTCATTTGAATTGTAATAATCCAGCATACAATTGATATCGTCAAATTTAAAAATTTTTCCCTTTTTAGTGACTAGTTCTGCTCCGAACTTATTGTCCATCAATGTCATTTTGCAAGTATAACATGTGTCCTTTCCAAATTCCAACGGAACTGGATCTGTAGAACATGATGTTAACATCCCTGCCAATGGGAAAATGAGAATGGCTGCTATGCTTTTGTTTATCTTCATTTCGTAAATTAAAAGGCCTATAAGTATCAGCGCCACCACAATAAAAATCCACCCACCAATATCAGGCCCCGAGAACGCTGTAAAGTTTAACAATACTTTAGTGCCAATTAAGGGAGGTTGATAGGCCATACCTGGAATAATAATGGGAGCGTCAGGGTTCAGGTTGTGCCCATAATCGTAGCCCCAGAGATAGAAGTCTACCAGAGCAGCGATACCGGTAACCACAAATATGCCTATATAGCTAATAAGCATAAAGCGTTTGTTGATCAACGCAGTAAGTAAACCAAAGGCAATAATAAAACCAACGATGTATATCATGTAACCAAATTCAGGAAACATCTCTACTTCAATGTGTTGCATACCAATATAATGATTCAAAGCACTGATAGTTTTCACATCCCCGGTGATTGTATTGATCCATATTTTCATTTCCAGCCCTTCCGGGTATTGGGGTGCCCACATTAAAATCTGCCATAATGGTATAAAGAAGGCAGATATAAGTGCTAAGGAGCCAAGGGCAATAGTAACTCTTGAAATGGGTTTTAGTGACTTCATTTTTATGGTTAGGATTTAAAAGAAGGGTGCCTCCCAATATCGGGAGGCTACCCGATCTCAAACCTGTAAACTATGAGAAAACAGGTTTACTCATTAGTATTTGAAGATTAATCTTCATCACCTGTTGAGAATTTTAATGGTGTATTGCTACCCGCAGGAGATACCCGAACATAGCCTGACATTTCCTGGTGCAAAGCAGAACAGAAGTCTGTGCAATAAAATGGAATTACTCCTACCGCCAAAGGTGTCCACTTCAGGGTTTGTGTTTCTCCTGGCATGATCAATATCTCCGCGTTAAGGGCACCACGAATGGCAAAACCATGTGGTACATCCCAATCCTGTTCAAGGTTGGTCACGTGGAAATATACAACGTCACCCACGCGCACACCTTCAATGTTGTCCGGAGTTAAGTGTGAACGTATGGCAGTCATGTACACGTGTACTTCATTGCCTTTGCGCTCCACTCTGGCTTTTCCCTCTCCCAGAGCAGCATAAGGGTGCTTATTCTCTTCCAGTTTGTAAATCTTGATCGACTTATCTTTAATCAAGCTTGCAGGCAAAGCCTCAGCATAGTGTGGCTCACCTACTGTAGGGAAATCCAGCAACAATTGCATTTTGTCTCCGGAAATATCATACAATTGGGCGGATTGTGCCAGCTCAGGTCCGGTTGGCAAATAACGATCTTTTGTTATTTTGTTGTAGGCAACCATATATTTACCATAAGGTTTTGCAGTGGGGCCTCCCATTACACTCAAGTGTCCTACTGAATAGTAAGTAGGTACCCGATCCAATACTTCCAATGTTTTTACATTCCACTTCACTATTTCAGAAGAAACAAACATAGAGGTATAGGCATTTCCCTTGTTATCAAACTCTGTATGAAGTGGGCCTAAGCCTGGTTTTTGTACTTCACCATGAAGTGCTGCTTCGTAACGGATAACAGGAATCCCATCAAAGTCCCCTTCATAATCTTTATCCGCGATGGCTTTTTGAAGTTTAGTGAAAGAAAACACTGGCATAGTAGCAGCCAATTTTCCACTTCCAACAATGTACTCGCCAGTTGGGTCTACATCACAACCATGAGGAGACTTGGGACAAGGAATAAAGTATACGATATCTTTTAATTCCGTTACATCCAACACCATTACTTCATCCAGCATCGTGCTGGTGGAAGAATGGGTTTCCTCATTGTATATGTTATGGGCATATCTCGCTTTCTCCTTTTTTGCCTTCCCTTGCGCCAGATATTCTTCTGCCTTCTTCCAGTTCACCGCCATAATAAAGTCCTTGTCATTTTGTGAGGCATTTACCTCTAACAAAGTATGCGCTTGCTCTGTATTGTAAGTTGAGAAGAAGAACCATCCATGAGACGGGCCTTTGCCTGCTCTACTTAAATCATAGTTAAATCCGGGGGTGCGTAATTGAAATTCAATATTCATACGTCCTGTCTCCTGATTCACTTTGATAAAGCTGATGGAACCTTTAAAATTCTCTTTATAAGAGTTAATAGGTACATCTCTATTATCACCCATGGGAATACTGAATCGCGTACCTGCTACAAGGTATTCTGTGTTCTCTGTGAGGAATGGGGAAGAGTGATTTCCTCCACTATTGGGTATTTCAAGTATTTCTTCCGTGCGGAAGGATGAAAGTCCGATACGAGCCACCCGAGGCGTATTGTTACCATTGGCAAAAACCCAACGACCATCATGTTCACCTTTTGTAGTGGATAGTGCAATATGGTGAAGGTCATCCCAAGGCACGGCACCGTGTGAAGTATTCAACATCGGCTTTGTTTCCTCACTGTATCCGTAGCCATTTTCCGGGAATACGGAGAAAACGGGAAGAATCTTCAATAATCTTCCTGAAGGAATTCCGTAAACAAGCATTTGGCCATTAAAACCTCCTGACACAAAACTGTAGAATTCGTCATATTGTCCCGGAGCTACATAGGTTTTCGCAGCCGCATCCCCCGTCAACGCCTGCTTTGGCCCCTGGGGTTTGCAATTGTAGAGCGACAAAACTGCCGCAGCAATTGCGAGGGTATAAAATGATTTGATTAATTTATTCATATTAGTATAGGTTTGTTTTAGTTAGTTCTTATCATTTTTCCCCGTCATTCTGGCGCATAAACTCCAGCACATCACGCGCATCACCAATCGACATGTTTTGGTTAGGCATACGCATCAAACACAATTCCAGCAGTTTTTGCGCCTCAGGATCCGATTCCAGCATCACATCTACGTTGGTAATCATGTTCATAATCCACTCAGGCTTACGTCTTTTGGTAATGTCTTTCCATCCCGGACCTACTACACGCTTATCATCCAATTTATGACAAGCAGAGCATTTCATTTCATAAATGGCCAACCCTCTCTCTACCCTTTCTTGCTCAAGAGGAGAATGCAGAGTAACTGACTTTACAGCCCCAAGTCCCTTGGTAGGATCATTAATTATATCTTCCACAGCTGATTTATTACTTTTCGGTTGATCCCCCTGATTTGGCCTGTCGGGTGCGCAGGAAAAAATAGTGAACCCGAGTAGGGCTATTACGATTAGTCTCATAGTTTTTAATGGTTTTGTTTAATTTTAAGAATGTTGTTTTTTCTTCCGATAATCATGTTTGAGTATCAATTTTTTTTGCAAGTTAAAACAATATCTACTCTGGTCAGTGCCTTTTTTTTGAACATTCAAACCTACCCTCGCTCCATTCCTAAAACCATGATCTTTATCATCTTAAAGTATGAGACTGGACAGAAAAGTACCGCCAGGGACTCCAGATGGAACAATTATTCAGTAAAAATGGAGACATTCTGACTTTCTTCTTCATAATTTAGCACTCAGCCAATAATCCAACATATTCATAATATTCTCTTATGACACGAATCATACTGGTCCGTGTGCTTGCCTCATGAATAAAAACAACACCAATACTTTTTCACCCTCCCCTACAAAAATTAAGAATCAAAAAATAGGCCTTCCAGTAGGTTACAGCATCACCATTGTAGGTGCAGGTGCATTCGGTGGGTGGGCGGCCTTGTATCTGCTGCGTGCCGGATATAAAATGACTTTAGTAGATGCCTGGGGGGCGGGTAACTCCAGGTCAAGTTCTGGTGATGAGACCCGTGTCATCCGATCTACCTATGGGGATAATGAGTTTTATTTTGACCTAACCGTACGTGCCCTGAGCTTGTGGAAAAAACATCAGGCTGAATGGAGCCGCCAGCTCTTTTTCAACGCTGGCGTTATTTGGTTTTGTTACCATGAAAAGACTCCGCTTGTGGACGACTCTATTCCATTTGCTAAAAAGCATAATATGGAATATGAATACCTGTCTTTGGCAGCTATTCAAAAGAGATACCCAATGGTTTATACGGATAACCTTACGCATGCCTGGCTCGATCCCTATGGGGGATACTTAAAAGCGCGAGAAAGTGCACAAGCGGTATTGAGTGCCTTTGTAAAAGAGGGTGGCCGATTTATACAAGCATACGTCACTCCCGGGGAGATAGAAACAGGTCATTTGCAAAGCATAAAACTCTCCGATGGTTCTGTGATAAAATCAGACTCCTACCTATTTGCCTGTGGGTCCTGGCTGGGTCAATTGTTCCCGGAAGTATTGGGCAACGTAATCACCTGCACCAAACAGGAAGTTTTTTATTTTGGTGTTCCTAAAGAACACGCTTCGCAATACGACCAAATGCCTGCATGGATTGATGTGGACGGAAAAGATTTTTACTATGGAATTCCAGGCAATGCCAATCGGGGATTCAAGATAGGTGTGGATTTGCGAGGTGAAAAATTTGACCCTACCACAGGGGAAAGAATCTCCAACCCGCAGGTGCTGGCTGACGCCAGAAAGTTTATTGAGATGCGGTTTCCCGGATTGAAAGGAGCACCTGTTGTTGAGAGCCGGGTATGTCCTTATGAAAACTCTCCTGACGGCAATTTCATTTTTGAGGCACATCCGGAAGCTTCCAATCTTTGGTTCCTGGGTGGGGGCTCTGGTCATGGGTTCAAACATGGGCCTGCTTTGGGGGAGTTGGTGGCGATGGGGTTTGTGGGAATGTAATTGAGATTTAGGTTTCTTCAGGTCGGAAGACATGGGGTGATCAGGTTATGCTCCGAATTTACCTTATTGGTGTTTTTGGGTCTTTAGGGTTCGCCTAAGTTCTTAAATCCCAATCTCAAGACCTACTTCTTCACAAACCTGATCGATTGCTTTTCCTCTCCTACCCGCAAAAGTATAAAATACAGTCCCTGCGAAATATTTCTTAAATCAAATGGAACCTGATGTAGATCCATACTCCCACCATCATAACGTGCTTCAACCGATCCCGTGGGGAAATGGATCACGCGAAGTTGGATTTCTTTCTGCTCACTCAACAATACATTCACATCAAACCTGCCATCATTGGGGTTGGGGTAAACTGAGAATTGCTGCACTAATGCATCCTTATAGCCTAACCTTCCACTGCTGTTTTCCTTTTGATCTGCAAGAACAATCAATTCCTTTTCTCGGAAATCACGACACTCTGCCAGAAAGGATTGCATGCCCACATTAAAAGTGCCCGGTTCCGGTACTATTGCAAACAGAAAATCAGGATTATCTGAGGGAAGTATTTGGAACGAAGCCGGATGCAACCACTCCACCTTGTCTGGCAATGGCCACGAAATGTCAATGGCCACCAGGGTATCCCCAACCGTCACCTCGGAAGGCATGATAAACTCTGCCTGAAGTAAATCCAATGAAGTATCCAATTTAAATGTGTCGAGCCCAATACACCCAATAGCATCCATTGCCTCAATAAAATATGATCCAGGGTCTGTAATTGTTATGATGGATGATGAACTGGTAAATCCCGATGAGGAAGTCCAACTGACCGTAGCCCAATTGTTCCCGGCATTGAGCGTTTGGGATTGTCCTACACACAACGTTGCTTCTCCACCTAGGTCAATGGGTAATGGATCTCCCGGTAATAATGTTTTCGTTTCTACGGTAGTACATCCATTTGCATCTGTCATAGTAACGTTATAATCACCTGGGCAAATTGTGGAATAGGATGAACCACTAGGGCCATCTTGCCATTGAAACTGATAGGGACCAGTACCCCCGAGACCCGATACCTCTATGCTGCCATCACATCGACCCAGACAAATGGGTCTGGTGATATCAGTCAATATTTGTAAGGTCTCAGGATCAGGTAAGTTTACCATCTCTTCAAGCAGGCAATTCTTTGCATCGGTAATTCTGATACCATAATCACCTTTACAGAGTCCAACAACAGTTGCACTTGTTTGCGACAACGAAGTCCATTCATATTGGTAGGGCATTGTGCCTCCATTGGCTGTAGCAGTAATTGCTCCATCACAATCGCCTACACAGTTGGGAAGGGTTTTAGAATAAACCGAAGTCAATGGAGCCGGTGATGAAATCACCAAAGACTTAATCGTGCGACATCCAAGTCCATCAGTCACTGTGGCAAAATAATTTCCTGCTTTTAGCGCAGTGGCGGTTGGGAGTGCCTGTCCGTCTGACCATGCATAAGTATAGGGCGCAATCCCCGAAGCAACATTAATTTCAGCAGAACCATCAGCAAATCCGTAACAAGTGACTCCAACTACATTTTCAACTTCAAAGATCGCCCCTCCAATACTTGATACCGCCACTACTTCTGATGCAGCACAATTCTTGGCATCCAGTACGTCAACTCTATATACAGATGCAATGGCGTTCATCAACGTTTCTCCTGTATTCATCGGTTGACCTGAGGCATCATCAAACCAATTATAGCTATAACCTCCGTTGCCACCAATCACCACAGCTTGCGCTGAGCCTACGGGATCATTGCATTTGGCGTCTATTATATTTTGAAAATTAATGGCAATGGCACCCGGCTGTGTCATGGTTTCTACAGTTGGTGTAATGCATCCATTTTCATCCCTGATAAACATATTCTTCGTGCCAATATCCAATCCTGCGAAAACATTAGAGGGTTGATATGTCACCCCTCCAAGCGAATAAGAATAGCTTCCTGCACCTCCCATTCCTGTTAAAGATATTTGGCCATCTGTTCCACCAAAACAACTTACCGGGTTGTCAACCGTGGTTGTTACTTGAAGAGATGGTGGTTCAACCAACGTAATGGATCCGCTATTTGGGCAGTTGTTGGCATCATACACCTGAACAGAATACGTTCCGGATGACTGGTCAGAAATCGTTTCAGAATTCTGGCCGCCCGACCACAAGTAGGAATAGGGAGCCGTTCCTCCCTCAACAAATGCCCTGGCACTTCCATCCGCCCGTCCCTTGCAAGAGATGTCAAAACCATTGCGATCAATGGGGTGTTGAAGATCAAGTGTTAGCGGTGGTGGATTATTGATGGTTACAATATTGGTTTGAACACAATTGTTCTGATCAGTTACAGTAACAGTATAATTACCCGCAGTCAATCCAGAAATATTTTGAGTGTCACTACCCTCAGACCAGGAGTAAATATATGGAGCAATTCCATTAACTACATTCAGTTGAACCTCTCCATCCGCATCATTGTGGCAACTTAGATCGGAACCATTGTAACTGGTCTTCGTCAAGTTCAACTGCATCGTAGCCGGGTCGCTAATTAAAAGTTCGCTTCTTGTTGAACAACCATAGTCGTCCGTTACTGTAACGGCATAAGTACCCTGTCCCAATCCACTGACTGCCCTGGTAGCTGGCCCATGATCCCATAGATAGGTATATGCTCCGAATCCATTAACTGGAAAAGCCTCCATTGCTCCATCCAATGCTTCCGGGCAGCTAATGCTTTCCCCATTGTAATTGGAAATGATTTGAAGATTGGGTTGAATGGCAGGAGGAGGAGTTATCACCAATGTGGCGTCATCACTGCACCCATTGCCATCCGATACGGTAACCGCATAGTTACCCGGCAGCAAATCACTTATAGACTGGTTAGAGGACCCATCAAACCAGGTATAGGAAATTGTACCAAATGCATTGGTAACAGTCTCCACCAAACCTTCACCCTCATCTGTATCTGCACATTTGGTATTGAACCCATTGTAATTAGAAGTCGCTTTGGTGATGGCTGTTATTCCCGGGTGAGGATTTAGTGTTACTGAAGTGGTAGCATCACAATTGTTATTATCCAGAATCGTGACTTCGTAAATTCCAAAACTTAAGTTCTCAGCATATTCAAACGAGGATGGTAAAAACGGAGCACCATTCTTTGTCCATGTAAAGGAGTTAATTGGGAACGCTTCATTCTCAATGTCCAACTCGATAATACCGTCATTTAAGGCACAGGTCATGTCGAACCCACCATGCAAAGCTCTGGAAGGAACCGTTGCGGTTACGATCACAGACAACGCAGGTTCTGTAATTGAAATATTTAATGGCACAGCGTTGGAGCAGCCCTTTGAATCCGTAACGATGAGAGCGTAATCCCCCGCAAAAAGATTAGTTGGGTCTTCAATATTCGGTATAGTGTATGGTGCGTAGTCTCCGGTGGCGGACCAGTTGTAAGAATAGGAACCATTACCTCCAGATACAGCTAAATCAATCGCTCCTGTGTTTTTTAATTTACAAAGTACATCTGTTTTAGTTGGAATTATATTTAGTTGCTCAGGCTCTCCAACCTCTACATTACTTAATAGATTAGATTCACACGTTACACCATTAGACAGATAAGTAGCTTTCAATTGATAATTGCCAAGGGATAGACCAGACAGCGTTGGTGTCCGTGAGTAACTGTTGTCCGGTGGTGATTCTGAAAAACCAGAGCCATCATTGATATAATACTTAAAGGGAGAAGTACCCTCTGATACGCTAAGTTGAATTGATCCATCGGTGTGGTTGCCATCATCCATCGAATGACAAGAAATATTATTAGTTAATAAACCCGTTATTGTTAGTTGAGGTGGATTTATTATAAAATGAGCAGGGAAATCCTTGGGACAAGCCCCATAAATTGTACCTTTTGAATCCCCATTCACAAAATTTTGTATTTTAACTTGCCACATTCCCGAAGAAATACCTTCGTCAAATGTTACTGACGTACCCAAAGGAACTGATTCGGCATGGCCAGTAGGGTTCCCCTCTGCATTTAAAAGCAATACATAAAAACCATCAACAATTGGATGTCCACTTATGTTACTTATCACTATTTTACCATCCGTACCATTATGACAAGAAGGTTCTGTGTATTCAATAATAGCAGATGAAGGAGGAGGTACAAAAAAAACAAAAGCAGGTTGAGATCCATTTTTTGCCAAATCACTAAACCTAAGTCGGCCGCAACCTATTTTAGCAAACCTGAAATACATGTTGGCGCCTAGAACGTTAGGTAATCCAGAGGCTACAATCATTGCTCTCGTTACTACAAAAGTGCTCACTGACGCCCCTCCCAGGGTGTACCAAGGGCCAGAAGAGTTATTGGCCACCTGCCAATAGTCAGGCACTATGGGTGTACTAAATGTAATTCTATGATCCTCACACGTAGTGGATAGTGTTGCTGAAGGTGCATTCAACGTTTTTTTATAGAATTGAATGGATACACTGAAATCATAAAGGGGTGTGAATTCTTCAAAAAGAAAGGAAGTGTAGCAATAATCAGTTGGGGTTGGCAACAATATTGTGGATATAGTTCGTAATGTGGTTGTACCACCTCCACTTGTTCTGCAACCAGGAATCATTAACCCATTAACTATACAGTCACATCTAAAATTAGCTTCCACTTGAATGGTTCCACTCAATGTACCATTTGCATCAACATCAACGTAATACCGTGATTGATCTGGCAATATTGGGTTTCCATTAAATTTTACAGTGATATTATTAGACGTTAAACTACCTGAGCAACCTTTTGGGGTAGCCCTGATAATAAATTCAGCCTGATAGTCTGGTTGACCATAGGTAATTTTAACAATCAGAAATAAGCACATTACAATTAATAAATTTCTCATAACACCCTATTTATTATTTAAAGTGATGGAATAACTTGATGTCTCATTCTTTTCGCCTGGTATAAAATATTTAAGATTCAGCCTGTACTCACCCAACCTAAACACAGGAAAAGGACTTAATGCAATTCTCTCTAAACTTTCATTCGAAAATTTATTAACTGCCATATAGTTCGTAGCCTGGTTTTGAATATCCCAATAGTCTGATTTCATAGAATTCATCAGGTTAACAACAAGACTCTTGTATTGTGTACCTGAATCGTTGCCTAGAATTTCTCCAGAGCCTGATACGATAACATCATCTGAAATTTGACGAATAAAATTATCTGATAAGGGGGGTAACCCAAGTTCCGCTATATTTCTCGAGTATACCTGGAACTTACCCAACAATGGATATTCACCGTAAACAAGAGGATAAACTAATTCTTCATACCAATAATTGGAGGATAGGTTTGCATCTATCTGAACTATTTTTTTAAAGTTTGCCGAATTGTTAATTTCAAAAAAGCCAAAGACTTCATCTGAGTTTATTATTCCAATCAACTGATGAATATTAGCGATTGGATTTATATTAAATGACACAACCTTACTTATCGATAATGATTTCATCTTCTCCACAAACGTCTCATACTTACTCGTCCTAAAACTGGCACCATAAATTGATTCAGTTTCCAGTAACGCTACCGATCCCTCTACCTTCTTTGTAGTCAACTGTGCAACTCCCTCGTCTCCCTCAACCAACTCCTTAGAGACTTTTTCCACATTGGCGTCAACTACCTGGTTGTACCTGGGGATGTTCAATAATTCAAAACGATAAATGGTTGCCAGTGAAAGTCCATCAGGAATGGTATAATTCACCTGTTTAGCTCCGCCATCATAAGTATAATCGGTTTCTACAAAGCGTTGATGGTTTACATCTTCTGTAACCCTTGCTTTCCTTATCCACTTTGGATCATTTTCAAACAAGTAAGGCTGACCCTTTTTGAGTTTTATAAATCCCTTATTGTACTCCTTAGGATAAAAATTATACTGGCCAGCAATCGGATAAGAGTACTCCACGTTGGAAGCCGGAATGTATTCAGGAGCCTCTCCAGTAGTAAAACTGGTCTCTTTAGTCTCTACTACCTCCTTACCATCAAATTTTACAGGCATCCAACTGCTCCCTACGCGTTCTTCAAAAACCACTTTTACAAAAGCCTTGATCTCCTTTTGAGGTGGCAGGATATCGTGGGCATTCATCACCACCACATCGTTGGAAGTGTTCCAATTGTTAACACCCCCTATTTTTGATGCACCATCCTTAACCAAAAACTCAACCATGTTGGCCCTAAATACTCTTTTTACATTCTCCTTATCAGTGATTTCAAAATTTTCTCCGATAGGAATATTAAAGGCCACCTGAGGTGCATTGAACACATCTACTTCATTGGTTCCCATTACCGGACTTATATCAGCAATGATGGATACATCCTGCAAAGGATTGCTTTCCCCAACGGGTTTACATTCCTTACCCACTGTTACCTCAAAACGGCATTTACCTTTCACCAATCCACCCAGAATCCTATAATAACCTCCTACAGTTCCTTTCATCCAAAAAGGATTGGGACCTTTGGTTTGCAATACCGCTGCCGCCCCTATGGCCAGTATGTCGTAGTCGCCTTTATAAAACTTAAGGTTTACCCGAATTCCTATCTTGCCTTCCACGTAAGCATAAGCTTGCCCATTGGCATACCAGCCGTTGATACCGAGGGGCTCATTGGATCCTTCACAATGGTAACTGGTGCCATAGTTCTTCAACATGATATCAAACCCTGCTCCTGCGGCAAAGCGACCGTAGAACATAAGGAATCGTAAATCTCCGGTATCCACACTAAAACCCATGCCGAACGCAAGACCCAATCCCGACTGCAACGCATTCATATCACGCATGTAGTCGAGATCAACGCCTCCCAGAATTTCAGAAACCTTAGCCGGTGGCGGTGGACTTCCTGGTAGGTTTTTCCCCATCATGAAATAACTCTTTGCCTTAAAAATACGGGCTACCTCCAGGCCAATAGGCTGATCTGGGGTACCTATCAAAACGTACCAATCGTCAGAAGCAAAATGTAACACGGCCCACCCTGCCTTACTGCCCTCTCCGATTCCCTTCACTATCCCACCTACTACATTAACGTAAACCTCAATGTCCCCATGAAACACATTGTTTTCATTATCAAACAATAGTTTTACATTGCCGTATACCTGACTTCTTGGCGAAATCTTGTCCAACTCATTTTTCACTTTTAATGCCACTTTGGAAGTTCTTTCCTTGATGAGCTCAGTTCCTATTTTAAAATCAGGTGTGAGGAAATAGGCGTTACCAATAAAACTTATGCTATTGATACCACCATGTCGGTTCATGGCAATTTCTAGAGTAACATCGCCATTGAATGCTTCTTTTTTGGGGTGTGCACCAAAATCCATGTAGGCGCGCAAGCCCAGAGAGTTTTCATCTGGCACATAGGTGATACCACTGGCCGTTGTGCCTAAAGCACTTCCGCTGCCAGCAGCTGCTTGCTTCATCTTTGAATAAAACCCACCTCCGAAACTGTAGGCTGCAAAACCAGGCGCCAGCGTTACCCCGGCATTGATTTCCACCAAAGCATCCGCAAACCAATAACGATAAGTTGGGGTTCGGCCAAATATTGCATTCGCCTGCACGGCAATTTTATCTTTAAACTTCCCATTGAGCTGGCCATTAAACCCGTCACCGTATACAGGATCGTTGTCGTAAAACCTGATCTGACCCGACAGCTCGTATACACTTGGTTTCTTAATGGAAATTCCTACTGCCGAAATCTCTATCTTATCAAACTCCCACCCTTTGCTGGCACCTTGTACTACTGCGGTTTCCATATTGGGAGCAGAGGCCGGTGGAGGGGCACTCATATCTCCCCAAACAATAAGACCGGCAGTTCCTGAAAAACCTTCGTCCTCTGCCTTACCACTGATGTTAATGGTAACATCCATGGACAAACCCACTTTGTTTTCGGCTGTGTTGGACTTCACGCCAAAGTTTTTGATCACCAAAGGAAAGCCCGAAGCCTTTGAACCTTGTTCCGCACTTCCCACACCAAATGTTCCAGGTCTGAAATAAGGCGCTTCTGTACTCAGCACCAGATTTTCAAAGCGTACACCACTGACTTCCAACTTAGGTCCCTTGCTTAAGGCTTTGATAGCCAACATGCCATTGAGCGAAGCAGATGGATAAAACCTGTCATTCTTTTCTGTGACTACAATAGAGGATCCTTTGTACAACGAAACATCCGCAGCCCATAATGGAAGTTTCACTTCATCTGCCAATGAAACGGCAAAGATGTAATTATCATCCGCTCCCTTACTTGCACGGTAACCCATTCGCGCATCCTTTCCCTCCTTCTTAAAAGCCGGAACACTGATCATTCCCACAAACTCAAACTCCTCTAGTTGATTGGAGACAACTCCTGCCTGAAATCGATCTAAAGTGAATGCCCAGCCATTCATGTCACCGGCTTGCACCAGGTACTCGGCAAATATTTTACCCGAAAATCCAGTATCGTCAATGACCATGTTTTCCACACTGATCGCGGTTTGATGACCACTGCCTGCTTCACTGAGTTTGTTTGGTAATCGTACGGTTGCTTTTTTAAGGAAAAATCCTCTCCAAAGATTCTTATTACCCGAAGTGAGATAGGTCGATTCGTACCCAACGGGAAAATCCAGTCCTGTTGGATTGGTAAGATCGCTCCAATCTAAATAAGCATCTTCTACCTGAAAACCCACGTCTTTCAATCCACTGACCTGAAATGGCGGAATGTTGATCTTCACCAACAACTCATTCCAATCCTGAACATAGGTTTGAAAATTGATTGTTAACCGCTGATTATCAATGGCCTTACCATTTGCATCTACGGGTTTTAACACATCTTTGGAAAATTCAACCATCGCCTCGATGGACATGCCTTTGAAACCATTGCAGTCAATCTCCACAAACGTGCCTGCATTTTTACTTCCCACTAAGGTGAGCAGGCTCGTTTCGCTGAGTTTGATGAAGTGATCCCCTAGCAAATAGATTTTAGCTGTCCCTACAATGCCCCCATCCCGTGACAGCGGCACCAGGCCACCAAAAGCAATGCGATCGCCCGTTTGTGGGATAGTGAACGACACGTAGGTATCCAACATAGAACCCTGCGGACTAAATGTAATCTTGTCAATGACCACGCTATAATCCAGTGCTCCACCCGACTTCACAATACCTACCGGCAAATCGATGACGGTATAGGCATCCAAAGTTTCTTTGAAGCGCTGTGCTTTCTCTACCTCATCGCGCAGGCTGTGTGCACGGTCACGTTTTTCTTGAAGAGAGTCTGCTACAAAGTAATCAGTAGTAATAGGATCGAAGGCAAGGTTTTGTTTTATTGGAGTGAGTTCAGAGAAAGTACGGTATTCAGTACTGGTCTCTTTTATGGCTGGAACAGAAAGATTTCTTGAGGTTGAGTCATTGGGTATGGAATTGCTCCACAGTGGCTGACTATGTAGTAATGTTAAGAGCAGTATGATGACAAATTTTCGCATCGTTCCTTTGTTTTTAGGTCTTGGGAATTAGGACTTGGGGGTAGACCTAAGCCCTAAGTCCCAGGTCCTAATTTTCTTGTACTATTCCATAATCCTTATTCCTCTCAAACCAGGCCCTAACAATAGCCAATGATTTTTTATAGTCCTTTGTTTTGATATCTCCGCTGGGATCCAATTCCAAGGGATACTTCTCAATCACAGGTGCCAGCATTTCCATGATACGGTAAGCACAGGTGATGGGGGTTTCATCTTCAGCATCCGCTGTGAAGCATTTCTTTTCATCACTTTTTAACTCCACAATCAAATAATCAATGGCAGAACGTTGGCGGGTGTAGACCAAATCAGGAAATACCTCATAAACTATATCATCATTTACAGGTAATCTTTGCACACGCTTCATCACCGACTGAGTAGCCTCCTTATCCCCCATTCGTGCCAATGCAAGTAATGCGGCCCAGCGGATGCGTTGGTTGCTGGTGGTTGGCCCCGACAAAACCATTAGGTCATCCTTGAGGGATGTAATTTGTAAGGAGCCCACCAATCGAGCCAGTTGATCCAAATAAGGTGGGCGTTGTCTGAACAAGGAAATAAGACTGTCTTTGGCCGAACCAGAGAAATCATTCGATGTAAAACGATTAAATTGTGTAAGTAGTAAATCCACGTTGTTGTAATCAGCAATAGCCTTTACCAATTGATCAACTGAGTAACTGCGAATGGTTTTATCTTGCGATCGTACACCCGCTTCACCAACAAGTGAATACATTCTTCTCCTTACGTGTACCAGCGTATCATCAAAATAGTTAACTGCAGATTCTATTAGCTCCTTAGTGTTTTTTTGATCACTAAATATTTCAGGAACAGAAGCTTGTTGAGAAGCATGTAATTGCTCCACGTAGATTTGCATTTGCTGAGGGATGGGTTGAGAAAAGCCTACGGTACTAATGCAAATCAGAAATAACAAAATAGTAGTACTAGCACAAGTCTTGTGCGCAGGTCTTAAGCCAGGATGACTTGTGCCTTGTCTACCTTTCTGCCGTTGATAATACCTCCAACTTTCTATCAAAATATCTTTGTAAGTGTTTCGGGTAAACACATCAATCCAATCTACAATGGCATAAGTCACAAAGTAGCAGCCCTCTGGATTTCGAAATTTATACTTGATGCTCATTTAATAGTTATCTATCTTATCTATTTGCTAAGTACCTAAATTTACCAGGCACAAGTCTCCCGCTTTCCCGCCCGCATCCTGAAGACTTGCGCCAGTTCTGAGTTAGCGCTTAATTCTATTTGACCATTCAAACAAATTGTATTTTTCGAAAAAATAGTTTTTTTCCTCGGAATCAGCGATTCGCCTCGATTCAACCAAACTAAAATTATCTATCGAAATTCTATTTACTTGTTTTATCTCAAGAGTATTTTGCCCAACTAACAATGGACTTAAATTCATCTGTTCGATATCCCTTTCATCAATGCCGCCAATCCAATATGTGACTTGCTCCAAGTACCAGTTGTCGGTATTAAAAACAAACGCATACGTCTTCCCATAATAATCAGGGATCAGATGAGATAATTTAATTGTATCCTTACTAAACGTAACAATCAAGTCATAAGGGTAGGATTTCGCGAGCCTTGAAGAAAGAGTATCGGCACTTGAAAGAGCTGCATATAAATTTTTTAGATAAGGGGGTAATATGTTAGCAAGTTCTTTTACCAATGTAAAGGTCGAATCGTTTATTGTATGATAAGCCGCATAATACCGAGTCCTTCCATTTATAAGAGGGTATTCAGCATATCTCAATATTATATCTTCTCTGCCATCTCGATCAAAATCATTATTCGTTATAATCTCGTCTATTGAATAATCTCGTGGGATACAGATTCCCTTTGGAAGTTTATTAGCGAGTGATTGATCAACCGTTTTTCTATTGCAATTATTTGTGCTATCATCTGTTTGGCTGTGACAAGCCTGCAATGTTATTAGAAATACTATAGCTAGGGTTAAAATATTATTATTCTTCATTGCACTTAAAAAGGTTTAAATTAACAATCAAGGATTCATATAACGTACGTCTTTCCGTTCCTCCGTTAACATTCTTAATATCACTACCAGAATTTCCCCCCACTGGCGCAAGTCTTGCGTGCTGGTTTTGAGCGGAGCCGACTTGTGCCTTTCTCTATACATAACTCAATTCTATTAATCCTTTCCGGTTACAATAGTAATCCCCAGCACTACTATAAATCCAATCTTCCGCCTTTTCAACAAAACCTGCTCTTACTGGATTTTCATGGATGTATTCCATTTTTTGCTCAAGAATATTAGGAGTATCACATTCAATTGGATGATTGTCTTGTTGCCAGAATTGATATTTTGTGTTGTTGCTATTCTTCAACCCAGCTTCGCTGAAAATATTCAACATCCACTCACGTCTACTTTCCGGCTCAGTCTTAATTGCCCCAAGTATCCGTGTTGAAGTATATTTCTTCATATCCCTCATTATTTCTTCCAATAGATTGGTCGAATTTCGAGAGATAAGCATATGTATATGATTAGTCATAATCACATAGGCATGTATAAGCAATCCCTTTTTCTGCTGACAATACCTCCAACTTTCTATCAAAATATCTTTGTAAGCGTTTCGGGTAAACACATCAATCCAATCTACAATGGCATAAGTCACAAAGTAGCAACCGTCTGGATTTCGAAATTTATACTTGATGCTCATTTATAGTTATCTATCTATTTGCTGAGTACCTAAATTTACCAGGCACAAGTCTCCCGCGTTCCCGCCCGCATCCTGAAGACTTGCGCTAACCGTTGGATTTTGATTCTCAATCATAAAGATTTACCGAAACATCGCATTCATTAATATCCTGCAATATTTCTTTACCATCATTGCCCTTCAAATTTTTTAATAATTTCCGTACAACTTCAGATCTAATGTGATACCTAATTTCTAGAGGTGTGTCATTTTCTCTTAAATAATTGCACAAAAAAATACCGCTTTTCAACCATTCATTTTCACGTCCATTATCAATCAAAGCCTTCCTAAAAACTATCGGGAAGTTACTAAGAAAAAAAAATCTACTCTCCCTAGTGGAACCTGGGTCATATCCATTTTTCAAACTTCTCTTAGAGTAGTCAATCTGATCTATTACCAAATTCTCCTCTACATCAAAATTTAATTCATCATATTCTTTGATAAGGTTTAGGATGAAGGTTTGGCTATCCTTTGCATTATCATTTTCAGTTTTTACTTCCTTAATTTTATGAAACAATATATTCATCTGAACCGCCAATTCTCTCGAATCTGCAACTGTCTTTCTCTTAAATATTTTTTCATTTTCCAACCGTTTCTGAATTTTTAAACGAATAACACTATCGTTTGCCAAATTAATTAGTTCAGTCTCAAAAAAGATCAACTTAGAAATTGAAAGTGTTTCCATATTCTGAGCAAGAATATTTTCTAATCCCTCTCTGCTTAGACTTTGAGATTGACACGAATTCAGTGTTAAGAGCAATACACATGTAGTTATTAATTTCATATTCTTATGGTTCAATTACTTCTTCTGATTCATCTATTATTATTTTTCTCACAACTTGTTCTAACTTAAACTCCTTTTTTATCTTTTCCTCAAGCGCCTCAATAAATCTCCTAAGCTTTAAGGCGGGATTACTCTCATTGCTGTGACCATAATACTCATTCGCAACCTTAATCCTGTCCGTGTTTTGACGTCTTAAATCAGGATCTAAGTATATATCTTCAAGCTTGTATTGAAATGCATCTGGATACTTGTCAACTTGGGGTGATATCTCATTTATAAGTAAACAGCCATCGGATTGGTCTGCTCTATTGCCGCCATGTAGTTTATACCCCGGATGTTCCTCTATGCACATTGTTACTCCCCAGAATTTACTAGTCAATCCATTGCTGCTGCTAGAGTAAACCAGATTATATGTTCCTGCCGGAATTCTTTTGTAATCCTCAAACTCTGGAGAATTATTTCCTTTTGGTCTTTCAAGAACATAGCCAGTGTAATTAGTCCCTAAAATCGAAAATTGACCCCAGGTGCGATAATCATTCCTCCCCTTTCTCTTATAATGAACGACAATCTCCTTTACAATCTCTCCAAATAAGTAATTTTTAAGAGACTCTATTTTCGTCTCGAAGTTGTCTTTCTGGTATAATAGCACTGTTATTACTTCAAAATAAGATAGTGGAAGCAATCCAACGGTTTCAGTCTTAAATACAAAACCCCCTTGTTGACCTGTTTTACCATCAAGCATCATAATATCTTGAGGTAGATTTTCATATCTTCTTGGATCAAAGGTTACCTCGCTACTCTTTTGAATTGAATTTATTATCTTTATTTTATCATACTTAATTCCATCCAATTCTATGTTTTCCGCTACATACTCAGACTTTCCTTCATTCCATTTTATTGTAAGGGTAGCTCCCTTCTCAACTGCTAGTTTTATATAATCCAATACCCTCCCCACACTTTCACACTCTTTAGATGTTAAAAACCACTTAGGACAATCATATTTCAACGCCCCCTCATCATCCCCCTCAAACAATCCCAGCACAGCTTCAGGATTATGAATATGATCCCACTGCCATTTATCGAGGCGGGTCTTGGCGGGGTAGTCCATCAGGTTTTCGGTTACGCCTTGTGATAGTGATGGGTATTCACTGAAAGTGTGCTTCAAATGAAAGGCTCCATGACCTAATTCGTGGGCTATGCTTTTCACTATATCTGCATTGTTATGGGCGTCCACAAAAATGAAACCTGCCTGCTTTTTGCGTGGCATGTAGCCCAGCTTGGATTGACTGGTAGCGTTCTTTACCAGAAACAAATAATAGGTATTATCGGCCATGGCATGATCTGCTGTGTAGGTACGCAGTATTTTCTTCATGTCTTCTGTGTAGTTACTCAGCAAACCACTGCCTCCATCATCCAATGCATTTTCGTCTATCCCACTTACGTTTATACTTTGCGTGGAATTTACCGTCCACTGCACTACCCCCTGGTTGTATATATTGTTGAGCTCGGTTTGCAAACCATCTGTCTCAAGGGAAGTGGTTGTAGTATTTACCGTGATCAAAACCAGATTTTTATTTACAAGGTTATAGCTTACTACATTCAACTTACCCGCAACCAGATCTGTTTTGGATGTATCTGGGTTGGGGTAGTAGGCGAGTTGTTCTTCAATAGTGCCGTCTGCTTTGCCTATTAATGTTAATTGCACCTGTCCATCAGCTAAGGTGTTGGGACTTGGGACTTGGGGGTTTTGTCCCAATTTGAAAGTAGCGTTGGCAATACCTCCCGTACCCTGTGAGGCTGCAACTACGTTGTCTGGTAGTCCCGTAGCCAATGCTTTCCATGCTACCTTGTCACCTGCTTCAGTTTGCTGGTAGTTCTGAGGCAATACTGTTTGGGGTTCATCAAAACCATACTTTGTATCATCTGCCCTTGAAAAAATCACCTTTAAGTTAGGGTCGGTACTGTACTCCCGGTTGGCCTTTGCTCCGGCAGCCAGTGCATCAGCAGCCGTTGTCTTTTTGATATTTCCTTCCTTGTCTACAATGTATCCGTTGCCTGCATCATCCGAAATGGCATAGCTGGTGCCTTTTGGCAAAACAGTTCGTCCCTCATTGGTCTCCAATACGGTATTGCCATCTGGGTCATTGTATGCAGAGAGGATAACACCAGTGACCATGATGGCGGTATCGGGTTCAAACGTCTGTATATCACTGTTGAATTGATTGGAAGGCCCACCTTCCTCAGCGATGGTTTTTTCATTCACCAACATGGATCTGCTATTCGGGTCCCATACCGATTTGATCTCACCTGCCGTTAATTGATAGCTGCTATTCACTCCAATGTTTTCAAAAGTCACCCGTATTTTAGCACTATTGAACCAGGGCACAACAACGTCATCCTCTCTGTTTGTTTCTCTATATTTTTTTTCAGTAATAATCATTTGTTATCCTCTATGCTCCTAATAAGGTCCACCCGTAATTTCTCATCAGGCCAAATCACTATATCATCATTGGATTTTTCACCCATTGACATTTTTCTATACCAGTCGAATTGATTGAAGAAATCTGCGAGATCGGGACTTGAAAATTTATAACCCTGAAAGGCAAAGAATGTGTTACGCAAAATCCTTAATTGATCTTTTGAAAGATTTCTTAGCTCAGAATCGGAAGCTTTGTAAAGTAATTCCTGGGTTACAAACGTTGGTTGCAAAGTCTTTTCCTTTGAGGGAATATTATACCACTGGAATATCTTGCCTTTAGGCTCCTGATTTCCAGTTTCTATTATTTTATAGGGAAACAATTTGGGTGGCTGAGGTAATTTTTCTAATTGAAATACTTTTTCTCCGTTCTTTTCTGCTATCTCTAAAATATATGTACCTCCATTTATTTCAATAATATCCTGGGTATCTATGCCATGAGATTTAGCTACGGTCTGATCTTTTAGGTTATAAAAACCATTGGTTTGCTCTCCGTTTATCGTTAAAAAAGGATCGGTGGATGCATAAAGCACTTCATCAGAGTAGGGATACCATTTATTCACCTGGATTAACACTCTCTCAGGGTTCTTAAGATCATCCAACTTTACACGGTAAACATCTTTGGGAAAAGAGGAATAATAATCTGAATATCTCAGTGCTTCAAAAAACAAGTAATCTCCACGTATATATAGGTTGCTCCCAGTTAATGGTAGTGGGCTAAATTCAAAGGTTTCTAAAGCAAACTGATAAATTGGTGCTTGCTCATGTGCAGCAATCAAAAATAGATTTTTTTCGGACAGATATTCTATTCTAACATTAGTGAAATCATGCAAAACATCAACTTTATAAACTAGGGTGGTGTCATTTAATTTTATTTCCACCTCCGATCTAAGTCTACTATAAAATAATTCTATTATATCATTTTTATAAACAAAAAATCCAGTCTCACGAATATCCAGCCAATTTTTTGTCTCCTTCAGTTTAAATTCATTCTCAGAAGTCAATTCATACTTCACTAAAGAAGGTTTCACTAAGCCGGAACGTTTTCCATACTGGAAAAAATAATATGTTTTTCCTTCAGAACCGATATATCGTTGATAATCAAGGTCAAAATGTTGGCCTTGTACTCCGTAAATTATCAAACTAAGCCAAATGCAGAATAATTTTTTCATAGTCCCGTGTATCTAAACCATTTTATATTCTTAAAGTCATTACTTGTCACAGAGCCAAAGCCTGACAGGGGCTTTACTCTTTTATCCGTTGCGTTTCCGCATTCTAGAGCAAACGGCTCTTGAAGCATGTCGCCATTAGTTAGCGCAACTTCGTCTCTGGTTCCAGTACCATTCCATAAATTTTCAGGCATTAATAAAACTATATGACCGGGACCTGTTCTTGCTAATACTCCAATAATCATTTGTCCATCATTGGCATCCTCTTGAATCTGAGTGAAGTCGGGGTAATCCTCGTCAGTTATATCATATATTTCTTCGAAATACTGTGCCAAATCGGAATTTTTATCCGCGAGTGTATTGTAAATTGTATTTGCAGTGCCATTTCCATTTACCAATCCTGCTAAGCCACTCTCTTCTGGGTTGCAGCATAAACAAGAGTTATTACCTCCGGGGTATAGGATCGTTGATCCTGTTATTTTATAAAAAGCATCTCTGACGCAAAAGTTACAGGTATAGCCTGTATTATTATTTGTGCTCCATGTGGTACAATTATCAGCAACATCCTCAACATCGCTCTCATCAATATCAAACGAAGGTGCATTCGATGAAAGAGAAACCTTGACAACATAAAGCTGGAGTGTATCAACTTCAGGTACTTGTATTTTGAACCCCTTTACAGTCCTTTTCTCTAACTCCTCAATATTCACAATAAAACCTGGAGGCCACGTTACCCCTTCAATGCCAATCATGTTTTCAGAATCAAGGTTGATCACTTGATTGTTTACGTCTTCCACATTCAGGGTAACCCCTTCCATATAATAATATACTATGATTGTATCTCCTTCTAAAAAACGGGTTTTTTCGGGATACTTTAGGTAATAATTATCATCTACAAAGGATGTAATTGGTGGATTAAAGATTATCCCATTTCGATCATTAGCTAAATATGGACAAATTATTTGCACAAGTTCATCCCATTCTTCATCTGATAAGTCTTCTCTATAGGATGTGTTTTCGGCATTGAGATCGCCTACCAATTCTTCAATCCTGTTCTTGTTAACTTCATCTTCTTTGACCAGATCAAGCAATTCAGCCAAGTTCATTAGATAATAGTTAATGTTTACCAAAACAGATTCCAACTGTGCTTCATCCTTTGGTAAGCAGTCAGGTATAGATAATAATTTTCTAATAAACCCGTCATCTAATGGTCCTTTTCCATTATTCTCCAACCAAAGAATGATTTCCCTTTTAATTGCTTCCAGCAGTTCCCTGATAAGTTCTCTCTGCATGATTATTCGACTATCTATTCCATTGGAACCGCTTTTCCCTATTCCAAATCCACCCTCACTCACCTTCCCCTCCTTATCCACTCCCCAGCTATTCCCATCACTATCCGTAATCTCCACAGGCTGCTTCTCTTCTGTACTACCTATCACAGGCTGATCATAAACAGTCTCGTTCCCCCCGCTGTCAATCACTACTATTTTTCCTTCCGGGTTCACATACACCGAATTTATTGTTCCTTCAAAAGTTATCAAACTTGCTGTAAGATTGTCTTTACCATCTTCATTTTTTTGATCATCAGCGAGATCTTGCGTCTTGTCATGAATTAATGATTTGCTGTTCGGATCCCATACCGATTTGATCTCTCCTGCTGTTAATTGATAGCTGGTATTCACCCCAATGTTTTCAAAGGTCACGCGTACTTTAGCACTATTGAACCAGGGTACCACAGCCAATCCCTCGCCTGTAAAACGACCATTGCTACCGGTGGCTTTGTTCACCACCACATCAAATCCCCCTGCATGAATAAAATCGTTGGTAAACAACGCGGGCAACGGTGGACTACCATCCGGAGGAGGGACTGAATTGGGATCGGCACAAACGAAAGCGTTGGGATTTTCTGCAAGGGTTGTAAATGACTGTATGCCTGTGAAATCACTTTGATAGATATCACACTCTCCTGCCAAAGTGTATTCATAAGTTGTGCCGGCACGTAACCCACTTGCATTGTAATAAGATTGGTTGGTTTTTTCTTCAAACCATCTTGCCCCTTCCTTCTTTTCACGGTAGCGGAGTAAATAATCAGAGTTTTGCCCGCTACCCTGCCACCGCATCCGGGCTTTTGAAATATTGATGTCATCCGCATTTAATCCAGAAGGCATGGGACATTCATCACCATAAATAAAGCGCACCACTTCACTGTAGCCATTATTTTTAAATACATCTCTGCCTCCATTATCCCTCGCCCTTACCTGAAGCGCGTATTCCCTACCTAACACCAAAGGCGTCTCAGCCGGTCCGTAAGCCACCATCGTAGTCGAAGTGGTTGTTTCAAATATCGGCCGCGAGGTATTGATGGCATCGAAAGGATTTCTGCCTGCAGGCCAAATCTCCACCAACTTCACATCATAGTCTGTGGTGAAGGCGGCATTAGGAGATCCCCGGTGCCGAGGCGTCCACTGAAAGACAATGTTCTGAGGATTGAGTGGCTTGATCTTCGCATTGTTGACGGGCAGGTTAATAAACGGAGGATCATTCAGAATCATCCAGGCAGTGGCGCTCCCCCTGTTGGACACCACCGTGTTGCGGTTGTAATCCAGCACTTCAAATGATATGCGGTAGATGCCTTCCGGCAGGCGGCCACCATTCTTCTGTACTTCATTGGGATTCAGTCCCTGAAAAACGAGGTTAGACATCTTGAAATAGTCTGCAATGTCCGAGCCATAAATAAGCTGCGGCACCCCGCCTTGCAATGTAATAGAAGGTGGAAAATAGTTCGGGTTAGTGGTAATGGTAATACCAACCCCTTCGATGGTCATCCTTAACTTGGTTCTAAATTCAGTAACGGTGAGGTCATTGAGCATTACTTGTAGGGTCAGTCGCTCAGTGCCAGGATCAGTATAATCTGTAAGAAAAGGTGTGTAAGGTGGGGTAAGCATCGGGGTAACGCGAACGGGGAAGGTTTGGGCAATAGCATTGCTTGTCGCGAGGGCGGTTATTGAAATTAGTGCTATGTTGATGGCTCTTCTCATCTGTCTTTTTGGGACTTGGGTCTTAGGACTTGGAAATTAGGTGTTAGGTGAACCCACAAAGTCCTAAGACCTAAGTCCTTGCGTTCTAAGTCCCAATTAATCCTGGCTAAAATCTCCATAATTTTCATCAGGCTCATTTATAATGTTTTTCCTGTCCAGCGTTTTGATATATCCATTTAACATCTTACCTATTACTTCTAAGTCATTGGTTAATTTTTTTCAAATAGTTCTTTTGTAATTAATTCTCGGTTATGTGCTTTTGCAAGCCATGTCTTCGTTTCAAAAAGGGATCCTCTGGAGTAGAAGCTGAAGTTTCTGGTTTCTTTAATGTGATACCTACCCAATCCTTCAGATAAATTAGCGGCAATAGAGTCGACAGATCTAACCAGCTGTTTCCCAATGGTATCTTTCAAAAAGGAATCCCAGACACTTACTACTTCCCAAACTTTCTCTCCCACTTCCATCGAGAGGTTATATGTTTTAAAATCTTCTAATGATTGTATCATGTCCTTTCTTTTTAAGTCCCAAATCTCTCAAGTCCTAATTCCTAAAACCCTAAGTCCCAACGCCCCAAGTCCTAATTCCCCTTTCCCGCCCACGCATTATATTCCTTCACCACCTTCACTAAATCTCCTTCCTTAAATTCTCCGTTTTTAACACGCGCTGAAAGCTCAGGATAATCCGATACCAGTTTTGAAACTCCTTTGCTAAAGTTTCCATATACGGCCACTTCGAACTTGTCTCCTTTTTTATAGTAGGGAACTGTTTTTACGAATTTCTTGCTGGGGTCGCTAAAGCTGGTGGCCACTTCATGACACCGATACAATGAAATCGTTCCGGTAGCGGTGCGTTGACACATCTTGTATTCTATTGTAAATGGCATTGTACTGGTGTCCACTACCTTGCTGTACGTTTCACGGTCCACACCCTGAAAAGAATAAGCCATTATATCTTTGGCAAGAATTTCAATGCTCTTTTCATCTTCCATTACAATCACCCGATCTTGTAGCCACAAGGAATCACCGTAAGGCATCAGATCACGCGAGGGCATCACAAACTGAACATCTACCGTGTCTCCGTTGACAAAAACAATGTAATCCCGGTATTGGGTTGAAGGTTTGGAAGTAGTTACCTCAACTGGTTTCGGCTTTGGCATTGCAGGCGGTAACTCTCCTTTCATCAAGCCATTGGCCGCCAACCTCATTCGCGTATCCTGTATTTCTTCTTTTAGCCGGTAGGGATCCGAATGTAGACCTCGCACATCCTTATCCATTAACGACAAGCTGTGCTCTGCTTCATCAAAGTCACGCATCAGGTATTGTGCCAGGGCAATATTGAAGTGGAGCAGATTTTTAACTTTTTCATTAATCCGTGCTTTTTTATCAGGACTAAACTCTTTGAGCTCTTTTTCATAAAGTGCAATCGCCTGATTCAGTTTTGCCTTAAACTCCTCATCGATGTAGTCCTTCTTATTTTGAGTTGATTTAATAGCGGCCAGCATTAATGACAATCCTTTTGTCACATCCGGGTACTCTCCCTTTTTGTCTTTTATTGTTGCCACATCGATTACACGCTCTATAAAACCATATCCATAATTACTGAATAGCCACTCTCTGATTTCCATCTTCCTTTCTCTCAGGTGTTTTCCTAAGAGTACATTTCTAAAATGGTAGTCATTGTCATATTCCTTTTGGATACCCGGCAAAGAGTTTCGGTTTTGCGGATAATATTGAGTCGTGTAGAAACCAGGTAAATCCTGTTCGGTGATCACCTCCCCTCGCGCCAATAATCTTATGCGGGTAGGGAAGTTATAACTAATCTCATACCAATACTGATGATAGGTTGTCTTCACTCCATCTTTCTCGGTGGTTCGAGGCTCATCCTTTAATTCCTTGTTTGTAACTGAGAGTGGATTCATGATCACTTCTATTTGAACATCCCCTCCTGCCTTTACTCTTTCAAACCCAGGCAGCACCATGGCCCGTTCAAGCAGTGTATCCTTCTGTGGTTTGTCTAGAAAGGAGCCCAACTCCTGAATGGACACTGAATAGGTTTTCAGCGATTTGTCCAAGGGGTGAAGTGGGTAACGATAAAAGGTAGACCGTTGGGATTCAAAATTGATATTTTGGGCATCGATATTACCTACAAGTAATAGAATGATCGGAATTATGAATAATCTTTTCATTTGCTTGACATCAATGTATTGTACTCATTGATTACGTTATAAACATAGGCATCGATGGAAGGAGTGTTCATCGCCTTATTGATCAACTTACCCAGCTTAGACTTTTTTCCACCATCATCTTCTAGTTTATTACCATATTCTCCCTTATTATATTTTGCCCATATTTCCGGGGAGTCTGAAATAAACTTTTCCAATTTAGAAGTTGACAAGACATCAATTTTTTCGTCTCCCTTCTTTATGAATAAATGCGGATTATTTCTTAGCTCCGCGTAAATAGTCTCTGGATCTCCTTGCATTACTGTCGGAGGAGTATCATAAAATTTATAAAGCTTAATGGGGCCATCTACAACCAACTCGAAGAAATAATTGGCACCAAGTGCCTTAGGACCAAGCGCTGATAGATCAGCGTATTTATGAGATTCATACACCTTGTCCTCAAATCTAAAACCCAATAAATCCTTGGCATCAAGCTTAGGCTTATCCTTTAGCTTTACCCTATCTTCTTGCTCTAATAGACTGGCATCAAAAAAACGAATGTGTTTCTGTATTACCCATGGATATTGAAGATTGGCCTCAATAACCCCCTGGCTTTCTGTACCATCAAGATTTACTATGGTACCTTGGTATTGGTTATCACCAGCTTCTTGAGCAATAGAAAGCTTAAGCATACATGATGCCAGGCACAGAAATAAATATTTTATTCTCATATAATTTTGGTTTTGGTTATTAATAATTCACTATAATTTTTTCACTAAAAGCAGACCTTGCCCCTGATGAAAAAACAGCTACCACCTGATAGGTGTAAACCGAATTCATTACAAGCTCTTTGTCTGTAAAATCTTTTGCTGAGCCTTCGATTGTTTTATACAGTCGAATCGCTTCATTTTCTTTCGCGCGATAGATTTGATATTTGTATATACCATTTTGCACATAAACCCATTTTAGGCGAATGTTCTTTTCCGCCCTATCCACTTCAGGGTTTGAAATCTGTATTGGCGGTTTCACCGCACTGATTAACCGTGCTGCACTTAGGGGGGTTGCAGGTTTACTCTCCAGTCCCGACTGATCAACAGCAAGTACAGTGAAATTCACTTTCATTCCTTCCTCAAGGCTTGAAACTGTGTAACTGATAATACTATCATTGGTATGCGGAATAGACGTTAATTTCCTCCACTCCTGCTCACCTGGCCTTTGCAGGTAGACATCATAACTATTCACATCATCACTGCTACTGGGCAACCATTGCAATTCCACAACCTCTTTATTTGAAGTAACAGGAAGAAAAACGGGTGAAACAGGGGGCACCTGATCAGGGATTTCTAACGCCAGTACTTCTGACAATCCAGAGTGGTTTTGACTTTTGTCAATTGCCATCACCTGATAGTAGATATGTTTATCTAATGTCTTCAGGTTTATACTGTCCACAAAACTGCTATTGGCAATGGGCTCAACAGTAACCTGAGAAAATTCCGCATTGGGGTTGTTGCTTCGATAAATTCGATACCCATATATATCAAGTTCCTCATTGGGTTTCCATGAAAAGGAAACAAGTCCACGCTCATCCACTTTCCCATTCATGCCCACAGGTGCCAATGGTGGAATGCTGTCAATCAATTGCGCCAGGTGAATGGGAGATTTAAACTCCTCACCAGATAAAGCAATGGCTACCACCTGGTAGTAATTATTTTTTTCAGGGGCTGCATCCTGAAAAGTGCGAAGTGCAGGCGCAATGATTTCTTTGTGAATAGTCATTGGCCTGTCCTTGGGTGATGAACTTCTGCGAACCTCAAACCCTTTCAATCCTGACTCAGAATTTGCCGGAAATTCCCAATGGAGATTAATAACAATATTGTCCGGACTTTCATCGCTACGGATGTAGGGAACGTCTGTTATGACAATTGTTCCCTGCCCCGTTATAGGCTCAGTAGCTGGTCCCAATTCTCCAAATGGAGTAAGACCGCGCACCCTATAGGCATATTCTTTACTACTGTCAGGAAGGGAGTCTGTAGCATATTGATACCTGGATTCTGGTTTATCCTCGTTGCTCAGTGTGACCATGGCATCCTCAGAAATTGGTATAAAATTTCCTCCATCGACAGATCGCTCGACCACATAAGCAGTATAAATTCCACGATGATAAGATTGATCCCATTTCATTGACACAATAGGGCCTTCAAATTCTGCAGTAAAATCCAGAGGCACCGGTAACAAATATTCCTCCGGCCCCTGAAATACACTTCCGAATATTGTATCTCCTTGATGGATGGATAAAATCCGATACAGGTACTTTTCACCCATACGGATATCCTTGTCTGTAATCCGGAGTCCAGACGCAATCGAAACGGGAACTGAAAGATCAGCTGCATACAACGCAAAGGAGTATCGCATTTCATTCTCCTGAACCTTATTTACAATTTGAAAAATATCCGTCCCTTCTGTGGTCAGCTCAAACTCACTTCCAAACAATGCCTGAGCAGCTATCGCTGCATATCTATTTTGATTGACCAATCGTTCCCATTGTTCTTCCGGCCACGGTTTTATCAAACCAGCCAATTGTTTCTTTTCAGGTGGGTTAACAATTTTGCCATCACGTACTAATGTGTAGCGATCCACTACATATCCATTTCTACTTCCTTTAATCCAGGCATCTACATTTACAGGGGCCCAGCGCAATACGATTGAATCAAGCGAGGGTCTTGCTAATACTTTTATTTGATTTTGAATTGAATCAATTTGTGCTGAAGTGCACTCAAATGAAAAAAGAATTCCTATCGTAAGGCAGGTTGTTAAAATCTTTATCGTGTCTGCTTTCTTCATTTACTAAAAGGAATAGTTATAACTGAGTGTGCCTGTATATTCAGTAAAACCAGTTGGGCCGGATTCAATTCTTGTATTGCGATTGACCGCCATCAGGCTCAAACCAAAATTGTGTTTTTTAGCCAACAAATAAGAAATGTTACTCCTGATGTTGGTCACACTATTTTGTGTCTTACCTTCCAGCGAGGTTGTGTTATAGGATGTGCTTAATGTTAGCCTGAGTTTTCGTTCCAACAGTGCTTTGTTCACGGAGGCTGTCGGGCCGTGTGTGAACAAATCCATACTTGGAATTTTATTTTGATTGATATTATAAGTGAATGACAGCGTCAGGTTAGTGGGTATAAAGCTCAGCGAATAGGAAGTGTTTACATTGTAAAACTGTGAACCACTGTTTTCTGTAACCTGACTTTGCTTTTCAGCTGCATCTTGAATCGAAACGTTGATAAAAATGAACTGACGTTGCTCTTTTGTTGCTTTGAGACTGTAGTTTCCTCCTACATTAAGGCTCTGTGTGATCTGAGTGAATTTTAATGTATCCAGATTATCGTAAGGCGTGAGTTGATTGATATCAACAAATTGAGATCTTATATTGGTAAAGGACTGGAAGTTGGAATAGGAGGATGAAAAGGAAAGCCTTTCTGTCGGTGAGTAAGCTGCATTGACAGCGCCCACAAACCTTCTCATTGTACTTATTTTGGTTCCGTCCAGGTTGTCATTTTGGATACCCACATTGGCACTTAAGCTTAACTTGTTATCAAAAAAAGTGGTAGTACCGTTAACCGTGTAATTAACAAGGTCATTGTTGAAATAGTAGGCGCCATGTGTTCGGTATCCGGGATCAATTCGTTCGTAGCCTACACCCAACGAATAAGTTGACCCATTATAATTAGCTCCCAGTTTGTAAGCATTATAATATGAAGTAGAAGTACGCGGTGCAAATAATCCCCCAAGTGACGAGAAGGGAGTTCGTTCATTTCCACGCTCATCGCGAACATCCCGGGTAATGGCACTGCTTCCATATTCCAATTGAACAGTAAACTTTTCTAAAATTGTTTTACCAAATGACAAACCGATGGCAAGGTTCTCCTCAGGTAACAAGGAATTATCCTCAGGTAAAATAGTAAGGGAGTTTACATCATCTTCACCATGAAATACGGATAACTCAGCAAAGTCCCCACCATCTCTATATCCAGTTTTAAACCCAAAACCATTTCTTTCGAAGGCAGGCACAGAGTTTCTTACCGTATCAATAGGCACAGCCCTTTGCAGTTGACCAACCATCGCACTAAAGTGAAATTTACCAGGAACCAACTCTACTCCTGCACCCCTGAAAATATGCCCTGAAAGTGTGTAGGGAGAAAAACTCATGTTGGCGTAACCAAAATGTCCTGTTATCCATTTGTAAGTAGGATGAAGACCAAACTGGTTAAATGGTTGTTGAAATGATCTGTTCTGATTGGAAAGAGCAAACGACAATGGAACACTCCATCCATACAAGGAGAGGTTCAAATTGCCGGTGAAGAAGTATGAGTAGGGATCTCGTCTGCTTTCTATTCCATCTGCTGTATAAAAGATTTGGCTGGCCGACACTCCACCAGAAACGGTCACAGGTTTCTCCTTACCGATGGATTCCAGGTTTTGTCCAAAGCTTGTTTGTTGAACTAAAGTACCTGTCAATACCAAGCACAAGGATAGTCTAAAAAATATATTTTTCTCTAGAGCCAACTCAAATAGATTTTACCTAACCAATTAAATATAAATAATTAGGAATTATCCAAACATTGCAATTATTGTTTTTCCTTACACCTGACAAAATCTCAGGATAGACAGAGAAAGGCTGGTCATTATTGTGCCCATTCTTTCATGGAGCATCAAAGAATACCGTTTTAATGGAAGAATTGGCGTTTCATTGCGTTAAGGCTTATCCATTCCGCCTATCGGTTGTGGATCAGAAAACATGTTGAAACCTGTATTTGAGATATTCCTGATATAAATTGCTATAAACCTTACATAAGATCAAGTTTTTTATCCTACCCACATCGCAAATTATCCTAAGCGGATTTATCTATTCTGTCATTTTGTCATCAGGATATCCCTAAAAAATATAGGGAAATCTTTATGGAGGGGTTTTAGGTTTCTGGTTGAGCACGGAAGTAATGCACCAGAGTGTGGGAGGGGGAATTGGTTGTCGGTTGCTGGTTGCCCCAGTTTCCAGTTACCGGTTGCCAGTTGCTGGTTTCCGGTTAGATGGTTGTAGGTTTCCAGTTACCGGTTGCCGGTTAGATGGTTGTAGAGTCCTAAATAGGGTTGACCGTTTTCAAGAGGTTGTTGAACATAAATTT
>CAYPDF010000017.1:0-71367 GCA_964409415.1 uncultured Ohtaekwangia sp. | reverse complement strand
AGCTGGCCTGTTCAGAACTTGCATCTTAAAGAACGATGACGTGCATGGCGCACATTTAAAAACCCTGTTTAGCGCAGGGTTTATTGCTTTATAGCATTTGTTATTAAATCTGCGTGCACGCGCGAATTTTCGATGAACCACTTGTTGGTTTTTAGCCCACCACAAACCACCCCGGCAAGATATAAATTGGAAACTGAACTTTCCATGGTCTTGTCATTGTAAATGGGCGTATGAAATTCATCATCCTGAAACTGGACACCCAATGATTTCATGAAATCAAAAGGAGGCTGATAGCCTGTCATAGCCAGTACAAAATCATTCTCTAAATGAAGGATGCCCTCGGGTGTTTTAATTTCAACAGAGTCGGGCTCTATCTTTGTGACCTCCGAATTAAAGTAAGCTTTGATGCTTCCCTCTTTAATTCTGTTTTCAATATCCGGACGCACCCAATATTTTACGGTGTCCCTTATTCCTGGCTCTCGGATTATCATCGTTACTTCAGCGCCTTTTCTCCAGGTTTCCAGGGCAACGTCCACTGCAGAGTTCGCAGCACCAACAACTACAATTCTCTGATTGAAGTAAGGATGCGGTTCATCGTAGTAATGCCTTACTTTAGGGAGGTCTTCGCCTGGAACATTAAGCAAGTAGGGCAAATCATAAAAACCAAGCGCCAGTACCAGTGCGCGCGAAGTATAGTTACCTCTGGAAGTTTTAATTTCAAAAGTATTATTGATGCTTGATACCAACTCAACTTTTTCATAGAGTTTTATTTCAAGTTCCCAACTGGAAGCCACTCTTCGGTAATACTCAAGAGCCTCTGCTCGATTGGGTTTGGGGCCATGCGAGATAAAGGGCACGCCACCAATTTCTAACTTTTCAGAAGTAGAAAAGAAAGTCATGTTCAGGGGGTAATGATAGAGTGAATTAACAAGACAACCTTTCTCAATAATGAGGTAGTTCAAGCCTGCCTTTTTTGCTTCTATACCACAGGCAAGGCCAATCGGTCCTGCTCCAATGATGATCAAGTCGTATAAAGATTTCATAAACAAGTATAACCCAAAGGTCAGTTCAAATAATTGTCAATTTACAAACCCTGGGTTCAATAGAAACAGACGGCAACTATTAAAGTGAACCTCAAGAGCAAATTACTTAAACAGTATTTTAACCACAGAGGGCACGGAGCTTTTCACAGAGTTCACAAAGAAGGAGTTTTGCGCCCTCTGAAAGCAGACTCTTCGAATATTAGTAATTAAAAAATTTAAAACTGGCATGAGCAACCAAACCTTAGAAGCCTAAACCACATAGGCACATAGAACACATAGTTAACCAGAGAACCTATGTGTCCCTAACCAAACTAGTGCGGAAGTTAACTTCCGTGCTCAACCTGCCACCAATTGCCGGGACAAAATATTTTAACCACAGAGTGCACAAAGTTTTTCTCAAAGTTCACAAAGAAAGAATTTCTTCCTTCAATCCTTCTCGCAAAAACTTCCCTTGCCTATCCATAATTTTTTTATTTCAATGGTGAATACCGTATCAGACATGGATGGATCCGCTTCGATAAGCGCAGGGTCTACTTCGCCTTTCATCACCAAAATACCGCCATCGCGATTGGGGAAGTAGCCTTCTGTTACTACATTTCCCGTCTTCACAATTTGTTTAAGGTAGTCCTCATGCTTCTTAAATGTTTCACCTGCTTTTTGAACGTTGAATTTGGTAATGGTGGAGATGTAACGAATAAACGTATAGGTTACCATTTCCACTTTAGGATCAACAACGCAAACCGAACCCACCCTGGGTATATAAGGAAACATTTCAATCCTCCATCTGTTGGCTTTAATCCCCGGGTCAGTGCTCAACCATTGTTTGACAGTATCAGTCGAGTTGCTATTGAAAATAAAAATGCCTCCACCACCGTCAAACGGGCCGGCCACCAAAAGCTTTCCTTCGTTGGCAAGCCTTTGAATGTTTGCCAAATGCCCTTCCATTAGTTTGTCCACCGCCTCTTTTGGCAATTCTGGCTTATCGTTCCGAGTATTTAAAAAAACAAAAGTATACTGGATGTCTTGTGAATACCCCTTGCAGAAAAGAAGAGAAATGAGGCAAATCAAAACTAATCTCATGGTTTACTTATTTTGATTACTCTTCTAACTAACGAATTATAATTCGAACTGACCAGTTCTAATTGGAATTACTTACTGAATGTGCAATAGTGAGGGCTCAAAGCGGAAAATATTCATACTAAAAACACTAAAAATTTAGAAACGGTCAAAGCTTTACGACAAATTTGTTTTCGCCTTCCAACTGATAAGCATCACCCCGGAAAGAATCAATACTGTTCCTGCAATCTGGAGTGCAAAAATGGGCTCATCCAAAAATAGGTTGGCTTGTATAATGGTGGAAGCGGGACCGATGCTGGTGACGATGGAGGCGGTCTCCGGACCAATTCTTTTAATTCCCTCGGAACGAAGATAAGAGGGAATAACTGTTGAAATAATGGCCATCAGAAAACTAAAGATGTAAATCTTGTTGTCGAGATGGAGCAATGATTTATCGCTGGTAATAAAGAAATGAGTCAATACGCCAATGGCCGCGAAGCTCATGGCATAGCTGTTGAACTTTACGGGGCCTACTATGGGAATTAATTTGCCGCTTCCTACAATATAAGCGGCAAAAGTGATCGCACAGGCAAACACCAAAAAGCAGCCGAGATAAAAATTCGGATCACTGGAAGATCCTAGAGAAATTTCACCAGTAAAGGCCATAAGTAATCCTGCGTAAGTCAGAAGGAGAGCAGCCCATTGCCTGGTTTTTATTTTTTCCTTAGAAATAAATGCAGACATAATAACCACAATGGTAGGATACATGAACAGGATCAGCCGCTCCATTCCTGCTGAAATATACTGTAAGCCCAGAAAGTCGAGCAGACTGCTAACATAATAGCCAAGACATCCAATAAAGGCAATGTATACCCATTGCTTTGCTGTAAATTTTACGTTGCCTTTCTTTGAGGAAGTGACGAGTGCTGACCCCAGGAAAAAAGGAATCGAAAATACCATTCGAAGTGAGAGAAGGGAAATGGCGTCAACGGTAGTTTCGAAATACGCTAATTTCACAAAGATGGCTTTGGCAGAAAAGCAAATTGACCCCAGTATTGTTATTAGTACGCCCCCAATAAGATACCCTGATGTTTTTTCACCCATAGGTTATTCAATGAGAGCCCGGGCAAAGTGTATGAGTTCTTTTTCCTGATTGTATAAGTGTGGGGAGACCCTGATTGCATCTCCTCTATAGGAAACAGAAATATTTTTCTTCTTCAATTTTGCTTTTAAACTTTTTATGTCTTTGCCTTCCGGCAAACGAATGCCAAACAGGTGACTGGAGCGGTATTTATCGTCTTCAATCCAAAAACCATTTTCTCTTAACAATTCAATAGGCCTTTTGGATATTTTGGCACAATATGCCTGAATATTTTTAGGCTTCCATTCGTTTATTTGCTTGAGTGCCTCCAGCATCATCGGAGCCAGAATAAAATTACTGTGTTCCCCTACTTCGTAGCGGAGGGCACCCGGCTGATAGGCCACTTCATAATTGACCAGTCCCGCAAAGTTCTCGCTGTTCAAACGATTGATCCAGTTTTCCTCAATGGGTTTTCCATTGTCGAAATAGGAACCATAATAGGCAAGCCCAATAGAATAAGGACCCATCATCCACTTGTATCCAGCGCACACCAATACGTCTGGTTGAATACTTTGTATGTTAAAAGGGAGAGCCCCAACCGACTGTGTAGCATCAATTAATAACAGGGCACCTACCTCCAGTGTTCTTTTTCTGATTTCTTTTAAATCATACAGGGTTCCATCTGCCCAATGTACATGACCCATTGCTACAATTCTTGTGTCATTGTCAATGGCATCGAGGATGCGTTCGTTCCAAATTTTTCCACGGTTAACTCTTGTTGATGGAGGCGCAATGGTTTCTAACCGGGCGCCATAGTCAAGGCAAAGCCTTTGCCAGGGGTAGAAGTTGCTGGGAAATTGCTCACCCATCACAATTACTTTTTCTGATGAACGCAGTTTAATGTTGTGGGCAGTATTGGCCATACCATAGGAGGCGGATGGAATTATGGCTATTCGCCTGGCATCTTTAGCACCCACCAATTTTGAAAATTGTTTTCTTATCGCCTCTCCGGAGGTAAAAAATTCTTTTGGTGAAATGTGTAACGGGTTTCGTTTGCCTTTGATTCCTGCTATCCCTGCCTTCTCCACTTGCTTTAGCAAAGGTGACATGTAAGCACAATTGAGATATGTGGTGCCGGGTGGCAGCGAAAATTTGGAGCGTTGAAGTGAGAGCATGTTAGTAATTTGTTGAAGAAAGTCCTAAGGAATCGCGCAAAAAAATGTATTCTGCTTTATTTTTATTCCAGTAGTCAGTGTATAAGGTCTTGTCTAATGTGGCCTTAGTATACATTTTCTTTCCTCCTTCTACAAATTCTTCTTCCCATCCCAGAATTTTATGAGGGAAATCATTTGCCACACGTATGGTTAAGAGGCGTTCTTCAAATTGAACCTTATAAATAGTTTCAGTGTCTTTGTCAACCTTTGACAGCGTTACTTCAACTGGTTTTAAATTTTCATGCTTTAATCGGGTAAAGAATAACCCGGGAAGAATTTTGATTTTGCCCAAAGGAATATGATCGGGGTCCACACGAATAAGGCTAAAGAGTTCATCTTCAAGCAGTGTTTTGTCCGTATTGAATTGTGCGTCTCCTTCCTGTTCGAAATAAGAGTAGCTTGAGACTTCGTATTTGTTTTTCGCCAAACTCATTTGAGAAAACACGTGTCCACACCATTCCTGAGAACTCATGGTTACCTTCAGGGTATTGGGGTACTGATTTCGACTCACAGGCGTAAAAACGGAAAGCATCATCGAGTAGGGGTAGATGCCGGTCACAAAATTTTTGGTATAATTAAGCTTCATGACAGTGACTTTATCATCACCGGCTGCTTCGGGATTGTCTAACTTTACCTGCTTTGATTTCGAAAATGCTTCTGTAACAAAAATGAGCATGGCTTTGCCAGGCCGGTTCTCGCCATATCTGGATTGATCTAAATTGTAGGCATTCACTTCTGCCTTTCCGGCATACCAATAATTTTTAAAAGCATCACTGTCGTACAATCCTGTGGTTTCATTTTGCGATATATCCGGTTGATTGCAGGTGCTGAACACACTTGTCAAAAGGGCTGAGATTGAAATTAATTTAATTATATTCATATTTTGAAAACTAGTTTTTTGTAGTTTAAATTCTACCCGTAAACAAAACTATAGGTTACCTGAATGATTCGTTAGTATTAATGTTGTACATTGTTTTGCGTATGAAAGTGTTGGCTGAGAATTTTAAAGGGATAGAATTCATTCGAATTTCAAAATTGCCCGAAGAGCAAAGGAAACAAATTGTTCAGGCACTTCCTTCCGATAACATTATAAAGATTCTCAGAGACAATGAATTGCTGGTCGACTGTGTGCAATTTAAGCATTATGAGGCGTGGTTTGACAAGTACTTTAAAGAGGAAGTAGGCCCTGATCAAGCCGTACAGGCAAAAATTAATTCTTTTAAAATGGATGCCCAGTTAATTCCAAATTCCCTCAGGGACAATCTCTAACACATTACCGGCTGGATCTTCAAAGTAGCAAGATTTCAATCCGCTTTTCCAGATTACCTCATCAGTAATTAGTATGCCCTTTGAAATAAGAGATTGCTTCTCTGTTTCATAATCTTCAGGAGCTACTTCAAAAGCAAAATGATATTTGCCTTTTGCAAAATGTGGTGGCGGACTCTTCTTGTTCCTGGATTCATCAGGATTGAAGCACAGTAATACAGAAGTCCCGGCTCTAAAGAAAATGTGCTTACCCTCTACATAACTTACTATGGGCAACCCCAATTGCCCGTGGTAAAAACTCCTGGCCTGATCAAGATCGTGTATGTAAATACAGGTCTCTTTTATTTGTTTAATCTTCATTGCATATCCTCGCTTTTAACATACCGTATTCCGCCCACATTTCTTTTACAATATCTCCTGCTGGTTTGATATCCTTAATCGCTGCTGAAACTTGCCCGATTTCGAGTTCACCCTCTTCCAAATCACCTTCAAATATTCCTTTTTTTGATCTCGATCTGCCCAAAAGCACTTTCAACTCTTCTTGAGTAGCACATCTTTGTTCAGCCTCCTGAACTTGTTGGTAAAATTGATTTTTGATAAGCCGAACCGGAGTCAATTGCTTTAAGGTGAGAATAGTTTCTCCCTCTTCACTATTGGTAATACGATGTTTAAACTGAGCGTGGGCAGAAGATTCTGTACTGGCTGCAAATCGGGTTCCTACCTGAAACCCTTCCGCGCCAAGCACCTCGACAGCCAGCATAGCACGGCCCGAACCAATACCACCTGCTGCAATGAGGGGAATGTCTACAGCGTCACGCACCATAGGGATCAGACATATGGTGGTAGTTTCTTCTCTTCCGTTGTGGCCACCTGCCTCAAAACCTTCGGCTACTATCGCATCCACACCTGCTTGCACACTCTTTTTTGCAAACTTTACACTTGAAACTACGTGTACAACAGTTATCCCCCGATCTTTTAAGTAACCTGTCCATGTAGTAGGGTTACCTGCTGATGTAAATACTATTTTGACCCCCTCTGCCACAATGATCTCCATAAGTTTATGAATTTCAGGATAAAGCAACGGGATGTTGACGCCAAAAGAATTGGAGGTAGCCATCTTGCATTTTTTAATATGCTCTTCCAGAGTAGGAGGGTGCATTGAGCCTGCTCCAATTAAACCTAAGCCACCGGCATTGCTTACAGCGGAGGCCAGCCTCCAGCCACTGCACCAGACCATACCTGCTTGAATAATAGGAAAGTTGATTTTGAAGAGGTTAGTTATTCGATTTTGCATGGCTATTTATTACAAATTGAGTCTAATCAAATTAGCTATTTGGCTGAAAGTCTGGGCTTTATATTTGGAAGTAATTTTGTTCAATCATTTTCTCTTCTTTAAGTTGTCCACAAAGAAGTGATTGATTTATAGTCACTTAACAAGCTGATTATTAGAGCGTTAAATGATATGATGATCGTAATGTGGATAAGTGAGTAATTTTGTGGAAAACTAATTTGCCTCATTTTTGGTAATTATAAGTGTCTGAATTCTAGCGCTTTTTGTAAAATCCTTTCACGAATCTTACATGGTGTTTTTACCTAGTATGTAAATTCGTTACCCAATGGCGAACTTAGCTTTAAACCCTTCGTTTTGAAACAATTATGAAGGTGCTGGCCCTCAAATTTGCAATGGTGGTAGGTATTAGTGACTTTACGCTCAGCCTGCTTAAAAGGTAAAAACAGAAGACCTTCAAAAGATGGTTGGCAGAAATTTTGGACAAAACTCAGGCACATAACTTTTGGGCGACCTGATTTGGGTTATGAATCAATGGCTTCCATAAACCTAGATTGATTAAATTAGTCAAGGCTATTGAAGCATTGCAAGAATATCATCAATATATTCTCTGCTGTTACTTAATCGCGGCACTTTGTTTTGCCCACCTAATTTGCCTCGTCCTTTCATCCAGTTATAAAAAGTACCCTCTTCCACACTGTGAACCTTCGGCATCATCAGAGCCAAATCAAATGCTCGCTTTGCATCGTAATCTGAATTTACTTTTCTCAAAGCAGTATCCAGCAATGATGTGAATTTATTAAGATCGTTGGGTTTTACTTTAAATTCAATAATCCATTCATGCCCACCCCTATGGGATTTTTCAAGGAAGATGGGGCCCACAGTAAAATTATCAATGACAGCACCTGTTTGCTCACAAGCTTCCGTTATGGCAGTTTCAGCATTTTCTATAATTACTTCTTCACCAAATACATTGATGAAATGTTTAGTTCTGCCGGTAATCTTGATCCGATAAGGAGATATGCTTGTAAACTTTACCGTGTCTCCGATGTTATATCTCCACAATCCCGCGTTGGTGGTAATAACCATGGCATAATTTTTTCCGACTTCTACCTGATCCAGACTTATGGTTTCAGGGTATTCTTTGTTCAATTCTTCTGATGGAATGAATTCGTAAAACACGCCATAATCCAGCATGAGCAGTAAATCGTCTGCGTCTTTCCTATCCTGAATACCAAAAAAACCTTCACTTGCATTGTAGGTATCCCAGTATCTCATGTCCTCTGAAGGGATAAGGGATTTGAAAAGATTTTTATAGGGTTGAAAGGCAACAGCTCCGTGGAAAAACACCTCGAGGTTGGGCCACACTTCAAGGATGCTCGACTTTTTCTCTAATTCAAGAATCCGTTGAATGAGAAGGACCGTCCAGGTGGGCACTCCAGCGATATTGGTTACATTCACCTTTGCCGTCTCTGCAGCAAGTATCTCAATTTTTTCTTCCCAATTATCCATCAGCGCTATATCAAGACTTGGTGTGCGTATAAACTGTACCCAGGGGGGAAGATTTTGCATGATCACGGCAGAAACATCTCCATAGAAGGAAGTAGAGGTAGGATCGAATTCGTTTATCTTATGACTTCCGCCAACCGCAAGTCCTTTGCCAGAAAAAATTTGTGTGTCAGGATAGTTATTGACATAAATAGAGAGCATATCCTTGCCTCCTTTGAAGTGACAATCTTCCAATGCTTCCGGTGATACAGGGATAAACTTACTTCTTGCATTGGTGGTGCCAGACGACTTTGCAAACCATTTTATTTCAGACGGCCAAAGCACGTTTTGCTCACCACGCATCACCCGATTGATGTATGGAAATATTTGCTCGTAAGTATGAATGGGAACCCTTTGCTTAAAGTGTTCATAGCGCATGAGTTCATCGAAGGCATATCTTTTGCCAAATTCAGTGCCCCGTCCCATGTACATTAACTTTTTTAGTACTTCATCCTGTACCTCATGGGGATATTTCATGAAGAGCTCTATTTGGTGCATTCGCTTCTTCATCACCCAAGTCAGTATAGAATTAAGAATTTGCATATTACAAATAGTCCTAAATTAAAATTGAACCAGTAAACAAAAAAACAGAATATGTAAGATAGAATAAAACTTTGAGAGATGATACTACAAAGTCGGCTCTACACGTGCCCGCCTCAACTGGAAATTTTGTCCAAGATATACTTTTCTTACCATCGGATCATTGGCAAGTTCTTCAGCAGATCCAGCCCGGAATAGTTTTCCCTCCACCATCAGGTAGGCACGGTCAGTAATTGACAATGTCTCATCCACGTTGTGATCCGTGATCAGTATACCAATGTTTTTTTTCTTCAATTTTGAAACGATGGATTGAATTTCCTCCACAGCAATAGGATCTACCCCTGCGAAGGGTTCATCCAACAGAACAAAGTGAGGATCTACTGCCAATGCGCGTGCAATTTCTGTTCTTCTTCTTTCACCACCCGACAACACCATCCCCATATTATTCCTTACATGGGTTAGACTGAACTCCTCCAAAAGGCTTTCCACTTTTTCTTTTCGGTCTTTTTTGCTCATTTCACGCATCTCCAGGGGAGCCATCAAATTTTCTTCTACTGTGAGTTTTCGGAAAACAGATGCTTCCTGAGCAAGGTATCCAATACCTAACTTAGCCCTTTGGTACATGGGCAATCCGGTGATGTCATCCTGATCGAGAAAAATGTTTCCTCCATTCGGCTTTATCAACCCCACGATCATATAGAAGCTGGTGGTTTTACCGGCACCATTGGGCCCTAGCAATCCTACGATCTCTCCTTGTTCTACCTGCAGGGAGACATCGTTTACCACAATGCGTTTTTTATATTTCTTTACCAGATTTTGGGCTTTCAATATCATGCTATTCAAATTTGATGTCCTTCAATCGCAATTGCAAAGACGTCATTCCATTATACGTATTTTCTTCAATAGTGTAGGCCATGGTAAAGGTGTTGCCACTAGCAAGGAGCTCGTAATGCTGCATCATGTCGAAACCCACCACATTTACCACACTTTCACTTTCATTTTGACCCGCTAAAAAGCGAATATGTTTGTCTTTGAAACCGGAAAGTGAGTTTTTAACAAAAACCCCGCCTGATTTAAAAACAGGTTTATCATTTTCAGGTCCGAAGGGTGCCATTTGCTTAAGAATAGAACGAAACTTAGGAGTAATGGCGCTCAATGGGAGTTCTAAATCGATTTCTATTACCGGAATGAGCATTTCATCTGTAATGGTGGAGGAGACTATCTGTTCAAATTTTTGTTGAAATGCCAGAAGATTTTCTTTAGGCATAGTCAAACCGGCTGCATATTTATGGCCTCCAAATTTTTCCAAGAGATCAGAGCAACTGGAGATGGCCTCATGCAAATCAAAATCTTTTACACTGCGGGCAGACCCCGTAATCATACCATTGGACTCAGTAAGAACAATAGTAGGGCGATAATATTTTTCCACACATCGGGCAGCAACAATACCAATCACCCCTTTGTGCCAGGTTTCTTTATAGAGTACAGTAGTCTTGGCGCTGAGCAGCTTTTCGTCCGATTCGATCATGCTGATGGCTTCATCGGTAATGGTCAAATCAAATTCTCTTCTCTCGTCATTTTTAATATTTATTTTTTCAGCCAGCGCCATCGCTTCTTCCTCCGTCTTAGCGATAAGCAATTCCACAGCGAACCTTGCGTGACTCACACGTCCGGCTGCATTGATGCGGGGGCCTAATGTAAATACTACTGTAGAAATGTCCATCTCATTTTTAATTCCAGAAAGCTCTATTAGTGCCTTGAGCCCCGGCATAGGTTTTCGATTTAGTTTCTCTAAACCAAAAAATGCCAACGTTCTGTTTTCACCATTTACAGGAACGATATCAGAAGCAATACTTACTGCAACCAGATCAATGTAGTTAGTGAGTTCATTTTCGTCCCGATACCTTTTAGCGTACGCCTGTAGAAATTTATAACCTAACCCACATCCACTTAATTCAGGAAACGGATAATTGCAATCCTTTCGCTTCGGATCAAGTACCGCTACGGCCTGAGGAATTTGATCACCAGGTAAATGATGATCACAAATAATAAAATCAATCCCTTTGTGGTTGGCCATTAACACCATGTCGGTTGACTTAATGCCCAGATCCAATGCGATTATGAGAGCGAAGCCGTTTTCTTCCGCCCAAATTATTCCATCTTTTGATACTCCATAGCCTTCTTTCGACCGATCGGGGAGGTAAAAATCGCAATGAGGATAAAAATTATTAAGATAACTGTAGACGAGGGCAACGGAAGTAGTGCCATCCACATCATAATCTCCGTACACTAAAATTTTTTCTTGTTGAGTAATGGCAGCGTGCAATCGCTCCACCGCCTTGTCCATGTCCTTCATTAGAAACGGATCATGAAGATGATTGAGTGACGGGCGAAAGAACTGTTTGGCTTCATCAAAATTGGAAACCCCTCGTTGCACCAGAAGCGTAGCCAAATAAGGATTGACATTGATGCTTTTGCTTAAGGCTTCAACGACTTGAGGGGTAGGAGTGGGTTTTTGTATCCAACGCTTTTCCATGTTTTAATTTTCTTCAAAATTAATGGCTCCATTTTTCCCTGAGGCACCACTTTTCCCGGATTTTCCATTTGGCCCCTGGTCTCCATCTTGTGATGTTCTGCCTGCACTTACGAGGCCCGCAAGCCCCCCCAGTCCACCGTTACCCCCGATCCCACCGTTACCCCCATAGCTTCTTACCTGTATCTTGTTTCCCAGTAATGATCTTAGTGCATCACAACCTTTGCATGTTAGGGTGAGGTTGCCTCCATTTCCTGCATCACCACCACTGAATCCATTTCCTCCTGCACCTCCATCACCTCCCGCACAAAGTCTTGTTCCCGGGCTTCCACCACCTCCGTTTCCACCCTTGCCTCCATCTCCCCCATTTCCTCCACTAAGTTCAAATGACAATTTTCCTACAATAGTAAGCTGATCAAAGTAGATGAAAAGATTGACTCCATGCGTACCGGCTGTTCCAGATGTACCGCTTCTGCCAGGAATACCATCTTTACAGGGGCCTGTGGCTGTGTATCCGTCTAATCCCTTTTCTCCATTCACTCCGTCTGCTCCATTGCCAATGATGATACAATCATTGCCAATCTGAATTACTTTAGCATGAATGAAATTATCAATTTTATTTCGATTCAGGATAATTTTGGATGCATTTTGCATTATAAGCGTGTCTACTACCAGAATATCTGACCCAGCAAGGGCAAAAGATTCTCCAGATGGAATTACTAATTTATCCATTCGAATTTGCGAATAGCAAAAATGAGTAGATAAGATTAGAAAGAAGGAAAAGGTGACAAGCCTCATTTTACAAAAGTACATGATCTGGTGAACTCTCTAAAAACAAAGAGCAGTGCAATGCACTGCTCTTTGATATCCAGGTTTAATGATTTTTATTTTGATGGTTTCTTTGTTGGGACTTTACCGTCTACAACACCTTCCAATACATCTTTGATTTCTACGCGCTGTCCATCCCGGTAAGGAACTATCCAGGCATCACTTACACCCATTTCTCTCATATACTTTTTAAAAGTATCAGCCTCCCAGTAATCGCGAAAGATACCGATAGTCAGCTTTTGTTCACCATCGGCTACCTCTCCACCAAAGTTGGGGTTGTTCTCAAAGTATTTAGAGAGGTCTTTGTTTTTGAAAGCGCCAATCTGAACTTTAAAGACAACTCCCTTGGAAAAATCCATTGAATTTTTTGGTGGCGATTCTTTTAACTTTGCCAATTCAGCTTTGGCAGATGTTAAGTCGCCTCTCATTCTTGAGATTTGATCTTCTAACTCCGCAATTTTTGCATCCTTGTCACTTACAGAGGATTTCAATTGATTCACCTGAGTAGTGAGGGTGTTTACTTGACTGTCTGCAGTTTGTTTGGCCTCAACAAAAGTCTTGAAATTGGCAGGGTTCTTTGCGTATTCTTTGGCTTTCTTTTTCCATTCTTTCTTTTCCTTTTTGGAAAGCTGCGCGAAAACTTGCGTGCCGGAAAAAATTAAAGCCAGGCAGAGGAATAATACTCTAGTTTTCATATTTAGTTATTTGGTTGTTTTAATTTTTAAAGTTCGTCTTGTTTCTAGTTCAGTCCAAAGGTCGATAGAGCAAGCCTTATTTATTCACAATTAGGTTAAAATATGAACTAAAAGTAATAAAAAAACTTGATTTCAGGCTTTTCCCAGCGTTTGCTCACCTTTGTTGTGGTTGAATTATCGATGTTTTCGACCCCTAAAGGCCGGCACCCGTCATCTTTTCAGGCCTTACCCATTCGTCAAACTGTGCTGAGGTGAGCAATCCCAGTTCTATTGCAGCTTCACGCAATGTCTTATTTTCCTTATGGGCCTTTTTGGCAATTTTAGCTGCATTTTCGTACCCAATGTGGGTATTGAGGGCAGTCACCAACATCAGCGAGTTTTCAAGATGCTGCTTGAGTACAGGTAGATTGGGCTCAATTCCGATGGCACACTTATCCGTAAAAGATACACAGGCGTCTCCAATAAGGAACGCTGACTGCAACACGTTGGCTGCAATAACAGGTTTAAAGACATTTAATTCAAAGTGACCGGTAGAACCAGCTACGGAAACTGCAGTATCATTGCCAATGACCTGGGCACACACCATAGTAAGCGCTTCAGGTTGTGTGGGATTTACCTTACCGGGCATAATGGACGACCCTGGTTCGTTGTCGGGAATAATAATCTCGCCAATGCCACAGCGAGGGCCGGAGCTAAGCATTCTTATATCGTTGGCAATTTTCATTAAAGAAACGGCCGTGCGTTTTAGTGCACCAGACAATTCCACCATTGCATCGTGTGCAGCCAGGGCCTCAAACTTGTTGGGAGCAGTAACAAAGGGAAAATGGGTAAGCTCCGCAATTTTTTTGGCCACCAACACATCATAACCTTTGGGTGTGTTCAGCCCAGTGCCCACAGCGGTGCCACCCAGGGCAAGTTCACGCACCATCTCTAGTGCATTTTTAATAGCGCGTCTGCTGTTGTCCAGTTGCTGCACATAACCAGAAAATTCCTGACCCAAAGTAAGGGGAGTAGCATCCATAAAATGGGTACGACCTGTTTTTACTATGCCCTTGAATGCTTCACTCTTTGTGGCAAGTGTGTCTCTCAATTTTTGAATGCCTGCCAGCGTAACTTCCGTTGTTAATTTATAGGCTGCAATGTGCATTGCAGTAGGGAAAGTGTCATTGGATGATTGAGATTTGTTAACATCATCATTGGGATGCAATACTTTTTTTTCATCAGTGAGCTTTCCACCATTCAATACATGGGCTCTGTAGGCAATTACTTCATTGCTGTTCATGTTACTTTGCGTACCTGAACCGGTTTGCCAAATCACCAGAGGAAATTGATCATCTAATTTGCCATCCAAAATTTCATCGCACACTTTACCAATCATATCCGATTTCTCTTTGGGTAAAACACCCAACTCGGCATTGGCCAATGCGGCAGCTTTCTTCAAATAGGCGAAAGCATAAATGATTTCTTTCGGCATAGAGGCCGCGGGGCCAATCTTAAAATTGTTTCGGGAACGCTCGGTTTGGGCTCCCCAATATTTGTCAGCGGGTACTTTTACCTCCCCCATGGTATCTTTCTCAATGCGGTAATCCATAACTGTAAATGATTTGGTTCGTAAAAATAGAAAAAGGAATCAACATGCTTAGGCTGGAATCTGCCTGAAGGGTTGAAATTAGTGTCCAAATAATTGTAGCCACCCATTTCTAAAACTAATTTGCGCTTATAACTCGATAAAGTAATGGTAAAGCAATACATCGTAGACAATAAAGATCGATTTCTCTCAGAATTATTTGATCTCCTTCGAATTCCATCAGTGAGTGCCGACAGCCGTCACAAAGGAGATGTACGAAAAGCGGCTGAGTTTATAGCAGATAAGCTAAAAGCCGCTGGAGCCGATACGGTAGAAGTACATGAGACTGAAGGCCACCCTATTGTATATGGAGAAAAAAAGAGCGGAGACAATTTGCCAACAGTTTTAGTCTATGGCCACTATGATGTGCAGCCACCGGACCCATTGGACCTATGGGATTCACCCCCTTTTGAGCCCGTTGTTAAAGACGAAAAAATTTATGCACGGGGAGCCTGCGATGATAAAGGCCAGGTGTATATGCACATAAAGGCACTGGAGATAATGATGAAGCAAGGACCACTGCCCTGTAACGTCAAATTTATGATTGAGGGCGAGGAGGAGGTGGGTTCTGATAACCTGGGTAAGTTTGTTGTTGCTAATAAGGAACTTCTGAAGGCAGATGTCATTCTCATTTCCGACACGGCAATTATTTCCCTTGATCACCCATCCATTACTGTAGGATTAAGAGGGCTAAGCTATATGGAAGTAGAAGTGACTGGCCCAAACCGCGACCTGCATTCAGGTGTCTATGGAGGGGCAGTGGCCAACCCAATAAATACATTGTGTGATATAATTCATTCATTAATGGATGAGCAGGGTCGTGTTACCATTCCAGGATTTTATGATAAAGTGGTAGCGTTAAGTGCAGAAGCGCGTGAAGCCCTTAACAAAGCTCCTTTTGATTTAGATGAATACAAAAAAGAGATTGGTATCAGTGAAGTAAAAGGAGAAAAAGGTTACACTACCTTGGAAAGAACCGGGGTGAGGCCTACGCTGGATGTAAACGGAATCTGGGGTGGCTATACCGGAGAAGGAGCAAAAACGGTTTTGCCATCGAAAGCAAGCGCAAAGATTTCTATGCGGTTGGTTCCGGATCAGTCCTGTCATGAAATCACAGAATTATTTACAAAGCACATCAAAGCCATTGCACCTCCTTATGTAAAAATAAAAGTGATTGCCCATCATGGTGGAGAGCCTGCCGTAACCCCAACAGATTCACCCGCCTACAAAGCCGCCAGCAATGCTTTTGAAGAAGTTTGGGGGAAGACACCGATCCCAACAAGAGATGGAGGAAGTATTCCTATCGTGGCACTTTTTAAGAAAGAGCTGGGTTTAAATACTGTTTTGATGGGCTTTGGCCTGGACAGTGATGCCATTCACTCACCGAATGAGCACTATGGCATTAAAAATTTTTTGTTGGGAATTGAAACCATCGTTTCATTTTATAAACACTATTCAAAAAAATAGGTGTGTAGCTGAGTGGCCATGAATTTTACCGCCAATGATTACGTTAGGTTCGATAACTATTGTCAGGGGCCACATTCGTAACTTTACATCGAATTCAAGAAATTGACATGAAACGAGTTTTTATTTTTTTATTGTTGGTTAGTTCTGTTCCGGCTCTACAGGCCCAAATCCTTGAACCGGCTAAATGGACATCAAAACCTTCTGTGAGCAGCGCCAATGCGGGCGATGTGATTGAATTGATATTTGACGTAAAGATTGACAAGGGTTGGTACTTGTATTCAAGTGAATTTCCTTGTGAAGACGGGCCGATCAAAGCCACTTTTACCTTTGAACCGAATGCAGGCTATGAACTGGTAGGAGATATCATACCCGTGAACCCAATTGATAAGTATGACGATATTTTTGAATGTGATGTAAAGGTATTTAAGAACACAGGCCAGTTCAAGCAAAAAGTAAAACTGCTGGCTAAAGGGGTTGTTATAAAAGGAGAATATGAATATCAGGTGTGTACAGAGATTGATGGAAGGTGCGTGCCGGGTGATGGCGAATTTTTATTTAATAAGATTGAAGTAAAAGGGGGTAGCGTGGTGTCAAAACTGGAAGAGACTTCGCAATCGACCAATCCAATAACAATTACGGAAGACACCAAAAAAGAAAGCAAAGAATATGGGGATAACAAAGGCCCCTACATCGATGAGACTGTGTTGGAGGGTAAAAACAGTTTGAACAACGAATCCTTTCTAGGCTATTTGATTTTTGCGTTTCTACTGGGGCTCACATCGCTTATTACACCATGTGTTTTCCCTATGATTCCGATGACGGTCACCTTCTTTCTGAAAGATGGCCAATCAAAAGGTAGAGGAATTCGTCTTGCATTCCTTTTCGGCATATCCATCATCGCCATTTACACATTGGCAGGTACTGTCTTTGCTTTTGCTTTGGGGGCTGAAGGATTGAATGCACTGGCGACCCATTGGGCACCCAACCTGTTTGTGTTTGCCATCTTTATTGTATTTGCCCTTTCATTTCTGGGGCTGTTCGAAATAAATGCACCGCATCAATTGGTAAACAAAGTGGATCAGCAAGCAGAAAAGGGAGGACTGATAGGAGTCTTTTTTATGGCAGCCACTTTGGTACTGGTCTCTTTTTCTTGTACGCTTCCCATTGTAGGCAATGTGGTGGTGCTGGCAGCAGGAGGCCATGTAATAAAGCCTATTCTTGCCATGTTCTTTTATGCACTCGCCTTTGCGATACCATTTACCTTGTTTGCGATATTTCCGGAGTGGATAAAAGGATTACCCAAGTCAGGGGGCTGGCTCAACTCCGTTAAAGTTACGTTAGGGTTTTTGGAGTTGGCATTGTGTTTAAAATTTTTCAGTATAGCCGATCAGGCGTATCACTGGGGAATACTGGACAGAGACACGAACATCACTTTGTGGATTGTCATTTTTGCTTTATTAGGATTTTATTTCCTTGGGAAAATTCGACTGTCTCACGATAGCCCGGTAGACAAGGTCACTGTTCCACGCCTTTTTCTGGCCATCCTTACTTTTTCTTTTGTTGTTTATCTGGTACCCGGATTGTGGGGAGCACCATTAAAAGCATTGGCCGGTTATCTTCCCCCAAAACACACTCTAGATTTTGATTTGGTAATAGAAGATAATTCGGAGAGCAGAAATGAATTGTGTGAAGAACCAAAATATGCCGACTTCCTTTACTTGCCACATGGCCTTCAGGGCTATTTCGATTACGATCAGGCGCTGGCCTGTGCAAGGAAGTCGAACAAGCCGTTATTTATAGACTTTACCGGCCATGGCTGTACCAATTGCAGAGAAATGGAAGCAGTTGTGTGGTCCGACCCTCAGGTACTTCAACGCCTGAGAGAAAATTATGTTATTGTGGCACTGTATGTAGATGATAAAACGGTTTTGCCTGAATCGGAATGGTTTACCTCTACTTATGATGGTAAGGTGAAGAAAACCCTGGGTAAGAAGAATGTAGATATGCAAATTTCCAATCTCGAAAATAATGCTCAGCCATTTTATGTGCTGGTGGGCCAGGATGAGCGAGTGTTGGCGTGGCCATATGGGTACAATAAAGACCCTGAAAAATTTGTTAAATTCCTTGATTCAGGGATTAAAAAGTACCGTGAACTTTATGGGAAATGAAAAAACCGTGTTTTTTACTGATATAGTAGTTATATTTCCAAAGCATTACTGGGTTCTAAGTCCTTGTTTTTTGAACTTTGCGCGCTAGTCGCCAATTTTTTTAGTTAGAATGCAATTTTTAAAGTCTATAAAAGGCGTTTTTATACTCACGGTTGGGGTGTTAGTTTCCTCAGTGGCGGTCTATTTATTGTTCAGTTCAAATCTGTTTATCTCGGAGGGTGATTATGAACCTGAAATAACCTCTCCGGTTGAAGTGGATATTGTTGAACCTACATTGCTTTATGGTATGGTGGTGGACAGCCTGCATTTGACTGAGGGTGTGGTCAAACGCAATCAGCGTTTTACAGACTTGCTTTCAGAATATTATGTTTCACCCGAAATCTACCAGCAGCTTCATTTTGTGCCACGAAATATTTTTGACTTTAGAAAGATAGTGGTCAACAAAAAGTACACTATTTTATCCGGACACGATTCCCTTAAAACGGCCAAAGCAATTATCTATGAACCCAATGCAATTGATTATTATATTTTTCATTTGGAAGACACACTTCTGGTAGAGGCATGCCAGCGCGAGGTAATAACTCAGGAGAAAACAGTAACAGGAGTTATTCAGTCTAGCTTGTCAGAAACAATCGAGAAGTTAGGGATAACACACGAACTGACCAACCGCTTTGTAGATATCTTCTCATGGCAAATTGACTTTCAAAGGTTGCAAAAAGGAGATAAGTTCAAATTAATTTATGAAGAAGATCTGGTAGATGGGGTTACCATAGGAATAGGAAAAATCAATGGAGTCTATTTTGAACATTTCAACAATGGATATTATGCATTTCCGTTTGATCAGGGAGATGGTCTGGATTACTTTGATGAGCAGGGTAACAGCCTGCGCAAGGCATTGCTTAAGTATCCTATTGAGTTTACCAGAATCAGTTCCAAGTATTCACACAGTCGTTTTCATCCTGTGAGAAAAGTGTATCGGGCCCATTTAGGAACAGACTTTGCGGCCAGTACGGGTACACCAATCCGATCAGTAGGAGATGGGATAATATTGGAAGCACAATATAAATCGAACAATGGCAACTATGTGAAGGTAAGACACAACGCAACGTACACCACACAATATTTGCACATGTCAAAGATAGCTTCCGGAATAAAGCCGGGAACAAGAGTACGTCAAGGGCAAACTATTGGTTATGTGGGAAGTACTGGGCTTGCTACCGGCCCCCATCTATGTTATCGTTTTTGGAAGAACGGTGTACAGGTAGATGCGCTAAGGGTTGAACTGCCCCCATCTCAACCCATAAAAGAAGAAAGCAAGGTGTCATTTCTTCAAACTGCTCATAAAATTGCAGATCGTTTGGACAGAATATCCTTCCCTGAAATGGAGGAAGCGGAAGAAGTCATTGCGTCTGGTCGTTAGTTTTTCTTTTTCTTTCTAAAGTTGTAATTTTTCGTCACAATTGATTGTTAAAGGGAGCACTTTAGGATGTACGTGGCGAATGCGAATGAAAAAATCCACTCCATTACTTATTATTTTCCTCATCTTCACTGCGCTGAGCGTTAGCGCACAGCAAGTAGGAGTAGTGCTGAGTGGAGGTGGAGCCAAAGGGCTAGCGCATATTGGCGTGTTAAAAGCACTGGAGGAAAATGAAATCCCGATCGACTATATTGTGGGTACCTCCATGGGAGGGCTCGTTGCGGGTGCTTATGCTGCCGGAATGAGTCCTGATCAGATTGAAGATATCGTCTTGTCAAAGGAATTCATGGGTTGGATCACCGGAGAGTTGGAGAAGGGATACAATTATCAATACAGCAAGAAGGAGGATTATCCTTCTTTCATTCGGTTTAATCTTTCTTTGGACTCTGCCTATGGGGTTTTGCTCAATAGCAGTATTGCAAGTGATCTTTCGCTCAACTTTGCATTGGCAGAATTATTTGCGCAAGCTTCGGCCATATCCAGGTATAATTTTGACAGTCTATTTATTCCATTGCGCGTGGTTGCTGCCGATATTTTTATGCAAACGGATGTAGTGTTAAAAGGAGGGGTGTTGAGTGATGCACTACGAGCAACACAAACCGTTCCTTTCTTCTATCATCCGATTAAAGTGGATAACAAATACCTGTTTGATGGTGGGGTATACAATAACTTTCCCATCGATGTGATGGAAAAGGATTTTAATCCTCAGGTTATTATTGGTTCCAACGTTTCTTCGAAAGTATTTGAAGAATACCCGTATGGAGAAGATGACAAACTGATCTCAAAATCCCTCCTTTATATGTTACTGGACAAGTCAGATCCAGCTGAAATACCCGAGAGTGGAGTTTATATTCAACCTAACCTCAAGAATTATACGGCATTTGATTTTAAGTATGCGAAAAGAATGATTGACAGCGGGTATCAGCAAACTTTAAGGCAAATAGAAGAGATTAAAAAAAAGATACCCGAAAGGCGTACTTGCGAATCAGTTGCTATTAAGCGAAATTTTTTCAATAGTAAATCCATGCCCTGGGTAATTGAAGATATAAAATTCAATAAATTCAACTCCAAACAAAAAAAATATTTGAATAGGGTTTTTCAAAACGGGAAAAGACCGCTCTATTTTAGCGACATTAAGAAGGGCTATTATAAACTTGTCTCGGAGGACTACTTTCAGAGTGTGTATCCGGGAATAGTGTACGATACTGCTGCCAAGGCTTTCAATTTTATGCTATTGCGCAGGCCCCAAAACAATTTTCAGATAGACTTTGGGGGCGTAATTGCCACCAGAAATATTAGCACTATGTTTCTGGGACTTCATTATTATTACTTTAACCGCGCCCTTATCCATGCTAGTTTAAACTTCTATACCGGGAGTTTTGTGAAATCGGCCGAAATAAAGTACAGAATGGATTTGCCAAACTTCGGGCGATTCTACATTGAGCCGCAGGCTACTTTCAACTCCTGGGATTACCTGGAAGGGAAGGATGTTGTTATAGATAAGTTTTCACCCACGGTGCTTGATCGCATAGACAGGAAAGTAGGTGTTAGTATTGGACTTCCGATAGGTAGACAGTATAAAGCCTCGTTTCACGGGTTTTATCTGAATAATGACGATAACTACATTAACACCGATATTATAACCTCTATTGATACCCTTGATAATATGAAACTGAATGGATTCAGAACCGGGATAAGTTTAACGTCCGGAAGCCTCAACAGAAAGCAATACGCCTCAGCGGGAAAGTCTTATTCATTTGATGCGGACTGGTTTTCGGTTACTGAAAATTATATACCGGGGTCTACTTCCAATATCCTCCAGGAAGTAAAAAAAAGCCGCTCCTGGATACGGGCTCGAATTACCCTTGAGCAGTATTTTAAGACCGGCTTCTACAGTTCGGGCTATTATATTGAGGGAGTTCTCTCCAACCAACCCCTTTTTACCAATTACCAGGGGTCGTTGATTAACGCTCCGGGCTTTTATCCTTTGCAGGACAGTAAAACATTGTTTCTACAAAACTTTAGGGCATACAATTATGTCGCGGGGGGTTGGCGAAATGTATTTGCTTTGCGAAATAAATTGGACTTCCGATTTGAAGGGTATCTTTTCAAGCCCCTGGAGGCAATTGTAAGAGGGCAAAACCAGGAAGGGGTTTTGGACGATTCATTTAGTAAAATTTTCTTTACAGGTACTGCAGGAATGGTATATCACAGTACAGTGGGACCAATTAGTCTAAGTTTCAATTATTATGATGATCCTGAGAGCCAATTCGGTGTTTTGCTTCATGTAGGTTTTCTTCTTTTTAATAATACATCTATTGAGTAGCGCCCACTAAACAGCCTGTTTTGCTCCATTTTGTAGGGATCACATTCTCTGCAATGATGTAATATTTTTTCCTGTTTTTAAATTTTTAAGTATGTTTAGTCCTTAAATCGGGATAGTCCGAGCATTTACATGAATAGAATATTACTGATTGCTGCTTTTACCCTTGTAGCCTGCGGAATGGCTCATAGTCAGGTGGTTCAATGGGGTTCAAAAGTGATCGATTTTTCATCGGAACTAACCCCCGTCCAATACGCAGCAAAACAAATTTTGGGTAAACCGAATGTACTACCGGCCGGTGGCCAAAATCCCAATGCATGGACACCCGATAAACCTAAACGAAAAGAATTTATCAAAGTTGGGTACGACAATCACATCCAAATCCAGCAAGTAGCCATAGCAGAGTCGCATAACCCAAGTGGGCTATCAAATTTGTATTTGTATGACGAACAGGATAATGAATATTTGGTCCACACCTTTAACCCAATGGCTATTCCACTAAAAGGAAGAATGCTGAATGTATTTGTTGAAAGAACTCCGTACAAAGTAGCCGCTATTAAATTAGAATTTGACGGAGCGGCATTGCCTGATTACTTTTCCATTGATGCAGTGGCTATTTCTGATTCTCAATATCCGATAATAGCCAATATATCAATACCAGAATTACTTAGTAAGGGCCTTATTGTAGAGCGGTTGGATAATTCAGTAAATAGTGATTTCAGTGAACTTAACCCACTGCTTTCACCAGATGGAAAGACCCTTTACTTTAGCAGAAGAAATCATCCTGAAAATATGGGAGGGGTAACGGATAAGGAAGATATCTGGTATTCGGAATTGGGAGCAGATGGCAACTGGACCCTGGCAAAAAATATGGGTCCAAAATTCAATAACACCAACCCGAATTTTATCAATGCGGTTTCGGCTACTCCGGATGGAAGATCAGTGATTATTTTGTTGGGCAATAAATACCAGAAAGACGGAAAGATGGTTGCCGGGGTTTCTGTGAGTGACAACCTCAGTGGTACATGGTCTGACCCAAAACCCCTGAATATTGAAGATGACTATAATTTTAATGAAAAGGCCAATTACTTTATGGCCAATACCCGTACTGCCCTATTGATGTCCGTAGAGCGTGCAGACTCAAGGGGAGACAGAGATTTGTACGTGAGTTTTCATAAAAATGATAGCCTATGGTCATCTCCTTTAAATCTGGGAGACGTAATTAATACCGCAGGAGAAGAGTCGGCACCCTTCCTCGCTTCAGACAATAAGACATTATACTTTTCTTCCAACGGGTTTAGTGGCTTTGGTGGAAGTGATGTATACATGACTAGGCGGCTTGATGACACCTGGACGAACTGGTCGGAGCCAGAAAATATGGGGCCGGATATCAACACTGAGCTAAATGATTTGTTCTTTAACATTCCGTCAACCAGTGAGTATGCTTATTATTCCAGAGAGGTGGCCGTTGATAATGCGGATGTGTATCGCGTGAAATTGCCGGTATTCATGAGTCCGGAACCAATTGTAGTTGTTAGAGGAAAATTGATTGATGCGAAAACGGGTGAGCCCATTTCAGCAAAAATTATTTATGAAAAATTACCGGATGGCACTGAAGTAGGTATTACGCAGTCTAATCCGGAAACCGGAGAATATGAAATTCATTTGCCTGGAGGACAGCTATACGGTGTGAGGGCAGAAGCAGAAGGACATATTTCAGAGAATCAAAACCTGGATTTGAGGGGTATTACTAAAGATGGTATAACAAAAAATCAAGACATACGGCTGGAGCCTATAGGAGTAGCCAAGATCGAACCTGATGCAACGATCAACTTAAATAATATATTTTTCGATTTTGATCAGGCTACACTTAAGCCGGAATCATTCCCTGAACTGAATAGAATTATAACTCTTATGGGAGAGAAACCATCGCTTGAGGTTGAAATTTCCGGACATGCCGATGCTACAGGGCCCGAAGAATACAACCTGGGACTGTCAGAAAGAAGAGCAAAATCGGTAGTACGTTACTTAACAAATAAGGGAGTAGCAAAAGAACGGGTGAAAGTTACCTTCTATGGAGAGACCAGGCCGATAGAATCAAATGAAACTCGGGAAGGCAGAAGAAAAAACCGCAGGGTAGAGTTTAAAATATTGAAATTGTAATCCGGGAACCACTGTTTCGATCACAAATGAAAAAGAAGTTTCTACTATTTTGGGTTATTACAGGGTTTGTCAGTTATGGGTATGCTCAAAATGCCGACACCTTGATTTATGCCACAGGCAAAATTACCAGCGCAGAAACCAAAGAACCTGTTGAAGCTCGAATTTCTTACCAGAGTTTACCTTATGGAAGTGTTGTGGGCACTTTGAGCGGAAGCAGTTATAAATTTCCATTGTTTCACGACAGGTATTCCATAACCGTGGAGGCGGCAGGTTATGCGCCCTCTAAATACATGCTCGATCCTGCGGAAGCAGGAGAAGATCGCATTGTACTAAAAGATATTGAATTGGGGTTGCCAAGCAGTGCGGTAGATGTGGCACATGAAACGCACACAGAAGGAACTGTATTGGTATTAAAAGAATTGATGTTTGAACAGGGTCGCGCAAAAATAGGAGCAAACTCTTATGCGGAACTCGACAAAGTGGTAACAATGATGACCCAAAACCCAAATATGGTTATCCAACTTGAAGGGCATACCGACACGCGTGGGAATCCTAAAGCCAATCTTAAATTGTCACAAACTCGCGTTGATGCAGTAAAAGACTATCTGGTATCTAAGAAAATTCCTAAGAGCAGGATAAAAACAAAAGCTTTTGGAGGAACAGCACCCATTTCAAGAGAAGACACCGAAGAAGCACATCAGTTAAACAGAAGGGTGGAGCTTCGAATTATTAAAAACTAACGCTTATTATTTTTTTTAGGCAGACCAAATACACATTTAAAGTAAAGGAGTTAGGTCATAACCTACAATAAACCGGAATATCAAAAAGTGAACTCTTTTGTAAACCTGTTAGGATTTGGTGTCTCGACAAGGTTACAACAGAATTTAAAAATCAATTCATTTTCTGACATGACAAAGCAGGGCTATTTACTAACCCAATTAATATATTTAATGGGACCTACCCTGAAGACATAGAAGTTGTACTCTCTGGGATGAACCTGAAAATACCTCGGTTCAATTTTCCGTTAAGGATGTAAAATGTAGAACTCAGGAAGAAATTAAAAAATTGGATAACTTTAAAAATGAAGATCGAAAATAGGGAAGGGGTAGTTACTCAAACTGCAAGTAATGCTTTTAATGCCTTAAAGGAAAGGCAGTCCCTTCAAAGAAACCCTTCTATTGCCATCAGAAAGGAGAAACTGCAAAAGCTTTTGCGTTGGGTCATGGATAATCGTTCGCGGTTGAAACAGGCTGTCCACATGGACTTTCAAAAACCTGTTGTTGAGGTGGATATTTCAGAAGCTTATCCGGTTATTGGAGAGATAAAGCATGCCCTCAATAACCTTGACCAATGGGCGCGACCTACAAAAGTAGATGCTACTATAAACTACTTGGGCACACGTTCGGAGATAAGGTACGAACCAAAAGGGGTGTGCTTGATTCTTTCACCATGGAATTTCCCGTTCAATTTGTCGGTGGGACCATTGGTCTCATGTCTTGCTGCTGGAAATGTGGCACTGCTAAAACCGTCAGAAGTGACGCCCAACACCTCGCAACTAATCGCTGACATGGTAGATGAAGTATTTGATGGGGATGTGGTGGTTTTACAAGGCGGAAAAGAGATTGCTTCCGAATTGCTTGCCCTGCCCTTTGATCATATATTTTTTACTGGAAGCCCAACGGTTGGTAAGATTGTCATGAAGGCGGCAGCGGCAAACCTGGCATCGGTTACCCTCGAGTTGGGGGGGAAGTCGCCAGCCATAATTCACTCTTCGGCCAGAATAAAAGAGGCAGCAAAACGAATTACTTTCGGAAAATTTTTAAACAACGGACAAACCTGTATTGCCCCTGATTACCTGGTGGTTCATGAAGAGGTTAGAAATGAGGTTATTGCTGAATTGAAAATGCAGATCAGCAAATTGTTTGGCGATGGTGCCCCTGTTTCTGAGCAGAGTGCCTCCTATGGAAGGATTGTTAATGAGAGCCACTTTAATCGCTTAAAGGAAATGATGGAGGAGGCGATTGATAAAGGGGCAAAAATTGAATTATCAGGTGAATTGAACCCTGCAAGTAGATTTTTCCATCCGGTTATTCTTTCAGACGTATCTATGGATGCCAGGGTAATGGAGGAAGAAATTTTTGGGCCTATTTTGCCAATTATCACGTTTAAAAATGAGTCTGAGGTAATAGAGCTAGTCAATTCAAAACCAAAGCCACTTGCCCTTTATGTTTTTAGTGCAAATAAAAAATTCAGAGAAACCATACTTCAACAAACCTCTGCGGGATCAGCCTGTATAAATGATTGCGTTTTGCAGTTTACCCACCCTAATCTTCCCTTTGGAGGAGTCAATAATAGCGGGATTGGGAAATCGCACGGTTATTATGGTTTCCGTTCCTTTTCTAATGAAAAACCGGTTCTAAAGCAGAAGAGGGGGTTTGCGCTTTCATACCTGTTTTACCCCCCATTTTCGAAACAAATGAGAACACTACTTGAGCCTATTTTACGATGGTTTTAGACATGTTTTAGAATAAAGTTTCGTTAAAGCATTACAGCACACTTTTTGCGGTATAGGGGTCAACAATGGATTTAGTAATTTTGCATTTCTAAGTCTTGTAAAATCGGAGGAAGCAACCAGAAAATTATTAACAATGAAAATCATGAAGAAGGTACTGATTGGGTTTGGCATTATTCTGATCCTTTTTGTGGCGGCAGCTATTGTAGTCCCCATTCTCTTCAAAGACGATATCAAGGCGGCTATTGATAAGGAGATTGCCAGCTCCGTTAATGCAGATGTGATTTTTGATGTGGATAATTTTGACCTTACGTTATTCAAAAACTTTCCCAATGCAACGGCAGTTATAAGCAAGCTGGGAGTATTTAACAGGGCGCCTTTTGATGGTGTACCACTTTTTGTAGTAGAGCGGCTTGAGATTGAAGTAAACCTTAAGGAATTATTGTTTGGTGATGAATTAAGGATAAAAGGAATTACGCTGGTTCGTCCCCAAATTAATATTAAAGTTTTGCCCGATGGGAAGGCCAATTGGGATATTACGTACCCTTCTACAGATACTGTTTCGGTAGCTGAAGAGGATGCTGGCACTTTTTCATTTGGAATTGACCACTGGGAAATTGTGAATGGTGATGTTTCCTATGATGACCAATCCATCCCGTTTGCCATGAACTTGGCCGGATTGAACCATTCAGGTAATGGAGACTTCAATGAGAAGGAATTTGACCTAAGAACCAAAACAAGTGCGGACACACTTTCTGTGATTTTTGATGGAGTTGAATACATTAGTAATAAAAGCCTGACAGCAGATATGGTGCTGGGCATCAGCAAAGAGTACTCTAAATTTACCTTTAAAGAAAATGTAGCCCGACTCAATGATTTCGGATTGGCCTTTGATGGCTGGTTCAAAATGAATGAGGATAGCTATGATATGGATATCAATTATAAAACTGATGAAAGCACTTTCAAAAGTCTATTGTCTTTGGTGCCGGGCATGTACACCAAAGATTTTGGAAGCATTGAATCCAACGGCAACATTGCGTTTGCCGGAATGGTAAAGGGAAGCTATAGCGAAACACAAATGCCTGCTTTTAATCTGGCAGTAAAAGTAGATGATGGCATGTTTAAATATCCTGACCTGCCCTCTGCTATTAAAAATATTAACATTGACTTACTTGTGGACAATAAAGATGGAGTAATTGACAATACTGTAGTAGACTTGAAGAAATTACACCTGGAGTTTGGAAACAATCCTGTGGATGCACAACTGTTGATTGAAAACCTTAAGAATTATAAGCTCAATGGAAATGTAAAAGCAAACTTAAACCTGGCGGAACTCAACAAAATGTTTCCAATGGAAGGCCTGGAAATGAAAGGTGCATTCTCTATTAATGCTACGGCTAATGGAGTTTATGACAGCATAAGAAAAATAATACCTGCAATGGATGTAGCCATGTCTCTTAAAGACGGTTATGTGAAGTCGAGTGAATTTCCATTGCCCATGGAAAACATGCAATTTACATCTACTGTAAAGAATACATCCGGCAAAATGGCAGAGACAACAATCAATGTACAAAACCTGTCACTGCTGATGGATGGTGAAAAATTTGTAGCCAGTATGATTATCCAAAACCTGGACGACTACAATTGGGACATCAAAGCCAATGGAGGGGTTGACCTTGAAAAAATGACCAAAATATTTCCTATTGATGGGATGACTTTGGCGGGTAAGGTCAAAGCAGATATTCAAACCAAAGGAAAGATGTCTGATGTAGATGCAGGTAAATACGATCGCTTGCCAACAAGTGGTACTGCTTCCCTGGAGAATTTTAAATTTTCATCGAAAGATTTACCCTATGCAGTTACAGTAAGTAAGGCAGAGGCAATATTTGATCCAAAAAAGATTGAACTCAAAAATACCGCAGGAACCATTGGTAAAAGTGATTTTTCTATGGAAGGATTGGTGAGCAATTATATCGCCTATGTATTTTCTAAAAATGAAACAATTAAAGGTGAAGTCACTTTTAGATCTAATCTTTTAGACCTGAACGAGTTTATGGAGGAGACAGAGGAGACTCCTGCTACCACAGAAGGAGAATCTTATGGCGTAATCCCTGTTCCTGAAAATATTGATTTTATGCTTCACTCCTCGATCAATACGGTGAAGATGATGGATTATACCATTACCAATGCTTCTGGCGATATTATTGTGAAAAACGGTATTGCTAATCTTCGCGGACTAAAATTCAATATGCTGGGGGGCAAATTTCAAATATCGGGAACCTATAATACACAAGATATTGCGCACCCTAAATATGATATGGATTTGAAGATAGAGAGCCTGGCGATACAACAGGCGGCCAGTTCCTTTTCAGTAGTAAAATCCTATGCCCCTATTGCAGGGCTCGTGAATGGAGATTTTAGTACTGATTTTAAAATAAGTGGTGAATTGTTGCCAACGATGATGCCCAATCTTGCTACTGTGAATGGTGGAGGATTGATTAAAGTAGCCCAAGCGGCACTTACACAATCAAAATTGATTTCAGGAATTACCTCCTTGACAAAACTTGAGGACAGCGATAAAGTAACATTAAGAGATGTACTTATGTCTGCTTCTATTGACAATGGAAGGTTTAGTGTAAAGCCTTTTGATGTGCAGTTTGGTAGTTATAAAACCACTGTGGCAGGAAGCACCGGCCTGGATGGAAGCATTGACTATTCATTGAAAATGAACGTACCAGCAGGAAAATTAGGAGGCCAGCTTCAGGGGTTCGTCAATCAATACTCTGGAAGCAATAACTCTACCAGTGAAATTCCAGTAACCATTGCTTTGGGAGGAAGTTATAATGACCCCAAAACCAGGTTGGTGATGCAGGAACAAAAGCAACAAGTGAAAGAGGCCATAACCAATGTGGTGCAGGAGAAAAGTAAAGAGGCAGTAACTGAGGCTTTGAAAGGCACTGACCCAAAAGATATTGTGGGTAATCTTTTGAAAGGAAACAAACCAGACTCAACACAGCAAAAACAAGAGGGAAAAGACACTACGAAGGTAGCCCCTGTGGAACAATTATTACAAGACAAGCTGAACAACTTGTTGAAGAAGAAAAAGAAAAATAATTGATTCTACTTTAACTTATTGTTTGTATTCAAGCCACCTACTCAGAAATAAATCATATACCTGGTAGTAATTTCCTGAAGCATTGCTTTCTCTGAATATCATTTCCTTGTCCATAAGCGAGTCAAGGGAACGCTTAACGGTAGCAGGCGTACCCAATTGATTTTTTTGAATAAATGCACCAGCAGTAGGAGTATACACCCTACCCTCTTTTGCTATGGCAATGAGTAACGACCATTGCGGTCCTGTGAGCAGCTCACGGAACGTAAAGTAAACAGCCTCGTTTTCCGCAAGAATTCTTTTAATGATTAATTGGACAGTATTAATCGAAATGTTCTTTTCCTGACTCGCATAAACTCTATTGCACAATGTTTGCACATAGAATGTATGGAAGCGGCACCATTCCAGAATAAAATCTATGACGTCTTCCTTAATCGATTTATTCCCAGCTTTGATATGATGGGCAATGAAAGGGGCATAATGTTCTTTTCCTATACCTCCTACAGGAAGCATTTGCGTGCTGGAATAAAATGGCCGTTTGGTCGAATTGAACATTTCCAGCAACAAGTGCTTTTGACTTCCAGAGAAAATGAAATTCACGTTTTGCAATTGTTGAATTTCAGACCTAAGCCATGCCTCGGTTTCTGCTTCTGGATAACGTGTGATCTGCTGAAATTCGTCAATGGCAATAACTGTCTTCTTTCCACTCTGATCCATGAATTGTAGAAGGTTTTTAATGGATGCCTTTTGTTCCCCCACCTGACCTATTTCGAAAGAAAGTTGTGGAAGCCCATTGTAAGGATCAAACGAAATTTGGGGCCGCAGGCCCTTGATCCATCCCCATATCTTTTTGCCAAATGATGTATTTTCCGGAAAGGCCTGCACTATGGCGGTGGCTAGTTGATTTGTAAAATCTTTTAGGTTAAACGTAGGCATGATGTCCACATACAGTGTCAGCCTGTTTTTCTCTTTGCCAAAGAGATGAAAAAAGTGCTGGATAAGAGACGTCTTACCCATCCTTCTAATGGAGAACAAGGTGATATTTCTACCGCCTTTTATTGCATTAGTAATTGTGCTTATTTCCTCTACCCGATTACAAAACAGTTCGGGCCCCTGATACCCCGACACGGGAAAGGGGGTTGTTATATCCTTGGCCATACCCCTCAAATATACAAAATGTATTATACAAAATGCATTATACAAAATGTATAATATACTTTATTCAATTTTACTGAGTTCTGAGCCCGTAAAAAAGCCCTTGTCTATCAACTTCATCAACTGGGCGGGGGTGGGGGCAATCTGATAAAAGGTATCCTCTCCTCGATGGATTTCTTTAATGGCAGTTTCTTTGGATATCTTTTTCAAGATGTCCTTACGCCTGGCATCGTCCTGAATGTCGATGGATAGGAATTCAATCCCTCCGTATGATTTTTGGTGAACAAGGCGCAATATCCATTGATCACCTGATTTGAAATTAACGAAGTAATAATTCTTATAGAACTTCACAACCAGCGAGTCGCTCAAATGGCCGCTGCCCAACCAATCATCGTCCTTTTTATCCTTAAAGTGATAACCCCATGCTTCAATAATGAGTGTATCCGACTTCTCACCGGTTATTTCATCATAGGATAAATAGTGACCTTGAAGTGTGGTTGGAATTTCAGTCAATGGTTTAACTCCGGCCGGTTGGGGTGTTTTAAAAGAAACCTCCTTGCAAGAGATCAAAAGGAAGGCCCAGGATAATATCAGCAAAGTTGTTCTCATATATGAATTTTACGAAGTTAAGAGTTTAACGTGAATTAGTAGAACAAGGGTTTTACGGAGAATTTAATAAACCGCTCTAATAGGAGGCATTCTCAATTTCAGATTAATGAGTTACCTTAAGGCATTAATTTTAAAATCCACGGAACATATGAGGACATTACTTACCCTTTCTATGATTGTAGCTTTTGTATTGGTTGGCAAGGCACAGAAGCAAAAAGACAAGGTCGACTTCAAAGTTGACTATGACAAGGAGATCAAGAAACTGGCGGAAAACAAATCGATACAACAAGCATTTAGTGTCATTGATGAATTAGAACCACAAACCAACAAGGACTTAATATTGTTAACGGAAATTCCGGCTCCTCCCTTTATGGAAGAAAAACGAGGCCTCCAGTTTAAAAAAATGCTGGAAGAGGCTGGGGCAGATAAGGTATGGATTGATGAAGTGGGAAATGTAATTGCCTTGCGGAAAGGTAAGACTGGAGGCAGAGTAGTGGCCCTTGATGCTCATTTGGACACAGTTTTTCCCGAGGGGACAGATGTAACCGTTAAAATAAGTGGCGACACCTTAAAGGCCCCTGGTATTGGAGATGACACAAGAGGCCTGGCGGTGGTGATAGCGGTATTGCGTGCCTTAGAAAAGGCAAATGTGGAAACTGCTGCCGATGTTTTGCTGATAGGGTCTGTGGGAGAAGAGGGGATAGGTGATTTACGTGGAGTGAAACACCTTTTTGAAAAAGGAGATCTAAAAATTGACTCATGGATTTCTATTGACGGAGGTGAAATAGAAAGGATGGTGACCGGTGGATTGGGGTCTATTCGATATAAAGTAACATTTAATGGCCCTGGTGGTCACTCCTGGGGTGCATTCGGATTGGCCAACCCACATCATGCACTGGGTAAGGCCATTGATATTTTTTCTGAAGCGGCCACCAGGTTCACCTCTACAGGACCAAAGGTGAGTTATAATGTAGGGAGGATTGGGGGTGGTACTTCGGTTAACTCCATTCCATTCGAGTCGTGGATGGAGGTAGATATGCGTTCTGTTGAACCGGAACGATTGAAAGAGATCGATGAAATTTTTAATGCTTCGATGAAAAAGGGCTTGGAGGAATATAATAAAGAAGTAAAAAAAGGACCGCCTCTCACAATGGATGTGGAAGTTATTGGATTACGCCCATCCGGTGTACAGAAAGATGAACTTCCTGTTATACAACGTTCTATGGCAGCAGCGAAATATTTTGGTGCAGAACCCTCCATTTCGCCCAGCTCTACCAACTCCAACATTCCCATTTCATTGGGAATTCCTTCAATTACAATTGGTCGGGGAGGAGTAGGAGGAGGGGCCCATTCACTGCATGAGTGGTGGATGAACAAAGATGGAGCCGAGGCAATAAAGTTTGCATTACTGCTTACAGTGGCGGAAGCGGGAATGGCAAAGTAAAACCAGCTAAACGGACTGATTCTTAAACATGAGCTTGGGGGCAGCAACCAGCAAAGGCAAACCGTAGAATAAAATCATGGCATAGGCCATGTACGAATATCCTTTGGCGATCAGGTCGATAATGCCCACCTGCGCCAGCAACATAGCGGCTATTAATGCCACCAAAGAGATGAGGGCCTTTCGGCCGCCAGAGAGGTGGGTTTTGTTTTTCTGGAATACATCTGCATCTATTCTGCCAATAAAAGCATGGATGATTCCGGTTGCGGTTTCTACTAAAGTCCACCCGACTACAATGCCAAATATTATAACGAATGAAGCACCAAAAGGCTCCAGCATTTTTAACCAGGGCACAGTAGCATCAAGTACCTCATGACTTGGATAATAGGCCATGACAGCGACATAAGTTAGAAACCAGGGGATAGTCATCAATAGTCCAGCAATAAAACCAGCAGTAATACTTTCCTTTTTTGTTTGAATGTTTTTAACAGTAAAAAAAGTGGATGGATATACAGCAAGATTGTATCCTACATAGGTAATTCCTGTCCAAATTAAAAGTAAAACACTTGCGGGTTCAGGCGTGAAGCTTGTGTTCCATCCCTTGAACACTTCAAAAATTTGATCGGCTCTACTCGTGAAAACAACGATACCAAATATTGTGTAAGCGCCAAAGAGCGCAACCGTTCCCATAGTTTTCATTCGGGCAATGAAATTCTCACCCATGTAATTGAGGAAGCCAACCAACAGTATGATTAGTACAATACCCACCCATACATTGAAACCCAGGGTGTTATTTAGGATTTCCCCTGCTGCAGAGGCCATTACGGCAATTATGAGTATTCCAAGTATTAGATAGGATACCTCATAAGCAATCCATCCTTTACCAATTAGTTTTTTCAACAAAGATTTGTAATCAAAAACTTCCCACTGCCTGCAAGCTTCAAACGTGAGTGTTGCGAGCAAGGAAAATCCCACGAATATCGCCAAGCCACTTATCCAGCCACTGGCCCCAAACCGGCCCCCATATTCCACTATTTCTCTACCAGTGGCAAACCCACCTCCTATCAATACGGATTGAAGGATAATGCCCGGAAGTATTATCCTGGCAAAGCGAGAGTTTGACGGTGAAAGAGAAGCCATCCTGGATCAATTAAGTAAGAAAACAGGGCGGTCAGAAGATGGAAATCGAGGCCGAAGTTCCTTGAAATTACTTGCCAAAATCATTTTTGGTGATATCCTTCTTTGAAGAGTACTATTTTAGTTTGATCGTATGAAATGCTCATAAATGAGGGGAGAAGATGGATTAAAAAAACAAGGTAGTGGATTTTCAATCCGCAAATAAAATTTTGATACTCAGAATTGATAATAATGCTTACATTAGGAATAACCAAAAAACTAAATCTATGAAGATTTTCTACACTGCACTCTTTTGCGCTGCACTGACGATGGGATTTGCGCAGGCCCCCAAATTATCATCAAAAAAGATAACGGCACTAAAGGCTGAAGCAGCAACAAAAATTGATGGCCGCGCCAAGATGGCACAGGTGATGGTCGATAAAGTATTTAGCTTTTCTGAATTGGGCTTTCAGGAGTATGAAACCGCTAAATACATTACCGGGATCTTAAAAGAAAATGGCTTTACCATTGAGATGGGAATAGCAGGGATACCCACAGCCTGGATGGCAAAATGGGGGAATGGTAAGCCGGTAATTGCTTTGGGAAGTGATGTGGATTGCATACCGAAAGCATCTCAAAAACCTGGCGTGGCATATCATGATCCTATTATAGAAGGAGCGCCTGGCCATGGTGAAGGGCATAATTCAGGTGTGCCTTTAAATGTGTTAGCAGCCATCACCGCAAAGGAAATTATGGAACGGGATAAAATTCCCGGAACACTGGTGTTGTGGCCAGGAATAGCAGAAGAGCAATTGGGAACTAAGGCGTATTACACACGCGATGGTTATTTTGATAATGTAGACGTTTGCCTGTTTACTCATGTAAGTTCAAACCTGGGGGTTTCATGGGGCGAAGCATCAGGAACCGGAATGATTTCAGTGGAGTACACATTCAGTGGTGAGTCGGCTCACTCTGCCGGTGCGCCCTGGAGAGGTCGTAGTGCAGCCGATGCGGTTGAATTGATGAGTGTAGGGTGGCAATATCAGCGCGAGCACCTTGATCCTTTACAACGATCTCATCACATTATTTCCAATGGTGGAGACCAACCTAATGTGGTTCCTTCCAAGGCATCAATATGGTTTTACTTCCGTCAGATCACCTACCCGGAGATCATGGAATTGTATGCGAAGGGGAACAAGATGGCGGAAGGCGCTGCCATGATGACCAACACTACTGTGGAGCGTAGGATATTAGGCTCTGCCTGGCCAAGGCATTTTAACAAAACCGTTGCCACTACTATGTATGAAAATATTAAGACGGTTGGGCTGCCCACCTGGAGCAAAGAAGATCAAATGTTGGCAAGGGCGGTACAAAAGGAAGTAAACTCAACTCAAGAAACGGATGGAATGCCATTGAAAATAAGTGAGCTTGGATTGCCGGTTACAACCCCTCAAAGTGGGGGCTCAGACGATATTGGAGATATTTCGTGGAAGGTTCCCACTATTACATTGGGTTATCCATCTAACATACCCGGGTTGCAAGGCCACCACTGGTCTAACGCCATCGCAATGGCCACACCGATTGCCCACAAAGGAGTTGTAGCCGGAGCCAAAGTGCAGGCTATGACAATTCTTGATTTGGTTACGAAGCCCGAACTTGTGGAAAGTGCCTGGAAATATTTCAGGGAGGAACAGTCGAGTAAAATCACCTACCAGCCTATGATTGGTAAAGAGGACAAGCCCGCTATTTATTTGAATGAAAGGATTATGAAGGAGTTTAAGCCCGAGCTTCAAAAGTACTACTATGACGAAACAAAATATGGAAGTTACATGGAGCAGTTGGGAATTACCTACCCTACTATAAAAAAGTAATTTCAATGATCACTAAAGAGGGCCTGGCTTAAGTTAATTGAGTCAGGCTTTTTTATTGACAAAGAATCATTCATCATAAAAATCACTAAGAGAACCAAAGTAAACCTCATTCCATCCACCTACAATATCCTCAAAGGCTTCATCTGGTATGTTGGTGTGCCGCAATTCTACTGATGTCCCTTTTTGATGTTGATGCAAAATAATGGTTACGATCGAATCTTCTTTTTGATCTCCAAAATACCATTGTTGCACTATTTTTTTTCCTTCAACAAACTCCAGGTTTTTGCCGGTGATGCTTCCCTCCCATAGCGAAAACTCTGAACCCACTTCTGTTGACATTTCCGCCTCCTCTCCGGACCACAAATTAATTGTAGCGGGGTTGGTAAGGGCAAGAAAAACGTCCTCTGGAGGTGCGGGAATGATATAATATTTTTTAAAATCTTTCATAAACAGTGAACCTGTGGTGCAACATGGATACCCCTGCAAATTAAAGTCATATTTACATTACAATTGTATGAACCGGGATCGTACTATTTTTATTAACTTTAGATTGTAAAATCACATAATATGATACGCATAAAGCATCTTTTCGTAATCGGCCTGGCCCTTTCACTGGGGATGACATCAGCCAGTGGTCAAATTCTTAATAAAATCAAGAATAAAGCATCCAACAAGGCAGAGAAGGCACTGGAAAAAAAGCTTGGCCTGGGAGATGACAAGAATTCAAACAGTTCGGGTGCCCCAGGAGCACCGGGCTCATCGGGTAATAGCGGAAACAATCCGAGTAATACTACGGGTGGAGGCTTGATCACTACGCCCCCTGATGTACAACAAAATATTGTTGACGCCCAAAATTCGTATAAATCAGGAAAATATGGAGAGGCACGCTATGCGGTACAGCAGGCCATGCTTGGCGTTGAAATGGAAATTGGAAATAAGATATTAAACTCGCTACCGGAATCCATAAGTGGGTTGTCAAAAGATGCTTCCGCTGACAAGGTCACTAGTACCGGATTTGGTTGGGTAGGACTCACCATTCAGCGGGAGTATAATGATAGCAATGACAAAGAGTTCAGGGTGATGGTGGCCAACAACTCGATGATGATGACCGCAGTGAATATGTATTTATCGAGTGGAGGATATTCTCAAAGTACCGGAGGAGAGCAAAACTGGAAGCAGACTAAACTGAAAGGGTACAGGGCTATCATCGAATACGATGAAGGGAGCGGCTATAAATTGAGTGTACCCATCGGGCAGTCATCGTTGGTGGTTTTTGAAGGTGTGAATTTTGCCAGTGAATCGGATATGATGAAAGCTGCAGAGGCAGTGGATGTTGACAGCATTAAAGCGGAACTGGGTGAACAATAAAAATTTTTAAATTATTCTAGCAATGAAAAAATTATCATCTTTTATAATCCTAATCGTCTGCTCATTGACAACCATTGCGCAGGATTTTGACAAAAACATTTCTTCTGCAAAATCAGCCTACAGTTCCGGCAACCTGGAGAATACACGGTTTGCACTTCAGCAGGCGTTGCATGAGTTGGATATTGTAATTGGGAAAGAGATTTTGAAACAGCTTCCGACTAAATTGGGAGCAGCCAGTTATAATGAAAAGGACGACAATGTAACAGGTGGTGCTGGAGTGGCTACCGGTTTGTTTGTCCATCGTTCTTATGGAGAACAAGGCGGAAGTAGCATCGATGTGATCAATAATTCACCGATGATCACCTCTATCAATGCGATATTGGCTATTCCCTTTATAGGGAATTCCGGTGATGGAACTCAGAAAGTTGTGAAAATACAAGGGTATAAGGCAGTGTTAAATAAAAATGAAGACGAAACCACCGGAAAGACGGGGTATACGCTTCAGATTCCTATGAACAATACATTGTTTACCATAGAGATGGATGATACCAGTGAGAGTGAAATCCAGTCAGTAGCCAATACTATTCCGTTGAGCAAGATTGCGCAGATGGCACAATAAATTGAAAATTTTAAGTTTGGCCTCTTTCTTTCCGTAGAACGATTCCAGTTGAAGGAGTTTCAATACTCTTTTCTGGTTTCATTTTTTAAAGGTTTTATATTTCTAACACTAATCGGAGAAAGAAATCCTTCAAAACAATTCATAAATGGTAGGTTCTAAACCTATCTTTTATGAATTAAATTACACACAAATACACGAGTAATGAGAAAAATTTTCCCCATTCTGCTGTTGATATCGATGGGTTTGTACGCACAACATCCTCAAAATATAGTTCGCGAGGAAATGATGATTCCAATGCGAGATGGAGTGCAATTGGGCGCCATTGTTTACCGACCGGATCAGCCGGGTAAGTTCCCGGCCATCGTATACCGCACACCTTATGGCATTGATGATTACGATAGTTATGCGCAGTTTCCGCTGAAGGCAGCCAAGCAAGGTTACATTGTTTTCCTTGTGGACGTAAGAGGAAGATACAGAAGTGAAGGTGAATTTGTTGCGTACAAAAATGAAAAAAATGATGGTTACGATGTGATTGAATGGGTAGGAAACTCCACCTATTGTAATGGAAAAGTGGGAACTTATGGCGGATCGTACCCAGGCATTGTGCAGTGGCTGGCCATGTCGCAGATGCCCCCACACCTTGCTGCGGCAGCCCCGGAGATGACACCCATTGGCAGCCACCATTTCTTTTATTATGGCGGTGCGTTTTCTATGCCCTGGTTAGATTGGTTTATGCCCTATATATTCGCAGACAAACGAAAGAAGGCGAACGATACATCAGGCACCTGGGATGACGTTAAGGCAGAGGAAGAATGGGTTAACAGTGACAGAAGAAAATGGTATTCCTATCGACCATTGATCAATTTACCTATCCTTAAAAGATATGCACCAGAATATTATGATTGGCTTCAGCATCCTGATCAAACTGAGTGGTGGGATTTCGTAAATGTGGAAGATGACTTTAAAAAATTCACAATACCGGTTTTTCTTTTAAGTGGGTGGTACGATGCGGGTTATGGCCCCGAGGGAGCTTCTCGGGCTTATAGAAAAATGCAGAAAGAAGCAGCAAGCGAAACAGCAAAGAAAAACTCCCGACTTGTTTTAGGGCCATGGAATCACACGTCTTTAAATACGCGCAAAACTCATTTTGGTGAAATGGAGTTTTATGAATCAGCTGGTTTGGATTATGACATTGAGTTGCTGAATTGGTTTGATGAACAACTAAAAGGAATCCCCAACCAAAGTAAACTTCCTCCTGTAAGTATTTTTGTAATGGGCGAAAACAAATGGATGACTGAAAATGAGTGGCCCTTAAGCAGAGCGGTTGCTACCGATTTTTATTTGCACAGCACCGGAAAAACGGCTATTGACAAAGCCGATGGTAAACTGAGTGCTCAAGCACCTGGGCCGGAACAAAGTGATAGCTATGTATTTGATCCCTCCAATCCGCTATGGGATGTATCTTATGAAAAATCCTACCCTTATGATCAAAGGGATAATGAAAGCAGAAAAGATGTGCTCGTATATACCTCAGCGCCTTTGGCCGATGATCTAAAAGTGGTGGGTGAGGTGATGGCTGAGCTTTTCGTAAGTTCTTCTGCAAAAGACACAGACTTTTCTATAACACTAACAGATGTGTACCCGGACGGGAAGTCCATCAACCTTTCAGGAATGGATGCCGGATACTTGAGAATGCGATATAGAAATGGGTTTGAAAAGCAGGAGCTAATGAAGCCTGACGAAATTTACAAAATAGAAATAGGGCAGCTTTATACGGCCAACCTTTTTAAAAAAGGGCACCGCATCAGAGTGCAGATTACCAGCAGCAAAGCGCCACATTATGATCCCAACCCGAACACAGGGACAGAGATTGCCAATGAGAAAAACTTGATATCTGCTGTGAATACAATTCACCACTCGAAGAAGCACCCCTCAAAAATTATTTTGCCAGTTATTCCAAAGTAGTGCTCAAGTTTGATCAATGGATCGCGGTTTCGCTATGTTCTATTTTTAAATACGGCCTATTGATTTGAATTCATGAAATTATTTATTTTGTGATGTTCTTGTTTTAGCCATGCGCATCTTGAAACAGCTTTATCCGCTCTTTGCTGTGAATAGGGATTCATTTCTTAATAAACACAATTGCGGGGGCCAAAGGATTATCATTTCAATGAAAATTGCTTGCTCTCTCCTGGCCTTATTTGGACCTTTCATGGTCTCAGCACAAGCCACACTTTATTATAACGGTAAAATTTTCACCTGTGATAGCTCATTGCCAGAAGCCACATACTTAGTGGTAGAAAATGGATTAATTACAAAAACAGGGAATGACCTGAGTGAGTTGGATTTGAAAAATTATCCCGTACAAATAGATATTCAATCAAAAAGGGTGATACCTGGTATTGTAGACAGTCACATACATTTTATAGATGGTGGACTGGGTTTACTTCAAGTTAATTTTTCCGGTATCAATGATAAAGCCAAACTGGTTGAAAAAATAAATGTAACAAAAACTGAATTGCTGGATGGGATGTACATCGGGCGAAACCTGGGAAACGAGCCATTAAAAGAAACTCCAAATCCACTCAAACTTTTAGATGAACTAATGCCTGAAACCCCAACAATCATTTTTCTAAAGAGTGGACATGCCGCAATAATCAATAGTGCAGCATTGAAAAAACTGGGATTTGATAAGAACACTACCATCACTGACGGAACCCTACAAAAGGATGCTGCAGGAAACTTAACGGGGCTATTACTCGAGAGTGCTTCTATGGAAGCCAACCGTCTTATTGGATCGGCTTATTCCAATGAAACCATTCAAAAGGCAATTGCTATAATGCAGTCAAAAGTGCTTAGCTATGGCATCACCACTATTGGAGATAATACCTTCAATCCTTACTATTTTAAGATCTATCAAGGGCTTCAAATAAATAACCTACTCAAGGTTAGGGTGAGAGCAAGAAGTTATGGTCGTATTCCACAAACAGAGGGATTGATGAAGGGAGTAGGCAAAAAACATTTGGGTTTCATTGGTAAAAGTGTTGATGAATCTCGTGTAAAGTACCATGCCATGAAATTTTTTGAGGATCAGTCCCTTTCTTATTCCGGCTATCAGCATGATGCAGCTAAACCTGGAGGAAAAGTTTTTCTAAATGAAAAACAATTGAAAGACATTTTTCAGATTAATCCTACCAGTACTTTTGCGTTTCATGTTCAGGGGAAAGAAGGGCTTCAAAATATTTTGAACACCATAAACAGGAACAATAAGATCTCATTGAATAGAAGGCATGTGATTGACCATGCCGGATATGCATCTGTTCAACAAATTCAAGAAGCTGCCGATCTTGGACTTGGCGTCACGATAATTGCAAGCCAACTGTTTGATTACAAAAATCTATCATCATTTTATAAAACCCACTCATCGGCTGACCAGCCTTTTGAAGAAAAGGATTTGCTCGATGCACGAGTAAAGTATCAATTCGCAAAGGGAGCTCTAACGAGTGACTATCCTTATGGTATGGACACGTTGTTTGCTAACTATACCCAGGTAGATGGACTTAATCCTTTTTCGAATATGGCGGTGAATGTTACAGGGCGATATCCTAGCGGGGAATTGATTGAAGGCATTGCCGATAAAACCTTGACGATTAACGAAGCTATTGAAGCATATACTTTAAATGGTGCGTATGTGCTGAATGAAGATAGGAAAATTGGAAAAATTGCCCCCGGTTATTATGCAGACTTTTCGGTGCTGGAGGAAGATCCACTATTAAATGATTCCTTTGCACTATATAATACGAGGGTTTCTCAAACTTATATTAACGGAGCATTGGTGTTTGACATTAGCGGGAATGTTGATGCGGAAAATACAACAAAGACAATTAAAGTAAGTCCGACAGACTATACCATTTCACCAGTAATTGGCTATGATCCTGCGCTAGGAATAATTTTAGGAGGTGCCTATTTTAATTTTCCTTTAAAAACACCAGGCCGGTATTTTGATACCCAACTCCAGGTTATTTCTGGCGGAAAGCTAAGTCTTCAATCAAGCTATACCTATTTTGATCTGTTTAGAAATGTAAATTTTAACCTTTATGGCTCCTATTCAAATTTCTTTCAATACTACTTTGGGGAAGGAAGCAATACCATAGCAGAAAACTACACCAGGTTGTTTTCCAATACCTACAGAATAAAACCAGAGATCGCATTCATTTTAAAAAATAAATTTCAAATTGTTGCCTTTGGTGACGCTCGGGGAAGAAAAGAGACAAAAGCAATCAATGAGAATGATGTCGAACTGAATCAACAGTTTTTTCCAAATGAAAATCCTGTAGGCATAGGGCTTACACTTAAGCAAGATACGCGTGATAACACTTTCAGTACTAAAAAGGGAACATTAAAACAAATCACTTTTTTGTACACTCCTTCAGTACTCAATGCTTCCGGTCTTGGAGAAGCCCTACAGATAGATGCAGAGATTCGATATTTTCAATATGTCATTAATTCCAATTTTGTGATTGCCTCACGTCTTGCCGCAGGATTTTCACAAGGTACTCCGAGTTACTTGTTTCGTTACAGCCTGGGGGGTTCGTATGCTTTGCGCGGATATTACTCCAATCGATTTCGTGGTGAAAAATACTATGTTGGTCAATTGGAAGCTCGCATGCCGATTTATAAGAGATTTTCTGGTGTGACATTTCTGGATGCGGGCGATGTAACTGATGACGATTTCATCAAACCAAAATACACTTATGGTGCGGGCATTCGTTTCGCGCTCAGTCAGAATATAAAACTTCGACTTGACTATGGGATTGCAAAAGATCAGAATGGGATTTTCTTTACATTCAGTGAAGCCTTTTAAAATATCAGCTACCTGAGGTCAACTAGTGGTGTTATCAATGTTTTCTGACCAGATACTGATTTATCCCGCTGGCGTGCAAGTGGTCGAAAAGTACCCAGTTCGAAAGTAATTTATTATATTTGGGGTCATGAAATTGCCAATCCATAGGGTTTTGAGCGTTGGAGGACTTGTTTATATCCTCTTTTTGACCTCTGGCTTATATTTTAAGGCCACTTTTGAGCCAACTCCGCAGGTAGTAGCACATCAAGACATCTCCCTGCTTATAGCAGGAGATGCTGACGAGGCAGAGGATGCTACGCCAAAATCCCGGGGAGTAAATCCGAGGCCTCTCATCGAAGATGATGATGATAGTGCGAAAGACTTACTCATGGAGAAGCCAAGAGAAGTTGAAGGTATTCTCCTCACTCGCAGTTTCAAAATTGATTCCTATTCTCCTTACCAAAAGGAGGCAACTACTCCGCCACCCAAGGCATAGGTTTTCGCTTACAGGGGTTTCACCCTGACAACTTATCAAATTTTTTTATTCGGACGGAAGCACGATGCTATCCAACTAATTATTTTATATGAAGTTACTTGATACAAGAACAATTAAGGGCGATCTATTTGGCGGTGTTACCGCAGGTATAGTGGCGCTCCCACTGGCCATGGCCTTTGGTATTCAATCTGGTTTGGGTGCAGAAGCAGGTCTGTACGGAGCCATTGCCATCGGAATTGTGGCGGCTATTTTTGGTGGAACAAAAACCCAGATAAGCGGCCCAACCGGACCAATGACGGTGGTGTCTTCCTTAGTTGCAGCCACCCTTATGCAGCAGGCACCCAATTTCGAAATAGGCCTGGCCATGGTATTACTTACCTTTTTTGTGGGAGGTCTACTACAAATTGTTTTTGGTCTTACCCAGATTGGGAAATTGGTGCAATTCATCCCCTATCCGGTTGTGTCAGGATTTATGAGTGGGATTGGATTAATTATTATTTTTTTACAGCTTTTTCCGCTGGTCGGGCATTCATCTCCCAATAAAATTACAGAAGTATTTGCCAGCATAATGACACCACTTCAGAATATGAATTGGCCTGCATTTTTGTTAGGGGCACTTACCATTGCAATTATTTACCTTTTCCCACGTGTCACTAAGTTAGTCCCCAGTACATTAGTAGCGCTGATTGTGGTGTCTTTGATCCCACAATTTGTGGCTATGGATATTCCCAAGATTGGGAATATTCCGGAAGGATTGCCGCATCTGAATTTTGACATATTTAGCGGATTGAATATGTCCAACATCGGATTGATACTCGTTCCAGCTATTACACTTGCAGCTTTGGGTTCGATTGATTCACTTCTTACTTCTGTAGTTGCCGATAACATCACAAAAACAAAGCACAACAGCAACAGAGAATTGATAGGGCAAGGCCTTGGTAATATGGTGGCTGCCTTGATAGGAGGTATACCCGGGGCAGGTGCGACTATGCGTACTGTTGTGAATGTAAGATCAGGAGGAAGAACAAGGATATCAGGTGTGATTCATGGTTTGTTCTTGTTAATTGTACTCCTTGGATTGGGCAAATATGCAGCTGAAATTCCATTGTCAGTTTTAGCCGGTATACTGATTACAGTAGGTATTGGTATTATAGATTACAAAGGACTACGTGATATTTTAAAGGTTCCAAAAGCTGACGCTGTTGTTAAAATTGCAGTAGTTGGGATGACGGTTTTCGCGGATCTTTTGTGGGCAGTAGGAATAGGCCTGGTGTTGTCTGCATTGTTTTTTGTGAAGCGATCCGCAGAGCAGGGACATGAAGCCAGTACTATGGATCCTGCCAATGATCACCCCGATAGTGAAGATGAATTAAAAGGAATAAATACATCTCTTCATGCCGACCAGGTATTTATTCAGGAATTTCACGGTCCGCTTTTCTTTGGATTTTCATCAAAATTTCAAGAGCAGTTTAGCAAGAGTCCGAACATGAAGGCTGTTGTATTTAGGTTTAGGCACCTTTCGTTTGCCGACCAGTCAGGAATGTATGCGTTGATGGATGTTATCCGCGATCTGAATAAAAGTAATACGTGGGTGTTGTTCAGTGGACTACGCGAAAATGTAGAAGAACAATTTAAAAAACTAGGTATAATTTCGGGGCTTGTACCGGAATCACGTTGTTTTGAAGATTTTGAAAAAGCAACCTCATGGTTAGCGGAGAACCTCAAGAAGAAAGAGGCAAACGGTATGGAAGAATTATTAGTAGAACAAAACAAATAAAACAAAACAATATGGAACTATATAATAAGTTACTGCAGAATAACAGGGAATGGGTGGAGAGAATGATTTCTAGCGACCCAAATTACTTTAGCAAACTGGCCGAGGGTCAAAAACCACCTTTGTTATGGATAGGATGTGCAGATAGCAGGGTGCCTGCTAACGAAATTATTGGCGCACCCCCTGGTGAGGTATTTGTTCACCGCAATATTGCCAACATGGTTGTGAACACGGATATGAACATGCTGAGTGTCTTGGACTATGCCGTGAGTGTTTTAAATGTACAACATGTGATTGTGTGTGGTCATTATGGTTGTGGAGGAGTAAAAGCGGCCATGAGCAATCAGCAATTTGGACTTATTGACAATTGGGTCAGGCATATCAAAGATGTTTATCGATTTCATCAAATGGAATTGGATAGTATACCGGATAGAGGTAAGAGAGAAAGCAGGTTCATTGAACTCAATATAATAGAGCAGGTATATAATTTGGGAAAGACTTCCATTATTCAAAACTCATGGAGTAAATCTAAAAGCCCTTTTATCCACGGCTGGGTCTATGACATTCGGAATGGTTTGATTAAAGATCTGGAAGTAACGGTAAACGAGAATAACGACCTTCTAAAAATTTATCAGTTTGAAGCGATTTGATGGGCTGAAATAGGCTCCCTTCCGATGATTCAATCCGGTGGCCAGGGATGGGAAATAACTCCAGACTTTGGGCATCGGATTTTTATTATCCATTCAGGATCAAATGCAAAATGGGGTTTAGGGGTAAAACCATTTTGGGTTGTCTTAAACTTAAAGACTTCAAAACGCTAATTGCTAGAGAAATCAAAAAATGGTATCAGATGCCTTTAGTTCCAGTGTTTAGTTATCGAATAGAGTTTTGATTCAGGAAAAATTGTAAAACGAAACCCAACATACCCACATTACCTCACCCCTAATTAATTCTCAAAAAAATTGTATTTTAGTGAGTACTATTTACCATGAACTCATTCCTGCTGTTTTTTGAAGAGATGCCTACCTGGCAGAAATTGGTATGGGTAGTCACCTGCCTTGTAGTATGCTGGATTTTGGAGGGAAACTATCCATTGGCAAAGCATCAATATTCCAAGTGGAAACACGATGGCGTTAATTTGGTCTTCCTGCTTTTTACTTTTGTAATTAACCTTTTATTTGGAATTTTCACCGTAGGAATTTTTGCTTTGATAGGCACAAAACAAATTGGATTGCTGCATTATATAGATTTACCCGTCTGGGCAGAGTTAATCATAGCCGTGATGTTTCTTGATTTTGTGGCTCAATACGTGGTTCATTATCTGCTCCATCGCGTAAAGTGGATGTGGAAATTTCATATGGTGCACCACAGTGACACCAAAGTAGATGCTACTACGGGTACACGTCATCATCCTGGTGATTACTTTTTGCGGGAGGTATTTGCTCTCATTGCCATTGTCATAATTGGCGCACCGATTGCATTTTATTTGTTTTACAGATTCTGTACTATATTTTTTACTTACTTCACCCATGCCAACATTAATATGCCCCAGTGGCTGGATAAGGCACTAAGTCTCGTATTCATCACTCCTAACATGCACAAGTTTCACCATCACTTCGAGCGCCCGTGGACGGACACTAATTTTGGTAATATTTTTTCTTTCTGGGATAGAATATTTGGCACAATGGTCTATGATGATACAAAAAAAATAAAATATGGATTGGACGTACTGGAGGAAGCCAGAGACGAAGACATCCGTTACCAATTGCGACTTCCTTTAAATAAAAACATTAAAACAGACTATTAATTGTCAGGTTAACAACATTTATGCACATTCGGCCGGTAACGGGAACAAATGGGTTAGGGTTAGTTGTATACTGAATATAAAACAAACACCATGAAAGCAATTTGGAACGGACAAGTACTCGCAGAAAGTGATGATACAGTAGTAATAGAAGGCAATCATTATTTCCCAGCCGACACAATCAAAAAGGAATTCTTTTCCGACTCTCCTTCAAATACAATTTGTCCCTGGAAGGGGACAGCATCTTATTATAACCTAAGCGTTGACGGCAAAGAAAATTCTGATGCAGCCTGGTATTACCCCGAACCCAAGGAGGCGGCCAAAGCAATTAAAGACAGGGTGGCTTTTTGGAAGGGAGTAGAAATAGTAAATTAGCTTTCTACCAAAGTTCGATACACGATGCTCCTTGCACTTGATACAGGTAACAGCGACACCACTATCGGACTTTGGGATGGAGAAATCTGGTTGCACATTTGGCGAATTCCCACTAAACCGGAACAATCGGAACTGTTTTATGGGATAAAACTCAGAGACTATTTTTTTGAAGCCAATGTGGATGTTGCTACAATTGAAGCCATTGTGTTGAGTAGCGTGGTTCCTGTGCTCACCGAAAAACTGAAGGGAGTAATTGAAATTTTGTTTGGAAAGAAACCCATTGTACTTGGACCACCTATCTACAAAAAATTATCAATTGAAGTGTTAAATCCTTATGAAATAGGTGCTGATTTGGTTTCCAATGCCATTGCAGCTTATGATTATTATAAAAGCACTTGCATAGTGGTGGATTTTGGTACAGCATTGACATTTACCACTCTCTCACCAACAGGAAGAATATTAGGAGTGTCTATCGCACCTGGATTGATGACAGCGATTAAATCACTCACTCAAAATACCGCAAAACTTTTTGATGTGCCTTTACAAATGCCAGCTTCAGTGTTAGGAACGAGTACTATTACTGCTATTCAGTCGGGGATATTGTTTGGATACAATGGCCTGGTGAAGTCGATGGTGAATGAGATACGAAAAGAATTGAAAGAAGATTGTCCAGCGATTGCAACTGGAGGACTCTCTCCTGTAATTACTCCGCTTCATGATTTTTTTGACCGGGTAGAGCCTAACCTTACCTTAAATGGATTGCGAATTGTAGGCGAAACCATCAAAGTGAATGGGTAACGCAATTCAACTTGAAAGGATTTCGCATCGATATGGCAATCAAGTCATCTTTGAAAACCTATCTCTCGAGATTGAAGCGAAAAGAATTACAGTTATTCTTGGGAAGAGTGGAAGCGGAAAGTCCACATTACTTCAAATAATCAACGGACTCATTCGTCCAATTGAAGGCACGGTATATTTATTTGGCAAACCCATTAATTACAAAAATATTCATCAGATTCGGCTCACCATTGGCTATGCCGTGCAATCTGTAGGACTTTTCTCACACTTGACAGTGTTTGAAAACATAACCTTGCCCGGTGTGCTGGCTGGTTGGAGCAAAGAACAAAAGATAAAGCGGGCCAGGGAACTTATGAGGTTGGTAAATTTATCAGAAGATCATAATAAAAAATATCCATTTCAATTATCCGGTGGTGAGCAGCAACGCGTGGGATTGTGCAGGGCAATTTTACTTAACCCTCCCTTTATGTTATTGGATGAGCCCTTTTCTTCTTTGGATTCGGAAACAAAACAGGATATACATGCAGAGGTCTTAAAGCTTCAACGAACCGAACCGCGGTGTATTGTGATGGTCACACACGATCCAAATGAAGCTATGAAGTTGGGAGATACTCAACTCGAAATCGAAAATGGGAAATTTTTTCCGCTTCAATCATGAGGATCCTTTTTATCACATTGATGTTGATGGTATTCTGCCAAAGAGTAGATGCGCAAACCATTCGGGTGGGAGCAAAGCATTTTAATGAAGGTTATATCTTGGGAGAAATACTGGCACAGCTCATTGAAAATGAAGGATACGCTGTTGAAAGAAAATTCAATTTGGGAGGAACTGCCGTTTGTTATGCGGCTTTGCGCGGAGGATCAATAGATCTTTATCCAGAGTATACGGGCTCTCTGGCCGAGGAGATATTGAAAAGTGATAAAAGACTCAATCATCAGACGCTTAATGAAGAGTTACAATCTAAACTGGGTTTAGAGATATCACCTTCGTTTGGATTTAATAATACCTATGCACTTGCTACCACACCAAAAATTGCAGAATCGAGAGGGCTGAAAACAATTTCAGATTTACAGAAAATAGATGCTATGGCTGTGGCCCTGAGTTATGAATTCCTAAAACGCAAAGATGGATGGGAGAACTTAAAAATGGCATATCACCTTAGGCTTAACCCGGTAGGTATTGAACATGGATTGGCCTATCAGGCGATTGCAAGTGGGAAAATAGAGCTTACTGATGTATACTCCACCGATGGAGAGATTGAAAAGTATAATTTGTTTCTTTTGGAGGATGACCTGAAATTCTTCCCGGCCTACTACGCAGTTGCAGTTTACAACCAGTCACTAGACCCTAAGGTAAAGGCAATTGCCAATAAATTAGAGTCGATGATTTCTGAGGATGAGATGCAGGCGATGAATTCAGAAGTACTGTTCGAAAAAAAATCATTTAACGAAGTAGCGCATTCATTTTTATTGAGGAAAAACCTGGTGCATGAAAATACATTGAGAACAGATCCGAGTATGTGGACAGAAATTGCAGACAAGACCTGGACCCATTTGGGAATAACTGCTATTTCTCTTGGGTTGGCAATTCTGGTTGCGGTGCCGTTGGGTATTCTGCTTTATATTTTTTCTGGGATCAGTCGTCCCGTATTGTATTTTGTGGGGTTGTTACAAACGATACCTTCTATTGCACTGCTCGCATTAATGATTCCTTTGTTGGGAATAGGAAGGATTCCTGCTATCACGGCCTTGTTTCTCTATGCGTTGTTACCGATTTTAAGAAACACGACCACAGGGCTCACCTCTGTTGATCCCATACTAAGAAAAGTAGCTGCGGGCATGGGAATGACCACGATTCAACAACTTCGTTTTGTAGAGTTGCCTTTGGCCATGCCTTCTATATTGGCGGGTATTCGCACAGCGGCAGTAATTACAATTGGCACCGCTACATTGGCTGCCTTTATTGGAGCCGGAGGACTAGGGGAGTTTATTGTTACCGGGTTGGCGTTAAATAATACGCATTTGATTTTACAGGGCGCAATACCTGCAGCCGTATTGGCTATTGTGGTTGAATTTCTATTTGAGCTGTTGGAGAAGGCTTTGATCCCGAAGCATCTGAGGATGTAGCCATCCAATTTGATTTTAGAAAACCTGATATGCCCAAAATGGCGCTACAAAGTAGTGAGTTAATATATTAATATCTATCCTTTTAGTGCTTTGGATAAGTCTTCCCGATTTAGACTTAGTGTCTGGGCACTACATATAACCAGAATCACCACTCCACAATAAGCTAATGGAAACCCCAAGTCCATCCATTTTAAATGTGTTGAATAAACGAAATTCCTTAAGAGTTCCTTGACCGCGATATAAGTAATTGGACCAAAAACAATAATGGCAATAAGGGTTAAGCGCACAAATTCATGAACTAGAATGCCGATTATCTTCAATGTTGGAGCGCCACATAATTTGTGAATAGCTAATTGTTTTAATTTATCGCGAACCATACTCACGCTCAAAGCATATATTGAACAACATGACAAGACCAATGAAATAAAAGCTAAAATTCTTGATAAGGTATTTAATCGATCCTGATAGTTCAGCCATTCTTCAAATCTTTTATCCATAAATCTTAAAGATGCATTTTGCCCATTGCGGCCGAAATATTTTGCTAAGTATTCTAGCGTTTTACGTATATCAACCTCTAAAACACGAATACAAAGGAAATTGTAGTTTGCATTGCTGGAGACACTGATTTTTAACGGCTTTTCTGGTAGATTATACTGACTGCTCAAGTCTCTGAATACACCCCTTACATTCTTAGCGTCACCCTTTATCTGTTCGCCCGCTTCATTGACTATAACTATTGAATCCCCGTCATTTGCTTTAAACCAATCCCCTTTAATCATTTTCAGGTTGAAAAACTCATTATATGCAGGGTCAACTGAAATTTTGTAAAAGCTTGAATTAATTTCCTTACTGCTTATCTGATCTGGTAATTGAGAGGTTGCCATCACATCGACAATATTCGCATTACTCTTTTTCCAGTTTTGGCGTAATCTTTTTAGCCCATCACTTGACAGGCCCTTTGGATAATTTAGATACACTATCTGGTCATGATTCCTACCTGGCTCTTTTACTAGAGAATAGTTCACCTGACGATCGATAACAATTGAGACTACAATTAAGAAGATACTTATTCCCAATTGAAGAAAAGTAATGATTGCCTTAAAGCGAGGGAATGTGATAATATCTGTACTCAAAAGCCTATTTGGCGAAGCTCGAGTAAATTTATTAATCAATAAAAGAGGAGATAAACTTAAAATGAGGAAAAGGGCAAGAGTAACAACGATTAGCTGACCTTATAAATTGGTCTTTGTGTTTTATTCCACAAAGAAAAATATATTCCATCTTCCCGCCACGTCAACTGGCCTCCAATGTCCTCATCCAACTTAGCTCCCAACCTTCTGGATTTTCCGTCATTTATATTTACAGCAAATAATTTAGAGTTTTTATAAAAATTTGATGTGGTGTCATTCTCGCTGGTGGTGTATAACAGCTCTTTTGAATCGGGTGACCAATCCGCCAAAGCATCATTCCCTGCATATGCTATTAGTGGTTTTATTTTTTTAGTTGCTAAATCTATCAATGAAATGTCGGATTTGATAGAAGAATTAATGAGTGGATTAGGTTGATGATTGAACGCCAATTTTGATCCATCAGGGGAGATTTTGAATGATGTGACCGTAAACATTCCTTCTGTCAATCGTTCGGGTTTGGCCAACTCCAAACAACCCGCTTTTGCTTTTAAGGAATCCACAGATTGGTAGCAAGGAAGCTCTACAGGGTTTCTCAACAAAGGATTAAAATCCATCTGCCACAGGTGAGATAACGTAAACTCGGAATCATCTGCTGCAAAGCCTCCATATCTCTTCTCTTCATCCTTTTTCTGTTTGTCCTCCTTTTCTTGCTTGATAAAAAATATTTTCCTGCCGGAAGGAGCCCATTCGAAATCTGAAATGCTTTCCTTTTCATCGGTGATGGCGAACGCTTCTCCTCCTTCCAAACGCATGACAAAAATCTGATTCTTTCCCATGCGATCAGAGAGGAAGGCCAGCCATTTTCCATCTGGAGAAAATGTAGGCGACTCGCTAGACCCTTTGGTAGCATAGGTTGCCTGAAATGCTGGTCCTCCATTTTTTGAAATCCAGATTTCATCATCAAACTCGTTCTGGTTCCAATCCGCGGTGCGCGCAGTAAAAGCTACTGTTTTTCCATCCGCTGATATTACCGGGCTGCCCGCACTGCGAAGTGAAATGACTTCTTCAAAGGAAGGGTCTTTTTGCTGGCCTTTGGCACAAAGTACAAAGACCAATATTGCTGGAATTGTTAACAAGTATTTCATTGATCAGATTTTATAGGTGGTGGGCCGTCAGACAGATAAGCTTTATAAACATGCCCTTTTCTTCTTTCGTCAAATTCTGCTTTGGCCTTTATTCGGAGCTGCTCATTTTCAAAAGCATCCACGATGGTCATACCAATGGCTTTGGCGGCATGCATCATTCCTTTATGTCCAATGGACATGCCTGAGCAGGCCACTTCTGCCCAAGAGTGCCACGGGGCACCCACTGCACCGGTAGTAGCGCTCATTCTAATGGTAGGGACAATCCAACTTACATCTCCTGTATCCGTAGAGCCCCCGCCCGTATTATCAGATGTTTCCCTAAGGGGACCAATTTCACCAATCAACCCAACCTGATCCACGCCCGTTGCTTTTTGAATGGCCTTTGCATAGTCTTGCTCTGCTTCAGTGAATTTAATGGGCCCTAGAAGCTCCAGGTTTTTGTGCATGTATTCTGCCCCAGTTCTGTTCACCAAAACTTCATAAGTACCACTCAACAAGGTTGCTTTCGCTTCAACACCAGCCATTAAAGCACCTCCCTTTGCGATGTCCTTCATGCGTTCAATGAGCTTATCCATCTCCTCCCTTTTAGAATCCCGAATCCATATCCACACCTTCGCATATTCAGGAACCACGTTTGGTATTTCTCCTCCATTTAGAATAACATAATGCATTCTGGAGGAAGGCTTGATGTGCTCTCGCAACATATTGATACCATCCGTGAACAACTCCAACCCATCCAGGGCACTCCTTCCATTCCAGGGATCACCAGCAGCATGAGCCGCTTTTCCAAAAAATTCAATATTATATTCAACCAGCGCTGTCGAACTTTGCGTTGATGCTTCTGTCCTCGTTCCGGGATGCCAATCAAAACAAAGATCCAGGTCGTTGAACAGGCCTGCTCTCGCCATATACACCTTTCCATTTCCGGATTCTTCTGCGGGAGTGCCATAAAATTTAATAGTCCCTTTCAGCTTTCCTTGTTCAATCAATTCTTTTATTGAAATAGCAGCCGCAAGGCTCCCTACGCCAAAAAGATTGTGACCACATCCATGTCCTGCGCCTCCTTCCTGAAAGGCTTCCTTTGTAGGTTGCCTCTTTTGGGAAATTCCTGGCAATGCATCAAATTCACCCAGCACTCCAATGATGGGTTTTCCTGACCCGTAAGTGGCCACAAATGCTGTTGGTATTTCTGCAAATCCCCTGTCCACCTTAAAACCTTGTGACTCCGCATAATCGGCAAGCGCCTTGGAAGATTTTGTCTCCTGAAACGCCACCTCGGCATAAGCCCAGATTTCATCACTCAATGCAGTGAGCTCCTCTTTTTTACTATCAACCGATGCAATGACAGCCTTCTTATGAGCATTAATTTTTTGCCCGGCCTTTTTCTGTGCAAAAGAATTTCCCGTAATTGCAAAGAACCCCAGGAAGAATAGTAATTTATACATAAAATTATTTTGGTTTTTCTGTTTCTAATTTAGCTTTTTTACAGGCAATAGGTAATACAATGTGTCAAATAGTGAAATCAGATATATGAAAGGGTTGTTTTTCACATTATTGTTCATCATGCTCTTCCCGAGTTGTAAAGAGCCGAAAACCATTATTTGCGGAACGGAGGCTAAAGTGGTTGATATGAGTGGCCTGGACGGTTGTGGTTTAATGTTTGAGCTTGCGGATGGCACGCGACTAGAGCCTGAGCACCGCGTGTATATTCAGGCACCAACAGTGGCCGAAGATCCATTATATCATTTCAATTTAAAAGCGGGCCAAACAGTAAAAATCGATTGGGTAGAATCAAAAGGCCTTGCTAGCATATGCATGGCGGGGCCTATCGTTTTTATTACTTGCATTTCAGAATACGAAAAACCCGCCAACTGAAAACCTTTCACTTACATTTTTATTTTTTCATCCCCGTACTTGTGCTCTTCATTGGATTGTTCATGTAATCTACTGTCAGGTTCAGCATGGCACGCAAACCTGTGATCATTCCGCTTTCGTCAATAAAAAAGTCTGGTGTGTGGTGCGAAGGCACTTTAGTCGGGTCAGCATCCAGTGGCATGCCACCCACAAAGAAAAAGAAGCCCGGTACTTTTTGTGAGAAGAAAGAAAAATCCTCTGCTCCGGTCACTGCTTTGATGACCACCGCCTTGTCTTTTCCAGCCACTCTTTCCATCACAGGTTGCGCCCAGTTGGTCAGCGCAGGTGAGTTGTACGTAACAGGATATCCTCTGATAATTTCTACTTCAGCAGTCGCGCCCATACTTTCAGCAATTTTTTCTGCCGTTCTTTTAATTCTTCGGTGCATCTCTTCCTGCATGGTGTTGTCCAACGTGCGAAGCGTCCCTGTCATTTCTACCTCCTCAGGGATAATATTATTTCTCACCCCACCGTGAATGGTGGCAATGGTCAACGCAGCTCCAGCCTGTGTTAAATCCAATTGCCTGCTTACGATGGTTTGTAGTCCGTTTATAATTTGTGCGGATACAACTATCGGATCAATACCTGACCACGGAGCCGAGCCGTGCGCCTGCACCCCTTTTACTTTTATTTTCAACATATCCGATGCGGCCAACAAGCCTTCTGGTTTAAATGTTAAGGTGCCTACAGGTGTTTGTGAACTGATGTGCAAGCCAAAAGCTACATCTACTTTTGGGTCGTCCAATACGCCTTCTTTTATCATCAAGGCTGCACCGCCTTCCTCACCTTCAGGCGCTCCTTCTTCAGCAGGTTGAAATATAAACACAATGGTTCCCTTCAACTCCGATTTCATTTCTGACAATATTTGTGCAGTTGCCATCAATATGGCAATGTGTGTATCATGACCACAAGCGTGCATCACACCCACTTCCTGACCGAGGTAAGTCGATTTTTCTTTAGAGGCAAAGGGTAGACTGTTTCTTTCCACTACGGGCAAGCCATCAATGTCTGCCCTTAGTGCGATGGTGGGTCCCGGTTTGCCTGTTCGCAAAATGCCAACGGCTCCAGTTTTTGCCACAGGATATCTCACTTCCAGGCCCAATGATTTCAAATGGTCAGCAATCATTTTACCTGTCTTAAACTCGCGATTGGATAATTCAGGATATTGATGAAAATGTCTGCGCCATTCTATCACTTTGGCTTCCATTTCTTTTGCCTTCTGATCGAGCTTGGCTTGTTGTTTTGTGTTTTGTGCAAAAATTAAAGCACAACTTAAAACCAGCAATAGTGTAAAGTAGATTTTCTTCATGGGTATAGGTAATTTTGATCAAGTTATGAAAAACTCCAGTCCAGTAAAAGTTGATTCATGCAGTGGGTAAAGATATTTTCAAATCCTGAAGATGCTCTCAAAAAAATTAAACCAGGAACCACCCAGCTGCTGATCGTGCATCAAAGAAGAATATGCCTCGCCAGGGTAAACGATGATTTTTTTGCCGTTGAAGACAAATGCTCGCACAATGGCGAATCGCTAAGCAAAGGCAAAATCAATTATCTGGGAGAGGTGGTCTGTTCCTGGCATGGATATCGCTTTCAATTAAAGACCGGTCGTGAATCAGCAGAACGTTCGCGCGATTTGGAAACTTATCCCATCAAACAAGACGAAACCGGCTTTTATATTGGATTATAGAGAATGCCTTTACAATACTATCTTCGCAAAGCCGTTAGTTTTATCAATTCGATGAGGTTTCATTTATTTATCTTATACATTTCGACAATTTCAGCCTACTCTCAGGGAATGATTAATCCAATTCCTGCAAGATTGGAAATAACGGATCGTGTACCGGACGGTTTGCTGGCAAAAAGATCGTGCGTCTTTTATACTTCTAACTTTTCAGATCAAGAGCTAGAAACCATCCAAAGTTCATTTCAAAAATCGGGAATAGATGCAGTGGCCTATTTCAAGACCGCTTTAGTGTTTGCAGGCGCTGATGTTACTCCAAAAATTGCTGACTTCCTTACCAAACGTGAGATTGCATTTATTATACTTATCTCCAAAGAAGAGAATGCTTACTCCTTTATCATTACCCCATTCAACAGTACCAATAAATTTGTAAATAACGGTCAGCCGGGGTGGCAGGTGCAAAATTCCGACCTTAACGAAGCATTACAATCCATCTATCGATCCACAGTTAACAGCCAACCTATAAAAAATCTTTTGATCAACAGTTACGCTGAGAAGAATTTTCCAATTAATATTATTGAAGGAAGGCGTTCTGATTTTTTTGCCCTTGACCTCAAAGTAGATCGGCTTGCTGTTCCCTGGTTTAAAGACGCTGCTGCGGACAGTGTGCTTTCCAAATTTTTCAAAGAGAATTACCCCCTTAGCTATGGCATGACAGAACCCGGTATCGACTCCAAAGAACTTCGCAATAATGGTTTTCATTACGTGCTGTCTTACGTACACACTGAAGGTGCCATTGCACGTGATATTCTTGGCTATCCGGTTACATCCAAGGAAAGTGCCCTTACTTCTGTGACCTATCCGAATGGGTCAGTTCAATTGAAAACAATTCCTGCAGAGACCCCTGTTTATAAATTCTATTTTAAGCACCTTGTGTCGGGCAATGTATTTCTGGGAACCAAATGGGATGCTGATGTCACGTGGCAAAACGCACTGCGCAACCACATCAAAGGATTTAAGGCTGAACTAAAAATTCCCTGACCTATTATTTTACATCTTCCTCCTTTGCTGATTTTTTTCTGTTCAGCACCAGGGCAGCAATTACTATAATGACTGCGATTCCAAAACCATTAAGATGAAAGTGTGGAAACGAAATGAAATTCCAATGATGTCCCCATCCAAATATACCGCTGAAAATGGCCTCGAAGATTCCTCCAATAGCTCCAAAAATTGCGCCTATGATCCCAAAAAAAACGCCAAATATTGCACCAACGATTCCAATGATTAAGCCAAAGCCCCCGGCTATCAGACCTATCCAAACAGGAAACGTAAACAATACAATAAGGACAAGAATAAGTGTAGATCCTTTCATCAGATTTGGGTTTCACTTGTCCATGCAAAAACCGTTCACTAAAATAAATTGGCTCAAAATCTATCCATAGCTGTCAAAATCAAAGGTTTGGGTAGGTGTAGAATTCTATCGTGTTGAAAAATGAACACTAAGGCCGTACAGAAATGAACAGTTTTAACTTCTTTTCTTATAATTGATAATAGCCCAACTGTTGAGAAACAGACCGAAACCAGTAACAATCAGTAGGTGATAGCGAATGTCATATAGGCTACTCCCTTTCAAAACTACCATACGCATCACTTCAATGAAGTAGGTTACCGGATTGAACATTGTAAAAATTTGTGCCCACTGTGGCATACTATCAATGGAAGTATATAAGCCTCCCAACAGAATGAAAATCATCATCAAAAAAAATGAGATAAGCATGGCTTGTTGCTGTGTTTCCGTGTACGTTGAAATCAACAATCCTAACCCCAAAACGGCAAGAAGATATACAACAGCAAACAGGTAAATAGTAAATAGACTGCCTTCTGGAATAATTCCATAAAAGATTCTTGCCAATAGCAATCCGATAGAAAGTACCACCAATCCTAAAATCCAAAATGGAATTAACTTTCCCAGAATAAATTGATGCTTGCGAATAGGGGTTACATTAATTTGTTCAATCGTACCAATTTCCTTTTCCTTTACAATATTCAAAGCAGCAAGAAAAGATCCAACCAAAGTAACCAATATCACCAGTATGCCGGGCACCATAAAAAATTGATAGTTCAACAAAGGATTAAACCAATTAATTGAAGATATTTTTATCATTGGTTGAGGATTAAACCGCGGAAATTGGAGCCAGTCCAATCGCACCTCGTTATTAAAATCATTAATAATGCTGCGCAGATAAACTCCTCCCAAGTTTGCTTTTACCCCATTGATAGCGTTTAATGCCATAAATAGTTTTGCTTCATTTTCCCTTATTAAATTTTTTTCAAATGAAGGGGGTATTTGCAACACCACATCCGCCTCATCTTTTTCAACACCACAGATAGCTTCATTATAAGAGTGGGTATACATCACAAGTTTAAAATAAGTCGAAGCAGAAATCTTGTTGGTAAGCTGGCGAGAATAAGAAGAGTGATCCTGATCAACAATGGCAATGTTAATATCCTTCACCTCATAATCTGCTGCTAGTGGAAGAACCAGTAATTGTATTATTGGCATGATAAAAATAAGCCTGAGTATGGCAGGGTCGCGAAAGATCTGCCTAAATTCCTTCTCCAATAAAATTCGAAGTGTCCTCATTCCAATCTCACTTTAAATTTTTTAATGCTTATCGTTAGCAACACAATCAACATGCCTACCAGAACAAGCGTTTCCTTCCACACTGTTTCTAGTCCCGTTCCCTTTATCATCACATCTTTGACGATATAATAAAACCACTTCGCGGGAATAAGATTGGACAATAGCTGAAGGGGTACAGGCATGTTTTCAATAGGAAACATAAATCCACTGAACATTACCGTAGGAAGAAAAAGCCCCATCAATGAAATCAGCATGGCCACCTGCTGTGAATTTGAAATAGAAGAAATAAGAAGCCCCAGGGCCAGAGCGGTAAGTGTAAACAAAAGGCATTCAAACAACAGCAATGTCAAGCTTCCATTGATGGGCACCTCCAATATATAAACGCTTATTATTAATATGCTGGCAATGTTGACCATCGATAATAAAAGATAGGGAACCATCTTGGCAAGAATTACCCGGATCGGAATAATGGGTGAAACCAATATAACCTCCATAGTACCTAATTCCGTTTCTCTCACTATTGAAATTGAGGTCATCATTGCGCCTACCAACATGAGTATCATGGCCATTACTCCCGGCACAAAATTATAGGACCCTTTTAGTTGCGGGTTATATAACATGCGCAGTTCTGTGTTGATTGCATAAGGAATAGCTTTTGTCTCCCTCATACTGTTTTGATAATCCATGATTATGGCCGAAGCATAGCTGGTCAATGTATTGGCTACATTGGGGTCGGTGGCATCGGCAATCAATTGTATAGGAGCTGCTTTGGTATGCAGTAAGCTACTTTGAAACTGTTCAGGAAATACCACAGCCATCCTGATAACTCCCTCCTGAAAGGTCGGCTCCAGTTCTGAGTATGAATTCAGGTTTTCAACGATATCAAAATATCTGCTGGCCTCCAGTTGGTGAATAATTTCAGTAGTCGCTTCATCTTTTGAATTATCCAGAATCGCGATGCGGGAGTTCTTTACTTCATTGGTCAGCGCAAATCCAAAAATTAGAATCTGGGCCATTGGCATACCGAAAAGGATAAATAACGTACGCCTGTCACGCAACAGGTGATAAAATTCCTTTCTTATAAAGTATAAGAATTGCTTCATAACCTCGCCCCTCTAAAATTTAAAGCCTACCGCGCATATCGTGTCAAACTAATTATCACTTCGTTTTGCTTTCCTTGCCAATTGTATAAACACTTCTTCCATGCCTTTTACATCAAACTTTTTAGTCAATGCTGCAGGGGTATCTAATGCTTCAATTCTCCCATCCACCATGATCGACACACGATCACAATACTCTGCCTCATCCATATAATGTGTTGTTACAAAAACAGTAGTCCCCCTGCTTGCCGCTTCATAAATCATGGTCCAGAATTCCCTTCTTGTTATGGGATCTACGCCTCCCGTTGGTTCGTCCAAAAACACAATTTTTGGATCGTGGATCATGGAAACAGAAAATGAAAGTTTTTGCTTCCATCCCAACGGTAATGCTTTTACTAAAGTATCGGCTTGGCCCTCCAGATGAAGATGCTTCAACATAAACTGGGTTTTTTCTTTTATCTGTTGATCTGTTAGGCCATAAATACCACCATAGAATCTGTTGTTCTCCCTAATGGTGAGATCATTGTACAAAGAAAACTTTTGGCTCATATAGCCTATACTTCTTTTTATTTTTTCTGACTCTTTATATAAGTCGAAGCCTGCCACATTGGCTTTGCCGCTTGTAGGAAGGGACAGCCCACAGAGCATCCGCATGGCGGTTGTTTTCCCAGCTCCATTCGCACCCAGAAAACCAAAGATCTCCCCTTGCTTCACATCAAATGTGATTGCATCGACTGCGGTAAAGTCACCAAATTGTTTTGTTAAATCTGAAACTGATATGGCCACTCCGTTACTCATTTGTTCATCAATTCCATAAAACAATCTTCAATCGTAGGTTCAATTTTTTGAATTGATAAATCGGCATGTCCTTTCTCAACCAATGTCTTCGCAATGCTTTGTATCTCCTGATTCAATTCTGTAAAAGTAATATGATGATATTGTCCGAATGGATAGCAGGTATCTACGCGCTCGTCCGAACGCAAATCATGCATTAACTTATACATGTCTGCTGCAATGATTGCCCACAGAGGCTTTGAAAATTTTTGCGTGATGCCCTTGGGTGTATCAATATCCATTATTTTTCCGTCCTGCATCAACGCCACGCGATCGCACAGATTGGCTTCATCCATGTAGGGCGTGGATACTACAATGGTAATCCCCTGATGTTGTAAGTTTTTTAACAAGTCCCAAAACTCCTGACGCGATACGGCATCCACTCCTGTTGTGGGCTCATCCAAAAACAACACACTCGGTCTGTGAATCAAAGCACAACTCAAAGCCAACTTCTGTTTCATTCCGCCCGACAATGCTCCCGCTCTTCTTTTCTTAAAAGGCTCTATCTGAACATATATGTCTTTCACCAATTCGTAATTTTCCTCCAAAGTTGTACCGAACAAGGTGGCAAAGAAGGAAATGTTTTCTTCTACCGTTAGATCCTGATACAAAGAAAATCTGCCTGGCATGTAACCCACACGCTTCCTGATTTCTTTGTATTGGCTCACCACTTCAAACCTATCTACCCAGGCATTACCTTGGTTGGCGATCATCAATGTGGTAAGAATTCTAAACAAGGTGGTCTTGCCTGCTCCATCCGGGCCAATCAACCCAAACAACTCACCCCTATCCACCTCAAATGAAATGTTATTCAGCGCTTCAATCTCTGTCTTGCCCGATTGAAAATTCTTATATACACGTTCCACTTTTACCGCTGATTCCATTATTAAAATATCAACTCACCGTACATTCCTATTTTCAAAAAACCATCATTCTTTACTTTCACCTTTAGGGCATACACCAGATTAGCTCGCTCTTCCTTTGTTTGAATTGTCTTAGGCGTAAATTCCGCTTTATCGGCAATCCATGTGATCTCACCCTCATAACTCCTGGATTCCGTTTCGAGGTCGTCCACTAATACCTTTACCTTTTGCCCGAGCTTAATTACAGAAAGTTGATTTCCTGATATATAGGCGCGTAATGTAATCGATGAAAGGTCCGCAATCTTATACAGCGCCTTGCCCGGCCCTGTCACCTCACTTTCCTCTGCATACTTTGTCAACACGGTACCCGCTATCGGATTTGTAATAATTGATTTTTGAATTTGATCTTCGATCTGCTCAATCTGGATCAAAAAAGGTATGGTTTCACTTTCTAGTGATTGAGTAGTAATCCCCAACGAGGATTGAAGCGCGCTATATTGTTTTTGAAAAAGTGCCAGTTGGGCAGTCAAATCGTCTACTTGTTTTTGAGTCGCTGCGTCCGCCTTAAGAAGATTCTCAAAACGTGCTTTTTCTTTTTTGGTAGTTTCGATTTGCTCTTGTATGGCTGCCAGTTGCGATGACATATTGGGCTGTTTGGCCAATATTGCATTAATTGAAGATTGTAGTTGCTTCTTCTTCAAACGAAGTTGCAGAGTATCCACGTATCCTATTATTTCTCCCTTCTTTAAGGTTTGCCCTTCTTCAACATCAAATCGTAAAAGCTTTCCGCCTGCCTCAGAGGAAATAATTACTTCGTCCGCCTCGAAATTTCCTGTAGCGTCAAATTGATTTTCCCCGTTCTTGCAGGCGCCAAGGAGTGCAAGACTCAAGAATAATAAAGTGTATGATTTAAGTTCCATACTTTTTCGTTTTTAATTTCCAATTGTATTTTGATAGGCGTACAACGCCATCAGTAATTGCATTTCGTGAAGCAACCGATTTTGTTTAGCCTGATCCTCTGCATTCAATTCGCGTAAGTAATCATTGGTAGTAATCACACCATTCTCTTGTTGCGCTTCTGCTGCTGTTTTAATACTCGTTCTCAGCGCAATAATTTGATCATCCACTTCAATCAATTTGTTCAGCTTGTTCAATTCCTGCTTTTGCTGTGTGGTGAGTAAAGTGGTGTTGAATTCGAAAGTTTCCTTTTGAGCATTCACTTGTTGGAGATTAAGGTCGCGCAATTGTTTATCTCTCTTCGAATTATAAAATCCGGAAAGTGACCAGTTCAAACGGATTCCCCCCAGATAGTAAGTGTCGAATTCATTTTTCAATTGATTCAATGCAGGCTTCCCGTAGCCACCTTGTAAAAACAAGCCTACTCGAGGCAATGTTTTTGTTTTCCCTAGCTCATATTGCGCCCTCAACAACTCTCGTTGATAATTAAACAATGTCAATTCTGGTCGTGACAATACGGGTTGATCTTCAAATGTTAACACCGTTGGTTTGGTAAGCACTGTGGTTTCATTCAACGGTTGATTAATAAAGTAGCCTAGCATGGTAATGTATGCTTCCCGCATCGACTGCGTCTCGATAATTCGTTGTGTTGCTTTAAGGTTTTCCGCTTGTAATAGCTCAACACTCATTTTAAAGGCTGTACCATTTTTAATAGCGGCTTCGGCTCGCGTGATATTTCTTTCCAGATCTTCTTGCAACAATGCAATTTGTGCTGCTTGCTCATCCACCAGAAGAATTCCAAAGTACAGTTGATTGATACGTTCTTTAATTTTGTATAAATCAATTTCAAGTTGTTGATCTTCCACATGCCCTTTTGTTTCGGCCAACGATTTTTGCCCTTTTATCGCACCTCCGTCATACAACGACTGACTGACTTCTCCGTAGATCTTATATTGGTCCTTAGACAATGGCTCAATATTAAATCCAGGTGCTGCCATGGGAACTTGTGTAACATCCGATTGATAAGTTGCCTGAGCATTAATAGAAATTTGTGGCAAGTGACCAGATCCAATGTTAGCAATTGAATATGCTGTACTTTGTTCGATGAGTTGTTTCTGTTGGATCAACGGATAATTGTTTCGAGCCAACTCGTGACACATTTCTATGGTCAAAGGACTTTGCGCCTGCGTGAGCATAGGTACAATCCAAAATAAAAATATAGACATCCTCATATTACTAAGGTGTTATAGCGTTAATGATAAATTCGTAAGCATCTTTTTTTCTTTTTCCCATGAGATCGATAAATGTATTTTCATCCATCTGCATCATTGTTTTAATGATGGGTTTGGCCACGAAGGGATAAATACAAATTGAGATGATGTTCATTAGCAATTGCCTGCCATCAATGGGTCTGATTTTTCCGGCCGTTATGTTTTGTTGAATTTCTTTTTGAAAATTGCCCAACATCGCCCTGGGGTTGAGTCCAAGCTTTTGACCAAACTGAATGAGTCGGTCAGGTTGCTGAGCTATCTCCATAATGACAAATCGTGCCAGGTCTGGCTGTTGAGAAAGTACTGTAATCTCGTGATCAATAACCCACTTGATCTTTTCCAGAAGAGGTGCTTCAGACTGAAACGCACCAAAAAGGCCGGTAAAAAATTCTTTGAATCTGGTCTCGAAAATAATGTTGAACATCGTTTCCTTATCTCTAAAATAATAATGGAGCAGCGCCCGATTGATTCCCGCCTCTTTGGCGATCTCTTCCATACGTGCCCCGGCATATCCCTTGCGGGTAAACACCTTGACGGCAGCATTCAGAATCAATTCTTCACTGGGCTTGTGAGTGGCCTCCACGTTTTTAACAATTTTGTTAAACAATTGTGCTAAAATACAGATTACATTTAGTTTTGGTTGAATATTTTACTAAAATTTTTAAAGAATATCAATGCAGCTCAAAAACCCCGTTTTTGGGAATTAAAAAAAAGACCGCTAAAAGCGGCCTTTCCCATCTTTATTAATAAATATCAACAACTAGAACGGATAAGCTCCCTTCTCAATCACATAATCCGCTACCTTCCTTCTGGCATTTTTCAAATTATATGGCTCCACTTTGGTGAATCGTTTCAGTCCCAATAACATCAGTCTTTGTTCATCTCCTTCTGCGAAAGCATAAATGGCTTGCTTACCGGCAGAAGCGGCCTTCTCAATAGCATGATACAAATAGATAATTGCCATTTCCTTTTGAATTTCACAGGCAGCTTCCCCTTTCATACCAATCAATTTCTCAACACGCAGCAAAGTAGATTCGGCTACATATCCTTCAATTAACATATCCGCCAGGTTCATCAATATTTCCTGCTCGTCAGAAAGCTTTTGCATGTACTTCTGAACGGCTGCGCCTGCTACCATCAGTCCGGCTTTCTTCAAATTCACTAAAGCTTTCTTTTCTTTTACAAAAAGACCTTCTTCTTCTGCGGCACCAAAATCGGGAATGGATACCAGCTCTTTTTGTACTGCCATGGCGGGATTCATCAAATCGATATGGCCCTTCATAGCACGCTTCAACAGCATATCAATGGTAAGCATGCGGTTGATCTCATTGGTCCCTTCAAAAATTCTGTTGATGCGTGCATCACGATAGGCTCTGTCCATAGGGCCCTCGGCAGAAAAACCCATTCCGCCATAGATCTGCACCCCCTCATCCACCGCAAAATCCAACACTTCGGAACCGTGTACTTTAAGTATGGCACACTCAATGGCAAACTCTTCTGTTGATTTCAATTTTGCTTTGGCTGCATCCATTCCTCCAGCAACCATAGCGGCATAAGAATCATCAATGTTTTGGCCAGCTCGGTAGTGTGCTGACTCCGATGCAAAAATATGTGTAGTTACTTCTGCTATCTTATGTTTGATCGCGCCAAAGTTGGATATAGAAGTTCCAAATTGTTTGCGCTCCCTGGAGTAATTCACAGCCTTGGAAATTGCCATCTTCGAACCCCCTATGGCGGCTACTCCTAATTTGATCCGTCCAATATTCAGAATATTTACAGCGATCTTAAACCCGTTCTCACGCTCACTCAATTGGTTTTCGACAGGTACTTTGCAATCATTAAAAAAGATTTGACGCGTTGAAGAACCTTTGATCCCCATCTTACGCTCCTCTTCGTTCATGGTAATGCCCCCGAAGGCTTTCTCTACAATGAAGGCGCTAAGGTTTTTATCATCATCAATTTTGGCAAATACAATATACACATCCGCAAAACCACCGTTGGTAATCCACATCTTTTGTCCGTTGAGGAGGAAGTGTTTTCCATCGGCTGTCAATTTGGCTTTTGTCTTTCCTGAGTTCGCATCAGATCCAGAATCTGGTTCTGTCAAACAATACGCAGCTTTCCATTCTCCAGTGGCGAGCTTGGGCAAATACTTTTTCTTTTGCTCTTCATTTCCATAATAAAGTATAGGCAGTGTGCCAATACCCGTATGGGCAGAAAGTGCAACGGCTACAGAATGACCCGCACCAATTTTTTCTGCTACGAGCATGGTTGTGTTGAAATCCATTCCAAATCCACCATACTCCTGCGGCACGGATGTTCCCAACAACCCCAACTCTCCCGCCTTATCCAAAATCTCTGGCATTAGCTTCGGATTACCTTTAATGTCATCTATGGCATCCAGTTTTGGATATACCTCCTGGTCCAAAAAGTCATCACAGGTTTTAGCAATCATCAATTGCTCTTCAGTCCACTCTTCAGGAATAAATATTTCACTGGCCGGTGTTTCCCTGATTAAGAACTCACCTCCTTTGATTGTTTTGGTTTCTGTTGTTGTGCTCATGTTTTAGTTAATTAGTCATTAGTAAATAGTCCTTAGTTTGCTCTGCTTTGAGTCTCAGGACTAGAGACTCACGACTCAATACTGCTTAATTTAAGAACTCATAAATCCCCGCCACTCCTTGTCCTCCACCCACACAGGCTGTCACCATACCATATTTTTTCTTTTGTCTGCGCATTTCATTAAACAATTGCACGGATAACCTTGCTCCGGAAGATCCCAGTGGGTGACCGACTGCAATGGCGCCTCCATTTACATTTAATTTGCTCTTATCTATCCCCAATTCCTGAACCACTGCCAATGACTGTGCTGCAAAGGCTTCGTTCAATTCAATCAAATCCATGTCAGCCAATTTCATTCCTGCAATCTTTAATGCTTTCGGAACAGCTGCCACAGGGCCTATTCCCATGATGCGTGGATCAACACCTGCTGTGGCATAACTCACTAAACGTGCAATAGGTTTAACATTCAATTGCTTCACCATCCTCTCCGACATCACAACAACAAATGCAGCACCATCAGAAGTTTGAGAAGAATTTCCTGCAGTCACACTTCCGCCTACAGCAAATACCGGTTTTAATTTTGCCAATCCTTCCGGTGTTGTATCCGGGCGAATCCCTTCGTCTTTCTCCACGACAAACTCACGTGTTTTCTTTTTCATATCCGCATCCACGTAAGTCTCCTTTACCGTAATGGGAACTACCTCCTCCTTAAACTTCCCCGCTTCCCAGGCCGCGGCCGCTTTCATGTGCGACTCATAAGAAAACTGATCTTGTGCTTCGCGTGAGATTTTATATTGTTTGGATACCTCCTCCGCAGTCAATCCCATACTGGTATAGTAAGTGGGGTTGTCCTTAGCAATCTTATAATTCAAAGCTGTCTTATATCCCATTACGGGTACCAAAGACATCGACTCTGTGCCCCCGGCAATGATCACATCTGCCTGCCCGGCTTGAATGCGTTGGCTGGCGATGGCAATGGTTTCCAGCCCGGAGCCACAATACCGGTTCACAATCATTCCTGGTATTTCAATACCCAAAGACAACAGAGAAATGATTCTTCCCATTTGCATGCCTTGTTCTGCTTCTGGCACTGCATTCCCCACAAAAAGATCATCCACCATTTTGTTTTCCAAACCTGGCACCGATTTCACTAAATGTTTAATCACATCGGCAGCCAAATCATCGGGGCGTGTAAACCGGAAGCCTCCCCTTCTGGCTTTTCCTACTGCTGTTCTGTATCCTGCTACTATATATGCGTTCATGTTGCTAGTTTTTAGTCTTTCTTTTTTAATAGTTGACAATTGACAATGATCAGTTGACAACTGATGCTTACTTTTTTCTAGTATATTTTTCTGGATTTTCGATCATGTGGTTAAGTAATTTTCCAATCTCTATGGCCTTAGATTCCAAATCTTCCTTTTTATTAGCCTTTATGTACTCACAAGCGCTAGCAAAATCCAACCATACTCTTGTTTCAGTGTTTTCCATATCAGCATCGGATGCCTTACTCACAAAGTGTGCTGGATATTGTCTCTTTCGATAACCCTCACCCAAATTTACACAGACAGACCTTGATGATCTCCTGATTTGATCTGTCAAAGAATATTGCTCCTCTTTGGGAAACTCTTTTGAGATTTCATAAATCTCCATAGCCAATTCAAACGCCTTTTTATAAACTGCTAAATCCCGAAAAGTACCTGCTGCCATTTGTCAACTGGTTATTGTCAACTGTCAATTTCTAAGGGGCTTGCCCCCCGTCAATATACTTTGTATCCGTTCCAGCGTTTTCTTCTCTCCGCACAACGACACAAAAGCTTCGCGCTCCAAATCCAACAAATATTGTTCGCTCACCTCTTGCGGATAGCTAAGTTCTCCACCACACATCACGTTGGCAATTTTCATAGCAATCTTCATGTCGTGGTCGGATATGTAGCGACCCATTTTCATTCCATATACCCCCGCGGCAAATAATGCCATCCCCGTTTTACCCTGTACTTTAATGTTAGTGGCCTTCACTGGCATCGTGTAACCTGCATCTGCTAATTCCAATACTGCCGATTTAGCATCTGCGATTTGTCTGTCTTTGTTCATGCTAATCCGATCCTTCTTGCGCAGCACACCCATCTCACGTGCTTCTTCAGCCGATAGCGCCACTTTTGCTGTAGCAATATTCATAAATGCGTTTTGCAGTGCGTTCAACTCCACATCCCCTTCCTGGAGTGAATCACTCACACGTTTTGTAAATTCTTTCGTTCCACCTCCCCCCGGGATCAAACCAACACCTACTTCTACCAGACCGATATACGTTTCTGCTGCCGCCTGGGCCAAGTCTGCGTGCATGGTCATCTCACAGCCCCCGCCCAATGTTCTTCCATGCGGTGCCACTACCACAGGAACCGATGAATATCTAATTCGCATTACTGTGTTTTGAAACGCCCGTACCATAAAATCGAGCTCATCATAATCTTGTTCAATGGCATACATAAACACCAACCCAAGATTAGCTCCCAAAGAAAAATCAGCGCCCTGGTGGCCTATCACCAATCCACGATAATCTTTCTCCGCCAGACCAATGGCATAGTTCATCCCTTCCACTACGGCACTACCAAGTGTATAACTTTTGCTATGCCAGGAGAAGTCGATGACACCATCACCAATATCTGTGATTTTAGAGTCGGCATTTTTCCAAACGGTTTTATCACTTAGGTTTTCAAGAATAATGAAGTCCTGTGCACCAGGAATTTGCTTGTACGATTTGGAGGGAATATCATAATAGGTATTCAGACCATCCTGCACTTTATAAAATGAGGTGTTGCCTGCGCTCACCATATCATACACCCACTGTGCAGGTTTGTACCCTGCTTCTTCCATGGCTTTGATCGATTTTTCTACACCTACTGCATCCCAGGTTTGGAAGGGACCCAGCTCCCATCCGAAGCCAGCGCACACCGCATCATCGATTCTGAACAGCTCATCACTGATTTCCGGAATGCGATTGCTGGCATATTGGAACAGGCCATAAAAAGCATCACGGTAAAATTCTCCTGCTTTGTCTTTGCCTGCCAACAATACCTTAAAACGATCTTTTAAATTGTCGATCGTCTTGGTGGTTTCCAGTGTGGCAAACTTGGCTTTTGTCTTTGGCTTGTATTCTAAAGTGTTCAGATCCAGGGTGAGAATTTCTGTTTTACCTTTTGCATCCTTGGTTTTCTTATAAAAACCTTGTCCGGTTTTATCTCCCAACCACTTATTCTCCTCCAGTTTTGCCACTACATCGGGTAGCTTAAACGTATCGCGTGCTTCATCATCGGGCAGGCCTGCGTACAGGTTGTTGGCCACTTTCACCAATGTATCTAATCCTACTAAGTCAGACGTTCTGAATGTGGCCGACTTAGGTCTTCCTATTACCGGCCCCGTTAGTTTATCAATCTCATCTACATTTAAGCCCAACTTTTGCATGGAGTCGATCACTTTCAACAACCCCCAAACGCCTACTCTGTTTCCAATAAACGCTGGCGTGTCCTTGCATAGCACGGTAGTTTTGCCCAGGTACAAATCACCGTAGTGGAGCAAGAATTTTGTAACCTCCGGATCAGTAAAAGGCGTAGGAATTACCTCGAATAATTTTAAATAGCGTGGTGGATTGAAAAAGTGTGTGCCGCAAAAATTCTTTTGAAAGTTTTCACTTCTTCCTTCTGCCATCAGATGAATGGGAATTCCGGATGTGTTGGAAGTAACCAGTGTACCTGGCGTTCTGTACTTTTCTACTTCTTCATACACCTTCTTCTTGATATCCAGGTTCTCCACCACTACCTCGATGATCCAGTCGTAATCTTTGATCTTGGGCATATCATCGGAAAAATTGCCTAACGAAATACGTGAGGCAAACTTTTTGCTAAACAACGGACCCGGACTGGATTTGATACTGCGATCGAAGGAAGATTGCACAATGCGGTTCTTCACACGCGGATCATCCAGTGATAATCCTTTTGTCTTTTCTTCATCATTCAATTCGCGTGGAGCGATATCCAACAATAAAACCGCACAGCCGATGTTCGCAAAGTGACAAGCAATGGCGGAACCCATTACACCTGATCCCAGTACGGCAACTTTTCTAATGTTTCTGTTCATATCCTAGTCGTTAGTCATGAGTCGGTAGTCATTAGTAGAAACTAATGACTGCCGACTGTATCATAAATTTTATTTTGTTCAATTATCTTATTCACACTTTGCAACACTTTAAAAAACACATTCAGTTGGGATGGTGGAATACTTTCTCTTATTACTTCATTGAACCGCAACACCGTTTCACGTGCACGATTTTTCATTTCGATACCACTGCTTGTTAGAAAAACCAAAACTCCTCGTTTGTCGTTCGGATCAGGCTTTCTATAAATCAATCCTTTTTCTTCCATCGATTTCAAAATTCGGGTAAGGCTTCTTGCCTCAAGGCCCATCTGCGGTGCAATCTTAGTGGCAGGTGCTCCATTTTCAGTGCTTATATTAAGAAGAATATACCCCACCGACTGGGTACCGCCATATTTTGCCGCCTGCTGATTGTACATGCGGGATATCGCATGCCAGGTTGCCTTTATTTGGTGGTCTAATGTCTCTTCTTTTTTCATTTTGAAATTATACCTGATGTCTAAATCAGCCTGAGAGGCCGAATATAACAAAATTTAGTATGCGCGCATACTAAATGGGTAATTATTGATGTCGCTAAGAGTAATTTGTTGCTACGGTATTATTAACCCTTTAAGCATGTAGCCCCCTTTAGGGTGCAGGGCGAGCAGGAGCAAGACAATAATTTAACTACCTGCCCACACCCTTAATCCCTGAAGGGACCAGCCCAAAATTTCGTCAGTCTGCTCGTTGGCCCCTTTAGGGTGCAGGGCGTGCGGGGGCAAGACAATTTTCTGCCCCACCCTT
>CAYPDF010000016.1:0-110858 GCA_964409415.1 uncultured Ohtaekwangia sp. | reverse complement strand
CATACTGTATCAAGTTAAGTTTTTTTCTTTTGACACAGTTTATTGAACAGACTCTACCCCATGGTTCGTGTCCTCACGAACCACACTCAATACTCCTCCCTTAAATCCTTTATGAAATCAAATTCCTTTATACCCAACTCATAATATTTAGCAGTCGAATATTTATAATCACAATAATCTTCAACCAAATGCCAACGCCCGGAAACAGGGTTAGCATGGATGTAATCAAGTTTTTGAAAGGCAATGTCCTCGGAAAATAAACGAACAGCCAGGGAATCCCTTTGCCAAAATTCGAACTGCTTGTTAATTGCCCTTTACCCTTGGTTCGTGTCCTTACAGTGAAGAAACGAACCATAGATGAGAGACAATGACAAGAAAATACCCACTCAGCGTCTTAGCGCCTCTGTAATAAAATACAACTACAAAGATCCTACCCCACCACTTCCTCATACAACCGATAAAGATTCCCTCCCATGATCTTATCTATCTGAGATTGCGTATACTTTCTCTTCACCAGGTTCTCGCGTATTACATTCATACGTGAAGGCCCATTGAGTTTCTCTAAATACAATGGCCAGTCGGTGGGTTTAAATTGTGCTCCCTCCTCTTCCAGTAATATCTTAATTTCCTCTTCGGTGTCAGGGATCACGCGGTGGTCCCGGTCGCTGCCGATGGCTACGTGATCGATGCCAGCTGTTTTCACTGCGTGATCGATGTGATCGAAATACACTTCCAGGTTATTGGTTTTCTCAGTAGTCATAAAAGTGCGCATCTGACACATGCCTATTACTCCTCCACGGTCGGCCAGCAGTTTCATATTTTCGTCAGTAGTGTTGCGAAGATGGTAGAACAACGCACGACAAGTAGAGTGAGAAATGATAACCGGTTTCTTAGAGGCTTTGATCGTTTCTTCCATCGTCTTCATACCAGCATGCGACAAGTCAATCAACATGTTCTTTTCATTCAAACGCGCTACAAGTTCCAAACCAAAATTAGAGAGTCCGGCATCGGTACGCTCATAGCAACCATCGCCTGCATAGTTGCGGGTGTTATAAGTCATTTGCACGCTGCGTAATCCCAGGTTATACAATACATCTAACCTACTCAGGTCCTTTTCAATAGGTTCAGAACTCTGAATAAGATAGAACACGGCCAGTTTTTTTTCCTTAATCGCCCGATCGATATCCGACAGACGAGTGGCTTTTATAAAGTGAGTAGGATGGTCATAAAAGTATTTATCATACGCAGCCAGATCTTTTAGCAATATATCGTAGGCTTCGTGTCCGTAATATTTAGGGTCAGTAAGGGTAATGGCAATGGCACGGGTGCCACTAGCGAGAATTTTATCTATGAGATCCATCGTGTAGATGTCGCGAATTTCTCCCATGGCATCAAAGACAAAGCCTGATGGAGCGTCTTTGGCATATAAAAAATTGGGAAGTATAGCCAGTCCGGCAGTAGCAGCTGATGCTTGTTTGATAAAATCTCTTCTTTCCATGGTTAGTTGATAGTTAGATTTTTGAAAAATAGTATCTATTATTATCAATTACAATATAGTTGATTATATACCCAGAATTGTAACGCTATAGATTATTACATATTCCAAAAAAAGGGAGTGGATTGACCCACTCCCTTTTGTCATATTAATAAATTGCCAGAATGAAGAATGCTAATTCTTCCTTTCCAGATTAATCTTTTGATCAGGAAGCTTATTGTTAATCTGTGGTAGTTGTTTTTCTAAAAGCGTAGTGTATTCCTTCTGTATCCTTACCATCCTGTCTTTTAATACACCATATACTTCTCCCTGCTGATCGGTAGGTTTAAAGTCAACACCATTGGCAGTGATATCACTGGCCAGTGCACTAAGTCTACCATACAACTTCATTGGAGATCGGAAAGCATCTTCTCTTGCTCCTGTAAGATGGATATCATACAGTTTGGCAGAGATGCCTTGCGCCTGCACTTCCATAGCTATCAATTCCTTCTTCAATTTTGCATTCTTCGTGACGGGAATTAAATCACCTAACTCCTTGCGTATCCACTCCATTCTGTCGATCATCTCTACAACGGTGTTCATTGCATCACGCAATTGTAGAGAGAACACTACCTGCTCTTGAATCTCTTGCTCCGTTCCGGTAGTGTTAGGATCTTTTAATACATCGAATGACTCTGTAAATTCTTTACCACCAATTTTTATTTTAGCCGTGAATTTTCCTGGTGCAACACGCGGTCCCAACTGACCTTTCCATAGATCAAGATCCCATGTCACTAAAGGTCTCCAGCCTTCACCGTTCATTTCTACCCACGGCCTTCCTGGGGGTCTTGTTCTCAACTTAGGTTGGAATGTAGGCGCATATCGCAAATCCCACCACACTCGGTTGATGCCTACTTTATTGGTGCCTTTTAATGAACGCACGAGCTCTTCTTTATCATTATAAACTTCAATTTGAACACCCCCATTTATTGAATCCTTTAAATAATAATTTATAGGGCTTCCATAAGGAGGATTCATTCCCGAGTTAGGGCTCGGGGCATCTGTCTTAATAGCCTCTACTTCCTGGAAGCGATAGGCTTTGCGGATATTGAACACATAACTTGATTGCTGTGCTGCGGCTGCATATTCTCTCAATAAAGATATGTCGTCCATGATATAATAACCACGGCCATAGGTACCCACTACGAGATCGTCAAAGTTTTCCTGAATGACCAACCAGTAAACCGGAGCTGGAGGCAAGTTGTTTCTAAATAGCATCCAATTCTTTCCATCATCAAATGATATGTATAATGCATTGTCAGTTCCCGCATAAAGCAACCCTTTTTGCTTAGGGTCTTCTCTTACCACATGAACAAAGCTTAAAATCGATTTTGGAATACCGTTGCTGATTTTTGTCCATGTCTTTCCGTAGTCTGTCGTTTTGAATATGTAGGGATCAAAGTCTCCCATTTGATGCATATCTACAGAAATGTAAGCAGTTGCAGCATCATAGCGTGAAGGTTCAATATTGGCAATAGTACCCCATACTGGCATGTCAATATTTTTTGAAACATTCGTCCAGGACTTTCCTCCGTCTTGTGTCAAGTTTACTTGTCCATCATTAGAGCCAGTCCAGATCAAATCTTTTTGAACCTTTGATTCTTCAATGGCAAAAAGAGTTGCGCCATCAAAAGTCATCAGGTTATCAATTGCAATTCCACCTGAGTTCTGCTGGTGTGACTTGTCATTGGTAGTCAAATCAGGGCTGATGGTTTGCCAGCTTTGTCCTTCATCATCTGATTTGTGAACATATTGGCTACCCACATATACCCTGTGTTGCGTATTTGGAGAATGTGACAGAGGAAAATTCCAATGCCATCTGTACTTCAAATCTGACGGAGACCACCCATATCCGGCCTCAGGCCATACACGCACTTCGCGGGAATGTCCGGTTCTTAAATCGTGACGTTGCAAACCACCGTCATAGCAACCTGACCATATAATATTGTTATCAAAAGGATCGGGACGAGCAAATCCACTCTCGCAACCCCCAACACCTTTCCACAATCCTAAAGGAATGTATCCTTGCAAACTGTTGCTTGGTCCGCGGTACGACCATCCATCCTGACGATTACCATAAACGAAATAAGGTATCTGGTTATCCACATCTACATGATACATCTGTGCAATCGGAAGCACCACACGCTGAAAAGTTTTTCCTCTATTAAGAGAAATACTTGCGCAACCATCATGGGCTACCAACATGCGATCTGCATTCAATGGGTCAATCCACATATCGTGGTTATCGCCACCACCACGTGGGGGCCTCTTCTCCAAAGTTTTACCTCCATCCAATGATTGGCTGAAGCGCACGCTCATGAAATAAAGCTCATCTGGATTATCTGTAGAAACGGCCATACGTGTGTAATAAGGTGCGCGCTCTGCCATATCGTGGTTATTGCTCATGAACTGCCATGTTTCTCCTCCATCATCCGATCGATAAAGCAGAGGACTCTTTTCTTCAAACAGTGCATAAACCCTTTTGGGGTTACTTTGAGCAATCACTACGTTAGTTTTTCCTACGGGTTGTTTTACACCTCCAGGCAGTCCTTTGGTATTCATTGGCTCCCAGGTATCTCCACCATCAGTAGAGCGGTAGATACCACCACCTTCGCCACCGCTGGTCAGGCCCCAGGTATTGATGTGGATAGACCACATTGCTGCAAACAAAATGTTTGGATTTTGAGTGTCAATGGCAAGATCCGCTGCACCCGTATTCTCATCTACAAAAAGTACCCGCTGCCAGGTTTTGCCTCCATCTTTTGTGCGGTAAACTCCACGTTCTTGTTGTGGACCATATACGTGACCTAAAGCAGCAGCATAAACGATGTTCTCATTTTTAGGGTGCACCACCACACGACCAATACGGCCGGTTTTTTCAAGCCCCATATTCTTCCAGGTTTTACCTGCATCTTTCGATAGGTAAATACCATTTCCTACTGAATGCGCAGGACGGATCACAAATGTCTCACCCGTACCTACCCAAACCTGAGAAGGATCTGTAGGCGCCAATGCAACAGAACCGACTGATGACACATCCTGACCATCAAAGATGGGATTCCATGTTACGCCACCATCATCCGTCTTAAATAAACCACCAGAGGCAGCACCTATATAATTAACCATTGGATTGCCCGGCTCACCTGCAATGGCTATGGCACGGTTACCTTCTGGCCCGATAAATCGGTATTTCATTTCCTTAAAAACATCTGGATCATAGGTTTGAGCCAGCAAAGGAGATATCACAACACTTAGAAGAAAGGTTATGACATGTGCTTTTCGTAGAATAGATTTTATCATTGCTTAAATTTGACTTAATTGAAATTTGGCCTCCAATCTATGAAATAGGTCGGCTTTACAATACACCAATTGGGATGATCGGTGTATAAACTCAATTAATAACTAACATCTACCCTGAATCGATGAAACCCTTTTGTTATATTTTAGCTTTCTCCGGATGGCTTCTTTCCTGTTCCACAGAAAATGTAGATAAGGGTGTTTCCCTTGAGTTGGCGCAGTCACGAAAAAAGGAATTGAAAGACATTCAATACAACTTGCATTTCGACATCCCCAAGAACCAAAGCGAGTTTATAAACGGAAAGAATATCATTTCCTTTCTCTATGAGAAAAATGGCTCACAAAATCTGTACCTCGACTTCAATGTAAACGCTGACCATCTAAAGTCAGTAAAAGTCAACCAAAAAATAGCAGAGGCTGATATTGAAAATGAACATATCGCTATACCCAATAATCTGCTAAACGCGGGCGAAAATGAAATTGAAATTGAGTTTATCGCGGGTGACTTGTCTTTGAACAGAAATGAAGAGTACCTCTATACCTTGTTCGTACCTGACCGTGCCTCTACATGTTTCCCTGGTTTCGATCAACCTGACTTAAAGGCCTCGTTTGCCCTTTCATTATCTATACCCAATGAATGGGAGGCGATTTCCAACCAACAGGCAGAGGTCTCTACTGGGGATAACAAAAAAGAATATCAATTTCATCCCACCAAACCCATCAGTACCTATCAATTTGCTTTTGCCGCAGGAAAATTTAAAAAGGCAACGGATTCCTTGTCCGGAATGACCATGTATTACCGTGAAACAGACTCTACCAAAGTAGCTTCCAATTTGAAAGAAATTTTCAAACTACATCAGCAATCGCTGGATTGGTTAAAAAACTATACTACCATTTCTTATCCTTTTTCAAAATTTGATTTTGCGCTGATCCCTGCATTTCAATATGGTGGTATGGAACATCCCGGAAGTATTTTTTACAAAGAGAGCAGCATAATACTGGAACCGACTGCTTCTGTGAATCAAAGAATGAGCAGAGCAAGCCTGATCGCCCACGAAACCTCGCACATGTGGTTTGGAAACTTAGTGACGATGAAATGGTTTGAAGATGTGTGGCTTAAGGAAGTGTTTGCCAATTTTATGGCGGCCAAAATTGTCAATCCTCAGTTCCCCGAGATCAATCACGACCTTCGCTTTTTGATGGCACACTATCCATCTGCCTATGAGATTGACAGAAGTGAAGGCACTCATCCCATTCAACAAAAACTGGATAACCTGAAAAATGCAGGAACCCTTTACGGTGCAATTATCTATCAAAAGGCACCCATCATGATGCGAAACCTGGAAACGATGATGGGGGAAGATAACTTTAAGGATGGACTGCGAGACTATCTTACACAATACAGTTATAGCAACGCCACCTGGGATGAACTGGTGAACTCATTGAAAAAATTTACGGATAAGGATCTTACTCTATGGAACAATGCATGGATCAAAAGCAAAGGCATGCCTGATGTAGAGTACATGTTAAGTGATAACCTGACTATTCGTATCTCCAACGACAGTACTGGCATTGTATGGCCACAGACATTCCAATATGAACTGATAGGCGATACCAAAGAGTTAAAAGACATCACCATTAGTGACAGGAAAGGCTTCATCGTATCTCCTATTCCGTCTAACTCAAAAGTTATCCCTAACTATAGTGGCAGAGGCTACGGTTATTTTTCAGCGGATGAAGGGAGTAGAAATTACATGCTTGCCAATGTAAACAAGGTGGTAGATCCAGAAGCTCGCGCTGCGATGTGGCTCAACATCTGGGAATATGTGTTGCGCGGAAAATTAGATGCTAAAAAAGTACTTGAGACGATGATTGGAGGGATAGCTACAGAAAGAGATCCGCTTATTCTGGAGTACATCACCAACAGAATGAGTAATATCTTTTGGCAGTTTACTACCCCTGAAGATCGGCAATTGATCAGTGCAAATATTGATGATACATTGTTTGACTTAATGGCACTTGAAAAAGATATTTCATTAAAGCGCATATTATTCAACTGTTATCGTCAAACCGCCAATAGTAAAGAAGGTATAAACAATCTTAAAAAATTCTGGCGTGATGAGATGACGTTAGGTTTAGAAATATCAGAACAAGATCACATTGAATTGGCCTATGAGATCGCAGTAAGGGATGTTGAAGAAGGCGATGAAATTCTTGCTGAGCAACTCGAAAACACCAGGAACCCTGACCGAAAGGAAGCCATGCAATTTATTATGGGATCACTTTCAAGTGATGAAACCAAACGAGATGCATTCTTTGAAAGCTTGAAAGACCCTAAAAATCGTGAGCATGAACCATGGGTATTGAAAGCATTAGGGTTTTTACATCATCCGCTACGGGCACGACAATCAATTAAGTACATCAGGCCAAGCCTGGAGATGCTGGGCGAAATTCAACTGACAGGAGATATATTTTTCCCAAAAGGATGGGTAGATCAAACTGTTTCTTCCTACCAATCAAAAGAAGCTGCCGATATCGTGAAGCAGTTTTTGATTGACAACCCCCATCTATCACAAAACCTGAAGAACAAACTATTGCAATCAGCAGATCCATTATTCAGAGCTGAAAAAATCCTGGCTTCTAAGCAGGCTCAGAATATGTGAAAAACTGAAGTTGGTATTGACTAGTAGCCACTAAACTTCCTTCTAACTTCTTCAAGACTCTTGGGCGAGCCCACCATGGTGACAATATCCTTTAGTCTGAGGCGGGTGTATCCATGAGAAATGATCATTTGGCCTTTGCGTTTTACTGATAAGATAATAACGTCAATAGGAAGACGCAAATCTCTTAATGTCATTCCATGAATATCTCGCTTAGCAATCTCGATGTCCATGGTATCCTGAGATTTGTCCATACCCAATAACAATGATGCCGCATTGGGTGAGCGCACAAAATGATCCAACAAACTTACAATCGCGGTGGAGGGGTCTATGATCAGGTTACCAAGTTTATGAAATTGTTCCATATTCTTTCGGTCATTAATACGGATGATTACATCTTCCGTTCCAATGTGCTCATACACCATTTTGGCAATGGCATAGTTTTCTTCATCAGAAAGCATGCAGACGATGGCGTCAGCTCTTTCCATTTCAAGCTTTCTTAATTCGTCAAGAGAAATCTCAGGTATAGAAACAATTTCGAGATCGGCATCCTTTGAATTGGCATCTGTTCGATTAATAGAAATAATTTTCGACTGCCACTTATTTGCCTTCAGTTGTTTTGCCAATGCTATTGACTGGCTCTCAAATCCAAAAATGTAAGCATCTTTCACACCGTCAAAAGCAGGCGTTGGATGCCTTAAATGACTTTCCTTTAACCACGCAATCGCCCATTTAAAAAGAGGAGGGCCAATCAATTGATTGATTATCACTATCGCAATGATCACCGCCTCAAACTGCACACCCCAACTGGGGAAAGCTTTAGCAACCAGTGTAGTCAAACCCAGTGCAACACCCGCCTGGGTAACATGTGGCATCCAAGCAATATACCTGTAACTGGGACTGTCCTTAGCAAGTACCACGCCCATAAAACTTGCCAAAAACATACTTACTATTCTAAAACCAAAGAATAAAAAGGCAACACCAACAACGGTAAAAAAAACTTCCAACGACAACGAGGCACCAGTAAGGGTAAAGAAAACGATGTAAACAATAGGGCTGATTTTTTTCAAAACCACTGAAAACTCTATCCGGTGTGGGCTGTTGTTGGTTAGTAGAAAGCTTCCAATAATACAAATGAGCAATGGCTCAAGTGAAAACTCGTGCCCTATCAACTGAAGGGACTCTGTTCTAACAAAATTTGCAAGTACATACACCCCGTAACCTATGAGCAGCAACAATGCTCCCTTTACATATCGATGGGATTTAAACGAGAAAGGGAGAATTAGGACTTTGCTTACAACGATACCTATCAAACCAGAGAATAATATCTCAATAAACAGAACCCATATAAAAGTAAAATCAATTGGGGTCTCATGAATGATCGCCTTTGCTATGGCAAAACAAATAGTAAACAATGTGATCACAATTACGTCAATCAAAACCGTCACCCCTACCGCAGTTTTTGTAAACGGTCCACTTGCTCTCATCTCGTTGATGATAGCCATTGCCGAGGAGGGGGACCTTGCCACAAAGATGGACCCAAACAAAAGTGCAATGGCAAGCCTCGTTAAAGGTGATTCGTCTTTTATAAAGTAGATATAATCTGAAACCCAGTATATAAGTAGGGTGGAAAATATAAAGATCACCGTTACTTGAGCAAAAGTCATCCATTGGATGCTTTTGATCCTGCTCCTCATCTCTTTCAAATACAATTCGGAACCGGCAGAGAAGGCAATAATTGCCAATGCGATATCATTCAAAAACCTGAGTTGATTCAGGCTTTCTTTTGGAATAAAATCCAAAATAGAAGAGCCAGCAAAAATTCCAGTGATGATAAGACCTGTAATGAGTGGCAGGTTAAATTTTCTGAGATAGCCCGCAATTTGAAAACTGGCAATCGCCACAATTCCAAATCCAATAATCTCAATAAGTAAAGCGTTGGTCATAGGTTAAGGTAAAACCAAATCTGAAAATACATAAAGTATTCCAATTTCCTCTTTTCAATTGACCTTGCATAAGTCAAAATAAAGCTTCAATATTAATATTCTGGGTTGCAATTTTATTTCATACACACTCACTAACCTATGAGTCAATTTATTCGCGCCATCAGAAAATGGGATTTGGTGTTGCTGATGATCAACACCATCATAGGCGCTGGAATATTTGGGCTTCCCTCAAAGGTATTTCAACTATCAGGCACTTACAGCATTCTTGCGTTTGTAGTATGCGCACTCGTGATATTTAACATCATCATTTGTTTTGCAGAGGTAGGAAGTAGGTTTGATAAAACAGGAGGGCCTTATATCTACATACTTGAAGCTTTCGGGAGTTTCCCAGCCTTCATCATGGGCTGGCTGTTGTTGTGGTCAAGAATAGTATCCTATGCTGCATTGATCAATTTATTGGTCACTTATGGTTCTTATTACTATACCAACCTCAATCATTTTGCTCCTCGGTTATTGATTATGGTTTTACTTACAGCTACTCTAACAGGCATCAATTATGTGGGCATAAAAAAGACGACTACTGTCAACAATTTTTTAACCATAGGCAAAGTATTGCCATTGCTCATTTTTATCCTGGTTGGCTTCTTCTTTATAAAACCAGAGCTACTCTCCTTCCATGAAATGCCAGAGTTTAATAATTTTTCATCTTCCGTTCTTTTGTTGGTCTTTGCATTTGGAGGATTTGAGGTGGTGGTGATCAACTCAGGTGAAATGAAAAACCCCAGCAAAAATGTACCCTACGCGCTGATCATTTCAGCATTGATTGTCATGGTGCTGTATGGATCGATTCAACTCGTATCAGTGGGTACACTCCCCACGCTTGGCAATTCTGAAAAACCGCTGGCAGATGCCGCTCAAAGTTTCATGGGAAGTTTCGGAGGAAACCTCATTACCGTAGGTGCGATCATTTCCATTGTGGGTGCGCTTAACGCTATCCTTTTGGTTGGCTCAAGACTTTTATTTGCATTGAGCGATGAAGGTCAATTACCCAAATTACTTTCCATTGTCCACCAAAAATATCGCACTCCAACTATTGCACTATTTGTATTTACAGGTATCTCATTTATAATTGCTGTTACAGGATCCTTCATTTATGCCATTACCATCACGGCAATTATCCGTACCGTAATGTATACGATGGTATGTGGTGCGTTGATTAAATTAAGAAAACAGGATATCGATGGTAAAGAACCTGCCTATAAAATTCCTTATGGAAGTTTCTTTGCACTGACAGGAATTCTGTTTTCAGTCTGGCTATTTTCAAGTTCACAATTAGTAGAGATGCGAGACGTCTTGATATGCATTCTCCTTGGCGTGGTTGCTTACTGGATGTATAAAAAGTTAAAGTAATTTTACGAGTCAGTGACCGAACACAACCGGTCAACAGCAAACATCTGATTGACATTATAATTGCCTAATTAGCAGAAAGATCAAATGATCAAGAGGTTGATATGTTCACTATTGCACTGGACCGACCGCTTACGAACACCGCCAAGCTTTCCAGGTGCTTTATTTAAAGCTTTATTGCTCATTTATAGTCCATGGCATGCAACTTGATAACAAATACATTGTCATCTACCTATCCATAAAATAAACTTTCGTATGATCAGCAATTACCTCAAAGTTGCCTTCCGAAGTATTTTTAGAAACAGGCTTACTGCATTTATAAATATTGTAGGCCTCGCGCTGGCTATGGCGTGTGCACTTATCATCTATTTATACATCATGGATGAGCTTAGCTACGACAAATACAACAGCAAAATAGACCGCATCTATCGCATCACCAGAGATTTTAAATCACCCGATGGATCCGTTAATCTTCATTTAGGTAATGTGGCGCCCCCTATCGGTCCGCTACTGAAAAATGATTTTGGTGAAATTGAAGAGCTCGCGCGTACCGCTAATTTTGGACTTGTAATTGGTCAGGAGGAAAATGGTGAACTAATCAAGAATTTTACAGAGGAACATTTATTCGTGGTAGAGCCTGCCATATTCAAAATATTTGACATTCATGTGAAAGCAGGTGATCCCAAAACGGCACTGGAACGACCTTTTACAGTAATGCTGTCGGAATCTGCTGCTAAGAAATATTTTGATGATGAAACCAAAGCATTGGGAAAGCGCCTTCGTGCCAACAACGCTTTTGATTTAGAAATCACTGGTATTTATGAAGATTTTCCCGCGCAGGCACACTGGCATCCGGAAATGATGGTATCGTTTAGCACCATGGAGAATGATAACATTTACGGTAAAGCAAGTCTAGAGTCGAATTGGGGAAATAATATGTTTGGCACCTATGTCCTTCTTGAAGAAGGAACCGATCCAAAAAAATTAGAAGCGCAATTTCCTAACTTTCTTGATAAACACTATGGTCCATTTGCTATTACCAATTTTGGCGCTCCTCAGGATTTTGTAGCCTCCAAGGTTACTTCTTTGTATGTGCAGAAAGTATCTGATATACATTTACACTCTCACCTGGATGATGAAATTGAGGTAAACGGAAACATCAACAATGTGTACATGATGGGCGTAATAGGGCTTTTCATTATTCTGATTGCGAGCTTCAATTTTATCAATCTATCTACCGCGCGTGCTACCAAGAGAGCAAAAGAAGTAGGCTTAAGAAAAGTAGTGGGTGCCGTCAGGGGTCAGCTCATTGCACAATACCTGAGTGAGTCCATACTTATAACACTACTGGCATTGGTACTCTCACTGGGCCTCACGTCTATGGGACTTGCATGGTTGAATTCGTTTACTCAAAAAGACTTATCGCTCAACCTGCTGCAACAACCAACTTTATTAATAGGATTGATTGGCGTGTCTGTATTCATTGGCCTGCTTGCCGGAATTTATCCGGCCTTTATTGTTTCAGGATTTAAACCGGCACTCACATTAAAAGGTCAACAAGGATCAGTAAAAGGAAAAGGCGCCATACGAAAAGTGCTTGTCATATCTCAGTTTTCAATATCTGTCGTTTTGCTTATAGCTACTTCTATTACAATCCAGCAATTGAATTATTTAAACTCCAAAGATTTGGGATTTGATAAAGACCAGATGGTTACACTTAATTACTTCAGGGAATTACAACCTTCTTACGAAGCCTTTCACAACGAGTTGCTGAGATCATCTGCTATTAAAAATGCAGGAAGGTCAAGCAGGATACCTACGGGAAGGTTATTGGATAGCCAGGGGGCGCCAAGAATTGCAAAAGGAGACAGCCTCGTGAACACAGAAATTACCACCAAAAACGTCAGGGTGGATGAAGATTTTTTTCCTACTTACAATATACCTTTTGTAGCTGGAAGAAATTTCTCAAAGTCCATTGGTACTGATGACTCTCTGGCATTTATAATCAATGAAACTGCTGCCAAGGCATATGGCCTGGCTACACCTGAGGAGGGGATCAACAAAGATTTCAGGTATGGCGGTGTCACCGGAAAGCTTGTTGGCGTTGTCAAAGATTTTCATTTCGAATCCTTACATCAGGGAATTATTCCCATTGTATTTCATCAAGGAGGTTTCAATTCGATATCCGTAAAAATTGCCGGTAATAATATTCAGGATGGTTTACGGCAAATAGAGAAAGTATGGAATGAATTCCTTCCCAACAGACCCTTTGAATATCAATTCCTGGATCAGCGCTACCATCAATTGTATGAAGCTGAGCAAAACCAAAGTGAGCTATTTAGCATCTTCTCCGGACTGGCGATCTTTATTGCATGCTTAGGTTTATTCGGTCTTGCCACATTCAACACGTTGCAGCGCGTAAAAGAAATTGGAATAAGAAAGGTATTGGGTGCGTCTGTTCGATCGATTCTGAGTTTGCTTTCAAAAGAAATTGTGGTGCTCATTATAGTAGCCAACCTTATTGCCTGGCCCATAGCCTGGTTTCTGATGAACAAGTGGTTGGACACTTTTGCCTATCACGTTGACATGAGTTTGCTCATCTACTTAATATCGGGTGTTATTGCTGTTCTTGTGGCACTGATCACGGTAAGTACTCAAACGGTTAAAGCTGCAATGACCAACCCTTCCAACACATTGAGGTATGAATAGATTTTCGACCGTCTGCGGACTGCTTCGTCCGCGGACGGTCACTCTTATGGTACAATAGCCCTCAATTGATTACGAATTATTGGTTCTTAGTTTTGGACACGTTTTTGAATAGTGAAGCCTAAAACCTCCAGCCATGATTTCAAACTACCTCAAAATCGGAATCAGAAACCTGTTAAAGCACAAGCTTTTTTCTTTCATCACCATTGCAGGAATGGCAATCAGTATAGCATCCTGTTTGTTGATTTCTATTTATGTGTGGGATGAACTCAGTTTTGATAACTACCATCCCGATGCGGATCGAACTTTCAGGGTTTATAATATTAGAACGGGAGATGATGGGATAACCAGTTACCTGCCTATAGTTCCTCCCACGTTCGGCCCGACCTTACAAAACGATTATCCCGAGGTAGCATCCACCCTACGGATCATGGACACCTATGGCGCTAAACTTTTTGAGTATGGTGGAGAAAAAATCAAAGAGTCAAAAGGAATCTATGCTGAACCAACCGTATTTGACATGCTTACCATACATCTGAAGTATGGTGATGAAAACTCCGCTTTGGAAAAAGCAAACACCGTGGTGCTTTCATCATCGTTGTCTAATAAATACTTCGGAGATAAAAATCCCGTAGGAGAGATGATAAAAATTTCTGATTATGATTTCCAGGTTACAGGGGTGTTCAATGAGCTACCCGCCAACTCGCACCTTCAAGTCAATTACATCATGTCATTTGCAACGCTCACTCAAGTTATTTCCAGTGAAAGGTTTGAAAGCTGGAAGTGGCAACAATTTTTTACCTACATTAAACTCAAACCTGAAACTTCGCCTGATCAATTTGAAAGCAAGCTGGACGATTTCGCAAAGAAATATGGCCATCCGGTTACCGAGCCTAATGGTTTTGTTTACACTCCACATATTCAAAATATTAAAGACATCCATCTTCATTCCTCCAATTTTGAGTGGGAGATTGCCCAACGAGGTAATGCACAATCCATCTATGTCTTAAGCGGCACTGCACTATTTATACTATTGATTGCCTCCCTGAATTTCATCAATCTTTCTACTGCTCGCTCCATCAAGCGAATGAAAGAAGTAGGTATTCGCAAAGTGGCCGGTGCTTTTCGCTTCCAACTCATCACACAATTCATAAGTGAATCCGTAATAATTACAGGCATTGGGTTTTTAATTGCTATTGTGTTAGCGCAAATGGCTTTCCCCTACCTTAATGAATTTACAGGGAAATCAATCACCTCACCATTTAACTTAGAGTTTACTTTGGGCATAATGGTCTTTGTGTTAATCCTTGGTACTTTGGCTGGAAGTTATCCGGCCTTTCAGCTTTCCCGGTTTCGTCCAGCGGCAGCTATTTACAATCGAATTGGTGCTAAAAAAGAAACTGGTTTCTATAGAAATACACTGGTGGTACTCCAGTTTATGTTTTCATTTTTTCTGATCACTGGATCCATGATTGTGCTATCCCAAAACAATCTGCTTCATAATAAAGATCTGGGTTTTAATAAAGACCAACTTATGGTAACAACTTTAACCGGACCCACCAGTCAAAATTTTGAAGCTATAAAACAGGAATTTCTCAGCAATCCCAATATCACCTATGCCACAGTGGGTTATGGGCTTCCTGGAGATATTGTTGCCGGAGATGGCGTAACCGATCCCACTGTTAACAAAGAGCTTCCCGCCAACATGTTTTGTGTTGATTTTGACTATGTAAAAACCCTTGGACTTGAAATTATTGCCGGCAGAGATTTCTCCAAAGATTTTGGGACAGATGCAAAAAGAGGTTTTATCCTCAACGAAACCGCTGTTAAAGTCTTTGGGTTCGGCACTCCGGAAGAAGCAATTGGCCATCCTCTAAACTGGGAAATGTGGGAAAAATGGGAAGGCGACACCATCAAAAGAGGGGAAGTGATCGGGGTGGTGAAAGATTTCCATTTCAAAAGCCTGCGCGAACAGTTGTCGCCAGTAGTTTTGCAAATCTTTCCTCCCGCCTACTATACACTCACCTTAAAAATTAAGCCAGAGGATATGACATCCACCATTGCCTTTTGTAAGGCCACATATGAAAAACTAATACCTGAGATTCCATTCAGCTATAAATTTCTGGATAGCAATTTTGAGGAAATGTATAAGTCGGAAGAAAAGCTCTCTGTACTCTTCACTATTTTTTCCGGTTTAGCTATTCTGGTGGCCTGCATGGGACTTTTCGGACTGGTGGAGTACAGCGTTAATCAGCGAGTGCGGGAAATTGGTATTAGAAAAGTCTTTGGTGCCAGCGTCAATTCATTGGTGCTACTGCTTACAAGAAAATACTTTGGACTCATCCTTATTGCCTTTGTTATAATAATCCCAATAAGCTACTACGCTGCAAACCTATGGCTCTCTACCTTTGCTTATCGAATTGACATAAGTCCGCTCATATACATGAAAGCTTGCTTACTGATTGTACTTATTACCCTTCTCACCGTAAGTTTCCAGTCTGTAAAAGCTGCACACACCAATCCAACAAGAACGTTGAAGGAGTAAATAAACCTTTTATATCAACACTTGTCTAACCATTACCTAATCATCGTTAGGTAAAAATTTTACATAAAAGGTTGATTTATTCGAATTATTACCGTTTACATTTGCACCACAGAAGGATTCACTTTAAGCAATAAAGGAATTGAAAAACACATCACCATACTTTGAGTCCGCAGGCCACACAGGCCTTGGCAACTTTGCCGAAGGGAGACTCATTGATATCCTTTTCACCTCTACTTCTATGGCCATTAGGCGCATACGAAGGCAAATCCGTATTTGATATAGTCCAATTCATATGGCTATGCGAAATGCGGTAATGGCATTTCGCCTTTAGTGCTTTGGCACATTGTTTATTTTATCACCATTTTATTTTAAGAAATTGAGCGATCATAATATTATCGTTCGTTTGGCCACTCCAGACGACATGCATTATTCCGAAACCATCACAGAGGAGATGGCCCTATCCGCCCAGGTGCGCGGTACGGGCATATCAAGACGATCACCTGAATACATCAGAAAGAAAATTGAAGAAGGTAAGGCGGTTATTGCAGTTACCACCGATAACACCTGGGTTGGCTTTTGCTACATCGAGGTATGGGACCATGAAAAATTTGTAGCCAATTCCGGACTGGTGGTCTCTCCTAATTTCCGAAACACAGGAGTGGCCAAAGAAATCAAAGGCAAAATATTCGAACTCTCCCGCAAAAAATATCCTAATTCCAAAATCTTTGGCCTTACCACCAGCCTTGCCGTGATGAAGATCAACTCAGGTCTGGGCTATAAACCCGTTACCTATTCTGAGCTCACCACGGATGAGGGATTCTGGAAAGGCTGTCAGAGTTGTGTTAACTTCGACATTCTCACCATGAAGCAACGCAAAAATTGCATTTGCACGGCCATGCTTTTAGATCCTGCCAAAGAAACGGCAAAAGTGGAAATGCCTGCAATAGCAACCGTTGTTACTTCCAGGGGGCGCATCCGAAAAAAACGCAAGAGAGAATTCAAGGGCAACTTTAAATTATTTGAGCGTTGGGTAAGGCTCAAAAAATATGTCATGTTGAAGGAGAGAAAGAAAAATGATGGAAAGAAATCGAGCAATGTGTTATTTAAAATCTTCTTCTGGTAATGAATAAAAAAGTAGTATTAGCATTTAGTGGTGGTCTTGACACCTCCTATTGTGCCAAATTGTTGAGTGATGACCTCGGATACGAAGTGCACACCCTTATTGTGAACACCGGAGGGTTTAGCAAGGAAGAATTGGATGAAATTGAAAAACGCGCACTTAAGCTAGGTGCGACATCACATAAAGCGGTGGACGAAACCAAAAATTACTACGAAAAGGTAATTCGTTATTTGATTTTTGGAAACGTACTTAAAAATAGTACTTATCCTCTAAGTGTAAGTGCAGAACGCATGTCTCAGGCATTGGCCATAGCAAACTATGCCAATGAAATCAACGCAACCGCTATTGCGCACGGAAGTACGGGTGCCGGCAATGACCAGGTGCGTTTCGATATGATTTTTCATGTACTGGCTCCCGACAAGGAAATCATCACCCCTATCCGCGATAACCGACTCAGCCGGGAGGAAGAAATTGATTACCTCAAATCGAAAGGCGTTGTGTTTAACTTCGAAAAGGCCAAGTATTCAATCAACAAAGGGTTGTGGGGTACATCCGTGGGAGGAAAAGAAACTCTTCAATCCATGGGTATGTTGCCAGAGGAAGCATGGCCCACACCCATTACTAAAACCGAGGCGGAAGAAGTAAGTCTTCATTTTAATAAAGGTGAGCTCGTAAAAATTAACAATAAAAATTTTGACCACCCGGTGGAGGCCATCCACTACCTTCAGAATCTGGCAGGACCTTATGGAATCGGCAGAGATGTGCATGTGGGCGATACAATTATTGGGATAAAGGGGCGTGTAGGATTTGAAGCGGCTGCTCCTGTACTGATCATCAAGGCACACCATGCATTAGAAAAACATGTGCTTACCAAATGGCAACTCAGCTGGAAAGAACAACTCAGTCAGTTTTATGGCAACTGGTTGCACGAAGGGCAATACCTTGACCCTGTCATGCGAGACATAGAAGCCTTCCTAACCAGCTCACAACAGAACGTAACAGGCGAAGTATCAATCACATTATTTCCCCATCGTTTTCAAATCAATGGGATCCACTCACCTTTTGACTTGATGTCTTCCAAATTCGGAAAGTATGGAGAAATGAACCTGGGTTGGACAGGAGAAGATGTACGCGGATTCTCAAAAATTTTTGGTAATCAAACGATGATTTATCATCAGGTGATGAATGAAGTAAAAAATGAAAAGTAAAATAAAAGCAGGAATAGTAGGAGGAGCCGGTTATACCGGAGGGGAAACACTACGCCTATTGGTTAACCATCCAGACGTTGAAATCACATTTGTGCAAAGTCGTAGTCAGGCTGGAAAAAAAGTGTCTGATCTTCACCGCGATTTACTGGGAGACTCTGATCTTGTATTTAGCAACACGTATCAGCATGAAGCCGATGTAGTTTTTCTTTGTCTCGGTCACGGAGAAAGCAAGGTCTTTTTAGCCGAAGCCAACATACCGCTGACAACCAGGATCATTGATTTAAGTCAGGACTTTCGCTTAGGTGAAAAATCAGGGGAGCGTGATTTTGTATATGGTCTTCCTGAGTTGCAAAAAGAAAGAATCCAACAAGCACAAAATATTGCCAACCCGGGATGCTTTGCCACTACAATAGAACTGGGGTTATTGCCATTGGCCAGCATGGGTCTACTTGGTGAAGTGCATACAACAGGTATCACTGGTTCAACCGGAGCAGGCCAGAAACTACAGGAGACCTCTCAATTCAGTTGGAGAGCCAATAATGTCTCTGCTTACAAAACCCTGACTCACCAACATCTCAAAGAAATCAATCAAACGTTAAAGGACCTTCAACCTCAATATGAAGGTTCAATCCATTTCGTTCCATGGCGCGGTGCCTTTAGTCGAGGTATCTATGTGAGTTCAGTAGTGAAGTCGTCACTTTCACTGGAAGAAGCCTTTCAGTTATTCAACTCTTTCTACAAGTCGGCTGCTTTCACTCATGTATCTGAAACGATGATTGATTTGAAGCAAGTAGTCAACACCAACAAATGTCTAATTCATCTGGAAAAGATTGAAGGCAATCTGGTCATCCACACTGCTACGGACAACCTTTTAAAAGGTGCCAGCGGCCAGGCAGTTCAAAATATGAATTTAATGTTTGGTTTGGATGAAACGACCGGGCTCAGATTAAAGGCAAACACTCATTAACATGAAACACTTTTTATCCATCGAAGATGTAACCAACTACAAAGCACTTGTTCAATCAGCGCTGGATTACAAAGCCGAACCATTGAAAGACAAATGGCTTGGGCAAAATAAAACGATGGGAATGATTTTTTTAAATCCAAGTATGCGCACCCGCATCAGTACTCAACGGGCAGCACGTAATCTGGGGATGGAGGTGATTGTTTTTAATTTGGATAAGGAAGGCTGGCAACTTGAATTTGAAGATGGAGCCGTGATGGCGGGGACCAAGGCGGAACATGTGAAAGAGGCCGCAGCGGTAATGGGTCAATACTTTGACATCATCGGAATCAGAACATTTCCAGGACTCATCAACAAAGAAGAAGATTACAGTGAACACTATATCAATCAATTTGTGAAATATGCTGGAGTCCCAGTTGTCAGTCTTGAAAGCGCAACATTGCATCCACTACAAAGCCTTGCTGATGCAGTGACTATTAAAGAACTCCGCGACTCCAAAAAGCCCAAGGTAGTATTAACATGGGCTCCCCACATCAAAGCTTTACCACAAGCGGTTCCCAATTCATTTGCACAATGGATGGGCAATTGGGATGAAGTGGATTTTGTTATTACGCACCCCGAAGGATATGAGTTGGATAAAAAATTTACCAGTGGCAGTACGATCGAATACGATCAGGACAAAGCGCTCCAGGGAGCTGACTTTGTGTATGTAAAAAACTGGTCTTCCTACGAAAAATATGGGCAGATGCTAAATACTGAACCAGCATGGATGATGACGAACAAAAAACTGGACGGCACCAATCAGGCAAAAGTAATGCATTGTCTTCCGGTGCGAAGAAACCTCGTTATCGCTGATGAAGTATTGGATGGCTCCCAATCCATTGTCATTCAACAAGCGAGCAACAGAGTGTGGGCAGCACAGGCAGTACTGTCAGAAATCCTTAAAAATAATTAATCATGCAAAAGCTGTACATCATTAAAATAGGCGGAAATGTGTTGGATGACGAAACAGCCCTGGCTTCCTTTCTGAAAGACTTTGCCAGCATTAAGTATCCAAAAATTCTAATCCATGGAGGGGGTAAGATTGCCACCAAAATTGGTAAACAGTTGGGTATTGAATCTAACTATGTTAACGGAAGACGCATTACAGATGAGCCTACAAGAGATCTTGTCACCATGGTATATGGAGGGCTCATCAATAAACAAATTGTAACCCAATTACAGGCGCATCAATGCAATGCGATGGGGCTAACAGGTGCTGATGGAAATGTAATCAAGGCCACCAGACGCCCTGTTGGTGAAATTGATTTCGGATTTGTAGGAGACATCGTGCCGAATGATATAAATACTTCCTTGCTATATTTTTTGCTTAAACAAAACATTACTCCCGTTTTTGCACCACTTACCTATAACAGTGAACATGGCATACTCAATACCAATGCAGATACTATTGCTTCTGTACTGGGAGTAGCCTTAAGTAAACATTTTCAAATCAGGGTGATCTATTGTTTCGAGAAAAAAGGTGTGCTTACCGATATTGAAAATGACGAGTCGGTAATCAAAAACATCAATAGTAAAGCATACGCTGAGTTACTGGAACAAAAGGTGTTATTCAATGGCATTCTCCCCAAACTTGAAAATGCATTTGATGCCTTACAAAATGGAGTGAGTGAAATATTGATTGGAAGCGCATCGGATCTTACCAAAAATATGGGAGAAGAAACTGAAGGCACATTGATTCGCAAATAATAATGAATCACCCAGATAACTTTTCAATATCATTACTAAAGGAGCTTATCACTATTCCTTCCTTCAGCAAAAAGGAAGAAAATACGAGAGATGCAATCAAAGATTTTTTTTCTGCCAGAGGTATTCGACCAGAGGTATTGGGCAACAACGTTTGGGTAGTCAATCGTCATTATGATGTTCAAAAGCCAACACTGCTGCTCAATTCCCATCATGACACAGTGAAACCTAACTCAGGCTATACCAGAAATCCTTTTACTCCCTCCATAGAAGAGGGTAAACTTTATGGGTTGGGGAGCAATGACGCTGGCGGAGCACTGGTTTCACTCATTGCTGCTTTTCTTCATTTTGAATCACACAAGGATTTACCTTTCAACTTAGTACTTGCCGCTACTGCGGAAGAGGAGATATCAGGTTCGGGAGGAATAGAAAGTATCTGGAATGATCTACCTCCTATTAATTTTGCCATTGTCGGTGAGCCTACAGGAATGAATATTGCCATTGCAGAAAAAGGACTTCTGGTTTTGGATTGTGTGAGTAAAGGAAAGGCCGGACACGCAGCCAGAGAAGAAGGAGAAAATGCCATCTACAAAGCCCTGAAAGACATCGCGTGGTTTAAAGATTTTAAGTTACCAAAAACTTCTGCTACACTGGGTGATATTAAAATGTCTGTTACAGTAATACAAGCTGGTCATGCGCACAATCAGGTACCGGAAGAATGTAAGTTTACTGTTGACTGTCGGGTAACTGATGCCTACACGCTGGAAGAGGTAATTGATATTATCAAAGAAAATGTTTCCTGTGAAGTAAAGCCGCGAAGTGTCAGGTTGCATCCGTCAGGAATTGATAGGCAACATCCGTTGGTCAAAGCCGGGCAGCTATTAAAAAAAGAAATGTACGGATCTCCTACCACTTCAGATCAGGCACTGATTCCAGTACCTTCCATTAAGATAGGACCCGGAGACTCGGCTCGGTCGCATGCGGCAGATGAATTCATTTATCTTGATGAGATTAAAAATGGAACTTTAGATTACATTCGACTGATAGAGTTGCTGGCCCAGGAACTAAAAACATGACAAGATGAAGCTTTGGCAAAAAAATAAGGATGCTTTAAAGGAAGTAAGTCAATTCACCATAGGGAAAGACAATGAGCTGGATTTGTTTCTTGCACCTTTTGACGTGTTGGGGTCACTTGCCCACATTCAAATGCTTGCGTCCATTGGGCTTCTTGAAAAAAGTGAGTTGAATAAACTGACCACAGCACTAAAAGAGATCTATCAAGAAATCATAAATGGAAATTTTAAGATCGAAGAGGGAGTAGAAGATATCCATTCTCAAATTGAACTGATGCTTACCGCCAAGCTAGGTGAAATAGGAAAAAAGATTCACAGTGGACGCTCACGCAATGACCAGGTGCTCGTTGACATAAAACTATTTCTCAGAAACGAGATACAGGAGCTGGTCACCGAAATAAAGGAGTTGTTCGACCTGCTTATTTCACTCAGTGAAAAACATAAAGACACCCTACTCCCCGGCTATACTCATTTGCAATTGGCCATGCCTTCTTCCTTCGGGCTGTGGTTTGGAGCTTATGCCGAGAGCCTCGTGGATGATGTAATCACGTTACAAAGCGCTTACAGGATCACCAATAAAAATCCGTTAGGTTCTGCTGCAGGATATGGATCATCCTTTCCGCTCCATCGCAAAATGACCACTGAACTACTCGGTTTTAGTGATCTTAACTACAATGTAGTGTATGCTCAAATGGGGAGAGGAAAAACAGAAAAGGTGGTGGCCTCTGCCATCAGCAACGTAGCCAGTACTCTCAACAAACTATCGATGGACGCTTGCCTGTACCTTAACCAAAATTTTGGTTTCATCAGTTTTCCGGAAGAGCTGACGACAGGATCAAGTATTATGCCCCATAAGAAAAATCCGGATGTCTTTGAACTGATTCGAAGCAGGTGCAACACCCTTCAAGCCATATCTCAAGAGATAACACTGATCACAACAAATCTACCATCAGGATACCATAGAGATTTACAATTACTCAAAGAAAAATTATTTCCTGCCTTCAATCAATTAAGGGATTGTTTGCGCATGACTCACCTGATGCTGTCCAACATTGTAGTAAAGAATGACTTACTGAAGGATGAAAAATACAAATACCTGTTTAGTGTTGAAGAGGTAAACAAACTGGTATTACAGGGTATTCCATTTAGGGATGCATACAAGATCATCGGACAATCCATTGAAAAAGGTGAATTTGAGTATTCCAATATACTTCATCACACCCATGAAGGGAGTATGGGCCATTTATGCAATGACGAAATTCAAAGAATGATGGACACTGAAATTCAATCTTTTCAATTTGACTTAGTGAACCAAAAGTTGGAGCGTTTAATTAAGTAGTTTGAAACGGCTCTACACCTTTGTAAATTCGCCACGATTTCCAATTAATTAGAATTTCAAAAAATGAATTCCAATACTATTTTATATATCGTTTTGGCTATTTCTGCCATCAGTTATGTGTTTAGTCAGGCACTGGACTATATCAATCTAAAAGCACAACGCAAAGATATTCCTGATGAGATTGCCTCATTTTACGATAAGGAAAAATATCTTAAGTCACTTGACTACCACAAAGAACAAACACGCTTTTCCTTTTTAACTTCCGCATTCAGCTTTGCCATTTCATTTAGCATGCTGCTATTTGGAGGGTTTGGGTGGATTGATGCCATGCTGAGACCGTTTTTTGACAATGAGATATTTTTGGCACTGGCCTTTTTTGCTGTGATTATCATAGGATCGGATATTCTTACCCTCCCTTTTCAATGGCACTCTACTTTTGGTATCGAAGAAAAATACGGCTTTAACAAAACCACGGTCAAAACTTTTGTGACTGATAAACTCAAAGGGTACTTGCTTGGAGGTCTCATCGGTGGGGCATTGCTTGCGTTACTTATTTTCTCCATCAATCGCATCGGACCCAATTTTTGGATTTGGTTTGGAATAGTGGCGGCTGCATTCATCCTATTTATGAATATGTTTTACACCACATTATTACTTCCTCTATTCAATAAACTAACTCCGCTGGGTGAAGGCGAACTGAAAACCGCTATTGAGTCTTTTGCCAAAAAGGTAAACTTTCCCCTGGACAATGTGTTCATCATGGATGGATCCAAGCGATCAAAAAAAGCCAACGCATTCTTCTCAGGTATTGGAAAGAAAAAGAAAATTGTATTGTTTGATACATTAATTGAAAATCACAGCACAGATGAGCTAGTTGCCGTGTTGGCCCATGAAGTAGGTCATTTTAAAAAGAAACACATTGTGTGGAGTTATGTGCTTTCCGTAATACAAATCTTCTTTACGCTATTCGTACTTTCATTGATGGTCTTCAACCAAAATATCTCCCTTGCCCTGGGGGGGCAGGTTCAGGCGATCCATCTCAATCTCATTGCTTTCATGATTCTATTCTCCCCCATTTCAGGTATTACAGGCTTGTTTACCAGTATGTATAGTCGCAAAAATGAATTTGAAGCGGATGCCTATGCCAGAGATACATTTGATGGCACTGCTCTCGCTAATGCCCTAAAAAAACTATCGGTAGATTCTTTAAGCAACCTTTACCCGCACCCTGCTTATGTGTTCTTTCACTATTCACATCCCCCTTTACTGAAAAGACTGGAAGCCATTAACCAAAAATAATTTTCATTCCAAACTTGTAGATAGCACCTCTTTTGCCAGGGATGTGCTTTTTCATAATTCGTTTTAGTGGTTAAATTGTAGCAATTGCCTACAATGAAGCTTAAACTACTCCTTTTCCTACAACTTGTTATTCAAAGTGGTTTTTGCCAACCCAAGATGGGGTATTGGCTGACTTCAAAAGTGGAACGTATTCCGTTTGAAATTGTCAACAATAGTCTTTTTGTTGAAGTGACTCTCAATGAGTACAAGAACCTATCGTTCATCATTGATACCGGATCAAATTATTCTGTAGTGTTTACAGACTCTTTATTACAACTTCCAACCCAGAGTAAATCTATCTCTATAATGGGCTTTGGAAATATTGATTCCTTATCCGCTCATATTTCCATTGACAATGCTTTAACCATAAAAGGATTGGTTACTCAAGGCAAGCAATTGCTGGTAATTGAAAAAAGTAAAATCGGATTGCAACAATTCTATGACAGGCCTATTCATGGTGTCATTGGTTTAGACATCCTTAGACGATTTCATACCGAAATTAATTTTTCATCCAATAAGTTGATACTTCGCAATGAGAGCGCTAAAATAAAGAGCAGCGCAAGATGGAGAAAAATTCCCTTCCAACTCACTGAAAATGCCATCATCATCCCATCCTCGCTATCCACTGCGAAAGGCAAGGAAGCCATATACCTGTTGCTCGATACCGGATCGGAACTACCCCTGTTGTTGCAAGAAAAATTTTGTCCGGACAAATCAGTGCCTACTATTATTGGCATGGGGATTCTAGGATATGCATCTGGTAGAATAGGACTTATCCCTAAAGTCAGTATTGGAGAATTAGAAATAGACAACATTGCCACCGCCTTTCCAGACAGTGCATCTTCCAAATGGAATAGCGCACTTCCTCAACAAGGCAACCTTGGGATTCAATTCTTGAGGAAATACCGTACTATTATCAATTACGAGGAAGGCTACTTACAACTAAAACCAATACGCAGGTTAATTCATGCGCCATTTCAATATAACCGCAGTGGAATTGCTATTGAGGTAGGGCAAGAACAGGAGTGTTCGTTTTATATCTCCGAAGTAGCACCCGGGTCGCCTGCTGAAGATGCAGGACTCTTGATAGGCGATAAAGTAATTCTTGTTGATAAGATTCCCTGCTCATCACTCACGCTACAAAAGATCAGGGAGCATCTTTTTACCAGTAAAAAAAGTAATTTGGAAATCACCATAATGAGGGGGTCTTTTATTAAACACGCTCAAATGAATTTCCATAGTCTTTAGTTAAAATTCATTTTTCTTAATTCAAGGATATAAAAAAGAGGCTGCCATAAATGTCTAACTTTGTGACACCCTCTTAATGTTGCTACCGTATACACTATTGTTTTTTTCTTATCAATATATCTCCATTGTAATTCTTCATAGTAAATTCTGGGCCGCCACCATTGACATCACCCCTTACCCAATCGTCAATCGTTACTCTGTAGGTACCGGATTTTACCTCCTTCTTTTGAATGGGTCCAGTCTTTACCAGGTTCACGTCAAAACCTGTAAATATCTCACCTCGCTCGGTCTTTAGTTTTAAAGTACCTTTAAAGGTAGGCGGAAAGGTAATATCAATATCACCATTGTAGGTACTGTAAGACATGGGTGTTCCTTCTGTAAGTTTATCAAAAGTAATTTTGATATCACCGTTATAGGTCGATGCCACAGCCGAACCGGAAATATTCTTTGCGGTAATTTCACCATTGTAATTAGTGATTTCCACTTCACCTTGTACATCTGTAATCAAGATATCACCATCATTATACGCTTTTACTTTCATATCAAATCCGGATGGCACCTCAATAGTCAGATTCATTGTATTGCTCCATGAATCTGAACCCACTTTCACCACATTACTATTTTCAGAGGCATCAAGATCCATTGTTCCACTACTAATTCTCTTGAGCCCGTCTTTAGACTCACCTTCCTTCTCCTTGTGCTTGTGGTCTTCCACCAGCATGTACTTAATCAACACATCTTTACGCTGTGTACCCTTCACCGTAATTGATCCGGTGTTTAACTGAGCGATCAGCTTTCCTCTTTTTCCAGGGTCAGTAAGCGGGATTGTAAATTCCCCCTCTGTCTGCGCTATTGTTTGTAATGGAAGGGCGAACATTAACACCACCATCAACAACTTCATTGTTATTGCTATATGTTTCATAAATGTTTTCATTTTTTCAATCAAATTTCTTTTAGATAGGCATTTCCGTTAAAAGTTTCGATATCGAGATTTACACCTCCAGCTCCCACTTTATATCGATTGCCATTGATCTTGAACTCAACACCATCCTTCTTTGGTCTCTTCTCAAGGGCTACTGGTAAGGACTCAATAGCGTCCACGTTGGTATAAAAGTTTCCATTAAAACTTTCAAAACTTACGCTGGCGCCCAGCCCCTTCTTTACATGAATGTTAATATCACCATTGAGTGCGTAATACCTGCAAGGCAAACTCGGGTTGCGTTCATACACCAAATCAATGTCTCCATTGATGGATGAAACATTGGTTGCTCCAGAGATTTGTGTGAGCTTGATACTACCATTGATATTATCTGCATACAAACCGCCACTTACTTTATCCACATCAATATCACCATCATTGATGGTACTCACGGCAAGATTGATACCATAAGGCACTTTCACCCTGAAATTCATCAGGTATCGGTATTCCTCCTTGCAATCTTTTCCCCAATTGGACCAATTGTAATTCCACCCCTTACCCGCTCTTTCGTTGCGATGGTAGCGTTGGTTTCCTCTACCAAAATCACTACAGGTTCCCTTTACATAAAGAATCAAAGTATCTGCCAAATCAATTACACCCAGTTGAATTTCGGTTTTACCTTTCTCCAATCTTTCGTTGGTCTTGGCATTAATCTCCTTGTTCACTTCTACCACTATTTTATCTCCCTCATAACCCTCCACTTTAATGCTTCCATTTATATTGGCGATCATTAAGGCATTCTTGTCTGACTTCTTTTCAAAAGCCAACTCTTTCCTAATGGTCTCATTGAACTGCTGGGCAACCCCAGGCCAGTAACAAGCCATCAAAAGTATGATTATTATATTTTTCATTTTATATTAAATTAATACCTGAATACTCTCTTCAATTCTTTCCTTTACATCCTTGGGAGTTGCTTCCTCTTCAAGCAACTTGCGCAATTCTTTCACCGATTTTTTCTCATGAAGTTGCACCATCAATTCGGCCAAAGCCACCTGAACCATGGGTGAGCTTTGATTAGAGATAGACCTTATAAGTGATTCCCTAACACTGCTTTCGTGTGTGTACGGCCGTAGCGCGTCAAGGGCTGCCAGCCTCACGTTTATGTTGCCATCTTCATTGAGTGTTTGAATCAGTGCCTCAGTAACCTTTTTACTGGCCTGGGTCATCTCACTGGTAAGGCTTACCGCTTTCAGTCGGTCTGTTGCAGATTCCTTTTCCAGTAGGGATAACATTACCATCTCTTTCAAATCAGTCACCTCTTTTGTAAGAGAAGTTACATCACTCTTTTCTTGCGGCCTATTCCAAAGGTAGCCACTGGCAAATCCTGCAATAAGTAAAACCGTAGCAAAGGCCAATCGGGGTGTCAGTAAATTCCATTGCCATTGAAGGGAGAAATTCCATTTTCTTGCTTTCCTTTGCTCCTCCTTCAGCATGGCATAAAACCTTCTGTCCACTTCCATAGACGGTTGCGCATCGGGAGTCGCCATCACCTTATCATCCAATTGCGATAAATTGCTAAGTGCGGTAAGTGGCACTAAACCCTCCTCAATAAGACGCTCCAACTCATGAATCTCAGCAGGATCTGCTAACCCTTCATTGTATTTTGCAATAAGCTCGTCTATATCTTTCTTTTCCATATCACATTTGTTTTTCTAATTTCTCGTACACACCTTTTAACTCTTGCAGTGCTCTGAAAACTTTTACTTTCACTGCTCCTTCTGTACACCCCAGAATCTGCCCAATCTCCTTGTATTTCTTTTCCTGGTATTTGCTCAACAGCAGCACTTCTCTCTTTTCTGGCGAAAGCCTGTCCATGGCCAGGTTCAGCATCATGTGTTCTTCATCGTGCTGCATTTCTTCTGATTTGTGCTCTGAGTGCCCCAGTTTGTGTTCCCAGTTTTCGACCGGATCCTTTCCCTTGATCTTATCCTTTCTAAAGTGGTCGTGTCGCACATTTCGCGCTATGTGAAACAACCATGCTTTGAATTCGCCATCTCCCTGCCCGTCCGAACCTGCTTCGGGCGGGCGGACACGAAAAAGATGACGGTATTTCATTACCCTGTAAAAAGTGTTTTGAACAAGGTCATCGCTCAGTTCCTGATCCCCGGTCATACCATAAAAGAAACCATACAACGGTCTTTTATAGCGCTCAAAAAGGAGTCCCAGCCTTTCCAGGCCTCCATCGCGAACACTGATCATCAATGCATTGTCGGAAAGCTTATCCAAAATCAGAATACTCGGTTCATGCAGGTAAACCACTACTTTGAGGAATGGTTACAAACTCTACCTAATAAAAATAATGATTAATCTTAAGGTGGCCTGACGGCCTATCTAATTGGACAAGAATTAAAAGCAGGAAAGGATCAGCATATACCCATCCTTTCCATTTTAAGAAGCTTTAAGAGTTTTAACTATTAGCTGCGCATTTCTGCCATCTTGTTGCGCTCATTCTGAAGTTCTCTGGAGAGTTTCATCTGCTTGTCCAGGGCTTTGCGCTTATAATTTTCGAATTCTTTACTGATCATATTCTCCATTTCCATCTTTTCCTTAAGCGATTGGTAGATCATTTTCAATCTGCCTGTTACAAGGCCAATGAGAAGAATCATTCCCAACAATACAAACCCAACCAGGCCAACAAAGAAGGTTTTGCTAAAGTCCATGCCCAAAACGGAGATATGGGTGGCCGCATGCTCCACCTCTGCCATGGATTCTTCTTTCTTCTGCACCGCAGCCATTGATGCATCAAGGCTCATTTGAAGCTGCGCGGCCTCAGCTCTGGCTTCCGCCAAATCGCTGTGTACTTTTTTTATTGAATCGGTCGTTAATTTCCACATTCCATCAAGAATATACGCCTTAATTACTTTATACTCATTGAAGGTTTCTGACTTGTCCTTCATAATTATGTAACGTTCGTTGAGTGTTTTAGCATCCTTTTCCAGTGCTTCTGCGGCTTGCGTTTGCGCCATGGCTCCCAGGGAGCTCAACAAAATGAAAATAGCGAGTGTAAATTTCATAGTTATAGATTAATAATAATTGAGGGATGTCAAACCTAGCTTTACCTATTCATTTGTCATAACCATTTAAAGTAAAGCCACATATATATCGCTTAATTAAACATTCGTTCGGTGAATGATCATTCATGAATAATTCAATTGAAATCCAGTGCAGATGGATTTTTTGATCATTCATGTGTAAATCCAAATACTAATTTGACCAATTTATATGACAACCATTTAAAATGAGTTGATTATAAGGTAGTTAAGTAATGAAATATTGTTTTTTAACGAATTTTAAACTCCAGATACTCAGTCTGGGGAAGGAAAAGGCCAACCTTATTTGGCCTCTGTTTCTTTGATAATCACAATATTTTTTAGTAAACTTTGTAAGTCATAAATTCTTGGTAGCATGAGTTTAGTTACTAAAGTCGAGGGCTGGGGAAACACCCACAGGCCAGGCTGGTTAGATATCTTTAGAATCGCACTTGGTATCTTCATCACCTACAAGGGCTTTGAATTTATGGTTAACATCGACTCTCTGGAGAGTACTACCGCGGGAATGGCTGTAATGTTCAGTGGAGCTGCCGTGGCACATTACATTATTTTTGCACATGCACTGGGTGGCCCTCTTCTTATTTTTGGGATTTATACCCGAATTGTCAGCCTTATCCAGGTACCCATATTAATTGGTGCAGTGATATTTGTAAACTATCCCAAGGGCTTTTTGTCGCTAGGTGATCACATGGAGTTGGAAGTCTCCATGATTGTACTGGCAGGTCTCATTATTTTTATGATTTTTGGAGGCGGTAAATTTTCATTGGATGAAAAAAGAAGGAGGGACAAAACTTCCAACTAATTAGCCAAAAAAGATATCCTTTGCTTCAGTGTCCCCCTTATGCTTACCTTGTTTTTAAGTTAACTTAAAAGCTTAAGCAACCATGTACCCACGCCTGCTTATCGCTACACTGCTGCTGACACTCGGAGCTATCCCTTCATTAGCGCAACTTAAGACCGTTCCAGAAATTGAAAAGGCTACAAAAAATGAATTTGTAAAAGCTGTTACAGACTTTCGCGCTTTTCTTCAGATACCCAATGATGGACATTACCCTGAGCAAATTGCCGCCAACATGGATTGGGTCACCAAAGCATTCGAAAATAGGGGATTCAAAACTCAATTGATAAAAACACCGGGGGCGCCTCATGTGTATGCTGAGAAGCAATTTGTAAAGAAGGGCAAAACGGTGCTCTTCTATTTGCAAATAGACGGGCAACCCGTAGACACTTCTGCTTGGGATCAGGAAAGTCCTTTTAAAGCAGCTTTGAAAGAACAGAAGAATGGCCAATGGAAGGAAATCGACTGGAACAACTTTAACGAAAATTTCAACCCTGATTGGCGCATCTATGCCCGTTCCGCTTCCGATTCCAAAGGGCCAGCCATGTGTTTTCTCACCGCCTTGTCTATTCTTGAAAAGCACAAAGTAAAACCCAATTTCAACATCAAGGTGATCATGGATTTTCAGGAAGAGATGAGCTCACCCCAACTGGCCTGGGTGGTACAAAACAATCAGGCGTTATTAAAATCGGATATGGTACTGATCATGGATGGCACCCGACATGTGTCTAACCTACCCACGCTGTGTTTTGGCGCCAGAGGCATTGCTACAGCTACACTAAAAGTTTACGGGCCTCGCAACGCACTACACAGTGGCCAATATGGAAACTACGCACCCAATCCGGTATTTGCCATGTCCAAACTTCTGGCAGGATTGAAAGACGACAAGGGTAGGGTAACTCTTCCCGGGTTTTATGATGGTATCGTATTGAGCGAAGCCGACAAGAAAGATTTGAACGACATTCCTGAAGACATGGATGAAATCAACGCCACCCTCGGAATTGCTCGCCCCGATGCAGTGGGTGCTACCTATCAGGAGGCCATGCAGTACCCAAGTCTTAATGTGAGGGGCATTCGTGCTGCGTGGGTGGGAAAAGAAGTGCGTACTATTATCCCTGAAGAAGCCATTGCTGAAATTGATATGCGTTTGGTATTGGAAACCCCCGGTGAAAGGCAGATGAGGTTACTTAGAAAGTATATTGAAGATCAGGGGTTTCATTTGGTGGATGGTGAACCTACAGATGAAGACCGAAAGCAATACCCAAAATTGGCATCCTTCACTTATAAGTTAGGCTCGGAACCTTTTCGCACTGACATTAATACAGAATTGGGTGAATGGCTTTCCCGTGCACACCAAAAGATGTTTGGGGATCAATTTGTGAAAATGAGGACCACGGGTGGTTCTCAACCGATCGCACCTTTCATTAAGACACTTAATATCCCTGCTGTTTCCGTGCGCATCCCCAATCCCGACAACAGCATTCACAGTCCTAATGAAAACATACGAGTAGGTAATTTCTTTGAGGGTATCGAAACGATGGTGGGAGTGTTGACGGAGAAGTTGTAATGCCAAGACTTTACTAGTTTTGAGGTTAATGAAAATAGGTCTCCTCTCCGACACCCACGGCTACCTTGACCCTAAAGTATTTGAGTACTTCAAAGAAGTAGATGAAATATGGCATGCTGGTGATATCGGTGATATCGCTGTAATAGAAGCATTAGAAAAATTCAAACCAATTCGTGCCGTGTTTGGCAATATCGACAGTGCCTCGGTGTACCATCGGTTTCCTGAAGACTGGATGTTTACCTGCGAAGGAGTTGAAGTGTGGATTACCCACATTGGTGGTGCACCTCTACGCTACAATGACAGAATCAAAAATCAACTACTTCGTCATGCACCTGATCTTTTGATCTGTGGGCACTCCCACATCATGAAAGCACAACGTGACCCTAAGTTTGATAATATGCTCTACCTGAACCCTGGCGCTGCCGGAAATCATGGGTTTCATCACATCAAAACCATTGTAAGGTTTGAGCTGATGGATGCGCAGATTAAAAACATGCAGGTGATTGAGCTGGGGAAGAGAGGAAGTATAATAGGTTAAGGGGGCTAAACAAAAAAGTCAACCCACTATGGTTGACTTTTTATATCATTTTTGAATTCAAATTACTTCTTTGCCTTGAATTCTTCTTTTACCTTTTCGATATCAATAGACTTCATCACAGGCTTAAAATTCTGAACTTTCAAATCCGTTCTTCTGCGAGAAGACTTAGCCTTGTCTTTTCTTGCTTTTCTCTTCAATCTGGTTATTGACATGATGGTAATTTTTTAATGTGATTCCCTGCTATAATGCAAGAGGTCGCAAAAATAGCAGAAACAATCAATCTTAAAAAATATTTTTAAGTTAATCCCACCTTTAAACTATGCAAATCAGCCTGATCATGGTTAGTTTTGGCTTATAGCAATGGAAAAACCAACTCTACCCAAAGGTACGCGCGACTTCGGCCCGACCATAATGGCCAGGCGCCAATTCATATTAAATACCATAAAAGGGGTATTTATGAAGTATGGCTTCCAGCAACTGGAAACCCCCGCCATGGAAAATCTCTCTACCCTTACAGGAAAATATGGGGAAGAAGGGGATCAACTCCTTTTTAAAGTACTCAATTCTGGAGATTACCTAAAAAATGTTGATGCGGATAAATTGAAGGCCCGGGATTCAAAAGGACTTACTTTCGACATCTCAGAAAAAGGCCTCAAGTACGATCTTACCGTGCCTTTTGCGCGCTATGTGGTAATGAATCGACATGAGGTTACCTTTCCATTTAAACGCTTTCAAATACAACCGGTCTGGCGTGCCGATCGGCCCCAAAAGGGAAGATACCGCGAGTTTTACCAATGCGATGCCGATGTAATTGGCACTGACTCTCTGCTTTGTGAAGCGGAAATTGTACTCATGATCAGAGAGGTGTGCAGGGGACTGGGTATTGAAAATTTTTCTGTCAAAGTAAACCATAGAGGAATCCTTACCGGACTGGCCGAAATTGCTGAAGCAAAGGGAAATGAATCCTCCTTGTTTGTGGCCATCGATAAACTGGATAAGATTGGTGAGGAGAAGGTAAAAGAAGAACTGAGCAGCAAAGGCTTTAAAGATGGGAGCATTAAAGGCATCTTTGATATCATCAATTTCAAAGGAACTAACCTGGAAAAAATAGAATCACTCAAAAACAGGCTGGAGCATTCCGGGAAAGGCACCAAAGGTGTACAGGACATAAAGCGCATCATTGAATTACTTTCCAAATTTGATCTTGCAGCAGAAACTATAGATTTTGATATTGCTCTGGCTCGTGGCTTGAGCTATTATACGGGAGCTATTTTTGAAGTAAAGATCAATAATGTGGCCATAGGTAGTGTAGGTGGTGGTGGTCGATACGACAATCTTACCGGTGTATTCGGACTGGAGGGTGTCTCGGGTGTAGGGTTTTCTTTTGGTGTGGATCGTTTGTACGATGCCATGGATGAGATGAATTTATTCCCGGAAGATACCGAACAATCATCTAAGGTACTCATTGCCCATTTTGATGAGAAAGCCATGATCTACGGACTGAAGGCGCTGAAAGAACTCAGGCGTGAGGGTGTGGCCGCAGAGATTTATCCTGACTCCAGCAAGCTTAAAAAGCAATTGGACTATGCCAATAAGAAAAAGATTCCCTATGTTATTGTTATTGGTCCAGATGAAATGAAGAGCGGAACTCTTACTTTTAAAAATATGAAAACCGGTGAGCAAGAGCCATTGACACTGGATGAAATCCTAATTCAATTCTGATTTGAGCACAACACATTCCATCTCTACAAAAACATTGACACTCCCTGAAGTAGGTGAGATATTGAATGGCTCAATCAAATTATCAGAAGACGCTGCATCAAAAATTACTTCCTGTCGCAATTATCTGGATAAAAAGGTTAATGAATCGACTACCCCTGTGTATGGAATCAATACGGGCTTTGGGTCGCTTTACAGCAAAAATATACCTGCAGAAGAACTGGGTAAACTTCAGAAGAATCTTGTCATGTCTCATGCGTGTGGTGCTGGCCCGGAAGTGCCGCCTGAAATAGTACACCTCATGCTTTTGCTAAAAGTACAGTCGTTGGCCTATGGTTATTCTGGTGTGCAACTTGAAACGGTTGAACATCTTATCGCTTTATATAACAATCGCGCATTGCCGGTAGTATATGAAATGGGATCGCTGGGTGCATCTGGTGATTTGGCACCATTGGCACACCTTACCCTTCCGTTGATTGGACTTGGTGAAGCGGATTATAATAAAAAAAGATACAAGGGCAGTGAGCTGCTAAAAGAATTGGGTTTATCCCCTATCTCCTTTAAAGCCAAGGAAGGGCTGGCCTTGTTGAATGGCACACAATTTATGAGTGCCTATGGTGTTTGGTCCACCCTTCACGCACAACGATTGCTGAGTCTGGCCAATCTTATTGGTGCTTTGTCGCTGGACAGTTTTGATGGACGCATCGAGCCGTTTGATGAATTGGTACACGCCATAAGGCCCCACAAAGGACAGGTACGTGTGGCGCAAGACGTGAAGAGAATATTAACAGGGAGCGGCATCATTTCCCAGCCTAAAAAGCATGTACAAGATCCCTATTCTTTCCGGTGCATTCCTCAGGTACATGGCGCAACCGATGATGTAGTTGGTTTTGTTGCACAAACTTTCTTAATTGAAATAAACAGTGTAACGGATAATCCCAACTGCTTTCCTGAAGAAGACAGGATCATTTCAGCCGGCAACTTTCATGGTCAGCCGCTGGCCCTTGCCATGGATTTTTTAGCCATTTCTTTAGCAGAATTGGGAAGCATATCAGAAAGGAGAACTTACCAACTGATTTCAGGATCACGCGAACTGCCCAATTACCTTGTGGCCAATCCGGGTATCAATTCAGGATTGATGATACCCCAATATACCTCTGCTTCAATGGTAAGTCAAAACAAACAATTGTGCACTCCCGCGTCCGTTGACTCTATTGTTTCTTCTAACGGGCAAGAGGATCATGTGAGTATGGGTGCCAATGCAGCCACCAAATTATATAGGGTAGTGAATAACCTTTATTCTATACTGGCCATTGAATTGATCACCGCAGTTCAGGCACTTGCATTCAGAAGGCCGTTGAAGACCTCCCCTGTTTTGGAGAAATTTGTAGATACTTTCAGGGCCACCGTTCCGTTTATAGAAACAGACCGTTTACTTCACGATGATATGGTGAAGGCGGAGAAATTTCTCAAGGAATTTAACCTCAACAAGTGAAGATAAGGGTTGCACTAATCGCTGGAGCGCTTTTATGGGTAAGTGTTGCATTGGCACAGCCTTATACCAGCACGCTAGGACGATTTCAGGTAGATCAGATCAAAGGTTGTGCACCTCTCACCGTTACTTTAACCAATCTGCTTGCAGGCAATTGCAATGGGGCCAATCCCTGTTCTATGGATTTTGAAGGAAAAGGTCAACAAACGCTTAACCTTTTTACTTTTCAGTACAACACGCCCGGTGTTTACAATCTCCAGGTTTTATATCAGGGACAGGGTGCCGATAACATTACCATAACCGTTGTAAAAAACATTGAACCTAACTTTGAAATCTATTCCTGCGCCAATTCAGATGTTACCATTAAAGTATTAGAAAAAAGCTATCAGCAATTAGTAATTAACTTTAATGATGGGGGCCCTGAAGTTTTCATTCCAAGTGGCAACAACGCCACTGCCTATAATGATTACGCTACTCCAGGCAATAAAACCATTGCTGTAAGAGGACTTAACCTTAGCTCAGCGGATAATTGTGATTCAAAAGTACAAACCTTCAATGCACTTCCGTCTTTGCCCGCCCCTACGATCAATAAACTTACTACGTTGGACAAGGCACGTATTCAATTGGATTTCAGCACGCAACCCCACATTCAGTATCGCCTTGAAATTGCCGTGAATAGCGCGGGCCCTTTTCAACAATTGGCAACACTGTACGACACATCCACCTTTACTACCACCAATCTGAACACAGAAACAAATTATTACTGTTTCCGGCTTAGCGCTTTCGATGTTTGTAATGGATTTAACAACTACTCCAATGTGGTATGCAGTCCGAAGTTTAATCTGGATATTCAAAGCGGGATCAACAAACTGAGTTGGGTTACTGCCAATACTGGTATACAAAGTACAGAAGTAGATAGAGATGGCGCTACCCACACCATTATCCCAGGCGCTCCAGCCAGCTTTGATGATATCGACATTGAATGCAAGACTACTTATTGCTACAAAATCATCAACCGATATGCCGGAGGTGTAAGAAGTGAGTCATTGCAATTTTGTGGAAAGTCATTCAAAATTAACATTCCTCCTGCTATTACTAATGCAAGCAGTGTGGTAACCCCACAAGGACTCAATATCGAATGGATTCAGGAACCGGGAAGTGCGCCAACCAGTTACAATATTTTAATTGCTAGCGATGGACAAATATTTACTAACCTGGGCACCTCTCCCACTACCAAGTTCCTACACAAGGGTTATTCATCTGAAAGCAATTTTATCTATCGCATCGACTACACCGATGAATGCGATAATAAAAGTCCTGAAGGAATTGTAGTCAGCCCAATACGGATGGCAGGCACGATAGATAACAATATTGTTACCTTAAACTGGACAGAGTATCAAGGATGGATCAATGGTGTAAGTGAATACATCATTGATAAGTTTGATTTGCAGGGAAAACTAATTCGATCCATCCATGCAGGTATCAATACCACGTACATCGATGATGAGATCGATCCCAATCATCAGTTTGTCAACTATCGCATTAGGGCAATAGCAAATCAAAGCGGAGTCACCGCTTCGATTTCTAACACAATGGATTTTATAAAAGACTCTAAAATATTCTTTCCTACGGCCTTTAGTCCTAATGGAGACAAGCTGAACGACCGATTTTTCGTAAAAGGCCAATTTATTGTAAAAATGGAATTGTCTATTTTCAATCGTTGGGGCGAGCTGCTATTCACTACTGATAAAAAAGACGACACTTGGGATGGCACTTTCAATGGAAAACCAGTAGCAGAAGACGCCTATATATGGTCGGCATTGGTAACAGATCTGGCCGGACGCACATACAAAGAAACCGGAACAGTAGCATTATTAAGAAGGAATCGGTGATTTGATAATTAATTCGTAGGCCGGTGTTTATAGAGGCTTTAATTATTCTATTCTCTGACCAGTAAAAATTATCCTAAATTTGCATCTTCAAATAAAACAAAAACGAGCGATGCTGGACATGATGAAAATGATGGGCAAAATGAAAGAAGTGCAGGCCCGCATGAAGGAAGCCCAAGACAATCTGGTACACGTAAAAGCCACAGGTGAATCTGGAGGAGGGATGGTAAGGGCAACTGTGAACGGAAAAAAGCAACTTATAGATTTAGACATCGATCCTACCATCTTAAAAGCTGATGATAAAATTCTTATACAGGATCTTTCCATAGCCGCCATCAATAAGGCTTTGGAAGAAGTTGAAATACTGGCCAGGGAAGAAATAAAGAAGAGTACTGAGGGCTTAATTCCTAACATACCGGGGATGGATCTTAGCAGTTTCATGGGATGAGCCGGGTTGCCGTTGTCATTCTCAATTACAATGGCAAAGAGCTTCTTGAAAAGTTTCTTCCCTCTGTACTTCAGTTCAGTGGAGACGCTCAAATTGTTGTAGCCGACAACAACTCAACGGATGGGTCACGAGATTTTCTTCAACAGGCATTCCCTCTGGTAACATTAATCCCCATTTCCACCAATCTGGGATTCTGTGGGGGTTATAATTTTGCGCTGAAACAGGTCACGGCAGAATATTATGTATTGCTCAACTCAGATATTGAGGTAACAAACAACTGGCTGGAACCTATTATTACCCTACTGGATAATGATCCTTCTATTGGTGCCGCGCAACCCAAGATTTTGTCCTATAGAAATAAACAGCAATTTGAATATGCGGGGGCTGCGGGTGGATTTATTGATTCTTTGGGATACCCGTTTTGCCGCGGACGTATTTTTGATGTAATAGAAGAAGACCTGGGACAGTATGACGATACCATTCCCATTTTTTGGGCGACTGGCGCATGTATGGTGGTACGTTCCGGGCTATATCATTCCATGGGTGGCCTGGATGAAACATTTTTTGCGCACATGGAAGAAATAGATTTGTGCTGGAGGTTAAATAGGGCTGGGCATAAGATAATGTATTGTGGAAACTCAGCGGTATACCACATGGGTGGTGCAACACTAAATAAGTCTAACCCGAAAAAGACCTATTACAATTTCAGAAATGGGATCATCCTACTCATTAAAAATCTCAGTACCGGCCAGTTGCTGTATAAGTTGCCCCTTCGTATTGGGTTGGATTGGGTGGCCGCTATTAAATTTTTGTTGTCAGGACATGGCAGGGATTTTCTGGCGGTGGCAAGTGCCCACTTTTATGTGTTTATTCACTTTTTCAGCATAACCTCCAAACGATCGCCCAGTCTACCCTATAAAGCACCCCATATCTATACAGGATCAATCCTGGTTGATTACTACCTAAAGGGAAGGCGTAAGTTCAGTGATCTGAGCATTAATAGTCCCAAATAGTACTTCTCCTTCTTAAGTGCCTCCTGATATTCATCACAAAAGCCAGTACGAGATAAAGAATTACCGGGGAGCCCAAAGTGAGAAAAGAGACGTATATAAAGAATAACCTAATGCTGGAAGTGGCTATGCCAAGCTTCTCTCCCAGCCGGGTACATACACCAAAGGCATATTTCTCAAAAAAATGTTGGATTCGTTTTATCATTCGCCCATCATAAATTACCTTCTTTTTAAGAAACTAAACCATTTACCTGAGTAAAAGGCCATTTATCGACATTAAAAACATCCCACAAATATAAGAGGTTAAAACCCTACTCTAAGGGGCCAAAATCTTATTTTTTTGAGTATAATTGCAAAAAAATATCGATAAGTATACCTTTGCAACTCGCTTGAAAAACTTTAAACAAAAATCCATGAGAAAATTTGTGTACGCATTCCTGATCATCGGGACGTTATCCTTTACAGGGTGTACGCTTCCTAGCATGATTAAGATGTCTAAGGAACAAAATTTAACTGTTACTCCGAACCCGCTAGAGGTTCATAAGGATACCGTTAGCTTTGAAATGGCAGCTAATTTACCTGTCAAAATGTTAAAAAAGGGAACCGCCTATAACCTGAACACCTTCTATAAATATGGTGACAGCGAGGTTGCAATGGACCCTATCACCTTCAAGGCTGAAGATTATCCAAACGCCAAAACAGAACAACCTAAGACTACCAAATCTTTCTCATTCCCCTACCAGCCTGCGTATAAGACTGGAACGTTAGAAGTAGAAGGGGTAGCCGTTAAGGGTGCTAAAACCAAAACAACCCCTCGTTTGGCTGTTGCTACAGGCATTATCACTACTTCCAAATTGGTTCAAAACTCATATTATGCTGCTTTTGCCAATCATGGATACAACAACCAGGAAGAAATTATCCCTGTTATCATCCCTGACTTTATCTTCCAGCAAGGAAGATCAGTACTTCGTCCATCAGAAATTAAAAGTGATAAGGGCAGGCAATTGGATGCTTTTATTGCTTCTAAGAACGTAACAAGAACGGTAACCATCACAGGTACTCACTCACCAGAAGGTGCCGAGCGTATCAACAAACGCTTATCTCAAGACCGTGCCACTGCTATTGAAAAGTACTACCGCGCACAGATGAAGAAATACGACTACAAGGGAATGGCTGATTCTATCAACTTTATCCTTAAGCCGATTGTAGAAGACTGGGCTGAGTTTAAAACAGCTTTAGCCGCTTATGACGGAATTACTTCTGATGAGAAGTCTGCCTACCTAAACATCGTTAATAGCGGAGGCACTTTCGTAGATCAGGAGAGACAATTGAAAAAACTACCTACTTATCGCAAAGTGTTTAAGGATGTATATCCTGGTTTGAGGACAGCAAAAACTGAGATTCTTACAATCAAAGAAAAGAAGACGGATGCTGAGATCTCAGTATTAGCCAAGCAGATCACGCAAGGTCAAATGAAGGCTGACACACTTTCTTTCGAAGAAATGATGTACGCTGCCACGCTTACCCCATCTCTTGATGAAAAGGCAGCTATCTACACTGCAGCTACTAAAAAAGGAAGCAACTGGAATGCACATAACAATCTGGGCGCTGTTTACATTGCAATGGCCATTGCAGACAACTCCAAGCTTGCTGATATGACAAGCAAAGCGGCTGCTCAATTAGAAATTGCAGCCAGATTGAAAGAAACACCTGAAGTTAACGCTAACCTCGCTTCTGTTGCATTAATGCAGGGCAACCCATACAAAGCTGCCAGCTATGCTTCTAAGGCATTGAATGGTGCCAGGGGAGATGTATCACGCGGTGTAAATGGTGTGAAGGGAGCTTGTGAAATCTACATGGCCAAGTATTCTGATGCTGTACGCTCTGAGTCATCAGCTTTAGATACTGATGTAAACCTATTCAACAAAGGTCTTGCTCAGTTATTGAATAAAGATTTCTCTAACGCATCTACTTCATTTGCAGAAGCATCAAGGAAAAACAGTAATATGGCCATAGCCTACTACGGTGCAGCTGTTGCAGCAGCCCGTTCCGGAAATGCTGATGGTGTGGCTGCCAGCCTTACCAGCGCAGTTAAGATTGATCCAAGCTTGAAAGACAAAGCTTTGACTGATCTTGAATTTGCAGCATTCTCTACTACAGATGCTTTTAGAAACGCTCTGAAGTAATAGATCGGTACATAATTCCACAAAAACCCTTTCTGCAATGCAGGAAGGGTTTTTTGTTGTTTGCCTTTGGTAGAAAAAACGATCAATCCCTTTATCCAATTACTCCGTATGACTATTTTTACACACCCTGACAGAGAGCAGGTAATTATACTTATTTTTTAAAGCACCATGAGAGAGATTCAGTTTAGAGAAGCCCTGCGCGAGGCCATGAGTGAGGAAATGAGAAGAGATAAAAATGTCTTCCTCATGGGTGAAGAGGTGGGCGAGTACAACGGAGCCTATAAAGTGAGTCAGGGTATGCTCGAAGAATTTGGCCCTGAGCGCGTAATTGATACCCCCATTTCCGAATTGGGATTTGCCGGGGTAGGCGTGGGAGCTGCCATGAACGGAACACGTCCAATAATCGAATTCATGACATTTAACTTTTCGCTTGTCGCCATTGATCAAGTGGTAAACTCAGCGGCAAAGATGATGTCCATGTCTGGTGGACAATTTAATATTCCTATGGTCTTTAGAGGACCAACCGGTAATGCAGGAATGTTAAGCTCTCAACATTCTCAAAATTTCGAAAGCTGGTATGCCAATTGTCCGGGGCTGAAAGTAGTAATTCCCTCAAATCCATACGATGCAAAGGGTTTATTAAAGACCGCTATACGAGATGACGATCCTGTTATTTTCATGGAATCCGAATTGATGTATGCCGATAAGGGTGAAGTACCTGAAGAGGAGTACTTAATTCCGATAGGATCAGCGAATGTGGTGAGGGAAGGTTCTGATGTGACCATCGTCTCCTTTGGAAAGTTTGTGAAGGTAGCATTAAGCACCGCGGAGGAACTTCAAAAAGAGAACATTTCTGCTGAAGTGATAGATCTCAGATCTGTTCGCCCGATTGACTACAACACTGTGGTTGAATCTGTGAAGAAAACGAATAGATTAGTAATTATTGAAGAGGCCTGGCCACTGGCTGCCATCTCATCAGAGATCACTTACCATATTCAAAAACACGCGTTTGATTATCTGGATGCCCCTATCCATAGGATCAACAGTCTGGATGTGCCGTTACCTTATGCACCTACTTTGATTGATGCTATCTTGCCTAATGTAGAGAGAAGCGTGCGTGCAGTTAAAGCGGTGATGTACAGGGATTAAAACTTTATCCTTTGTGGTAGGTAAGTAGGAGTCTCCATGCAGATTCTACCTTTCCCTTACGAAGTAACTGCTGTGCCTGCGTATGTACTTCATTCGTATCGGCATACTCAATGACTTCATCCAGAGAGCCTTTTGCTGGCAGTTGTTCTACATTACCAAGCATACCCAGATCATTGCCTGTCAATATTTTACTGTTTCGAATAGGAGCAGGAATCTGATCAACGCCTATACCTTTTGTGGTCAATGGTTTGGGCACTTTAAAAATGGCTTCACCCTGTGCCCGGCAATAGTAATCTCCTCCCATCCTTGCCACAGCATCAAGCTTTTGCGGATCAATCCTACCTTCACTATCCAATATCTCCTCTTTAATATGCGCCAACAGGACTTCGCATATAACCAGATTGCCAGCACCTCCATTTTTACCAAGTTCAATTACTTGATTGACCTTACATTCAAACGAAGCGGGTGACTCCCCAACCCGTGGTGGCTTTACGCGTTGTGATGGCACCGCTGTTAATCCAGACTTTATGAACTCATTTACACCCTGATCATATTCTGTACTTGCCAGTGAAGCCTGCTGAATCATTGCATAGCTCACAATATTGATGACAACTTCTGGAATGACCTTCACATTTTCATAAGTATGCTTGGTGGTATTGTCCCTTCCCTTGCGGGCAGGAGAAAAGATCATAATTGGTGGGTTGGCACTAAAAACATTAAAGAAGCTAAAAGGACTTAAATTGATATTTCCATTCCTGTCTACTGTGCTGGCAAAAGCAATGGGTCTTGGTGCTACTGCCCCCAACATGTAACCATGTATTTTAGGAACTGATACTTCTTTCGGATCGATAGTTAACATATCTTTTTTTTATATCGCTGGTAAAATTTTCCCTGAGCAATCTCCAAAGCCTATTCTTACCCCATCTTTCTCCGCCACTCCTTTCAATGTTACCATATCTCCATCTTCAATAAACTTCCTATCCGAACCGTCATTAAGTTTAACGGAATCTCTACCATTCCAGGTAATCTCCAGCAAGGAGCCATACGATCCTTTCTCTGGGCCACTTATGGTACCTGATGCATACAAATCGCCCACCTGAAGATTACAGCCATTTACCGTATGATGTGCCAATTGTTGACACATATTCCAATACATGTATTTAAAGTTTGATTTGGAAACTATGGTGGCATCCTTGCCCTCTCCGATTATCACTTCTAACGCAATATCATAATTTCTCTTTCCTTCATAAGCCAGGTAAGGAAGTACTTCCGGGTTTTGTTTAGGCCCCGCTACACGAAAAGGCTCCAATGCATCCAGGGTAACAATCCAGGGAGAAATCGTAGACGCAAAGTTTTTTGCTAAAAATGGTCCAAGTGGAACATACTCCCATGTTTGTATATCTCTGGCAGACCAGTCGTTGAAAAGTACCATGCCAAAAATATTATCCTCTGCATCCTTAGTGGAGACAGATGAACCCAGTGAGGTGTTTGCACAAGTGATGAATGCCATTTCCAATTCGAAGTCCAGTTTCTTGCAGGGCCCAAAAATTGGTGATTCAGAGTCTGGCGGCTTTATTTGTCCTTTGGGACGGTGAATTGTCGTTCCCGATACCACAATGGATGATGCCCGTCCATGATAACCAACCGGCAGGTGTTTCCAATTGGGTAACAGCGCATTCTTAGGATCACGGAACATAGTGCCCACATTGGTGGCATGCTCTTTACTGCTATAAAAATCTGTATAGTTAGGCACCTGAATGGGCATCCTCATTTCCACTTCATCCATAGGTATCAAAGCAAGTTCACGTGCAGCCACATTACCTTGCAACTCATCATTGTCACTTTGAAGTAGTTCAGAGATGCGCTCCCTTACCTCACCACATTTCTTCCTTCCCAGGCCAATAAATGGATTTAAATATTCCTGGTTGAAAACCCCAGGAGGCAACCCAAGGCCATCAAAAAAACCCTTTTCATACAGATACACCAAATCCAATACATGGTTGCCAATAGCCACCCCAGCCACCGCGGTAAGGTATTGTGTTTTAAATATCCCGAAAGGCAGGTTTTGGATTGGAAAGTCCGAACCGACCGGTATCTCCACCCAACTTTTTAATTTTGGATTATTTGCTTTGCTCATTTACTACTTCATTTTTATCAAAACTAATTTACTATTGGAGTGGATTCTTTAATCAATTCTACTTTTTATTACCTTGATGAGTGCATAAAGAATTATCCATACCTGATGAATTCCAAAAGATAATAAAAGACCTTCTGGGAAACGAATCTGATACATTATTTGAATCATTACTCACCCCCTCACCATCCAGTGTACGGCTCAACCCCAACAAAAATTTTCACATTGCCAATACAAGCAATATTCCCTGGACTCGGTATGGAAAATACCTAAAAGAAAGGCCTGTATATACATTGGACCCTGCGCTACATGCAGGCGCTTACTATGTGCAGGAACCCAGTTCTATGTTTCTTGAGCAAGCAATTATCCATTCTATTGACCTGAAGCAACCACTAACCGTGTTGGACTTGTGTGCGGCCCCCGGAGGAAAGTCAACACACCTACTTTCATTGCTTCATCCGGATAGTTTGCTGGTGAGCAATGAAACCATCCGTTCGCGTGTATCCATTTTATCCGAAAATATTCAAAAGTGGGGATATGCCAATGCCCTGGTGACCCACAATGACCCTTCCTATTTCACCAGCCTTCATGGGTTATTTGACCTGATTGTGGTGGATGCACCATGCTCCGGGGAAGGGCTGTTCCGAAAGGACAATGAGGCTCTGCAGGAATGGTCTCCTGATAACGTAGAGTTATGCGCTTTAAGGCAAAGAAGAATCTTAAAAGATGTGTGGCCCGCATTGAAGCAGGATGGAATCCTAGTTTTTAGTACCTGCACTTACAATACCAAAGAAGATGAGGAAACGATGGAATGGTTGAGTCAGGTAGAGAACTGTGAATTCATGGCTATTCCTATAGAAAAAGAATGGGGCATTGTAGAAACTAAATTGAAGAATACAGTGGGTTATCGTTTCTATCCTCATAAAGTAAAAGGAGAAGGTTTTTTTCTTTCGGCTGTTCGCAAGAGAGAGCCAGAAAAGTCTTTACGAATGCACACCAAACATCTCTTAGGTGAGAGGTGCAAGAATGAAGAAATAAAATCATGGCTAAAAGATTCAACAACATTCAGATACATTATAGACAAAGGTGTGACAAAGGCAGTCCCGGAAGTAAGCTATAATTTGATTACTTTCCTGTCTGATATGCTAAACGTTACCCAGATCGGTATTTCACTTGCTACAGACAAGCATGGAAAACTAGTACCTGAACACAATGCGGCTTTATCAACACATCTCAATAAAGATCACTTTATCAAAATAGAACTCTCACATGAACAGGCCATCCACTACCTGCGCAAAGAGCCCATTGAAATTGATTCGAAAGAAAAAGGATTTGTTCTGGTTACGCATCATGGCAATCCATTGGGGTGGATAAACTTATTATCCAATCGGATTAACAATCTCTACCCTTCCAAATGGAGAATTAGAATGAAATCGAATTAGTAGGCCAGCACCGCTTCAATTATTCCATCCGGAAGTGCCACGCCACTAAAAAATATTCCAACGCAAAATACTTTTTCATAGTAATTGGCTTTTTGAATGGCCAACGGCAGTGAGCTAACAGAAAGCACTGTGAATGAAAATGAAAATATCAGAATCATTATGGCTACCATCCACGTAGTGGGATAAATAAGAATTAACCCCATAGCAAGCAGCGAAACCAAAGCACTTATATTGAAAGACTGCTGGAGACCATATTGACTCACCTTGGCACTTAGAGGAAGTGAAATTATAGCCGACAAAACCAGCACAATTACCAATATTATATTTCCGTGCATTCCATTAAGTAATGTCCCAAGGCTTTTCTCAAGAATGTCGGGAAAGATGTTGAATAAAATAGTGGTCGCCAACCCCAGCACAATGCCCATTAAAAAAATTGATCGGTATTGAGATCGTTGAGAATCTAACTGAAATGATGCCATTGGTTTGGCTTCATTACCTCCGCTCAGTTTGAATAATCCCAGTGAATTTTTTCTCAATGCATAGCCACTTAAAAAAGTGATAACTCCCCCAGCCATAAACGTAATCGGTGCCCCGAGGTAATCAATGATATCAACAATCACAGGTTCTAGTGAATAAATCAAGTTGGCTACAATGGTCAGGACTGCCATTGCCTTTGGCAGTTTTTCCACCGGTGTAAACAACTCCAAAGTTGAAAGTGCAGGGCTCGTAAATATACTCATGGCCACAAGCCAGGCTACAACAAGAATTGGCAATATCCATTTAAATACTTCCCCGGGGTTACTGAAAAGTGTAAATGCTACCGCCATAAAAATCATAGCTGCAAAGCTTATTCCTGAGCTAATAATGGGTAGGCGGTGTCCATTTTTAAACCTAAACCTATCGCCTAATTTCCCTGCATATATTGGCGTGATCAACAAAATAAAACCCTGGACTACATACAACAAAAAACTAAAATCAGTAAACTGAAATTGAGTCAATAGCTTCGGTTGATAATTCTCATAGGCAATCCACCCGATAATTATTGATCCGTAAAGTGAAGCCAGGCTCCACAGTTGTTTCCACTGTATTTTTTCAAGTTCAGGGGTTTCTGATGATTGGGAAGACATAGTATTTGTTAATTTTTAAAAGCCTATGGATTCAGCACCGGAATTTAACAAAGTGACATTTGAATATACACAGTTGTTGGCAAATTTGGATTTTGAGATGAATACCCCGCCAAATCGGGCTGAGTTTCCTATTTTTGCAGCTTAAATTAACTGCTATTTCCTGAATGTCACTCTCGACCAAGTATAATCCGGCCACCGTTGAAGACAAATGGTACACCTATTGGAATGAAAATGACTTATTCCACACTAAACCCGACCCCAATAAAGAACCTTACTCCATTGTCATCCCCCCACCCAATGTCACAGGGGTGCTCCACATGGGGCATATGCTCAATAACACCATTCAGGATGTACTCATTCGCAAAGCGAGGATGGAAGGTAAGGCAGCTTGCTGGGTGCCTGGAACAGACCATGCCTCTATAGCTACAGAAGCCAAGGTGGTGGCCATGCTTCGTGAAAAAGGCATTAAGAAATCCGATTTGAGTAGAGAAGATTTTCTAAAACATGCCTGGATCTGGAAAGAAAAGTATGGTGGAATTATTCTGGAGCAACTAAAGAAACTGGGAGCCTCTTGTGATTGGAAGCGTACCGCCTTTACCATGGATCCTGAGTACTATAAAGCCGTGATTCGGGTGTTTGTAGATCTCTACAATAAAGGGTACATCTATCGTGGGCTGCGCATGATCAATTGGGATGTAGAGGCAAAGACCGCGCTATCCAATGAAGAGGTGATTTATAAGGAGGATGGTGAAAAATCAATTCTGTACTCAGTGCGATATCAAGTAAAGGACAGCAAAGACGAATGGGTGATCATCGCCACGCAACGCCCTGAAACCATCATGGGTGATGTGGCCATTGCTGTCAACCCCACAGACGAGCGTTATAAAAAACTGATCGGAAAGAAGGTATTGGTTCCTTTCATCCACCGAGAAATCCCGGTAATTGCTGATGACTATGTGGATAAAGGGTTTGGCACGGGATGTCTAAAAATAACCCCTGCACATGATGTCAATGACTATGAAATTGGATTAAGGCACAACTTGCCTGTGATAGACACCATCAATGACAACGGGACCCTCAATGAGAAATGTGAAATACCCAAGTTTGTTGGTCAGGATCGATTTGCCGTTAGAAAACAAATTGTAAAAGATCTGAAAGAATCAGGCCACCTGGTAAAAGAAGAAGAGTTTGTTACCCGTATTGGTCGCTCGGAAAGAACGAATACCGTGGTAGAGCCCAAGCTCTCATTACAATGGTTTGTGAAAATGAAAGAAATTTCTCAACAGGCTTATCAAGCTGTTGAAAAAGATGATATCAAATTACATCCGGCCAAGTTCAAAAATACTTATCGGCACTGGATGGAAAATGTGAGAGATTGGTGCGTATCGCGTCAACTTTGGTGGGGGCATCGTATTCCTGCCTATTTCTACGGAGAGGGAGAAGATGATTTCGTGGTGGCAGAAACCATTGAAGAAGCTGTAGCCTTTGCTACAAAAAAATCAGGAAGAACAATAAAGGAAAGTGACCTTCAACAAGACCCTGACGTATTGGATACCTGGGCTTCATCGTGGCTATGGCCCATCGAAGTGTTTCATGGCTTTAATGACAAATGCTACAATCGTAAAAAAGGAAAAGTAGACCGCAGTGCCAACGCAGATCTTAATTATTTCTACCCTACCCAGGTGCTTGTCACTGCCCCTGAGATATTATTTTTCTGGGTAGCCCGAATGATCATTGCCGGATATGAGTACATGGACGAACGTCCCTTTGAAGATGTGTATCTGACAGGAATTGTCCGTGACAAACAGGGAAGAAAAATGTCGAAGTCGCTGGGCAACTCACCCGATCCACTTGAACTTATTCATAAATATGGAGCCGATGGGGTAAGAACTGGAATGCTCTTCAGTTCCCCCGCAGGCAACGACCTGTTGTTTGATGAAAAACTCTGTGAGCAGGGAAGAAATTTCTCCAACAAAATCTGGAATGCCTTCCGATTGGTAAAAGGCTGGGAAACAAAGGAAGCTGAAACACCTGAAGAAAATAAAATTGCCGCTGCATGGTTTGAATCCAGGCTAAACCAGGCGATGGCAGAACTTCAGGATCACTATTCTAAATTCAGAATTTCTGATGCACTGTTAACTGTCTATAAGCTGGTATGGAACGACTTCTGTGCCTGGTATCTAGAAATGGTAAAACCACCATTTGGTGAACCCATCGACAAAGCCAGTTACGACCAAACCGTACGATTCTTCGAATCCATATTAAAATTGCTCCATCCTTTCATGCCGTTTATTACAGAAGAACTTTGGCATGAGCTGGATGGAAAAAACGAAAAGGATTGCATTATTGTAGCATCCTATCCAACACCTGCAGCGTTTGATACAGGCATAATTGATCAGGCTACCTTCTCGTTTGAGATCATTACCCAAATCAGAAACATCAGGAATACAAAAGGTATTTCACCAAAGGAATCCATTGACCTGATCATTAGTGAAGCAGGGCGGCAAAAGGCTTCTCGCTTTACTTCTATTGTCCAGAAACTTTCCAATGTAAAAGAGCTAACATTCAGCAACGATAAACCTCGGAATGGAACAAGCTTTATTGTTCAGTCGATTGAATTTTTTATACCCATGGAAGGGAAGGTAGATATGGAAAAGGAAGGAGAGGCTATTAAAAAAGAGCTAGAGTACACTCGGGGATTTCTTAATTCTGTAATGAAAAAACTCAATAATGAAAAGTTTGTTAAAGGGGCACCTTCATCTGTAATTGAAGCAGAGCAAAAAAAGAAAACTGACGCAGAATCTAAGATTGCTGTATTGGAAGAAAACCTGAAATCATTTCAGGGTTAAAACCGGGCAGCCATAAACAATTCTATGTTCTTATATTTCAGATTAAACTTCCTTCCAATGGCCTCATTGGTGAGGTTGCCTTTGTACGCATAAACACCTTTCAAGAACCATCGGTGAGATAAAATCATTTCCTCTACTCCTCCTTCTTCCTCTGCGCGCAAAATAGTAGGCGTAAAAATATTGCTTAAGGCGGTAGTAGCAGTATGCGCAACACGCGAGGCTACATTGGGCACACAGTAATGAATAACACCGTACTTTTTAAATACGGGTTTGGCATGTGTGGTGATTTCAGATGTCGCCACACATCCGCCCTGATCAATACTTAAGTCAATAATTAAAGAATCTGGTTTCATGTGGCTCACCATTTCTTCTGATACCACATGCCGAACTCTTCCTTTTTCTGCGCGCAGTGCCCCCACCACCACATCGGCATTCTTCAAACTTTCGCTAAGCGTTGCCGTGTCTATGGTGGAAGTATAAAATTGATGACCCAGGATATGCTTTACCCTCCTCAACTTATAAATATGATTGTCAAAGATTTGAATTTCAGCGCCCAGGCTAAGGGCGGCTCTGCCACAATATTCCGCTACTGTTCCCGCTCCAATAATCACCATCTTGGTTGGTGTTACTCCGGTTATCCCTCCCAGGATAACCCCCTTGCCTTTATTGGCAGAACTGAGGTATTCTGCAGCAATTAACAATACTGCGCTACCGGCTATTTCACTCATTGCCCTTACAATGGGTATGCCCCCTACCTTGTCTTCAATGTACTCCCATGCCAGTGCGGTAATTCTTTTCTTCAGTAATGCCTGCAAATATTCCTTGGTGAGATGCCCCGGTTGCAATGCAGAAATCAGCGTTTGTCCTGGGTGAAAATATTCTATCTCTTCAAGTGTTGGCGGTTCAATCTTTAGGATGATATCGGCCTTAAACACTTCTTCAGGAGAATACATGATTTTTGCCCCTGCCTCACTATAATCTTTATCGGAAAACTTTGAGGCTTCACCCGCTTTTCGCTCTACCCAAATATCATGACCACTATTCACAAGGATGGCCACGGCATCCGGAGTTAAACTAATTCTGTTCTCCTGAAGGGAGGTCTCCCTGGGAAGCCCAATACAAAAGGAACCTTTCTTTTTTTTCACTTTAAGCAATTGCTCCTGTGGAGACAAGCTGGACTTTGCCAGTGCCGCAAAACCTGATTTTTTTTTCTCAGTCATAGCAAGATGTATTCAATAATTCTGGTACTATTTGTCTGTTCCGAGATTTTTACTTTGAAATAGTGCATCGGATACAGTGTAGGAATACGCTCCGGCCATTCTACAAAACAATAAGATCCTGACTCAAAGTATTCTTCTACACCCATGTCGTAGGCTTCTGTCTCTTTTGCCAATCTATAAAAATCAAAATGGAAAATCGTCTCTCCTTTGTTGTTTTGATATTCGTTAATAATCGAAAATGTGGGGCTGCTGGTACTCTCCTTTACCCCCAACTGTTTGCAAATAACCTTAATCAAAGTTGTTTTACCTGAGCCCATCCCTCCATAAAAGCACCACACTCTTATATCTCCTGCCACCCTAATCAATTCATCAGCCACTTCTTTCAAGTCAGCAAGGGATACTGGCTTCCCTCCCAATACGCTCACCCAGTCCTCAGGCATTCTTCGAAGTTAAGAAAATTAAAGGAATGACCATCTCCTCAAGACTCACCCCTCCATGTTGAAAGGTGTCTTTATAAAAGTTAACGTAATAGTTATAATTATTAGGATAAGCGAAAAACTGATCCTCCAGTGCAAAAACATAGGAGGTGGATACGTTCGATTTGGGCAGGAAAAATCGTTCTGGTTTAGGACATTCCATCACCTTGTTACCATCATAATTAAGGTTCTTTCCTTGCTTATACCTGAGATTAGTGTTCACATTTCTATCACCAATTATTTTAAAAGGGCGTTTTACCCTAATGGTTCCATGGTCAGTGGTAATGATCAGCTTTACCTTCTTCCCTGAGATTTTTTTAAGAATATCCAAAAGAGGTGAATGCATAAACCAGGATCTTGTCAGGGATCTGTATGCTGACTCATCAGGGGCAAGCTCTCTGATCATTGCCATATCCGTACGGGCATGGGAAAGCATGTCTACAAAATTGTAAACAATTACATTGAGATCATTACCAAACAGGTTGTTTACCGAGTTTACAAGATCGCGTCCTTCTTCAGTTTTCTTAATTTTATTATAAGAATGTTTTATCGTCAGATTATTTCTCCTTATTTGTCGGGTTAAGAACTCATCTTCAAAATTATTTTTCGCATCATCCTCATCATCACCTACCCACAAATCCGGATGGGTTTTAGCCATATCTGAAGGCATCATTCCAGAAAAAAGTGCATTGCGGGAATAGGCTGTAGTAGTGGGGAGTATCGAATAATAAGACTCTTCTTTGCCCACATTATAAAACTCTTCAATGAAAGGTTTCAACACCTTCCATTGATCGTACCGAAGATTATCAACAACAAAAACAAACGTGGGTATTCCTTTTTCCAATTCAGGAAACACTTTCTTCTTAAACACCTGATGAGAAAGAATGGGTTTAGAAGAGTTGGGATCGTTGAGCCATGACTCGTAGTTTCGCTTTACAAATCGGCAAAAATTAGTATTTGCCTCCACCTTTTGCATCTCAAACACTTCCGCCATGTCTTTGTTGTCTCCCTCATCCAACTGAAGTTCCCAAAAAATCAATTTCTTATAAACCTCCGCCCATTTCTCATGATTCAAATCATCCAGAAATGACATACTTATGTTTCTAAACTCCTGTTGATAATTGAGATTGGTTTTCTCGATCACTAATCTTTTGTTATCCAGTATTTTTTTTACTGACAACAAAATTTGACTTGGATTTAGTGGTTTAATCAAATAGTCATCAATCTTAGCCCCTATGGCCTCCTCCATAATCAGTTCCTCCTCATTCTTGGTAATCATGACAACAGGCATCGTTGGTTTATCTGCTTTAATTAACGCAAGTGCCTCCAACCCAGACATCCCAGGCATATGCTCATCAAGAAAAACCACATCAAAATGTTTTGATTCACATAATTCTACTGCATCTGACCCATTGTTTACCGGAGTAATATCATATCCCCTTTGTTGAAGAAAAAGGATATGAGGTTTCAAAAGATCAATCTCATCGTCTGCCCATAAAATGTTATACCTTTGCACTATGCTGTTTTATTTAAATTCAGCCTAATTTACGAGTTATAAGGATAATCTTGGGCCAAAGCATTAATAAAAAGAAAATCATCAACGATCCTATCTATGGGTTTGTGTCCATCCCTGGTGAACTCATTTTCGACCTTATTCAGCATCCCTACTTTCAAAGGCTAAGGCATATTAAGCAACTTGGCCTTACAGACCTGATTTACCCGGGGGCCATTCACACACGATTTAACCATGCGTTAGGTGCCATGCACCTTATGGGAAGAGTTTTGGACAATTTGCGTTTAAAAGAGATAGACATTACACCACATGAGTATGAGGCTTCACAAATCGCCATCCTGCTTCACGACATCGGACACGGTCCGTTTTCGCACGCGCTGGAAGAGACACTGTTGCCCCATGTAAATCATGAAAGTATTTCCTTTCGGTTTATGAAAGAGCTCAATTCTTTTTTTAATGGTCAATTAGACCTTGCATTGCAAATATTTCAAAATACTTATCAAAGAAAGTTTTTCCATCAGTTGGTAAGTAGCCAACTCGATACCGACCGATTGGATTACTTAAGAAGAGATTGTTTTTATACCGGAGTAAGTGAGGGGTCTATTGGAGTGGATAGAATTGTGGTGATGCTCAATGTTTCACAGGATCAGTTAGTAGTAGAGGAAAAAGGCATCTATAGTATTGAGAATTTTCTGAATGCCAGAAGACTGATGTATTGGCAGGTTTATTTACACAAAACCGCTGTGAGTGCCGAGCGCATGTTGGTAAACCTGATCAGAAGAGCCCAGTACTTGATTCAGTCTGGTGATATACTTCCGTGCTCGGTTTCACTTCAATTATTTCTTAGTCATTCTTTTACCCTGGAAGATTTCAGGAGGCAGGAAGTGATTAATAATTTTGGGCAATTAGACGATAATGATATTTGGGGGGCGATCAAACTTTGGCAAAACCATCCAGATCAAATATTGGCAACACTTTGCAAGATGCTACTGCACAGAAATTTATTCAAAATCAGATTGACCAATGAACCCATTGAAAAAGCGACCATTGAACATGTCCGTTCAGAAATTAGTGATCGTTATAAGTTATTAAGAAAGGATGCCATTTTCTTATTCTCGCATGGCGTGGTCTCAAATGAAGCCTACGTAAGCGGAGGGAAAGGCATTAATATATTGACCAAAAAGGGCGAACTGAAGGAAATTGCTGATGCATCTGATTTGCCAAATATTAAGGCCCTTAGCAAAATCGTTAAAAAAAGCTATCTATGCTGCCCTAAAAATGTATCTTTGAAAAGAAGAAACCTTAGGGGTGCGAGCCAAGTATGATGATTAAATCACTAATTTAATTAATGGAGTTTACCATTAAGCAGATTGCGGAAATTTTGGGGGGTGTTGTCAAAGGAGACGCCAGCCTCAAGATTAATATGCTCGCCAAAATTCAGGAAGCCAAGCTCGGACAGATCGCATTTTTATCAAATCCCAAGTACGAACATTTTATTTACGAAACGAAAGCAAGTGCAGTAATTGTAAAAAAAGACTTCATACCAAAAAAAGAAGTGAGCTCCAGTCTCATCATGGTAGATGACCCCTACTCGAGTTTTACTATACTGCTTGAGGAGTATCATAAAATGATCAGTTTTCAAAAAGTGGGCATTGAAGAACCATGCTTTATAGGCAGCAACTGCACTACCGGAAAGTCAATTTACAGAGGTGCCTTCTCCTATATTGGCAACAACGTAAAAATAGGAGACAACGTAAAAATATATCCACACACCTACATTGGTGATAATGTGGTGATCGGAAACAACACAATACTGCATGCTAATGTAAAACTATACGCAGGAACCGTGGTGGGTAACAACTGCATGATCCATTCAGGTACTGTGTTGGGCAGTGATGGGTTTGGTTTTGCTCCACAGGAAGATGGTACTTACAAAACGATTCCACAACTGGGCAACGTGATTTTGGAGGACAACATAACAATAGGTGCCAATACTGTAATTGATTGCGCAACGCTATCTGGTGATTCTACCTTAGTGAGGTCGGGTGTAAAGCTCGATAACCTCATTCAAATAGCGCATAATGTAGAGATAGGCAAAAACACTGTTATTGCGGCCCAATCGGGCATATCCGGATCTACCAAAGTCGGTGAAAATTGCATTCTTGCGGGGCAGGTGGGAATTGCAGGGCACCTTGTAATAGCCAATAAAACCAGTGTTGGAGCTCAGGCCGGCATATCCAAATCGGTAAAGGAGGAGGGTCAGCGTTTGCTTGGCTATCCGGTACTCGATGTGAAAGAATATTTCCGTTCATACGCGATATTTAAGCAGCTTCCCGATATCAGCTCGCGTCTAAAACAACTTGAACAAAAGGTGGCTGCAGCTACATCCACAGTAAAATCAGATTGATTTGGCCCAAAGCAAGTCATGGTTCTCTTATTTTGACTATAATTAGCCCCATTTATTATAGAGGGAGTCCATTTTTTTAGATTATACGAGGAATAGGGGTTAAATTTGCCCCTTTTATTACAAAATGCTAAATCACAAGCAGCAGACAATTAAGAAATCCGTGACCTTGTCAGGCGTAGGACTGCACACAGGAATCGTCACCAACATGACTTTTCTTCCGGCAAAGCCCAACCATGGTATTAAATTTCAACGAATAGACCTACCAGGATCACCCATCATTGACGCTGATTGTGACAATGTGGTGGATGTATCGCGTGGTACTACGATAGAACAAAGTGGGGCCCGTGTCAGTACTATTGAGCATACCCTTGCCGCCTTAACCGGCCTTGAGATCGACAATGTATTGATTCAGTTAGATGGCCCAGAGGCACCTATCATGGATGGTAGCTCCATTCAATTCGTAAATGTGCTCAATGAAGCCGGTAAAGAGGAGCAAAATGCCCTTCGGGATTTTTTTGAGGTACAAGACGGAATATTTTATCGAGAAGTGGATCGCAATGTAGAAATCGCTGCCCTACCTCTGGATGATTACAGAGTAACTGTTATGATTGACTACAACTCACCTGTTTTAGGAAGTCAACACGCCTCCATTACTAATATCCGACAATTCGAAAAAGAAATAGCCTCCTGCAGAACATTCTGTTTTTTGCATGAGTTGGAAATGCTCTACAAGAACAACCTCATCAAGGGTGGAGACCTTAATAATGCCATCGTGATAGTGGATCGTGTTGTTCAGGAGCACGAATTGGACAACATTGCCGAAATGCTGGGCAAGCCAAAGGTTGAGGTAAAAAAAGAAGGAATTCTAAACAATATTGAGCTTCGCTATAACAATGAACCTGCAAGACATAAACTGCTGGATATTATTGGTGATCTGACATTGGCAGGTCGTCCGCTAAAAGCACAAATTCTCGCTGCCAGGCCTGGTCATGCAGCCAATGTAGCTTTCGCTAAAAAACTTAAAAAAGCTATGGCTGAGGCCGATAAGAAAGGGATACCACGCTACAACCCCAGCCTGCCGCCTGTGCTTGATATCAATCAAATCTCCAATATTTTAAGACATCGTTATCCTTTCTTGTTAATTGACAAAATCATCCATTTAGATCACCAGAGTGTAGCAGGTGTAAAAAACGTAACCATGAACGAGCCCTTCTTTCAGGGTCACTTTCCAGGCAATCCTGTAATGCCAGCCGTACTCCAGGTAGAGACAATGGCACAAATAGGTGGTATATTCGTACTTAGTACCGTGCCTGATCCGGAAAACTATTGGACTTACTTCCTGGGGATAGAATCCTTTAGATTTAGAAAAATGGTGGTCCCTGGAGACACTTTAGTTATTCAATGTAATCTGCTGGTTCCTATAAAAAGAGGAATTGCAAAAATGTCTGGCAGAGCTTACGTGGGTAGTACTTTGGTTTGTGAAGGCACCATGACAGCAAGCATTGTTAGAAAAGACGCATGAGTAACTACCCATTAGCCAACGTTCATCCTGACGCAAAGATCGGCAACAACGTGATTATTGAATCTTTTGCCACTATCAAAGACGATGTGGTTATCGGAGATGGTTGCTGGATTGGTCCCAACGCCATTATTTGGGAAGGTGCCCGCCTGGGCAAAAATGTAAAGGTATTTCCCGGTGCTTCCGTATCTTCAATACCGCAAGATTTAAAATTCGCTGGAGAGAAAACAGAAACTTTTATAGGTGATAATACGGTCATCAGAGAGTTTGTCACCATCAGCAGAGGCACTGTAGATAAACACAAGACTGTAATAGGCAGCAACTGCCTTTTGATGGCGTATGTACACATAGCGCATGATTGTACTATTGGTAACAATTGCATCTTCGCCAATGCCGTCCAGGTTGCTGGCCACGTGGTTATAGAAGATTGGGCCATCATTGGAGGATCCAGTGCGGTGCACCAGTTTGTAAAAGTAGGAGCCCATGTCATGGTGTCTGGTGGGTCATTGGTAAGAAAGGATGTTCCACCTTATACGAAAGCTGCAAGGGAGCCACTCACCTACTGTGGCGTAAATACCATCGGTCTTCGCAGACGAGGTTTTACTTCTGAGAAAATATCTGAAATTCAAGATACTTATCGTATTATTTTTTTAAAGGGGCTCAATAATTCCAAAGCCATAGAATTGGTTGAAAAAGAAATCGTCCTTAGTGACGAGCGCAACTACATTATTAACTTCATCAAAAGTTCTGAACGAGGAGTGATGAAAGGATTCTCTACCAGCGCTGCCACTTTTGAATGAAAATTGTTGTCGAGAATCTGGGTAAGCGCTTCAATCGCGAGTGGATTTTCAAAAAGTTTAACTATGCCTTTGAACAGGGTAACTGCTACGCCATAATAGGTCCGAACGGTTCTGGTAAATCTACGCTTATGCAGGTTTTATGGGGTCAGACACCCTCCAGTACAGGTTCCATTTCGTATTCCTATCAGAAAAACATAATTCCGGAGGAAGAAGCTTATAAAAATATATCCATAGCCACCCCCTATATGGAATTGGTCGAAGAGTTCACATTAAGAGAAATGATCAAATTCCATTTTCAATTTAAAAAGGTAGTACAAAACCTACCGATAGGAGAACTGGCCGATTTGATGGAGTTGAGCCATGCTCAGGATAAGCAAATTTCAAATTTCTCATCCGGCATGAGGCAACGTCTTAAGCTTGGATTGGCCTTCTTTTCTGATACCTCTGCCTTATTTCTCGATGAACCTACCACCAATCTGGACAAAAGGGCGATTGAATGGTATCAGGTAAAGCTTAGGGAATTTGGTGCCTCAAGGCTGGTGTTGATTGCCTCCAATACAGAGCATGAATACCCTGAAAACGCACAGAAAGTTGATTTAATGAGCTTAAAATAGGTTACATTTGGCCCCCTTAGGCAATTAAATATGTTATCAAAGTTAGTTTTTGAGGACGATCATTGAGGTTTCTTTTTTTAGAGAACCCATTTTCTTAAGTTTATTATGATTATTAAAAGACATAGAATGAAACAAATAGGAAAGCTAATCATGCTGGGGGTTGTTTTTGGAATCCTCCTGGTAAGCCAGGGGTGCAAAAAAAAGTCTGGCCCCGGAGAGACGGTTGAGGACATCCAACTTAAAAAACTCTCCAAAACCTGGAGTGCAACATCTGTAAAACTTGATAACGTAGATCAGACAGGTTATGACAACTTTGCCCTTACCATTTCAGGGACTGCGGGAAGTACCACATTTGGGTACTCCGTGACAGGAAGGCCTACACTGAGCCCGTGGTTATCCAGTGGAGATTGGAAGTTTGGTGCCAGTCCTGAAACACAAATTATTAGGGATCCTAATACTGGGGATGAATTGGATATGACGTACTCTGTTACTGATACTCAATTAGAGATTAACTTCAACTTTACCGGTGAGGGATACGGTGGTAGGGTTTCAAATGTAGGTGGTCAGTGGGTGTTTACCTTCCAATAACAAAAGTATACTTAGTAAAAAGGCTCCACCTGGAGCCTTTTCTATTTCAGTACGACAGTAGTTATTCCATCTCCCCCTCTTTCAATATGCTCATGATCAAAACTCACCACATTTTTGTTTTGCTTTAATCTTTCGCGCACAACGCCTCGCAATACACCCCCTCCTTTTCCGTGCAAAATTCTTAGTCCACCATGCCCAAGCAACACGGCATCATCCAGAAATTGATCCAAAACCGGAATAATTTCTTCTACCCGCATCCCCCGTACATCCAGGGTGGGATTAAAATTGGTTTGCTTGGCCAGTAAATCAACACCAAACGAACGCCTTGTATTAGATACTTTGTCCTCCTTTGCACTGCTCTTGACAAGTTTATCAACATTAATAGACGAGCGCATATCTCCAAACTGCACCACAGCAGAATTACCTTTTAGTGAAACTACCTTTCCAGAAACATCCTGTCCTAATAATTTCACATAGTCCCCTTCTTTAATTTTTTCATTGTTCACTGCCCTACGTTCAGTGCTGGGCTTTACATTTTCCTTTAATCCTTCCAGGCTTTGTCTCACTCTTTTGGTTTCCTTCTTCTCGGCTCTGTTCTCTTTGATGTGACGAATAGTCTTTTCAATTTCTTTATTGGTTTGCCTAATGAGTAATGCCGCCTCTTCTTTTGCCTTGTTGATGATTTCTTTCTTTCTGGTTTCTAATTCCTGATTGAGTTGGTTGTATTTGTCAAACAATTCATTGTATTTCTTCTCTTTATCTTTTACATCCTGCTCCCGCACTGTCAGTTCCTGTTTTTCATCATTCACTTTTTTGATAAGCGTTTCCAGTCCGGTAAGATCTTTGCCGATAATATCTTCTGCCTCTTTGATTATCTTTCCTAATCCAGTTTTACGGGCAATTTCCAACGCAAAGGAACTGCCTGGCTTTCCTATATCCAGTATAAATCGTGGCTCCAGTTTTTTGCTGTCAAATTGCATGGACGCATTTCTTATCCCTTTGTTATGCTCAGCATACAATTTTAAATTATAATAATGGGTAGTGGCCACACCCCATACCTTCTTTTCCACCAGGTTTTTTAAAATGGCCTCCGCAATCCCGCCACCAAAATTAGGGTCCGTTCCTGCTCCCAACTCATCCATCAGTACCAATGTTTCCTCATTAGCCCTGTCAACAAAATAACGCATATTGCGAAGGTGAGAACTGTAAGTACTCAGGTCATTTTCGATAGACTGCTGATCACCTATATCGAGAAAAATATGATGAAACACGCCTGCTTCAGATTGTTCATCCAAAGGCACAAGCAATCCGCACTGAACCATGTACTGAATAAGCCCCACCGTTTTTAGACAAACCGATTTTCCTCCGGCATTTGGACCGGAGACCAGTAAAAACCGTTCGTGGGTATTGAGATTAATGGTGAGCGGCACCACGGGTATCTTTCCCTTATGATTCAAAAAAAGAAGAGGGTGGCGGGCATTGAACCAATCTAGCTCCGGCCCATCCACCAATTGGGGAAGTGTTGCTTCGATATCAAATGCAAATCGGGTTTTTGCCTGAATAGCGTCCAATTGTCCCAGGAAATCAAAACCCAACTTAAGTGCAGGCAGATGGGTACGAAGTAATGCCGTAAGTTCACGTAAAATTTTTATCGATTCCCTTCTCTCCTCAAGCTCTAAGTTCCTAATCTCATTATTTGCCTCAATGACCTCTGTCGGCTCCATATACACCGTCTGCCCTGTGGCAGACTCATCCATGATCACCCCTTTAATTTTTCTTTTGTACTCCGACAATACAGGAATTACAACACGCCCCTCTCGGATCACCGGTGAACTACCCTCTGGCACCATTCCGTTATCAACAGCCTCTCTAAACATTTGATCGACCAACCTGCGGGCCCTTCCAGATTCATCCTTCAGTTTTTTACGGATGCGAAGTAGCTCAGGGCTGGCATTGTCCTTTAACTTGCCCATGTCATCAATTCTAGAATTGATAGCGTTTTTTATTGTGCGAGGCAAAGCTACGGACAGCGTAAGTTGGAATAGATTGGGGTAAGTATCTTGTTCTTTTTCTAAGAAGCTAAAACAATCCTCAATGACTTGAACTGATAGGGCAATTTCACGCAGAGACTCTGCTTCAATAAAACTATCTACTATTGCAATTACCTGATATAATTCTGAAGGATCATAATATTGCGAAAGGGGAAATGGTATTGCTCTTTCTCTGATGCTTTTGAATTCACTCCCCTGATCAAGAAGTGCCTTAATCACCTTGTATTCTGTACGAAACCTTATTCCAGCAACTGCATTACGCCCTAGCGTACTAAAACAATAATTGTTTATGTACTGGCGGATTTGATCAAACCCAAGCTTAGTTTCAAAATCAGAGGGGTAAACCATTACCCAAAATTATAATTTGGGCTTATCAGTGGCACGCTGCTCTCTCAGATTTAGGGTATCAATAACAGCATCAAGAATTTTTTCCAATTCTTCCGGTCGTTGAAAATAGTAGTTATAGCTCATCTTCAGTGTTGAATCCGCAATTCCTCTGGATGCAGTAAACGATTCATCGTAGGGCCTGAAAAGTGTAAATGCAGAATCTCTTGGAATTGCCGCAACGGTAACTTTAGCCTCCGCCAGGTAGAGTTCAACCAACAGGTTCACCATTTCATCCTTATTCAGTAAGCCGGCAGGTTTATTCCCTTCCTTGCATTGCACCAAGGTCATGAGAACCACTATTCCCAAATACTTCATCCGTCCCATCATTTCTGTTACACCTTTTATCAAATTTACCGTTTGATACACTGAAAACGGCTCCAAAATACTCATATTTCAGCTATTTTTGGGCCACAAAATCGGAAGTTGGTGAAGGACCTAGTTAAAAAGCTTAGGAAATACGAGATTCAAATCAGGAAGGCTATTAATAGCCAGATGCAGGGAGACTTCCATTCCATCTTTAAGGGGTCTGGGCTGGAGTTTGATGATGTGCGTCCCTATCAATACGGAGATGATATCCGCACTATCGACTGGAATGTCTCAGCCAAAGGACATGGCACCTTTGTAAAGACCTTTAAAGAAGAAAAAGAGCAGACCATCTTCTTCATCATGGACGTGAGTGCCTCTCAGGAAATAGGAACACCAGGCAAAACGAAATTTGAAATTGGAAGAGAAATCTGCGGTGTACTTGCCATTTCCGGGGTAAAGGAGTCCAGTCAGGTGGGTTTGATTTGTTATTCAGATCAGCCTGAAAAGTTCATCCGCCCGAAAAAGGGAATGAGTCAGGCATATGAAATCATTTCCAATCTTGTTAGGCTAGTGCCCAAGTCTTCTAAGACGGATCTTACCAAAGCCATTGCTTTTGCACTCAATACAATAAAAAGAAGGAGTGTGATTATTATGATCTCAGATTTTATTGATGAATCTTTTTATCCTAACATGCGCGCGCTGGCTAAGAAGCATGACCTCGTTCTGATTCAAGTCAGTGATAACAGGGAGACCGACTTGCCAAAGCTGGGTATCATTCCGGTTCAGGATAAGGAAAGCAAAAAAACATTCTGGGTAAATACTTCCTTCGGTGATTTTCGAAGTCGAATATTTAATCAGCACGTAACCAGAAAAGAACAACTTTCTATCTTTAGTAAGAAACATCAGATCAATTTTTTAAGCATCAACACCCACGAGGACTTTGTGCCCAAGTTGTTGAAGTTGTTTAAAGTGAGGAACAAAACGAAAAAAAGTGCTTGATCAGGTAAAACTCATTTTTTTTGTATTGACCATGGTTTCTTTTTGTGTAAGCGCGCAGGAAATCAAGGTGCATGGGCAATTTCAGACAGACAGTATAAAGATTGGTGAAGTATTTCCGTATTCTCTGTCTGCTACCTACCCAAAAGATAAAACCATTGTTTTTCCCGACTCTACTTTCTCTTTTAACCCATTTGAGATCAATCACAAAACATATTTTGCCACCAAAACGACCGGTGACTCCAGTTATGATAGTGTAGTCTATTTTCTGACTTCCTTTGAAATCGACACCATTCAGCGGATTAGCCTCCCTGTTTTTGTAGTTAACAAGACAGACTGTACTGCTGTATTTGCAAAAATAGACTCCGTTTTTCTACAGCAAATGGTAAAGGAGGTGCCTGACTCCGTTTCCGTAGAACAATTGCCATTGAAAACCAACACCACTTATCAGGCAGTAAGTTGGTTGCTCAACTATCCTTTGCTCCTGATCGTTGGTGGAGTGATCATCATATTGGGGATAATAATATGGATCGTATTCGGCAAACGCATCAGGCAATACTTCGTATTAAGAAGGCTAAACAAGAGCTATAATAAATTCAGGCAGGATTTCGAAAATGCAATACACGAACTGGAAAAAGGTTATTCAACCCAACAAGCAGAAACAACCTTAGCCATGTGGAAGGGGTATATGGAGCAACTCCTTTCAAGTCCATATACCAAGTATACCACCAAAGAAATATTTCAAATGGTGAAAAATGAAAAGTTGGGTGCAGCTCTAAAACAAATTGACCGTACCATATACAGTGGCACGAAAGCCCTTGAGTCCTCCCCTATGAACGACCTGAAGGAATACACCGAGCAGAAGTTTCACGATAAAGTGCAGGAGGTGAAAAATGGATAAACTATTAGAAGCCTGGTATTCATTTTCCTGGTTCTATCCGAGCACGCTAAAAGGTTTTACCTGGGCCGGCCCTTTGTATCTTTATTTACTATTGCTTGTCCCAGTTCTTCTCATCCTGAGGTGGCTGTTTAAATATTTTTTTAATCAAAAATTGCCGGTAGCACTTGTAAAAAGTGATCTCAAAAGAACACCTCTTACACTGATTAGATTGCTGCCTGATTTTTTACTTGCACTTGTGCTGTCACTTATTCTGATTGCCCTGGCACGGCCACAGAAAACCAATGAAAAGGTAGAACAATGGACGGAAGGCATCGACATCATTCTGGCGATAGATATCTCTCAGTCCATGCAAATTGAAGACTTCACACCCAATCGCCTAGAGGCAGCTAAGAATGTAGCCCGGGATTTTATTAAAGGGCGTGTTCAGGACCGCATAGGCATTGTGGTATTTTCCGGAGATGCATTTTCGCTTGCGCCTCTTACCACCGATTATGATTTGTTAAATGCATACCTTGATGAGATCAGTTTTGATATGATCGAAAATCGTGGAACTGCTATTGGCAGTGCGATGGCGGTGGTAACCAATCGCATGAGGGAGTCCGACTCAAAATCAAAAGTCTGTATTTTACTAAGTGATGGAGATAATACAGCGGGAAACATTGACCCCATTACTGCGGCTGAACTTGCCTCTGCCTATGATATTAAGACCTATACCATCGTGGTAGGGAAAGAAGGTCTGGTCCCATTTGGAAAAGACTATTTTGGAAGACCGCATATGGTAGAAAACACGGTAGACGAAACCACCATGCGCAAAATTGCTCAGATCAGCAATGGACAGTTCTTTCGGGCGACAGATAACGAGGCGCTTAAAAATGTTTTTGAGAAGATTGATAAGTACGAAAAAGCCGAGATCAAAGAAACGCGCTTCAAAGACACTGCAGACTTCTATTTTGTTTATTTAAGATGGGCAATAATTTTTCTGCTGCTTTGGTTGTTACTAAAATCCAGTTTCCTCAGCAACGTATTACAGGACTAGCTCACCAGTAAATGTTTGTGCAATCATAATAAGACGACCTCCAAACACAATAAGTAAAACACCCAGTGTAACGTTCATAATGGTCATGAATCTGGCCGTCACCAAACTTCTGAGCTTATCCGCCAAATAAGCCTTGGCTACGTCTGTAATAAGTACAGTGGCCAGTAATGAGGTGAGAAAAATAATTAAAGTAAAACCTCCAGAATAGCCCATGTCAAGTGAAGCAATACTTATTACGCCAATCCAAAAAACAGGTACCATAGGACTAAGCCCATTGATGATGAACCCTTTAAGGATATATCTGAATAAATTCTTTTCATTTCCTGTAGTAATCTTCTTGTGAATTCCTCTTCTGCTTTTCACCAGCAGGTGATATAGACCAAACAAAATTAATATCGTTCCTCCAATATATGCCAGATACATTCTGAATTCAGTATCTTCCAGCACCTGAGCCATCCCTAAATAACAGATAACCACGTAAAAAATATCACTTAACGATACACCTGTGGCCACCAGAACACCATTCCAAAATCCTTTTTCAACACTGGTCTGTATTATTGTAAAAAAAACCGGCCCAATAAGCAGCGCCAAAACCAAACCAAATTTTACTCCGTTTAGTATAATCATGAGGTTTTGTTATCCTCCAAAAACTCCATCCATTCATCCAACTGGCTTTTTTTAAGTACCCTTGGAAATTTATTCTGTCCACCTGCTTTTCCCTTCGACTCCATCCATTCGTAGAATACTTTCACGGGTAAGATATCCACCTTCACTTCTTTAAGCGCGGCACTACGTTCAACCGCATAGTCATCATTTAACTCTTTCAGTCGTTGATCCAATTTATCCCGCAATACCTTAGCATCCACCTCCTCATTGGTGCCGATAAACCAATGGTGTGCAAAAAGACTGCCGTGCGGAACTCCTGCTACTGTAAATTCTTTTACATCAATATTCATTTCATCAGAAACCAGCTCAATGGCTTTATTCATGTTATCTACAGAAAGGTGCTCCCCACATAAACTCAAGAAATGTTTTGTACGACCGGTTATAATAATTTCAGATTCTTCTACTGAAGTAAACTTGATAATATCACCAATCAAGTAACGCCATGCTCCGGAACATGTTGACAGTAGCAAAGCGTATTCCTTACCTTCTTCCACCTGATCTATATAAAGTGATTCAGCACCTTGCCTTACTTCACCTGATGGGTTAAAGTTTTTGTCGTCAAAAGGAATGAACTCATAAAAAATACCATTGTTCAGCACAAGCTTCATTGATTTTTTTTCAGGAAAAGCCTGATAGGCTATGAATCCTTCAGAGGCCAGATAAGTTTCTATATAATGTATCGGTTGACCCAGTAATTTAGCAAATCCTTTTTTATAAGGATCAAAGGAGACTCCTCCATGCACATACACACAGAGGTTGGGCCATATTTCATGAATATGATCCACCTTATAATGATCAATAATCTTCTCCAACAAAATTTGAATCCATGCAGGTACCCCTACGATTATTCCTATGTCCCACTTTCTGGCATTCTTTACAATATCCTCAAGCTTGGCATCCCAACTTCTTGTTTTGGCTATCTTTTTTCCGGGCTTATAAAAATGTTGAAACCAAAAAGGAAGTCTTGCTGCCTGAATTCCGCTAAGATCACCTTCAAAATAGTTGCCTTTTCGGTTGAGGTGTGTACTTCCTCCAAGCATCAATATGCCGGCTCCAAAAAAATCAGCAGGCAATCCATATTTCGACAAAGTTAATATCTGACGAATACTTGTCTTTTGAATTGCTTTGGTCATCTCCTTAGTAACGGGAATATGTTTAGAAGAAGATTCCGAGGTGCCAGAGCTTAATGCAAAATACTTTATCCTTCCCGGCCAACTGATGTTTCTGGCACCCTTTAGAGAGAGATGCCACCAGTCTTTGTAAATTCTATTATAATCGTGGATGGGCACCACCGATTTGAATGAAGTGAAGAATTCTTTGTTCCCCGTTCGAAAATGCTTGAGAATGTCCTGAAATTCATAATATTTTCCAAATTCTGTTTGGCTGGCCGTTATCAGAAGGTACTTCAATTCCTGTTTTTGCAATTCAGCAGGTGAGGAGTATTCCTGCTCCAAATTTTCGCGAAGTTTTATGCCTTTTTTTAGTAACGTGCCTAATATCGCCATATTATTGCATTCGGGTTCGTTTAGCCCCCATGGAGCGGACGGCAAAGTTATAAAATGAGCATTAAAAACAACATAAACTTATTGCAGCGGGAACTCAGCGAGAAGAAGTGCAAATTGATCGCTGTGAGCAAGACTCAACCCAAAGAAAAGATCATGGAGGCCTATCAGGCAGGGCATCGTGTATTTGGAGAGAATAAGGCAAGAGAATTGGAAAAAAAGTGGAACGAACTTCCCAAAGATATCGAGTGGCACATGATCGGTCACCTGCAGACCAACAAGGTAAAGTATATTGCCCCTTTTGTCTCATTAATTCATTCCGTTGACAGTCAGAAATTACTTGAAGAAATTAATAAACAAGGCAATAAAGCCAATCGCGTGATCCCGTGCCTGCTTCAATTGCACATTGCCAGTGAAGACAGTAAGTTCGGGTTGAAGTATGATCAATTGCTGACCCTCCTGGACACAGTCAATGACTATCCTTTTGTGAAGGTGACCGGCCTCATGGGGATGGCAACCCTCACCGATGATGAGTCTATCATCAGAAAGGAGTTTACTCAGCTTAAGCAACATTTTGATGATTTGAAAAGCAAAAAATTCAGCAAAAACATTGAAATGAAAGACCTTTCCATGGGCATGAGCGCTGACTACCCCATTGCAGTAGAGCTCGGCAGTACAATGGTGCGCATAGGAACTGCCATATTTGGAGAACGAATTAAAGGATGAGCCTTCAGAAAAAATTAATTATACTTGGAGCCCTTCTAGGAGGATTTTCCGTAGCATTGGGGGCTTTTGGAGCCCATGCCCTAAAACAGATACTTATTGAGCGAGGAAGAGTGGAAACCTATGAACTGGCAGTGAGGTATCAGTTCTATCATGCATTGACCTTATTGGTAATGGCGGCCCTCACAGATAAACTACATGCTAATAAGGCTTCGTGGTCGACCTTGCTTATTGCATCGGGCACAATTGTTTTCAGTGGAAGTCTTTATATTTTAGCCCTAAGTGGAAAAACAATTTGGGGGGCGGTAACTCCCATTGGTGGCGTACTTCTAATAACCGGATGGTTGCTTCTTTTGCTTAGTGTCAAGAAATAGCCGACTGGTTATTTTTTAGGGAGTACGTTTGCCGTAAACACAATCTGATTTTGTGTCGAAACCGCATTTGAAATCACTTTTACCACCTTATTTTGGCGGCCATACTTTCCTACACTGTTGAAGGCTATTGTAAGCTCTCCAGTGCCTCCGGGAAGAATTGGATCACGTGGCCACCCTTTCGGGGTAGTACACCCACAAGTAACTTCCACATTGGTAATAATTAAAGGGGCTGTACCCGAATTGGTAAACTTGAAAGTCGTCTCTACTCTCTCCCCCTGCGCTAAATCACCAAAATCATAGTTGGCATTATCCCATTTGATCATTGGCCCTTCAGGTGCAGTCGGTGGTTGGTTTTGCGCAAATCCTGTTGAAAAAATCAAAATGGAAACGAAAAGTGTAATAAAATGCTTCATAACTGTGATTTTTTTCAAAATTAAGGATTCATAAACTATTGAGGACTAACAACGAATAGTATTGCAAATTTGTGCCCAAACTATGCCAAAATCTTTACAAAAAATATATGGAAACCGAGTGAGGGCCAGGGCTTGCGGAATATGTATTGCGGAAAACAAACTTTTGATGGTAAACCACAAAAACTTGAGAGCAGGTGATTTTTGGGCGCCTCCTGGAGGGGGTATTGAGATGAATGAGACCGCCCATCAAACATTGGAAAGAGAATTTATGGAGGAAACACATCTGAATATAATGACCCGGGACCTGTTATTTGTGACGGAATACTATAACGAGCCACTTCATGCCATAGAGCTGTTTTTCAGGGTGGATTTTGTAGAGGGTATTTTAAAGAAAGGGACTGATCCTGAGATGAATCCAGCACACCAAATAATTACGGATGCCAGATTTCTTTCCTGGAGCGAAATATCCGAAATGGACAAGAATAACCTTCACGGAATATTCAAATATGCCACCGAACCCAGCAAAATCATTGATTTAAGGGGTTATTTTAAATTATGATTGGTTGTGTTAAACGGCTTAAAATATTTATTATTGCAAGCTTAAACCTGTGAAAAAATGAATCTTACTAAAATCCTGACCTTCGTTCTTTTTGGAATCAGTATTTACCTGGGCTACTACCTCTACAGTGGTGTGCAGAAAACAGTGGACGACCGTAAAATGATTGAAACGAAAGAAATGGCCGTCATTGAGAAGCTGAAAATGATACGTGAAGCCGAAATAGTTTTTAGAGAAGTAAACGGCAGGTACACCTCCAACTGGGACTCATTATCCAATTTCATTAAGAATGGGCAGGTTGCCATCGTTGAGCGCAGAGAAGAATTGATTCAGAAGGAATATGGTGGAGAGGAAGTTATCGTTCATATTGATACACTTGGATTTACCTCTGCCCGTGAAAGAATTTTTAAGCAAACATTTAATGTGAACGCTGCTGATAACGGTATTTTCATGGGTTATAAAATAAAAGTAGGAGACAGAGCACTGAAAAACCAGCGTGGTTATTCGTTAAAAGTAGGTGATAAAGTCACTGAACCTCCATTTATCGAAAATGGCTTTGTCAGCTCCCTGGCGCCCCTAAAAGTGGGAGACAAAGTGAGCAAAGGTCAAATTCTTATGGCTATCTGGGATTATAAATTCAACCCCGATGTAGATGTTGATCGCATTGCCAATAAGCCAGGTTCAGACACAAAGTTTGACATCTTTGTAGGAAAAGTTGATCGTGGAGGAATCATGGTAGATGTGATTGAGGTAAGAGATCCATCACCCGATAATCCTTTCAGAAGCGAAGCCAACGAGGCCAAGAACCGCAAGCCATTGCGATTCGGTTCACGTATTGACGTCTCTACATCAGGAAACTGGGAATCTTAATCTACTTTGACCTCTGCTGCTCAGAGCTATAAGCTGATCAAGAAAATCAAAGACGAAAAATTTGATGTAGATCATCTGCATCAATATGTGCTACTTATTCATCTGGGTGTTCGCGACCTTCAAATAGGGGTTATTAGTGATCAAAGTCGGATTATCTTTTTTGAGGATTATATCTTTCAAAATCTAAACTCAAGTGATGATCAGTTGGTGTTGCTTAAAGAATTATTCGAAGCACATCATCTGCTGACAGCCGGTTTCTGGAAAAAGGTAAAATTCTCTATTAAAAATAATAAGCTGGTACAAGTGCCGGGCGCATTGTTTGTTGATAATGCCGCTCCCGAATATCTCAGGCTAAATGCAAAATTTGATCAGGAAAAAGAGGTAGTGCTCCATTGCAGAAATACAAAAAGTGATGTAATCACCGTATTTACCATGCACAAAGAAATCCATCAATGGATTTGTAGCCTATATATGAACTCATCGATAAGCTTTATCCACCAATCAGCCAGTTTAATTGAAGGTGTACTACATGAGCCCATTGCAGATACCCCCACCCCTCTTTTTGTTTATATCGACCGCTTCAAACTACATATTTTGTTGGTGAGAGAAGGACGCTTGATGTACTACAATCAGTTTTCTATTCAGCAATTTTCGGACTATGTAAAGTATATCATGCTGGTACTCAATACTATGCAAATGGATCAGCAAAATAGCAAAATCATTTTATGGGGATACATTGGTAAAAACTCTCCTCATTCTATTGAATTCTCCAAGTACATTAAAAATGTAACATTTGGCGGGCGACCTAAGTACCTCAAGTTTGGCTATCTGTTTGATGAAGTACAGGATCACCACTTTTACGATTTGTATTCGTTGCACCTGTTGAGTAACTGACAAGGAGAAATAGCTTAATTTGTTATCTTTAACCGAAAGTCATAGCTGTTTTAATGAAAAGAATAGCAGTTTTCCCCGGCTCATTTGACCCCTTCACAAAAGGACATGAAGATATTGTGTTGCGTGGGCTTAAGTTATTTGATGAAATAATTGTAGGTATTGGGTACAACAGCGGGAAAAGCAATCGATATTTTGAGATTGAGTTGATGGTAAAGAAGATTGAAGAAACCTTTGCTGATTACCCCAACATTAAAGTACTGACTTTCGCTGAATTGACAGCAGCTTTTGCAAAAAGGCACAAAGCCAATTACTTACTAAGGGGCCTTAGGAATACCACTGACTTTGAATATGAAAACAGTATCTCACAGGTGAACCGACATCTCAACCCTGAACTTGAATCTGTTTTTCTAATCACCACCCCGCAGTTTGCTGCTATTAGTTCTTCCATCATACGGGAAGTGCATCGTTATAAAGGGGATGTCACCGCATTCCTTCCTTATACTCTTTAATCCTTGCAGGTAAGTGATTGATTTTCATTTAAGGATTATTCAAGAGTTCTCTATTGAATAATTCGGGTTTAACAATCCAAATCAAATTTTAGGTTTTCAGTTTTACTGTAAAACTCCTCAAATACAAACTGAATGGATTTATATGAGTTTTGAAGGGCATGGTATACCTCCTTTTGAGTCATCCATCGCAATTCTTCAATGTCTTCCTCTACGCATGGCTTCATCTTACTGTCATCTACCACACTCATCATATACCATTTTGTACACTTAATCATGCTTTTCTTATTCATCGTATAGGTATGCCATGTAGTACATATCTTTTCACCCAACTTCACATTGATATTGCACTCCTCTTCCACTTCTCTTATAGCCGTTTCACGATTACTCTCACCCTTTTCTCTCTTGCCTTTCGGCAAATCCCATTTTTTCAAACGGTAAATCATTAAAAGCTTATCCTTTTTACGGACCAGTCCCCCTGCTGCCTTTACAAGCTTAAATTGTTTCCTTATAAAATGCTTTACTTCATCATAATGATTTGTAGTAATCTCGAGAGATAAAAGACTAGTGGGCACTTTAGAATTAAGCAATTCCAAAATGATTCGCATATGCTCCACCGTCACGTTTTTTATCCAAACATGATGGATAAGCATGGCTTTTGTAAGATCTTCAGTTTGGGCATCTATCACAAAATTATAGCTACCTTCTTTCGGATTTACAGATGGCTTTCTGAGTTTAACTGGCGTGTCGTTCACAAAAAGGTTCATAAAAGAAAAAAGGATGCTACCACAGGTGCAAAAACATAAATAAAAAGCAATGTGTCAAACATTGAGCCTACGATTAATCAATTTTTTTTCAGAATACCGCCCGGCACAATAATACCAGCACTTTATCTGCTTATTCTTGCAGCAGGAGGGCTTTCATAATAAATTGCCAATTGAAAGCCATAAGGCGCAGATGCTTCTCGGCAGACCCTTAAAACTAAAAATGAAGTCAATTACCATTAATCAGTCCACAGCTACCCCTGTGGCAGAGAAACTACTTGAAATTGAAGCCATAAAGCTTAATTACAAAAATCCGTTTACCTGGAGTTCTGGATGGAAATCCCCCATATATTGCGACAATCGGCTTTCCCTCTCCTATCCCGCAATTCGCACCTACATCAAAGAGGCCCTTGCAAAAGTGATCAAAAATAATTTTAGCGAGGCCGATTACATAGCAGGAGTTGCCACGGCAGGAATAGCGCAAGGCGCACTGGTGGCCGATTTGTTAGGGCTACCCTATGTGTATGTGCGTCCTAAGCCCAAAGAACATGGTATGGGCAACCAAATTGAAGGGAGGATAGAAAAAGGGAAAAAAGTCGTATTGGTAGAAGATCTCATTTCTACCGGAGGTAGCTCGCTGAAGGCTGCCAGCGCTCTTAAAGAGGCAGGTTGTAAAGTAATTGGTATGGTAGCCATATTTACTTATGGATTTGAGGTGGCAGAAAACAATTTTAATGATGCGAAAATTCCGCTTATTTGCTTGAGCGATTTTAGTGCACTTTTGAACGCGGCCGTTCAAATGAAATACCTGAATGAAGACCAGCTTATCCATGTGAAATCCTGGCGATTGGATCCTGCCAACTGGAAGTAATCAGTATTCTGAGATTTCTATGTTCCCTATGTGCCTATGTGGTTTATTATTTTTTTTAACCACATAGCAACATAGGATACATAGATAAATATCTGCCTAAGCTTACTGAAAAAACTTCTTTGCGACCAATTAGAAGCGCTCTTCAATCCCTAATCCAAAAAGAGCAAAGTCATACTTTACAGGGTCCTGCGAATTAAATTTTTTCAGGGCTGTTGTTAATTCAACAGCAGTAAGCCAATCCAAAGATTTGCGATTTATTAATTTTAGTTTTCTTGCCACTCGTTCTACATGGAGATCGCATGGACAAATGAGTTGATCAGATGTAATCGCATTCCAAAGACCAAAGTCAACCCCGCTATTATCTTTTCTCACCATCCACCTTAGAAACATATTAATGCGTTTACAGGCAGATTTTCTTGTCGGAGTGGCCACGTGCTTTCTGGTTCGGGATGGATAGTCTTCAAGGCCAAAGAAATAGTTATGAAAGTGGATAAGAGCGTGCTCTACATCTGCATCCTTTTTATTTATTGGAAATGCCGATTCCAAAGAATCATTCTTCTTATAGTGCTCACTTAAAAACCGAATGAAATAAAGGCAGTCTGTGGTGTTGAAAGTCCGGTGCTTAAATTGTTCAAAAACTTTTAAGTCCCGCAGCTTATGATTCATCATAAAATCATGTGGGGCGTTGTCCATCAAAGCAAACAATTCCTTGCTCTTTTTGATAATGGTAGTTCTTTGACCCCAGGCCAATGAGGCTGCAAAAAAGCCGGCTATTTCAATATCCTGTTTCTTTGAATAGGCATGCGGAATCGAGATTGGGTCGTTTTCAATAAAGCCGGGTTGGTTATAAAGGGCTACTCTTTCATCCAAAAAGGACTTAAGCTCTTGAAAGTTCACCAATTACTTATAGTATGTAACCTCTGCTCTGAATTTGGAGTCAATTCCACCTAAACGATCGAATGCAGACTTCGAGATTTTTATGATAATCTTATCATTTACACTAGTGGCTGGCAATGGTCCCACCACCCTCACGAAGACCTCACGGTTATTAAGCTCATTTCTTACTTTAAGAATCGTGCCCGGCTTGGCGGTACGATGCAGGGCCAAATATTTTCTGCTTCCCTCGGTGCCATCAATTAATTCCGCCAATCCTGACTCCTTTACTTCATCGGTACCCGCTACATTCTCCGAAATTTTAACAACCGTTTCTCTGGGCTGTTCAACCACAGGAGTAACAATCTTTGGCGTGCTGTCCACCGGTGTGTCCACAATATCCTTCACTCCGGGTGCTGCCACGCGGATCAACTGCCCTATTTCAAGATTGTTTCCTTCCATCTTATTCCACTCTTTTAATTGCTGAACGGTAACGCCATACTCACGGGCAATCGCATAGAGTGTTTCCTGTGGTGCCACACTGTGATAACCAATTACCGTGGTAGCCCTTATCTCCGGTTGAACAGTAACGTTTGCGCTACTATTCTTTATTCGCAATTGTTGACCAGCTGATAAAGTATTAGCAGAAAGGTTGTTCATCGACTTCAAGTCATCCACCGACAGGTTATAGAGCCTTGAAATGGAAAACAGTGTCTCTCCCGGTGCTACCGTATGGTAATCCTTACTTGGCTGAATCACTACCGCCTTTTTTACATAAGGTATTTTCAATATTTGCCCTACGCTAAGGCCAGCATCTGCTTCCTTATTGTATTCCAATATCTGGCTAATGGAAGCACCATACCTTCTCGAAATTCCATACAATGTTTCCTGCTCATCTACCTGGTGGATGACAAAAGACTTTCCATTGATGGTTTCCAGTCTAAGGGAGTCCGATGTGAAAGAATAATTTGGTGCTACCCACAAGTGGGCAACCAAAAAAATGAATTTTATCATAGTCTATACAAGTTGAAAAAATACCAATTCTGCACTACCGCCAACAAATTCATGCCAGTTTTGGGTTAACCTCTCAAAAATCTCATCCAACAACAATTCAGACAATAACAAATAAAATTGTCGTATGACTGAATAAATCAAAAACTTGCCATTCAGACGATGCTGGTAATAAATCACCAGCATGTCTGGGTTAACCCTGACAAAGCTGACGGTCTCCGCCAGCTTTCGTCAGCCCTGCGGGCAAAAAATGTCAACCTTATTTGACATTTTTTGGGTTAACCTCAAAAATCTTACCCAAAAACGATTCAGACAATAACAAATAAAATTGTCGTATGACTGAATAAATCAAAAACTTGCCATTCAGACGATGCTGGTAATAAATCACCAGCATGTCTGGGTTAACCCTGACAAAGCTGACGGTCTCCGCCAGCTTTCGTCAGCCCTGCGGGCAAAAAATGTCAACCTTATTTGACATTTTTTGGGTTAACTTTATGCAAGTTAATCAGCTTAATAACGATGAAGAAATTAATGATCGTATTTTCCATGCTTTGCACGCTTGGTCCTTTGATGTCTCATGGGCAAACGAAGCCAAAGGTGATGGTAATGGAAATTAAGGCCGAAATTGACCCAAGAATGTCTCGGTACGTCAATTTGGCCCTTGATAATGCAGAAAAAATAGAAGCTGATTACGTAATTATAGAAATGGACACCTATGGAGGGGTGCTCACAGATGCAAAAGACATTGTAGACCGCATTCTGGACTTAAAAGTGCCCATTTGGGTGTTTATCAACAAAGATGCTGCTTCTGCCGGTGCTCTGATTTCTATTGCCTGTGACAGTATTTATATGGCTCCAGGAGCCACTATTGGTGCGGCCACAGTTGTACAAGGGGGAACAGGCGAAGCCGCCCCCGACAAGTACCAATCCTATATGAGATCGATCATGCGGTCCACCGCTGAGCACAACGGCAGAGATCCTCGCATAGCAGAAGGTATGGTAGATCAACGCATCGCCATTGACAGCATTACTACAGAAGGCAGTGTAATCACCTTCACAACCAAAGAGGCCTTAAAATATGGCTATTGTGAAGCCCAGGTGTCATCTATTGATGAAATACTCCAGCGAAATGGTGTGCCGGACTATGAACTGGTAAAGTTTGAAATCAGCAACGTGGAGAAAGTGATTGCGTTTTTCCTCAACCCTTTCATTAGTGGTATTCTCATTCTGGTGATTATGGGTGGCTTGTATTTTGAATTACAAACCCCCGGTGTTGGGTTTCCCATTCTTGCGGCCATCACTGCATTAATACTATACCTTGTACCCTACTATCTCAATGGATTGGCAGCGAACTGGGAGATCATTGCGCTGTTTGTAGGCATCATTTTAATTCTGGTAGAAGTGTTTGTGATACCCGGATTTGGTGTGGCCGGTATTGCCGGTATTGCCATAACCGTAGGTTCGATGGTGTTAATCATGATCAACAACGATTTTTTCAATTTTGAGATGGTGCCAATGAATGATATCATTATTGCTTCTCTTGCCATCTTTGGAGGGCTCACAGGCGGAGTAGTATTGTTATTTGTGGGAGGGGTGCGTTTAAGCCATTCCAGTTTCTTCAAAAGAATTTCTTTAACAGACACGCAAGCCCAATCTGAAGGATATACTTCCAATTTCAATACCGGAGTGGATCTTGTAGGAAAAACCGGCACCGCGTATACCGTGTTGAGGCCCAGTGGCAAAATTATGATTGAAGGTCAGATTTATGATGCATTCTCCCGTGGTGACTACATTGAAAAAGGTGATACGGTGAAAGTACTTGAAATTGAAGGCTCTACGCTCAGGGTAAGAAAAGTGACTGCATGAAAATTGTTGGAATAATTCCTGCACGCTACGCATCCACTCGGTTTCCCGCCAAGCCATTGGCAGATATTGCAGGACAAACCATGATTGAGTGGGTGTATAGCCAGGCTAAAAAATCGAGTAAACTGGATCGGGTGGTTGTAGCTACCGACAATCATAAGATATACGATCATGTAAAAAGTAAAGGCGGTGAAGTGTGCCTAACTTCTGAAAGCCATGTGAGTGGCACCGACCGCTGTGCAGAGGCCCTGGCATTGATCGGAGAACAATTTGATTATGTGATCAACATACAGGGGGACGAACCATTCATTGACCCCCGCCAAATCGATCTACTGGCTTCATTGCTGAATGGGAAGGTGGAGTTGGCCACACTCATCAAAAAAATCACAAGTTCTGATGCCCTGCACAACAGCAATATTGTAAAAGTGATATGCAATACCAAAAATGAAGCCATTTACTTTAGCAGAAGTCCGTTGCCCCATTTAAGGAATGTACCAAAAGAGAAATGGTTTGAGCAGCAAAGTTATTTCAAACACATTGGGATGTATGGCTACCGATCCGATATTCTGGGTAAGATCACACAACTCTCCCCTTCTCCTCTGGAACTTGCAGAATCCTTAGAACAACTTCGCTGGATTGAGAATGGCTATTCTATTAAAGTGGCAGAAACCGATATTGAATCGATGGGTATAGATACACCAGAGGATTTGGAGAGGGCAATCAAGTCGTTGACTAAAATCTAATTAATTGCTAAATTTAAGATTGTGAATCTGTACTCAATCATAAAAGATAAATCAAAAGAATTTAAGGATACCTGTAAACAGCACAGTGTTAAAAAGCTATATGCTTTCGGGTCTTCCATTACAAATTCGTTTGATAAAAATACCAGTGATATAGATCTGGTGGTTGATTTGAGTATCAAAGATCCAATAGAAGAATATGGAGAGGCATTGCTTTCTTTTTGGGACAGTTTAGAAGCAATTTTTGGTAGGAGGGTTGATTTATTGACTGAAGATTCAATTAACAATGCCTATTTGAGAAAGAGTATTGAGGCTTCTAAACAATTGATTTATGACGGACAGGGAGAGGCCAGAGGATTAAAACTTAATAAAACAGTTTGAACAGAAGGTTACCATCAAGAACACAAGGCAGGCACAAAGTACACGAAGAAATACTTTGCGGGCTTTACGGAAACTTTGTGCACTTTGTGGTTAAAAGATATTGACTAAAATGGTCAGACGACAAAGCAAAAAAGACGTGATTCTAATATATTTTCTAGCCGGAACACGCCCCTACCCCTAAAGTGGGAATCCCCTACAATTAAAAGGAGAATCCGTACGGAAGTTATGCAAACCAGAAATTAGCTAATCGATTGGCTTCAATCCCAGCTTTTGTTCTGCAAATTCATTGATTGCCTTTTCCACTGACTCCAGATCTTTAGACACCAGATAAGATCCAATCACATGGGCGCCTGCATCCGGAATGGCAATTGCTTCCTTCAATTCAGCAGGAGTTCCCAATTCTTCATTCATTTTTAATATGGCGCTCACTTTTACAGTGGGGTCTTGATGCTCCTCGTCTTTATAATAATATAGGGTCAGAGACGGTTGTGTTACCCTACTAAATGTTTTCTTATTCATTTTGTCTTCCAACAGTTCCTCCAGTTGGGTAAGTGCCTCCAATCGGTATTTCGCATTCCAATAGGGCAAGCGTTCAGGTTTGTAATTGATTTCCTGATAGTCGCTCCCAATCACCATTCTGGCTATTTGCAACCCCCAGGGGTTATTCAAAAGAAAAGCGCTGGGGTCATTGATTTCGATATTGGGTGACATATTGATAAGCGCATATACATCATCAGGGTATTCTGCTGCCAACATCAATGCCATCGTTCCACCTGTAGAAGTACTCATGAGGATGACCTTATCTCCAATGGCCTTACCAATCGCTAAGGCTTCCTTTGAACTCTCCCACAACCGATCGGCAGTAAAGTATAATAACTGTTCCGTGGTATCAATGCCATGGTCTGCCAACCGAGGCAGGTACAGGTTGCAACCAAACCTCTTAGCAAAGTCAGTATGCACAGGGTCGCCTTCTACTTGTGAAGCGGAGAACCCATGCAAGTACACTACACTATACTCCGTTTTATTACGGCTGCTATCCAGCCAAACGATGCGGGCTTCGTTGTCGGGCTTTAATTTGTGCTTTGCTTCCTGACTACTGATGTAAGCCTCTAGCCCATTGGCATCATTGGGAACGGTAGGCATCTCTGGATCAAACTTTGGCTTTTGGGGTTGGGGCCCCAGAAAGTAAATAGCAACTAATAACAATATAGGGAAGGAGATAAAGACGAAGCGTTTGGACATGGGATGAGTGTTAATTGGATAAAGGTAGGGAAAGGTGATGGATTCTGAATTTTATCTGCTAGCCATTCCGTATCTCACTTTTTCACCTACTTGAGTAAGTTCCATCAAAAAAAACCGCCCCTTTCAGAGGCGGCTTCAACTCCTGATGCTTCGATCAGGACAAGAAAATAATAAGGCATCCCGGTACCGGCAAAAAATATTTACCACCAACAACCACTACGAATGGAGTAAAAACCTGTCATACCGGGAATGCCATGTCCTCATGCCGGATGCTGGATACCAGATGCTGATCGGTCCGATATATCCAGTTTCCAGAGACCAGAATCAAGTATCCAGCAGCTAGTCAACATTGTCATGTAAAAATTTATTATTACCTAACAAACTGTTCTCGTCATTCAAATTGTACCTGGAAATATAGGGCTCCGATGAATGGGGCACGTTGCTCATTTTTACACCTCTTCGCAAGTAAGCCGGCAATGACCATTTCTCATTAAATTCTTCTTTGGTCATTTCATGCTTCTTGGCTGCCTTCAGTTTTTCCCTTCTGTCATTCGCCTGCTGCTGAAGCCTTTCCTTTGTTTTTCGGTATTCCATCATCCCCTCCTCATTGAGTACCTGATCTGATGAAACTTCATTACCCTGTTCAAACTCATCTTCGTCTGTACTGAACAAACCCTCCTCGCCTTCATCCTCCTCTTCTGCGTTATCAAAAAGAGTTTTATTCTTTACCGGCTCCTCCTTTTTCTCGAAAAGTGTAAACGTGTAACTCCTCTCCTCCTTCTCTTCTTTTTTCTTCTCAGGAGCCTCCTTTATCTTTTCTTTAGACTTTTCAGATGGTGTTTTCAATACCGGGCTGTCCTTTTCTGGAGACTTGAGTTCAACCTCATCATCTCTTTGGTTAACAGAATTATCAATTTGCTCAAACAAACTGCTTTGGGTACGATCCAGATCAAGCACTTTCTTTTGCGCCTCCGCTTTGGCGACAATAGTATCCGCGGCAAAATCCGTAGCAATGACTGTAACCCGAATTCTATCACCAATGGTAGGGTCTACACCATGACCAAAAATAACTTCAGCCTCATCGCCTGCTTGTTCCTGAATGTATTCTGTTATCTCGCTGAGTTCATCCATTTGAAGCTCTGCTTCCTCCCCGGAAATAATAGAAAGCAAAATCCTCTTTGCCCCCATGATGTCTTTATTATCCAATAATGGTGATGCCAGTGATTGTTGTGCTGCAAGAATGGCCCTGTTCTCACCACGGGTTTCGGCAGAGCCCATCACAGCCGCACCCGCATTGTGCATGACGGTGCGCACATCCTGGAAATCTACATTCACATATCCCGCCAGTGTAATGATCTCTGCAATTCCTTTTGCCGCTGTAGTCAATACATTATCTGCCTGAGCAAAGGCCTGGCCGATAGAGAGATTGCCATAAATTTCCCTCAGTTTATCGTTTAATATTACAAGCACTGTATCGCAATTGGCGCGAAGTGCTTCAATGCCTATTTGTGCCTGCGCCAGTTTTTTCTTGCCTTCAAAGAGAAAGGGCACAGTAACAATACCCACTGTAAGGATATCCATGTCTTTTGCGATTTTTGCCAGCACTGGTGCTGCTCCTGTGCCAGTGCCTCCACCCATTCCTGCGGTAACAAATACCATTTTGGTGCCTGCCAGCATTTCACGGATTTGATCTTTGCTCTCAACTGCGGCCGCACGGCCTACTTCAGGGTTCGCACCGCAACCCAACCCTTCGGTAAGGTTTGCGCCAATTTGTAGTTTATAAGGTATGGCACTGCTATTGAGCGCTTGCGCATCGGTGTTGCACACAACAAACTCGACATCTTTGATGCCTAGTCCATACATGTGGTTAACCGCATTACTTCCCCCACCCCCAACACCTATTACCTTAATAATAGATTGGTGGTGTTTGGGGAGCTCGAATTTGTAAGCTATTCCAGACATGACGATTATTGTTTAGTGGTTAATTCTATTTTTAGTATTCATTTTTACCATCCAGATCGTCTATCAACAAACCTTTAGTCTTATTAAGGATGCTGGTGAAAAAATCTGAAGAGGTGACTTTCTTTGCTTTTCCAGTTTTAGTAACCCTGGCTTCCTTGTAACGCTCATCCCGCTCATCCAGAGAGCGAAAACCTGATAGCACAAGCCCAACCGCGGTGGCATACATTGGACTCTTTACTGCTTCAATCTTGCTCTTGCCAAGGTGTTCGTTTGGATATCCAATACGGGTATCCATACCCGTCATATATTCAACCAATTGCTTCAGGCAACTTAGTTGAGCCCCGCCACCGGTAATGACAATGCCTCCGGCCAAACGGTTTTCAAATCCAGAGTTTATTATTTCTCCATGCGCCATCTCAATGACTTCTTCCATACGTGCCTGTATAATGTGCGATAGGTTTTTAACAGAAATTTCTTTGGCCGTTCTGTTGCGAATACCAGGGATCGAAACAATTTCATTTGGGCTTGCCTCTTCAGCAATGGCCTTACCAAAACGCGTTTTCAATTGTTCTGCCTGCTTGGACATTACCATTAACCCATGTTGAATATCTGTTGTGAGAATATTTCCTCCAAAAGGAATAACTGCGGTATGACGAATGATGTTGTCATAAAAAATTGCAACATCAGTAGTGCCACCCCCTATATCAATTAAACATACTCCAGCTTCTTTTTCTTCCTCACTGAGTACTGCCAAGCTTGATGCCAAAGGCTCTAATATTAGATCTTCAATTTCAAGATTTCCTCTACGTACACACTTATTGATATTATTGATCGCACTGGTTTGCGCTGTAATAATGTGGAAGTCAGCCTCCAGCTTTACACCAGACATACCCACAGGATCCTTTATGTCCTCTTCATAATCCACCATATAATCTTGAGGCATTACGTGGATAATCTCGCTACCCGGTGGAATAACAATGCGGTACATATCTTCGGTAAGACGATTAACATCTTCAATGCTGATTTCATCATCTTTTGTAGTGCGTGTGATACTACCATGGTGAATGGAGCTACGAATGTGTTGACCCGCAATACCCACGTTTACCACGCCCACATCTATGCCAGACATATCACTGGCTTCTTTAATTGCCTTTTCAATGGCAAATACTGTTTTATCAATATTGGTAACGATGCCTTTAATTACTCCTTCCGATTCTGCTTTACCCATACCCAGCACCTCGAGTTTACCAAAATCATTTTTACGCCCCACAATAGCACAAATCTTTGTTGTGCCTATGTCGAGTCCTACTATTATTTTCTCCTGTTCCATGGCTGTAATCGTTTATTATAAGTGGTTGTTATTGTTAGTTCTTAGTAATTAGTCCTTAGTCGTTGGTTGATCATTTAATTAAAGGCTTTAGTATTAACGACTCAATACTAAAGACTCAATACTACTCTGCTATCACCTGTTCTTCATATTCTACATTTACTCTATCGTACTTTGTCCAGCCCATCTGTGGCAAAATCTCTTTATAGAAAACCATGAGCTTTCTAAATTTCTCCTCAATGTTCTCTGGTAGTCCAAATTCTACTATCTGACCAGTTACCTGAGGATAAATAAAAACCTTCCCTGCTTTATTAAAGTCCAGCTGGGCTACCTGCGCTTTCCAAAACTCATTCTTATTGACATATTCAATCATTGCCATCAACTCCAATCCTTCTGGTATAGTATTCAAATCACCGCTGTTAATTAGTTTTTTAACAATATCGCCACTTACCAGTAGAATGCGTGCTGAGTATTTCTGAGATGTCTCCATCACTTTTCCATCTTCTGCTACATAGGCATCGGGTCCATCGGTCCTCACCAGTCTCGCGATAGGCCGCCTCAAGATTACGTTCACCGTTAGGTTTCCTTTTACATCACCAAATATTTCAGCACGGCTGATGTGCTTATTCTGCTCCAACTTATTTTCAAGGGCACGTAAATTAATTTCTTCAATATTTTTACCAATGATGGTTTGACCACTGCTCTCGATTATTTCCAGTACATCAGCCTCCTCCAAAAAATGGTTTTCGTTTGTATTCTCCACATCCACAACAATATTCTTACATACTATTCCGCTTTTTTTGCGTTCACCAAATGCAATCAAAAAGAATAAACCGGCAATAGCTATGGCTATTTTTGCTTCAGTACGTATGTTCCACTTAAGCTTCATAGCTGTTTTTGATATTTATTTTCTAACAATTCTTTTATTGGCCACACACATGTATCAATGTCTCCGGCACCAATCGTAGCAATCACCTCCACGTCCATATCTTCAAGCTTTTGCAGCACATTTTTTTTTGTGCATCTCACCTTGACGTTACTTGTGATTGCATCAAATAACAAATCAGATGAGACCCCTGGAATTGGTTGCTCCCGGGCAGGGTACAAATCCATCAACAATACCTCATCTGCAATACTCAAGCTCTTGGAAAACCCATCTGAAAAATCTCGCGTGCGGCTGTACAAATGCGGCTGAAACACTGCCGTAATCTTCTTTCCCGGATACATGGCACGCAAAGACGACAAGAAAGCTGTAATCTCTGTGGGGTGATGGGCATAGTCATCTATGTAGACGAGATCATCGCGTTTGATAATAAACTCAAACCTTCTCTTCACACCAGCAAAAGAACTCAATGCTTTTTTGATAGATGCATCATCCACACCCAAATGCTTTGCAACAATTGTGGCAGCAATTGCATTTTCCATATTATGAAAACCAGGGACGCCAAGCTTTATCTTTTCAATCTCAGAGGCATAGCCTACAAGATTGAATTCAAAAAATCCACCCTCTGTGGTAATCCGACTGGCAAAAAATTGTCCCCGGCTCATGCCATAAGTATTTACTTCCACACCATCTAACTCATTGTCGATAGCGCGAATTGATTCATGTTTTACGAGCAATCCACCTTTGTTGATCTGCCTGGTGAAATCAGTGAATGATTTAATTACTTCCTGATGATTGCCATAAATATCCAAATGATCTGCATCCACAGAAGTAATGACAGCGATATCAGGAAATAATTTTAAAAATGATCTGTCAAACTCATCCGCTTCTGCTACTACAATAGTATTTTCATTGGCCTCTCCTTCTGAGACTAAATTGGATGCATAATTGGTTGTCACACCTCCCAGGAAGGCCACCATGTTTACACCAGCCACTTTTAAAATATGCGTGATTAGCGAAGAAGTGGTAGTCTTGCCATGTGTACCTGCTACTGCAATTGTTTTGTGCGACTTTGTGATAAGTCCCAAAACCTCAGACCGCTTTAATATTATGTAACCCTTTTCTTTTAAGTAGTTGTATTCCTTATGGTCTTTAGGAATAGCCGGTGTGTAGACAAACAAGGTATTGTCATTATCCACTTGTGAAGGAATCAATGCAATATCATCTTCAAAGTGAATTATTATTCCCTCTTTTTCCAGTTCTTTTGTCAATGGAGTAGGCGTGCGATCGTACCCTGCTACGTACATTCCTTTTCTGTTGAACCACCTCGCCAAAGCACTCATTCCAATGCCCCCGATGCCGAGGAAATAAACCGTATCGTATTGATTTAATTGCACGCTACTAGTTTTTCAATTTCATTTACTATATCTTCTGCGGCATTTGGTTTTCCTAATGCTCTAATATTTTTAGATAGTCTATCACTCAGTTGTTGATCATAAATCAATTTCAAAGCTTCATCTACCAACTTCTTCCTGGCCTCATTGTCCTTTATCATAATGGCAGCTCCTTCGTTTACCAACGCCATTGCATTTTTCGTCTGATGATCTTCCACTACATTGGGAGAAGGCACAAGAATGGCAGGCTTACCTGCTACACACAATTCGGAAATAGCCAACGCTCCTGATCTGGAAATCACTGCATCGCTTACGGCATATGCCAAATCCATTTGTTTTATAAAATCATAAATGCGAATTTTCCTTAAATCCTTATTCGCTGTCTTTAATTTAATGCTATCATAGTAAATCTTGCCTGTTTGCCACACCACCTGTACTTGCGCATCAATGAGTTTGTCCAATCCGGAAAGCATACTCTCATTGATTGTTTTTGCCCCGAGGCTCCCGCCAATTATTAATAGCGTTCTCTCTTTTTCAGTAAATATGAAATGTTTCAACGCTATTGTTCTTTTGGTGTTCATATTCAGAAGGTCCTTTCTTACCGGGTTACCAGTCATCACGAGCTTATTTTCAGGGAAATACTTAGCCATATTGGGGTAGGCCACACAAATTTTCGTTGCGTGTTTGGCCAATCTTTTATTGGTTAATCCCGCATAAGAATTTTGTTCCTGAATTAGTGAAGGGATTTTGAATCTACTTGCTGCCAACATCACAGGCCCGCTGGCATATCCACCTGTTCCAATCACTGCGTGCGGTTTGAATTTTGCTATAATAACTCTTGCCTTTAAGTAACTTGAGAGCAATTTGAAAGGAAATAGTAAATTGGAGAACGTGAATTTTCTTTGCAAACCACTGATCCACAATCCTATGATTTTATACCCCGCTTCTGGCACTCGTGTCATTTCCATTCTTCCCTGTGCCCCTACAAACAGAATGTCTGCGTCAGGATAGCGCGACTTAAAGGTAGAAGCTATCGCAATAGCCGGGAATACGTGGCCCCCTGTTCCACCCCCACTTATAATTAGGCGATATGGTTGATTATTTTTCAAGCTGCCTTTGCTACATCCTTAGAATCCGTATTCATATTATGCTGCCATTGCTCATCCCGCTCTCCTCTGCTTACACTTAATATTATTCCCACAGACAATCCGGTAAAAATCATGGCAGTACCGCCCATACTTATCAAAGGCAGCGGCTGGCCTGTGATAGGACCAAGCCCTACCACTACACCCATGTTTACCATTGCCTGACAAACCAAATCGAAGCTGAGCCCTGCTGACAACAACCCACCAAAAGCACGTTCACTATTATAAGCCGCCTTCATTCCACGGTGAAGCAGAATCAGATATAAACCCAATAATACCACGCCTCCAATCATACCATACTCTTCAATAAGAATGGCATAGATAAAGTCTGAATAAGGATGCGGAAGAATATTCCGTTGATCACTGTTTCCTGGACCTTTTCCTGTTATCCCTCCTGTTGCCACAGCAATACGCGCATACTTTGCCTGAAAAGGAAGCTCAGTGCCATTTAAAAAACTAGTAATGCGGTTCTTTGCGGTCTCGCCTCTCACACCAAATTTGAATGCAATTGCACCTGCTAATGCGCCCACCAAGACCAACATGGCCAAATACTTTACCGGTACACGTCCAATAAACATGACTAGCATACAGGTGGCAAACAATAGGACGGCAGTAGACAGGTTTGTCAATGCGATCAATCCACAGATCACCCCGATCCAAATCAAAAGCGGAATGAGTGAGTCTTTTATATCGTCAATATTTTGCTGTTTCTTAGAAAGCATGCTTGCCAGATTGATAATTAAGGCAAGGCTTGCAAAATCAGAAGGCTGAAACGATGTATTAATGATTGGCAGTGTAATCCAACGTGCTGCATCATTAATAGTAGTTCCGTTGGTGAAAGTATAAATTAACAATGGCACACTTACCCACAGCGCCAGTCGGGATATCTTAGAATAATACCTATAATCAATTTTGTGTGCTACCCACATGGCGCCCAACCCAAGAAACACCATGAAGGTGTGCTTAATCAAGTACATCTCAGGACTTACCGTACGTTTATACGCCAGCGTGCCAATAGAACTATAGACCACAAGAATACTAATGACGGATAAGGCAAATACAACTGCCCATATCACCGGATCTCCTTGCAAATTTTTATCAGCCCACTCTTTTACCTTGTTCATGATGCAATCGTTTCTGTTTCATTTTTCAATTCCAAAACTGCTTCTCTAAATTGATTACCTCTATCGATATAATTCTTAAATAAATCAAAGCTTGCACAGGCAGGCGACAACAATACCACATCACCCTCCTCGGATGCTTTCAAGGCCATCCTTACTAATTCTTTTACACTTTGTGTCTCCTTAATGGTGGGCACAATCCCAGAGAAATAGTCTTTCAATTTTTTATTGTCGATACCCAAACAAATCAATGCTTTCACTTTCTCTTTTACTTGCTCTCTTATTAAATCGTAATCATTTCCTTTATCAACACCTCCTGCAATCCAAATCAGAGGTTTTGAATAACTCCCCAACGCATAAATCACTGAGTCTACATTAGTGGCCTTGGAATCGTTGATGAATTCCACATTATTAATTTTCGCAATGGACTCTAGCCTATGAGGTGCGTTCTTAAATGTTTTAAGTCCGCCCCGTATCTTTTCTACATTCACTCCTGCAAAACATGCTGCAGAAACTGCTGCCATGGTATTAATTAAGTTATGGGGCCCTTTAAGCGTAGTGTCCTCTTGCTTAATAAAAAACTTCGTACTACCAATTCTAAAATTCATTTCTACCCCATCAAAGTAAGCTTGAGAAGTTTGATCACCTTTTAAAGAAACTGGATGAAGCGTTGGCACAATCTGTCTGGCTGATGTCTCTTTGATAAGAATTGGATCTTCTTTATAAAAAATAAACTGATCCGCAGGCGCCATATTTGCCAGCAACCTAAACTTTGAATCTATATAGAGTTCAAACTTATAATCATAACGATCCAAATGATCGGGTGTGATGTTGAGTAATACAGCAATATCCGGCTTGAATGTAGATGTTCCATCCAACTGATAGCTACTCACTTCAATTACATACCAATCATAATCTCTGGCAACCAATTTACGAGCAAGGCTTTCACCCACATTGCCGGCAAGCGCCACATCCAGTCCACCTTCTTTTAGAAGATGATAGGTAAGTAATGTAGTGGTTGTCTTGCCATTTGTACCTGAAATGGCAATTACTTTACCCTTGAGAAAACGGAATCCAAATTCAATCTCATCAATAATCTCAATACCTTTTTTCTTTATTTGTTGGATAACATCTTCCTTGTCTGGCACGCCCGGGCTCTTTATCACCAGATTCGCATTTAATATTTTATCCAGGGAATGAAGGCCTTCTTCAAACTCAATATTGGCTTTCTTCATTTCTGCTTTGAAGCTTTCTCTTATATTGAAAATCTCAGACAGAAAGACATCATAACCCTTGGCTTTTGCCAACAAGGCTGCTCCTGTTCCGCTTTCCCCTGCTCCTATGATAACTATTCTGTTCATTATCTCAATTTCAACGTTGCAAGACTTAGTATCGCAAGCAAAATTCCTACAATCCAGAATCGCGACACGATTTTTGACTCATGTATGCCCACCTTTTGATAGTGATGATGAAGAGGTGCCATTAAGAAAATCCTTCTACCTTCCCCGTATTTATTTTTTGTGTATTTGAAATAGGACACCTGCATTATCACAGAAAGATTTTCGATAATAAAGATGCCGCATAACACAGGGATCATGATTTCTTTTCGAACAGCCAATGCCAGCACCGCAATGATTCCTCCAAGCGCAAGGCTACCGGTATCCCCCATAAACACCTGTGCTGGATAAGCATTGTACCAAAGAAAGCCCAGGCAGGCGCCTACAAATGCGGTACAAAAGATCACTAGCTCTCCCAGATTGGGGATGTACATAATACTGAGATAGCTACTAAAGTCAACACGCCCAGAGAGGTAAGCAAAAATTGCCAGCGTTAACCCTATAATGGCCGAAGTTCCTGCAGCAAGCCCATCAATGCCATCGGTAATATTGGCACCGTTTGAAATGGCTGTGACCACCAACACCACCATCAACACATATATTATCCATGTGTAGTCTTTTGGGAGAAATGGAATCAGATTAGAATAATCCAATTCATTGTTCTTAAAAAATGGTACTGTTGTTTTGGTAGACTTTACATCTTCATAAGGGGTTGAAGATACCTCGTTGGATGTAATCGCAGCATTTTGTACCGGCTTCATTTGTCTGATGACTACATCCTTGTTGAAATACAATACAAACCCCACGATCAAACCTAATCCTACTTGTCCTATAATTTTAAACTTTCCTGCCAGACCTTCCTTGTCCTTTTTAAAAACTTTAATGTAATCATCCAGCAAACCAATGCCTCCCAGCCAAATTGTGGTAATGAGTAAAAGGATAACATAAATATTATCAATGCGGGCAAAGAGAAGTGTTGGAATAAGTATTGCACCAATGATAATAAGACCACCCATTGTTGGTGTTCCTTTCTTTTGTATTTGCCCTTCTAATCCTAAGTCGCGAATATCCTCCCCCACTTGTTTTTTTCTTAAAAAATCAATCAGGCTTTTACCTAATGTGATGGTAATTACCAATGACAATATGGCTGCTGCCCCTGCACGGAAAGAAATGTATTGAAACACCCCCGCTCCCATGAGGTCGTAATGCTTATCTAAATAGTCAAACAAGTAATACAGCATTTTTTAATTGCTAAACATTTTTAACATCCGCGCCAAAACTTCTTTATCATCAAACGGGTACTTCACGCCCTTTATCTCCTGATAAGTCTCATGTCCTTTTCCTGCAACCAGAATAATATCTTTCTCCTTTGCCATCATACAGGCTGTCTTGATAGCCTCTTCCCTATCCACAATGACCAATGTCTTTTTAGTCTCTGTGACACCAACCCCCTTCTGCATATCTCTAATGATCTCCATAGGGTCCTCACTGCGTGGGTTATCTGAAGTGAAAATGGCTTTGTTGCTATACTTACAGGCAATGGCAGCCATCAAGGGTCTTTTCATCTTATCTCTATCACCCCCACATCCAACAACAGAAATTACCTGCTCCTGTCCGGTTCTAAATTGTGTAATAGTTTCCAAAACATTTTTCAATGCATCGGGGGTATGGGAGTAATCCACGATAGCTGTGAATTTTGAACCGGGAAGAACCAACTCGAACCGACCTGCTGCTCCTGTCAATGCTGAAAGTCTCATCAACACACTTTCTGTATCTTCACCCAACAATACTGCCGTGGCATATACTGAAAGAAGATTGTATGCATTGAAGTCTCCAATAAGCTTAAACCATACTGTTCTATTTTCAATTTCTAATTCAAGACCTTCCAGTGAATTGGTCATCACCTTTGCTTTGAAGTCAGCCATCTTTTTCAAGGCATAAGTTCTTTTGGCAGCCCTGGTATTCTGCAACATTACCATTCCTCTTTTATCATCAAGGTTTACTAATGCAAATGCACTAGTAGACAGCTCATCAAAAAATCCTTTCTTGGCTTGAATGTAACTTTCAAAAGTCCTATGGTAATCAAGATGATCGTGCGAAATATTGGTGAATACCCCACCTGCAAAAGTGAGGCCCTCCACTCTACCCTGCACCACTGCATGTGAACTCACTTCCATAAAACAATACGTGCACCCAGCTTCCAACATTCTAACGAGCAACTCATTGATTTGAATTGGATCAGGTGTGGTGTGAGTCGCTGCAATCACTTCATTGTTTACTTTGTTTTCCACTGTGGACAATAACCCCGAGGAATGTCCCATGGAAGTAAACAATTTATGCAATAGGGTAACTACCGTGGTCTTACCATTGGTGCCCGTTACACCCACCAATTTTAATCTGGCCGATGGATTTTCATAAAAATTAGCAGCAATCACACCCAATGCTTTTGCGCTATCTTTAACCGCTACATAAGTAATATCTGAGGAAAGGGCTTCTGGAAGTTTTTCACACACTATTGCAGTAGCTCCTTTTTGAATAGCAGCTTTAATAAACTCATGCCCATCTGACTGAGTACCCTTTACTGCTACAAAAAGAAACGCATCCTTCACTTTTCTGGAATCAAATGCTATTCCCCTTAGTGAGATACCCATATCTCCTGATGCAGAGGTGATATTTACTTTATACAATATGTCTTTTAATTCATGCATCAACTCAGGCTGATATGTATTTTTCTTCCTTTACTTACTTTAGTGCCTGGAGGCAGTGATTGGTTCACTACCCTCCCTTTTCCATCATGCTCTACCTGCAATCCTGATTGTTCCAGTAAAAAAATCGCATCTCTAAAAGTCATGCCTTTTACATTGGGCACCTGATCTTTTGCAGGGGTATTATTATCCCATAAAACCGAGTTGCCATTTCGTACGGCTCTTATCCAGTCTTCATCTGTTTTAGTATGATTAGACACTCCCAATTCATTACACAACATGATAAGTTCATCTTGCTTGCCTGCTTGTATTACAGGAAACACACCGTACTCTAATACCTCCTTTTTCTCCATGGCCATGTGCAGGTTGATATCTCTTGAATAAATATTATCAGCTATTTCTTTAAATACAGGTCCCGCCACATTATTACCATATTGTCTCCAACCTTTTGGATTTTTAATAAGCACAATAGCGGTGTACTTAGGGTCATGTGCAGGAAAATATCCAACAAATGAAGTGATGTATTTTTTGGTATACTTTCCATTTTCAAGGATTTGTGCTGTACCTGTTTTACCTGCAATCTTGTAATTTGCGTTTTTTAGATTGCTGGCAGTTCCGTTTTCAACTACCCCTTCCAATAGCATTCTTAGCTTGCTCAAGGTACTGCTAGAGCAAATTTTACTATTCAAAGTTTCTGTTTCAAATTCCTTTTTTATCTGATCTGCTTTTGAAATAGCTGTTACAAAAATGGGCTTGACCATTTTTCCATTGTTAGCAATCGCATTATAAAGGGTCAATGTGTGCAAGGGTGTGATCTCGAATCCATACCCATAGGCCATCCATGGTAAAGTGATGCCACTCCACCCTTTGGATGATGGTCGAAATATTTTTGGATAACCTTCTCCTTTTATCTGAAGGCCAAGTGGTTTTGAAAGATTTAGGTTATCTATGTAATCAATAAATTTATCGGGTTTCAAACCAAAATTATGATCCAGTAATTTGGCCATGGCCACATTGGAAGAGAGCTCGAACGCCTGGCGAACGGTAATTTTTCCATATCCACCATCGTGGTGGTCCTTTACTGTATTCTTATAAAATGTGAATTCCCCATTACCTGTATCAATACTATCGGTTAGTTTGATATTGGATTCTTCCAAAAGAGCCATCATTGTTACTAACTTGAAAGTGGAACCTGGCTCAAAAAGTCCCCCTACTGCATGGTTAAATATTTCATCATATCTATTTCCTTCTCTGGTTAGGTTGGATATTGCCTTGATTTGACCTGTGCTTACCTCCATGACCACCACGGTTCCTGCGTCCGCTTCGTGTTGCTCCATGGCTTGGTGCAAGGCAGTTTCAGCCACATCTTGAAGGTTAATATCAATGGTGGTCTGAATGTCCAATCCATCTTTGGATTTGATATTGTTCACATCGTACACGGGTTTCCACGTACTACCAGCAATCTTTTGAAACAATGCCTCACCATCTTGGCCCCCCAGTGCCTCATTAAAACTGTATTCCAATCCGGCACCTTTTCCGTTTTCATTCACAAAGCCTACGGTTCTGCGGCTGAGGTTTGAGAAGGGTCGATAGCGCACATCAATTTTTTCAAAAATAACACCCCCTCCATAGCGACCATCTCTGAAAATAGGCCATGAAGACATTATTTTTTTTGTTTGATAATTGATTTGCTTTCGATTGATTATTATGTATTGTCGATTAGCGACCCTAGCATCCTGAATCATTCGCTTGTATTCTGTAGCAGATCTATCTTTATAATATCGCGCCAGAAGTAGAGACAGGGAGTCAATTCCACTTTTAAAAATATTATCTTTTGCAAGCCTCGGATCGAGAGCGACCTTATAGAATGGCAAATCCGTTGCCAGTAAACTTCCATTATCGGAATAGATATTACCTCGCGTAGCCTTTATTTTTTTGTAATCAAACGTAGTTTGTTCACTTATTTTAGTCCACTCCTCTCCTTCCACAAATTGAATGTGAGATATCTTTACAACTACAGCTATACCAAATAACAGCACAAAAAGAAATGCTATCCGAACACGAATTAATATGGATCTCTTAATATTCACCTTTTTTAACAACTATTTTGTAGGGTGGATTGATACTCTCCTTTAATCCTAATGATTTTACTCTTCGAGCCACTTCAGATTGTTTGCTAGCAAACATCAGGTCTGCCTTCAGGGTAGTATAATCTGCACGTATGTCCTCCACCTCTGTATGCATCTTATTTATTTTACGTATTGTCTTTTCAGAATAGTGTGTATTACCGATATAGATTAAGCTGAGCATAAATACAAAAAGGATTTTTGGGAGATGCTTCACAGGAAACCCCTCCTCGAAATAAGTCTCCAACCTCACATGCCGCTCCAGACCTGAAAAAATACTAGTTCCGGTTCCCTTCCTTTTTTCCTTTTGTCCTATCCTGAACTTGTTCTCGCTCATATTTATAACCTTTCTGCTATTCTCAATTTTGCACTTCGCGCTCTGTTATTTTGTTCAAGCTCTTCTTCTCCTGCTGTAATTGGCTTTCGATTGATAGCTCCAAATGGCCTGATTGGATTACCATAAAAATCCTTTTCCAATTCACCATATACTTTTCCTGTATTGATATAATTTTTTACCATTCTATCCTCCAGTGAGTGATACGACATCACCACCAGTCTTCCTCCCTTTTTCATCACCTCTCCGCATTGTAATAGAAAAGTTTCCAGTGCCTCCATTTCCTTGTTCACTTCTATACGCAATGCCTGAAACACCTTCGCATAGTATTTAAAGTCTTTTCCTCGTGGCGCTATGGGTTTCAACACTTCCAACAAATCAAAATTGTACTCAAATTTTTTCTGCAATCGCCCCTGCACAATGGCTTTGGCGGCAGTTCTTGCATTTCTGACCTCACCATACATTCCAAAAATCTTATGCAGTTTCTCCTCTGGGTATTCATTTAAAATTTGAGCTGCAGTAGCCGATCCCTTCACATCCATTCGCATGTCCAAAGGCCCGTCAAAACGAGTTGAAAACCCCCGGTCAGGCGCATCAATCTGATGCGAAGAAACACCAAGGTCTGCCAGAATACCATCCACTTTCGTGATTTGGTTCAGCTTCAAATACCTTTTCATGTACATGAAGTTGGCTTGACAAAATGTAAAAGAACGATGGTTGATTTTATCCGCTTCACGTTTCGCGTCCTCATCCTGATCAAAAGCGATCAACCGCCCGCCCTTGATCCTTTCCAATATTTTCAAACTGTGCCCACCTCCTCCAAAGGTTACATCCACGTAAACTCCTTCAGGGTCGATGTTTAGAGCGGAAATACATTCACTGAGCATGACAGGCAGATGATAGCGTGCCTCACTCATTATTCATCCAGGTATTTCTGCGCTAATTTTGACAACTCACCAGGGTCATTGATCATGTGCTTCTCATATAGCGTAGGATTCCATATCTCAACCTTGTTGCCCATACCCACCAGTATCGCCTCTTTGTCGATTTGAGAATATCCCAGCATATTTTTCGGAATGAGAAATCGGCCATTAGCATCTAACTCAACAGTAGCAGTACCTGAAAAAAAGTTGCGCTGCAACTTCCTGTACTCTTCGTTGAATTCACTGAGACCTGAAATCTTTGAGAAGACTTTCCTGAATTCCACCATAGGATAGAGAATAAGGCACGGCTCAAACCCCCTGCGAATCACCAGCTCACTACCAGAACTATCTGGCAACTGGCTTTTAATCCGGGCAGGCAGTACCAGCCTCCCTTTGGAATCCAACTTGCTCTCATACTCACTAGTGAAGAAAGTCATGACTTTTAGTGGTTGTCTTTTCTTTTTTCCCCTCCCTATCTGCTATAAGGAAGGTTCTCCTAAAACAAACATAGGTAGAAAAATAACATTTTCAACCACTTTGCCCCACTTTATGACACTTAATGATCTATTCTGCCACCCAAACCCATTTAAAGTGAGCCAATATGCCATTTCTCCAAATGCTTATTTAGGCTCACCCAAACAAATTATTTAATTGATTATCAGATAGTTGAGAGTAGAATTAGATAAAAATCAGCTTTTCTGCTATGCCGGGCAATGTCTCAAAAATAGTAAGGGAGTGAATTCTCTAAATTGACAAGAAACACCCATTTTAAACCACCCTTAGAGTAGCCGTTTGGGAGCAATTAAGGGCTTATTCGGTCTGAAGACTAATATTTAAAGCTTCCCAGGTGTGGGCACAATGAATGGCCATTTTAGGTTTAGTTAATGACTTTGCTTTGGCGAAGAGTAGCTATTTGCTCAGAGGATAGTCTCAAAGTATCCTTTAGTATTTCTTCAGAATGTTGGCCAAAAAGCGGTGGTAAAGAGATATCAGAGATGTTGGGAAGGCGCCTACTGCAAGTACACACTACATTTCTTATTCCGGCTAACTGATCTCCATGAATTAAAATCTCCCTGGCTTCCTCCATTTCAAACACTTCTTTAAGATTTTGAATGATACCGGCAGGTATTTTAAACCTTTCGCATCCGGTGGTAAAATCATGGGCATTAATAAGTGAGACACCAGTTTGCAGTTCAACATTTAAATCCTCACGGTTTTTCACCCGTTGTGGGTTCGTAGCAAATTTTGGGTTTGACACCAATTCGGTCAACCCTAACATTTTACACAAATCACTAAACTGACGGTCACTACCAATGGCCAACAATACTCTCTTTTGATCCTTTGTTAAATAAGTATCACCATAGGGAGCAATGTTTGGGTGGGCTGACCCCTTGCGCACCGGCAATTGATTAGTTACCAGCCAATTGGCTGCCTGATTTGCCAACGATGTAATTGCTGCCTGAATAAGAGACACCTCCACTAAGTCACCCCTTCCAGTCCTTTCTCTCTTTAATAACGCCAACAACAAACCTTCCTTTAGGTGATGCCCCGCTAACACGTCAATTAATGCAACCGGCATTTTTAAAGGTGCTCCTTCCGGCTCACCGTTCAAATCCATAAAACCGGATTCTGCCTGAATGACGGCATCATAACCCACACGTTCATTGTCGGGGCCGTATCCCGTAACCTGCCCATATATTAAAGATGGATTGTGTTGAATAAGCGTGTTATAATCTACACCCAGTTTTTCTGCATCACCCGGCTTGTAGCTGGCAATTACTACATCAGCTTTAGCAGTAAGTTGGTAAATAATATCTCTTCCTTCCTTTTTTGTTAGATCAATGGCCAGGCTCTTTTTTCCCCAATTCACTGAAGTAAAGTATGCAGAGACACCAGTATCATTTTCATTTTTACCTTTCCAGGTTCGGGTAATATCACCCCCGGTCTTAAGGTTTTCTACTTTTATCACCTGAGCTCCCAGTTCGGTAAAAAATTGTCCTACACTTGGTCCTGCAAGCACCGATGCAAGCTCTACGACCTTTAAACCAGTAAACATTTCACTATTTTGCATAATAATATTCACAATTGTAACCACGAGAGATGCACATTTTCCAAACAGACCCAAGGAACTGTTACTATAAATATGGCATTCCATGTGAGCATTTTAAAATCAAATATTAACATATGAAAATATGAGGTTAATTCTGGTTCTTTTGTCTATCTCTATCCTTTTTTCATGCAATACCCGTCAAGATCTGAAACTGGGACCCTGGCGAGGTGTAATTGATGTACAAGGTCATGAACTGCCCATGAATTTTACAGTGAAAAAAGAGAGTAACAAATACCTGGTGATCTTAAAAAACATGGATGAAGAAATTGTGCTTGACGAGGTGGCATTAAAAGAGGATTCAGTAATTATGATTATGCATATTTTTGACACCGAAATCCACGCCAAAATTGATGGGAAATCTCTTGTTGGATATTATGTGAAGAACTATGAGCAGGATTCTAAACTTCCGTTTAAAGCCACTTTCGGTGAAGAATATCGATTTGTAAAATCTAAGAATACGCCAACAGAAGATTTTAGTGGTACGTATGCAGTCAATTTTGATCATGAAGGAGACACCACAGTTGCCGTTGGAATATTTTCTCAAACTGGTAATGAATTGACAGGCACCTTCCTGACTCCTATTGGTGATTACAGATATCTGCAGGGCAATGTGGTAAATGGAGAAATGATGCTAAGCGCATTTGATGGTAATCATGCTTTTGTATTTAAAGCCAAAAAAACAGAAACGGGTACATTGAAAGGAGACTCTTGGAATGGGAAAGACTGGCATGAGACATGGATAGGAGTTAAAGATGATAATGCAGCGCTACCCGATGCGGATTCATTAACTTTTTTAAAAGAAGGCTTTGAGAAAATTGAATTTACCTTTCCTGATGTAGACGGAAAAATGATAAGTCTATCGGATGAAAGGTTTAAGAACAAGGTTGTTATCCTTCAAATTTTTGGCACATGGTGTCCTAATTGTATGGATGAAACAAAATTTCTTTCCAAATGGTACACTAAAAATAAAGATCGTGGCGTAGAAATCTTAGGGCTTGCCTATGAAGCCAAAGATGACTTTGACTATGCGAGCGGAAGGGTAAAGAAGATGAAAGAAAAACTTTCTGTTCCTTACGGTTTTGTAATTGCAGGTAACAAAGACAAAGAACAAGCTGCCAAAACGTTACCTATGTTAAATCATGTACTGTCCTTTCCCACCACCATTTTTATCGGAAAAGATGGCACTGTAAAAAAAATACATACTGGCTTCACGGGCCCCGGTACAGGTATTTATTATGAGCGCTTTATTCAGCGTTTTAACCAGACTGTGGATGCCTGCCTATCTGAAAACATTTGACAGAGGGTACTCTCCTTCACTTAATATATTAATAGAGAGCAGGAACTTTTCGCTGACAAATTAACTTCAATACCGTAGGTTTGCAGTTGAATTAGCAGGGGTAATTCATATCAAAAAGAGCTATTAAAAGTAATGTCAAAGAGAGTTGTTGTTGGTCTTTCCGGAGGTGTCGATTCCAGTGTAGCTGCTTATTTATTAAAAGAGCAGGGCTATGATGTAATCGGTATGTTTATGAAAAACTGGCATGACGATTCTGTCACTATCAACAACGAATGTCCGTGGTTGGATGACAGCAATGATGCCATGATAGTTGCACAACACCTGGGCATTCCTTTCCAAACCATCGACCTCAGCAAGGAGTATAAAGAACGAATTGTGGATTACATGTTCGCTGAATATCAACGTGGGCGCACACCCAACCCGGATGTACTCTGCAATCGCGAGATTAAGTTTGATATTTTTTTAAACGCTGCCATGAAGCTTGGTGCAGACTACGTGGCCACTGGTCATTATTGTCGAAAAGATGAACTCAATAAAGACGGAAAAACTATCTATCGGCTATTGGCTGGGAAGGACAGTAACAAAGACCAAAGTTATTTTTTATGTCAACTCACCCAGGCACAGTTGGCCAGGGCTCTCTTCCCTATTGGCGAATTGACCAAACCGAAAGTTCGTGCCATCGCCAGAAAGATGAAATTGGCAACTGCCGAAAAGAAAGACTCTCAAGGTTTGTGTTTTATTGGTAAGGTGCATCTTCCCGACTTTCTCCAGCAAAAGCTAAAAACTAAAAAAGGGAAAGTCATAGAAGTACCCCGTGATGCAGCCATTTTCAAAAATGGATGGAGCAAAGAAGATTACGCTTCTCTTACCCAACCTTACAACTTAAGCACTGAGGTAGGTAATGTTGTGGGTGAACATAATGGTGCACATTTTTACACCATAGGCCAACGCAAGGGTTTGAATATGGGCGGCTTTCCAAAACCAATGTTTGTCATCGGCACTGATACTCAACAAAATGTGATCTACATGGGGCAAGGGGAAGACCATCCCGGTTTATATAGAAGGGGTTTGTTCATTCAGAATAAAGATGAACATTGGATTCGTCCTGATTTAACTTTGAAAGAAGGTGAATCAAAAAAATATAAAGTGAGGATAAGATATCGCCAACCGCTGGAAAATGCTGAACTCATTAAGCGCAAGGAAGGAATGTATATCGTCTTTGATAATCCGCAACGCGGTGTAGCTCCCGGACAGTTTGCCGCCTGGTACGCAGGAGAAGAATTGATTGGTTCTGGTGTGATCAACTAACAAAGGCCAACTCTGATCTAAGAATTGGCCTTTGTTGAGAATTTAATTTTCCGCATTATCTTCTCTTGCATCCTTTATACGCTTGTGTTTTAACCGCGCATCTTTTATTCTTTTATTTTTCAATCGAGCATCTTTGATTCTCTTGTTCTTCAAACGAGCATCTTTAATACGCTTGTCCTTGAAGCGGGCATCTTTAATTCGTGCATCCTGAAGTCTGGCTTGCTTAATACGTGCATGCTCAATTCGTTGTTGCGTTAAATCAGGTTGATCCAATCTGGCCTGTTTTATGCGTGCTTGTTGCAATCGTGCATGCTGTATGCGATCAACCCTATCTGCACGGGTTAAAGCATCTGCCGGCCTGGCTTGACCAAATGTGGCCGCAGAAACTCCCATCAACCCGCTGAGCACTAATATCATTACCCTTTTCATAATCGTAATATTTTTAGTTAAACAGTGTTTGGGAGTTAGATAGCTATAAGCGCCCAAGGTTTAACCCAACAATACAATAGTATTAACTATCGCAATAAAAGTATGGCGTGATTTTATGTTTCATCATCAACTCAAAGTTGAGTGATGTGTTAATTCAAAGTGGTAAATGATATTTCGTTTCCGTAATAGATTTTTGAATAATCAGGATTGGATGAAAAAGAGCGAACGAAATATTGGGTGTTTGGCGTTAGTGACTCCAATTTGATGCTATACTTTCGTTTTTCGCTTGTCTGGCCCAAATCCAGCTTATTGGTTGCGTTGAAGATATTTATCCCGGGGGTTGTACTCCAAAAAAATCCGTACTGTATGGGTCGTATACTGCCGGTCTCCTTAATTTCAGCCTCAAGTACCACACTGGTGCTTCCTATCTGTTGTGCAGCAGATGTAATTAACTTAGGAAATTCTGCTTCATCAGTATCACAACCTGAGAATACTAAACAAAACAGCGCAAGAAGTAAACTGAACTTATTCATTTTCAAAAATAAGAAAAGTGATTACAATTCCTTAAATCCAGATACACCACCAGAAACAATGAACTTCATTGCAGAAGGGCCTGATATTTGGATAGGTTTCACACTGGTTTTCGGAACCAGAAAATGATTACCAGAAATCGCATAAGAATGAGGGAAGTAAACCGCAACCATCTCATCCAAACCAAGATCAGACAAATCCTTTTGTGTGACAAACCCGATTTGGTAAATCTCATTTTCTTTATTGATGGTGACTAAAACAGGCTTATCAAACTTTTTCTTTTCACCCACAAAAGCTGAAAGCAAATCCTTCAATGACGAATAGATCAACTTAACAAAGGGAAGTCGGTTCATCCCTATTTCAAATATTTCTACAAATGTTTGAAATGCGTAAGTGGATGTGAGGTAACCAAAAATACTGATCGCCACTATGATGATCAGAAAGCCAATACCCGGGATCGTTAAGTCCAGTAAGCTATCCAGCCATCTGAAACTTATGAATATCACATAGGCGGTTGCAGTAAGTGGTACAATAAATAAGGAACCGCTAAAAAAATACCTTGCAAATTTTCGGAATGTCTCGCGCATAGTTGTAAGTGTTTATAACAAAAAAGGCTCCCAATTATGTCAGGAGCCCTTGAGTCCATTTCCTGAAGTCCATTACATGGCTATCCCAATAAAAGACTTAAATGCAATACCCATTAAGCCGGTAATGATCATGGTTAGCCCTAATCCTCTTAATCCGTCAGGTACGTTCGAATATTTTAATTTCTCGCGAATTGCAGCCAATGCTACAATGGCCATTAGCCAACCCACACCGGAACCAAAACCAAATACAGTTGCCTCAGCCAAGGTATAATCGCGCTGCACCATAAACAGGGCACCGCCAAGAATTGCACAGTTAACAGCAATCAAGGGTAAGAAAATTCCCAGTGAGCCATACAATGCGGGAGAAACTTTTTCAACAACCATTTCTACCAATTGCACCATGGCGGCTATAATGGCGATGAACATAATAAACTGAAGAAATTCCAGGTTCACCCCTTCAAACTGCGGACTAATCCACACCAGTGCGCTTTCTTTTAATATGTATTCCTGTACCATCCAGTTAGCAGGAACGATAATCGTCAAAACGAAAACAACCGCAGTTCCTAAACCAATCGCTGTGGAAACTTTCTTTGACACTGCCAAATATGAACACATGCCCAGAAAATAGGCAAAAATCATATTCTCGACAAAAATTGCTTTTATTCCAATACTTACAAGTTCCATAGTTAAAATCGTTTACTTGTTATTGCTCCACATACCCTGTTTTGATACGTTGAATCCAAATGATAATCGCCAGGATCATAAAAGCACCTATTGAGTCTACCATTAGACCATTGTGTACATAAGGGATACCCAGCGCTTCAAAAACCTTAAAGTTTAATATTGATCCAGATCCCAAAAATTCTCTGAAGAAAGACACTGCCAGAATGATCCAGGCGTAGCCTAATCCACTACCCAATCCATCCAACATTGAATCATAAGGCTTGTTACCCATTGCAAATGCCTCCAGACGGCCCATCACAATACAGTTGGTAATGATAAGCCCCACAAAAGCACCGAGTACTTTAAACATGGGGTAGTTGTATGCTTTCAGAAATTCACTTACAAGTGTTACAAAGGTGGCAACTACCGCCAACTGCACGATAATTCGAATGCGGTTGGGAATAAAATTTCTGATCAAAGAAATGATAAGGTTAGAAAACATCACAGTAAAAATTACGGCCAACCCCATAATAATAGTAGGCTCCATTTTAATAGTGATTGCCAATGCAGAACATATTCCCAATACCTGTACGGTTATCGGGTTATCCTCATTGAGCGGATCACTAACAATTTTCTTACGCCTTTTTGACAACAGCGGCTCTGCCGGCTTCTTTACTATTTTTTCTTCAACTGCTTCTGTACTCATAAGCTTTTCCGTTAAAGTCCTGCCACGGTATGTGACTTTACTTTTTCAAAATACGATTCGTAACAATCCAAATAATCCTTTAGCATCTTGTTTACTCCATTGCCTGTCATTGTGGCCCCAGACATGCCATCCACATGATGGGTGTCCAGGGGTAATCCCTTCTCTCCTTTCACCATATCAATAGAAACAAGCTCACCCTTATCATCATATATCTTTTTGCCTACATAACGTTCTCTGATAACCGGGTCATCAGAAATACGAGCACCCAGACCGGGTGTTTCCGACTTATGTCCGAAAGAAATACCTTTTACAGTCTCCAATTTATTGTCTAAGGCGATGAATCCCCAAATTTTATCCCAGAGTCCGTTTCCATATACAGGCAATATGTAAGCTTCAACTTGACTTGAGTCCTGTTCGCTCACGTACTTAAATACGGGAAACAATCTATCCTCCGGCTTCAACTTATAGTTCTTGGCCACATCTACTTTCTCTGCAATCAATGGCTGGCCTTTACTATCTTTCTTCACTTCTTCTCCTTTGTAGTTCACTACCAGGCTTTCAATTCGCTTATCATAGATTCCAAGCACGTCATCTTTTTTCGTGATCGTCATCACCGCTCCCAGAATCTGGGATTTGGTATCATACTCAATGGATATGGCTTGGCGAGGTCCCAATAGAAGGGAGGCAACTGCCAAAACTCCACCCACAAACACTGTGGTGATGAGGGTGAAAATGATGATGTAAGTATTAGACTGTCGCACGTTTTAATCTTCTTTTTTTGTTAGCACCTACTACATAATAATCAATTAATGGCGCAAAAACGTTCATTAATAGTATCGCCAACATTACCCCTTCTGGATATGCCGGATTAAACACCCTAATTATGATTGATAATACGCCAATAAGAAATCCATAAATCCATTTTCCGGTCTCGGTTTGTGAGGCTGTAACCGGGTCGGTAGCCATAAACACTGCACCAAACGCCAATCCGCCTATTACTAAATGATAATGTGCAGGCATCAACATAAACTCGTTGGCTCCAAACATATTCATCACAATGGCCATGAAATAACTTCCTGCAAAAACACTGAGAATTATTTTCCAGCTTCCCACTCCGGTGGCAATTAAAATCACAGCACCGATAAGACACATCAGGGTAGAGGTTTCACCAATGCTTCCCGGCATCATTCCCATGAAAAGGTTTTTAAAGCTATACATACCATCCGCCCAGCCGGCACCAAATGAATTTAGACTGCTGACTACATTCTGTCCGGTAGTTAATGCTCCAGCACCTATTGCTAATGGGGTTGCTCCTGAGAAGCCTGCTACCGGGGTGGCATCTCCAAAATAAGTCCACACATCACCGGATATATCCGAAGGATAGGCAAAGTATAAGAATGCTCTTGCTGTAAGCGCCACGTTTAACACGTTCATCCCTGTACCTCCAAAGGCTTCTTTTCCTATTACTACAGCAAATATGGTGGCAAGAGCTACTTGCCATAGAGGAATATCTGGGGGCAGAATCAATGGTATAAGCATACCCGTAACCAAAAAGCCTTCGTTAACCGGATGTCGTCTTATTGTAGCAAAAATAAATTCAACTCCCAGTCCTACGGCATAAGACACTATAATAATAGGTAAGACTTTGATAACGCCAATCCAAATTTGATCACCAAAGGTGGCCGATGCATCGCCTATTGCAATAAAATGCTGATGGCCCACATTCCATATACCAAATAATAGACAGGGCACCATAGCGATGACCACCGTCATCATAAGGCGCTTCAAGTCTACGGCATCGCGAATTTGTGCACCTCTTTCACCATTTACTGTATTGGGTGAAAAGGCAAAGGTCTCAATGGCCTCATAAGCATATAAGTACTTCTCCCACTTACCTCCTCTTTCAAAATGAGGCTTTACTTTATCGAATTCTTTGCGTAGAAACTTCATACTCTGAATCAGCTATTCTGTAATAATTCAATTCCATCCCTCAATATTTGTTGCACGTTATGTTTGGACACATCTACAAACTCGCAAAGGGCCAAATCCTCTTCAATCACCTCGTAGATACCCAGCTCTTCCATTTCATCAATGTCTTCCGCCAAAATGGACTTTAATAGATAAGTAGGAAGAATATCCATTGGGGTAACCCGCTCAAACACACCCGTTTGAACAAAGGCCCTTGGCTCTCCATGTGTATTGGTGTCAACTTTAAACTCTTTGCCTCTTGCCATAAATGACAACAGCCCTAAAGCCCGGTGAAAGCTAACTTTATTAATAGAGGGAGCAAACCAACCTAAAAATTCGTAATAATCACCTTCAGGAATGGCGGTAACGTAACTGTCGAAGAACCCAATATACCCATCGCTGGTTACCCGTGTTCCAGTAAGCACATTACCAGATATCACGCGAACGCGATCGTTGGTGAGTTTACCTTCTATTAGATTCTTGATAGATGCGCCTGTATAGGTTTTATAATACTGTGGTTCTTTTACCTCAGAGCCCACCAGGGCAATGGTACGGGATGCATCGTAAATACCATTGAGGAATAACTTCCCAATTTGGATTACACCAAAAGGGTTTATAGTCCATACGATATCACCTTTATTTATAGGGTCCAGGTGGTGTATCTGCACTCCCACACATCCTGCTGGATGTGGCCCCGAAAATTTGTTTAGCTCTACACCTGAAGTCTGTGAAAAAATAGATGATATTTCACTGGTGGTATGCACATTCAGGTGAACAGCTCCGTTTGTGAATTTTTTAAGAATATCGAGGCCCGCTTGAAAGTACACATCTTCCCCTTTGAAAAGTATACTATAATTGGGTGCCAGGGGGTGGGTATCAAATGCAGAGATATGAATCGCTTTTGGCTTTGCCTCAGGGTCTGCAATATATCCAAAAGGGCGTTGAACGATGTTGGGCCAAACGCCTGCTTCTAATATTTGTTTTTTTGCCTCTTCTACACCCAATTTGTTGATTTCAGAGGGTGAGTACTTCTTAAAAGATTTGTGCTCTACCTTCTTGTCTGCTAATATCCTAATTTCCAGCAGCTTGCGTTTTTCGCCTCTTTTTACCTCGGCAATTTCTCCGCTTACCGGAGCCACATGTACCACATTGGTATGCCTTTTGTCATGAAAAAGTGGGGTCCCCGCTTTTACAGTTTCTCCCTCTTTTACGAGCACTTTTGGAATGTACATACCCTGAAAATCCGTAGGTTTTACAGCAAACGTATCCGTGTGTTCAATTGGGGTGACTTTAGGAGCAGCTTTGCCCGCAAGATTGATATTAAATCCTTTCTTGATTCGAATGAATTTGCCCATGCTTAAAGTGGCAATTTATTTTGTTAGGCCGTGGCAAAATTAGTAATTTAATCCATTGGGCAAAGCTTAAAAAGATTTAAAGAATGTAACAGTTTGTTGAACGAGATAGGGAAGAAAAACCGCTACGTCTGCGGCATCATTCTACCCAAAGCCAAGCGTATCACCTCGTCTACCTGTTCATCAATAGTAATATGTGTGGTGTCAATGACTATGGCATCCTTTGCCTTTACCAAAGGGCTCACTTTTCGGGTGCTGTCGCGCTGATCACGCTGCGATAAATTCTCAATCACATCATCCAGGTCAACCAATTCATCATGTTCCAGCAATTCCTTTTGTCTTCGGAAGGCACGTACAAGCAGGTCTGCGGTAAGAAATAGTTTAAGCTCCGCTTCCGGGAATACGACCGAGCCAATATCTCTTCCATCCATCACAATTCCCTTCTTTTTTCCCAACCTTCGCTGCTCTTCTACCATGGCAGTGCGTACTTCCTTAATGGCACTTACCTGGCTCACCTTTTCAGCTACTTCCATCTTTCGTATCTTCCTTTCAACGTTGAGGCCATTAAGATAGGTCTCTGTCATTCCCTGTGGATTGATTTTGAAACTAACCCTAATATCAGAAAGCGCACGGGCTACTTCCCGTGGATTGGTAATGGCAATGTGATGCTCCAGAAAATAGACGGTAACTGCACGGTACATGGCCCCGGAATCCACATAAAAGTAACCCAGTATTTTAGCAACCTCTTTCGCAGTGGTGCTTTTGCCACATGCCGAATAACCATCAATGGCTATAATAATCTTTCGCATACTAGCAGTCTTTGAGTGGACAAGGAATAGGTTTGCCAGGTTTTAATTTTTTATTCTTATGGATATGGGATGAGGAGGCACAGGAAACCAAAAAGACCAGTACCATCATTACTATTATTGTTTTCAATGTATTAAATGCTTTCATAATACCTGTTTAGTAAACACATTAGCCTGTTTTATGTTTCTCAACCTTCAACTGTCGGCATCCTCCCCATCTTTCGGCATCCTCCCCATCTTTCGGTCCAGTTCGTTTAATGATTTTCGTAAAAGAAAACGATTTCCATGGCTGAACAGTATGTAGTGTTAACCAATTTCCCGGGTCAGCAATCCAACAAATCCTGATGATGGATAAACTGATCCTGTTGCCGGCTCCTGCTATTTTGGTTAAGTTTGAATAGCTCAATGCCTTAAATTTATAATATATGGAAAAGAAGAAAGAAGGAAATGCAGAAAAGTTTTTTAAAGATTTCGGTAAAAAGGTTGACCAGTTTGTGGTAGAGCTCAATGATGCCAACGACCGACTGAAAAAAGATTTTGAGGATAAGTTTGAAGACCTTAAAAAAACAAGAGACAACCTCAAGAAAGAAGTAAAGAACAAAGAACGATGGAAGGAAGTAGAGCAGTCATTGAAAAAAGCAGGAAATGAATTAGAGAATGCTTTCAAGGCAGCCTTTCAAAAACAAAAGAAAAAGAAAGCTAAAACTAAAACCAAGTCGAAAGAAAAGGCTGGTAAGTCGAAGAAGGAAGGTAGTAAGTAGCCCAGATAAGTAATAAGCGCCAGGTAAAGTCGGTCTCAAAAGCCAGTTTCCGAAATTTGGGTTAATAAGCAGTTAGTTTTCTTTCTGCTCCCCTGGCTCCACCAATATGGGTTTTACCTCTTCCTCATCCTTTTTTTTATTGGTCATCAGGCCTACCATCATCACCAGTGCGGTCAACACGATCACCTGCATCACCAACGACTTGTTCATGAGAGGAATGTTGGCTGATACTGGAAGTGTAAAAAACAGTAGTATAGTAATGAGGCCTCGCGGGGCTATAAATAATAGTGGCCGGAGTTCGATACTATGCACCTTAAGCTGAATGGCACGAATGCCAAAGATAAATGCAACGATGCCTATCGCCCAAATTAGTGTTTCTGTATTTAGTATTTCCTGGGTTTCGATAAGGTATCCAAACAATAGAAAGAACAACGCGCTCACCACAAATGCCGCCTCAATGGTAATTTCTCTGAATTTATTCACCTCCTGATCCAGGGCTGCGGACTTTAGTTTTTGTACCCACCGGAATCTATTCAACTGATCGAAGTTGCCCATGAATAATCCAAAGATGATGATGAATATCAAAGCCGGAAGATGGTATATTTCTGATATAGCGTAGATAAGTATCACAAGCAAAATAATGGGCGTGTGTTTTATGTGATGATCAATGCGGCTTAATAATAAAGACAGCCCCACTGTTGCCACCAGGGATACCACCATCATGATGACCAATTGTACACCAAAATGCCAGAATGCCATCAGGTCAATCACAGCGTTAAGCGCTACAAAATTAAAAAAGAGAACACCCAGGATATCTGACAACGTACTTTCGTATACGGTAAACTCCCGAGCATCACTATTTAGGTTTTTCACGCTGGGAATAGCAATGGCACTGCTGATGACACACAGCGGAATGGCATTGAGCAATCCTACCCGAAAGGACACCTGCCCAAAGTATTGAAACAGGTATCCCAGCACAAAGCCAAGGATTATTATGGGGAGGAGTGCGATGATAAAAGACTTCTTAATAATAGGTGTTTTGCTTTTGTTCAATTCCAACTCCAGTGCACCCTCCAATACAATAAGAATCAACCCTATCGTACCCAGGATAGGGAGTAGAGGAGTAAGGTCAGGAATATTTAAATTCAGCAAACCGGAAAGTTGTCTCACCACCCACCCCAAAAGTAAAAGAAGTATTACAGATGGGATTTTTGTTTTTGGCGAGGTGATGCTGAATATGTAAGCAATGAGTAAAAGCGAGCAAATGGTAATAATGATAGCAAAGTTCATGAGAAACTCCTTCTAAATAATTTCGGAAGATACAGAATTTACAGTCACAGTAAGTTAGCTCCTGCTATGGTTTGAAAGGGGAATGTATTGAGGTCTGCGGATGGAGGTGGGTAGGTTACAAGCTCCAAAGTTTCAGGTTTCAAGTTTTATGTAGGCACGGAGGCAATGCGCCAGTGGAGGGATTCTGGATGCTGGATTCTAGATGCTGGATTCCCCGACCCATGGTTCGTGTCCTCACAGTGTCCTCACGAACCAGTATTGAAATTTGACTATACCATAAACTAAAAAACCCCTGCATTCAACATACAGGGGTTTTAATTGACAACTAACTTTTCCATTAGATTTTGGGTTTCGTGAAACGTAGACTCTTAATCTGGCGGTACTGTTCGCTGTTCAGGCCGAAGATTGCTCCCCTCACCCATGGTTCGTGTCCTCACGAACCAATACTGAAATTTGACTATACCATAAACTAAAAAACCCCTGCATTCAACATACAGGGGTTTTAATTGACAACTAACTTTTCCATTAGATTTTGGGTTTCGTGAAACGTAGACTCTTAATCTGGCGGTACTGTTCGCTGTTCAGGCCGAAGATTGCTCTTACATACTTCTTCACACTGGCAGCCGTATTGTAGATTGCTGTATTTCCGGTGTACAACAATTCATTACGTCTGATGCGTGCATTGCTAAGCGCTACCTCTACTTTGGCCACACCGCTGTTCAGACTGTGCATCTTTTTCAAGATGGATTTTAAGCCTGCGACAGACAATTCGGGTTCATTGGCTGCGTAGTTTGGGGCTACACTTACTGTTTGCACCAATCGTGCGAAGTGGTCTGCTTTACTGATGTAACTCAGCTGGGCGAACTTCGATCTTTTTTCCTTCTCCTCTTCGGTAGATGCTAAGGGGATCCTGGCCTTGGCTCTTCTGCCGGTTATGAGTCTGAAGAAAACTCTCGCATCATCAAGTGTTTCTTCCTTAGCGCCTGATGCGGCTAGCGTTAAGATTACACTGGCTGCCAGCTTGGGCATGTCGCTGAATAACTCCTCACGATCATTGGTCATGAAGTTGTACTCAGTTTTGTTAGCCTTGACGCTGGCGAGCGACTGACGTGCATTGACAAGAAGTACATTCAATGCATCTAACTGGAGCTTGGGCAATCCGGGATTGTACTTGTCTCCGTACCCGGAGCAGAAACCTAGGAGCTTCTCAAAGGTCTCTACGTTTTTAACATTTGTCATAATACTCTAATATACGGAAAAACCTTATATAAAGGTTTCATGAATAAGAAAAAACTTTAAAAATATTTTAATTTTTTTTTGGTTGGCCAAATTCTGCTGGCTGTGAGTTGGGATTACCTACAAGCCCGACCACCTTGGGCTTGCTGAATGCTTTGGAGCTGGCGCGTGTAGCTTGCGAAATTCTGTTACCGCGAAATGTAATTAGAGGTAAGACTCTCACCCCTGCCCTCTCTCCGCCAGTGGGCGGACGCGGCCTAGGGAGAATAAATACCTCACCCCCTGCCTGCCATGCATGCGGCAGGTGAACGGCAGGCAGGCGACCCTCTCCCGCCAGTAGGCGGACACGGCCCGGAGAGGGAATAGTACAAACTCCTATTGAAATACTTCCTAACCTCAAGCAGAGTAATCTTTGTTATCATTATTCTGAATGTCCGCCACCCACCTGGGCCTTGCTTAATGCATTTGGCGCTGGCCAATTTCAGGTGGTACGGATGCCTGAGCCGGTGGGTCCGTACCTCAAAATTCTAAAAAAATCATGCAGCGCCTGACCTAAGGTTTGGGGTCAGAAGAGTCAATTTGCTCTGTATGGCTTGTTGCATTACTCCGGGTACGTTGTTGCATTACTCCGGGTGCGTTGTCGCATCACTCCGGGTACGTTGTTGCATTGCTCCGTATGCGTTGTCGCATCTGTACGGGTGCGAGGTAGCATTACTCCGGGTGCCTTGTTGCATCTGTACGGGTGCGAGGTAGCATTACTTCTGGTGCCTTGTTGCATCTGTACGGGTGCGAGGTAGCATTACTCCGTATACGTTGTTGCATCTGTACGGGTACGTTGTAGCATTGCTCCGGGTACGAGGTAGCATCGCTACGGGTACGTTGTTGCATTACTCGAGTCTGTTCAATAAACTGTGTCAAAAGAAAAAAACTTAACTTGATACAGTAT
>CAYPDF010000015.1:0-115085 GCA_964409415.1 uncultured Ohtaekwangia sp. | reverse complement strand
ATCAGTGTAGATCTCGGTGGGATCACTGAATCACTTTTTGAAAGTGAGCTGTTCGGTCATGTTAAAGGAGCCTTCACCGATGCCAAACAAGATAAACCCGGCAGGTTCGAAATTGCCTCCGGTGGAACATTATTTCTTGATGAGATTGGCAATCTCTCCCTGCCCCTACAGTCCAAATTATTAACTGTACTTCAGCAGCGAAAAATACAGCGCGTTGGATCCAATAAGGAAATCAATGTGGACTTCAGATTGATCTGCGCCACCAATATGCCGTTATACGATATGATCTATGAGAAGAAATTCAGGCAGGATTTGTTGTACCGAATTAATACAGTGGAAATACGTGTACCACCTCTTCGGGAACGACCGGATGATATGGAAATACTAACCAATCATTTTCTAAATCAGTATGGTAAAAAATATAACCGTCAGGGAATAAAGGTTGATAAATCAATTTTTGCGAAATTGAAAAAATATCCCTGGCCGGGAAATATCAGGGAACTTCAACATGCTGTTGAACGAGCCGTGATACTTACAGAAGAAAAGTACATTCGTTCCGCTGACCTGCTAATCAATCCTGCTCCGATTAAACCAACCGAATCAACGCAGCAATTGACCATGGATGAAATGGAAAAACGCTTTATAATAGAATCGCTGGATCAGCATGAAGGGAATGTAAGCAGAACGGCAAGGTCCCTTGGGATGACACGTACTGCTTTGTATAGAAGAATGAAAAAGTATAAGATATAATTTTTGATAAATTAAAATTCAAAAAGTTGACAATTGACAAAGACCAATTGACAACTACTTTGGCGTGAAACATAAAACATGTTTTATAAAAAATTCACCTTCTTAATTGTTCTGAGGATTGCGTTGCTGACAGTTAACGTATTGATACTTTCCATAATTTTTGGTGATACCCGGCTATTTTTTAATCAAATTATTTTATTTGTTGTGTTGGTTATTCAAATTGGAGAATTGATCCGGTTTGTCAACCATACCAATCGGGAGCTTGCAAGGCTTTTTCTAGCCATTCGGCATTCTGATTTTTCAATTACATTCCGCGAACCTCCATTAGGAAAATCGTTTAAGGCGCTTCAGCATAGCATGATGGAAATCATTCAGGCGTATAAAGACGTAAAAATTGAAAAGGAGGCCCAGTATCACTTCCTTCAAACGCTTGTCAAACAACTTCAATTTGGAATTATTTCTCTGGAAAATAATAGCACCATCACTATTATTAACCCAACGGCCGAACAACTGGCAGGAATACAGGGAGCCAAGAACTGGAAATTGGTACAGCAGTTGAACCCGGAGTTTGCAGAGCGCATTGATAGTCTTGGCGACAATGCAAGAAATCTGATGCAGTTTACCATCAATGGAGAGAAGAAAACATTTGCAGTGGACATTCGTACCCCGATTATTCTGGACAAGCCCTATAAACTAATTACCTTTCAAGACATTAATTCTGAAATTGAGCAAAAGGAAATTGAAGCATGGCACAAGCTAATTCGAATTTTAACCCATGAGATCATGAACTCTGTAACTCCGATTGCGTCACTTACAGAAACCATGCAAACGGTGCTCGAAGACAAAGAGGGAAATCAAAAACAAGTGAATGAAATTCAAGAGGAGACCATTAAAGACATTCGTTTTTCTTTGAAAACCATCCACAAGCGAAGCGAAGGACTTCTTAGCTTTGTTGATACCTATAGAAAATTGACCAAAGTGCCTCAGCCATCTTTAGAGTTCATTGCAGTAAAAGAAATGCTAAATGAAATCATTCACCTCATGCAACAACATGCCGATGAAATAAAATCGATTGATTTTATTGTGGATGTAAACCCAACTGATCTTGTCATCCACGCTGACCCCAAACTCATTGAACAAGTCATTATCAATTTGGTCACCAACAGCATACAGGTCATTGATGGTAAAAAAAAGGGATTGATTACTTTAAAAGGGTATGAAGAAAACAAACGAATCATCATTGAAGTATCCGATAATGGAAAAGGAATACCAGAAAAAGAGTTAAGCGAAATATTTGTTCCCTTCTTCTCAACCAAGAAAGAGGGATCAGGAATTGGCTTAAGTTTATCAAAACAAATTATGAGTTTGCATGGAGGAACGATTAAGGTAAGTTCAGTTGTAGGGCAAGGCACATCATTTTACTTGAGCTTTAAAAAGAAATAGATTATAGTATTGAGTATTTGAGTGCTTAGTCTTGAGCATCTGATCACTCAATACCAAGGATTAGATGAACTAATGTTAAATATTAAAAAATTGAAAACAGAATCAATCAGAATTAATTCAAAACGGTTGAATGAACGCATTCAGAAAATGGCTCAATTTGGAGCCCTACCGTCAGGAGGAGTAAAACGTTTAACACTCTCTCCTGAGGATAAAGCAGCCAGAGATTTGTTCAGGCAATGGATGGAAGAATTGGGTCTTGAGATAGCCATTGATGAGATTGGAAATACCTTCGGCATATTAAAAGGAAAAAATATTGATCGCTGTATAGGAATTGGTTCTCATCTGGACAGCGTGCCAACCGGAGGAAGATACGATGGCCCGGTAGGAGCACTTGGTGCCCTGGAAGTTGCGCAAACCTTGATAGAAAATAACATTAATCTGAATAGTACACTGGTTGTGACTAACTATACCAATGAAGAAGGTGTTCGCTTTTTTCCAGATATGATGGGGAGTTTGGCTCATGCTAACCCCGGTGAAGTGAAAAAATATTTAACAGCAAAAGACAAAAATGGAATTACAGTTAACGATGCACTTAAAGAAATTGGCTACAACGGAGGTATGAAGTGCGGAACGATACAATACGATCACTTTATAGAAATTCATATTGAGCAAGGTCCTATTCTGGAGGAGAAGAAAATTGACATCGGTATTGTGCAGGGTGTACAGGCCATTCACTGGCTAAAATTGACCTTAGAAGGTAAGAGTGCACATGCTGGCACTACCCCGATATATGCAAGAAAGGATGCGTTCTATGCGCTGAGCAGATTATCAAGCTACACCCGCGATTTATGTGACAAGATAAAAAATCAATTGATCACGATTGGTTCAGTAGAGGTGTTTCCCAATGTGATCAACGTAATTCCAGAAAAAATAATCGCTACACTCGATGTCAGGAATCTTGATGATGAGAAGCTGGCCATTGCTCTCGACAAGATTGATCAATTCATACGTGAAGATGAATCTTTTACCAACCTAAAAATATCGAAAGAAAGATTAGTAAATGTTCCTGCTGTTTCATTTGATAAGAAAGTAACCAACGCTATTGCAGAAAGTTGCAAACAACTTGGATACACTTCACTACCCATGCACAGTGGCGCAGGTCACGATGCACAGATATTGGCAACCCGATATCCGGCAGCTATGATTTTTATTCCTTCTAAAGATGGTGTGAGTCATGCTGTGGATGAATACAGTTCACCAGAACAAATTGAGAAGGGAGCGAATGTATTGTTACAAACTGTATTGCGGCTGGATTAACCCTTCTATTTCTTTGATCCAATAATTTTTCGCAAGACTTCAGCGTCATATTTGTCCAAATGCGCTTTTTCTCCTTTGCGACTTAATGCTTCTTTGTTTTTCAATAAATCCCGGATATCAATAATCATGACTTTTAAGTCATTAAATTCAATTTCTATCGCATTATTAAAAACATCTTCAAAGGTTATTCCTGGTGTATAGTTCATTATATCAACTGCATCTGGCTCTAAGCCAAAAGACAAAACGAGGTTAGTTTCAAATTCTTCCGGTTTTATATCTGGAATTTCAAGTTTGAGAGAACTTAGCGCTTTGATCAATTTTTCTCCATTGGTCTTTGAGGGTTCAATTAAAATATCAAGGTCTCCGGTGTTGCGATTGACTCCGTAATAAATAGCTGCATGGCCCCCAATGATTAAAAATTTGACCTCAAATTTCTGCAGCGCCTCTAAGAAAGCAGTATGCTCTTTACTTTGTAAACTCAATGGAATTTCTTAACAATAACTTTTTTTCCTTTCAATGAATAGTCGACCCCCTTCTTTTTCATTCTTTCTCTTCCAATTAAACGAATCCTCCACCGCTCCAGAGGATCTAAACTCAGGAATTGCTCATCTTTCACACGCTGCTCTTCTTCGAATGAAGTCTTAACCAATCTTGTCATAGTTCAAAGTTACTAAAACCAATATTAAGATAGTAACACCTCTGCTAAATGTCTGCCTCTGTAGAAATCCTTGGCAAGCTAATAGCTCAAAAGCTTCTTGCCATTAAGATTAGTAAAGAAATCGACTAAACGAAAAGTAATAATTACCATGCCTAACTCTGCTACTACATAAGGTATTAGGTTATCTCGATGCGAAACGTATCCACCGGCCCATAGGCAAGGAATTAGGTTGGCAACCCTTACTATTACTCGTACTTAAGCGTTTTCGCAGGCTGGGACCACGCTGTTTTGATGGCCTGGTAGCTGATGGTGATAATGGCGACCATCAGGGAAATACCTCCGGCAAACACAAATACACGCCAACTGATGGCCACTTTGTATTCAAACGACTCCAACCAATTGGTCATCATGAAGTAGGTGATAGGAACAGAAATCAAAAGGCTTATCCCCACCAAGTACAAATAATCTTTGGATAGCAATGTAAGGAGAGATTGCTCCGTGGCGCCCATTACCTTTCGAATACTTATTTCTTTGGTTCTGTTTTGCATGGCAAGTGAAGCCAATGCATATAATCCCAATCCACCAATTAGCATAGCCAATAAAGTGGCAATGGATATTATCTTTCCCAGGTTTTGGTCATTGCGGTATTGTGTCGCCATGGCCTCATCTACAAAAGTAAATGCAAACTCTTCCCCATTCGTCAGCTTATCCCAAACAAGCTTTATCTCATCGATGGTTGAGTTCATGTCTCCTGGTTGCAATCTCACCATTAGCTTGGGGGTAGGATTATTACTGATACCTATGTTTTCAATTCCAGCTGATATCACCTGAGCATCCATTACCAAAACCAGAGGATCTACACTTGTATACAACGAAGAATAATTGAAATCTTTTACCACACCTATTATTTCATGATCCTCAAAATTTTTACCAGGCAGCCGCTTGCCTATAGGATCACTTATACCATAGCTCTTTACCAACGCCTCATTAACAATAACTGACCTTCGTTTGTCTGAAGTATTTTCCTCAGAAAAATTTCTACCCGCCACCATTTTCATTTTCATAGAAGGAATATAATCAGCGTCAATAACATTCAAATTGAAAGTTCGATAAGTTCCATTTTCATCCGTAAAACCCACATTAATCCAGGATCCATTTCCAAAGTCTTGAGATGCTGCAAACACCTCCGCAACTCCATTAATTTTTGAAAGTTCATTCTTAAAGGGTTGTACCTTCTCAAAACCCTTCCTAATCCGCTCGGCAAGTCGAAAATTTCCGGGTACGTTCATTTGAATGGCCATCAACTGCTCCTTATTAAAACCTAAGTCCTTATTCTGAAGGTATTCCAACTGGTCACGCATCACCAGCGTACTGGAGATCAGAAATATGGCCAGTACCAATTGTACACCCACCAATATTTTTCTCAATCCTTGTTTGCTGCTCCCTGTGGTAATACTTCCTTTTAGAATAGATACAGGTCTAAAACCTGAAAGTACAAAAGCAGGGTAGCTGCCGGCAAGCAACCCTATAATAAGTATTGTGGTTAAGGCCACCAATAACATAAACGCATTGGGCTCCATTACCAATTGTTTACCCGACAGATCATTGAACAACGGCAAGTTTAAATAAGATAGAAGAATCCCTACCGCCAATGAAATTATTGTTACGATCACTGCTTCTCCTATGAATTGAAATATCACATGCTTTCGTTCTGCACCTACTACCTTTCTTATTCCAACTTCTTTTGCTCGCTTTATAGAGCGACCAACAGACAGCGTAACAAAATTGATACACGCTACCAAAAGAATAAGCAATGCAATAGCAGCCAAAATTTCCGAATACTTCGGATTACTTACAGGAGCAATCCCTACAGGATAATAAGTGTTGAGGTGAATGTCAGTAATCGGCTGCAATCCTATTTCGTATTTTGCATCAAAATCCGGACCCAACAAATTCTTCATAAATGGTTGTAATTTGCTCTCCAATTGATGTACATCCACATCATTTCTTAACAACACATACGTTTCCGGAGTAATATTAAACCAGGCTGATGTCAAGGCGCGTTCACTGTAAAGCCTGGGGTAATTCAAATCAGAAATAAGAATGTCAAACTGAATGCTTGAGTTGGTGGGGACATCTTTAACCACCGCTTTAACAGCAAAGTCCTGGAAAGTGTCGCCCAGTTGAATAGAAATAATTTTATTAATGGGATCACTTGTCCCAAAATACTTTAAGGCCACTTTTTCGGTTATTACCACATTATTAGCACCGGCCAAAGCAGCTTCTGCATCTCCCGTTTCAATTGGAAAGTCAAAGACTTTGAAAAAATCTTTTCCTCCAATTGTAACCCTTTCAGAAAATAAATCATCTCCTACTTTTACTTGTGGGCCTATATTATTTATTCTGACCTGATATTCGACTTCCGCAAAATTGTCTTTTAGCGTTGGCCCCATAGGAAAGGGAGTTACCGTATAAAAGAAAACTTCGTCTTTTCCATAATCTTCTCTGGCCCAAACCCTATAAATTCTTTCTGCCTTAGTATGAAAGGTGTCAAACGTCCACTCGTCTTTAACAAAAAGTACAATGAGAATACAGCAGGCTATGCCAATTCCTAATCCAAGAATGTTGATAATTGAATGCGCTTTACTTCTCAATAAAGAGCGAAATGCGATTTTCAGATAATTCCTAAGCATAATTTAGCGGTTGTAATTGAAAGAAGGTAGCAACATGGTAAAACATTGTCTCCAGAAAAAGACCCATGAAGCCATCCTACGGGTGGATGTTATGAATTGTTAATTATCTGTATTGAATTTTTCAATATTGTATCCCCCCTTTATGGGTAGAGGAAAGCAAGGACTCTAATAAAATTATCCATTTTTTCATAACTTGGGGTCATTTAGAAGTTAGTTTAGGTCAGCGGTTATGTTTATGATGTTAATTATTTTAGCAAGTTTCCTAAGCCTACAGGAAGCACCCTATAAGCCGGATGAGGAGTTCACTATCGGACTTGATTTATCCTTTAAACAAAGACCACCGGCTTCTAATTACTCCTACAACTTTGACGAAACAAGCCGTGAATATAAGAAGCGAAACATGCCCGGCCCCACACCCTATGTGGTTTTATCTATTTCTATCGATAAAGTTGGCGACAATGAAACAAGACTCAAAGTTTTTCAAGCGGACAAAAAATTGGTGTTGAGTAAGAAATTGAAAAATAAATTAGAATTTAAACTTGATGCAGGATATACCGATGATCTTGTTGATCAATTACCGGGTCATTATCACGTTATCTCATTTTATGATGATAAGAAAAGGGAAGTAAGCCGTATCGAGATCAATTTCGACAAAGACGGGAATTATTTTGTCAACGGCAAAATTCGCGGAAAAATATAATAGATACTCGTAGGGACCACAATCAGAAGATTAGAAAGGACTTTCAAAAAGGGGGAGAGAATTTATCTTAGTGAGGCTATCTTTTGCATCACCCTCTCTACCATTGGGTCGCAGTAAATCAGGTTGAACTCAAATATCTCTTCTGCAGCATACATCTTTTCAATTTCAGATCTCAGCATTTTTTTTGCCCTGTTCAACCTCACCTTTACATTTGACTCGGTAATGTCAAGTGCTGATGCTGTTTCAGAAGTATTCATTCCTGTGATCTCGCGCAACGAAAATACCATTCGGTATTCTGTCGGTAAGGAAGTGATTGCTTTTTCTATTACCTGGCCCAACTCACGATTTGCCATCGATTGACCGGGGTCATTATCGTTATTATTCGAAAACATCGGTTTCATCATTTCATTGGTGTTTTCAAGACTCGTTCTTTCTTTTTTATAACTTGCTTTATGTGCTTTTTGGTAGCAATTGTTTAGCATGATACGAATAATCCAGGTTTTGAAGGAAGATCTATTTTCGAATTTGGACAAACTAAAATAAGCATTAACAAAGGTATCCTGCATCAAATCCTGAGCATCGGAATGATCGAAACCGTATGATCGGGCCACCTTGTATAAATAGGGGTTGTACCTCCTTATCATAATTTCGTAAAGTGCCTCCTCCCCTTTTAATATCCGATCAATTATTTTCTGATCATTTAATTTGGCAATTCCCTTTGCTCCTGTGGCTTCCATTATTTTATCAAATCAATTCCTACTTTATCTTTTAATACAAGGCTTCCACCAATAAAATTCCCCACCATCAACAATAGTACAAGCAACACCCTTACAAGCATTAAAATGATATTTCCATCCGGCAATTCGGGAAATAACTGATACATTTGATACGCAATAACAGTATAAGACACTACCACAATTCCATTAATGCCACCGTGAAGCAATGCCTTCTTCATTACCTGCTCGTTGTCTTCCGAAATTTCGTTCATGTCTAATGCCCCCAAAATGGCTGCAACCCAACCCATTCCCACACCACCAATCAAAATGCAGTATGAGACAAATCCAAAATTGTGGTTATTAGTGTAGAACAAAAGACCATAAACAACACATTCCATTGGAAAGAGTGCTGCGGGGAAATGGATCAGCATCATGTGAAGGGGATGGCCAAAGAACTTCATTACCTTACAATTAGTTAGAGGCAAACATTAGCAGCGTAATGATTGCCACAATGCCAATTAGTGCATGCACAAAAGCCATTCCCACCGGTTTTGCTTTGGTTCTCAGGTTGATAAAAAATAGGTAAAAGCCCCCCAAAGCGCCAATCGCAAATAGAATAATACTTAATTGAGGATAATTTTCCGGATGCTGGATGGCATACAAAATGAGAAGTGCAAGGCCTGTGGCAGCAGCAATACCATGGGAGTAAATGACCGTAACGGTTCCGTCTATTTTCCGGGTCCATCTTATCAATACTACTAACCCGAGGATGGCCGCTGCAACAAAAAGGGTAATAATTAGGTACATCATAACTCTAAATACATTTAGTTAAAATAAGAATTAGTACCCTTTAGAGTGTGCCATACCTGGATTGGTTACACCCAATTAATTCTATCACAATGGTTTGTTAGGCAATGCGATCAGGAGAAATATACCCAAAAACATCAGTAATGGCATTAATCTTTAATGCCGGATACCAGGAAAGCCAGTGTCACATGAGACATTAAAGGGATCAGCGGAGAATGCGTATTCCTAGTTTGGTCGACTTTGTTTGGTAATGAACAAGATGGTGTTTTCAAATTACAATGATAACTCTAATTTTACCTGCCAATTAAAGGTGTATTGATAATAATCTATGGGACGCATTTTTGAAAAGAGGAAACACAAAATGTTCGCACGTTTTGACCGAATGGCCAAAGCATTTTCACGAATAGGAAAAGAAATTTCAATAGCTGTAAGAATGGCGGGTCCATTGCCGGAAAATAATCCCCGACTCCGGATGGCCATTCAAAATGCCAAAGGTGCTAATATGCCTAAGGACAGAGTGGAAGCTGCCATCAATAGAGCTTCTTCAAAGGAAGAAAAGGATTTTCAGGAAGTCACCTACGAAGGGTATGCACCACATGGAGTACCTGTGCTTATCGAATGTGCCACAGACAACCCCACACGTACGGTAGCAAATATTCGCCTTCATTTTTCAAAAAAAGGCGGAAGTATGGGGAACTCAGGTTCGGTTGCGTTTATGTTCGAACGGAAAGGGGTTTTTAAGTTTCCAAAGGGAAGCATCAATCTGGACGAATTGGAACTGGACCTGATAGATGCAGGGGCTGAAGAAATTGAACAAGAGGAAAATGAATTGGTCATTTATACCAAATTCAATGATTTTGGAAATATGCAAAAATTCATAGAAGCCAAGAACCTTGATGTGATCAGTTCTGAACTGCACTACATACCAACCACCACCAAAGAGTTATCCGAAGCTGATCAAGATGAGGTAATGGAATGTATTACTACCCTCGAAGCGGACGATGATGTACAGACCGTATATCACAACCTGGCGTAATAATAGTTTCAGGTCTCAGGTGTATAGTTTAAACTGAAACCTGAAACTTTTAAACAACTAATCCTTAAGAATCGAACTTGCACCAGTGGTAGAAGGCGTTACCCAGCTTCTTCCCTATATAATATGGAGCTTGCTCCACTGGCACCATACAAATTAAAATTTATTTACCAACTCTATTGGGTCCCGACTGTGGGCCTTCCAGGGTGAGGTTATCGTCAACCATTCGATTGTTATATTGTTGAATAAAGGCCTTTAGCTTACGCTCCATTCTTTCGACCACCTCTGGTTTTTCATTCAACAAGTTTGATTTGAGTCTTTTATCATTTTTGAAGTCGTAAAGAGCTACTGATTTTTTACCATCAAATTGGAGCAGATAGTTCCCGATAAATACCTGATAAACATTGTCGGCATAATTAAAGGCAAACGGCTCTACTGATGAATCAAAGATATTCCTACCAAAGGCGATATAAGGCTTATCATAATGTAGGTATCCAAGCACAGAAGGCATAATGTCAATCTGCTGCACAATGTCATCTTTAAAAGAGGACCAGTCACTGCCGGGTTTATAAAAAAATAATGGAATAGAGTAATATCCCCATGCAGAGTTGTACACTTGATAATGTATGGCTGCAGTAGCATGGTCTGCGGTAAATACAAATAATGTGTTCTTATACCATGGCATCTTTGAGGCCGTTTCCATAAATCGCTTTATAGAATAATCCGTATACTCTATCGTTTTATGAATGGGCAGGGGGCCACCCTTAAAAGTATTCTTGTATTCATCAGGAAGGATGTGTGGAGGGTGTGAAGTGACGGTAAACAAAGTGGAGTAAAAAGGTTCTTTAAATGTGTTGAGGGTTTTGGCAAAGTACTGCAAAAACTTTTCGTCCCATATTCCCCAAATGCCATCAAAGTCATCATCGTTATCATATTCGGTCATTCCATAGTAATCATCAAAACCAGAAAGGTTAGCGAAAGCCTGAAGCCCCATTGATCCATTGGGAGCCCCGTGAAAAAATGATGTATAGTAGCCTTTCTCTTTTAACAAACTCGCCAGGCTGTTTACCTTATTGCCTGAATAGTGCGAAAGCACAAAGGGCACTTCTATAGAAGGTATACTGCAAATCACTGAAGGCATAGCATCAATCGATTTCCTTCCGTTGGAGAGGGAGTATTGAAATGCCAAACTTTTTCCTATCAATGAATCAATGTATGGTGAATATCCTTTGTAGTTTTCTATCCCCATATTTTTATTATATGCCCCCACAAACTCCTTTGAGTAACTTTCCAATATGATAATAACCACATTGTCATATCGGAAGGCTGCGGTATCTGATGGCACATGCAACGGAGTATAAACTTCAGAGAGCTCGGCCTCTGATTTGTAGTAATTTACTTTTTCTATTACAGGAGCTTTTGCCGTACGCATCAATGCAAACGGAGTATTTAGCACCAGGTTAATGTCTTTGGGAATGGTGGCATACTCAGCCGCATTGCTTATTGTAATCGGTCTTGTACTGTGACGGAACCCTCCTCTCGCTCCTCCCACAAAAAGGTAAATGATAACAGGCATAAGTGCCACAGCACTTCCATAAAAAGTCCATTTGTTTTTCAACTGAGGCCCCGATACTTTAATCTGGTTGGAAATCTTAATGAAGAAATAAAGAATCAAAAGGAAAAATGCGAATCCATACCAATAATCAACAAGGAAAGAGAAGAATAGGGCTCCAAAATTATGTTCATTTTCAAATTGAGAAAAAACAGTTATTGTGGTCCTTCTCAGGGTATAGCGATAGTAAACATTATCGGCAATATTTACTGCCAGACCAATGCCATTGGTTATAAGGAATATATAGTGAAGTATTTTCTGATAGGTGGGATGAAACTTGATAGCAAGTGGAAGGATGGTGAGTAAAATAAATAAGGAATTGAGGTATAAAACAGCGGCCAGATCAAATTTGAGGCCTCCTAAAAGAATAGGAGTCATCCGTCCCCAGGTCATGTCGGGAAAGAAGCTAAGGTTGAAGAAGTAAAAACTGATTCGGCAAATGGTATAAAATCCCATTACCAAAAGAAGCCGCTTTATCAGTCCCCAATAAATATTCTCGCGCAATGAAATACCCTCAAAAAGGCTCATTATGTGTTGCTTCTACGTTCTTACCTTTAAGATAGCCCGAATTTGGGCTTAAACCTTGTTATTTAAGCGCAAAATAAGGCAAATCAACCCGAAGGAACCCCATAATGGTTTCAGTTTTTGTCTTAGTTTTGTAATTCTGTGGATAATAAAAATCAGCTTTTTATATTGTTTTTGAATCCTGGGAACCTAAACTTCAGTTACTCATTAATGAGGCTTATTTTCAGTTTGATATTGTTAGTTGGCCTTAAATATGGGTATTCCCAAAATATAGAATCATTTGGGGTTTTTGGTGGCTTCAACGTGCCCATTACCTTCGATGATGGCCTCAATAAAGATTCTCGTTATGAAGGCAAAGTAACTTTTAGGGCCACACCTGTAGGATTCACTTACGGCTATGATCATGTGGGTTTCGGCTTTGTTTTGACACCCTCGCTTACTAAAATAGGTCAGAAATTCTTAATTAAGAATACCGTAGGCGGAGATGTGGGCACCCGAGATGTACAAATGGATTATTTCAGTTTGCCCGTGGCGCTTAAACTTCATTTGAATGACCTCTCCTTCTTTCGCCTCAGTGCAGTGGCCGCGCTCAATTTTACCTATCTTATCAATGGCAGAGAAACTATTTCTTACTCCGCTTCAAAGCAAAAGTATCCCTCTAGTGTACTCATTCCTTCAGAACCTGGATATACAAAAGTATTTGATGGCGTGCTGGTGCCTGAAATAAACAATCTGGAATATGTAAGCAAGGATCAATATAATCCGTTTCAACTTTTTGCATCCGTGGGGTTGCGGTCCGATTTTGATCTTAGTGATGATTGGAGTTTAAATTTTGATGGTCGGGCAAATTTCGGATTGTTTGATCCTCGCAAGAAGGATTATATTGAACAATTAAAACAAACCAGTAATGCCCCTGATCTCTATGGCGTCCGCCATGAAATGTACCTATCTGCTGAAATAGGAATCGCAAGGATCATTCAAATAAAGGAAAGATTTAAACCTAAACACTCCAGCAAACCTATAGTCACCAACAGGCCATCCGCTCCAAAGCATAATAACAAAAAGATTCTTACCAAGAAGAAGAAAAAAAAGAAGAATTAAATCCTGATTAAATTATCTGCTGATGTTGCGCAAAACTAATTTTTACCACTTAGCACACAGTAAAAGATAATTACTGCGAGGCACCGAGGTCATTTTCTCAATGTAATTACTCTGTATAACCTCTTTGGTTAAGTGTATTCTACCTTACATCAGTTATAATAATTACCAGCTTTATCCCAATACAATTTGCTCTTTAATAAAGGGCTGTTTGTATAAACGCTTTCCTGTCGCCCGGGCAATTGCATTGGCCACGGCTGCTCCGGCAGGTGGTAGTGCAGGCTCTCCCAGCCCCGTTGGATCATTATCGCTTTTCACAAAATACACCTCTACCTCAGGCGCTTCTTTCATTCGGATGAGCCTGTATTTATCAAAATTCTTTGTTTGTGGCTGGCCATTTTCAAAAGAGAAGTCGCCATACATGGCATGGCCGATGCCATCAATCACACCCCCCTGTACCTGATTAATTGCTGCTATCGGATTTACCACGATTCCACAATCAATAGCGCACACCACCCGTTTTACAATGGGTGTGTTGCCTTGCATTAAAACTTCCGCTACCTCGGCTACATAAGTATTGTGTGAGTAGTAGGTGCTAAAGCCCTGATAAACCCCTTCAGGCGAATTGCCCCATCCGGATTTCTCAGCAGCCAGTTTAATCACACCTATGGATTTGTCCACATCATATTGTAATTCACCAACTGGATTTTCCTTCGCCCTGTTAAACAGATCCAGCCTGAATTGAACCGGATCTTTTCCCAATTCACTTGCCAACTCATCAAAGAAGCTTTGCTCAGCAAACGCAAGAAAGTTGGTGATGGGTGCTCGCCATGCACCTGTGGTGATATTGCTTTCTAAATTATGCGATTCAATCAGGTAATGCTCCAAGGTACATGCAGGGAAATTATTTTCTCTTGTGGAGTTGCCCATATTGACACCAGCACCTGTCAGATGGTAGGCTACCATATCACCCTCTTTAATTGCGGCCCTGAATTTATATTTTGCCGCGGGTCGATATGTTCCTGCGGTCATGTCATCTTCACGTGTAAACACCACCTTTACGGGCGTTTTGGCCAAATTAGATATCTCAGCAGCTTCGAGGGCAAAGTCACCATAAAGTCTTCTGCCGAAAGCTCCCCCTATGCGTGTCATTTCAATGGTAACCTCATTCTCTGGTCTTCCTAGCAATTCAGCAATCTGCCCTCGAGTTCGCTCCGGTGTTTGAATCGGTCCAATAAATTCAGCTTTATCAGCAGTAACATTTGCATAAAAATTCATGGGCTCCATCGCATTGTGAGGTAGAAATGGTGCTTCGTATACCTTTTCAATCACTTTATCAGCTTTGGCAAACTGCGCCCTTGCATCTCCATCGGATCGCTTTGGCTCAGCCGATTTTTTATCAAGCATGGCGCGCATGGTTTTATCATGATAAGAAGTGCTTTCCAGCATGGTGTCCTTTCCCCATTCCGCCTTCAGGGCGCGCTGCCCTTTCATGGCGGCCCAGGTTGAGTTTGCCAAAACAGCTATTTTACTTCCAAACTGAATCACGTCATTTACACCATTTACTGTACGGGACGCTGAATCGTCATAGGATTTCAATTTTAAACCAAATGCCGGTGGTCTTAATACCACTGCATACTGCATTCCCTCCTTTTTGGTGTCAAATCCAAATAAAGGCTTACCTGTAATTATTCCTTCGATGTCAACGTTTCTGCGGTCGGTTCCTATTATTTTAAATTCAGAAGGATCTTTCAATCTCACTTCAGGAGGCACTTCCATTCCAGCAGCCATCGTGGCTATTTCCCCATAGCTTAGCTTGTCATTTCCGTGAATCACATAACCATTTTCTGTCGTACAATCGGAAGCACTTGCATTCCATTTTTTAGCAGCAGCATTTTTCAGCATTTCGCGTGCAGTGGCCCCTGCCATTCGCAAACTTTGCCATCCTTGCCTTATGGACTGGCTTCCACCTGCCACCTGTCTGGTAAAGCTTTCTGAGTTGAGGGGTGCCTGCTTTACTATCACATCTTCCCATCTTACATCGAGCTCATCAGCAATGATCATTGGCATTGAGGTTTTTACATTTTGTCCTACCTCCGGGTTTGGAGACATGATAGTAACCTCACCGTTGTCTGCAATCGACAGGTAAGCATTCAGGTCAAACCATGCTGATGGCATCTCTTTGGTCGATTCTGAGGGACCGCAGGCAGCTAACCAACTAAAACTAAGCATAAGGCCCCCGCTTCCGGCCAAAGATACTTTTAGAAATGATCTCCTATTATATGTTGTTTTTATGATTGGCATAGCTAAACAATTTAGGGGTGTTACAATTTACTTGAGGCTGTTTTGATTGCAGCTTTGATCTTCAGGTAGGTACCACACCGGCACAAATTTCCGTGCATTGCATGATCAATTTCCTGATCTGAAGGTTTGGGATTATTGCTAAGCAATACCGCTGCATTCATAATCTGCCCTGCCTGGCAATAGCCACATTGCGGCACATCATATTCGCGCCAAGCCTGTTGTAAGACATGATCTGCTTTCTCAGAAAGACCTTCAATAGTGGTAATTGCTTTATCGCCTATCTTTGAGACGGGTAAAGAGCATGATCGAACCGCGGCTCCATCTACATGAACAGTACACGCCCCACATTGACCAATACCGCAGCCATATTTCGTTCCCATTAAATCCAGATTATCGCGAAGCACCCACAGCATAGGGGTATCCGGATCTGTATCAACCTGGAAGGATTTGCCATTGACGCGCAGGTTATAAGTTGCCATAATTAGAAGGTTTTGTGATTACGAGGTTCAATATAGCAGCTATGAAAGGCTTTTCATAGGGCTATTTTGTTAACGATCTGCAAATTAAGTGAACCAAAATCCAGTATTTTGAGGTAAATCCACCTCAGAAAGAGTATGTCAGCAAACTGAGTTACCCTCTATATCTATGGTAAAACCTTCTGATAATTTAGTATTTACAACATTTTTCAGCCTTTTGATGTAATATTTTTCTTTTAAATACCCACCCATCATTATCCCTAATGAAGTTCACAAATTGAAGCCTTTGAAGGCATGGATTTACTATAATCAGCTAATAATCAATTAGTTATCCTAATCGATAAGGATTACTTTCAGAAAATTCATCATGTCAGACACGCATATAATTATAAGTAATTCCCGAATTGTTACATAATCGGTAAGTAAGTTTAATCCGAATTGTGTAAATTCGTTTATTAAATGAGCCAAAATTATGTCAAAAAAAACCTTTAAAGATCGACTTTCTTATCTGTTGGACTACTATGACATCAGAGTGATGACATTAGATGCGAAGGCAGGATTGTATCATGGACAAACCGGAAGCTTCCTGCGTGGCGACACGGAGCCTAAGCTTTCCACTATCGTTAAATTGTCCAAATTTTTTAAGGATGTTTCTCTGGACTGGATGGTTCTGGGGAAAGGAAAACCTTTCAAAAAGTAAAAATTTAGGAAATTGCCTTTCAGCATGTGGTTAAACCGTCACTATTGCTGAAGGGCTTCCTTGTTTTTAGACAAACACTCAAGAGAGTGATTGCGGTATTTTATTCTCAAAAGTCTCGCATGCCCATACACTCTTTGAGAATATCCGTGGTTCTCCATAATTTCAATTTAATCTTTACAAATCACTCATTCTGCTCTCTATTCGAACATTGTGACAAAAGAATTATGTTCACTTCGGATTATAATTCTATAAAGTCTTTAAAAAGATTCTGAATTTATTTGCACAGGCAAATAAATTAAATATGTCCTCTTTTCGTCAAAATATTCCCATTGAGAATGCTTTCTTCTATTTTTTTTTATCAAAATAGAACCTTTTCGGTTTTGCTTTCGTATTGTAAGTGAATATTCACTAACTCTGTAAAAATTTGATATGAAAACAGGTAAAAACAACATCTCCATCGGATTTCTGACAATGGGGGCTTTTATGGCTTACGGATTTTTATTGATCTACTTGAGAGACTTTGCTCCGGGTAAAGAAGAGTGGGTGGCCTCCTACTCCTCCGGGAAGCACTTTGAAGCACGACTTGCACACGTACATGGCAATCTTTTCGCCTTTCTCAATATTTTGATTGGATACCTGCTTTTACACTTTCGATCTCAATTGTCAAATGTCAAAACAATTTCATGGCTTGCGTTAGTCGGTTTACTAATGCCAATTGGAATTTTGGCAGAAGTCTATTTGGGAGCTCCTCCTATATTCGTACTGATTGGTGCCGTAGCAATGACAGCCTCTGTACTTTGGTTGGGAACTGCCTTTTTTAAAATGAAATCAATAAATGCCTAATTTAAATACACATTAATAATGAAGGCAACGAATGCGATCGGGTTGGATATCAAAAAAGCAAAAAAAATAGCCAATAAATTAAATGACCTATTGGCCAATTACTCTCTGTTTTATCAGAACATACGTGGATTTCACTGGAACATTAAAGGGGAAAAATTTTTTGAACTGCACCTTAAATTCGAAGAGCTCTACAATGACCTACAGCTTAAAATTGATGAAGTGGCGGAAAAAATACTTACGCTTGGTCATACTCCCGAACACACCTACAGCCAATACCAAAGTGTTTCTACTATTAAAGAAAGTAAACACAAATCAGATGGGGTTAAAGCTGTTGAAAATATTCTTGATTCCTTTAAAACAATTATATCCCTTCAACGTGAACTGCTCTCGCTATCAGAAGAAACTGGTGATGAGGGGACAAACGCGTTGATGAGCGACTACATTCGAGCACAGGAAAAATTAGTTTGGATGTATTCAGCATTTTTAAAAAAATAAAAGGAAAATCCATTAATACTTAAACACTTAAAAATGGAAATCAAACATAGACAGCTGGAAATAATTGAAGCAGCGGGTGACATTCTTACAAAAACAGGGCTTGCAGGCCTAACCACAAAGAACCTGGCTGCTAAAATGGGGTTTAGTGAATCTGCCTTATACAGGCACTTCGAGAGCAAAGAAGAAATTGTGGTTATGATGTTAAAATACCTTGCTAAGGATATGGATGTGCGAATTGAGAATACAATTTTAAATATTGAAAGTCCACAGGAAAAACTGAAAGCACTGTTCAACAGTCAGTTTGCATTTTTCAAACAAAAACCACATTTTCTGATTGCTATTTTTTCTGATGGTTTACTGGAAGCCAGTAAAGAAATTAACAAAGCCATCTCCAACATTATGATCATTACCAAAAAACATTTGATGCGAATTGTTCTGGATGGCCAAAAGCAAAAGCAATTCACCAATGACCTTTCGGTCGAAGACCTGGTTCACATCATTATGGGAAGTTTTCGGCTCCACATGTTGCAGTGGCGCATGTCTGGATATTCCTTTGATCTTAAAGTGAAGGGAAACAAATTAATGTCCAATTTATTCACTCTAATGAGTCCTAAATAATTAATGCTATGAAATTATTAAAACCTGCTGCCATTGTTCTTACACTATTTGCTCTTTTGACACTGTTCATGAGCGGCTCCGTCATTTTTGATTTATTTGGTATAAGAGAAAAGGAAGGCAATTACGTGTTGTTTATTGTTATCACCAATTTAGTGGCAGGACTACTATATCTATTTGGCGCCTATGGCTTATTCAATAGTAAAGCCTGGACTGCCCGCTTACTCACTATGGTAACTGCGTTGCTAGCTGTCAGTTTTATAGGACTGTTATTTTATATCAATTTAGGAGGAGTGTACGAAGCACAAACAGTAAAAGCGATGATTTTCAGAATAGGCTTAACCGCAATATTTGCGGTTTTTGCCTGGCGAAGTATTTCCAAAAATCAAAATAAAGTTTCATCATAAATAATAATCAAATGAAAAGATTAACTATTCTATCCGCAGCGACCCTGCTATTCTTCACCATTAGTTGCTCAACAGAGAAACACAAAGACGAACAAAATCAGGGTGAGGAGATACATGCTACCCATGATGCTCCTGCTTCGGTACAGTTGGACAACGGAAATAAATGGATGGCAAATATTGAAACTACACAGGGAATTCAAAGTATGACACAAATGGTTGATGCCGGACTGGCCGACCCTGCTTCTTCTGTTGCTCCTCTGAAAGAAAATTTGCTTTTAGAATTTACTGACATACTCAATAAATGCACCATGACTGGCGAATCTCATGAACAGTTGCATAACTACTTACTTCCACTTAAGGACCAGATAGAAAATCTTGATGGTTCAGATAAGAAGGAAGTGTTGGAAGAAATAAAGTCCTATCTTTCTACCTACAAAAACTATTTTGAGTAAAACTTAAAAGGAAACATTCCATAAGTATACTTAACATCTTTCATAATGAAACACAGTGAATCAAGTATTCATCAAAAAGGGTCTTCATTCTTAGGCAGCTACCAGGACTACCTCGGTGAATTTGTTTATGGTGGGATTGATGGCAGCGTAACCACATTTGCTGTAGTCACGGGGGCCGTGGGGGCAGGAATGGATAGCTCAGTGATACTAATATTAGGCTTCGCCAACCTTTTTGCTGATGGGTTTGCTATGTCCGTTGGCGCATACATGTCGTCCAAGAGTGAAAAGCAAAACTATGCCAAGCATAAAAGTCTTGAGTATTGGGAAGTAGAGCATTTACCAGAAGTGGAAAGAGACGAAATTGAAAACATTTATCGAAAGAAAGGTTTTGAAGAACCCTTGCTTAGCCAGGTAGTGAAGGTAATTACGCAGGACAAAGACCGTTGGGTGAATGAAATGATGAAGGATGAGTTGAACCTGATTGAAGACACAAAGTCACCGTTTCAAACCGGGCTGGTCACTTTTTTGTCTTTTGTTTTCATTGGCCTCATTCCACTTGGTATATATGTGTTTGATTTCATTTCTCCGTCAGTACAAAACTTATTTGTCTGGTCGAGTGCATTAACAGCACTGGGTTTTATTTTAATAGGATACCTTAAATCAATTGTTACTCAATCCGGTATTTTAAAGGGTATTAGTGAAACACTTATTCTGGGTGGATTGGCTGCATTGGTTGCCTATTTTGTTGGTGATATTTTGGGGAAAATTATTTATTAGTTTTTTAATTCTTATTCGATTTTTTTTAATGAAAAATAAACGGTTAAGCAATGATTGGTTAGCAGCAAATAAAGACAATGACCTGCTATTCATAAAATAATGAAAATTAATGAGCATATAGTGCTGGTGTTATTGTCTTTTGTGTTGGTTTCTACATCATTTAAATATGATGATAGTATAAAGGGCAAATGGGTTTTCAGCGATTCTCAACGTGAAGTAGAAATCTACCTTGAAAAAAGTAAATACGTTGGAAAAATTATTAGAGTCTCAGGTGAAATTGCCAAAGAAAAAGTAGGGCACATTTTATTTATAGATTTTGTATATAACCAAGTAGACAAAACCTACTCTGGTACTATTAAACCTCCTGAAGGAATGACTGCCTCAGGTGAAATAATAGTTCTTGAAAAAAACAAGCTGAAGTTGATTATCAAAAAATATTTTATTAAAAAAACATTTACGCTCACTAGGATTGAATGAAACAGTTTTTGATAATCATTATTTCAATTCTTTCATCAGTCCCAGTCAAAGCCCAGAATATCCTTCATTTTACAAATCCAACACAGGATACAATTCCAAAAATTGAACCGAGTTCAATACCAGTAGTAAATCAAGGTAACAGCTACATCACCCTCCCATTAGATCTTGGTAATATTGAACCGCTTTGGTTTGAGGCAAATGTTATTCCTAATTTCATTATTAGGAAAAATAGTAGTTCTCGATTAATGGGAGTTCTTACCCCTCAAATTATTATCCGCATGTATCAGAAAGAATCCATGCCAGTGCAAACTCCAAGTTATATTCCACAGATTTCAGTTTATTATACAATTAAACAGTGGCCCACACATCATAGCTTGAGTGCGTTTGGGCGATTGGCCCATCACTCCAATGGGCAAGATGGTGATTTCTATTTAAGTAATGGTGACATTAATCTGCTCACAGGAAACTTTGCAACTAATTTTTTTGAGCTGGGTTTAATAAAAACAAATTTCAATAGTCGCTTACGCGAGCATCAATTTTTCAAAACCTCTATTGAAACTCACCCAAAGAGTTGGATGGCTGATGAACTTGTTGGCAGATACAGTGGATTTCGCTGGCACACGGCCTTTTCGTTTTTTAAGGTAGGCCCCGGAATCCTTCCTAAAAAAGCAAGTATGTCACTTAAAGGTGAAGCAAATTGGATGTTTGGGAGAATTGATAATTGGGAGAACCTATCAACTAAGCGGTTGAATTTTAAACTGACATTCTTCTATCATCCTCCATTTTTAAATGACATTGGATTGTTTGCGCAGTTTTATCATGGTATGGATTACTACAACATATATTTCAGTCATCAACTAAATGTACTCCGCTTCGGAATTATGACAGAAGTTTTAACCTTTTGATCGGATTTGAAGGTGCAGATGAAATCAATAAAGACATCAAATAATATAGGCTGCAATGTTGGCAGGCCATTTTGTGAGATCAAAATCGTTAAGCCCCTCACTTCTGTTGTAAAATCTTCATATACCTTGAATGCTCCCCTGAATCAAGATTTAATCTAAAAATATGGGTCAACATTAATTAATTTAGTTCATTTTGATAAAAATCAGACTGATAAGAAACTTTTTAAATAACAATTTCGTATATGTTAGTGAATATTCACACACTTCTATTAATTTTAACAGAAATATCATATGGAGACGAACGAGCAAGCGATTCCCATGCCTCGGATTGGGGACAAGGCACCTGAATTTAAAGCCATTATCACGTGGGGGGATATAAATTTTCCTGACGATTATGATGAAATGTGGGTAGCTCTATTTAGCCATCCAGCAGATTTTATACCAGTATGTACTTCAGAGATATAGGGGTACCGGATAAGTAAACTTATAAAAAAATTTACATGAATACGTTAGTGAACACACACTCAAACAATCGTAAATCACTACTTGTTTTTCTTCTAATTTTAGTAGGCATATTTCTCAACATAAGGTTGCAGGCCCAAGTATGGACTTTGCAGCAATGCCTCGACACGGCACAACATCAAAATAAGAATTTGCTCATCGCCAAAAACAACAATGAGATTAGTCAACAAAAAATAAAAGAGGCCAAAGCTAACCTCATACCAAAATTAAGTATCAATGCTGATTATAAATATTTCATTGACCTCCCTTATCAGTTCATGCCGCAGTCGGCTTTTGGTGGATCCGAAGGCCAATTCAAACAAGTTCAATTTGGAGTACCCCATAACATCAATGCCAATTTACAACTCTCCATGCCATTGTATAACCCACAAGTTTATGGGGCTATTCAAACCACAAAAATAGCATCCGAACTTACCCAGTTACAGTATCAGAAAACTGAAGAGCAAATTCTTTATGAGATTACCAACCTGTATTACAACGCCCAAATACTTAATTATCAGGTTGCATTCATTGATGAAAACCTAATCAATGCAAGTAAGCTCTTGCGAAATATTCAATTGCTCAAAGAACAACTCCTTGCGAAAGAAACCGATGTATCCAAAATTCAATTACAAATAGAGCAACTTACCACACAGCGGGAACAGGTTTACAGTAAGTATACGCAGGTACTCAATGCTTTAAAAATAACTATTGGCATCCATCTGGATCAAAATCTGGAAGTGGAGACCAGTATTATTCCCTCATCAATAAATGAATATACAGAAACCTCCACACTGGACTTCCGCCTGATCACAAAACGAAATCTTCTTTTGAACAGCGAATTGCATACGCTAAAAAATTCACGACTACCCTCACTGTCATTGTACGGAAGCTATGGGCAAACTGGTTTTGGCTATGATAAGACCCCCAACGATTTTTTGAAATTCTATCCAGTAAGCTTTGCTGGAATTCAATTTTCTTACCCATTGTTTAATGGCACAACCACAAGCAGGAAGTTAAACCAGAAAAAATTGGAGCTGAGTAACAACGATCTTCAATTAAGCTTACTGAATGATCAAACCTCCTTGGGGATTGAAACTGCAAAACAACAAAGATCTGTAGCTGAACGATCGGTCAAGACAACATTAGATCAAACGAAGCTTGCTCAATCTATCTACGATCAAACCTTACTCCAACAAAATCAAGGACTTGCTTCACTTAATGATGTGCTTATGGCTGATAACACTTTACGTGAAACCCAACAACAACATATATCGGCAATTGTAGATTATCTGAAAGCAGATTTAGACCTCAGAAAAACAACTGGCAACTTATTAAATAAATAAAAATGAAAAAGTTTCTCTATATCCTTATCCCATTGGCACTGATCGTCATTGTGGTGGTGCGTTTAAAAAGCAATAAGGAAACGGCTCAAAATCGAATTTATACATACGACAAGGAGCAAGCCATTGAAGTAAATGCAGACATGGTGAAGTATGGAACAGATGAAGATGTGAAATATTTCACAGGTAATTTTGAACCCAATAAAGAAACCAAATTGAGCGCTGATGTTCAAGGCAAGGTTGTACAAGTGTTTACTGATGTTGGCAGTCAAGTAAAAAGAGGTGATAAACTTCTTAAACTAGATGACACGATGCTGAAGCTACAACTTCAATCCGTAGAAGTACAGATCGAAGGGCTTGAAGCAGATGTAAAGCGTTACTCGATATTAGCAGCATCCGATGCTATCCAGGGAGTACAATTAGAAAAAGCCCAGCTTGGTTTAAAATCTGCCCAGGTGCAACGCAGTACTTTGTTGGAACAAATTAGTCGTACAGTTGTAACCGCACCCTTTGAAGCCATAGTAACAGCAAAGATGACAGAAGTAGGTTCTTTCGCAGCCCCAGGGGTTCCACTGTTTCAATTGACCGATATCTCTTCACTTCGCTTTACCATCAATGTTCCTGAAAATGAATTGAATTCATTTCGTATCAACGAGGCGGTAACAGTTGTTGCCGATACTTACACTTCCACACCTCTTTCAGGTAAGGTTTCACTAATAGGAAGCCAGGGCAATTTGGCAAATACTTTTCCTGTTCAATTTCTTGTGAAAAACACACAAGATCTCAAAATTAAATCAGGGATGTTCGGTAAAGTCCAGATCAAAGAGGCGCCCAATACGCAACATTTAATCATCCCTGCCTCTGCCATTATAGGTTCCAATGTTCAACCTCAGGTATACGTGGTAGAACAGGGGAAGGCCAGACTTCAAAATATTGAGATTGTGGAAAGAAGAAAGAATATTGCTGTAGTACAATCAGGATTAAAAGAAGGTGATTTGGTGATCACCAATGGACTCATTAATCTCTTTGAAGGTGCTAATGTCACAATTAAGAATTAGAATAAAATGAACATAACCGAAATCTCCATTAACCGCCCTTCGTTGATTATAGTTTTATTCAGTATTTTCATACTGGCGGGTTTCCTGGGTTACAAAAACCTAAGCTATGAGTTGATGCCCGATTTCAATCAACCGGTGGTGGTTATTAAAACAGGCTACCCAGGCGCTGACCCAACGGAGGTAGAAACATCAGTATCACGAAAAATAGAAGATGCATTATCCAATTTGGAGGGTGTAGATTTTATTGTCACCAAATCGTTGCCCAATGCCTCCATTCTGATTGTTAACCTAAAGTATGCAACAGACCTGGACAAAACCATGCAGGATGCCCAACGCTACATAGATAATATACGCAAGGACCTGCCGCAAGATATTTTAAATCCTGTTATGAGCAAGGTATCACCCAATGACTTGCCCATCATGCAGATTAGTGCCACTAGTAATTTACCGGCTACTGAGTTCTATCAAAAGATGAAAGATGATTTCCTACCCCAGATTCAACAACTAAAGGGGGTTGCTGAAATTACATTGTTAGGTGGAGAAGAAAGGGAGATACAGGTAAAAGTAGATCAGGAAAAACTTAAACTATACAAACTTTCCCTGTATCAGGTTACGGAGGCAATCAATCGATCAGGCCTCGATGTACCTTCAGGAAAAGTACAGTCGTCCGCAGCAAACAATTCTGTACGCCTCATTGGAAAATATAATAGCATTGAAGATATAAAATACGTGCAGGTGGCAATGCCTTCACCTGGAAGTCCTGTTTATGTAAAGGATATAGCATCAGTAACAGACGGAATCAAAGAAATTACTTCAGTAAGCCGCTACAATGGTAAAAATGGTATCGGACTATTATTGAAAAAACAAGGGGATGCCAATGCCGTGGATGTTTCAAAATTGGTACACAGTCAATTCGAAAAAATAGAAAAACAGTATGCGGCAGAGGGAGTAAAATTCATTATTGCCGATGACTCTACCGACAATACCATTGCAGCAGTAAATTCTGTGGTATATGATCTCACCTTAGCAGTAATTCTGGTTTCAATTGTAATGCTTCTATTCTTAAGAAGTATCCGAAACTCACTTATTGTATTGGTAGCCATTCCCACTTCATTAGTAACTGCTTTTGCAGTCATGTGGCTGTTGGGTTACACACTCAATCTGATGACCTTGTTGGCTATGTCTTTGATCATTGGTATCCTGGTAGATGATGCCACAGTGGTGTTAGAAAACATCCAACGCCATCTGGACATGAAAAAGAACAAGCGTGTAGCCGCATTAGATGGTCGTATGGAAATCGGATTTTCCGCGTTGTCCATCACTCTGGTGGATGTGGTGGTATTCCTTCCCATTCTATTCTTACAGGTTTTTGTTGCGGATATGCTCAAGCAATTTTCTGTAGTGGTAGTGACTTCTACCTTAACAAGTTTGTTGGTTGGATTTACATTAACACCCTGGATGGCTTCTCGGATCGGAAAGTCAGAAGATTTACAACCCACAAACCCTTTCAACCGGTTTTTACTTTGGTTCGAACACCAATTAAATCGTTTCATCAATTGGTATGGACGACAATTAGAATGGGTATTAGACCATAAGTTAATCACAACAGGTATAATCCTGGCCTTGTTCGTCCTAACCATAGGAATAATGAGACAAGGCATCATCGGAAAAGAGCTGATTGCCACTGGAGACCAGGGAAAATTCCGAATGAGTCTGGAATTCGATAAAACAACAACATTACAGCAAAACAATATTGTCTCACAGAAAATTGAAAGTTTCATTTTAGCTCAACCATCGGTATCAACAGTCTTTAGTAATGTGGGCGGACCCAGCACAGGAATCGGAAGTCTGGGAGTCGGGTCAGTTAATATTACCGAGCTAACAATTCAACTAAAACCCGCTGCTGAACGGGGCGAGCAACCTACAGAAGAATTTATGATTGAAATTCGTGAAGCTTTGAGAGATGAATTCCCAGGCATCAATTACTCAATGGCCGCAATGGGTCTGGTACCCCGATCAGCTCCTATAGAAATTACATTAAGCGGAAGTGATGCGGCCCAGGTGATGCAATTGGGAAGCGATCTAAAGACGGTAGTAGAAAAAATACCGGGGGCAGACAATGTGCGACTTTCCGTGGAAGAAGGCAGTCCGGAATTTCAAATTATACCTGATAATGATAGGATGCAACGACTTGGACTCAACAGTGCCTATGTAGGACTAAGCATACGAACAGCTCTTACCGGAAATGATGATGCCATGTTAACCGAGCAGGGCACTGAATACCCTGTGAGGATTTGGTTGGATGATTTCAATCGCCAGAATATGGAAGATGTGGAAAAATTGGTAATTGTTAATCCAAGAGGTATACCCATTGAAGTTTCTCAATTCGCAAAAGTTATTCAGAACAATTCTCCATCGTTGTTAGAAAGGTTAGACAGACAGCCCGCAATTACATTAACTGGTGATGCACTCGGACGTCCTTCCGGAACAGTGGCCGATGAAGTAGTGGCCTATATCAATGAAAACCCTCTACCTGAAGGTGTTGAAATGACCTGGGGCAGTGACATTAAAAGACAAAATGACAGCTTTAGTGCCCTTGGCGCTGTGCTTATCATTTCCTTCATTTTGATTTACCTGATTATGGTGGCACTCTACGATAGTTTTATCTATCCTTTTGTGGTGCTGTTTTCCATACCTGTTGCCGCTATTGGAGCATTTCTGGCGTTAAACCTGAGTATGAATCACTTGAGTCTATTTGCGTTGTTAGGATTGATTATGCTAATGGGTCTGGTGGCAAAAAATGCTATACTTATAGTTGACTTCACCAATCAGCTAAAAGCCTCAGGAAAACATTACAAAGAAGCTTTAATAATGGCCGGTAAGGAAAGGATGCGCCCCATTCTAATGACTACCCTTTCTATGGTCATAGGAATGTTGCCCATTGCACTCGCCAAAGGAACAGCCAGTGAATGGAAAAACGGGTTGGCATGGGTGATCATTGGTGGGTTGTTATCATCACTCATTCTTACTGTATACCTGGTACCCTTGGTTTACTATACAGTAGATAAAATAAAAGAAAGGTTCATTAAATGACACTCAGTCTATTTGTTGTTACCCACCAATAATACTTTGGCGCCTTTTACGTGCTTATTTTTCAAATCCATCAAAGCCTTATTGGCCTCCGAAAAAGGGTATGTTTGAACACTTGGTTTTATTGGAATCCTGTCGGCAAGGTTTAGAAACTCCTTCACATCATTTCGGGTAATGTTTGCCACACTTTTGATTTCCTTCTCTAACCATAGGTGCTTTTCATATTCAATATTCAATAGCGATTCCTTATCGTTTGGCTCCTTTCGAATGGCATTGATTACCAGGCGTCCTCCAGGCTCCAGGTTGGCAAGAGAATTAACAACGGTATTCCAAACCGGTGTGGTATCAATAATAGCAGAAAGCAAGCAGGGCGATCTTTCCACTGAGCCACCGGCCCAAATCGCTCCAAGTGAAAGTGCAAATGCTCTTTCTTCCTTACTTCGGGCAAAAACATATATGTCTGTCTGAGGATAAAGATATTTAACTATCATTTGTACAAGATGTCCTGATGCGCCAAATCCCATCAAACCGAGCGGCTTACCATTCTTAAGGTTTGCCAATTTTAGTGATCGGTAACCAATGGCGCCCGCACATAGAAGTGGTGCTGCGTCCTCATCTTTAAAGGAGTCTGGTATCTTATAAGCAAATCCCTCGTCTACCTTCATGTACTCGGCATACCCACCATGAACATCCCTGCCTGTAGCTATGAAATGATCACATAAATTCTCCATACCTGCAAGGCATCGATCACACTTGCCGCAAGCATTATAAATCCAGGCTACCCCCACCCGGTCTGCAATTTTAAATTGATGGACACCTGACCCTGCCTCAATGACTACACCGACAACCTGATGACCGGGGATGACTGGATATACGGGAGGAGGAGTTCTGCCTTCAATTTCATCTAATTCGGTATGACAAATACCACAACAAGATACACGAATCACAATCTCATGCTTACCCGCCTTTGGTTGAGGCAATTCCTCCAACTCCAGTGGTTCAGTTTGCCTCGTGAGATCATGTACTCCTGTTAGAAAGTATGCTTTCATAAGGTGCGTGGTAAAAGGAGCGTCCAAAAACAATAATTTTATCACTTAACCCTCTGCCCTCTCTAAAAGAGAAGTATAGGTGGAGCCTTTAGATTGTCATTAAGCAAAATTTAACAAGTAAGTTTCACAATCGCAAGCCCTCATACCAAAAGGCAATTTCGTGTTGCTGAGATCAACAATTGGGTGTGTGACTCCTGTCATTCAAACGCCTGATGGCCATCATATTACATGAGCACTGGTTTTCATAAATTGTGACAGCTTTTAATTTCCGAACTAAATGAAGATGGTCCGATGTTTGGTTATAATGAGGGTGACTTAAAATAAATTAAAACTAAAATACCGAAATGAAAAATTCTCTACGATTAGGGAGCATTGGGGGGGTTAAAGTAACAGTGCACTGGACCTTCATTCTGCTTATTGCATGGATAGTATTTATCAATTTAAGAGCAGGAAGTACTACTGAAAATACTATTTGGAGTGTCCTCTTTGTGTTGCTGATATTTGTATGTGTGGTCCTCCATGAGTTTGGCCATGCCCTTGCTGCCAAACGATTTGGAATAAAAACAAGAAGCATTACCCTATTGCCAATAGGTGGACTGGCCAGTCTTGAGTCAATGCCAGAAAAACCAAAGCAGGAATTAATAGTAGCGATAGCCGGACCTGTTGTTAACCTGCTGATTGCCGCGATTATTTTGCCGTTCGTCAATCCAGCTGATGTTTTTACAGCAGATTCCATAATTGCTGTTCATGCAGGCAATCTGCTTCCCAACTTATTTAGCGTAAACATAATATTGGCCGTATTCAATATGCTGCCTGCTTTTCCTATGGATGGCGGACGTGTATTAAGGGCTCTTCTGGGTTTTAAGTTTGAACGACACATCGCTACCCGCGTTGCTGCTTCTATCGGGCAGGCTATATCTGTTGGATTTATTCTTTTGGGATTATTTTTTAATCCCTTCCTTGTATTTATTGGTATATTCATTTTCATAGGAGCACAAGCCGAGGTAGGTTCAACAAGAACCCAGTTTATGATGGCTGATTTTACCACAAGGGATGCAATGATCAAAGAGTTTCACACGTTGGACTATGATGCCCCTATCTCAACTGCTGTGCAACGTCTACTAAATGGGCAGGAAAAAAATTTTCTAGTAATGCAAAATGGAAAGCCAGCCGGAACGCTGGACAGAAATCAGATTATAAAAGCCCTGTCTGAAAAAGGCAAGGACAGCAAGATAGCAGAGGCCATGCATAAAAGTGCTTTGAGCTTTCAACAAAATTCACCCCTCAAAGAAGCCTGGCCCAAAATGCAATTGAACCGTCAGGTAATAGCTCCCATTTACGATGGCGACAAACTTGTTGGTGCACTGGACAATGAAAACATAATGGAGTTTGTGATGATCCGGGAGGCAGCAGAAAAGAGTCCAGCCGAGCACAATGTAGCTTCTGATTTCAGAGAAAATAAAGTAACAAATATTCCGCGTGATTAAGCTTGTAAATAATCACAGCCTTACCGCGCGCGATTAAAAGTGAATAAATAATTATGACACAAATAATTACACATGATTTAAATCATCCTTTATTTCGAAAGTCGTTTTTATATTTGTGGCGTGAATAAGATACTATTTGGCTGGGCTTTTATTCTTTTATATGGGATTGCGTTGCTGAGACCAATCCATCCATTAGTAGAATACTACGCCAATAAGGATTTCTTTGCCAAGGTGCTGTGTATCAATAAGGACAAACCTGAAATGGCATGCAACGGAAAGTGTATTCTGATGCAAAAACTGAAGCGTGTATCTGCTGCGCCAGCTGAACAAACAGCTGATTCACCACCCCTACAGAAAATCAATCTTACTGAGTATCCAATCGGATTTGTACAGTTTACAAATCACATACAATCTCGCTTTGGTAAAAATTCCATGGCTTACTCCGAATATGTTTTCCATTGGCCCGATAGCCCAGTGATTGAAATCGATCATCCACCTGCTTAAGTTCACAGTGACGCCCAATTTTTTTTGAGCGTCATCCTTTCATGTGATCTTTCAATAATTAAGCATCTATATAAACTAACACATTATGAAATTAAAATTGATTTCAATAGGAATCATATTGAGTACGCTATTGTCTTTTTCCTGTAGTGATGATGAAGTTCAAATTAACCCTACAGAGGGGCTAACTAAAATAGCCGAAGGCATAGCCTCCAGCGCCAACACAAAGGTAGAAATATGGGCTGATGAAGAATTGTTTGTCGGATACAATGTACTGTACGCTAAGTTATCAGACGCGACTACAGGAGAGGCTATTAATGAATCCATGGTACAATTCATGCCCATGATGAATATGGTATCAGGCATGAATCACAGCGCACCTGTAGACAACCCCACTTCAGAACAGGCAGTCAACTCTCTTTTCCCTGGAGCAGTAAATTTTATTATGCCAACTGGAACTGATATTGGAACCTGGAAATTAAAAGTGAAAGTCCAAAACCAGATAAGGAATATCGAGGACTTTGTTGAATTGGACCTGAGCGTAATCACCCCGGAGAAAACAAGAATGTATTCCTTTACCACAGACGATGGCATGAAGTATTTTGTGTCCTATCATTTCAATAAAAAACCAAAAGTGGGTGTCAATGATTTCGAAGTGATGATCCATACCAAACAAAGTATGGATTCATTTCCTGCAGTAACGGATTTTACTATTACCATGGAGCCTGAAATGCCATCTATGGGTCATGGTTCGCCTAACAATGTATCACCAACATATACAAACAATGGGCACTATGCAGGTAAAGTGAACTTCACCATGACCGGTGACTGGCGCATTCATCTCAATCTGTCTAGAGGTGAGCTGGCCAAGGAATTGTATTTCGATCTCGATATTTAAATTTTAAAGATAAAGGTTGGGTTTCCGGGATTGGTTCAAAAGGCTGGTCCCGGTCAACCATTTGAATTATGAGAATATTATTCCATTTATTCCTAATACTAATTACTGCCAGATTTGTGCAAGCTCAAGATACATTACAAACACGTATCCTTTCGGAAGTAGTAATTCAATCCGTGCAGACGGAAGGAGATACGCTCCAGAATTTTTATCGCGCCAATCAATCAGCCAACACAGAAGATATACTGTCACGCATGAATGGAGTTTATCTCATTCGAAGGAGTGCTTATGGACAAGAGCCAGCGATTCGCGGTATGTCTGGTGGACAAATCAATGTTACCATTGATGGTATGCGTATGTTCAGCGCCTGTACTGACAAGATGGATCCGGTAACGATTTACGTAGAACCACAAAATCTTAAAAGCATCGATGCCTCTCTCGGCACAAATGGATCTTCCATGGGGAGCACCATCGGAGGAAGCTTAAATTTAAGATTGGCAGAGCCAATGATAAATCAACGAAGCATTACGGGTAGAGCAGGTGTTGGATACCAATCCGTTTCCAATGGAGTCAACTATTTCACGGATGCTAATTTCTCACAGCAAAATAGCGCCTACCGCGCCAGCATTATTTACAGAAATAGCCAGAACTATAAAGATGGGCAGGGGCAGACAGTTAATTTTTCTCAATATGAAAAGATGAACCTTTCCTTAGCTGGAAAGTGGAGCATCAAACAGGATACACTAAAAGCGAACTTCCTGATTGACGAGGGAAGAAACATTGGCTTTCCCGCACTATCAATGGATGTAGGCAAAGCAAGGGCCTCCATGTATGCTTTATCTTATATCCGTCATACAGATTCGGGATGGTTAAATAATTTGGAAGCAAAAGTATATGCCAATGAGGTGTACCATCAAATGGATGATTCACAACGCGAAGTGTTGATGCATATGGATATGCCAGGATGGAGCAGCACTTATGGTGCGTACGCAGAAGCTAAAATCAAAAAATTAAATAATCATAAACTCCAACTTCGATCGGACTTGTACCACAACCGCGTGCTGGCCGAAATGGTGATGTATGCCAGTGATGGCGCCTCTATGTACATGCAAACATGGCCATCTTCGTATCGGACAGTTGCTGGTCTTTACGTTGCTGATGACATCAAACTATCAAGCCGAGCAAAGGTGAATCTAAACGCTAGATTAGATGCCTCCAGTACTACTATAGAAGAAGGATTTGGAAAAGATCAACTGGAAGTATTCTACTCTTCATTCAATTCATCTTCCCAAAATCTCACCAAATCATTTAACGCAAGCATCAGTAAATCAGTTTTTAACAATTTTATATTCACACTTCATAGCGGTTTTGGTGAACGACTCCCTACTAATGCGGAGTGGTATGGGTTCTATTTATTCAACAGGCAGGACAACCATGACTATCTGGGGAATCCTAACCTTAAATTAGAGAAGAGTCTTACTTCGGATTTCGGAATAGAGTTCTTTAATGATTGGGTGGAGTTGAATGGCACCCTATTCTATCAGTACAATCCGGACTATATTCTTGCTTACGTGGACACTCAACTTGACGCCATGACACCCGGTGCCAGTGGTGTGAAGGTATATCAGAACATAAGGGACGCCAAATTCTGGGGTACCGAATTTTCAGCCCTAATTTCCATTGTCAGGGATATACAACTCATCACTAGCTTCAAAGGTACACGGGCAGAAACTTTTGCAGGTGATCCTCTTCCCTTTATTCCGGCTTTCAAAAATGTAACCTCGATCCGGTTTGAAAAAAATAAATTCAATGGACAAGTGGAATGGGAAGGTGCCCTAGCCCAAACACATGTCAGTGATGATTTTGGAGAACAGAATACACCATCTTATTCTATATTTAATTTAAGGGCCAGTTTTCACACAGATAGCAGTTTAGGGAGGTGGAATTTTAGCTTAGGTGTTGAAAATCTCACCGATGCATACTACAGAGAACATTTGGATTGGGGTGGCATTCCAAGGCCAGGAAGGAATTTTTATTCTACTGTAGAGTTTAAGTTCTGATTAGCTAATAGGCTTTGCTATAAATCACATTTTCAATGACTTCATGCCGCCATTAACAGCATCAGAATGATCAATGTCATAAAATATGAATAATCATTGACTTAACTTTATATGTCAAGTGCGGTCTTTAAAACGGATTACACCTAAACGAAATAGCATGTTAGGAAAAATGAACAACAATCAAATCGTCAATGTACTCCAAAGTCAAATAATTGGACGGTTGGCATGTTACGCAGACGAAAAACTATACCTGGTTCCTATCACCTATGCGTACAAAGACGGCTACATCTACTGCCACTCTAAGAATGGGATGAAAATTGATATGATGAATAAAAATCCAAAGGTATGCTTTGAGGTTGATCAAATTGAAAACATGAATAGTTGGCGGTGTGTACTCTTATGGGGTGAGTATGAGAAGTTAGAAAGTGATGCAGCCAAGGAAGATGCAATGCAAATCCTTAATGATCGGATTGGGCCCATTTCAACAGGCGAAACAGTCGTTCCCTATATTCGACAAGACGTACCCAGTTCTTTCCGAATAAAAATAAAAGAACAAACAGGAAGATTTGAAAAACTCTAGTGGGTTAACCTACTGTTGATTTTTGATCCTTATCTGACCTTTTCATTTCACGATGCCCTAAAGGCTTTGAGTAGTGCTTTACCCAGGAGTTAAAAATTGCATCAAAAACAATCCATGCAATACCAATTACAAGGGTTATTGAGGTAATGACCATCCATTTGGGAATACTAAACAGATTCGGCCATTTGCCAATGCTTATCATAATTAACTCAGAGGTGACAAACCCTGTTAGTAAGAGATATATATGTAAACGTTTTAATGAAACCCAACCCTGTTCGTTGTACCAGGCCAATAAAAAAAATGAGATTGCTCCGATCAATACCAAATGCAAATAAGCAATGACATAAAAACGCATTTCATAGGCCAGCATCGCAACCGAAGGATGAACTGAAAAAAGTTGAAGAATTAATTTAACCACCAATGCCAACATTGAGGTCATCAACAATACCCAGGAAGACTGTGAAACTGATTGCTTCAATTTAGACCAGCCGTCTCTGAGAGCAGACCACAAATAGTACAAGGCGACCAGTTGCCCCAGTGCTGCCAATAGTCCAACCCCATAAAAAAACCAAGGTGGATTTGCCCATAGTGTAGAAAGTGCGTAAGCCGGAAAACACGAAATAAACAATAACACACGAAATTTCTTTGCTTGATTTAGGTTTATGGTGATCTTCTTTTGTTGTAGTAAATGAAAAAACAAAGCAAAAATTCCAAAAGTGAATACTCCGTTGTATTGAAAGTGCAGATAATAATAAACGGCAAGGTGATACCAATTGGACTGCCCAAGTCCATTGGCTACAAGAGCACCTACAACGAATGGCCCTAGTGCAGAAATAATGAAAAACACCAGCGAAATTCTGGCAAACCAAATTGCAATATTCAGTTTATCAGATTTTGTATCTTTAAAAAAACGAATAGCCACCACTATGACAATCATTGTATGCAGGGTAGACACGGCAATTGAATAAACACCATATCCCTGAAGCGGAAAAGCAATGAGCATGCCCAGCACCAAAAAGTTGATGATATAAAATGGCTTTTTATACCATTGTTGGGATGCATTAGGCAAGAAACCAATTACGTATCCGATGAATAGTGCATTAAATACCCACCCAAGAAACATAACGTGCGAATGTGCATGTAACCAAAAACGATAGTTTAGTCCAGCAATTGGCTGATAATAATGCCATCGCAAGGCAAGCCCTATCAACGAGGCTATAAAGAGAAATACCAAAGGAAGTTTAATCAGCCTTTGCATAACAAATAGGGTGTTCGATTTTGATCAACATGAGGTAAATACTCCATGATGAACGTAGTTGGCAACAGAAGAGAGTAAAAGAAGTTTAAGTGAAAATTTCATCCAGACCTATCCAAGCGAATAGCAAGTGCTTTGGCTTAAGTGTGCAATATACAATTTCTAAATATTCAGAACCCAAATAAGTCTGTCAAACCGAGACCATTGGCAGTTCCAATTTGAAAATTGTGGCTTCACCGTTATTACTTGCAAATGAGAGTGTGCCACCCAAAAGATCAACATATTTTTTCACAATAGTCAGCCCCAGACCGGTACCATGAATATTAGCTACATTATGCGCACGAAAAAATCGATCAAAAATATATTCCTGTTCTTCCAATGGTATTCCCATTCCATGATCAATCACACTCATAGTCAGCGTACTATCCAAAACCTCCGCTTTCAAAATCACCTTATCATCCCTGGAGCTGTACTTAAAGGCATTGGACAGAAGGTTATACAGAATATTTTTTAAAAATTGGCTATCCGTAGTGATGTCATCCAACCCGTCATATTTTACTTCCAGTTGTTGCGTGTCCCGCTTGAGTGATTCCACTTCAGGAATAATCTCATCCAAAAAATCTTGTAAACGTATGATTTCATATTTGGGTACAGGATTTCCCTTCTCCAGCTTTTCCAAAGAAAGAAAATCATTTAGGATTTCCGTCAGCAATTTAACAGAGTTTTTTATTCTTTTTACGTGCGTTGCCTTCTCTTTATCATAGGCATCTCCTGTATACATCCCCAATAAAGTAGATGATGACTGAATGGTAGTTAAAGGTGTACGAAATTCATGTGATGCCATAGTCACAAATCTTGATTTCAATTCACTAAGCTCGCGTTCTCTTTCCAGTGCCTTAATGAGGCGGGTTTCTGTTTCCTTCATCATTGTAATGTCGTGGACGACAACCAATAATCTGTTTATCTTAAGATTGCTCAAAAATGGCCCCACATTGACTTCATAATTTCGGCCATTAAATTCAACATCAAATGCAACATGATTACCTTTCATAGCATTTTCCAAAAAAGGCTCCACATCCTCACCCAGAATTTTTCCAAATCTTTTTCCAATCAAATCAGATGGTTTTATTTTAGCCCGACTCAACCCCCTACCATCGGCAAATACATATTCTAAGTTTTCATCCAGAATCCCAATCCATCCTTCAGGAAAATTTCTGGCTATGGCCTCGTGCATTTCCTGGCTGCTACGAAGTCTTGCCTCAGTTATTTTCCGCTCTTCTATCTCAAGTCGTTGTCTTCTTTCCTCTGCCATTGTATTCTGGTATCGAATAGTGAAGTAGCAAGCAAACCATATCACCACCAAGGCAGAAACCCTGTTGACAAAAAAGGTAGCCTGGTCTACAGGATCAGAAATGGTAATCGCCAGAATGTAACCCAGCACCAGTAATATGGTAGCCAGAATTGTAATCGAAATAATTTGCTTTCTACCCGGAGTAAGCCACATCGTGAATACACATATAGCCACATAAGCTACGTTACCCAGTACATGCGTTAAAAGTTCAGCAACCAATACCAGCAGCATCATACTGATGCCCACCAACATAGGCCATGTAAGAAAACGATTGGAGCTCATTAAGTTAAATTATATTGGGCCAAAGTAATTATAGCTTATTATTCACCATATGACCTTTGTCAGGTATCAGCCACAAATAAAAAAATGTCGCATTATAACGAGTCCATTATTCCTGTAAAATGGAAATAACTATAACAAAAATGCTAGAATTTAACTTAAAATAGTACCTTAATGGCATTTGCCGGACAAGATTTTGCAACTAAAAGAGCGAGTTGAAGAGGGGCAGTACTTGGTTTAATGCGGACTTCTTTATTTACAGTTGACCCTATCAAATTCGCCTTTCCATCTTTTCTGGACATTCGCCACTGATCGGGTTGGCGTTCATAGCAAATACCACAGCCAATACATTTCTTTCGATAATAAGCAATTCTAGGCATGTTTATTCTTCAAGTATTTTATACAACTTATCATCCTTCGACACCTTTGTAGACCAGGGTAGTGAAATGACATCACCCTTTTTGGCCCTTATTGCTTCAACACCATTTACCCGTAACTCTATTAATTTTTCTTTGCTTACGCCTTCTGCCCGTCCAATTACCATCAGTGTATCCCCGGTTGCTATGGTGCCGGTTTCTAGAACAAACTCACCAACCCCAATTTTTGGATAGTATCTATTTCCTTTACCCACATAAATTTTTTTCTCAGTTGCTATTGAGCCCGGTTGTTCGGCCCATTCACCCAATTGCCGACCAAGATAATACCCCTCCCAAAAACCACGATTATAAACTTTAGACAATTCTTTTTTCCATTGCTCAATCTTTTCAGAAGTATATTGTTTTGTTTTAATTGCATCAACCGCTTCTTTGTAACACTTTGTCACCATGCTTACATAATCAGCCGATCTTCCTCTTCCTTCAATCTTTAAAACGGATATACCAGCATCGAGCATCTGGTCCAATATGTCAATCGTGCACAAATCTTTTGCACTCATGATGTATTCATTGTCGATTTCAAATTCAATCCCTTCTTCTTTATCTGTTACCACATAGGGTCTTCTGCAATTTTGCAAACAGGCCCCTCTATTGGCTGAAGCAAAATGGGAATGCAAGCTTAAATGACATTTTCCTGAAATGGCCATACACAAAGCTCCATGTGCAAACACTTCAATCTTTACAAGATTTCCAGATGGTCCTTTAATGTCTCTTCGCGTGATTTCGCGCGTGATCTCTGCCACTTGTTTAAGGCTTAATTCTCTGGCCAACACAATTACATCAGCAAAATTTGAATAGAAATCCACCGTTTCAATATTGCTCACATTAGATTGTGTAGAAATATGGAGCGGCATACCAATAGATTTGGTATATGTCATAGCAGCATGATCCGAAGCAATTACTGCATCAATACCAGATTCTTTGGCGGATGAAACGATCTTTCTCATCAACTGCATATCATAATCATACAAAACCGTATTCAACGTAAGATATGCTTTAACGTTAGACTGCTTACACTGCCGTGCAATCAAATGCATATCTTCAATTGTAAAATTGTTTGCAGACCGAGCCCGCATATTCAATTGCTCTACCCCGAAATAAACCGCATCGGCACCTGCCTGGATAGCAGCCGTCAGTGCTTCAAACGAGCCTGCCGGAGATAAAATCATCACATTTTCGCTACTTGATTTCATGCATTAATAACTTGAATCTTAATGGCTATCAGGAATGTCCAGTTAATGTTTTCACTCCTGGAGATTTGATTGATCGATGAGTACTTCCTGTTTCATTATTCGTAATATCAATTGGATATCTTATTGCATAAATAATTTTGATCAAAAGCATGAGAAGTATGATCGCAATAAACTGATGGATCACACCCAGTGCCAAGGGCACCCGAAGCATAAGTGTGGTGATTCCCAAGATTATCTGCATAATTCCAATGACGATAAGTACCTGTGCATATTTACGTACCTCCGGATAAGGCTTCGATATTTTTAATATCCACAGAAAAGAAAAGAACACAACAAAGGCTAGCCATCTATGTGTAAACTGTAGCATCACACCATTATAAAAATAGGGTTCTACTTTCATAACGCTCGCAGATGGAAAAAAGGAGTCTCCCATGAATGGAAAATTTATATAGGAAAACCCAGCCTTCAATCCTGCCACAAATGCTCCCAGTGTTATCTGAAGAGAGAGTAGTATAAGAGAAGCATAGGGTATAAGAAGCATAGAAGATCGATTGTCTCCACTTGACTTCTTATTATTATGAAGCGTTAAGATTGTCCATAAAATGGAAGCAATGAGCAACAAAGCCAACCCCTGATGAATGGCAAGCCGAAAATGACTGACATGAGGATTGTCATTTAATCCGCTCTTTACCATATACCAACCCATAAAACCCTGCAATGCACCCAGTAAGAATATCACCAGCAGTTTCTTTATAAGTGGTTTTGGAAGTTTACGGCTAAAATAAAAAAATAAAAATGGGATTAAAAAAACGATACCAATAAAGCGGCCCAGCAAACGATGGATGTATTCCCAAAAAAATATTTGCTTAAACTGCCCCATGTCCATTCCATAGTTCAGCTTCTGATACTGTGGAAATTGTTTGTACAGATCAAAAGCATGCTGCCATTGAGCATCAGTGATGGGAGGAATCGTTCCTGAAATTACATTCCACTCCACAATTGATAATCCTGATCCCGTTAAACGGGTAATACCACCGACCACCATCATCAAAACGATGAGGAATATGCCCGTCCACAACCACAACTTTATATAATTATCAATTTTCAACATGGTGCTTCAGCTTTGGGTTATCTGCCTCTTGAATATCTTGATTATGAAATGTACCCCTATTCACCTTTTGATCGAACGATTGTTGTAAAATAAGATTTGCTACTATTAATAAATTTCTTGTTTCACAAAGTGCCCAAGATATACCAAATTCCTGAAAAATTAATTCCAGCTCAACACTTAATCTTCTCACCAAATTCAAACCTATCTTTAATCCATCATTTGTTCTTATAATTCCGGCCTTTTGGGACATAATCAATTTAAGTTTTGATTGGATACTAAAAAGTTTATCGGAGGGACTATTTTGTGTAATAAGCATCTCGGAAGGAAGTACTGTCTCAACAAAGTGAAACATGCGTGTTTCAATGTCCTGAAAACAATAATGTGCAAACACCAATGCTTCCAACAAAGAATTAGAAGCCAACCGATTAGCCCCATGCAAACCTGTGCGAGCGCACTCACCAATGGCATATAGTCTATTAATTGATGTTTGTGCGCAAAGGTTTGTATCAATTCCTCCACAGAGGTAGTGAGCAGCCGGTAAAACAGGAACTGGCTCACAAGTGATATCCAAACCTAAAGAAAGACACTTTTGGTAAATATTAGGAAAATGTGTTGTCAAGTCTCTTTTCTCAAGATGACGACAATCAATATACACAGGCTGATGCAATGATTCTTTGAAGATTGCTCTCGACACTATATCACGGGAAGCCATCTCTCCTCTCTTATCGTACTTGAACATGAAACGATTACCATCGCCTGTAATCAGATAGGCACCAAACCCGCGTAGGGCTTCCGAAATCAGAAAAGTAGTATCCTCTTCCGAAGTATTGAAAGCTGTGGGATGAAACTGCACAAATTGCATGTCGAGAATTTTAGCTCCCGCACGGTATGCAATAGCAATACCGTCTCCCGTTGCAATTTTAGGATTCGTAGTTACGCTGTACACCTGGCCAATGCCTCCAGTGGCCATAACAGTAAATGACGCCTGAATGATTTGAATTTTTTTTGAGTCATGGGAAATAAAAGTCGTCCCAATGCATCGGCTATTTTCTTTGCCTCCAGCAATTAGTAAATCCACAGCAAGCGTGTTCCAAAGAATTTCCACATTTGGGAACTTTGCTATCATCCGTAGTAAGGAATCTATTATATGAAACCCCGTTTTATCTTTTTTATGTATAATTCGATGAGCGGAATGGCCACCTTCTAAGCCAAGATCAAGTCCATTGGAAGACTTGTCGAATAAAGTACCCCACGCTATTAATTCCTTCAATCGTTCCGGTCCCTCCTTTACCACACTTCTCACGACTTCCTCATTACAGAGGCCATCGCCTGCAAGCAGTGTATCTGCAATATGTTGCTGAAAAGAATCATTTTTCAAATCCATCACTACAGCTATACCTCCTTGTGCATACCGCGTATTGGATTCGCCAGGTCTGTCTTTAGAAAGAATTACTATTTTTTTTTCAGGGAATCGTTGTGCTGTTTTGATTCCAAGACATAGACCGGCAATTCCGGCTCCGATAATCAATACATCGGAATACTTATTTTCGTTTCTTTCTTTTCCAGGCTTCGTCATAGTGCTTACGATCAGCTGGTGTTAATGGTTTTACTGCATTAACAGGAGACACCTCACCCGCTTCGTCTATTGCCACAAAAGTAAAGTAAGATTCGCTAATCAAATGTTTCTTTGTGCTGGAGACACTTTTCGACCAAGCCGAAACCATGATTTCCATAGAAGTATTAAAAGCGCGAGTAATCTTTGCTTCAATGGTCACAATTTCTCCCACATAAGCGGGTCGCTTAAAGCTTACGGTATCAATGGATGCGGTAACGCAAATTTTACCTGCATGAGTTTGAGCACACACCGCAGCAGCAATATCCATCCACTGCACCAAACGTCCCCCCTGCAAAATGCCCATTGGATTGGTGTCATTAGGGCACACTACTTCTGTTTTAGTTGTTTTAGAATAATTGGGTGATCGCTCCTTTTTCACCTATGCCAGATCCTTTTCAGCCTGTAAAGAAAATCTTATTTTCACTTCACTACTAATCTTCTCGAGAATCTCCTCTGCCTCTACCTTGTTAAAATCCTCACCCTGTTTTTTAGAAACACCCATTCCCTTTAATTCAATATGCCAATCCGGTTGTAATGAATGATTGCTCAAGCAGGCTTTAACACATGCCAAAGGGCAACCATCAATGGCGATCAATTTTCTTCCTGATTTGGCCGTCCGCACCAGACTTTTGACATTTCCCCCTATTCCCGCAATACAAGACATCTCCGCAAGCCCCTTTCTGTCTAGCCGAATTGCCAAATAATTGGCCATTTGTGCCGCACTTGAACAGCCTGAACACGAGTAAACCAATGGTTTTTCTTCCGCTATTTCAACCATTTTATAACAAATAATATTGTGCAAATATAATAAATAAAGATATTTTAGTCTTTTATTTGAATCCCAAAACAGAAGATATAATATCGCTTTGTTTTGCAGAATATTAGGCTTTTCGATGGATCAACTAAATACTAAAAATTGAATCATGGACTCTCTAGATGTTACTCAAATTGACCCCCAACTTAAGCATCCAACCATTTTTCGCTGTTTTGACGCACTGTCGCACGGGGAGGGGTTTATTATTGACAATGACCATGATCCAAAGCCACTGTATTATCAACTGCTTGCGGAGCGAGGCCAAACATTTGATTGGGAATATATCCAGAAAGGCCCAGATCGTTGGAAAGTGAAACTTTCAAAACTGAAAAACGACCAGATCCCCACAATTGGTGAATTGGTAGCCGAAGATTTCCGCAAGGCAGAGGTTTTTGAAAAATATGGTCTTGACTTTTGTTGTGGAGGTAAAAAAACTGTGGCTGAAGCATGTGCCAAGAAAGGAGTGGATTCCAACCTTGTGGAGCGTGAATTGCGTAAGGTAGAAAGTCAGCTTAGCCGCAATACCCATGATTTTAGTACCTGGAATCCCGGCCTCCTGGTGGATTATATCATAAACAATCATCACCTATATGTAACCCGATCCCTTCCATTTCTCTCAGAGATTAGCGCAAAAGTAGCACGTGTACACGGTGATCTCCATCCAGAGGTAGTAGACATCGCCTCGCATTTCGAAGCCATTGAATTTGAATTGGAGACGCACATGCATAAGGAAGAGATGATATTGTTTCCTTACATTAAGGAACTTGTGGATGCCAAACAAAACGGTTCACATCTTACGCCTCCACCGTTTGGCACTATTGCTAACCCAATCAACATGATGGAGCAGGAACACGACACTGTTGGAAATTCTATGGCTGCTATAGAGCAGCTAAGCAATGGATTTATGCCACCTAATGATGGCTGTACATCTTACAGGATATTGTTTGCCAAGCTACAGGAGTTTCAACAAGACTTGCATCAGCATATCCACCTGGAAAACAACATCCTATTTCCAAAGGCATTGAAATTAGAAAAAGAACTTCTTAAACAATCTTAGGGTTTTGCCTCAATACTGAGCGTACAGCATAAGCTGCTTTTGCATCAAATCAAATTCATCTTTTGTTATGTATTCGTTGGCCTTAGGAAAAATTATATTCTCCTCGCGGAAAATATGGAGCTTCAGTAATTCTATCAAAGCAAAGCCCTGCTCAGTAGCTACATCAAATGTCACAGCCCTGGAGGCTACATCAGGCAAACGCACAGCAAGAGCGTTAAAATTAAACATGAGTGTCAGATGCTGACTGATTTTCAAGTGATCATCCTCCAACATATCTATTGCTGATTTTGGAAAACTGCCATTACTGTGTTCTTTTTTCTCAAGAAGCCTTTGCTGAAGAAGTGGGAATAATAGTTTTTCTTCTTTCAATTGATGTTTTACCAATTGGTCATCCATAAAGGAAAAGAATTTTGAAAAATTCTTATCAATTTCAGCGTCCGTTTTCCACCCATTTGCTTTGAATGCAATTAAGGATTTTTCAAACACATTCAACTCTGCTTTAAGTCCTTCGTGCTCGTCAATGAATTTTTGTAGCACAGGGTTCATTTCTTCATAAGGGATAGCATCTGTGGTGGGCAAATCATATGCTTCCGGGGGATCCATCGGAGAAAGCTCCTCAACGCCAGAATCCTTCTCTACCATCCTCTTCAACGGGTCATTGTTATTTATTTTCTTTAAATCAATCATAAGTTCTATTTATTAATTATTCTTTGGTCGATGAATCGACCATTTCGTTGCAGTACTCCTCACCTTATCCTTATTCCAGTTCCAAATCACTCGTTGGTAAGGCCTCCAAATGTAATCCAGAGGAGCCACTAAGGCATGCATTAAACGCGAAAAAGGAAATGCCAATACAATCAAATAAGCTCCAACAATATGCAATTGAATAACCAGTGGCATGGCCACTACAACATCCATTCTTGGTTCTAATAAAAAGATAGACCACAGATAAGGTGTTAATGAAGAAGCAAACCAGGAAGATCCCCAGCGGTATTCCAAAGCAACCCATAGACCCAGAATAACCTGAGCTACCAATAAGCCCTCTACTACATAGTCCATCCAAGTAGAAACTACCAGTATACGATCATTTGTCGACCTTCTATAAATCAAATTCACCAACCCCACCAACATGCTCAATCCGAAAGCAAAAGCTGCGACTTCCAACACAAGAAGGCGCACCGGGTGGCTATTCCATATCAATACACTTTGTGGAATAAGAAATGCAATGAGATGGCCAAAAAACAGGAATACTATTCCCCAGTGAAAAGGCACAGATCCCCAAAACAGTTTTTTCCCTTCCAAAAATTCCGAAGAGAGCGAAGATATCTGAAATTTTACATATCGATACCTATAAATGGTACCAATCAAAAAAATGACCAATGCCAGGTAGGGAAGAATGACGAATAGGAACGTATTTAATATATTCATGATTCAGTGGTTAATCTTCTATTTTCATTTCGGTACTTAAAGAAGTGAGAAAGTCCGAGGTTTCTTCCTTTTCAACAGCAGCCAACTCAAAATCCTTCTCAATCATTGATAATAATGCCATTAGCGGGGACTGATAAATTGTTCCGCTATGCTCTTTTAACTCAATAAGAGTTTTATGGTGTTTTACATACACCTCGTTCTTTTTCTTAAGGCTTTCAGGGTCAAATTCTCCAATCATTTTTTTCAACCCAGGAATAATCAATTTTTTTAATAGTTCCAGCCTCAGTTCGTCATCCTCAAGCAAAGCAATCAGACGTATTACGTTAGGCAAATGATCTGCCAGTTCGTGTCCACAGTCGTTGCCAATAGTGGTGTGCTCACGATTCAAATTCACCAATAGCTCAGCTCTCTTGTAGTCATCGCCAAAAAGTAAATAGCCAAGATCAAGTGTGGTTATTGCCTGTACTTCAAATGAGCGCGTATATAATTCCTGAATATCATCAAGTGAAATGCTTTTAACTAGTTCACAGAATGGCCGAAATACATCCCCCACATCTCCATAACGACTATCTAAAAATGACTGCGCTTCACCTACATTCTCAATAAATCCTTGCTCAGGAAAATCAAGAAGGCCCGCCATCAAGCGGTAGTGATCATTATTTATTTTCGTTGTTGTCATCGTTCTGTTGTTTATATAAGTGATCAAGCACCTCTTGCAGGAGTTTCCTTAAATCCGAATCCCACTGATCCCTTTGTATCCCCTGTGAAATCCAACATCTCAATAGACTGCTCGCGATGAGAGGCTGGTATCACAAAACGATCATCAAACTTGGCCAGTGCAGTGAGGTAGTAAATTTCTTCAGCCTCTTCCGGTGTTAGTCCTGTATCTTGCATCACCTTCTTTATCTTTGCTTCATCAATGTCCCCCACTGTCTTTCCTCTTCGATAAATTCGTACCGCCATTAATTTCTTGAGAACGTGTTTTACCTTTTCCTCATCACCTGCAGTAAATAAACTGGCCAGATATTTCAGCGGAAATCGGGCCTGCTCTATTGTGCCCCAAAGTTCTTCAGTACTTGTATCATAAAGCCAGTTGTCATTCCAATTCTTTGCAATCGGATCCATCTTTTCTGATTGTGCTTTATTGTCTACCTCTTTTAATGAAGCCATTACCGGTAATAATGGTGGCACATAAAACAACATCGGAAGTGTTCTGAATTCAGGATGTAACGGAAGTGCCAGACCCCATTTTTTTACAAATTTGTACGTAGGAGAATTTTGTGCCGCTTTGATGGTTGAATCAGCAATGCCATTCTTCTTGGCGGATGCTATCACCTCGGGATCGTATGGGTCAAGAAGTATGTCGAGCTGACTATCTACTAAATTATTTTCATCAGCTGAGGCCGCTTCATGAATCAGGTCAGCATCATACAGCACCACACCCAAATAGCGAATCCGACCCACACAAGAGTGCATACATGCCGGGGCAAGACCCGCCTCAATCCGCGGATAACACAAAATACATTTTTCGGATTTACCTGTATGCCAATTGTAATACGACTTTTTATAAGGACATGCAGTAACACACATTCGCCATGCCCTGCAAACATTCTGATTGATCAATACAATGCCGTCTTCTCCCCTTTTATAAATAGCTCCGGAAGGACAAGAGGCCACACACGCAGGGTTCAGGCAGTGGTTGCAAATACGGGGCAAGTAATAAAATGCCATGCGTTCCAGTTGGAACATGGCCTCTTGCTCTGCGGGAGATAACTTCAGTAAGTTTGGGTCTTTCCTTGCATAATCGGGTGTTCCACTCAAATCATCATCCCAATTGGGTCCCGATTTTATATCTATGGGTTTTCCTGTTATCAACGAAACCGGCCTTGCAGTTGGCTGGTCATCCTTAGCTGGAGATTCAATCAGATCAAGGTACTTATAGGTAAATGGCTCATAGTAATCATCAATTACGGGTAGGTGCGGATTGTGAAAAATATTCATCAAACCCCTTAGCTTACCCGCCCCCTTCAAACTAATATCGCCATTTTTCTTTTCCCATCCTCCCTTATAAATATCCTGATCCTCCCACTTGGAAGGATAACCAGTACCCGGTTTGGTTTCTACATTGTTCCACCACATATACTCGGCTCCTTTGCGATCCGTCCAAATATTTTTGCAAGCGATGGAACAAGTGTGACATCCAATGCATTTATCGAGATGAAAAACCATTGACATTTGTGATCTTACGTCCATAAGGCTACCTGTTTAAAATTTCTATTTTCATAAATTTTTTCATCCTGTTACCACACTACTTTTTCCATTTTCTTAACAATCACATGGGTGTCCCGATTAGGTGCAATCGGACCCCAATAATTAAAATGGAAAGAAAACTGTCCATACCCACCAGCTAAAAAATTAGGCTTAAGGTGAATTCGGGTAAAACTATTATGGCCCCCTGCCCGTTTGTTACCTCTCACTTGAGATTTGGGGATCCCCGTGGTTCTTTCCGGTACGTGGTATACAATACAAACCCCCTTAGGAATACGCGAACTGACCACAGCACGTGTACAATACACGCCATGATCATTATACACTTCAACCCAGTCGTTGTCTTTAATGCCGAGGTCTGCAGCATCCTGTTCGCTAAGCCAGCATGGCTCGCATCCGCGTGAAAGTGTAAGCATCCGCAAATTCTCCATATAGGTGGAGTGGATGTGCCACTTTCCATGTGGCGTAAGACAGTTCAATGTTTTGGCCTCTTCTTTTTTCAAAGTATCGCGTACATCTCCATAAGCATCCGGTTTAGGGGATGGTTTATAGGTAGGCAGGTTCTCACCATAGGCCAGATACATCTCATGATCCAAATAAAAATGTTGTCTTCCGGTAAGTGTTCTCCAGGGAACAAGGCGCTCTACATTATAGGTATATGCCGAGTAGGCACGACCGTCATGCATTAAGCCTGACCAAAGCGGAGACGAGTTGTACCTGCGCGGTTGAGCCTGCAAGTCGGCATAATTGATCGACACTTGTTCATATCCTTCACCCAGATCACTCAACACGAGCCCAGTTTTTTTCTCAGCATTTTTATAAGCTCTCAGGGCCAACTTACCATTGGTAAGCGTGGATAACCTCAACACTGCATTAACAGCACTCGTATCTTCCTTTAAAGATGGGTATACCTTATCATCGATGCGCTCTTTGGGGAAATGGTTGGAACTCATCATTTCTTCATACACATCATCGCATGCGTAATGATTACCGTGCGCACCCAGCCCACTGGTTTTGAGGCGATCTCCTAAAGAAATAAACTTGTCGTATATCTTCGTGTAATCTCTTTCTACTACAGATATGCTATGCATGGTTTTACCAGGGATGGCTTCACACTCACCTTTGTACCAATCCTTCACTTTTGGCTGTGAGATTTCTGAGGCCGTATCATGCGACAAAGGCGAGCAAACAATATCCTTCTGCGGTTCAGCTAAATGTTGTTTGGCCAATTCACTGGTATGCTTAGCGAGTAGTTTAAAAATATCCCAATCTGTTTTTGCTTCCCAAACAGGAGCAATTGCTGCAGAAAACGGATGAATGAAAGAATGCATGTCTGTAGTATTGATATCCGCTTTCTCATACCATGAAGCCGCAGGCAATACGATATCTGAGTATAAGGCGGAGGAATCCATTCTAAAGTTGAGATCAACCACCAAATCCATTTTGCCTTTAGGCGCGATGTCGTGCCACTTTACTTCTTCCGTATGATCTTTAGAATCCTCAGCAATGGCATTAGAATGAGTTCCCAGATAGTGCTTGAGTGCATATTCATGTCCTTTCATACTGGCCAGGATGGCATTACCACGCCATATATACCAGACTTTAGGATGGTTTTCTTCTGCCTCCGGATCGCTTACTGCATATTTTAATGTCTTGGACTTAAGTTTTTCTAACACATAGTCTGTAATTTCTTTATCCGTTTTCGATCCCTTTCCTTGTGCTTCTTTACTTAGCTCGAGGGTATTCTCATTAAACTGTGGATAGAATGGCATCCACCCCAACCGTACTGATTTAAAAATTGTATCCGCTGTGTGTTGCTTGGTCCAATCATTTTTTGGCACCGTATTGTATTTCGAAAACTGACCGTCATACCGATACTGACAGGTGTTGATATAATGCCAGATAGGTGCTTGTTGAAGTCGTGACGCACTATGCCAGTCTTTACTAAAAGCAATGGCTCCCCATGAATCCACCGGAGCCAGTTTTTCCTGACCTACATAGTGATTCATACCGCCACCATTTTTACCCACGCAACCGCACAACATCAGCGCCATAATTCCAGAACGATACATTAGATTAGAGTGATACCAGTGGTTAATACCAGCACCCACAATGATCATACATTTGCCCTGAGTGAGATTGGCTGTATTTGCCCACTCTCGTGCAAATTGCTCTACTGTTTTAGCATCTATACCTGTGAAAATTTCTTGCCATGCCGGGGTGTACGCTGCATCTTTATCGGTCAGATCTTTTGGATAATCCCCAGCCAATCCGCGGTTCACTCCATATTGCGCCATAATTACATCATAGACTGTGGCCACCGGAATTTTACCGTTAACGGTTTCAATGTATTTTACAGGAACGCCTCTTTGTCGATGGTTGTCTAACCCAAAATCTGTAAACGTAACCTGCAAAACGTCATCGCTAGAATTCAAAAGAGTAAGCATTGGGTCATAAGGCTTGTTATCTACCTCATTCTCCAGTTTCATATTCCAATTACCCCCGTCTTTCTCCCACCTATGTCCCGATGCTCCTTTCGGTATTACTAGCTTCCCATTTTCATCTACACTCAAAAATTTCCAATCACCGTTTTCAATTGTTGAGAACTGCGCCAGTTCATTTGCTCTTACCAACTGGCCCGGTTTGAAATGATCACCATCTTTATCCAACTTCATAAGGATGGGGCTATCAGTATATTGTTTAGTGTAATCCAGGAAATACGGAGTTTGCTTTTCGTGATGCCAATCTTTCAAAATCAAATGGGTCACTGCCATCCAAAAAGCACCATCACTCCCTGCATGAAGGGGCACCCACTGGTCGGCATATTTGCAAACCTGACTGAAGTCAGGGGAAAACACTACTGTCTTTGTACCGTTGTGTCTTGATTCTGCAAAGAAATGGCAATCGGGCGTACGTGTCATATTTAAGCACGCGCCCATGTCGGCAATCATTTTCGCATTGTACCAATCCGCGCTTTCGCACACATCGGTTTGCTCGCCCCATATTTCGGGGAAAGCAGTTGGCAGATCGCAATACCAATCGTAAAAACTAAGGTTTACTCCGCCAAAAAGTTGCAGGAAGCGACTTCCAGCTGCATAACTTAACATGGACATAGCAGGTATAGGAGAAAACCCTATGACACGATCCGGTCCATACTTTTTAGCAGTATGAATATTGGCAGCAGCCATTATTTCCATCACTTCTTCCCACTGCACCCTTCTAAATCCCCCCTTCCCCCTTGCCTTTTGGTATTTTGCTCTTTGCTCAGGATCACTTTGCAGATTCGCCCAGGCTTTAAGAGGGTCTCCGGTTTTCTTTTTTTCCGAGCGATATGCATCAATTAATGCACTCCGTATTAATGGGTATTTAATCCGCAACGGACTGTATAAATACCAGGAGAAGGAAATTCCCCGTTGGCAACCTCTTGGCTCATAGGGTGGAATGGAGCTTTCCAGTAGCGGGTAATCAAGTTGTTGTGTTTCCCATACCACGATACCATCTTTGACATGGATTTGCCAGGAACATCCACCGGTACAGTTTACACCATGCGTGCTTCGTACAATGCGATCGTGTTGAAAACGATTTCTATAAAACTCTTCCCATTTTCTGGTTTGGGGTGATATGATATCTTCTATCCAACTCATAACTAATTGTTAATACGTTTAAGATTAATATGGGGCTGATTTTAATTGTCGGTTGTATATCCGTTGGTTTACGCTTTCCTTTCTGCGATTTCTCCACGCAAGTGAATATATAATGAGTAGTGCAATGAAACATGCACCACTGGCCCAAAGAAAATAGACCATGTAGTTTCGTCCGCGCTGATCGAACTGCTGTTCATTTGCATATTTTAAAAAAGCGGTAATGTTGTATACTTCTTCATCAGAAATAACTGCATTTTGATAAGCTGCCCTCATGGCAGGAAAGGGTGAACTGCTGACTATGGCTTTGACACCTGCCTCATTCATTCTTGCAAATACATCCGTAAGATCTTTTGCCAGGAGTCCACCACCAATCAACTTATCATTTTTTACATTGTGGCAGGAGATACATGCCGGGCCGCGCCCCGCCAGTCTTTGCTCTCCGGTGAAAAGCATTTTTCCTATACTAATCTCACCTTCGGTAGCTTCATCCACTGATCGAATAGGGACTTCGGGTTCAGTACTCACTTTGTCAGATGATTTACTTTCATCTGCCTGAGCAACATAATCCGGACTTTTTGTTTTAATATAACCTATTATAGATTTGATTTCGTCTGTAGAATAAGGGGCATCCGGCATGATCATTTGATTGTATTCTTTAAAGAGTGCAACCGCATCTACATCACCCTTATTAATCATTGTTTGTGATGAGGTGATAAATTCCAACAGCCAGGCATCTGATCTCAGTTTTTGCACATCCACAAGATCAGGACCAATAAGTTTTCCCTTATTTATAGTATGGCAGGTAGCACAAAAAGAGTTGAAAAGTAATTCCGGGCTTCGTTGTGCAAAAATCGCAGAATTGAAAAACATTAAAACAACACAGAAAATCAGCTTTGGATGCTTCATAACTAATGGATTGGATATGTTGTGATAAATATCTATTTTTCATATGAGTATTAAAAGACTTTTTTATCTTTTATTATTAAAAATTTTTAGCGGTGATTCTAAGACAGAAATGGTTTGTAATTAAATATCAGTTTTCATTAATTAGAATTAGTCTAAACAAAAAGACGACCCCTCTTGATGTTCATAAAATGTAAACGATGCGCCTCAGCAATAACATACTGCACATTGCCAAAGTCATTGGGTTATTACTAATTGTGATCATGATTTGGCTATCGACCAATCGCACCAGCACCCCCGCCCGATATGCAAACAACCAGGCAAAGGTTACTGGAAATTTTGTGGAGGGAGGAGCTGAGGGAACCTGGACGTGGTGGTATCAAAATGGAAAAAAAATGACCGAAGGTGTATTTGTAAATGGTAAGCGCAATGGAACGTGGCATACCTGGTATAGCGATGGTCACAAAAAAAGCGAGGCTACCTATAAAAATGACAAATTGAATGGACCCTACTTGAGTTGGTTTGAAAATGGAATACTAAAATCGGTTCGAAATTATAAAGAAGATCAGTTAGACGGATTGCAACAATACTATGATACCATGGGGCAGTTAAATGCGGAAAAACTTTATATTGAAGGCAAAGAAAAATTAAAAGATTCTATTAACAATTAAATTACCGATACAATGGGGAAAAAAATAATGCCTAAGCCACCAAAGTTCTATGAACAGTTTGTCGAAAAATATCCGAAAGTAGCTGATAAATACGAAGAACTCGGTGATGCTGTTCATGACCAGGGTCCCTTAAGCAACCGAGATAGAGCACTGATCAAATTAGCCATTTCAGGAAGTCATTTGTACAGCAGTGCCTTCAAGGCACACATAAGGAAAGCCATTGCTTCCGGGGTTTCCCGTGAAGAAATTGAACATCTTGTTTTGCTTTTTTTACCCACGGTTGGCTTTCCTTCTATGATGGCTGCTATGGGAATAGTGGAGGAACAATTGACGAAGAAGTGATATACATAGACTCCTGTTATCCAAACAAAAGTCGTTTGAAAAGCGTATGCAGTAAACCGATAAATGCTAAAGTCCATGCTATGAGCGCCAGATAAATAAAATACTTTGGCAAGGGGAACAAAAAATCTAAGCTCATGGCATCCGCCATTTCAAATGTGCTGACCGTGTACATACCCAAAGGGAAAACTGCACCCCAATACAATGGATCATAAGAGATAGGGAATTTTTTATAAACATGTCGCCAAACAGCCAATATGACTAGCATGGGTATCCACCAGGTACCTGTTGCCCAATAAAAAATACTAAACCCTTTGAGGAAGGCCAGTGTAGAAAGCAGGAATGGTGCGTGTGGAGTATTAATAATAAGCAACGAACCTGCCATGGTAGATATCGCCATGGCCCCCATGTTTATCCAATAGGGTGGAGAAAGATCATTGGGTGAAAACTTAAAAAATGTATAGCGATAAAATATCAGTGACATCATCCATATATATTGCATGCCTCCCCAGAGCCACATGGAAAAAGCAAAAAAATTCATGATCAGCTTATACTCACCCATGTGCATGGATAATTTTGCACTTAAAACCGCCAGTGCCTGCGTTGAAACAACGGCCAGCAACCACGCTCCATTAATGCCTTCTGCCAGTGTAGGTTTATTTTCTTTAATGGTAAATGTGGTAAAAATGGTATAAGTAATTAGCAACCAGAAAATGACTCCAACAAACCAAAGCAATAATGCTACTGTGTAGTTATTTTGAATAAGGATGAATTGTACGCCCAATATACAAGTGGCCGCTACAATGGTAAAAAATCCAGGCCCTTTGGCATGATCAAAAAGGTCTGCGAGAAACTCCTGTTTGTACCACGAAAACCGCAATGCAAAAACGCCACATAAAATCAAGTAAAAAATAATATTCAACCAAAACATTCCGATGGAAATAAGCTCCATCCCCAACAAATAACAGGCCACTGAATTTACTCCTGTTGCCATTACCAATGCAAAATAGGAAGGAGGCAATTCCTCTATCATCTTATGAATTGCCCTAATGCCTGTATGGTTTGGTGGTGGTTGCTGTATCATCTATTTCTTGGTAGCTGCACGTTGAAGTACGATACAAACAATGGCCACGAAAGCCAGAAACATCCAACAGGTAGTCCATACTCCGGTAGCCTTTAGAAAATATCCAAAAATGATTGGGTTGAAAAAACCTCCCAGGCCCCCCAATACACCTACGATCCCTCCCACTGTTCCTATATCATTTGGATAATAATCTGAAACATGCTTGTAGACTGCCGCACTACCAATGCCCATCATAATTCCCACAATAAATATCAAACCAGAAAATATCCATTTGTTTGCCTGAAAGTAGATGTGTGTCACTCCCCTGGCTATCAATTGCCCCTTGTTCACCACATCACCAACTTTTACTACCGGCTCCTGGTTGAAGGAGGTGGTAGGCAAGAATAAGAACCCTTCATCGGTGTGCTCAATTCCAAAATAAAAGGTTACTTCTTCCTCTGTGTCAATTGCATTTTGCAGCATGTATTTGTCATCATCAATCATAATCTCACTGGAAGAAACCTCAGTTACTGTTCCCTGCTGACTGGCCATAATTCCTTGCCCGGGAGCTTTTATTTCCATCCGTGGAACAAAAAGGAAGACCAGGCAAACCAGGCAGACACCTAACACCCATAGGAGCACGATCCTGGCACCTGCTTTGTCAGAAAGCCAGCCTCCCACCGACCTTATTACGCTGGAGGGCAAACTAAATGCGGTTGCCATAAAACCTGCAGTAACAATGGACATGGAGTACACATTAACATAATAAGGAATAAGCCATTGTGCCAAGGCAACAAAACTTCCAAATACAAAGAAGTAGTATAGGCCAAAACGCCATACTCTAAATTCCTTCAGGGGAAGAAGGCGTTGCACTAATGTTTTGCGTTCAGCCGGTTTTTTATTCTCGGTTCCCAATAAAAATATAACAGCAAAAACGACCAACAGGGCTGCATATAATTTTGGCAAAGTTCTCCATGCTTCAAGATCAGCACCTTGTTTTGTAAGACTATTAAGAATAGTTGGAGCAAATAAGGTGGTGAATGCAGCGCCTACATTCCCCACACCAAAGATACCCAGGGCAGTTCCCTGTTTTTCTTTGGGATACCAAACAGCAGTATAGGCTACCCCGGCAGCAAAGGCACTTCCAGATAATCCAAATCCAAAACTCAGTAGAAGAAATGATGTGTAACTATTTGCCATAGATAAGAAAAACATGGGAATCGCACAGAAAAGTAAGATAGCCGCCATTACCCATCTGCCCCCTAGTTTATCTGTAAGGATGCCTACCGGTAGTCGCATAACGGAACCGACTAAAACCGGAACTCCTAATAAAAATCCTATCTGAACAGCATTCCAGGTAAATAAATTATTCTCCACCAGGAAAGTAACCAATACGCCATTGATCATCCATGCAGAAAAACATACAGTAAATGCCATCGTACTGAGAAATAACATGCGATGGGATTTTGTACTCATGTGTGTCTCCATAATATCTTTTTTGAAATTGTTTTCAGATGTCTAAAAATCTATATCCGTAAAAATTATAACGACTAAATTATTTTCATTGTCATTAAAATGATAATCCAACAAATCTATTCTTCATATTGGGTCGGATCAGTAGTGCAACGTATCCCCAGTTTTGCATTATAGCGGCATTGCTTTCTCCACTTAAGATTTCAAAAGACGCATTGGCAAACAATTGTGAATACCCCCCCTGTAGGGATATGACCTCATTGGCTGTGAATCCGATAGTAAAATCCAACTCTGTGCCTAGAGTTCTGCTAAGCTTTACATTTCCCGTATACCCATCCGCAGCTGTGAAAAATTGATGGGTGTTAATTGACAAAAACAATTTGGCCGAAGGATCAAACCGCATTCGTAAAAAATAATCTTGTAATCCAACGGAATTAGTATTTCCTCCACCTACATAAAAAAGATCCATGTAGCCGTTGTGGGCATGATTGGTTCCATAAAAGGGATTATAAGATTGATTGGTATTATCTGTGGCTTGTTGGGAAGTACCAGATAAAATTTCAAAACCGAGCGTGGTTTGAAATTTTTTACCCCTTTCTTCATCCCAAATTATTTTGTATGAAGCCTGGGCACTGGCATCATTGGCGTTAGTTTTGCTATTGGTAACATCCCTGCCCAACTGGTGATAATAAAATCCTGAAAAAGTAAAATTTCCACTTTTGACAATCACTTTAGGGAATCCTACAGTCTGGCTATACCTGATTTTTAATTTCCCCTGGTCATTTTGCTCCATTCCATTGTTCCAAAACAAAAAGCTTAACTCAATGGGACCCAAAAAATTTTCATAGTGGAACAGTTGTGCAATTTTGTATTGATTGCTTATGGTATAAGGTTCTCTAACCAGAGCCACTTTTGCCTGATTGTACCCCGCACCGATGTGCAGCTTCATATGTTCCCTTTCGAATTTGACCAATGCAAAGTCGTGTGACCTTGCCTGCAAAGCCCAATCCAGATTTCCTAAAAAACGTGCATTGTCATAGTTCAGCTCCTGTCGTCCTACCTTTACGGCCCATAATTCCCCAAGTGGGATTTCTGCAAAAGCCTCATGAACAGATAAGAAATCATCACTTAGATTGGCCTGAGAAGTACTGCCCCATGTACGCACGTCCTGTACACTGGTAAAAAATTTAACTTTCTCATGGTCATATTGGAAATGGATTCTTGCGCGCTGTCCAATTCCGAAATAGGGTTTCTCCCCTTTGGATATGAGGTGACCATAACCATTTCTATACTCCCCACGAGTTAATAACTGGCCCCCTACTGTAAACTGAGCGATCGCGTTTGGTACAGTGGCAGTAGACCAAATCACCATGATCACAATAATTACACGAATGTTCAGTTTGCATTGCATCGGATCTTATTTTAACCTCAGCCAACTGCTTCCTTCCCCTACATCTTAATCACTGGTATCATTGTTACTTTTGATTTTATCGAATTTGATATCAGGCATGCCGCCTCAGACTTTTGAAGTATCCTAAGCGTGCGGTCTTGATCTTCTTGATTGATAATGGTAACAGTTGGTTCTAGTACCACCTCTGTCATCAAGAATTTTCCATCTACCTGCTCCAACTTACCCCTGGATGAACAGGCAAACGCCTTGAAATCCAGTTTTGAGTTTTCTGCAATTGCCAGAAAGGTTGTCATAAGGCAACTGCTAACTGCTGCAGTAAACAGGTGTTCGGGAGACCATATCCCAGGTATGCCCTTATTGAACTGTGGTGGGGTTGCTACTTCTATACATCCATTTTCACCAAGCACAGAATTAATCTCTGGAGAGCACATCATGCCCTTTCTGCCCTTGTTCCAGTTGACGTTCACCTCATAAAAATGAGCTCCCATTGTTTGTTTAGTTTGTCCCTTTAATTTGATTTTTAACCCCTTTTTACACGATTATGACCAAAAATAAGAAAGACAATAAAATAAAAGACAATTTTATCTTTATTTATTTACCTTTGTCTATTAAACTATTCAAACTCAACAACATGCAATTCACATCACCCCACTCCTTTCATATACCCGTAATGGGCCTAGCTTACACCATTGACAGCCCTATTAAGGTGGCCCGGTTCGGAGTTTCTTCTGTAATTTCAATTATCGAAGACAATCTGGTGGAAAAGATGAGGGAGCATTACTACCCGTCAATTGGCAAACCATACATACCTATTACACCTAATGAGGAGGACTACCGCGCCAAACGAATTACCGATTACCTGAACCTGGTCAATCTAATCGTCAAGCAGCAGTTTGAAGAACTAAAGGCTGCCCCCTTTGAAGCTGGCTCAGATTTGAATAAATACTTCGAAATGTTGCCTGATAACAACGACCTGAAAAGAATCTTCAATCTGATGGCAGATCTCAACGATCCGGAAGACATACTGCAACTAGAGCACTGGCTGAAGACCCAAATTCAACCGGGAAGTATTGATGTGAACATCATGACCAAACTGGACAAAAATAACCACGACAAACAGGGAAATGTAATTGAAGATGGCTCAGACGCAGTAGCAGCTTTGCGTGGTTACGCTAATAGCAATTTATCCAACTCATCTGTTATCCTTTCGGCCGGTATGAATCCCCGCCTTTTTGCCTACATGGAGAAACTAAGTGCATTTGATGCCGATGGTGGTGGCAATTTTGAGAAGAAAATTGTGATCAAAGTATCCGATTATCGGTCTGCCCTCATCCAGGGAAAAATGCTGGCAAAGAAAGGGCTTTGGGTGAGCGAATTCAGAATCGAGTCTGGGCTGAATTGTGGAGGACATGCGTTTGCAACCGATGGTTTTTTGATTGGGCCTATTTTGCAAGAGTTTAAAGACAAGAAAGATGAACTATCCACCACTCTTTTCGAAGTTTATAATCAATCACTTATATCAAAAGGGAAATCTGGTTTTGAGCATCCTCATGCAATAAAAATCAGCGTGCAAGGTGGAATAGGAACCCATGCAGAAAATGAATTGCTCAATACTTATTATGGAGTAGATAGCACCGGTTGGGGCACACCATTTTTACTGGTTCCTGAAGCCACAACGGTAGATGAAGCCACACTGAAATTACTAAGTAAGGCAAAAGAAGAGGATGTCATACTGAGCAAGAACTCCCCTTTGGGTGTCCGCTTTCATTATCTGAAGGGCACTACAGGTGAAAAGGAGAAACTGGACAGAATAGCAAAGGGCAAGCCTGGAAGTCCTTGTACAGAAAAATACCTGGTTTCCAATACGGAGTTTACCAAAGAACCAATTTGTACAGCATCCCGCGTTTACCAGAAGCGGAAAATAGCACAGTTGAAAGAACAAGGTTTGCCTGAGCAAGAATACAAAGAGCAACTACAGGACGTATTGGATAAAGAGTGTCTTTGTATTGGCTTGAGTAATGCGGCAATTAAAGTACATGAGGCAACTCCCTTTAAGAAGCTAGATGCAGTCAATATATGCCCAGGACCCAACATTGCTTACTTTACGGAAATTGTATCATTGAAAAAGATGATCGATCATATTTACGGACGTATTAATATCATACAGGGAGATAACCGCCCTCATATGTTCGTTAAAGAGCTCTCCATCTATGTTAAGTACTGGAGTGAACTGTTACAGGAAGGAAAGGCTTTGGTGGACAAAAAAAAGCAGGTCTATATTCAGAATTTTTATGAAAACCTGATTAAAGGTATTTCGTACTACCGTGACTTATCCGGCAAGGTGAGCGAAGAATTTGCTGCTTTGGGATCTAAAATAAATCGCAACCTTGATGAAGCAGAAAATCAACTTTCAGAATTGTTGAATAGTTATTTGGCTAAAGTGACGGCTGAAGTCGCTCCAGAAGTAGCGATTTAAATTTGTGATCATTTGTTCTGGTTATTGTTTTTTATTGTAATTAGGCACTACTAAAAGAATAACTTACGCTATGTTTTCAAAATCTTGTGAGTATGCCATCAGGGCGGCATTGTATGTTTCAAGTAATAGTATTAACGGATCCAAACTTAGCATCAAAGAAATTGCAAAGGAAATAGACTCTCCGGAACCCTTCACAGCAAAGATTCTTCAAACGCTCTCTCGGGAGAAAATTATTAGTTCAATAAAAGGGCCAAATGGTGGCTTTTATTTAGACCCCAAAGCCAAGCCCATTCCATTAAATACCATTGTGAAGGCAATCGATGGTGAGGATGTTTTACATACATGCTCATTAGGACTAAAAGTATGCTCAGATACATCCCCTTGTCCTATTCACCATGAAATCCAAAGATATAAAGATCGATTGCGAAAGATCATGAAGGAAAGAACCATTCAGGATCTCACCAAGGAGTTGGCCAACGGAAAAACTTTTCTAAAAATCGATAAGAAAGTAACACTGAGTTAATTTCAATCTTCCATAATTGTAAGGTACTGAAATACCTTACTCCACTTGCACAGGTTTGATCAAAGTATTTTTAAGTGGCTCGCGCGCGCCATTCATTGTGGGTTTCTCTTTAGTGAGGCTCATGTCTTTTTCAGGCCAGGAATTGCATAAAACAAATGACCGGAGTAGCGGATAAATAATAAGGCAAAATCCCACAAAAATGAATAGTCCGGCTATTGTAAAAGCTATAAAGTAAGGAGCAAGACTTATCATCATTTCACCAAATGGTCCCGCCTCAGGATTCATTTGCCACCTTGACCGTTGTATTCCGGCACCAATAAGCGCCATAAAAAATACGAACAAAGATCCATTTACAATTAAGTATCCATTTGCAATTAGCCGCTGGAAACGCTTTTTGAATTGAAGATTTTCACCAAGAATATCAAAACAAACAGCCATCAATAACATGGTATTAATACCAATGGTGGTGCCCATTACATGCGCAACTGTAATGTGCGTGCCATGCGTATAAATATTGATGGCTGGAACAGACATCGCTATGGCAAGAAGCAGGTTAAGTAGTATCCAAACGTCAGCTGCCCAAAGAAAACGGTAGGGAATCAAATGATCGAATTTCTGTGCCTGGGTCACCGTTCCCTTCCACTTATAAATCATTCTGCCCAGAATCAGTAACTCGGTCATGCTTACAAAATAACCAATGTGCCTAATGTTGCCACTAACTGGCAGTGTGTAAATATGATGGCTCCAATTAAAGAAAAGATTAAATAAACCTAAAAAGTATAGTGCGAAACCAATCTTTGAATAACCGTAAGTCTTGTCTTTACTGATTTTCTCCATCAGGTAAATTCCCGATCCATAAACCAGCATATTCCAACAACCTACAAGCGATCCGTAGGATTTCCACTGCACCGTCATGTCGCGCACTACATCCTGTTGAAAATAGGGCAACACCCAAAGATAGGATTCAGAAAAAATGAAAAGAAAACCAATAGCACCTGTCAGCCACATCCACACATACACAGGTTGCTTTCGCAAAGATTTAATTGATTTGATGTAGTTAATCGCAAATAAGCTCCACCCTAATAGGATTGGCAACGCCAGTAAAGGCGGAAACTCCCAATACTCACGTCCTCCAAAAGATCCTACGGTGTAACTGATTAGAATAAGAAATATGGTTACCACAAAAAGTATCCATTGAACACGCAATAGTTTAGTAGAAAAAAGCTTTCGCCCTGTATATTCCCGGGTATAGTGCAAAACACCACCCATCGCGGCTAGTAATATCCAAAACACAACGGACGATACATGGAGAGGCCTTATTTTTTCGAATGAGAGGTAAGTTTTTAAAAAACCCGGAATTATGTATTGCAAGCCACCAATAATCCCAAATAACATCCCTGTCAGCAACAAAATCAATCCTGTTGACAAAAATAATTTTGTTAGTGAAATTCTATTTGTTGGCAATGGTTCCATCATAATTAACCCTAAACTGTTTTGGGTCTGATTTTCCTGAAGCATCAACATGACGCAAGTATTGCAACAATGCCGTCATCTCTTGCTCCTGTAATTGAAACGAGGGCATAACAGGTGTGCCTGCTGTTACAAAAGCCCGGATATAAACAGGCCCTTTTCCTTTTGCAGAATAAATATTGGTAAGATCAGGACCTAAAAAACCACCTAACCCATAAATCTGGTGGCAGGCCCCACAGTTTTTATTCTGCCAGATCATTTTTCCCTTCATTACAATACCTGAATTTTCTGGCAACTTATGGATTATTGGTTGTCGGTATATAAATGAGGTGTAAATAACAAACGATACCAATAAACCAGAAATTAATATATATTTAGTTTTATCTGCCATCAATATTCTAAGTTCAAGGGGCAAAATTATAATAAATAAAGACTTTATGGTCTTTTTATCATAAATTTGTGTTCAGCTATTGGGGAAGCAAATTATAGCAAATAAATGGTGAATACGGGATTAGATAGCAAAACCACAACAGGCATTACCGTCAAACTTGTTGAGACCGATCAAGACCTGAAGGATTTCGTTGCATTTCCTTACAACCTGTATCGGAACAATCCTTACTATGTTCCACCCCTTAAAACGGATCAGTTAATAACCTTAAGCAAAGATAAAAATCCGGCATTTGAGCATTGTATCTCACAATATTGGCTTGCTTACAAGAAAAACAGAGTAGTGGGTCGCGTAGCGGGAATTATTAATCACGCATTTATTGACAAGTGGAATAAAAAACATGCTCGCTTCGGGTGGTTCGATTTTGAGGATGACGAGGAAGTGGCCAAAGCATTGTTGAGTACTTGCGAAGATTGGGCAAGGAAACAAGGAATGGAGGCGATACATGGCCCAATGGGTTTCACCAATTTTGACCCTGCTGGAATGTTGATTGAAGGATTCGACCAAATTGCCACTATAGCCGCAATGTATAATTATCCCTACTATGTTACCTATACCGAAAAAGCGGGTTACCAGAAAGAAGTAGATTGGGTAGAGTATAAGTTTTTTTTGGATAATAAGGTACCAAAAAAAATTGAGCAATTGGCCGGAATTGTAAAGAGGCGAAATAGAGTAAGAATTATTAATCCGCAAAAGCCACAAGACATTGAACGTTATGCCCACGACATATTCGAACTAATCAATACTTGCTATAGTCATTTGCATGGGATGGTTGAATTAACCGAAAAGCAAATACAATATTATATCAAGCAGTACTTACCCCTCATCCGAAAAGATTTCATCTCATTGGTGATCGATGAAAGTGGGGCACTCATTGCTTTTGGAATTAGTATGCCATCACTCTCAAAGGCATTACAAAAAGCAAATGGCAGCTTGTTTCCATTTGGGTTCTTACATGTATTTATGGATATGCGAAAAAACAACGCGGGAGAACTTTGCCTTATCGGTGTAAGACCTGATTACCAGGGAAAGGGAATTAGCGTACTGCTGATGGAAGAGGCAAACAAAGCTTATATTAAAAACAAAATTCACATTGTTGAATCCAATCCCGAACTGGAAGACAATAAGCAAGTCCAATCCCTCTGGGACTATTATGAATCTCAACAACACAAGCGAAGAAGGTGTTACATAAAACAACTATAATTCATGAAAATCGCGGTTGACACACGAACCATCTCAGACTCTATCAGGGAATTAAAGGAAAAGAAAAACGCTATCATCATAGCGCATTATTATCAAACACCTGAAATCCAGGAGGTAGCCGATGTGGTAGGCGATAGTTTACAAATGGCACAACATGCTGCTCAATCCGAGGTCGACATCATTGTGGTAGCGGGCGTTTACTTTATGGCGGAGACAGCAAAGATTCTTAATCCTTCTCGCAAAGTACTGCTCCCGGATACCGATGCAGGATGTTCTCTCGCTGACTCTTGCCCTCCTGATAAATTTAAGAAATTCATAGAAGCACATCCCGGCTCGCCCGTTGTCACTTATGTTAATTGCAGCACTGAAATAAAAGCGATGAGTGATATCGTATGCACATCATCCAATGCCGTAAAAGTTATTAATTCAATTAAAACCGATAAACCAATTATTTTTGCCCCTGATATTAACCTGGGAAAATATCTCATTGAACAAACAGGGAGAGATATGATATTATGGGATGGAAGTTGTGTCGTTCATGAGAATTTTTCAATCGACAAAATTCTTGATCTTCATACCGCTTATCCAGATGCTAAGTTTATTGCTCATCCGGAATCGCAGCCTCATATTCTGCGTATTGCTTCCTATATAGGCTCTACAAAGGGCATGATCGATTTTGTGAAACGCGATCATCACCAACAATATATTGTTGCCACAGAGGCGGGTATACTGTATCAAATGCAAAAGGAGGTTCCTCATAAAATACTTATTCCCGCTCCGGCATTTGAAGACAATACCTGTGCATGCAGCGAATGCCCTTATATGAAAATGAATACTCTGGAAAAGCTTGAGAATTGCTTAAGAACTGAAGAACCCGAGATTTTGGTCCATGAATCCGTTCGCAAAAAAGCAGTGCGGGCTTTGAATGCTATGCTGGAACTTTCCGCTCAACCAGCAGAGTCAATGAGTATGGAGGTATAGCAAGTCGCTTGTGAACTGACAACCAACCTTAATCAGGCAGAATAAGGAATGCCTTATATTTATTTCCCGGCTGACCAATCTGCAAATGAATCGCGTGTTTCATATAATCTTAGAGATTTGAGTTGAACGTGTTCTGGTAAGTTAGAATGAATTTGGTTACGCGAAAAAATTAATAAATTTTCAGCAGTAGGTTCAAAATCGAATACGACAAGCTCCTCTGAAGAAAAGACGTTCTTTGTTTTTGAAAGATATGCCTTTGATAAAATAAGCTTGTGATCCAAAGCTTTAATAACTGCTTCTTGCACCCGTATTTTCAAATCTTTAAAGTCAATAATTATTCCTAATTCCGGAATAAAATCTTCACTTGCTTGTCTTGCCTGTACAGTCACCTGCAGTTCATAAGAATGTCCGTGTATATGCTCGCAACTGCCCGGATATTTATAAATAGCGTGAGCTGCTTCGAACCTAAAAATTTTTGTAATTGAAATCATACTGATTTATTTCATGGTTTAATTTCAAACCTCGCTTGAAAAAACCTAAGATACTTTGGCTCGTACACCATTTTCAATCCTTTGATTTTACTTCTTTTCTCATAAACTGCTGCGGTAGATTCAGCGATCACATCCATGTGGGCCTGTGTGTAAACCCTGCGTGGCATCGTAAAGCGAACCAGTTCAAGCTTAGGATAATAATTTTCACCATTTGCTTTTCGTCCGGCTGATACAACTCCACGTTCCATGGTGCGTACTCCTGAGTCAATGTAAATTTCTGCAGCCAACGTCTGTGCTGGAAATTCATCTTGTGTGAGATGAGGAAGAAAAGCCCTTGCATCCACAAATATGCCATGACTGCCAATGGGTTTCACAATAGGAATACCGTACGATTCCATCTGATGGCCCAGGTACTCCACCTGCCCCACCCTGGCTCGTTGATGGTGGTCACTCACACTTTCTGCGATACCAATAGCGATTGCTTCCATGTCTCTTCCTGCTAGTCCACCGTAGGTATGCAATCCTTCATAAACTACTACCAGGTTTCTTGCTTCTTCATAAATATCAAAATCATTAGTAGCCATAAAACCACCAATGTTGACCAGCGCATCTTTTTTGGCACTCATGGTGGCTCCGTCTGTGAGTGAACAAATTTCTTTTACAATGTCTTTAACTGATTTCTTTTCGTATCCTTTCTCCCTTTGTTGAATAAAATAAGCATTCTCCGCAACACGGGTCATATCATGAATGATTCGAATCCCATTTTTCTTAGTATAAGCCCTCAATTCCTTTAAGTTTTTCATACTTATGGGTTGCCCTCCCGCCATATTTACCGTAGTGGCGATACTTACATAAGGTATTCGTTTTGCGCCATATTTTTTTACCAGTATATCGAGTTTATCAATATCTACATTTCCTTTGAATTGAAATTCATTGTTGGGGTCATGCGCTTCATCCACTATGATATCATAGAATTTTCCTCCGGCAAGTTCCTGATGCAATCGGGTAGTGGTGAAATACATATTGCCCGGGACAATATCTCCTTTCTTGATCAGAATTTTTGATAATATATTCTCTGCGCCTCGGCCCTGATGAGTGGGTATAATGTACTTGTATCCATAATATTTTTTGATGGCTTCTTCCATGCGGAAATAACTTTTGCTCCCCGCATAGGCCTCATCGCCTACCATTAAGCCCGACCATTGCTGGTCGCTCATAGCGTTGGTTCCACTATCCGTGAGCAGGTCGATGTATACATCTTCCGATTTCAATAAAAAAGTATTGTAACCTGCCTCTTTAATGGCTTTTTTTCGATGGGCAGTAGTTGTCATTTTTAACAACTCAACCATTTTCATTTTATAGGGCTCTGCCCAGGAGCGCTTTATTAATTGCTTTTTCATCTTTTAATAATTGATTTATACAGGTTCAAATCGTGCCGTAAAGTGTCTTAAGAAGGGGGGTTCGTAAGTGATCTTATATCCACTTTTTCGATCTACCATCTCCAGAATATCGTCAAAGACATCGATCACATAATCAATATGACTTTGCGTATAGGTTCTGCGCGGAATAGCCAATCTCACCAATTCATTTTTGGCAGAAATCAATTTTCCGTTATTGTCATATTTTCCAAACATCACACTTCCCACCTCTACACAACGGATGCCTCCTTTCACATACAAATCACAAACTAATGCTTGACCCGGATATTGATTCAAGGGGATATTTGGATACAACTTGCCGGCATCTATATATACAGCATGCCCGCCAATAGGCCAAACCACCGGAATCCCTTTTGCTTTAAGGTGTTCACCTAAATAGGCCGTGCTCCGTATGCGGTAATGCAAATAATCCGGATCAAATACTTCTTTAAGACCAATGGCTATGGCCTCCATATCACGGCCTGCCAAACCGCCATATGTTGTAAACCCCTCAGAGATGATCAATAAGTTGATGCATTGGTCGCTTAGTTTTTTATCCTTCAGGGTAAGCAACCCACCAATGTTGACCATGCCATCTTTTTTGGCACTCATGACAAACGCATCTCCCAGTTGCAGCATTTTTCGCGCTATCTCCTCAAAGGTGTACTTCTCGTAATCTGGTTCGCGATGTTTCACGAAGTAACTGTTCTCGGCAATACGGCAACCATCAATAACCATCATCACTTGGTGCTCATCGCAAATAGCACGCACTTCCAACATATTGCTCATACTTACCGGTTGGCCTCCGGAAGAATTATTGGTTACCGTCATGATGACCGCTCCCATGTTTTCTGCGCCATATTCAATAATCAGCTCGGACAATTTATTAGTATCGATGTTTCCCTTGAAGGCCGACTCCTGTTCTAAATTATCAGATTCCCTGGATGGAATATCAATGGCAATTGCTCCAGTGAATTCAATATTTGCCCGTGTAGTGTCAAAATGGGTATTACTAATAAACACTTTACCTTTCCCCCCAATCGTGCTGTAAAGAATTCTTTCTGCTGCCCTCCCCTGGTGGGTAGGCAGAATATAGGGCATCCCCGTTAGGTCCTTAACTACCTGCTCCAGGTGTTGCCAGCTCTTTGCACCTGCATAGCTTTCATCACCCATCAGGATTCCGGCCCACTGGTGATCACTCATCGCGCCCGTACCGCTGTCTGTTAGAAAATCAATGAATACATCATCCGCATTGAGAAGAAAGGGATTATAGTGAGCAGCTTTCAATTTATCAAGACGGTATTCCTCCGTGGTAATTCTCAGAGGCTCAACCATTTTAATTTTAAATGGTTCTGGTAGTGCCCTCCTTTTTTTGGTTTTCATAAACGGCTCTGTTCAATAATAAAAGACAATATTATCTTTTTATATTGAGTTTTTTAAACCGTTTCGAGGTTAAATTGACCCTCCATGACCGGAGGGCGATTATTGGTATATTGTTCAATCAAAAGTTAAGAATAATTATATGACATTAATCTTCACTGCTGTTGACCAATATCATCTTATGTGTGGTACGACTACAATAGTTTTATCAGAGAATAATCCTGTTTTAACACTGTCGCCAATGATAAAAATTGATCAAAAACATAAAAGTCTTCTTTTGGAGGCACTAGAGGAATTGATGTACAAACTCTCATTGGAGTTGGCAAGTCTAAAAGGGCAACCGCTTACAAAAGTAAGGAAGGAACTTACGCGGAAGCAAGCTCAAATTGAAGAATTACAACATTTGATTTCCGCTTCCAAAGCATGAGCATTGCCCATCGTTTGATGCTCCTTTATCTATTCGCAAAATGCACCATCCGATAACCGTTTATAAGCGTTTACTACCAAATTATTACCACCTTGATCTTTAGCGGTTTAGTCAATCCATTTCCTTCAATTATTCTCCGTTTTTTTCTGTTTATCTTATTAAAAGACCAATATATCCTTTATTTTTGACCTGTTCAACCGTTAAATTCATTTGAAATTGTTCCCAGCCATTTAGATGACGATTTCAGAAATAGTAAATGTAGCTCCACAAGCAGTTGATGTTTTTAAGAGACAGGGAATAGGCTATCGGGATAACAAGACCCAATTTGAGGAGGCTTGCGAGGAGGCTCAGGTTTTGCCAGAGATCGTAAAAGAAGAGCTAAAAAGAATAACCATTCCATCTTCTATATATTCGGAAATGCAGGGGTGGCGCCTCCCCCATCTGGTTGAGCATATGATGACTGAACACCACGTGTTTATTAAAGAATCCATAAAAAGCATTAGAAAATCCATTAATGAGGTTTTAGAGCAATACGGGTCCCTTCGGATTGAGCTTCCAAAAATTAAATCCTTGTTTGATAAGATCGTAGGCGGTCTGGAATTACATATGTATACGGAGGGAAGAATTTTGTTCCCGGCCATTAAAAAATTAGCTCTAAAAGGGACAGGAAAACATAAAAAAGAGGACACTGTATTTCGCCTCATGTACCCTATCAAAGCGATGGAAGATGAACATCAGTCGGTCATTGCTGATTTGGATAAAATCAGGATACTGAGCCGAGGCTATAGCGTACCAAAAGGCACCAATTCGTCCTTTCATTTGTTGTATCATCAACTCCAACAATTAGAAAAACACATGAGATTCATTGTTAAGTTTGAAGATCAAATACTCTTTCCTGCTGCATTGCAATTGGAAAATAATACTGTCAACAAAGCAACCACATTAAAAAGTTAATATTTTTTAAACTTTATCAAATTTAACCCTACAACCATGGAACTTAATCAGGAAATCCTCAGCAACATCGTGATATACATGAAGTATGCACGGTACATTCCCGAACTTCAGCGCAGAGAATTATGGCCGGAAATATGTGCAAGATATGAAGACATGATGGTGGAAAAGTATCCGCAACTAAAATCTGAAATTCAGGACAATATGCAGTGGATATTGCAAAAAAAGGTGCTGCCCTCCATGCGCGCAATGCAATTTGCTGGTCCATCCATCGCCAGAAACAACAGTCGCATTTATAATTGCGCTTATCTGCCGGTGGATGATATACGGGCATTTTCTGAAGCCATGTTCTTGTTGCTGGGGGGCACAGGGGTAGGTTACTCCGTGCAACAACATCACGTAAGCGAGTTACCTCCTATTGAAAAGGCAGAAAAACGGAGGCGTTTTTTAATTGGCGATAGCCTGGAAGGCTGGGCCGACTCAATCAAAATGATCATGAAGGCGTATTTTGGACAGAGCAAGGCCATGCCCGATTTCGACTACTCTGACATCCGACCCAAAGGAGCACGGTTGGTGACTGCCGGAGGAAAAGCTCCTGGTCCCGAACCCCTAAAGGTATGCCACGCCCATATTACGGCTATCCTTGATCGCAAAAAAGACGGAGAGCAATTATCGCCTCTGGAATGCCATGACTTAATGTGTCATATCGCCAATGCTGTTTTGGCCGGAGGAATACGCAGGTCTGCTATGATCTCACTCTTCTCTCCAGAAGATGAAGAAATGCTTACCTGTAAATTTGGCAACTGGTGGGAATTGAACGAACAGCGCGGCCGTGCCAATAATTCTGCCGTACTATCCCGTGATGAGACTACACAACAAGAGTTTTTTGATCTTTGGAAAAAGATAGAAATATCCGGAACCGGTGAGCCTGGTTTTTATTTTACCAACCACCCTGATTGGGGAACCAATCCTTGCTGCGAAATTGCCCTTCGTCCGTTTCAATTTTGTAACCTATGTGAAGTAAACGTTTCCGATGTGGAGACGCAAGAGGAATTGAACGCTCGTGCAACTGCAGCCGGATTTTTTGGCACCCTTCAAGCGGGCTTTACAGACTTTCATTACCTCAGAGAAGAATGGAAGCAAACTACTGAACAAGATGCGTTGATAGGTGTTGGAATGACCGGCATCGCCAGTGGAAAAGTAATAAAGCTTGATTTGAAAGAAGCTGCAGATGCAGTAAAGCACATCAACGTAAAAGTTACAGCCAAAATAGGAATTGAATTTGCAGCCCGCTGTACTACCATAAAACCTTCCGGCACAAGTTCGTTGGTGCTTGGCACCTCTTCAGGTATCCATGCCTGGCACAACGATTACTATTTGAGGAGGATGAGAATCGGAAAAAATGAGGCGCTTTATGAGTACTTACGCATCAACCACCCTGAATTGCTGGAGGAGGATATGTTAAACAGTAAGCAAGCCATTGTATGCATTCCTCAAAAGGCACCTGATAATAGCACCCTTCGCACAGAAAGTGCAATGGACTTGCTGGAGCGGGTTAAAACCTTCAATTTGGAATGGGTTCGTAACGGTTATCGATTAGGATCCAATGCCAATAATGTTTCTGCCACTGTATCCATTAAAGATAATGAGTGGAAAGAAGTGGGAGAATGGATGTGGGAAAATAAGGCTTCCTACAATGGACTAAGCGTGCTTCCATACGACAATGGCAACTACAAACAGCCACCTTTTGAAGACATCAGTCGCGAACGATACGAAGAACTTGAAAAGTCACTGAAGAACATCGACCTGTCTGCTATTTTTGAACCCGATGATGCCACTGATCTACAGGCTGAAGCTGCATGTGCCGGTGGTGCCTGTGTGATAGTGTAAGTAAGATTATTTCGTTACTAGAAACAGATACTTTACAAAGTTTTATCTCCTTTATAGGCCACCCCACAGGGTGGCCTTTTCTATTTATGAGGCATTTAGGATAATCCCTCTTCAGTTTAAAGATTACTAATAATTCAGGTTATTAATTTTGTGAAATATATCTGTTGAATGCACTACGAATTTCTACCCTGTTTAACCATTTTTTGGATAAAAACGTTGTTTGGAATAGTGACTTTCTCCCCCTCATCGGTTTTGATGGTGATGAAAAACATTTCAATATCACTTATTTTTCCTTTTATTGAGTAGTCCTTATTAAGCACTGTAATAGTATCTCCGATTTTGGCAGGGTGACTGAAAAATATAATCAGTGCTGAAGTAATATTCGAAATAATTGACCATTGGGCGAAAAAAGCAATCCCCAACACAGTTAACATTGACGAAATAAAAAATATTAGTTCAGATTGCTCAACTCCCCAAACAAACAGCAAAAATTGCAAGGCCACAAAAAGCAAAAAAGAGTTAACAAACTTTCTGATAATTTTTGTCCTCGCCTTTTGATGGGTGAACTTTAAGGTAACTTTTTCAACGGTTTTATTCAGTGCAAATCGTGCTATTAAGAATGAAATCAGAATAACCACCGATTCAATAATTTCAATCTTATATTCTTCAATCATGGACTCCGGCATAATTTTATAATGCTTATTGAGACTTCACGTTTTGTTAACGAACAGATTACAAAAAGAATAAATTCAGCTTTGCACCAAAGTTAATCAAAAGCGCTCATCTACAATTTTACTTGTTCGGTCTATCTTATTTTAAAGATTTCCAACTTCAGTCGTTTATATTTATATATGATATATGTCTCTTGCAGGTCTGACCAAAATCATACTTAATCGTCAGTAATAAGGCTAATTTAGTATCGAAACCAAAGAAATTAATAAAGCATGAAAAACTTAGTGGGATTAGACAAGAAAAAGGTAGGAAAACTAGTTACAGAGCTAAATATTCTATTGGCAGACTATGAATTATTTTATCAGAATTTAAGAGGACTGCATTGGAATATCAAGGGTCAGGATTTCTTTGAATTGCATATAAAATTTGAAGAGTACTATAAAGATGCCTTCATCAAAATTGATGAAATCGCTGAACGTATTTTGACACTTGAGGGAGAGCCGTTGCATACTTATTCCGATTATCTTAAAAACACCAAGATTAAGGAAGAAAGAAATATAACAGACGGAACACAGGGTGTTGAAATTGTAGTAAAAAACTTTTCAACCTTAATCAAAAAAGAGCGTGAAATATTGTCTTTGGCCGCAGATGCAAATGATGAGGGTACTTTAAGTTTAATGAGCGATTATATCTCTGAAACTGAAAAAACACTTTGGATGTTGAACGCCTATTTGAAATAATATTTCAACAGGCCAACAATTAGGTTTTAACCCCGCTCTAAAATTGAAATAAACAGAATAATCAAAGCCATTGATGATGAACCCTACATTAAAAAAACTTAAAGACGTTGTTTCTGAAAATTGTATTACAATTATACTGAACACCCACCGGACAAAACCGGATTATCTAAAAGACGGACTACGTCTCAAAAAATTAATAAAAGAAGCCGAACGCAAATTACTGGCCACTGGGAGCAAACAAGATGCAGCGAAATTGATCGACAGATTAAATAGCCTGGCAAACAAAATAGACCATAGTCATAACCTTGAAAGCTTAATACTTTTTGTTAACAAAGATATTGCAGATTACACAAGATTGCCCATTGCCGTAGAGGACCGGGCGGTTGTTGATCGCACATTTGTTACCAGAGACATAGTAAGAGCAAAGCATCGGGAAACCGGATATTATGTTTTGGTTTTAAGCCAGGAAAAAGTAAGGTTAATAGAGGCCGCCAATGACAAAGTAATTGCCGAAGTCGGTGCTCCTTTCCCAATTTTAAACGAACAATTTGATACCACAGAATGGGTGGACTTATCAAACATGTCTCGTCAAAGAAATCTACTCACTGAATTTTTCAATCGGGTGGATAAGGATGTCAACAAAGTCAAAAAAAATAATCCACTTCCAGTTTTGATATGCAGCGTGGAAGAAAACTATAATTTGTATTTAAAAATTGCAGATCAAAGAAACAGTATTCTTGACATCTTCTTGAACAAGAATAGGATTGAGAAAAAGGACCATGCGATAGTCACAGAGGCATGGAAAATAGTTCAGGAGTACATCATCAAAAAGAATAATGCCAGGAAAGCTGAATTGAAAAAAGCAGTGAGCGCCAACCGGTTTCTGTCCGACACCAATGAAATCTGGAGAGCAATAGCACAAGGCAAGATTCAGACACTCTTTATAGAGCAGGGGTTATTTCAACCTGCCATAATGAAAAATGATGTGATTACTTACGTTTCCGATAGCGAAAGAAACAATAAAGGAGTGATTGATGATATTTATGATGAAATGATAGAGAGAAACATGGGCTTTGGAGGAGATGTTGTTTTTCTTCCCAAAGGAGAGTTGGAAAAATTTAACGGCTTTGGTGCAATAACAAAACATTGATAAAAATTAGTAAAGAGTCTAAGAGATTTTATATGGGCTGTAGTAATCCCTTCTTAGAAAGAAATATTGTTAATAATTGATAACAAAAATAACATGAAGTCACAAAAAATAGTAATCACAGGAGGAGCAGGCGGCATAGGCATGGCATGTGCGAGAACTTTTAAGAATGAAGAGTTGATCATTACCGACTACTCTCAAGAGAAAGTAGACAAGGCGGTGCAAACACTTTCAAAAGAAGGTTTTAAAGTTACAGGTATAGCCTGCGACATTACCAACAAAAAAGATGTGGATAAACTAATCAAGTTTGTGGCTGACAGCGGTCCGTTAAAAGCACTGATCCATACTGCAGGTGTTAGTGGAACAGTGCAAGACTTGAAGAAGGTATATACAATTGATTTAGTAGCTACAGAAATCCTCATTGATGCCTTTTACGATCTGGCAGTTGAAGATTCTGTAGCAGTATTGTTCTCCTCCATGATGGCGTATACAGTTCCCTCTGATGAAAAATATGATGCTGCACTTGAGAATCCTCAGGCACACGGGTCTTTTGAAACGGTAAGTCAATTTGTTGATGGTAGTTCAGATATCATGTACAACTTTGCAAAGCGTGGAGTGCAACTCCTTTCAATTAAAAACGCAGATAAGTGGGGAAGTAAGAGAGCTCGCATTGTTACTGTATCACCAGGGGTAATTGAAACAGAGATGGCGTTGAAGGCAGCTCAAGAACATCCGGAACGAATGCAAGCAATAAAAGAAGCAACGCCCCTGAAAAGAAATGGTACTCCTGAAGATGTAGCAGATGTTGTTCGGTTTTTAGTAAGCGATGCTGCACGCTTTATTACAGGCGCAGACATTCTGATAGATGGCGGTGTCATTCATAATATTAAAAAAATGGCTCAGCCTGCTTAATAAACTATAAGTAACAAACATTCAATTCTTTCACTATGAAAACTCTTATTCTAAAACCACTGTCGGAATCTTTAAAACTTTGGTACGTACCACTTATAGTAGGCTTACTATTTATAGGTGCCGCAATCACTGCGTTCGTATCTCCGGCAAGCTCGTACCTTGTTTTGGCCATGTTATTCAGTCTGGGTTTTCTGTTTTCAGGAATTTTCGAAATCCTATTTTCGGTGGCCAATAGAAAACAACTTGACAATTGGGGCTGGTACCTTGTTTTTGGTATCGTTACGTTCGTTATTGGGGCGTTATTGTTGATAAACCCGGCACTTTCCATGGCAGTGCTGGCCTTATATGTCGGCTTTATCATTCTGTTCCGTTCGATCTCCACTTTGAGCTTTGCTCTGGATGTAAAGAGATATGGAAGTCCTAACTGGGGATGGTTGCTCGCATTGGGTATATTGGGTGCTCTTTTTGCCATCATTCTGATATGGAATCCAGTTTTTGCCGGAATAACTATCATTTTCTGGACAGGGATGGCATTTCTTTTGAGTGGCATTTTCAGCATCTTCTTTTCCATACAGCTAAGAAAGCTTCACAAACATTCGGAGAAAATATCCTCTGCATGGAAAGAACGCTACAACACCTTGCAAAATGATTTGAGGAAAGAACAATTTTAATTAATTACGGGGGAAATAATTAGCTAAGTCGATATTCTATTTTGAATTTCGTGCACAGATGTTCCTCAATCTATTCCAAGACACAATGTACCTGACCATAATGTTTGAAGTAGGCTACTTCATCATTATGGTTTTGGTCATATTAAGAGTGCTGCATGATACGCGCAGTGGTGTCAAGGCGCTGGCCTATATTCTTTTCATTGTGTTGGTTCCCCTTGTGGGCATACTGTTCTACTTTTCGTTTGGCATCAACTACCGAAAGCAAAAATTATATAGCAGAAAAATCGTAAATGACGAAGCGCTCCGTCAGGAAATACTCACCCGCCTTCATGATTATTCCGAACAGGTTTTGCACTCGGGATTGGTGCTTTCAAAGCATCGCAACTTGGTTCGTTTCATCAGTAATTCAACGAACAGTCCGTTAACAGGGAATAATTCCGTAAAGCTACTTTTGAACGGAGAAGAAAAATTCCTAACCCTTTTGAGTGCCCTGGAGGGTGCCACATCGCATATTCATATTGAATATTATATTTATGAAGATGATGTAACGGGGAATTCCATTGCAGACGTTTTAATCAAAAAAGCTCAACAGGGTGTAGAGGTACGTTTCTTGTACGATCACTTCGGAAGTCATACTCTTAGTAATGGATTTATCAAAAAATTAGAAGATGCCGGTGTGGATACGGCTCCCTTTTATCGAATCAAATGGTATGCCTTTGCAAACCGCCTGAACTACAGGAACCATCGAAAAATAATAATAATAGATGGAAAAAAATCCTTTATAGGAGGTATCAACATTAGCGACAGGTATCGGAATGATACAAATTCAAAAAATGGATTGCATTGGAGGGATACCCATTTAATGATCGATGGAAGAGCCACGATTTATTTACAGTACCTGTTTCTTTGCGATTGGAATTTCAGTCACGAAACCAAACTGCATTACGGGACGGATTACTTTCCGTATAATTTTGATACCCAAACAATACAGAACGAAGTTGTGCAGATTGCGCCTTCCGGACCAGATTCCAAATTGCCTGTTATTTTTTATTCCATCATGAAAGCCATTGGCTCCGCCAGGGAGAGGGTTTTAATTACCAGCCCCTATTTCATTCCGGGCGAAAGCTTAATGGACGCCCTGATCATTGTTGCGAAAAGTGGTGTTGAAGTCAAATTATTGGTTCCCGGTAAATCGGATTCGAAAATGGTCAATTCAGCCGCTCGCTCCTACTACACTGAACTTTTGAAACATGGAGTAAGGATATTTACATACGAAAAGGGATTTGTTCATGCCAAGACCATGGTAATAGACAATGATCTGTCGGTAGTAGGGTCTGCCAATATGGACTACCGAAGCTTCGACCTTAATTTTGAAGTCAATGCAATGCTCTATTCGAAAGAAATTACCAGTCAACTGCAAAGGGCATTTGAGGAGGACTTAAAAGAATCGCATGAGATCAATGCCATTTACTGGTTAAACAGACCCGCGTACAAGCATCTGTGGGAAAAGCTGATTCGGTTACTCTCCCCCCTTTTGTAGTCAGCACCTCAACTGGAATTTTAGAAGTAGACTTTTTTAAATATATCCATGAGGAGAATCATCACCAGTATTGATAACCGTCATTCATAAATACCTGAATTTCAGGTACATTGTATAAAATCACTATGGTAAGTACTTATAGTAAATAATGAAAAACAAAACATAATCATAGCGGGTGTTGCTTCAGGTATTGGAAAAGTTATAACCCAGGCCCTTGTGGGTCTTATTACCCAACAAGCAGAGATGATTGAGATTTTGCTTCGCGTAAATAATAATGACAATCACTTAAATAATTTATTATGAGAACAAAAGAAATGAGTTTAAAAACGGAAAGTACAATGCGACTACAACCCCGTAAAAACAATTTGCAAACAATCCTTTCGATTGTATTGGCTTCATTATTAATGCTATTTGGCACACTTCCAGCTTCAGCGCATTGCGATTCATACGATGGCCCGGTAATAAAAGAGGCCGCCAAAGCACTTGAAACAAATAATGTCAATTTGGTATTAAAGTGGATTACCGAAGAGCAGGAACAGGAAATCATCCCTTTGTTTAATAAGACCTACGGTTTAAAAAACGGTGACAAGGAAATTTATGCCATTGTGGAAAAACATTTTTTTGAAACCCTCGTTCGCCTGCACCGTGAAACCGAAGGCGCTCCCTACACTGGATTAAAACCAGCCGGGACTACCAAACCAATTATTCAAATGACCGACAAAGCCCTTCAAGAGGGAAAGGTGGATGATTTTTTGGTAAAATTGAATAGTCATATTGCTAATGGGATTCGTGAAAAATATCAAAAAGTAGCCGAACTCAAAAAAGTAAAGGATAATTCAAAAGAACAAGGCAGGGCTTATGTGGAAGCCTATGTTGACTACACGCATACCGTTGAAGCCATCCATGATATCATGGAGCACGGTGGTGGACATGCCGGACATTAAGGGTAATAAAAAAGTATCATGGAGTCCTACTTTGTTGATCAAGAAGACCAACAAAGTAGGATAATTTTTTTGGTTTATCTTTCCACTATTCTTATGTTTCTTCAAATTGACTAGCGTTTTTCCAAAGTCACCAACTTCTGTAAATCTGAACTTGAGGGATTCTCAAATATTTCAAGATCAAAATGTTTTGCTGTTGCCATGATATGATCAAAAATATCAGATTGAATTCCCTCGTATTCTATCCAGGTTTTAATGCGAGAAAAACAGTATATCTCCAAAGGAACACCTGTTTCCGAAGGCTCCAACTGTCTCACCATGTGCGTCATCTCATGATTAATATTTGGATTTTTCTTTAATAAATTAAGTATATATACTCGAAATATGCCAATATTGGTCATCCTGCGACCGTTTACAATAGACATCTCCGTGTTCACATTCCTTTCAGAATTGTAGGTCAGGATTTCATCTGTTCTTTTTCCAATATGTTCTCTTACCAATTCAATTTTAGCATAACGTGCGAGCATCTCCTCATCACAAAATTGCACAGAAGAGATCTTCAAATTTATGGAACGCTTTATTCTCCTCCCTCCGCTTTCCTGCATTCCTCTCCAGTTTTTGAAACTATCGCTTACAAAAGAGTAAGTAGGAACTGTAGATATGGTCATGTCCCAGTTGCTTACCTTAATTGTAGTGAGGTAAATTCCTATCACATCTCCATCGGCACCATACTTAGGAACCGAAACCCAATCTCCGATTCGAACCATATCATTGATAGTAAGTTGTATACTTGCAATAAACCCGAGGAGGGTATCTTTAAAAATTAAAAGTATTACAGCAGATACAGCACCCAGCGCACCGAAAAGTGCCAGCGGGTTTTGATCAATTAAAATAGAGAGCATGAAAATAACTCCTATTACCCAAACTACTATTTTAGCAAGCTGTGTAAAACTGGCAATAGGCCTATCCTTATATCTGGTGGATGTACTGTAATAAACGTTAGAAGCAGAAATGGCGGAACTAATAATTCGAATCACCACTAACGTAATGTACACCGTGGTAAGGGTTTCAATGGTGGGGATCCAGGTTGGATAATCTGAAAAAATCAATGGTAAGGCACCCGTAACGTAGATCGCTGGAATAATAAGAGGTAATTTTGCGAAAGCTCCTTGTAAGAGTACATTACTCCATTGGGCAGATGCAAGCCTTTCGACCCTACTAATGAACTTGTTGATTACAAGTTGAGCTATTTTCCATAACAGGATCGCCACAAGCCCGGTAGCTACAATCAGGATGGCCATTTTAAGTAGCTGTGCTTGATTCTGATTGATGTCGAAAATGCTCAGCAGCCAGTCTTCAAGGAATTTGGCAAAATGTGTTTCTTTTTCGGTCATTGTGTTTCGTTAATTTAAGTAGCAGATGGCATCCTGCCCTTCGGTTTAGTGGGGACTTATTACAATGTGATAAAACATAAAGTTAGATTAATTTCTATTGGGTTTTTGCTAAAGTCCAGGCCGGATTGGCATCAATCAATATTGCTTCCTGCATTTATTAATATCTTCTGACAAATTGAAAATTTCCGCTTGAAGCAAAGTAGCATTGAAGATATGCTTTTATTTGATCTATCATCCTTACATTTTGTGGGGGCTTTCGTTTGGCCCTTTGGTAACCCTAGTTACAGGAAGCCGTCAGCAGACAGGTAGAGAGTGCCATAGATGTTGCCACTTTAGGTCAGTCATCTGTCTTCAACTTATCCATTATGATCGCAACTTCTGTGGCAGGTCTGTTGCTCGGCATTTATTCTCCCATGAGCTTGATTTATTTTGCCATTGCTTTGGCCATTCCCGGTATGATCATTTCCTTTTTTGCCAAAAAGACTTTAAGTTGATGTTTACGAAAGTTTTTATTAATAGATAATCCCAAAATTCATGAATGGATTTGTAGATATTACCGAATATATTTTACGTATAGGCGCAGCCTTTTTGTTAGGTGGTATTATTGGTTTTGAAAGGCAATGGCGGCAAAAAGATGCCGGATTACGAACCAATACGCTGGTTGCAATTGGTGCGGCATCTTATGTACTATTATCTATAAACCTTCATAGTCTTTCGGGAGGGGATCCAGGCAGGGTTACGGCTCAGATAGTTACAGGTATCGGTTTTATCGGGGCTGGTGTAATAATGAAAGACGGCTTTACCATTAGCGGGCTTAATACAGCAGCTACCATCTGGTGTTCTGCTGCGGTTGGAACATTAGCCGGAATGGGTTTTTTCATTGAAGCATTGGTTACTACTACTGCCGTGGTTTTATCACATTTAACTTTAAGACCTATCAGTATTCGATTATCAAAACTTTCGGCATATCGGCAAACTGAAGTCAGAGAAACTTTCTATCAGGTTTCTATTCAATGTTCTTTAAATATAGAATCTAACGTCCGGTTTTGGTTGTTAAACCACATTGAAACTGATGATCAATTATTAATGCGTTCAATTAATAGAGATGTTATTGAAACAAATCCAGAAGAGGTAATTATTCAAGTAGAAGTAGCAACCATTGGAAAGCAAGAAAATTTGTTAGAAAATCTGGTTAGCAGTCTGATCATGAAATTGGAAGTAACTCGCGCTGGTTGGAAATTAGTAGGTCAGGAAAATGAGTTTTAGCCAATGAGTGATACAATACACACCATTTGAGGCTGCTCACAATAGCCTTGTTACGTTGGTTATTTCCTATTTTGCAAAAGGCTTTAGGTTGAGGTTAGTACATGTCTTGACAAACATTTTTCATCCTTTGATTTTTACAAGTTGACTGCGCAGCTTTTCTTCTACATTTTTCAGCAGTTCCATCCAGTTGTCTCCCGAATCGGAAGCAAAAGCATCATTACCAGGAATGCCCAATTTCATACCGATGCTTTTAGGATTTGTTGATTTTCCGCTTTTATCTGTAAAATAAACATCCACAAAATTGACTTCGGAAGTATGCTTTTTTAATCTGGTAATTGTATCCCTTATACTCTGCTGTAAAGCATCGGATATGGTAATGTCCACTGCCTGTACATCTAACTTTATGCCTTCAAAATTTTCTGTGTAGTTCATACTATAAATTTTAATGTTCTTCTCAAAGATAGTTCCTTTTTATACTTCTCCGCCATTTTCTCCAATACAGGTAGAACTAATTTAGAGTCTAATTCATAGATTTAAAGGTATTTCATATTCCGGTTCTCTTCTACGGAATAGGACATTTCGATAAATTTTCACGCTAAAGAATTTTCTTTCTACTTCAGATTAATTTCATGTTAGTACGGTGTACTCACATAGGCAATGCAGCATAGATACCCTTTTCCTCTTGATAGGAAAGTTAGGCTATTCACTTTCCAAATTTATCCTCTCAATTAAAAATCAAACGATTTACTTCTTCAACCTCATCTGGAGAAATGCTATGTGGTCGACTGTCATGCACCTGCAGGTGTACCTTTGCATTCATTTTTTCCAGGATGCTGACACTTTCGTTTACACGTACTATTGGTACGTGTGGATCGGGATTTCCCGTACCAATAAAGATGGGTGTCCCGTTAAAGTTGCCTGAATAATTCCCCTGATTTATTTTGTCACCAATCAGTCCGCCAGTAAAAACCACAACACCTCCCCATTTTTTCGCATGACGAGTAACAAACTCCAATGCCAGACAAGCGCCCTGCGAAAACCCCAGGAAGTATATGTTTTCTGTAGTGATCCCTTGTTTCGTTACATCATCAACGGCTTCTTTCAGTAAATCAAGAGCAGAGGAAAGCCAGGGTTCATTTTGATCAGGTGGTGCCAAAAACGAATAGGGATACCAGGCATTATTGGTTGCCTCTGGGGCCAATAAGGCATACTCAGATACATTTAATTGTGAAGAAAGTCCGAGAATATCACGGGCACTCGCTCCACGACCATGGATCATAATCAACACCCTTTCGGCTTCATTCAGAGGTTTGCCTGCCATTTGTATATTCTTCTTGTGCATATTGTTTGTCATTTCGTTTGAAGCTCCGGGAGCCCCTTTTCAATCTTATCCCGCATCGCTTTATATTGATCAGGTAATTGCAGTGAACTTCCGAGGTTTTCTACCGACTCATCCGTTGCGAATCCTGGGTTGTCTGTTGCAATTTCAAACAATACGCCTCCCGGCTCACGGAAATAAAGCGAAAAGAAATAGTCCCGGTTTATCTTCTCGGTGATGTTAAGACCCCTTGCCGCAATTTTTTCTCTAAATGCCATCAGCACTTCTTCATCTTTTACCCGAAATGCCACATGATGATTAGTACCCCCTGCATTTAAACCTCTTTGGGCGTCTGGCATTTCCAACAAATCTACTATGGCCGCATTTTCTACAGCATCGGTTTGGTAACGGTATAAATTGCCTTCCTGCTCCACCTGTTTGTAACCAAACACTTCAGTTAGGATGGCGGCAGTAGCTTTGATGTTAACCTCGGTCAATGTAACTGTGTGAAATCCTTTGATCGCAACATCGGCTTTAATTTCAGCCGTTTCATATCCTCTTCGCTCATCGTTGTGTTTCGCTTCGATCAAATTGAGCCACAATCCGTCAGGATCCTGAAGAGCAATGTATTTTTCCCCAAACCGCACACTGTTAGCATTATAGGAAATATTGTCTTTTTTTAAACGAGCTTTCCAGAAATCCAGGCTCCCTTTCGGTACGGAATATCCAATCTCTGTGGCCATACCGGCACCGTTCTTCCCTTGTCTCACATTTGTCCATGGAAAGAAAGTGAGGATGGTTCCAGGAGAACCCACCACGTCCCCAAAGTAGAAATGGTAGGTCTGGGGGTCGTCAAAATTAACGGTCTTTTTGACCAGGCGGAGTCCGAGGGTTTTGGTGTAAAAGTCGTAATTGCGCTGAGCGTCACCTGCAATGGCCGTGATGTGATGCAGTCCTAGTATTTTATTCATAATTTATAATTTAAAAATCCCGTGTTCGATTAGTATTTTCACGAAAGCGGCTCGGGGGGCGGCACAACGTTGCTAGCCGGCTTTGACCGGCTTTCAGGAAGCGGAATAAATTCCTTATTATCGTTGGGCGGCAAGATAATTTTCCCCGTTTTCCAATCGTTTTTGGCCTGCTCGATGCGTTCTTTGCTCGAAGAGACAAAGTTCCACCAAATAAACCGTTCGCCCAGGTGTTCACCTCCCAAAATCATAAATTCGGAATTCGTTTTGGATCGAACGGTTGCCTCTTCGTTTTTTGAAAAGACGATCATTTGACCATTGGAATAGGTCCTCCCTGACAGTTCCAAACTTCCGCTTGTGATATAAATGGCTCTTTCGGAATGCTCGGCAGGCAAGTCAATTTTTGCACCGGCTTCCAATTTTACATGCAGGTAAAAAAGTGGGGAATGAACGGCCACATCATTCCCCAATCCATAAGCATTACCGGCTATCAAACGCATCCAGATACCGCTGTCGGTATAAACTGGCAATTGATCGGGTTTGTAATTCTCAAAAGTGGGATCACTTTCTTCTACAGTTTCTGGCAAGGCCACCCAGGTCTGCAGCATTTCCAGACCGCCTTTTTCCAAAAGGTCAGGATCTTCAAAACGCTCAGAATGGGAAATACCTTTCCCTGCAGTCATCCAGTTTACTTCACCCGGAAGAATTATTTTCTCAACCCCCAGACTGTCGCGGTGGGTAACATTTCCGCTGAAAAGGTAGGTGATCGTAGAAAGCCCGATATGCGGATGCGGCAACACGTCCATTGAGGTTATCTCAGATGGAAAACTATTTATCGGTCCCGCGTGGTCCATAAAAATAAAAGGGCCTACCATTCTCCTTTGCCGAAAAGGAAGGATGCGCTTTACGCTTAAATGAGCACTAATGGCCGCTTCGCGGGCTTGTATAATAAGTTCCGGCATACTATTGTTTTCAGGTTTTTCCTAATTCAATTTTCCCCGGAGCCATAAATAATCCAATGACAACTTTCCAGGGCCGGTAAGTGTTAATGCAATAAAGGAAAACAGGTAAAAAAAGCGTAATTCCAAAATAGCAAAACCATCACCAACCATAAAGGCGTGGAAAATGAAAATGACCAAAAAATTCATGGATAATATTGATGTAGCTACTCGGGAAAACAATCCCAAAACCAACAGCATGGCACAAATCCCTTCTGCAAAAGCAGCCAGAAAATAGGAAGTGCCCGCGCCAATACCTATAGGGTCCATAAATTGGATTTCCTGTCCACTAAAAATAACAGTCAGTTTTTCAAAGCCGTGGCCATAGATCAAAACCAGACCAAAGACCACTCTGAAAATCAATAAACCGGTGTCATGGCCTAAACTCCAATCCCTGGTTAAAAAATTTAATGCTCTTTTCATATCTAATTATTTTAAATAGGCAGAATACATCCAAACCAATTTTTCCTGCTCGCGAATGTAATCGCTCATCAAAGCATTGGTTCCTTCGTCACCTGTATCTGCGGATATCTCCAGAATTTCTCGTTGAAGGGTAATAATAATTTTTAATGATTCAAGCGTGTCTTTCACATCCTTTATCCCGTCAGCCACCTCTGTACTTTCTTTGACTTTTGCCTCTTTTTGATAAACAGAGTATTTGTGGTTGGGCGTGTGACCCAATGTGCGGATTCTTTCTGCTACTTCATCAATTTTTACAAATAAATTTTCATATAGTTCCTGGAATTTATCGTGCAGTTCAAAGAATTTATCTCCTTTAATGTTCCAGTGATACCCTCTTATATTCTGATAAAAGATCGAATAATCTGCCAGGAGTTCATTGAGCTTTTCTGCAAGTACTTTAGATTTTGCTACATCTAGTCCGATTGAATTTAATTTAGCCATTTTCTTTTTGTTTTAAGATTTATAATTGATTTATTGTTTGCGATTTAGCGGCTGATGTCAACCAACACCTTTACCTCAGAAGGATCATTAACCAGTGCTTCAAAGCCTTTTTCTACTATCTCATCCAAAGAGATGACACTGGTGATTAGTTTTTCCACCGGCAACCTTCCGCTATTGATTAATGCAATGGTCTGGGGGAAAATGTTGCGATAGGCAGCAGTTCCTTTTATGGTCAATTCCCTCAAAGTATGATTTAAGGCATTGTGAGTTACTTCCTTGGCAAAAAGAGCAACTATGACGGCCGTGCCACCGTTGCGAAGGCTGTTAATGCCAGTATCAAAAGAAGCCTGAACACCGGCCGCATCAATAAACACATCAACGCCATAACCTGTCTTCTCCTTAATTCTTTTAGGAATATCCTTATCCCTTGCGTCAAACGTGTGGGTAGCCCCTACTTCTTTGGCCTTCTTTAATCTATTTTCTGAGATATCCGACACAAAAATTTGTGAAGCACCGGTAGCCACTGCAACCTGAACCGTTAACAGACCAATAGGACCCGCCCCCGTTATCAATACCGTGTCGCCCATTTTCATTCCACTTTGATGGATGGCATACGCTGCCACAGCGGCAGGTTCTACAATGGCGCCCTGTTCAAAAGTCATCTTGTCGGGCATCTTGTGCACCATATAGTCTTCGACCACCGTATACTTTGCAAAGCCACCGTTGGACGTCAACCCAACAAATCCGAGGGGTTCAGAAAGGTTATATTCTCCCGTAGTGATAAACGGACTTTCAGGATTTCTAAAAATCGGTTCTACCGTTACCCGGTCTCCTTTCTTGACGTTTGTTACGTTTTTTCCAACTGCTTCAACTACCCCGGAAAATTCGTGTCCAAGGGTTGTCGTTCCCTGGTGCCCATTGAGTAGGTAGGGTTTATCAACCGGAATGAGTTGTGGACCATGGGTGTATTCGTGCAGGTCGGAACCGCATATACCCGTAAATTTTACTTCTATCTTTACCTGATTGTCATTTGGAGTGGGAATTTTGGCTTCCTCTACCCGTATGTCTTTCGCTTCATACCAGCGTGCTGCTTTCATTGTTGCCATAATTCTTCGTTTTTAAGTGTTTTTAAATTTTTCCTCACAGATTTTGAAAATGTCACATCACCTTATCTAGATACTGTTATTCTTCCTTGTCCAAATAGAACCATTTTTGGTAGTATGCTTTTCTAAATCCCCTTTTACAACCAGCTTATTTAATTGTTTTTCACTTTCATCTCTTGGAGTTCCAGAAAGTTCAGAAAACTCTTTTGCAGTGAGCGTAGCGTATTTTGAGAAGAGTGTTTCCCAATTTTTACTGTATTCACTTTTTGTAGCATTAGCATTCAATTTCAGAATGGCCATCTCGTAAAAAGCATAGGGTCTTGAACCATAGACGATTTCTTTATTACCTGCATCATCTAAAAAGAATGTGGTAGGGAATCCCCTTACGCCCAGCTCTCTTCCTAACTTCAAATCTTCTTCAAACAATGATTTTGCTTTTCCGTTAAAGTCGGTTTTGAACTGCTCAATATTTAACCCTACTTTTTTAGCAGCAGCCTCCATATGTTCCCACTTTGCAATATTTTTCTTTTGCAGGAAAACCATTTCTCTGATTTCCCGAAGAAAAAGAATTGCTTTTTCATTGTCTTGCATTTGTGCTGCTTTAAATGCAATGGACGGAGGATAAGATGAATCCAAAGGATCTTCCAACCATAGGTCTCCGTCAATGGGCATATCGTAATGAACACTCACTTCGTCCCAGTGAGTTGCCACGTCCGATGGTTTTCCAATGCCACCACTGTTGTAACTCCAGTCGGGCAATAAACCTCCCATTCTATACTCTATTTCAATAGTATCACCATATTCTAATTTGAGTTTACGCAATTGTGGTTCTATGCCCCAACACGATGAGCATATAGGATCTGTATAATAAATTACTTTTACGGATTTCTTAGTTGATCGAATAGTGCTCTTTGCTATTGTGTCTGTGTTTTCATCAGCTGGTCCACACATTCCGGTCTCTATATCGCATAAAAGCGGATTATCATTTAATATTTCTTTTTTCATATTTTCATTTGATTGTCTTTGAGAAGCTGTGAGGCTCAACAAAGAAAGTTAGTAATATTATGAGATTGATTTAACTACTTTACTGCTTCATTAGTTCACTTCTTCCGAAGTAGCAAACTCCTCCATTCTTGTAATCAAATCGTTTTCAACGGTATATATCTGAATCCATTTTTGCTTTAGTTCCCTTCCCGTCCGTTTTACTTTTTGATGCTCCTGACCTAACACAACAACCATCTTTTCTTCAACAATAAATTGTTGTGGTTCGAAGCTGATGATTTCTGTTTTGTCGAGAATGTTACTAAAAAACGTTCTTACCCCCTCTTTCTTTTCAAAAGTTCCTGCCGGAATGATTTGGGTACCGTGATAAATCCATACGGTGTTATCAGAAACAGTTGCTACGAATTTTTCAACATCGCCACTGCTGAATGCAGAGAACATTTTATCAACTACTGCTTTTGCTGAATTTTTCATGTTTAATAATAATATTATGTTAATTGTTCATTCAACTTAATAGATTCAACTGATAGACATCATTTCAAACGGGTTGGCCTCGTGTTATTGAAGCCTTTCCTATTCATAACTCGTAAGCTTGCCGAAGGTGTTTGAATCCGGTTTGAATATATTTAAAACAATACTCTTGCTATTTCTCCGCATTTGTATCAACCCATTTTTCAAAAGCTTCCATAAAGCTTTTAAGGAATTTTTTGGTAGAGTCGTTGGTAAGCTTACCCCTATCGTTAAAAAGGGCACTCGCTCCTCCAATGTAAGCTTCTGGCTGTGCCATGGTAAGCACATTAACAAAAACCAGAGACTGTCTCAAATGGTGATTGGCTCCAAAACCGCTGATATTTCCAGTGGAAACACTTACTATAGCACCAGGCTTTCCATCCCACGAATTTTGACCATAAGGACGGGAGCCCACATCAATCGCATTTTTTAAAACACCCGGCACCGAGCGATTATACTCAGGTGTGAGAAAAAGAAGTCCATCCACAGCCATGATTTGTCTTCGGAATGCAACCCATTCAGTTGGCGGTGTTGCTTCCAGGTCTTCATTAAACATTGGAAGATTACCAATGTCTAATATTTCGAGAGATAAAGACTCCGGTGCAAGCGCTATTATTGCCTTGGCTGTTTTCAGGTTAAAGGATTGTTCACGAAGGCTTCCTACAATAACTGCAATTTTGTACTTTCTCATAAATTTGATTTTTGTTTACGTTTAAACTTATTGTTTTACAAACTGTCCATGAACAACGATGCTTACATCTTTTCCAACACCTGCAGCAGCCGTGTCAAAATCAATATTATAATCAAATCGATTGATGGTCGTTTCGGCTTTCACCCCCAATCTTTCTCCCTGGTCGCTCTTGGCTATTCCACCATATTGCACATCAAAAATCACGTCTTTCGTAACATCCTTAATTGTCAGTTTGCCATACAATAAATAATTGTTGGGTTTACCTGTAGCCAGGATTTTGGCGCTTTTAAAAGTCATATCAGGAAATTTATCTACCTCAAAAAAATCAGCACTTCTCAAGTGATTATCCCTATCTACCACATTGGTGTTGATACTTTTTACTTTAACGGTAAAGTCAATATTTGCAGCATTAAGGGCTTCTCCATCAGTAGTTAAGTTTCCGGTGTATTCCAAAAATTTTCCATTCACAATACTGATTCCAGAATGTGATATGTTAAAATTCAAGGAGGAGTGATAGGGATCTGCTTTCCATTGGGTTTGTGCATACGAGCCCATGGTAATAAAGGTTACTACTAATAAAATCAGTACTTTTTTCATATTCATTTTAATTTATTCAATCATTTTGTTTTTAAAATCAACACAGGTCTGCTTCCTCCAGCTCATTTGATGATGCGTATCCAAATCACATTCGGGCACCAAATTTGTCTTTAGTGCTTTATTGTGCTTATGAAGCTTGTTATGAAGCTCGGTCTTTTGTAAGCGGAAAGGCTACAAAAAGGATAAACTCAACCTTTCTCCAAAGGTAATCAAAAGCACACTGTTCAATTTTATCCTATTAGACCCTTATTGCTTAACGGTCTTTTCAACCCATTAGTTTGTTTGCATCTATGATATATGTCGCAAGCGGCACTGACCAAAATCATACTTGATCTCGCATAAATTATCTCAATACACAACAAAACAAATAGCAAAAAAAATAGGAAAGCCCAGTGGGAATAGATTATAAAAAGGTAGCAAATGATAGCTGAGCGCATTTTGATGGAGAACCGTTGCACTCCTATTTCCGATTACGTCAAAACTACCAGGATTGAAAAAAATTTAACCGATGGAACACCAGGCTGAAATTGTAGCATAAAGCTTCACAACATTGATCAAAATAGATCGCGACATGTTGTCTTTTGCCTCAGATGTAAATGTTTGAATCAGATTGGTAGCTAATACTAACAAAGAAAATGCTGCTAGCAGAAGTGCTTTTTCCACTAACAGCAATTTTCATATTCGTGCTACTCTACACATATTCAATTCATCGCCAACCCATGTTCTGACCATTACCTAGTAATTCTTCAGAAAAACCTATCCTTTGGTAGGCCTCGGTGCCCATTTATCATGGGGTGTCATGTCGAAGCTATTTACTTCCTTCATAGTTAAACCAAGTGCCTTTGCCACACCTTCTCCATATTCCGGATCTGCTTTAAAGCAGTTTCTAATATGGCGAATCTGAATGAATTTATCGGCACCACCCACTTGCGCAGCTGTGTTTTTAAATAGTAAATCTGCTTTGCCATCAGCTTTGATGATGCGGAACAAATCGCCCGGTTGTGTGAAGTAATCTTCATCATCATCCCTAAAATTGTGTGCATAAGCAGTTCCATCCATTGCCAATGGCGGCTCTTGTGCCTCGGGCTGTTCTTGCCATTCGCCATAGCTGTTTGGCTCGTAATGCTTAGCGCCACCATAGTTTCCATCTACACGCATCGCTCCATCCCGATGATAGGCATGGTACGGACAAGTAGGTTTGTTGACTGGAATTTGATAATGATTTACTCCCAGTCTGTACCGTTGTGCATCTCCATAAGAAAACAATCTTCCCTGCAGCATTTTGTCCGGAGAGAACCCGATTCCTGGAACAATATTCGTTGGGTTGAACGCGGCTTGTTCCACATCCTGAAAATAATTTTCCGGATTTCTGTTCAACTCAAATTCACCAACAGGAATAAGTGGAAAATCCTTTTTAGACCAGATTTTGGTCAGGTCAAAAGGATGGAAACGGTAGGTTTTTGCTTGTTCTTCCGTCATTACCTGAATAAACATTTTCCATTTCGGAAAATCTTTTCTCTCTATAGCATCAAAAAGATCTCTTTGTGACGATTCCCTGTCCATCCCAACTATTTTCATGGCTTCTTCATCAGATAAGTTTTCGATGCCTTGCTGTGTAACAAAATGGAACTTCACCCAGTGTCTTACATTGTCTTTATTGATAAAACTATAGGTGTGACTCCCAAAACCGTGCATATGTCTGAAGCCTTTCGGAATGCCACGATCACTCATTGTTATGGTTACCTGATGCAGAGATTCTGGGAGTAAGGTCCAGAAATCCCAGTTGTTGTTGGCACTCCTCATGTTGGTTTTAGGGTCGCGTTTTACAGCGTGGTTTAAGTCCGGGAATTTCATCGGATCGCGAAAGAAAAATACGGGAGTATTATTTCCAACCAGATCCCAGATTCCTTCATCGGTATAAAATTTTAGCGCAAAACCTCTGATATCTCTTTCAGCATCCGCAGCCCCTCTTTCTCCGGCAACGGTAGAAAAACGGCTAAACATTTCTGTCTTTTTCCCGACTTCACTAAAGATGTTCGCCTTGCTGTATTTCGTAATGTCGTGCGTTACAGTAAAAGTTCCGAAAGCACCAGAGCCCTTAGCATGCATTCTTCTTTCGGGAATGACCTCTCGGTCAAAGTTTGCCATTTTTTCAAGAAACCAGGCATCCTGCATCAACATGGGTCCGCGTGGACCAGCAGTTTGCGCATTCTGATTATCTGGAACAGGTGCCCCTGTCTGTCTTGTGAGTTTTGATTTTTTTTCCTTCATTCTCTCGTTTTTAAAAAGATTAAATACTTAGGAATGAAATTACAATATTTTCTATACTTATTGAATGACTTCGATCAGTATTAAACAGCAGTATTCACCTATCCACATTGGTGATTATCAAGTGACAAACTTTAAATGCAAGCTCACCATGAGTTGAATTTAAAGTTCACCTATTTTTTGTCGAGGTTTTTACTGCTTAGTGTAATAATTGTTGGCTTTTTTTGATTGTTATTCAAATGCTACACCACATCCGAACTCATTTCGAATAATACCACGTTCTGAGGTTCGTCCAACGAAAAATCCCTTCTTAATAGTCAATTAAGTTTCTCCAGTCCAGAAATGTGTTCTACGCCCTTAATGGACGATTGGTTATCGATGTACTTTTCTGGATGGAATAAATTGGTATGAATTATCTTGCACCATTTTAATAACGCTCAAGAATTAATGAACCAATGCGAAAGCTATTTCAAACATTAAATTTAAATAGGTTATAGAATTTTCGGTTTAAATGAGAGGAAGAAAAGTTCTCAATACTATAAACAAAAAAAGCAACTAACTGTTAATCAATTAGTTGCAATTTATTTATGTAGTCCGTACGGGAATCGAACCCGTGTTGCCAGAATGAAAATCTGGTGTCCTAACCCCTAGACGAACGGACCTTATTTTAAGTTTTCCTCTAAAGAGCCGCAAAGATAGCCTTCACGTACAGATTAACAAAAACCACCTTTACTTTTTTTGGGACTAGCGGCTTATTCCGTTGGTTTTGGGACTCCATAGCTCTATTTTTGCCAATCAATTTTTAATCTATTTATATCAATGACGAGAGTTGCAATTAACGGATTCGGACGGATTGGACGCCTTTCATTTGTGGCCTTACTGACAAAGAAAAATGTGGAAGTGGTTGCTATCAATGATTTAACTGATACTAAAACTCTGGCCCACCTTCTAAAGTACGATTCTGTACACGGTAGGTTTAAGGGCACCGTAGAAGCCACCAGTGACTCACTTATTGTCAATGGTAAAACCATCAAAGTATCTGCAGAGAAAGATCCGACAAAATTGCCCTGGGCGGCCAACAACATAGATACTGTGCTGGAATCTACCGGAAGGTTTGTAGATGAAGCAGGCGCAAGTGCTCATATTACGGCTGGCGCTAAAAAAGTAGTCATCTCAGCTCCAGCAAAAGGGAACATCCCCACTATAGTGCTGGGTGTGAATGAGGGAATACTGAAAGGTGATGAAAAAATCTTTTCCAATGCTTCTTGTACCACCAACTGCCTGGCCCCTATGGCCAAGATACTGGATGATAACTTTGGTATTGAAAAAGGTTACATCTCTACCATACATGCATATACCTCCGATCAAAGCCTTCACGATTCTCCACATAGAGATCTAAGAAGAGCAAGAGCTGCGGTTATAAACATAGTACCTACTTCTACAGGTGCTGCCAAAGCAATTGGGCTGGTACTTCCCTCACTTAACGGAAAGCTTGATGGAATTTCAATAAGGGTACCCGTGCCTGATGGTTCTCTTACTGACCTTACGGTATTGCTTAAAAAGGAGACTACCAAAGAAGAAATAAATGCTGTAATGAAAAAAGCTTCAGCATCTTCAATGAAGGGAATCCTCGAATACACCGAAGATCCAATTGTGTCGATTGACATCATTGGAAATCCGCATTCTTGTATTTTCGACTCTTCTCTTACAGCTTGCAATGGCACTTTGGCCAAAGTGGTGGGGTGGTACGATAACGAGGCTGGCTACTCCAATAGAATTGCAGACGTTATAGCGAAATACGGGTAAGATTCTGGATGCTGAATTCTGGATGCTACGTTCTTGATTCTGGATGCCACCATATACCAACCAGAAAAGGCAAAAGCATCTGAAATATCTATTCTATTTTTTTTCCTGATCGTTGATCTCAATGGAGGATGAGATGTATCCCGTATTATGCTAAAGATTCCGTTCTAGGCAGTAAACGTGTTATTCATTCAACCTGCGTCTTAAAAAAATTAAAGAAAACGATCACTAAAAACGGGTAGATAAAGGCCATATTTATCAAGAACATCCGTAGAAGCAGCTTTTATCCTCTTAAAGCAATACTTTCATGACTTCTTTACTGATGTATGATTTTCAGTGCATTTGATGAAATTTTTCATTACAAATTCTAAAGCTTTGTATAACAAGATTGTATCACCAAAAGCCACCTAACATGAATAGATTAAAAAGCTTAGTTTACCTAGGGGGACGGTATTCTGGAAGACATTGGGAAGTAATATTCCTGAGCGCAATCATTATCATGGGGATAATAATCTCTATTGTTTTGGAAGCTCAATAATATACTCTGTAAGCAGAAAACTCTGGCCTTTCCCAAAAAAATGGAAGGGCTTTCTTTTTGCCTCTTGAAGTCGGTAGATTTGTACATGGAATACAGTCCGGAAATCTTCTTAAACCATCTGGCCCAAACCACTCCGTTTCCATTTCTTATTCCTATTGAACGCGCTGAAGGAATTTATCTCTATGAACCAGGAGGTAGGCAATACATTGATCTGATTTCAGGTATAGGGGTCAATAACATTGGTCATCGACACCCCAAGGTTGTACAGGCCATCAAAGACCAGGTCGACAAGCATTTGCATGTGATGGTGTATGGAGAATACATTCAATCCGCACCTAACCTGCTGGCGCAAAAGCTGACCTCACTGCTGCCAGAGTCGCTCAACTGCTGTTACTTTGTCAACTCCGGAACGGAAGCCAATGAGGGAGCTTTAAAACTCGCAAAAAGATCAACAGGCAGAACTGATATTGTATCGTTTCAAAAGTCATATCACGGAAGCACACATGGATCGCTAAGTGTTTCAGGTAATGAAACTAAGAAAAATGCTTTCCGTCCATTGCTTCCTGGTATTCACTTTATAGAATTTGGTAACCGTGATCACCTTTCGGCTATCAATGACAAAACTGCCTGCGTGATTATGGAGACCATCCAGGGAGATGCCGGAGTGAGAATCCCCACGAAGGCTTACATGAAAGCACTGAAAAGCAAATGCAGTGAGACCGGCACCTTACTCATTCTGGATGAAATCCAGTGCGGGATGGGCAGAACCGGAAGCTTATTTGCCTTTGAACAATTCGATATTATCCCAGACATTTTGACTATTGGAAAAGCTTTTGGTGGCGGGCTACCTATTGGAGCCTTCATTGCAGATCAAAAATTGATGAAATCTTTATCCCATGACCCTATGCTGGGACACATTACCACTTTTGGTGGTAATCCGGTGTGCTGTGCATCGGCATTGGCTACTCTGGAAGTGCTTCAGGAGGAAAAGTTAGTAGAGCAGGTGGAAGCAAAGGGGAAGTTATTCGAGCAATACCTGTCGCATCCTTCCATCAAAGAAATCAGAAGAATCGGTTTGTTCTTTGCAATTGACTTCGAATCAGAGGAAAAGGTAAAGCGGATCGTGAAAAATGCTTTGGAAATGGGAGCTGTTTGTTTTTGGTTTCTCTCCTGCCCCAACAGCTTTAGGATTGCGCCTCCATTGACTATTACAAAGGATGAAATAGAGAAATCATGTAATATTTTACTGGAAGCTATCGAAAAATCCTAAGCGGATTACTCCAGTTTTTCTATAATTATATTGTGATTTGTGAACACACAAATGTCTGCAGCAATGTGAAGGCTTTCTTTCACCATTTCTTCAGCAGAGAGTTGAGGCGCATGCTTTTTAAGTGCAATTGCTGCCGCCTGCGCATACATTGATCCGGAACCTATCGCAGCCACCTGGTTGTCCGGCTCCAACACATCTCCGGTACCTGAAAGTACAAGTAATTCATCTTTACTGGCCGTGATCATCATGGCCTCCAGCCTTCTAAGGTAGCGATCCATGCGCCAATCTTTCGCCAGCTCAATAGCGGCTCTTTTCATGTTACCTCCAAAAGCACCTAGCTTTTCATCAAACCTGTCCATCAAGGTAAAGGCATCCGCAGTGGACCCAGCAAAACCAACCACAATTTTCCCGTCTTGTAGCTTCCGCAATTTCTTTACGTTGCTTTTGGCCACAGTGTTGCCCATAGATGCCTGGCCGTCACCACCAATAGCGACTTTGCCATTGTGCATTACGGCAAGAATAGTTGTTGAACGAATTTTTTTCATTTGAATACTCAGATAAGAATTCTCACCGGATCTTCCAGCAATCCTCTCAAGGTTTTTAGGAAGGCCGATCCAACAGCACCATCCACCGCACGGTGATCACACGACATGGTCACCTTCATTACATTTCCGGGCACCACTTGTCCGTTTTTCACAATGGGGGTTTCCTTTATCCCACCCACCGCAAGAATACAAGCATCGGGTGGGTTGATGATGGCAGTAAATTCTTCTATACCAAACATTCCGAGATTAGAGATGGTAAATGTATTTCCCTCCCAATCACTTGGTTGAAGTTTTTTATCATGAGCGCGTTGTGCAAGGTCCTTTACCTCAGAAGAAATATGAGCCAACGATTTGTTATCCGCAAAACGAACTACAGGCACGACCAACCCGTCCTTCACTGCTACGGCAACTCCAATATGTATATGGTGGTTTTTCCGAATCTTATCGCCAAGCCACGAAACATTGACATCAGGATGCTGGCGCAACGCTGCCGCTACAGCTTTTATCACAAAATCATTAAAAGAAATCTTTACAGGAGCAACTTCATTGATACTCTTACGTGCTTCTATAGCCTTGTCCATGTTGATCTCCATGGTAAGGTAAAAATGAGGAGCTGTAAACTTGCTCTCTGCCAACCTGCGTGCGATTGTCTTGCGCATCTGAGAAACAGTTACCTCTTCAAAGCTTTCTTCGCCTACTACAGATGGTAACACAACAGGTGTTACTGATTCTTTAGAAGGGGAAGCTCCCGGCTTATAGTTCTCTACATCTCTCTTTGTAATCCTTCCTTGATCACCGGAACCTTCAATTTTATTAATATCGTATCCCAGGTCTTTGGCCATTTTTTTTGCCAACGGTGATGCTTTCACTCTGCCATTGCTCGAATGGGATGATGATGAATTGGGAAATTGAGATGTGGATGAGGATGCAGGTGGCGCTTGAGGTGCACTGGCGCTTTTCTCCTCCTTCGGAGCTTCAGTTTGCTGAGATGCCTTTAATAAAGTCTTCCAGTCAGCATCTTTTTCACCAATAATGGCAAGCACCCCATTTACCGGAATGGATTCTTTCTCTTTGGCACCTATATACAGTACTGTACCCGTATGATACGACTCATATTCCATTGTTGCTTTGTCCGTTTCTATCTCTGCCATTAGCTCTCCCGATTTCACCTTGTCTCCCACCTTTTTGTGCCAGGCTGATATTACACCCTCTGCCATGGTATCGCTCATCTTTGGCATCAACACCAACTCTGCTTTAATGTTTGAGGTGTCCACTGGTTCTGCCACAGCAGTATCTACGTTTTGTGATATTTCGGATTTGCCCCCTGAGGCAGCAGCTTCCGCTTGGGACGAGCTTGCTAACAATTCCTTAAAATCTTCCCCTTTTTTACCTACAACTGCCAATACACCATTCACTTGCACAGCTTCCCCTTCTTTGGCACCCAGATGTAAAACCACACCTTCATTGAACGACTCGTAATCCATTGTAGCCTTGTCTGTCTCTATCTCTGCCACCAACTCACCAGACTTAACGGTGTCTCCTACTTTTTTATGCCATTTAGCGATCACCCCTTCGGTCATTGTATCGCTCATTTTAGGCATTCGGACTATTTCTGCCATTATTGTTATGCTATTAAATTACAATCAATTCGTCAAAAATAGCTGTAAAAACAACCATATTCAACCCAAATTATACTTTAGAAGAATACAAAGTAGGATATTTTAATGACGAATCCTTCTCCTCCCTCAGGATTGTCGGGGGTTGAACTCCTGATGCTGCGATCAGGATCATGACCGAAGCGTCATGGACTTGACAATGAAAATCACCAAAAAATATTCTTCCAAAGGATGTAACGGATTGATTTTCATTCGTCAAATTATGCAATAGAATTTCTATTGCATAATTACGGTTCAAATTCAGGCGGGACTCATCAAAACGGAATATTCCCCAGGATAAATTCAAAGGCAGTACCTCCCTTGTTAAATCGATTGGCCTTGCTATAGGAGCCTCTGAGTCCCAATTCAAATTGAGGGAGGAACCTCATTATATTAATGTCAAAAGTTATTTCAGCGCCAATGGATTGGTACACATCGGCATTGTTAATTGAATATACCGTAGTAGGCTGCCCAGATTTAAATCGATAAAAGTATTGACTACCTTCTCCTTTTCCATAATCGTAAAATAAATTGGCTTTGATTCGCTGTATGTTTAAGATGGGTCCGATAGTAATATCAGGATACCATAATGGCAGGGCATAGTTGGTTGAAATAGTATAGAATTTTGAGTCCTGAGGATAAGCGTAACCTCGCGGTTTTGCAAGTCTGTTCCTAAACGAATAGGTATTCAGGTTAAAATCGGACAACCGCTGCTGATAGCCCCCTCTGAAAAAAAGAGAATGCTGCTTAAATAATCCCGGGAAATAGAATGTCCCTCGCGCCACGTACAAGTACCCCTCAAAATCTCCACCGAAAGCTGTGTTGTATGCCTCTACTGCTACAGACTGTCCATATTTAGAATTAATATCCCGTCTGCTTCGCTTCAATAGGTTATTGAAGCTGAAAGTGAATTGATTGTAGAGTAAATCCCCGTTGCTGGCTTTGTCAACAAAATTATAGGACAACGAATCATTCGCTGGCACCAACCTGCCAAACCCGGATGAAATTACACTTCCATTTTCACTCACCGTATTTTTAAACCCTGAAACCTGAGTATACCCAACAGCATTTCCAATAGACAAACTTCTGTTGTATTTTGAACTGGTAAGAATCAACGGAACTCTGAGGCCTACTGCCCCACCGATTTCTGTCCATTTAAATTCTACATCCCTGCCAAAGACACCATCTGAGCTACTTCTTTTTGCATAGGTAAACGATCCATCAATTATCGGATACATTCCCTTGTAGCTAATTCCTGCACCCCACGCACCGGTTTTTTCATTAATATCATAAGTATACCCACCGCTAATTTCTGTGGTACCTAAAATATCTCTGGAGGTGATCCCCAAATTGGCCTGATATATAGAGTTGGTAAAATAAGGCCCCCATGAGTGAGGATTGATCATTCCACTGGCTCGATGATAGCGTTTGCTTTCATACTCAATTGTTGGGATTGCTTCCATCAATGTAGGTTTTCTCTCTTGCCCCGAAAGCATATTGGCAAAAAGAGCCGGCTGCACAGCTACGGATTCTATTCCTGTCCATTTCCCTGGCTCGAAAGGTATTTTCACGACATCAAAACCATCTTTGGTTTGCTCGTTGTAATATATTGTTTTTCCGTCTGCAGAAATAGAGGGATTAAACGTGCCATACTTACCAGATGTAATTTGATAACGCTTCTGTGTGGATATATCCAGGGCATAGATGTTATCAATACCACTGTAGGGAGAGTTGAATATCAAAAAATTATTAAACAATACAGGATGTCCTACATTCTCATCACCGGCTTCGTACAAATTTTTTATTGCGCCAGTCGCTACGTCCAATGCTATTATTGATTTCCCTTTACTATCCAATTGAATTAAAACAATTTCTTTGCCATCATAACTCCACCTTGGCATTGTAAGTAAGTGATTATCCGGATTTTCAATTTTTTTGATTACTGCTCCGGAGTTGTAATCTAAAATTATCAGATTATTTTGGTAGGATTCATCTATCTGAATGGTTGCCACTTTATTTCCATCTGGCGACAAGGCTGCGCTACCATAGCGTTCATGTCTGGCAATTACTTTTGGTTTGCCAGTATTGAAATCATACCCTTTGATAATTGAGTAAGACCTTGTTAGCCATCGTGGGTCAAAACGATATTCATTCCAAACTGCCTTATTGGCTGCCACAGAAAGCATCCCTGCATCATTGATGGGCCCGGGAACAAACGTTTTCTTCTCCTTTCCGCTTTCAGTTAGTGTTACCAATTGCGAATAATCTCCAATGCCAGTCTTGAGTGCTACAATCTTTCCATTACTTATTGGCTGAGGATACAAATAATCAGTATATGTCTTGGTGGATCTTTTATTTATTTTTTCAGATTTGGTCAGGGTAAGTGCTTCCTGTTGTTCCTTCCAATCTTTCTTCAAATCCTGCGCCATCTCCTTATAGAGATCGGTCACATACAAGCCCGTCTCCTTTTTAATAGCGTTGGAAAAAGTAAAAGGGATAAAAGGAATATTCCATGCACGTCTTGTGATGTCAGACCATACGTTTGGATCCCCTGTCTTCTTTCTTAAATAGGAAACCATATGATACCCTAACACATAGTGATTGGGTACATTGTTTTTATATGATCTTAAATATTGTTTGTGATAATTAAAATTTCTCCCTTCCAACAAATTTGTTCTTAACAACATATCAAACTCCGGTATCCTTCCCCTTCCACTTGCAGTAAATGCGGTCTCGGTAGCTACCGCATCTCCTTCCCAAAACCATTGTGGTACGGCTACAAAAGCCATCCCTGCTTGGGCCAGTTGGCCAAATAGCAAATGAATCCCTTTGTTAAATCCTGTTAAACTCTTCTGAAACTGAACAATGTGGCGATATTCATGAGAAGAGAGTAATGTGAGCCATTCGTTAGTACCAATAAAATTGTAATTCTGCGGAGGCATCGCATAAAACTCTGATCTCCTGGGCGCAAGCGTTACAAATCCATTAGAAATGGCGGACTGACTATGCAGTACTATCGATATTTTTTTTGGAATAGCTTCAAGACTTGCTGCTTCCGGTTCCCTGATATGTTCCATGGTATTGGCCACACGCTGGGCCTCCCTTACAAACCCATAGGGATAAAGAATTCTAAAATGGTCAGTATTAATCTGGTACCACTTCATACTGGCAGGGCTTGTTTCTTGGATGACCGATTCCTGACCTTTGGCCACCCCAATAAGGCAAAGGCAGATAGTTACTGCCAAACATATTTTAGTAATCACCATTTCAGGTTAAAATGAGGCCATTAAGCTACGTTAGTAACCTCAAACTACCATAGTTCTTTGTTATTAAATTTTATACACTCCAGTCACCAAATTTACGGTAGTCATTATCACAGAATTCCTGCATTGTGTAATTTTACAAGATGTTAAGATGGGTAAAGAAAATGTGGAAGGAATATCATGCGTATGTGAGGACGGATTTAATCATGTATGGGGTTTGGATTCTTCTCATTATCTTATTCTTTATATATACACTGGTAGTACACTAGCTTCTGATAAGAATCTCCCTCACATTATCTTTTATTTTTATTGACAACTCGTCTGTTGGCAAATCATTCACATCGTTACCAAAAGGATCTTCAATTTCTTCTGCAATAAGTTCTACACTTAATAATACATAGGAAATAAGAATGACGATCGGCACAGTCATATATTCAGCAATGGTAACAAAGCCAAATGGCAGGGTAAGAATATAAATAAAAATAAATTTCTTGATGTACATGGTATAGGAATAAGGAATGGGTGTATTCCTAATCCGCTCGCATGCTCCCAGAATATCAGAAAACTGTTTTAATTCTTTGTCCACAATATACAACTGCTCACCGCTCAGTTTTTTATCTTTATAAAGGTGGTTCACCCGCTCATACATCATTGACGACAACCTGTTTGGAATATGTTTTACCCCTTTTAAATTGGCTTCAAAATCATTATCAGCAATTTCCAATTCATTCAGCTTCACCCCTTTGCGCAAATGTTCTTTAGTAGAGAAAACAAAATTAGAAATCATTTTAGCAAACCAATTCCTATTGCTTAAATCACTTTTTTCCAGGAAGGCGTTTAATTTATGAGCAAGGTTGCGTGTGTTGTTAACCATAAGTCCCCAGTGTTTCCTTCCTTCCCACCATCTGTCATAAGCGGTATTGGTTCGGAATACAAGAAAAAGACCCAATACAATTCCTACCAAAGAGTGCATTGCGGTTGTGCTGTGTAAATCATGCTCTTGCAGTTCGTATACATCGAGGATGATGTAGCAGAACAAAAAACTGAATGCGCCCATAAAGACAATAACAGGTGTCAAGGTCTTCATCACCTGCCTGCTATAGGAATGAAAGATCAACGAAAGCCAGCTTTTTGGGTTGTATGAAATCATCTATCAGGAAATTATTCACTAATAAACTTATTCGTGGCTTCATTTCCAAAACCAAAATAACGATTAACCTATAATGGTTTCAACTGAATTGGAGGCATTACGAGAAAAAGGGGACTTGAAAGTTCACAGTGAATGTTGCTTAGTCTGCAGAGAAATTCTTGAATTATATTAACCACATAGAAACATAGTAGCATATAGGTTTTTCTGATTAACTATGCGTTCAATGCGCCTACGTGGTTTAGTCACTTTGCTAATCACACCAGTTGTTCCACAGAGTTTCACAAAGAATCATAAAGTTACTCAAAGAGCATATTCAACCTTCGCGAAAACTTTGTGTCTCTGCGACTTTGCGGTAAAATTATCTAAATTATTCCACAGAGCTTACAAAGAATCACCAAGCTACTCAAAGAGAACATTCAACCTTTGTGGAATCTTTGCGCCTCTGCGACTTTGCGGTAAAAGTATCTAAATTATTCCACAGAACTAACAAAGAATCACCAAGCTACTCAAAGAGAACATTCAACCTTTGTGGAAACATTGTGTCTCCTTAGTACACTTTGTGGAATCGCTAAAACTACCGAGGCCGTTTACACGATGAAATAAATAATATAAGATTCAGCTTTTTATCATTAATATATTCGGTAAATTTAAAATTATGAAGGAGCTAATAATGGATAAAAATATTGCCACAGCAAAAACTTTATCTACCGATTTTTATCTTAATCACGAATACTACGAAGCTGCCAAAGAAAAGATATTTAGCAAAACATGGCAATTTATTGGTGATACAGATCAGGTAAAGGAAGATGGCTCTGCAGCTCCAGTAAACTTATTGGAACGTTATATCAATGAACCCTTAATACTTTGCAGAGACAAAACAGGAACCCTCCGCTGTTTATCAAATGTGTGTACACACAGGGGTAACCTGTTAGTAGAAAAATCCTGCAAAGTCAATGACCTCAGGTGTAAATACCATGGAAGACGATTTTCTCTGGATGGAAAATTTCAGTCCATGCCCGAGTTTAAGGAAGTAGAAAATTTTCCCACAAAAGATGATGACCTATCAGCCGTACCTTTGTTTGAATGGCACAAGTGGTTATTTACATCTCTAAACTCCAACTTACCCGCTGACGAATTTCTGGGGCCAATGATGGAAAGAGTAAAATGGATGCCGCTTTCAGAATTCAAATTTCGACCCGACTTGTCTAAAGCTTATCTGGTTACTTCCAACTGGGCCTTGTATTGCGAAAATTATCTGGAAGGATTCCATATCCCTTTTGTACACGCTGGGCTTAATGCTGTAATTGATTACAGTAATTATTCCATCGAATTAAATAAGTATAGCTCACTTCAAATTGGTATTGCAAAGAAAGGTGAACATATTTTCGATTTACCTAAAGAATCAGTGGATTATGGAAAAAAAATAGCAGGATATTATTTTTGGGTTTTTCCCAACATGATGTTCAATTTCAATCCATGGGGATTGTCCATTAATATTGTCAACCCTATAGCAGTTGACAAATGTAAAGTGTCCTTTCTATCTTATGTGTGGGATGAAAGCAAACTTGAACAGGGGGCAGGATCCAATCTTCATACTGTCGAAATGGAGGATGAGGATATAGTGCAAAATGTGCAAAAGGGTATCGGGTCTAGATTTTATAAACATGGACGCTATTCCGTAAAGCAGGAAAAAGGAACGCATCACTTTCACTGCTTAATCAGTGATTTTATGAGTCAGAAGTAGCACCTATCTATCAAGCCAGTCTTTAAAACTTTGTACACGTTCGCGCGCCACAATCACGTCATTGTCATCACTCGCTTTTAAAATAAGCTTTAGCCTGCTATTGGTATGACTGATCACATCAATGATACCGTTGATGCCCACGATATACTTTCGGTTTACCCGACAAAATTGAGAAGGGTCAACCAACTCATCGAGCTGATCGAGCGTGAAATCAAGTATATGTTTTCTATTATCTTTTGTAATGCAAAATGTTACTTTATCAGCACTAAAAAAATACAGGATCTCCTCCACATCTATAAAACGTAAATGATCTCCTACTTTGGTCACGAACCTTTCCTTGTACTTTTTGGTAAGCATTTTCATAGCGACCCCTACCCGCTCCAACAAAGAACTCTGCGCCTGAGTTTGAGGTATCAATGTCTCATATTTTTGAAAAGCCATCATTAAACTCTCCTTATCGATCGGCTTTAAAATATAATCAATGCTATTCACCTTAAAAGCCTTGAGGGCATATTCATCGTAAGCAGTAGTGAATATGACAGGAGCCTTAATTTCAGTTTTATCAAAAATCTCAAAACTCAACCCATCGGCCAACTGGATATCCATAAAAACCAACTGAGGTGCTTCATTTTCTGAGAACCATTTTATGGAAGACTTTACTGTATCAAGGGTATGCAAGACTTCAATGGAGGAGTTGATCTCCTTTAATAAATTTTTCAACCGAACTGCAGCCAATGGTTCGTCTTCTATAATTAGCACTTTCATCATTCCTCTAATAATATGGGAAGCCTCACAACAAAGGTCTTTTCATCCTTTTCAATAACAACAGGGCGGTTGCTCAGAAATTCATACCTCTTCTTAATATTATCCAACCCCACGCCAACAGAATCACTTATCAATTTCGATTTTAGCTGAACATTGTTGGAGACAAACAGATGTGATCCATCCGTATGCAACCTGACAATAAGGGGTTGTTCCTGAGAAACCTCATTGTGCTTGATGGCATTTTCTACCAGCATCTGAAGGGCCAATGGTGGGATGTTTCCCTTCATGGGTTTTAATTCATTTTCAATTTTCAACTTATCTCCAAACCGGATTTGTTGTAAAAAAAGATACGAATCCAGAAAACTCAATTCTTCATCCAGGCTTACCGCCTCTTTGTTACGAGAATCCAAAACATAACGATACACCTCAGATAGCTGCTTGATAAATTTGGCCGCCTTATCCTGATCTTCATATACAAGACCTGTAAGTGCATTTAGGCTGTTAAACAAAAAGTGAGGGTTCACCTGATTTTTAAGGCTTTCATAGTTTGCCTTTATACTTTCCTGTTTGGCCTTTTCTGCTTCAATTTCTGCCAATTTCCAACTTCTCAAAAAGCCCCTGCCATGCATGAATAGTGAAATAATAAAAGTTATAATAAGTGTAGAATACTGAAATGTGGTGGTATCTCCCACATTCAGACCAAACACATTTTTGTATAGGTAAACCAAACCATATGAGACCACCACGGTGTAAACGATCATTACAAGCATCCCTATGGCAAAACGTTTTACGGGCTCTTTAATCCAATCAATCTTTCTGCTTAGCATGTCTGCTGCAATAGCATTTCCTAACCATAGAAGTATCCACATCAGAGAGGAGAATGAAGCAATTACTAAAAAGGAAGAAAATTTTCGATTGATGGGAGGGTACGCTATCAATGTGAGTGCAATACACGTTGCTATCAGCCATAGCGAAGTAATGACATACCCTCTGAAGTTAGTGGACTTTTTTTCCAATGGATTGTGATTAGGGTGATAAGTTACTTTATCTTTTTAATTCAACAAGGCCTTTCTTAACGCATAAAACAAAAGCGAGAAATAGTATCCTCGCTTTTGTATTAATAACTATTGGCATTGTTTTACCACCCGCATGGCTGTTTCTTTTCCCCATCGTGGCGCTAATGGGTCAGTTGAAGGCGGAACATCAAACATTGCTATTGCATTTGAGGCCTTCTCGCACGCGCTTGCAGTCGAAGACTTAAAAAACTGGGCAGTACCAAATTCCATTTGAGCCATTAACGCCACCGCACGCGGGTTTTCAGGGTTAAGGCTAAGGGCTTTCCCAAAAGTTTGCATGGCTAACCCTGAGTATTGCTGCCCTCTTGTTGCCGGATCAACAGTAACGCGCATCATATAAATAAAACCATCCAGCGCAGTGATCTCCGAATCGTTCGCCTTAAGTGCAGATGCCTTCTTTAGTACTTCCGTTGCATTGTCCAACAGTGCATCTCTTTTGCTCCCATCTTCTTCCCGAGTGGACATCATGATATATCCAAAGGAAGCATAGTAGAATGGCTCCCATTTACTTTTCTCAGCAGCACCAATACGCTCAAAAGCATTCACAGCCTGTTGCATTTCCTCAGCTGTTTGTGCCTGGTAAATGGCTTGAATGTTGGTTTTCATGGCCTGTTCATATTTGTCATTGGCAAACAATGCAACAGAACAGAAAGTGAATAAAATTAACATAGTAGTTTTCATAATTGTGGGGTTTATAAATTGGGTAATTGATTAACAGATTTATTTTTTGAAATGGTATAGAATATGCCTAGAAATAAAAATCGTTCAGCAGGCTGACGAATGGCCCGACTTATGTAATTGCCATTCAAATCAGGAGTCTCACTGTACTCGTATCCAAAAATATTGTCTCTGCCCAGTACATTGGTGACTGACAAATGAATGATCAGAAAAGGTTTTGGTAGATAAGAAATATTCATACTCAAATCCTGGTAGGCGGGTGTTCTTCCATTATTAAAAACTTCGTTATTGGGATTGTTATATACCCGCGGGCTGCTGTAGGAATAAGTGACTCCCAGTTGTGACTTAATTTCCTTTATGAACTTCTTACCCACTACAGAAAAATTGTGAGTAGAGGCAAAACCAGGAGCTGATGCAATGGGGAAGTCAAGGTAATCGCGTTCTGTATCCAGATAAGAGTAGGAAATCCAATAATCTAAATTGCGAACCGTTTTGTTATCTCTCCAAAACAACTCAAACCCTTGTGCATATCCATTGCCAGTATTAGTGAGTTGCTCAGGGTTGCCATTCATAAATTTGACAAGATTGGAATATCGCTTGTGATAAAGTTCAGCCCTGAAAGTTCTCTGGTTATTAATCACCTGATAGTTCAAAATAAAGTGCTCCGCCTTTTCTTCTTCAAGATTTTGATTTACCCTAAGGAATTCATTTTGTGCCACCTGACGGAATTGTCCATAGGCCAATGAAAACTGACCATGGGTAAAGGGCTTGTAAGCGATTGAAACCCGTGGATCAACACTTAGTCTTTCTATCAACCCATTGTATTCCATTCTTACACCCGCACGGGTTACAAAATATTTACTGGCATAGATTTCTGCTTCGGCAAATCCTGTAGTGATAGGTATGTTGAATGCAATGGTTTGTTGTTTCGATAAACTATCTAATCGTGAAGCTTCGTAGTTAGATTGAAAATGTTCTATGCCAAACTTTAATTCAACGCGATCGGAAAGGGTATTTTCAAAAACAAGTTTGGAGTGAGTTCCTTTTTCCACTTCATCAACAGGACTATCTCCAAAATGAATATTGTTCTCGTTATAGTTGTACGATAGGCCTCCTTTTACTGACCAGCTATCGTTGAGTGCCTGCAGAAAAGAAGCATTGCCATATCCATAATTATTGGAGTAAGCAAATGGTGTCTTTTGATTAGGGTCAAGTATGTCGCGGTTGTTAAGCTTAAAATCCGAGTGGTTAAAATTTCCAAAAAACTTAACAATGCCATGTTCACCCACTTCTTGCCTAAAGGCAGTGCTCCCTTCAATAGAGGCCGGTGGTGTTATCCAATCTATTTCCTGATTGATCATTCCAAAGTAAGGACGAATATTCGTGTATTGGATTTTCCCTGAAACGGATGACCTGTCCCAAACCTGGGTGTGTGCCACATCACCCCCTACTGAAAGTAATCCCAAGTCCGTTTGATTGAGGTCAGCTTTATCTTTTGAATCAAGAACCAGCGCGGAAGAAAGTGCCTGCCCATACTCTGCGGAATATCCTCCGGTACTAAAGCTGGTTCCTTTAAACATGAAAGGTAAAAAGCGTCCTCTTGAGGGTGTGTTGGGCGCAGACGGATTGTAAGCATTGGCCACCAGCATGCCATCGATAAATGTTTTGGTTTCACTTCCATCTCCTCCACGCACAAACAACCTTCCGCTCTCTCCCACCTTTTGTGTTCCAGGTAAAGTGTTGAGTGCGCCTGCAATGTCAGCGGTAGCTCCTGCGGTGGTGGCGATGTCAATGGCTTTTAAAATCGTTCTTCTTTTTTCCTCTCCTGCTGTGAAAGAGCCTGCAGAAATGACTACAGCATCCAGTTGGTTGATCTCTTCTTTTAATGAGGCGTTGAGTTGAATGGGTTGCCCACTCAAATTTACTGCCTGACTATAAGCCTTAAAACCGACAAAAGTGATCGTTATGGTTTGCTCTCCTATTTCAAGTGTTTCAAATTGAAAAGCCCCTTCCAAAGAAGTACTCGTTCCATCATAGGTGCCAGCAATCGATACATTGGCTCCGGGTATAGCTGCTCCCTTTTCGTCCGTTACCACACCCGAAATGGTAGTTTGCGCATAAGCGGTGCTAATGATAGAAAGTAAGAATAGGAGTACAATTGTTCTCATAATGTTGTGATTACAGCGTAAATATTTGGCCGCTATGCCGATTCTTTGCAAAAGATGTTACTGAACTGTAGGATAGTCCGGATGAACTGTCAGAATTGGATTCAACTCGCTTGGATTTGCTTTATTAGGGTGCAAAAAGGTAATTTGGCTGCCGATTAATAACCAGTCAAATGAATCATATCTCCAATCTTATCCTCCTCGTAGGATTATTATCACAACCTCTGTTAGCACAGGATGTCAATAAACTGATCAAGGAAAAACAAGTCTCCAGGTTCATCAACGCACTTGCCTCTGATGACATGCGGGGAAGATCTGCCTTAGTACCGGAAGACATCAACAAAGCAGGAGATTTTATTGAAAAGCAGTTTAAAAAATCAGGCCTGCAACCCTTGCAAGGTTTATCTGGCTATCGTCAGGAATTTCAGAAAATGAAATTGAGCAGAACCAGTCTGAAAGTAATAGTAGCCGGAACAACCATCTCTGAAGATCGCCTTATTCTTTCTTCGGGAGCAGAGCTGATTGATCTAAATTCAGCCACGACCATGGACACGATTGGTAAAAGTCAGCCCCTCTTCCCTACCCTTTCTGCCATAGAGAGAAAGGGAGGCGACAGAATTGTATTGGTGGATAAAGCCCATGCCGAGGAATTTAAAACCGCACAGCGCTACCTCAGCCGATCCAAAATTCTTGATCCTGATACAAAAGCAACCGGATCGATTCTTTACATTCTCGATCAGGAAAGACCAAATGATATTTCCGTGAAGGCTTCACAAAGCAAAGAAATAATTACTATGGCCAACATAGTGGGTGTTTTACCTGGCAGGTCAAAACCTGATGAAACCGTTATCTTCTCGGCACATTACGATCACATTGGAATTCAGAAACCTGTTGCCGGTGATTCCATTGCCAATGGTGCCGATGATGATGCTTCAGGAACTACAGCCGTGATCTCATTGGCTAAATATTTCAGTAAGATAAAAACCAACGAAAGGTCTCTGATTTTTGTGGCTTTCACTGCGGAAGAAATTGGAGGCTTTGGTTCAAAGTATTTCTCTCAACAGCTAGACCCTGAAAAAATAATTGCCATGTTCAACATTGAAATGATAGGCAAACCTTCCAAGTGGGGGCAAAATGCTGCCTTCATCACCGGCTTCGAACGCAGTAACTTCGGAGAAATCCTTCAGAAGAATTTAAAAGGAACTGAGTTTCAAATCCACCCAGATCCTTATCCAGAACAAAACCTTTTCTATCGGTCGGATAACGCCACCTTGGCCAGGCTGGGTGTACCTGCTCACTCAATTTCAACCGATCAGATTCCAACTGACCCTTATTATCATACGGTAGATGACGAAGTGTCAACATTGGATATGGCCAATATCACTGCTGTGATACGCGGTATCGCCCTAAGCTCGAAAACCATAGTAGAAGGAGAGGATACTCCGAGTCGGGTAGACAAAAGCAAAGTCAACTGATAAAATCAATATCTCATAGACATATCCCGTAAGACTGGCATTCTCCCCGCTTTGGCTTATTTTTGCGCTTTATTTAAGGTAGAAAAGGCACAATGGCGGACTATAGCAAAGAGGAAATCAAGAAAATAGAGGAAAAGTGGCAGCAGAAGTGGCGCGCAGATAAGGTTTATAAGGTCAGCAATGACCCCTCAAAGCCCAAATACTATGCGTTGGATATGTTTCCCTATCCATCCGGGGCAGGTTTGCACGTAGGGCACCCCTTAGGCTATATCGCTACAGACATCGTGGCCAGGTTCAAGCGCGTGAAAGGATTCAACGTGCTCCACCCAATGGGGTATGATGCCTTTGGATTGCCCGCAGAACAATATGCCATTGAACATGGTGTGCATCCCGCAATTTCCACTGCAAAAAACATTGAAACTTTTAGGAAACAACTGGACCGAATTGGATTTTCTTACGATTGGAGCCGTGAGGTAAGAACCTGTGATCCTAAATACTACAAATGGACCCAGTGGATATTCCTGCAATTGTTCGACAGTTGGTTCAACCGCAGTCTGCAAAAAGCAGAACGCATTGAGCAACTGATTGCTCATTTCGAAAAGGAAGGGAACAAGAGCTACTCCTTTCCCAATGCTAAATACCGATTACCATCTGGCGGCACTGAATTTAATGCCAAAGAATGGAAATCATTTGAAGAAAAAACTCAGCAAGAAGTATTGATGCAATACCGTCTGGCCTATTTGGCGCATACCGATGTAAACTGGTGTGAGGCGCTGGGTACTGTATTGGCCAATGATGAAGTAATCAATGGCGTAAGCTACAGGGGCGGACATCCTGTAGTAAAAAAGCAAATGCGTCAATGGAGTTTGCGCATTACGGAATATGCAGAGCGTTTATTAAAGGGATTGAATGAAGTGGATTTCAGTGAATCCATGAAGGACATTCAACGCAACTGGATAGGAAGAAGTGAGGGGGCGAAAATTCATTTTGACCTCACCCCCAACCCCTCTCCTATAACGATGGATACGAGCCTGCCTGCCGGACATGCGGGGGGTGAGGTCCTCACCGTCTTCACCACCCGGCCTGACACCATCTTTGGGGTCGATTTTATGGTACTTGCACCCGAACATGACCTGGTAAAAAAAATAACAACACAAGAGCACCAAGAAGACATTGAAAAATATTTGGAATATGTAGCAAGCAGATCAGAAATAGATCGTATGGCCGAAGTGAAAAAGATTACCGGCTGTTTTACAGGGGCGTATGCCATCAATCCTTTCAACCAAAGAGAAGTTCCTATTTGGATCAGTGAATATGTATTAGCAGGATACGGAACAGGTGCCATCATGGGTGTGCCCTGTGGTGATGACAGAGATCATCGTTTTGCCAAACATTTTAATATCCCTATCACCAATATTATAGGTGAACATTACAATGGTGAAGAAGCCAATCCTACCTATGACGCCACTTTAACCAACTCTGACTTTCTGAATGGCATTAAAATGAAAGATGCCATGAAAGTGGTGATCGATAAACTGGAGGAGATGGGAATTGGCGAAAGACAGGTGAACTACAAAATGCGAGATGCCGGCTGGAGCAGACAGCGTTACTGGGGAGAGCCCTTCCCTGTGGTGTTCAAGGATGATATGCCTTATGCAATGGATGAAAAGGATCTGCCTTTGGAATTACCTGACACCAATGAATTTAAATCTTCCGGATCAGGTGAAGGCCCATTGGCCAACCTGAAAGACTGGATCAATATTGGCCCCAATGAAAAAAGGGATTCGAACACCATGCCTACCCATGCCGGGGCTGCCTGGTATTTCTTGCGCTACATGGATCCACACAATGAAAAGGAGTTTGCTTCTAAAGAAGCACTGGACTACTGGAACCAGGTGGACGTGTATGTGGGTGGATCAGAGCATGCCGTAGCCCACTTATTGTATGCACGACTATGGACAAAAGTATTGCATGATTTAGGCTATCTGAATTTTGACGAACCCTTTAAGAAGTTAATCAACCAGGGTAAGATTACGGGGGATTCAAGATTTGTTTATCGGGTTCGTGGAAAAAATCAATTTGTATCGCATGGTCTAATAGATCAATACGAAACAGATGCACTTCATGTTGATGTCAACATTGTCAACGGCCTGGAATTAGATACTGAAGCCTTCAAAAAATGGAAACCTGATTTCGCTAATGCCGAATTTATTTTAGAAGACGGTAAATACATCTGTGGTTCGGCCATTGAGAAAATGAGCAAGTCTTATTTCAACGTAGTGAATCCTGACTACATTATTGAAAACTACGGAGCAGATACATTGCGTATGTACGAAATGTTCCTTGGGCCTTTGGAGCAATCCAAACCATGGAACACCAGTGGAATAGATGGCGTGTATAAATTCCTGAGGAAGTTCTGGAACCTGATGCACGATGTGGAAGGCAACGTAAAACTAAGCGCTGCCGAACCCACCAAAGAGGAGTTAAAGGTGTTGCACAAAACGCTTAAGAAAATAGAACAGGATGTAGATAATATCTCTTTCAATACTTCTGTGAGTGAATTTATGATTTGCATCAATGAATTGAATGCGCTGAAATGCAATAAACGTGCGGTGATCGAGCCTTTGGTCATTGCCCTCTCTCCTTTTGCTCCTCACATTGCAGAGGAATTATGGGAGAAACTGGGGCATTCCGATACGGTACTCAACGCCACTTATCATAAAGTAGAAGAAAAGTATTTGGTCGAAAGCTCTTTTGAATATCCGATTTCTATCAATGGTAAGGTAAGGGCCAAAATGAAAATGGCATTGGATATGCCTAAAGAAGATATTCAAAAGCAGGTGCTGACTTCAGAGATAGTACAGAAATGGACAGAAGGCAAGGTGCCCAAAAAAGTCATTATTGTTCCCGGTAAAATTGTTAATGTTGTGTTATAAATTCAAAATTCACTGTTCACCATAATCACACTATGAATCGAGCTTTGAATTAGGACATTTAAATTATGAAATACTCCAAAATAGTTGGACTGGGGCATTACGTACCCGAAACAGTGATCTCTAACCAGTATCTGTCTAATATCATTGACACTTCCGATGAATGGATCATAGAGCGCACTGGTATTAAACAGCGCAGGTGGATTGATCCGACCAAAGACACCGTTGCCAACATGTCGGCCAAGGCAAGCCGCATGGCCCTGGAAAGAGCCGGATTAAAAGAAACAGATATTGATTTTATCGTATTCGCAACCATTACCCCTGATTACTTTTTTCCGGGATCAGGCGTGCTGCTTCAGAGAGAGCTCGGTTTGGACGGGCGAATTGGTGCACTTGATTTGCGCAATGCGTGCTCAGGTTTTATTTATGGTCTTTCTGTTGCCGACCAGTTTATTAAAACCGGCATGTACAAAACCATTCTTGTTGTTGGTGCTGAAATTCAATCCACTGCTTTAGACCTTACCACGAGGGGAAGGAATACTGCAGTAATTTTTGGTGATGGTGCCGGTGCCGCCATTTTACAAGCTTCAGATCAGGCAGGCATATTGTCCACGCATCTACACTCTGATGGAAATTTTGCAGAAGAATTGTATGTAAAAGATCCGGGAAGCAGCAGGCCCCATGCCGAACGTCAGCCGGAGCAAATCCTGGATACTACTTCTTTCAAAGTAGTAATGAATGGAAGTCAGGTATTTAAACATGCCGTAGTGCGATTTACAGAAGTGATCAATGAAGCATTGGCTGCCAACAACATGACGAAAAAAGATATCAACTTGCTCGTACCCCATCAGGCCAATCTGCGCATCAGTCAATTCATACAACAAAAGATGGGATTGTCAGACGAAAAAGTTTATAACAACATTATGCGTTATGGAAACACAACAGCTGCGTCTATTCCTATCGCGATGAGTGAGGCATGGGATGAAGGGAAGATGAAGAAAAATGACATTATTTGTCTTGCCGCATTTGGAAGCGGCTTTACTTGGGCATCGGCTTTAATTAAATGGTAAACATACCCCATAAATTATGAAAACAACTTCCTACAATCCTAGTCCTCTTGAAGTAGACATGGCCAACGCGCTGCTCATTCTACAAGGAGAAATTGAAAAGCATTTGCTGGACAATAAGATTGTTCATGCGGAGACTGATCTTAAGAAAGACAATCCAGCTATAAGGTTTAATTTATTGGATAAAGATGGTGACCCGCATGAACTGGTAGTAAGAATTGTACAAATACCCGATAAACTATAGGCGATGACACCCGAACAACGATTCGAAAAATTAGGACTCACACTTCCTCCGTCACCTGATCCACTGGGTGTATATAAATTATTACTCATGGAAGGAAATCATGCGTATGTATCGGGTCATGGCACACTTAAAGAGGACGGTACATGGATTTTAGGAAAGGTGGGCAAAGACATGGATGCAGAGGCCGCAAAACTTGCTGCGCAACAGGTGGGCCTTGCTATACTTGCCACATTAAAAAAATACCTGGGAAGTTTGGATCGCGTAGATAGGGTGATAAAAGTGCTGGGCATGGTCAATTGCGTTCCCGATTTTACGCGTCACCCATTTGTGATCAATGGTTGCAGTGAACTTTTCGCAAATATTTGGGGCGATGACAAAGGCGTGGGTGTGCGCAGTGCCGTTGGTGTGAGCTCACTTCCTGAAGGCATTCCTGTTGAAATTGAGGTACTCTTCAAACTGAATTAATTATCATTTTCACGTACTATTTTTTACAATACCCGTTATTATTCAATAAACCCAAAAAAGTCAAAGGACTTCTTTGTACTGACGATTGAAAATGAAATTGGGCAAAAAAGTTTAAGTTAAACCAACGACAAATTTTATTTTCAATGTCAGGTCAATGACGCTTCGGTCATGATCCTAATCGTAGCATCAGGGGTTTATCCTGATATTCCTGACGAATTCATCAGGAATCGTCATAAATAATTGATAATGTTATTTTCTGATTAGAGTTTTGGATAAATTTGGATAGTATGAGGAAGTTATTGATCGTGTTGCTAATTCCTGTGTTGGGTGTATTTGCTTTTTCATTCACCCCCCCTGCTGATCGCTATTTCGAGATTGCTAAAAACCTGGACATTTTTGCTTCCTTATTCAAGGAGGTCAACGCGATGTATGTGGACGAAGTAAATCCAAATCAACTTATACGCACCGGCATTGATGCAATGCTTATTTCACTAGATCCTTACACTAATTTTATAGCAGAGGATGAGGTGGAAACCTATCGCACAATGAACACCGGCCAATATGGTGGTATTGGGGCTGCAACAAGGGTAATAGGAAATCGCACATTGATTACGATGATCTACGAAGGCTATCCCGCACAAAGGAATGGACTGAAAATTGGCGATGAAGTGATTAAGATGGATGAAGTGGAGTTGGCAAAAATCTCCATTGAAGAAGCCAACCAACTGATGCGTGGTCAGGTAGGCACCACCGTAAAACTAAGTGTAAAAAGGGTGGGCGTACCCGGCCTTATCAATTTAGAATTTAAAAGGGAAAAAATAAAAATGAGTAACGTGCCCTATTACGGGATGGTGGGTATTAACTCAGGTTACATTAAGCTCACAGATTTTACACCCGATGCAGGGAAGGAAGTGAGAAGCGCAGTAGTCAATTTAAAGGATCAGGGTGCAAAAAACATTATTCTCGATTTGAGGGACAATCCAGGTGGCCTGCTTTTTGAAGCCGTAAACATTTGCAACATCTTTATCCCTAAAGGCATGAAGGTGGTAACCACCAAAGGCAAAGTGCAGAATAGTAACGTCACCTACGAAACACTTAACAATCCTGTTGATCTTGAAATTCCTGTTGCCGTACTTATCAATCGGGGTAGTGCATCTGCATCCGAAATTGTTGCAGGTACACTACAAGATTATGACAGGGCGGTGATTATAGGAGAAAAGTCTTTCGGCAAAGGGTTAGTGCAGATTCCCCGGCAACTATCATACAATTCACAGGTAAAAATCACAACAGCAAAGTACTACACCCCTACAGGCCGATGCATTCAGGTACTGGATTACTCACACAGAAGGGAAGACGGCAGCGTGGGTTCTATTCCTGATTCTCTTAAGCAACAATTTAAAACAACAAACGGCAGGATAGTGTATGATGGTGGTGGAATTGATCCTGACCTTGTAGTAGATAGCGATGAAGTTTCTTCGTTAACAAAAATGCTTTATGTCAATGGGTATATTTTCGACTATGCTACATTATATGCCTCTCAACACTCTACTATTCCACCGGCTCGCGAATTTAAACTAACAGACAAAGAATATGATGATTTTGTCAACTGGGCAAAATCCAAACAATACAATTATCGCTCATCTGTAGAGATTGAATTAAATAAACTTAGAGAGCAGGCTAAAAGGGAACTATATTACAACGAACTCAGCCCTCAAATTGAGCAAGTTGCTGAACTTGTAAAAGAAAGCAGGAAGAAAGAACTCTACACATTCAGGGATCAGATTAGAATGCTTCTTGAACAGGACATCGCCTCTATTTACTATCTTGAAAAAGGAGTTACGGAAGTTGAGTTTAAAAGCGATGCTGACATTAAAAAATCAATGGAGGTACTCAGCAAACCTGAATACTACAAAAAAATATTGAATCTCCCATAACACAAAAACATATATCTGCTTTCAAAACCCGACAAGGTGACTTTTTAGTCTTGCTTTGTTTCTACCTTGCCTATACTCTTGTATGCAATTTAGTACCATAGTGATTCAGGGAGGCAAGGAAAAGTTCGTGCCACCAGGCACGTCCAATATGCAAAAAAGCAGTTACCAAATGCGAAAACTGAATTCGTCATTAAAAAAGACATGAAACACTTTGTGCCCTGCAGCAATCTGAAGTTGATTCGTAATGCAATACATGAACTGCTTCAACTCATTGACTACTAATGTTAAATTAAAGTAGGAGGCAGGACAAATATACTTTGATTCTGCCGTCCTCTCACAC
>CAYPDF010000014.1:35647-115247 GCA_964409415.1 uncultured Ohtaekwangia sp. | reverse complement strand
AGGGTTATCAACAAAATCAGACATGTTTTTATTTGGGGGTTGCGCAACAGCTACTATTGTTGCCTGCTGTGCGCAATGGTTAATCAATGCTTTATACCCTTCGTCCAAAATGTCCGAAGAACCTTTGAAATAATGCGATAAAGTCCATATGCGAATAAAGTCAGAAGAAGAAGTAAAATAGATATGAGTGTCCAACTAGTCTCTGGCGATGAAATTGTAGTGTGCCATCCAGGGAGAACAGAAAGAGCAAAGTCACCTGATAAAAAAGTAAGGAGTCCCCATAATATCAAAAATGTTAGTGCTCCAGCAACGATAGAAAAAAACATTTTCTTCTTTGTCATTTGCTCTGTTGTAGAATAATAATTGTTCCGCGCATTGCAGGCAACGCTTGGCTATGCAGCGTTGCTTTTATCCTTTAAAAATAATTAAATAAAAGCAATGATGCATAGCCGTTGTTATGCACAGTGCCGCAGTCCACCGTTACTAAGCAGCACGGATGCCAAAGCTTTGGATGTGGGTTGAAGTCGCGCGGCTTTGGCATTGGTGCTGCGATTGGAAGCTCAAAAGTCCGTAGATTTTTGTCGACTGGTATTACTTGTTAGTTCGTTTCAATTATATATACAAACTCCTTTACAAATTTCACTTGGTCTGAAAGTCCCTTGCTTGTTAGCGTATTTGTTGTCGTGAGAGTCAGTTTACTATTTATGGATTGAATTAGGGTTAATAAATAAGTTGCCTTAATTGCATAAGAAGCATTTTCAGCTAAGGCATGTTTTGCATTTACTACTCCAACTACATTTCCTTTGGAGTCAAATAATGGTCCACCACTATTACCTGGCTGTACGGGAACACTTATTTGATATGCCGTAACATCTCCTTGGAATCCAGTCTTTGAACTAATTATTCCATTAGTCAATTTTACTTCGTCACCCATAGTTGCTCGTAATGGGTAACCAAGTGCAAATACAGACGCTCCAACATCTGCTATGTTGTTATCTATTCTATATGGAAGAGCACCTAATGTTGTAAAATTTGAATCTTCAATTTTTATGATGGCTAGGTCGTTGTTCTTGTCTTCAATAACAACCTTTGCTTCATATGTTTTTGAGAAATCACCTTTTACTCCTCTTACTTTGATTTTGTTACCTTGTATTACGTGATGATTAGTAGCAATGTATCCGTCTTGCGATATAGCAAAACCTGTCCCTGAGGTCGCAGTTGAATTCCCAGCACTGAAGTCGGTTGATGTCGTAGGATATAGTTTTAGGTATAGCTGTTCATCTCTGTCATTACCGATTATTTTCATCACACCCTTGTCAAATGATATATATTGATCTTCATTAAGAGTCTTATTGCTCATATACCATTTCGATTTAAATAAATTGGAACTGGCAGTCCTCAAAACTTGTGCTTTAATATCGCCTGTTTTCCAAATAGGATTTGAAGCACCTGATAGATAGATTAAATCATAATTTTCGCCATTCTTTTTTAAAGCAAGACGATACTTTGTGTTATTCTCTGTCTTAGTACTTTCATAAATGCCCTCAATAAAATCCAAACCATTTTTATCCCAATCGCTTTTCAAGCTATATTCACTCCAATTTGTTTTTGGGGTGTTGTCAGGATTTTTGATTTTGATCCTTATCCATTCAAAGCCCCCATCAATGAGTTCCATCATTACTAATTCTTCTACGCCCGGTGGTAGTGCACCAAAACGCATCCAAAATTGAAATTTCTGCCCATCATTTTTTGACTTAATATCATATTTGGTATCAAGTTGTAATCCTTCTAACTCGTGAATTAAGACATCTCCAGCTAATTCAATAAACTCTTCTTGAAGTGCTTTTCTTTTTTGAGCCACACCTTTCCAAAGAACTACATAAGATGGATCAGTTGAAGTAGGTGTCGGAATTTCTAAATCTAGACTTCTCAAATCTGAAATTGCAGGTGCAGAAATGTATGGCTCAAGAACTGTCCATTTGCTTATTGAAACCCAAGGGTTTCCCTTTTTCTGTGCATCTATTTCTAACAAAACTCTTGTATATTCTTTATCCACAATTACCTTGGTTATTCTGCAAGTGCCGCAATTTGAAGAACTTACCGAAGGATAGTCTGTAACAAACGGTTGACTGAGCACAATTTGTGTTATGAGAACAAGAACGAGTATTATAGGGGGTGTTTTCATATTTGTAGAGCTAAATGATTCTTTTTATGGCTATGTCACCGATCTTATTATGTTGTTGGCAGCATATTTTACAAGTACTTTAATAACCAAGTTGTCAACAGGGTCGCAATGATTCCTGCTACAAATCCAAATATTCTGTCATACCATTTCTCACGTTGCTCACGTCTCAATTTTTTTCCTTCCTCGTCAATTACTTGATTACTTATATTGAAATTTCTCCCTTTATTAGTCAATTCATACAGTCCAACGCTTCCTTCCAGATTTTTTATAAAGTCAGCGGTTAGTATTTCAGTCAATGGAACATTTTTAATTTTTCCCTTGACAGGTTCTTTTGTCGCGTAGCTGAATTTAGATACACCGAAGATATTTGTTTATTAGTCCCTTGTCGGTCAATTTCTCAATTGTCTTATCTATGATTTCCTGGTCGTAATAAATATTTTGGTTGTCCAGTATTTCATTCAAAAACTCAGTCCGCTTTTTCTTCTTTTCAAGTTTTAATAGTCGTGCTAAATAGGTATCAGCTATTTTGTCAACCGTGAATGTTTTTGTTTTGTTAAACATTGTCTATTGTTCTTTAATGTACACTTTTGGCTCTTTTGCTTGCTTTGGTGTCGCGCGGGAATGAGCGGCAAGCAAATGTGCCAATGTTCGAAGCACCGAATCTGTCCCGCGGCATTGTGCATAACGTGAGTGCATATTGCGTTGCGGGGTTAGGAGCGCTTGTTAAATGGCCATCGGCCATGACAAGCGCGACCTGCTGCGCAATTGTTCACGTTACTGAACTAAATTAAGAAACAAAAACTACAACGCAACACTGAACCCCTGCAATGAAATATGCACATTGTTGTGCGTTCGGCTTTTTGTGTCACGCCAGTCTTACGAAGCTGTCCTCAATTTTTACATTGAAATTTATGTCCGCCTTTAAAGCCTTAAAAACTCGAAGCACAGTATCAATTGTCGCGCTGTTTGTACTACTCTCAAGTTTTGAAATCTGTGCCTTTTGCACTCCTACAAGTCTTCCTAACTCCTCTTGGGTCAGATTTCGTTCTTGTCTTGCTGCTTTAATCATTTTTCCAAGAACGTCCATACGAAGCTCATATTCGTAGTCGTCTCTCTCCTTGCTGCCAACTTTACCGATGTACTTGTCTTTCATCTCGGCAAGTGTGTGTACTTTCATTTTCTTTGCCATAATGAATTATTTTTTCGTTTTATTCCTGAAGTATTGTTCTCTAATTCTCACCGCTCTGTCAATTTCATTTTCGGGTACCTTGTCAACTTTCTTAATAAATCCATGAGTCGCGATTACCAGAGTTTCCTCATTGTTTGTCTTGTCCCAAAACGCTAAAAGTCGAACCTGTAGACCTTCGTACTTAGTCCTAAACTCCCAAATCTCTTTCTTTAGTTTTTTGAAAAGTCTTGGGTCATTTGTCTGCTCTGCCAGGTCAATGTTGTAAAGAATTTTCTTAATAGTCTTCGGTTTTAGAGAGGCAATAAACTCGTCCGCCTCTTCTAAAAATTTCGTGTCAAAATATCTCATTAAACCTGTCTGAATACAACGAGGCAAAGTTAGTAAAAGTTTCCAATTATAGAAACTTTAATTTTTGTCAATGCGAAGGTGAATTTTTCCAAAAAAGCTGACGCACAACAATTGGGTATACCATGTATGTGTGGTAAATCCCTTTTACTCCTGTTAATCTAATAAGTTTTTGATGCTGTTAAAAGCGTTGGTGGCAACGTGTGCATAAATTTCGGTGGTTTTTAGGGAATTGTGCCCCAATAGTACCTGAATATTCCTCAAATCGGTACCATTTTCCAGCAAATGGGTAGCAAAACTGTGCCTGAGCATGTGTGGACTCACTGGTTTATAAATACCTGCTCTCCGGGCTGAGCTTTTTACAATTTTTTCAACACTGGTACCAGTATAAGGTGTTCCTCCTGGTCCTTCAAATAAATACTTTTGAGGCCGCCACTGTTTAAAATATATTCGCAAATCCTCCAGCACATTACGGGATAATAGCGAATACCTGTCTTTGTTACCCTTTGCACTCTCGATCCTTATCACCATACGCTCGCTGTCGATGTCGGTAAGCTTCAAATTCAGCAACTCCCCTCTCCTTAAACCAGCAGAGTACAATAGTTCAACAATGCACTTGTGCTTTATGTTGGCGGTGCTATTAATAATGGCCAATACTTCCTTTTTACTGATCACTTTGGGTAGTTTTTGTTCTTTTATTGGCCGCTCCAGGTCATAAAAGCGGTTGGGCATGTCCAGCACAATTTCATAGTAGAACTTAATGGCATTTATTGTTTGATTGATGTGCGAGTTTGAAACCTTCTTTTTTATCAGTGTGGATAGGTAATCCTTGATGTGCAGTTCATTTAATTCATTGGGATCTGCATCTTTATAGTGATTGAGGTACTGCTCAAAGCATCGCACATAGGCACGAATGGTATTGTTGGAATATTTCTTTAATTCCAATTTTTGGAGGTATTCCTTAGGACAGCGTTTATAATCTTCCTTTAGAATTCGATCCTCTGCCCAGCGAATGTCGCCATTGCTGTTTCCATGCGTATTTACGGGTCGGTTTTTAAAGAAATACCGGGCATTTATCCAGGCCACACCGCGAAAGGTAGAATAGATGGTATTTAAGTTTTGATGGGTGTTTTTTAGGTACACCACCTGGTACTCCTCACTCCACTTTACGTTGGGCAATTGTTTTGCCAGCGCCTGAATGACCTTGTTGGGGTAGAACAAAATACCGATGCATTTTTCATTATTAATGATATAATGGCGGAGGGTGATGTTGTGTAATTTTTCCATGAGGACAAATCTTATTAAAGAAGAAACCCGAAATGCGATATTAAGCGTATAATATGCGTATATTCAACATATAATTTGTGGTCATGAATGTTTGTCCTGTTTGCGGGGAAACCATAAAAGGGAGAAAAGATAAAATCTACTGCTCACCCACCTGCCGTTCGGCAGCGCAATATGAAAACCGTTTGCTCAAAGAGCAATTCTACTTACAAGTGGACAAGCAATTGAAAACTAACCGCAAAATTCTTAAGCAATTCAACAAAAGTGGCTTCACTACGCTTCGAAAAGAAAAATTACTGGAAGATGGCTTCAACCCCAAGTTTTTTACCCACTACTGGAAAAACCAAAAAGGACAAGTCTATCTATTCTGCTACGAGTATGGATTTCTGTCACTTCAGGAAAACGGAAAAGAAAAATATCTGTTGGTGACCTGGCAGGATTATATGAAAGAAAAGTAGATGGTCCTTACTAGGGAAAAACAGATGAGGCCTGTTACAATGACCACTGGTAGTCTCAGGTTCATGAAGACACAAACCTCTGGGACGGGAGTGAACTGATCCTATCCTCGGGTTCGTGAGGACACGAACCTGGGAGGTTGAATCATTTTGCAAAAATAAAAAAAATCCCAGCGGGGATTAATCTTACCGACCATAACTTCAAATAAAATAAAATTTAACTATACCCAATAGAATTTCATCCAACCAATGCCAAAATAATTAGGATGATGAATACTTATTTCGTCAGTTTGCATCGCTATCAACTTGCATCGCTATCAACCGGCCTGTTAGCGGTTCGTCTTTATAAAGTTTGACATCATTTTTTATCACTTCCAAATTTTAAAATTTACTTTAAATTTTTTATCTTCAATAAGTGAAACCCAGTCAATAAAAAGGAACGCACAAATTAGTAACATACTTAGAACCAAACTTCTAATTGATTCCCACGATAAAGTTGCAGTTACTATATCTTCAATATTTTCATACGCAAACATGCCAAGATGAACTGCAATAGAATCACTTATAAATTTTCCGATAAAAAAAGCCGGAATAATTTGAATTAGCTTTATTCGAGCTATTCCACCAGCTAAAAATAATGGGGTAGTAGGTAAGGGTAATAAGCTATAAGTTAGTATTATCAATTGGCTTTTCCACACCCTCTCTTTCATTTTATTTCTGAGATATTGAACTTCTTCATTTTTTTTAGGTTTAAATATTTTATCTGCCAAAAAAGGAATATAGAGGGTTAGAACATATCTTCCCAAAATTGATCCTACAACACCTATTATTACTACTAACCAGGAATTCAAGCCAAACAATACCTGTAAAGTAACCATAATTGTAAAAGCGGGAGGAAATGGAAAGGGAACTACATCAAATAAAAATGCTCCTGTAAACACTAATAAATATTGCCACCACATATTTGATTTGAATTTGCAACTTAATTATTGCCTTGCCAAGTTGCACCTCGCACTAGGCCGCCTGCCTTCGAATATACGGACATGAACTTTATATTCCCTTTTTAACAGGATGCGAAAATCCTATATTCAAGAAGAATTTTTACATTTTCTGTTATGGAGCCCCCCCAGGCGCGGAAGTTTCCTTCCATGCCCTGACAGCCGAGATCCCACCCTCCTCTACATAGCAATCGGGAGGCGGAAGGGGGTTGTAATATGTGTTTCTCAGCGTCCTCTACGAGTGACTCTTAGTGGGATTAGTATCCCGCAATAGAAGAATTCTTCCCATCCGACAAAAACTATATTCTCGCCTGGTAAGTATACAAGTCGAAATACCTCCCCTTCTTTTCAATCAGTTCATCGTGCTTGCCTCGCTCGGCTATCTGGCCTTGCTCTATCACTAAGATCTGATCGGCCTGCCTGATGGTGCTTAGTCTGTGTGCGATCACAAAGGTGGTTCTACCCTTGAGCAGTTGTTTTAAGCTATCCTGTATCAATGCCTCGCTCTCCGTGTCCAAACTAGAAGTGGCTTCATCCAAAAGCAATACACGTGGGTTGGCAAGAATGGCCCGTGCAATAGTCACCCGCTGACGCTGCCCTCCGGAAAGTTTGATGCCTCTTTCTCCTATCACGGTTTCCAGGCCTTTCTCAAACTTGTCACTAAATTCATTCACATACGCTCCCGCTATTGCTTCCCTCAATTGGTCCTCGGTGGCGTCAGGCTTGGCAAATAAAATGTTTTCACGAATGGTGCCGTCAAAAAGAAAATCATCCTGCAATACCACCCCCAACTGGCTGCGGTAGCTTTCCAATGAAACTTTTGAAAGGTCGTGTCCGTCCACCGTTACCATGCCGGAACCCGGTACTAAAAACGAAGCTGCCAAACCGGCAATGGTAGACTTTCCTGAGCCTGAAGTTCCTACCAGTGCTGTGACAGATCCTGCGGGAGCGGCAAAGCTCACGTGCTTCAATACTTGCTTGTCCTCTTCATAAGCAAATGAAACATCCTTAAATTCAATATCACCCTTTACCTCTCCTATCTGAATGGTGCGAACTGTAGGGTCATCTTCCACTTCGGTATTCATCAATTCTTCGGTGCGATCGAGTCCTGCAAAGGCTTCGGTAAGTTGACTGCCTATATTGCTCATCTGAAAAATAGGGGCAATCAAAAATCCCAGGAAGAAGGCGAACTGCGTCAACTCACCGGGAGTTAATGTTTTTTCCGTAAGCATGTACCCACCAATTCCAACAATCCCTACCAGGGCCATACCAAACAGAAAACTGCCCATACTGGTCACCATACTGGTGGTGGTCAGGCTGCTCTTTACATTTTGAAAAATCTTATCTACGCCCTTTTCAAATACGATGGCCTCCTGTTTGGCCGCATTAAAACCTTTAATTACCCGTATGCCGCCAAAGGTTTGGGTGAGTCGGCCGGTAACCTCAGCGGTGATCGCACCACGTTCGCGAAAAATAGGCCGGATCTTGCCAAAGGCTTTCATAGAAATCACACCAAAGAGTGATAACGGAATCAATGTAAACAAGGTGAGCTTCCAGCTAATGGAAATGAGAAAGAACAAACAAATGATCGCCATTAATACCCCTCCAACCAATTGTAGAAAACCGGTACCCACCAGGTTTCGCACCCCCTCTACATCCGTCATCACGCGACTCACCAGTTTTCCGGTTTGCTGATTATCAAAAAACCGAGTAGGCAACCGCAGCAAGTGCTTTTGCACATCGGCACGCAGCACAGAAATTAAATACTGGGCCTCCACACTGAGCAACATGGTAAGGGCATAGGATACAATGGCCGAGATCAAAATGGAGGCCGATACGCCAATCAAGATCAGTTTCAGATTTGAAAAGTCTCCTTTTCCAATCACATCATCGATGATGGGCTTTACCGAATACGGTAGCACCACCGAGGATGCCCTGCTGATGATGATCAGTACGAATCCCAACAATAATAATTTTCGTCTTGGCCAGACGATGGTCTTAAAGACCCTGGCCATGCTTATTTTAGGTTTCTTTTCTGGCATAATGGTATAGTTGGTTCTTTCCCCGGAATTTAGGTTTGCAATTAAACCGAAGTTGCAATTAAGCAATAATGCTTAGCCCATAAGTCGAAAACGGTAAAGAAATATTGCAAACGGAAGTTTGTCTCATAATTTAATAATGGCTTAACCCAAAAAATCAAAGTAATTTCCATTGGTATAAAAGCAAACCCCGTTGCTCCTGATATAGTTATAAATTGCTAAACTGCAACATTATAACACTAAATGGATAACCCAATGGATTCAGCAGCCATCAGAAATCGATTTCCATCGCTACAGCGAAAGTACAATAACTTACCTATGGTATACCTCGATGGCCCCGGTGGCACACAGGTTCCAACCGAGGTAATTGAGGCCATCTCTGATTATTACAAGACCTCCAATGCCAACTCACACGGTGCATTTGTTAGCGCCCACGAAACCGACTCCGTCATTTGGTCAATGCGTGAAAACATGGCTGCCTTTTTGGGTGCAGAGGGGCCTGAAACAATTTCCATTGGTCAAAATATGACCACGCTGAACTTCTCCCTCGTCCGGGCGCTGTCAAAGGTTTTTAAACCGGGTGATGAAGTCTTAATTACGCAACTCGATCACGAAGCCAACAGGGGTCCCTGGCTTACACTGAGAGATGCCGGCATAAAAGTACGGGAGGTGGTTTTAAAAAAAGATGGCACCCTTGACTACGATGACTTCAAAAATAAAATCAATGAGAACACCCGACTGGTGGCCATGGGCATGTCGTCCAATGCATTGGGAACGGTGAATGATTTTAAGTTGGCAAGAGCGCTCACTTATCAATACAACGCCTGGCTGTTGTTAGATGCCGTTCACTATGCCCCTCACTTTGCCATTGATGTGCAAGAAATCGGCTGCGACTTTCTTTTGTGCTCTGCCTACAAATTCTATGGTCCTCATGTAGGCTTACTGTACAGTAAACCCGGCATTCTTGATCGGCTGCCTACAGATCGTTTAAGAACAGCAGGACAAATTGCTCCGGAGTCAATAGAAACAGGTACCCTGAATCACGCAGCCATTGCCGGTGTAAAGGCTGCGGTAGATTTTATTGCAAGTCTTGGGTCAGGCAACAACCTGCGGGACAAAATCACCAGTGCCTTTGAAACCATTGGCGCCCATGAACATGGGCTCGCCAGCTATTTGCATAAGGAGCTTAAAGGAATTTCAGGAATCACGTTGGTAGGCCAGGATTTTTCCAGCAAGCAACGAACACCTACCCTATCTTTTACAACAAATGGTAAAACTCCACTTCAGGTTTGTGAGCATTTGGCAAAGAAAAACATCTGCGCCTGGGACGGACATTTTTATGCTATCAGAGCCATTGAAGCCCTGGGCCTTCTCGAAAAAGGTGGTGTTACACGCATCGGTATCTCTGCCTACAACACCAAAGAAGAGATGCAAATGACACTGGAAGAAATCAAAAAAATAGCAGGCTAATCATTTTGTGGGAGCCGCTGCTGTGCCTTCCCAGTCAGGATCTGCGGCACCGTACCAGGTTTTGGTTTGTGCATCAAAGTAAATACCATGCACACGACCAAAACTCCCCTGCCTGTCTACTTCTTTCACGGGTAAACCCCAGGCTTTGAACTGTGCAATATCATCCCGTGTCCAGGAAGAACCCAAATGCGTCTCCACCAGCATGGAATCAGATGCGTGCACGCGGCCAGCTGCAATCGCATGAGGCAGATCCATTTTGCGATCGATGAACCGGCTAACTGTTTCCACCACTGCAGTTACGATCATACCACCCCCTGCGGCACCCAGCACCAAATAGGGTTGGCCGTCTTTGGTAACAATAAAGGGTGCAATGTGTGATGATGCCCGCTGACCGGGTTGAATATCTCCCAGGTATCCACCCATGGTAGAGGCATACAAAAACCCAAGACCTGGTGTGACCACCTTCGATCCCATAGTTGGCCCGAGTGACTGGGTTAAAGCAATCACATTACCGTCCTTATCGGCTGCTGAAAGGTGAGTGGTATGCCCCTGTAATGCCATCCATGATTCGGGAATAGTTTGACTGTTATTCAGAAAGGCCGCTTTGGGCATTGTTTCCTCCACAATCATATCGGCCAGTTTCTTTGCGTAAGCTTTGTCTGTTAATTGTTTTGCATTTTCCTCACTGTCTTGTGCATCCCTGTCATCATATGCCAATTCGTTGGCCCTATACACTATTCGGCCCCATTCTGCTTCGGTCACTTTATCAAGAGGGAAGTTCTCCATGATCTGAAGCATCTCAATTACGATTGCTCCATAGGATGGCATCCAGAGGCCATTCAAGCCATAACCACGATAATCACCTTTTACTATCATGGACTTATTGACGGTGTAGGAAGCCATGGATATACTGTCCAGATACCCACCATTGGCCTTCATATCATCCACAATCTTTTTTGCCAGCTCGCCCTTGTAAAATACGTCCGCTCCACCATCGCGAATGATCCGTAAAGTGTTGGCGAGGTCTTTTTGAACGAACAATTCTCCCGCCAGGCTTGTCGTGTCCCCGTTAAGAAAATATTGAGAGGTACCCTTGAATTTTCTAATTGTTTTGATCGCACCTGCTCTTCGTTGTGCCTCGCCCGGCAACACCTTGTAGCCCTCATCTGCCAGCTTGATGGCCGGCTCCATCACCTCCGCGAGGGTGAGTGTACCCTGTTCATTCAGCAAAGTGATCAGTCCCTTCACTACCCCCGGCACACCAATGGTGGGATAGCCATACGATGCCTTTGTTGCTGTGGTCTGATCGTAGGTTAAAGGCGCCTGCGTGGTAGCATCATAGCCGTTAACCTCACCATCCGTAGTTCTTACTATGGCTTGTAGTCTTCCACCCAGTCCACTCATCGTTGGCTCCACCACAGATAATGCAAAGCCGGCAGCTACTGCTGCATCAATGGCGTTTCCTCCTTTTTCAAGCATGGCAACGCCTGCCGCAGTAGCCAATGGATGGGCCGTTACCACCATTCCATTAGGTGAAGAAGCGCTTTGATGGTTTTCAGATAATTGTTTGTTGGAGGGTTGGCATGTGCTGAAAAGAAGTACCACCAACACCAAAGTAGATTTTGTAAGATAGGTATTCATGTCTCGAAGATAACACTTCAATCAGAGGTTTCCCATTTTCGTTTTTCAAGGCAGGAAATTCACGACCTTAATTGTACAAAATTTGGACTGCGGATGACTCGCCATCAATTGGCCAGACTTGGTTTCCTGAAAAATTAATGATCAAATAATTTCTAGTTTAAAACTCTTAACTAACTTAGCAACATAATTGGAATTATTTTCCGAGTTAAAACAAAACACAACAGAAAAACAAATGGCAAAAAAAGCAAAAAAAGCCGCTAAAAAATCGAAGGCAAAAGCCAAGAAAGCGGTTAAGAAATCTACAAAGAAGAAGGTAGCAAAGAAGGCGACTAAGAAGGCTACCAAAAAGAAGGCCACTAAAAAAGCAAAGGCAAAGAAGCCCGCTAAAAAGGCAACCAAGAAGGCGGTGAAAAAGGCAGCAAAAAAATCTTCTCCCAAAAAGAAAAGTACTTCTAGAAAAAAGAAGGCAGCTCCTAAACCAGCCGCTCCTGCACCTGTAGTTCCTGCTACTCCAAGCCCTGATATGAACTCAGGAGGTGGAATGGGAATGATGTAATTCTCAAATTCTTATCAAAAAAAGCGGAAAGGTCTTCTTTCCGCTTTTTTTATGATCCGTCTGCACCTACTTATTCCCCTTTGATCAGCAAGAATCAAATCAAAATAGCTAATTTGGACATCCTTAAAGATTTACTCTAGCGGTGCGGATTATAAGTCTGAATCTTGCTGTTCTCTCAAAGGGCATTCTCAAAATTTTTATTAAACACTGGCAACTAAGTTAGTAGCCACATTACCAGACAATAATTTAAAATTAAAACCACAAACACACTTACACATGAACAATCGCAAATTACCCATCATCATCCTCGGTATCGTAGGATTTATCATTTTTATGGCCCTTTCCTCCAGTCTTTTTTACACTGTTGAGGCCACTGAGAGAGCCGTGATCTTCTATCCGTTCGGGCAGGGATTGGACAAGGACAATGTGATGACTCCCGGCCTTCACTTTAAAGCACCCTGGAATGATGTATATGTGTATCGAGTAAACGAAACCAATTCAGAGGAGAATATGGATGTACTGGACAAAAATGGTCTTTCCATTCATATTGATATGAGTGTCCGTTTCTATCCACTACCTAAAATGATAGGATTTGTGCATGAAAATTTCACCAGGGATTACGTCAATATTCTTGTGATTCCAGAGGTAAGATCTACCGTACGCCAGGTCATGGGAAGATTTACTGCCGAGGAAATATATTCCACCAAGCGTGCAGAAGTGGAGTTGGCCATTAAAACCGAAACGGAAGAAACCCTCAGCAAAAACTACGTGCACGCCACTGCAGTGCTTATCCGGTCTATTGAGTTACCTGATCAGATAAAAGGGGCCATTGAAAACAAACTTCAACAGGAACAGGAGGCGCTTGCCTACCAATTCAGGCTTGACAAAGAGAGAAGTGAAGCGGAGCGCAAAAGAATTGCCGCTGAGGGTGAATCTCGTGCCAACCTTATTATAAACAACAGTTTAACCAATAATTTATTGAAAATGAGGGGCATAGAGGCCACCCTGGAGTTGGCCAAGTCGCCCAATGCAAAGGTAATTGTGGTGGGCTCCGGCAAAGACGGACTGCCGATGATCCTTGGCAATAACTAACTCGTAATAAATACCTTAGAGTATTTTTATCTCACTAATGATAAAGCTATTTTAGGGGGTTGAGTTTTAAGTAAGAAAAAGTAAAATATAGAATAGAAAATCGTATGTCCAAAACTGCAGAACTGAGTATTGACGGAAAAACATATAGCCTACCTATTTTCACAGGTACAGAGAATGAGGTAGCAATTGATATTGGAAAACTTCGCGATCAATCCGGAGTGGTCACCCTTGACCCCGGGTATAAAAATACGGGCGCTACTAAAAGTGCCATCACTTATCTGGATGGTGACAATGGCATTTTAAGGTATCGCGGTTATTCCATTGAAGAGTTGGCCGAAAAATCCACTTTTATCGAAGTGGCCTACCTTCTCATTTTTGGTGAATTGCCGGGCAAGGATCAACTACAGCGGTTTCGTGATGATATAAAAACACATACCCTGGTGCATGAGGATGTAAAGAAAATTTTGGACGGATTTCCCTCCACTGCGCATCCCATGGGGGTGCTGGCATCACTCTTCTGTTCACAGACGGCCTTTTATCCGGAGTCGCTAGATCATAATCGCGCATCAGAGAGTGTCTACATCAGCATCATTCGTTCCCTGGCTAAGATGCCAACTTTCGCAGCATGGGCCTATAAAAATACTTTAGGCCATCCTGTCAATTACCCTGACAATGCACTGGAATATTGTTCAAGGTTTTTGAAAATGATGTTTGCCCTTCCTGCAGAACCTTATCAGCCAGACCCTGTGATCAGTGCTGCATTGGATAAATTGTTAATCCTTCATGCTGATCACGAGCAAAACTGCTCTACTTCTACAGTAAGAATGGTGGGATCATCACAAGCCAGTATTTATTCATCTATCTCAGCAGGTATCAATGCCCTGTGGGGGCCTCTTCATGGTGGAGCCAACCAGGAAGTAATCCTGATGCTCGAAAGCATTGTAAAAGATGGTGGTAATATTGACAAATGGATTGCCAAAGCAAAAGACAAGAACGATCCCTTCCGCTTGATGGGATTTGGACATCGGGTGTACAAAAACTTCGATCCCAGGGCCAAGATTATTAAGAAAGCTGCTGATGATGTATTGGCAAAACTAGGAGTAAAAGATCCAATTTTGGATGTGGCCAGAAACCTGGAAGACATCGCTCTGCGTGATCCCTATTTTATTGAACGAAAGCTATATCCTAATGTGGACTTTTATTCAGGCATCATATACAGGGCGCTGGGAATACCCGTGGAGATGTTTACCGTAATGTTTGCTATTGGAAGGCTCCCAGGTTGGATTGCACAATGGAAAGAAATGAGGGAGAACAAAGAGCCTATTGGCAGGCCAAGACAAATCTACACAGGTCAAAAAGAACGCGCTTATATTCCTATTACTAAGAGGTAGGTTGGGCGTTAGTCGTTAGTAAATAGTCATTAGTCATTAGGGATTAGGTATTAGGAATTAGGAATTAGGAATTAGGCATTGGTATGGGGATCAAGTTGGACTTAGGACTAAAGACTAAAGACTAAAGACTAAGAAAAAAATGAGTTTAACAGAAGACTTTAACAAGGCGGTTAGCGAATCGAAGGAATTGACCAGGCGGCCGTCAAATGAGGAGCTACTCGAGTTGTATTCTTTGTACAAGCAAGGCAGTGAAGGTGATGTTTCTGGCGATCGTCCCGGAGGATTCGATTTTAAAGCCATCGCAAAATATGATGCCTGGGCATCCCAAAAGGGAATTTCAAAAGAAGAGGCCATGCAGCAATACATTGACCTTGTGAAAAAGCTGAAAGAGCAATACCAATAAACTTTGTCACTCTTTTACCAACCGCTAATTCAAGAGGGCACTCATTACCTCGATCAGGAAGAAACACGACATGCAATTAAGGTGCTTAGGCTGCAAAATGGCGATCCCCTCCAACTTACGGATGGCTTAGGGAATCTTTATAAGGCTGTAATCACAACGTTATCAAAATCTGCCTGTCATTTCGCAATAGAGGAAGTCATTCAAGTACCTAAGCAGGAATATTCCATCCACATTGCCATAGCGCCCACAAAAAATATCGATCGCATTGAATGGTTTGTAGAAAAGGCTACGGAAATAGGCATCGACAAGATCAGTTTCATTCAATGCAAAAATTCTGAAAGAAAGGTGGTCAACATGGAGCGTATAAATAAAAAAGCCGTTAGTGCCATGAAGCAGTCGGGGCAGGTCTGGCTTCCCACTTTACATTCCATCAGTAAATTAGAAACCTATATGAATGAGTCTTGTGATCAGAAATATATTGCTCACGTAGACCAGAACAATCCAAAGCATCTTAAGGATGCTCCCCTACAATCCAATTACCTTGTATTGATCGGTCCGGAAGGAGACTTCACCCAGCAGGAAATCGACATGGCTGTTGAGAACGGGTTTCAAAAAATCAGCCTCGGCCCCACTACCCTGCGCACCGAAACAGCAGGATTGGTCGCCTGCCATATCCTGAATCTGATCAATTCCTGAAAATTTCCTGAAGGATAATTATCTTTAGCCCACTTTTCCCATTGCATGACTCCTACAGAAGCAAAAAAAGAAATCGCACGTTTATCAGAGGGTATCAACCGTCACAACAACCTCTATTATCAGGAGCACAAAACAGAGATCTCAGATTACGAGTTTGATCAACTATTGAAGCAACTTATTCAACTGGAGGATCAATTCCCTGATTTGCGGCAGCCTGACTCTCCTACCCAACGCGTGGGGGGCACCATCACCAAAAACTTTGAAACGGTAATACATCAATACCCCATGCTTAGTCTGGGCAATACCTATTCTTTGGAAGAATTGGAAGAGTTTGACAAACGGGTGAGCAAAGGACTGGGCAATGAGCCGTACGAATATTTCTGTGAGTTGAAATTTGATGGTGTTTCTATTTCTCTGATTTACGAAGACGGTATTTTAATAAAAGGTGTAACCCGCGGTGACGGAGTACGTGGTGATGATGTGACCGCCAACGTAAAGACCATCAGGAATATTCCTCTAAAAATAAGAGGAAGCAACCTTCCAAAACAATTTGAAGTGCGTGGTGAGGTGTTCCTATCGCGATCTGTTTTCAAACAACTCAATAAAGAGAGAGAAGATATCGGTGAAGAAGTTTATGCCAATGCAAGGAACACCGCCTCTGGCACCCTAAAAATGCAAAACTCTGCAGAGGTAGCTCGCAGGAAACTGGATTGCAATGTCTACTATCTTTTAGGTGAAAACCTCGGCATTGAAACGCACGCGGAGGCTATCTCCAAACTTGAACATTGGGGCTTCAACGTATCCAAGACCTACGCAAAAGCAGCAAACATTAAGAAGGTATTTGAGTATATCACCACTTGGGAGAAGAAGAGATTAGATCTGCCATTAGAAACGGATGGCGTGGTTATTAAAATCAATAGCCTACTTCAGCAAAGAAAGCTTGGCTTTACTGCCAAAAGTCCAAGATGGGCCATATCCTATAAATACAAGGCAGAAAGCTTAAGTACACAGCTAAAAGATATTACTTACCAGGTGGGCCGTACTGGTGCGATAACACCTGTAGCCGAACTCCAACCCATTTTACTTTCCGGCACCACCGTGAAACGCGCTTCATTGCATAACGCCAACGAAATTGAACGCCTCGGCTTACGCATAGGCGACTATGTGTTTGTAGAAAAGGGAGGCGAAATCATTCCTAAGGTGACATCGGTTGACATGAGTAAAAGAGACAATAGCAAAAGCAAGCCAATAAGATATATTACTGTCTGCCCCGAGTGCAAAACTCCCCTCATTCGTCACGAAGGTGAGGCAGCCCACTATTGCCCTAATGAAAAAGGTTGTCCGCCACAGATCAAAGGGAGGATTGAGCATTTCATTCAGCGCAAAGCCATGGACATTGACTCTTTGGGAGAAAAGACCATTAACCAACTCTACAACCTGGGCTTGGTAAAATCACCTGCCGATTTGTACGATTTAACAAAAGATGACCTGGCAAAATTGGACGGCTTTAAAGAACTATCCATTAAAAACCTATTGAATGGCATTGAGAAATCTAAAGAGGTGCCTTTTGAGGCGGTTCTCTTTGCCCTTGGAATAAGGTATGTTGGAAAAACGGTGGCTGAAAAACTGGCCAATCATTTCAAAACGATGGATGTGCTATCTGCCGCTTCCTACGAGTCACTACTCGAAGCGCCAGAAGTGGGAGAAAAAATTGCTGAAAGTGTCGTTCATTTTTTCAGAGACAAAGACCATCACAAGGAGATTGCCAGATTGCGAAATGCCGGACTTCAGTTTACACTGGTAGAAAAAGAACAAAAAAAGCTCAGCAACTCCCTGGGCAATAAATCTTTTGTAATCTCCGGAGTATTTGAGAAGTACGGTCGTGATGAACTAAAAGCGTTGATTCTTGCCCATGGAGGCCGTGTACTCTCTGGGGTTTCAGGACAACTGGATTACTTGCTTGCTGGAGACAATATGGGGCCCGCCAAAAGACAAAAAGCGGAAAAGCTCGGTGTCCAAATCATAACAGAGAAAGAATTTGAGCAAATGCTGTGAGATTTTGACAATTTCTCAGAAATGGTGAATTTGCAGGATAGTCTATAACGGTAATACCTTGTTTCGGAATCGCTTTCTTCACCTAAGAACAAATTCAGCACTTAAAAGCAATAAGAGCCTACGCACAAGCATACCTTATCAGCAGGCACTTTCTGTGGGTATTATTTTCAGTGTGGAAGACAAGCAAAAGCACGAGGAAATAAAGGATTTCATTAAACAGCTTCAGCAGGATGGTAAAAAGGTAACTGTACTCGAATTCCTTCCCAACAAAAAAGAAAATTACGAGTTCATGTTTGATTTTTTTACCGTAAAAGATCTTTCTTTTTGGGGCGAGGTCACTTCACCGGGTGTCCATAAGTTTACGGATATGCCATTCGATTATCTCTATTGTATCGACAATGCATCTAATCCTTTGGTTTTGCACTTGTTGGCGAAAAGTAAAGCAAGGTGCCGAATTGGTAAATTTTCGGAACAAGGCCACCCTTTCTTTGAGCTGATGATTGAACAAAATGGTTCAGTCAAAAACCTCATTGATAGCATGTACAAGTATTCAAAGCAGCTCAAGTAATTTATCGCACCGTAAGCGGTGAGGGCAAAACCAATTATAATGAAAAAACTAGAGGGAACTGGTGTAGCATTGGTAACACCATTCAATAAAAAAAGAGAAATAGATTTTCAAGGTCTTGAAAATCTTCTCATCCATACTGCCAAAGGTGTAGACTACTTTGTAGTAATGGGCACCACAGGCGAATCTGCCACACTCAGCCATAACGAAAAATTAGCAGTACTTGATTTTGTTAAAAAGCACAATCCTAAAAAATTGCCGATCGTTTATGGCATCGGAGGAAACAACACTCAGCAAGTTGTTGAATTGATAAAACAAGCTCCATTAAAGGATGTTGATGCAATCCTTTCTGTAAGTCCTTATTATAATAAGCCATCGCAAGAGGGGATATTTCAACATTTTGAAGCAGTAGCGGCAGCTTCTCCCCTTCCAATTGTATTGTATAATGTACCCGGAAGAACAGCCTCCAATCTTACATCAGCCACATCCCTAAGACTTGCCGCCTTGCCAAATATAGTTGCCGTAAAGGAGGCATCAGGCAATCTGGAACAGTGTATGAACATCGCATGCAAAAAGCCAAAGGACTTTATGCTGATCTCAGGAGACGATCTGCTCACCCATTCATTTTATGCCATGGGTGGAGCCGGAGTGATCTCTGTATTGGCCAATGTATTCCCGCATGTCTTTAAATCAATAAAAGATTACAGTGCAAAAGGCGATTTTAAAAAGAGTGCCCTGGAGCAATTCAAACTGCTTACTATCAATGGGCTCATGTATGAGGAGGGGAACCCTGTAGGTGTAAAAATAGTTTTGAGAGAGATGGGAATCTGCGAAGAGTATACAAGGCTACCATTAACTACAGCCTCAAAGTCACTTCAAAAGAGGATCATTGAGCAAATAAAGCCATTCACTACAAAGAAAGGATAGCCCTAAGATAGTGCTATCCTTTCTCAATCAGTGACACAAAAAAATAGGTGTTACTGAGGTTTATTCTTTAACTCCTGAACTTCGGCCCTGATAGCTTGAGCCAGATTCTTGAGATCCTGCATCCCTTTTCTTACCCTGGTTCCAGCAGCGCTGTTTGCCTTATTGTAGAATTTGTCAGCATCTGGTTCAATAGAAGCGATCAGTTCTTTAAGCTCTTCAAATTTTCTCATTTGTATAGGATTTTAGATTTAATAGATGAATTCCTTTGGCCAATTTAAAGAAAAACGGCTAAAAACAAGCAATAAACCTATTTTTTAGATTTAAAACCCCAATTATTAGACTCCTTTGGTCACGGAAACGAGTGCTTCTGTCTTATAAAACCCCTCATCCAGCTTGGATTTTAGGGCTGAAAATGCATTCAAAGTCTCCTCTACATCCGCCAGGGTATGGGCCGCTGTGGGTATGATTCTGAACATGATAACATCCTTAGGCACAACAGGATAGATCACTACAGAGCAAAAAATACTATAATTCTCGCGAAGGTCCATAGCCATGTTGGCGGCTTCACCTACCCCACCCTTAAAGAGCACAGGGGTGACCGGAGATTGGGTGCTTCCCAAATAAAATCCGCGTTCCCTCAATCCACTCTGCATAGCACGAACAATTTTCCATAAATTCTCCTTCAATTCGGGATGTGTGCGCAACAATTCAAGCCTTTTAATACCCCCCAATACCAATGGCATAGGCAGGCTTTTGGCAAAAATTTGAGACCTCACGCTAAAGCGCAGATACTTTATTATTCTTTTCTCCCCTGCCACAAATGCTCCTATGCTGGCCATGGATTTGGCAAATGTTGAAAAATACAAATCAATTTGGTCTTGAACCCCTTGTTCCTCACCTGCTCCGGCACCTGTTTTGCCCATGGTACCAAAGCCGTGCGCATCATCTACAAAAAGCCTGAAATTAAATTTCTTTTTAAGTTCGCAAATACCCCTCAGGTTGCCCATGTCTCCCGACATGCCAAAAACACCCTCTGTTATCACCAAAATTCCTCCTCCCGTTTCGTTGGCAATTTTAGTGGCCCTCGCAAGCTGTTTTTCGAGGTTATCCATGTTATTATGGGGGAAGACAAATCGTTTCCCCATGTGCAATCTTACCCCATCTATAATGCAGGCATGAGACTCAGCATCGTATACAATGACATCCTTTCTATCCACCAGCGCATCAATTATGGATATCACTCCCTGGTATCCGTAATTTAGCAACATAGCATCCTCCTTCTTTACAAATTCTGCCAGTTGGCGCTCCAATTCCAGGTGATGCACCGAATTACCAGACATCATTCTGGCCCCCATAGGCGAACCCAGTCCATATTGTACGGAAGCCTCACCATCCACCCTTCTTACTTCAGGGTGGTTTGCCAGGCCCAGGTAGTTGTTGAGGCTCCAGTTCAGTACTGTTTTACCATTGAATTTCATCCGAGGAGCTATTTCACCCTCCAGCTTTGGAAAAAAGAAGTAGTCGTCCGGGAGGTGAGAATACTTGGCCAGTGCACCGGCCTCCATTTTTAGCTTTTCGAATAAATCAACTATTTGCATAATATGGGGTTAAAAAGTGCCGCAAAAGTATTAAAAAAAGTTTAAAGTCATTGGTAACATTACTTACTAAATAATTTGTAGATAGCTCGTTACTAGGTACTTCTATGCACTGAAATTCCTCACTTTCAATTGCGAGTCCTATCGAATGGGGTTTTCGGAATTAATCCTTAGCATTGTATTCTGACTTTAAACTGATGCATAAAATACAAAAATTGTTGGTAGCAAACAGGGGTGAGATTGCCTTAAGAGTAATGCGAAGTGCACGGGAGATGGGGATGGCTACAGTAGCTGTTTATAGTGAGGCTGATCGCAACGCGCTGCATACACGATTTGCTGACGAGGCCGTCTGCATTGGTCCACCACCATCCTCCGAATCATATCTGAGAATTGATAAAATAATAGCAGCAGCAAAACAGACTCATGCCGATGCTATTCACCCGGGTTATGGCTTTCTTTCCGAGAACAAAGAATTTGCAATTCAGGTCAGAGAGGCTGGACTTATCTTCGTTGGTCCCTCCCCGGAATCCATTGAAGTCATGGGCAGTAAGCTTGCTGCCAAAGAAGCGGTGGCCCAATTTAATGTACCTCTCGTACCTGGAACCAGTGAACCAATCGATGACATACCAAAAGCAAAAAGGGTAGCCAAGGAAATAGGTTACCCTATACTTATAAAAGCCAGTGCAGGTGGTGGTGGAAAAGGAATGCGAGTAGTAGAAGACGAAGTATCATTTGAAGAGCAAATGGAGCGTGCTATTAGTGAAGCGAAGTCAGCTTTTGGGGACGGATCTGTTTTTATTGAGAAGTATGTAAGCTCTCCGCGTCATATTGAATTTCAAATTTTTGGAGATCAGGCCGGGAATATCGTTCATCTTTTTGAAAGAGAGTGTTCCATACAAAGAAGGCATCAGAAAGTAATTGAAGAAGCACCCTCTGCAATTCTTACACCCGAACTCAGGGCCTCTATGGGTGAGGCTGCCATTAATGTAGCAAGGTCGTGTGGCTATTATGGAGCAGGTACGGTAGAGTTTATCATGGATGAGAAAATGAATTTCTACTTCCTGGAAATGAACACGCGCCTGCAGGTAGAACATCCCGTCACTGAAGAAATTACCGGTCTCGATTTAGTCAAACTACAAATCAAGATTGCGCAGGGAGAAAATATACCCTTTAAACAAGAAGACTTACACATCAATGGACATGCCGTAGAGGTGCGAGTATATGCTGAGGATCCAAGCAATAATTTTTTGCCGGACATCGGTACCCTTCAAACTTATATTCGTCCACAAGGGCATGGGATTCGCGTAGACGATGGCTTTGAGCAAGGGATGGCTATTCCATTCTATTATGATCCTATGATAGCCAAATTGATTTGCCATGCCGAATCGAGAGAGGATGCGATCGATAAAATGATCAGAGCAATCGATGATTATGAAATTACCGGAATTGAAACCACGCTTGGCTTTTGCCGTTTTGTGATGGAGCACCAGGCATTTCGCTCTGGAAACTTCGACACGAAATTCGTTGAGAAGTATTTTACACCAGAAGTTTTGCAAACGCGAGACAACGTAGAAGAACAACAACTGGCCGGAGTCCTGGTTGCCACTTTACTTGAACAATCCAAAACACGGGTGGTTGCCCCTGCACAATCCACAAGCCAAAATAAATGGAAGAAAAACAGACTTTAACTGATGGCCGAAATTAGACCTATCCGTGCCTGGCGTTATAATGCCACCCTGGCCAAATCCATCGACACCCTTACTTCTCCACTATTTGATGTAGTGTCTGAAAAACAACGTAAAGTACTTTATCAAAATAGGAATAACAGTATTCATATATCCGTTCCCCTGGGGGATCATCCCTTTGAAGAAGCGGCTCAAAGACTTACAGCATGGAAGCAAAATGGAGTAATCGTTCAGGACCGGCTGCCTGGAATTTATGTCTATTACCAATATTTTAAGCTGGCCGGATCTAGCAAGGAGTTTTGCCGAAAAGGATTTATCGCCCATGTGCGCGCCTATGACTGGAAGGAGAATGTAATTATGCGGCACGAGAACACCATGCCTAAAGCTGTGAACGACCGGGTAGAATTGTTGGACAAATTACAAATGCATGCCAGCCCTACTCACGGCTTATATACCGATGAATCACATTCGTTGGAAAAGTATATGGATGAAGCCATCAGCCATCCCATTTATGAAACGGAAGACTATCAAGGAGTGCGCGATGTGTTGGCCGTCATTCACGATGCAAAGATCATTCGGCAATTCATGGAATTGATAGCCACTAAAAAAATTATTCTGGCAGATGGACACCATCGCTATGAAGGTTCTCTGACTTATCGGAAACAACAAACATTGGCCAATCCTAACCATACAGGGAATGAAGGATACAACTTTCATCTCATGTATTTTACCAACACAGAAGCTGATGATTTGCGAATCCTTCCCACCCATCGACTCATCAATGGGATTCAAGGATTTAACGAGGAGGCTCTTTTAGAGAAATTTGCAGAGGACTTTATCATCAAGCCCGTTGAGGGGGCAGATACAATCAACGAAATCATCATGGGCAAGAAATGGGCATTTGGTTTATTATTTAAAGACCATGCGGTAAAAGTGCGATTGAAGCCTGAGTCGTTTTCGAAAATGAAGTGGGCATTCCCCGATGTTGTGAAACAGCTTGACCTAACTGTTTTGCACTATTTTATTATTGAAAAAATACTTGGGATTCCAGGTAAAGAGCAAACCACATCCGATAAATTAGAGTTTGACAGAAGTTTTTCTGACTGCCTGGCCAAAGTGATTAAATCAGAAGTACAAATGGCCATCATTACGCAGGAAATTTCAATTGATGAGGTGAAAGCCGTTTGTGCCAGTGGCTACACCATGCCACAAAAGTCAACTTACTTTTATCCTAAAGTAATTTGCGGATTTCTTTTTAGCTCAATTAAAGAAGATGAATTTCAAACACCCGCTTATTCTGGCTTCTAGCAGTCCGCGCAGACAATTCCTGATGAAAGAAGCAGGATTTGTGTTTACCATTGAACCACCCGAAAGTGATGAATCATTTCCCTCCTCGATGCCTGTAGACCAGGTGCCCCGTTATCTGGCCGAGAAGAAGGCCAAATCGATAGCGTACAAATTAAAAGGCAATGAGGTAATTCTAACTTCCGATACGGTAGTAATCCTTGACGACCAAATTCTTAACAAACCAAAGGACAGGACCGAGGCCATTGCAATGCTCTCTCAATTGTCAGGGAAAACACATACGGTAATAACCGCAGTGTGTTTACTCAGCAAGTCCAAGATGGATTGTTTTGATGATAGCACCAAAGTGACCTTTAAAGAATTAAGTAGTGATGAAATCATCGATTATGTAGATCATTTTAAACCTTTCGATAAGGCAGGTGCCTATGGCGCTCAAGATTGCCTGCCTGACGGAATGAACCCTTGCTCTCAAACGGAACTGAAATTCTTAGAAAGCATAAACCGACTGGATCTTGTCCGTAAAACGCTAACGAAAACGAAGCCAGGGTTGGGTATGAAGGCGATCAGTAAGATTGACGGATCCTACTTTACAGTAATGGGGCTGCCTATGCAAAAGGTGTACGCCCACCTGCATCAGTTCTAATCCAGCACTTCTTTGTACACCCCAATCAATTTTTCGGCTACCTTTTCAGAATCAAATTGTTTGATAAAATCTCTTGACGCGGAGATCATCTTGTTTCGCTGCTCCGGATTGTTCAGAATATGATCAATTGATTTGGCTAATCCTTTATCATCATCAGGGTCTACATAAATAGACGCAGGTCCTCCAGCCTCTTCCAAACAAGATCCACGTGCGGCAATCACTGGAACCCCGGACACGATAGCCTCCACAATAGGAATCCCAAATCCCTCGAACCGAGAGGGATAAACAAAAACCTTTGCAGCCTGATAGATTTTAGGTAAGTCAATAAAATCAACATGATGAATGAAATGAATCCTGTCTTTTAAATTTTCATTAGCAATCAGTTGGTCCAATTGCTTTTGATAAGAAGTAGATTTGCCAACCAGTACCACCGAGATTTTTTCTTTCGTTTGTGCAATGGCCCTTAAAAGCAACAAAGCATTTTTGCGAGGCTCTAAAGTACCTACCGTCAACACAAACTGATCAGGCAGCTTGTATTTTGCCTTCACGCTTTCTATCTCTTCTTTAGAAAATTTCGAATTAAAAATAGAATTGCATCCCTGATAGATAACGGTTATTCTTTCTTTCGGAACTTTCAGATAATGTTGTAAATCCATTGCGGTCTGATTGCTAATGGCAATGATCTTATCCGCTGTTTTACATGCGTTGATAATTTTCGTTTTATAAATACTAACATCTATCTTTTTATACAACTTCGGATACCTGATAAAAATCAAATCGTGAACCGTGACTACTGTTTTCAATCCCTTTGGCTTTGAAGCCGGCAATTCATTGCTCAGCCCATGAAAAATATCCATGCCTTCCCTAAATGCAATATTACCCAGGTTGACGGATCGCCAAAAACTGCCAAAGCCAGAACCTTTCACCCACCGGGGTGGTGTTCGCACCAGCAGTTTCGGATTCGTTCGAAACTCATGAGTTTCAGGATGGTCTTTTACCTTTGGGCTGTATAATGTATAGTAATGATCAGGATAGTGCTCGAGCAATGCCTTTATCACAAAGCGACTGTAGTTACCCAATCCGGTAAAATTGTTGAACAAACGCTTGGCATCGTATCCGATTCTCATCCATCCCGATTTTAGTAGTATAAATATAAGATGAGAAAAGAGAATAGAGAAGACTAAAGAGGAGAAGCTGGAATTTCTTTCCCTGTTTTCCGCACTGGGTCAGTCTGGATTCAATTTTATTCCAAATATGGCCGGCAGGTCTTTTTGTAGCTCTTCGTCCACACAGCCACACAAAGAATCTCAAAGCTACTCAAAGGGAATACCCAACCTTCGTGCAACTTAGTGTCTCCTTAGTGACCTTTGTGCAACAGCTCCTGGCTATTCCACAGAGTTACACAAAGAATCGCAAAGCTACTCAAAGAAATATTCAGCCTTCATGAAACAATTTCAATCACTCATCTTCTTTCGAACATGCACTTCTAAAGCTACCCTGAGTCAGTCTGTTTCAAAGAAAAACAACACCCATTGATCACAAATGACGTTTTTCACTACCTTCCTAGGTGCGGAAAACAGGAGAAGCCGGAATATCTTTTTGCTCGCAAAGAAAACGGAAGCCTTACAGTCTTTGAGTGAAAAGAAAGATTTCGCATATATGAAATCTCATTTAAATTCACTTGCTGTGTTATCCAGTCTCGTAAAATGCGCAAAGGCCGAGCACAAAGTAATCTTTACAGTCTTTGGGAGAAAATTTAAAAGTCACTAGCAACTACTTTTTTGGTTTCGCATTATTCAACTCGGTATAGTCAACACTTCGTTCTGAATTATCGCCCATCAAGTGTTTGGAGAAATAATCGGCCTTCATCCAAAAGAAATATTCATTCATATCACCATAGCCATGACGTTGGCCTGGAAACAGAAAAAAATCAAACCGTTTGTTGGCTTTGATGAGAGCGTTGGCTAACAAAATAGTATTTCCGGGATGCACATTGTTGTCTATATCACCTGTGGTAATCAAAAGTTTCCCTTTTAAATTTTTAGCCAGTGAAGGGTTATCATCAATGCTATATTCAAAACTCACTTCACCCTTATCGTTTGTTACCTCTTTCACACCGTGGTGCTTTTCGCTCCACCACCTATTATAAATGGCATTTTCATGATTTCCTGAAGAGGAGACTGCCACCTTAAAAAAGTCGGGATAAACCAACATGGCTGCAGTGCTCATAAAGCCACCTCCTGAATGTCCAAAAATTCCAACCTTTTTAATGTCAATATAATTATGTAAGTATGCCAATTGTTCAGCCGCCACTTTTTTATCTTCAAGTCCATAGTCCCTTAAATTTTTATAGCCATAGTTATGGTATCGTTTACTCCGGGCAGGGTGTCCTCCCCGATTGCCCACAGTAATTACAACAAAACCCAATTGGGCCAATCGATCTGTGCGATCCATGTTGGTTGAAAATGATTTATTCACCGCCTCGGTTTGAGGCCCGGGATAGACGTACTCAATCAATGGGTACAACTTTGTAGAGTCAAAATCAAAAGGCTTGTACATCACTCCATACAAATCGGTAACCCCATCCCCTGCCTTTACTTTAAACGGTTCAGGAAATTGATATCCTGCCCCAAAAAGTGTGGATAAATCAGCGGTTTCCAGTGGCATAACTCTGTTTCCCTGGCTGTCCGACAAAGTGGATTGAGGAGTGGTATTTACCCTGGAATAGTTATTGACGAAAAATGTTTGATCATCATTTAAACTTACCTGGTTATCATAATCTCCAGGGTTCAGCAATTTAAGACCACTCCCGTTAAAATTGATTTTATACAAATGAAGATAATAAGGATCTTCATTGCTTTCCCTTCCATTGGCGCTGAAGTATAAAATCCTGTTCTTTTCATCAATCCCCTCAATGCGCTCGCAATGAAATGGCCCTGATGTAATTTGATTTTTCAAAACTCCGTCTCCGCTGTACAAATAAAAATGTCCCCATCCATCTCTTTCTGACCACTCAATCAGCTCCTGTCCGTTATTAATAAGTCCAGGTGTTTCTATTTCTACATAAGTATTCAACCGCTCCTTCACCACCACCTTTACAACTCCCGTCCGCGTATCCGCCACGCACACGTCTATTCTTTTCAAATCACGGCTCGTGCGTGAAAAGTAAAGTTTATCGTTTGTACTTGCCAGCCACAAAGAAGGCCTCCTTCTGTCGTCTCTATTTTTCTTTAGTCGCGGTGCATTAAAAATATTCAATACCTGATCGGGAAAAGTATCGGCTTTAATCTTCAATTGATTTTTGGATTCAAAGTCGAAAACCAGTAACTCTTCTTTAGGAGATTCCTTTTCACCGGGCATTTGATATTTATAGGTCTCCAGTGTGGGCCTTGGTGCAGCCACTGAGTTGATCACCCATAAATCTTTCACCGAACGTTCATCGGTTTTTATCATAGCAAACTTTTTCGAATCAGGAGACCAGTCAACAGATACAGGCTTTCTTTTATCTTTATTTTTCTCTTTGTCTACGTTGGTCTCTCCTCTTGTTCCCGATCCATAGCTATAGTACTCTACACCATCAGTGGTCAATTGATGTTCCACAATAGTAGAGTCCTTCTCATTCTTCAATGCCTTATTGTAGTTTTCCATATCCATCCAATACAGGTTGTAATTCCTTGAAAAAAGGACATACTGTTCGTTGGGGGCTATGGAGGCCCAATCCTTATCCTCTTTGGGTTTCTCATAATCTTCCAGCATTTTCAGTTGACGGGAGGATAAATTATATTCAAAAAAGTAGGACCTGGGAATCATTTTCTTCTTCGCATTCTTCCGCTTATCATTATCCTGTTCGTTTCCGTTTTCTTCATCCGTGTCTTTTTCTTTGTCCTCTACTTCGATCAGTTTACTCTTCACTTCAAACCGCAAAGCTGTTTCATTATTAATGAATTCTATTTTCTCTATGTCAAGATTTTTCCTATCGAATGGATCCCCTGTTAGTCGGGTCATATCGGCAGCCAGCTTATCGTGGTCAAACAATTGACTTTTGGACTTCAATTTTGGATCAACGATATAATAATATTTTCCTTCGGAAGTTTCATACTCATACCAAAACCGGTTGCTGTTTTTCAACCAGTGGGGCTCTACCTTCGTGGAGAACACCATCCGTTTTAGGTCGTCTGGAGAAAATCGACTGGCCAGTTCATAATTGGCCTTTGTCACTGGCTGATTCTGTGCAGATACAAATGTCACCAGCACTGAAAACACGAGTGTGCTCAAGATGTTTTTCATATTAATGTGTATGTATATGAGGGTATGACTACTTTTTTACTCTGGAAAAGTATACATCAGTGGGGATTAAAAAAAGTTTTTACTCCGTTTTTCAATTAAAACGAAATATACATTATGCATCATATTTTATATTTAAGGATGATAACGGCCGTGGCCAACAAAAAAAAATGCTGGCCGTATTGTATATAGCCAGCATCAAAATAAAATTGTAGGGTTTGTAACTAACCCCATTCCATTATTTCCACCTAATCTTTCTTCTCCTCTTTTTTCTTCTCCGCCTGTTTTATTTCGTCTCCATCTTTCAAACGCTTTGAAACGACAAGGAAAGGCCCTGTTACTACTTCAGAGGATTCAGTCAAGCCAGAAATAATTTCGATATTATCATAGTCGCTGATTCCCGTCTTCACCTCTACCATTTTTGCTTTGCCATTTTCATTAACAAAAACGACTATCTTATCTTCTTGCTTTTGCTGCTTTTTACTTTCGTCAACTACCTGGCGATTATTCCTATCTCCTCTGTCTTCATTCTCATCCTTTGTATTTTTCTTATCTTCATCAGGGCTTCTGGTGGTGACAGCTGCCAGCGGAACCGACAACACATCATTCTTAGTTTCTGTAAGAATTTCCACATTGGAAGTCATGCCCGGTCGAAAAGGATATTTATTTCCCTTTTTGATGAGATCCTCGTAAGAAGATCGAAGAATAAGTATACGCACTTCAAATTCTGTGATCGCATCAGCAGACTGCTTCTCTTTAGCGGTATTGGCAATATTGGTTACAATACCCTTAAATTTCTTACCGATATTGGTGTATGCATCCACTTCAATCTGAACTGTATCGTTAAGGTGCACACGTACGATATCATTTTCGTTTACGTTTACCCTCACCTCCATTATGTTCAAATTGGCAATGCGCAACATTTCAGTTCCCGCCATCTGTGCTGTTCCTACCACACGTTCGCCCTGCTTCACATTCAACTTTGAGATTACGCCTTTCATTGGGGAGGTAACAGTGGTTCTTCTCACATTCTCACGCGATTCCTGCACACTCGCCTCAGTACTTTTTACAATGTATTTTGCAGCTTCAAGCGATTGCCTGGCTGACTCAAGATCATTTTTGGCTATCTTAAAATTCTGTTGGGCCAACTGCCATTCCGCTTCTGAGATCACCTTCTCATCCCACAATTTTTTTTGCCTGTTATACTCCTGTTCTGAACGCATAAAAGTAGCCTCAGCACGAGAAAGTGAAGCTTTAGCAGACTCTACATTGGCTTTCTGCTGATTTAAAGTCGCCTCTGATCTTTCTAACTGGCTAAGCCAAACATCAGGTCTTATTTTTACCAACACCTCACCCAATCTCACGGAGTCTCCATCTTCTACATTGAGTTCTATAATTTCTCCTGATACTTCCGGAGCAAGTTTTACTTCTGTAACGGGCTGAACCGTTCCTGAAGCACTTACCTTTTCAGTAATCGAAGTCTTTTTGGCTTTGGCCAGCTCCACCTCTATTTCTTTTCCTTTTCCAATCCAACCCTGAGATTTGCCCACAGCAATAAAGACAATAATTACAATTACTGCTCCAATAAGGATATAAATAAGCTTATTTGATTTTCGCTTTTGCTTTGCCATTCGTTCGAATTAATAAGATTTAATAGTCAATAGGTTTTCCCTGATAGAAATCAAGCACTTTCTTTTTGAAGATAAAATTGTATTTGGCGCGTGCCAGGTCAGACTTTGCGCGAAAAAGATCGTTTTCGGAAATCTGATATTCAAAGTAATTAATGCCACCCAACTCAAATCGTTGTTGGGACATCCGGTAGGCTTCTTCCCTTGCATTGACTTGTCTCAGTGAGGAAGAATAGCTTTTGGAGGCCGCCAATGCATCATTGTAGGCAGTCTCAATGGTCTGACGTAAACCGTTTTTTGTTTCCTGGACAGTAATATCCGCCATCTCTTTGCTGATGGCAGCCCTCTGCACATTAGATCTGTTTTGTAATCCGTTAAAAATGGGAATGCTCAGCGACAAATTAACCTGTTTAAAAAGATTGTCTTTCAGTTGATCGCTTGTACCATAGCCTTCAGATATAACGCTGGTCACAGGCTCGAAACCAAATACATTGTAGGAAGTGCCTTGTACATTGACCAACCCTACCGGGGTGGTAGAAGGAACAACTCCCGTCACCGTGGTGCGGGGAACATCCGATGCGCTGGAGTAATTGGAAGCTGCGCTGCCATTTAAACTCAGCCTGGGATACAAGCCACCCTTACTTGCTTTCAATGCCAACTCGGCACTCTCCACTTTAAGCAACGCGCTTTTTATCTCAGGCATGTTATTCAATGCTATTTCATATGCCACCTCGGGGCTGTCTTCCAAAATCAAATCCTCTAATTGTAAATCAGGCACATGTACTTTCATAGGTGTAGAACCCGGCAATTGCATGGCCTGTTTTAATTGCAGGAAGGAAAAGTTAAGTGCATTCTCCTGGTTGATCAGATTCACTTCGTTGGTGGCTACCTGCGCCTCCTGATTGAGTTCATCTCCTTTGGGGAGCCCCCCCGCAGCGACTTGCTTTTTTATTCGCTCGAGTTGCTGCTCACTGGAGTTGAGTTGATAATTCGCATTCTCATACAATTCCTGATTAAAAATAACATTGACATACAAAGTGACCACATTGATGATCACATCGTTTTTGGCCTTTTCCAGGTCCTGCTCTGAGGCCTGATACTCTCTTTGGCTTTGGCGAAAACTGTTTTGGAGCCTTAGGCCATTGAATAACGTAAGCGAAGAGGTAGCCTGAACATTTATTGCTGTAGAGTTCCTGTTGATATAAAGGTTTGTAACCGGATTCAAAGCCCTTCCAAAATTCTGACCGTAGGATGATCCTGCATTAAGGGTAGGCAAAAATGCCATTTTGGATTGAAAGAGCCCCACTTTAAAGCTTTCCACATTATACAACCCCCTTCTTACATTAAGGTTATTGTCAAGGGCCACCTTTACACACTCCTGAAGAGTCCATTCTTTCTCGGGATTTTCGCTTTGAGCCGAGGCGGATAAAAAGGTAATAAAAACAAAAAGCCAAATTGTAATTAATCTCATCATACTCAATTATGCTATTTCAGGGATGTATATGACCTCTTTTACCCAATTAAGACTATTTAAATAGGTAAATGTTACATCCTTTATTCCAGAATCCATTTCAATGACCAGGCAAGCCAGGTCGTTTTTCCCTTTTCGTGAAACCGACATGGTGGCAATATTACATTGATCGTTGGCTATTACGCTGGCAATGAAGGCAATACTTCCCTTTACATCATCAGCATATATAATAATGGTGTGATTTGAAGTTGTAAAATCCGCCTTAAAGCCATTGACCTCTGCCATATTTACTAATCCCCCTCCCCTGCTTTCTCCAAGGACATCAATCTGTCGCTCCCCTTTCTTTAGCTTAAGCTTGATGGAGTTGGGGTGAAAAGTAGAGGCGTTTCCAATTGATTTGAAATGATATTTAAGCCCTGCTTTTTTAGCCAAATCCAACGACACTTTGATCCGTTTATCATCGGTTTTAAAATCCATAAGGCCGGCAATTATTGCCCGATCGCTGCCATGTCCTTCATAGGTTCTTGCAAAAGAGTTGTAAAATGTGATTTCCGCTTCTTCGGGAATACCTCCTAAAATAGCCACAGCAGCCCTGGCAATTCTTACCACACCAGCGGTATGAGAACTTGAAGGCCCTATCATAACGGGCCCAATCATATCAAAAATGCTGCTTTTCTCAGGCATAGTGTCTATACGAATTTAAGAGTGAGACGGACGTCAGATTGGGGTATTTTTTACAACGGTGGCAAAAATAACAGTTGTGGAGCAATACCCCTTTCTTTTTGGAGGTATTTTGTTCCAGCGTATATCCTTTTGTAATTGGTGGGGTGAATACTGCACTTATCTTTTTACCAGCCTGATGGAACTGGAGGAAGTGCCATCCCAAATCTGCAAGATGTAAATACCCTGAGAAAGTGGACTTAAATCAATACTAACATCCGTACCTTTCTTTATCAGAGGAAACACCCTTTGTCCAAGGCTATTTACAATCCTAATGTTTGTCACGTCAAGATGTGAAGAATTGGCTACATAATAAACCCCATCTGATGGATTGGGAAACACCTGAATAGTATTATGACCTGTAAATTCAACCTTTTCAATAGGAGAGAATGAAACTTTGCCATCGAAGTCGGTTTGCTTTAGACGGTAGTAAGATATCCCTTCATGGGGTTGCATATCCAGTTCCTGATAATATTGTGCTTCAGAAGTTGTCCCTGCTCCTTTTACCCTCTTCATTTCCTCCCAAGCTTCTGCATCTAACGATCGTTGAACTATAAAAAAGTCATTTTTCAATTCAGAGGATGTGGTCCACTCAAGAGTTACAGCATTTTCTTCCGCTTTGGCAACAAAAGAGATGAGTTCAACCGGTAGCGGCACAGAAGCATCCGTATTACCAAGTGTAAAACGATCACCGTCTTGAAAATTCACACCAGAGAACTGGGCTATATTTCCTGAAACTGTACCCACAATGGGGGTCACATCATTATCAGCAAAACCATCACCATCTCTATCGATAAGCAATCTTAAATTAGAACCAAGGGGATTGGCCAGTGCGCTTATATCAAATGAAACTCTCACATTGCCTACATCTCCAGCTTCTCCTACTCTCCATATCCGTGATAACCGCTCCTGAATAGGGGCACCTACATCCACGGTATTGGAACTTACCAGGTTTGTATTGTCATGACCCCACATCAGGAATTCGCCATTGGATAAATTTACAGGGTTCCAAATTCTAACAACCCCAGTACCTCTCGCATCCCGATGGTAGGCCCCATCTGCCGCCTGGCCAATTCCGGCTACCTCAAAGTCATAGTTACCATTGCCAGCATCATCCATTGTATAAACATCGTTGACTCCTAAAGCAAGTCCATACTTAGCAGCGAGATAATTATGCGTAATTATTCTTTCTGCATCATTAAACCCTCTGTTAATTAGAATAGCTTCAGCAATATCTCCATCTAAAGGATCAGAGACAGGAGCATTTGGGCTAATACCCAGATATAAAAAGTTATTTGAATTTGAAATAGCCGTGGTAAACGGGTCAGTCCCTTCCAAATTTTCGTTGTAAAACATTCTGACATCCGTTTGATTGTAAATTTCCGTGATGATGGTATTAGTAGATACTGCTAACGCAGAAGACACAAAGTTTGCATTCCATTGATTTACGAAAGAAAGAAATGTATTTGCTCCATTATTTCTAGCAATGCCATACCCATTATTCCAACTATAGTCAGTAGCCTTGATAATAAATGGTGCCCATGACGCTGACGCGTTGTTGTATAATCCTACAACAAAAATTGAGATTGCGCTTGGATTTAAGGATGCATCATCTGCCACTCTGAGATAATCCGTAGAAGTCGCGGTAAATCTAACAACTGGAAAACCATTGATTTGGTTCGTATTAAATACTGGTTCATTGCCTGGAGGGGCAACCGCATTGTTTCCATAACCCGATTGATCATTCCAAGTGGTTACATCAGATCCGTTGGCCTGACTGATCGTATTTGCAACTAGCCACAAAGCAAGGCTACCTGTTCCATTGGTTGCCTCAATCCCACCCGGCCCCGTATTGCCTGCCGGAGGATTGCCGGTACCCACTACAGGAAAACCTGAACATCCAACCCCTGTACAGGCCACTGTAAATGTAGTACATATTTGAGCTACTGTGGCTCCATTGGCATAAGTGATTAAACTACCTGCTCCATTTTGAAGCGTTGTGGTACCCGAGCCGCATAAAGTGGCGTCTGTAAAGCTAATAATCAGATCATCGTTCGAGATCGAAATTGTATTTATGATGGTGCTGCTGTTTCCGGCTAAAATAAGATCATCCGCACTACTTAGCGTAGAACCAGCATCTGCCTCTAAAAAGCCTAGATTAACAAAACTCGAAGTCAAATTGAAGATACCACCAGATGCTATTTGAGTATAACCTTCAGACATCATTTCTATTCCTGTAACAGTGAGGGTACCATTGATAATTATATCACCTGCCTGGTGAAACATAACTAAATTGGATCCCGCAAATGGACCAACATTAGTCAGGGTCAGATCATCGGGAACTGTGCCACAACTTTTATTATCGTCTGTAGCATCAATACTAACATTGTGTCCGGCCCTTATTACCACGTTATCCACGCGGGTTGGCCAAACACCCACCGGTAACGCCCCACTAGAACCATCCGATGTCAATGACCATGTCGTATTTAAATCCCACGGGCCAGAAGCAAGAGAGTAATACGTTACAGGACCTGAAGAGGGTAATCCTGCAAAAACAACACCTACAATAAATACCTGCGGTGTGCCTGCTCCCGACCAGGTGGCAGTAGGGCTTTCTGTTCCCGCCACAGTAATTTCCTTAATAGTTACAGCCATGGATGAATTTGCTCCAGTCTGTAGGTCTATTTCAGTGTAGGCTGCTGGAGGGGTGTGGGTCCTATTCGCATTTATTCCAGCAGCATAACATACAAAATCATTTACAGCAACATTTACTGTGGGGAGAGCTATGGTTGTACTTCCAGGGTCATTGGCTCCATCAAAATCTGCAACAGGGCTGGCTTGATTAACATCTTTAAGGGTAAATGCAAAAAATCTCTCCACGACAGGAACACCATTCCACGTAACAACAAAATCCCGGCACCATATTGCACCAGCCGTGGCCGCTGCTATACCTACCTCATTCAAATACCAAATTTCAACTTGCAGATTTCCATTGGCGCTCGTTTGTTGGTAGGCCTGCACCAAAGATTGTCCGCCCCATGTAATAGCAGTGGCATCAATACCACCACCAACCCGAGCTTCTACTGCCACTACAATAAGTCGGTTATTACCTGCCCCTGCAGAATAGTTTAATTTGGATTTAGTGGCCGACCCATTTACTATGGTTGCCTGGCCCAAAAGGCTGTTTGGCGTTAAAAGCAATGCAACAAGGAGGGTAATAAATATTTTTCTGATTTCTATCATTACTTCTCCACCTTGTTTTTTTTTAAATAAATACTTTCCCCAACCCAAAATTAAGTTCTTTAAACAATAAATCAAACTGACATTACATCACTCGTGTGCGTTTTTCAATCTCAAGCCAAATTCGGAATATCCTTCTTAGTAATCTCATACAACCGGTTGGATTCTTCTTCTTTAAATTGCATCACCAGATTAAGTGCATCCGGCACTACATCACTACTTAGTATAATGAGTGACCCCTTCTTTACATTTTTTATAGCAAAGGTAATTGCTTCTTTTTCGGATGGAATAATAGTAACCTTCTTTTTGGGGTCAACACTCTTAATTCCATTATTAATCATTTCAATCAATTCTTCAGAAGTTTTTCCGCGAAGGTGCTTATCCTGACGAATAATAATTTCATCAAACATTTCCGCTGCCACCCTACCAATCTCATTATTGTCCTCTATCCTTCTATCACCAATGCCTGCAATGATACCGACTTTAGGTTTTCCTTCCATCTTTTCAACTAATTTCTGCAATGCCCTGAGGCCAGCGGCATTGTGCGCGTAGTCCAACATAATCTGGAAATCTTTGAATGTAAACAGGTTAAGTCGTCCCGGTGTTTGAGATGGCGATGGAATGAAGGATTCAATGGCTACTTTTATATCTTCAATAGCAAACCCGCGAACAAAACCTGTTAGTACAGCCGGTAGCACGTTTTGAATCATAAAGGCAGCGCGTCCGTCAAAAGTTAATGGCACATTCACGGCCCTGGTGATGCGCATTTTCCATTCTCCCTTGCAGACTGTGATGAATCCATTTTCATAAAGTGCGTACAGTCCCCCGTTGCGTGCGTGCCTTTTTATATTTGGATTTTTCTCATCCATAGAAAACAATGCCACATTGCATTTCAATGCTTTGCGCATGTCGTACACACGATCATCATCTGCATTCAAAATGGCGTAGCCGTCTGGCAAAACAGTTTCCGGTATTACCCCCTTTACCTGGGCCAATTGCTTAATGGTGTGAATTCCTTTCAGGCCGAGGTGATCGGCAGCTACATTGGTGACAATACCCACATCGCAATTTTTAAAGCCAAGTCCGGCACGGAGTAAACCACCCCGTGCACATTCCAACACGGCAAAATCAACGGTAGGGTCTTTTAATACAAACTCCGTGCTGGCAGGCCCCGTACAATCACCAGACATCAATAATCTGTTTTGAATATAAACGCCATCAGATGTGGTATATCCTACCTTATAACCTTTCATCTTCACCATGTGGGCAATGAGTCGGGTGGTGGTGGTTTTTCCGTTGGTTCCTGTCACGGCTACGATTGGAATTCTGGAAGTGGAGCCCGGAGGGTACAACATGTCGATCACATGACCCGCGACATTTCTCGGCAAGCCTGCAGCAGGAGCCAGATGCATCCTAAAACCAGGCCCTGCATTTACCTCCAGTACAGCGCCTCCCGTATCAGGCAATGGTTGACCAATGTCTGTGGTCATGATATCTACCCCACAAATGTCAAGTCCAATTATTTTTGAAATTCGTTCTACCATAAACACATTGAAGGGATGCACAATGTCGGTGACATCTTCGGCAGTTCCTCCCGTGCTGAGGTTGGCAGTATCTTTTAGTTTCACAAATTCACCCTTTGGAGGAACGCTTTCCAGTGTCAGTCCCTTCTCCTCCAAAATGCCCAGTGTTAAATCATTGACCTCAATTTGTGTTAACACTTTTTCATGACCGTAACCCCTTCTCGGGTCAGCATTTACCTCATCGATTAATTGCCTTATGGAGGATTTACCGTCACCAATTACATGAGCAGCGGTTCTCTTTGCAGCCGCCACCAATTTATAGTTGATGACCAACAACCTGTAGTCCTCACCCAGAATGTACTTCTCAACAATTACAGAACGAGAAACTTTCTTTGCGGCTTCAAAAGCGATCAGGGCGTCCTCCCAATTTTTTATATCAGTCGTAATTCCCCTGCCATGGTTACCACTAATAGGTTTAATCACCAAAGGGTACTTCACGTACTGTACTGCTTCTTTAAGGCCTGCCTCAGTCCTGATGATTTCACCCTTTGGTATAGGCACCTCTGCCTGCTCCAATAAAAATTTTGTATCTTCTTTATCGCAGGCAATTTCCACTGCTATACTGCTCGTCTGACTGGTTACAGTTGCCTGAATTCTTTTTTGATTGGCACCATATCCCAGTTGACACAATGATTGTCTGTTCAGCCTTATCCAGGGAATACCTCTGCTCTCTGCCTCTTCAATGATAGATCCCGTACTGGGGCCGAGTCGCTCTGCCTCCCTGATCTCGCGCATCTCCTGAATATCTGCTGTAAAGTCATAATCCTCACCTGAGGCCAATGCTTCGGCAATTCTAACTGAGACCTTGGCGGCATACCTGCCTACTTTTTCCTCCATGTAATCAAACACCACATTGTATACCCCCTCTTCTCCATAACCTCTGGTTCGGCCAAAACCTACGTCCATGCCTGCCAAAGACTGAATTTCCAAAGCAATATGCTCGATCACGTGCCCCATCCAGGTACCTTCTTCCACCCGCTGGAAAAATCCTCCAGGCTCTCCCACCGAGCACCGGTGTTCATACATAGTAGGAAACATATTTCTGAGTCGATCCAAAAATCCATCGATGGTATTGGTTGGCCGTTGTTCCATCTCTTCCAGGTCAAGCACCATCACTATTAATTTATGTCTTCGAATTGACCAATAATTTGGGCCTCGCATCGCGTTGATTTCACGTATCTTCATAATATTGCAAGCTTGAAAGTGATCTAATTGATGATTTCCCATAAATATATATTTTGTTAGGAGATTATCTTCAATTTATGGTTGCCAATAACACGGTAAATGACTGAAAATCGAAGTATTAAAGGAGTCCTCATCCCTATTGGAGGAAATGAGGATAAAGGCAATAAGAGGAACAGCCATTCCAATTTTATTGAAAAGGGGATACTCTCCCATATCCTACAGGAAAGTAAGGGAAAGCACTCGAAAGTGGTTGTCATCCCCATCGCTTCTGATATCCCTGAAGAAGTGGGGCAGAACTATATGAAAGCCTTTGAGAAACTGGGGTGCAAAGAAATATCGGTATTGAAAATCACCCGGAGGAATCAATCTGATAAGAAGGAGGTACTACAATTAATTGAACAGGCCGATTGTATCATGTTTTCCGGTGGCAATCAGTCCAGGATCAGTCATAAAATTCGGGACACCACTTTCCATAAAATCTTAATGCAAAGGTTTCAGGATGAGCCGATTGTAATTGCCGGCACCAGTGCGGGTGCAATGGCTATGGCCACAGAGATGATTGCGGGCGGCAGCAGTTCGGAGGCCTTGCAAAAAGGCGCTGTAAAAATGAAGAAAGGATTGGGCCTTATCCCAGAGCTAATCATTGATACCCACTTTGTACGAAGAGGGAGGTTTGGACGATTGGCTGAGGCGTTGGCAAAGTACCCAGACAAAGTCGGAGTTGGCCTTGCGGAAGATACAGGGCTCATTATTAAAAACTGCAATGAGTTTCGGGTGATTGGCTCCGGGATGGTAATTGTAATGGATCCTTCCCATCTTTCCCACAACAGCTACCAACAATTAGAAACCGGGACACCCATGTCCATGTCTAATCTGACCACGCACATCCTGGCCAATGGTGATCGGTTCAACCTGGATAACAGGGAAATTGAGATACTACCCATAGCTGCTTCATTTGTTTAAACAGTGCTTTTTGTAGAAGTTTTTTGATTTCCACAGATTGCACAGGCTTTGCCACTAAGGCACTAAGCCACAAAGAATTTTATATCCTTTGCGATACCTTTTGCGGACTTTGCGTGAAATGTTTTAGAAATGATTTTTTTGGCACCAGCTTCCTGGTTGTTGCACAGAGTTACACAAAGAATCTCAAAGCTGCACAAAGAGCATAGGTCTTGCATTTAGATTTCTCATAGATAATTCAGATGTCCACAGAGAATTATGGGTCACTGTCCATATATAGCAACCAACAGTTCACCTTCTACATTGTACATGGCTCTATACATACCCTCTGTATTAAAAGGCATAGCAATATTACCCTTCGCATCCACGGCAATCAGCCCCCCATCTCCCCCAATTCTTTTCAGTCGATGATGAATAACCTCATTACAGGCCTGGTCCAATGCAAGGTTCTTGTATTCCATCAAGCAAGACACATCGTAAGCCACCACCCCCCGAATGAAAAATTCTCCACTCCCTGTACATGAAACCGCGCATGTGTTGTTGTTTGCATAGTTACCGGCACCAATCATTGGGCTGTCTCCTATTCTGCCAAAGCTTTTATTTGTCATGCCTCCGGTGGAAGTGGCTGCTGCGATATTGCCATGCTGATCCAAAGCCACTGCACCAACTGTTCCAAACTTATTCTCTTTCAAATCTGAATGATCCAACTGCGTCTTACCAGTACCTTTAATATCTTGCCATTGCCGGTACCGAAATTCATCAAAAAAATAGGCATCCTCTTTAAATTCGCACTTCATAGTTTTAGCAAAATTCTCTGCACCAGCGCCTGCCAAAAAAACATGATCGGATTTTTCCATAACCAATCTTGCCAGGGAAACAGGGTTCTTTATATTTTTAACTAAAGATATTGCACCTGCATTCAGCGTTCGCCCATCCATTATAGAAGCATCCATTTCATGCTTTCCTTCAGCGGTAAACACTGATCCCTTCCCTGCATTAAATAAAGGTGAATCTTCCAATGACATCACGGTGCTTTCAACAGCATCAACTGCACTCCCTCTTTTCTCAAGTACAGCGTACCCCGCATTCAATGCGTGCTCCAGGGCTTCCTGATATGCCCGTTCTTTATCTGGGGTCATATTTTGCTTCAGGATGGTGCCTGCTCCCCCATGTAATGCTATCGAAAACTTGCTCATTATTTCAGGGAGTCCAATGCCTGGTTCAAGTCGTTCATTAAATCTTCCAGGTTTTCAATGCCCACAGAATACCGAATCAAGGTTTCGGGTATACCCAAACTGGCGCGCTGCTCTTCTGTCAATTCAACATGGCTCGTGGTGCGCGGAGGCCCTGCCAATGTGCTTACTGATCCCAGGCTAGCTGCCAGGTGAACGAGCTTAAGTTTTGAGAGAAATTGCTTCACACTATCATATCCACCTTTCAATGCAAAACTCATCATTCCTCCAAAACCGGACATTTGCTCTTTTGCAAAATCATGACCTTTGTGTGTGGGCAACCCCGGATAGAATACCTCCTCTACTTTGGGGTGAGCCTTTAGAAATTTAGCAATCGCCAGGGCATTTTCATTCTGCCTAAGAATGCGCAACTCCAGTGTTTTCATTCCACGGGCAAGCATATACGCTGACTCAGGGTGCAGACTGGCTCCATTGATTTCCCTGAATTGAAATATTTTTTTGATCAATTCTTTATTTCCGCAAGCTACGCCCCCCATTACATCGGAGTGACCTCCTAAAAACTTCGTGGCACTGTGAACCACTATGTCGGCACCCAGCAATATCGGATTCTGGTTGATCGGTGTGGCAAATGTATTGTCAACCACCACTATTGCATTTACCTGCTTTGCAGCTTTTATCAATCGTTTTAAATTCAGGACTTTAAGGGTAGGATTTGTTGGCGTCTCCAGATAAACCAATTTGCACCCTTTGGCTATTTCCTTTTCCATTTCCTCATGGTTGCCGGTCTCCACCAGTGTCACCTCTACTTTTATTTTGGGTAGAAACTCAATAAATATTCTGCTGGTACCTCCATAAGTGTCCTTTATGGATACCACACGCTCGCCCGGAGCCAACAAAGCAAACAGGGTATTACTTATGGCCGCCATTCCTGTGGAGAAGGCTGTTGATGCCTCCGCATGTTCCAGCACCCTTACCTTTTCTTCAAACACCTCAACAGTAGGGTTGGTATTTCTGCTATAGATATGACCTTCTTTCTTACCCAGGGCCACATCGTACCATTCGTCCAGATCATGGTATCCGTAGGTGACACTGTTAACAATAGTAGGCGTAGTGGCTCCTTTGTAAAAGGTTTCCAATTCACCAGCCCAAACTGAGGCTGTCCCTTTTTTGGTTTTATTAATATTCATTGAAACGAATTAATGCTAATGTTTAAATCTACTATAAACAATACTAAAATTAGTATTGTTTAATACAATTGAGATTTTCTGGATGTGAATCCCAATTCTTGAGGGTGAAAAATTTCGGATATCTAATTGGTTATACAGCTATAGGTGCTTTAATGCCGGGATGACATTGATAATTTACAATCTCGAAATCCTCGTATTTATAATCAAAAAGTGAATCTGGTCTTCTCGCAATTTTTAATTGAGGCAGGGGAAATGGAGTGCGCGTGATTTGAGTTTTGGCCTGTTCCAGGTGATTTGTATATAAGTGTACGTCACCCCCCGTCCATACAAATTCTCCTGGCTGCAAATCACATTGTTGCGCTACCATGTGCGTAAGAAGTGCATAAGAAGCAATATTAAAGGGAACTCCAAGAAAATAATCTGCACTGCGTTGGTAGAGTTGGCAGGAAAGTTTTCCATCAGCCACATAAAATTGAAACAAAGCATGGCAAGGTGGTAGTGCCATCTTATCCACTTCTGCAGGATTCCATGCCGATACAATGTGCCTTCTGGAGTCGGGTTTGTTTTTAATTTGATCCAATACTTTCGTTATCTGGTCGATAGACTTACCATTGGGTGCTGGCCAACTCCTCCATTGACTACCATATACGGGGCCTAATTCCCCATTTTCATCCGCCCACTCATCCCATATAGAAACCCCATTATCATTTAAGTATTTGATGTTGGTATCACCTTTGAGGAACCACAGCAATTCATATATAATGGATCGAAGATGAAGTTTTTTGGTCGTCACTAACGGAAATCCCTGTGAAAGATCAAATCTAAGCTGTCGTCCAAAAACGGATAATGTTCCAGTGCCAGTCCTGTCCGTTTTAGAAGCGCCATTATCAAGAATATCCTGCATTAATGCAAGGTACTGTGTCATGCTGCGAAGTGTTGTAGTGGTGGTACAAATATAAAACTTTGTGGTGAATTAAGTCTTCGGGGAGCCTACTCAATTCAGTCTCGAAATGAACACACCAAAAGGCCACTCCCGCTTTCGCGAGAGTGGCCACACCCTGCACCTTCTCAACCTATTCAAAAACTATTATCCATTTACTTCAACCTCTTTGGATTCTCCGTTAACAGTTATCGTTACCATCCTGTCACAGTCACCATCTCCATAATCAATAGTCATCTGACGATTTTCTGTGGTAAGTACCTTAACACCTGCCACCGGCATGAAAATGTGGTTGCTTATTGCGCACTCTCTTTTGTATACTAACGCCTCGGTAATCTCCATAGTATAAGAAACCCCTCTTCTATTTGTGCCTGCTGCATTTCCTGTTACGTGCCACTCGTCATTTAAAGGATTGCTGGCCCTGATCCATTCCCGTTTTCTATTGGATTCACGGGTAGCAAATGTTTCATCCGGCCAGGTTGCTTTACCACCTTCTACCACAATGGTAAATGAAGGGTGCTCTTCCACACTTCCACTTACATTGGTAACCGTGCGTACCCCTTCAATTTTAATGTCATTGATGGAGTAATTTTCAAAAGTGGTAACATAAGAAGAACCGGGTAAAAATCTCCTTCCATCAAATGTGATGATAATCTTACCCTTCCTCACGTTTCCTTTCTTATCCTTACAACCATCTACTCCAAAATCAATGGTAATCACTCCTTTGGGATGCGCCTTTTCGCTGTCAGCTGACAATTCAATTTCTACGTCTGCGCATTCCAGCCTAAGGTCTCCAGTTAAAATTTTTCTTCCACCAGTTGACGTCTTTCCACCGTCCATTGTGGCATCGTCACTGGCCATGGTCACCATGGAAAGGTCATCTACGTCCTCAAAGTAAGAGTCGGTGACCGCTTCGTTCTCAACACTTACCTCATCGGTATTTGTGATCTCTAATACCCCATTATCATTGCAGGAAAACAGGGTGAATAACACCAGAAATAAACCAAGTGTATATTTTTTCGTTGTTTGCATATAGATATTTGTTTGTTATACTGCGTTAGAGCATAACTTTTGCTCAAAGTTTAATCAGACAAAAAAAATAAATGCGAATTATACCACTATTTACTGTCACCTTCCTGTTTATGGTCAGCCTTATTGCTATTCCAAGGGAGTCAAAGGCACAGCTAAAAATTGCCAAATTGAAGTACGATGGAGGTGGGGACTGGTATGCCAACAAAACTGCACTGCCTAACCTGATTGAATTCTGCAACAGAGAGTTGGGGACGAATATTGCCCCTGAAGAGGATAATGTGGAAGTCGGAAGCCCGGATTTATATTCGTACCCGTACGTGTATATGACCGGGCATGGAAACGTGGTGTTTTCACCAGAAGAAGCATTAAACCTTAGAAATTATTTAATTGGGGGCGGCTTCCTTCACGTAGACGACAACTACGGGCTTGATAAATTCATCCGATTAGAACTAAAAAAGGTGTTCCCTGAACTGGAACTGGTGGAAGTACCCTTTGATCATCCCATTTACCATCAAAAATTTGAATTCATCAACGGCTTACCCAAAATTCATGAGCACGATGGCAAGCCGGCACAGGGATTTGGGCTTTTCTATCAAGGGAGACTGGTGCTCTTTTATTCTTATGAATGTGATCTGGGCAACGGCTGGGAAGACAGAAGAACATACAACGACCCGGAGGCCAAACGCCAGGAGGCCTTAAAAATGGGAGCCAATATCCTCTCCTATTGCTTTACAAGTAATTAACTTTTCCCCAATACTTCTTCCAGCTTTTTCTCCAATCCTTTTCCCCTCAGATTTTTTCCGATTATAATTCCATCAGGGTCAACCAAAACCGAAAATGGAATAGCACTGACGTTGTACAACTCTGCTGCTGCTGAATTAAAATATTTTAAATCGGAAACCTGTGTCCAAACCAATCCATCTTCCTCAATGCCCTGAATCCAATCTTCTTTGGTGCGATCCAATGATACTCCAAAAACTTCAAAACCCTTATCATTATACTTATGATACATTCGCACCACGTTTGGGTTTTCCTTCCTACAAGGCCCGCACCATTTTGCCCAAAAATCTACCAATACATAATTTCCTCTCAATGAGGAGAGACTTACTACCTCACCATTCGGATTGGGCAAAGAAATATCAGGCGCAGGCTGGCCGATTGCCAATACTTTCATTTTATCTACCATTGCAATGAATTCTTTTGCTACTTCATAATCCGGCCACTCCTGTCGCAACTTATCAGCCACATGCAAATACAAATCAAAATACTTATCACGATCTAAAAAGTTAGACGCGGAGAGCAAATTAATTACTGCCAGGGAGGGACCCTGCTCTTCCAACAAAGCCACTACCTTATCAATACCGTGATCATAAAAGGCCATATACTCCTCCTGTACCTCCGCCATGCGTGCCATATCATTGTTGGCTCTTGCTGCATTGAATTCATTGTTGAGCTCAGACATTCTGGGATGTTGCTGTGTTTCACTTGTTATTTCCTGCACACGGTTGACCAAATCCATATCTGGTGATCCCTTAATTTCTACAAACCCGTTGGGGTTATTACCATCCACATTGATTTCAAGATCACTTCTGTCAAGGATAAAATCTACAGTCTGGGTGCCGTAAAAATTAAGTCGGTAATATCCCGGTTCCTCTATTCTTATCTTCTGCTTATAAGTGTAATCCTTGTTGAGTTCTATTATCTGCTCCTTTCCTTCAACTATACCTTTTAATTTCTCCAGCTTAATTACTCCGTCTGCCTTTGGAAAACCGACTTTTCCACTAATCGTTACCTGCCATCCTTTTTCAGGTTCGCATCCTGAAACCATCCATACCAGTAATCCAAAAACTAACCACTTTTTCATATTTTATTTAATTTTTTTTGCAACAAACTATTGGTCATCCGAGGGTCAGCCTTTCCCTTAGATTTTTTCATTACCTCTCCCATAAACATAGAAATTAATCCTTTCTTTCCCTGCTTATATTCTTTGACCTTAGCGGGAAAATCGTTGAGTACCTCCTCCACCATTTTGTCGATAGCCCCCTCATCGCTGTCTTGAATAAGGTTGAGTTGTGTCGCCAGGTGCAACACATCTGCACCGGTATTTTTTATCAGCTCTGGCAAAAGTTTTTGGGCGGCATTGGCAAAACTAATCTTTCTGTTTTCTACAAGTTCAATCAGTTCGGATAATTTCTCAGGCACAAGCGGAAAATTCTCAATGCCTACACCCATCTCATTTAAATGCGATTTTATAGGTCCCATCATCCAATTAGAAACTGCTTTGTAATTCAAAGAAAACTTACAAACAGCCAGGAAATAATCTGCCATTTCCCTGATATCAGTGAGCACCCGGGCATCGTATTTTGGTAATGAATATTCATTGACAAACCGTTGATACAACTCCTCGGGAAGTTCAGGCATTGTTTCTTTAATCTCATTGATCCACTCCTCAGACACTCGTAGAGGGCTCAAGTCCGGGTCGGGGAAGTATCGATAATCATTCAATTCCTCTTTGGTGCGCATAGCACTGGTGGTGTCCGTCTCTGCATTAAAAGTTCTGGTTTCAGAAATCACCTCCCCGCCACTCTCCAATAGGGAAACCTGTCGGCTGATCTCGTGATTTATTGCGTGCTGTAAATTGCGAATAGAATTCATGTTCTTTACCTCCACTTTTTTGCCTAACGAGGTTGCGCCTTTTTTCATTACTGAAATATTGGCGTCACAACGCAACGATCCTTCTTCCATGTTACCATCACAAATGGCAAGATAACGAACAATTTTTCGAACCTCTGCCAATAATGCGCCTGCCTCTTCTGCGCTTCTAATGACGGGTTCTGTCACAATCTCAATTAATGGAACACCTGCCCTATTGAAGTCGATCAGCGTGTCTTCTTCTCCTTCGTGATGAATAGACTTTCCAGCATCTTCCTCAATATGAATTCTATTTAGCACCACTTTAACATCTCTTTCGCCCTTAGTATTAATTTTTATAAATCCGCCCTTGCAAATGGGCGTACGATCCTGTGTAAGCTGGTAGCCTTTGGGTAGATCCGGATAGAAATAATTTTTACGGTCGAATATTTGATACCTCGAAATCTCGCAGTGGCAGGCCAGGCCCATTTTAATGGCTTGCTCAACCACATTTTTATTCAGCTTCGGGAGCGTGCCGGGGTGTGCCAACGTTACCACTCCTACATGAGTATTAGGCTCACCACCAAAAGCAGTAGCATCCGGGTTATAAATTTTACTTTTGGTCAGAAGTTGGGCATGAACTTCCAATCCAATTGCAGGTTGATACTTTTCCAGAATTGCCTTATCTGCATTATCCATTCGCTACTATTTCTCTGCCTTTTTTCACAACAGCGTCCAATCCATTAAGGTTCTTTCCGCCTGCGGTAGCATAGAATGGCTGCCCACCGCCTCCTCCTCCGATTTCTTTGGCAAGGATTTTAATCATTTCACCCGCATGGTATTTTTTGCTTGCCTCTGTTTTTGTTCCCAGCATAACAGCCACTTGTGGTTTACCATCGACATTGGCAGCCAGTATCATCAACAAATCGTCAAACTGATTGCGCAAAGCGTATGCGATATTCTTCAATGAATCCGCATTGGGCAGATCAACTTTTTCAATAATCATTGTCAAGCCATTTTTATTCTTACCTCTTTGTGCGAGAACATCCTTCAATTGATTGGCCTGTTGTTGAAACACTTCTTCCAATTTCTTTTCAAGGTTGTGTTTCTCCTCAACTAAACTTTTTGTTGCAGCAGCAATGTCTTTAGGGTTCTTCAATAACGTTCTCACTTCCTGAAGCAGTTTCACTTCATTGTTTAGATAACGCTCAGCCCCTTCTGCAGTCATTGCCTCAATCCGTCTAATCCCAGCTGCCACCGAACTCTCAGAAATGATTTTGAAGAGACCAATTTGACCCGTTGCAGCTACGTGAGTCCCTCCACATAACTCTACAGAGTAGTTGGAGTCAAACGCAATCACGCGCACAAAATCCCCATATTTTTCACCAAACAAAGCCATAGCTCCCATTCTCTTTGCCTCTTCAATAGGAACGTTTCGCTGTTCATTCAAGGGTATATTTTCACGAATCTTTTTGTTAACAATATCCTCTACTTTACCGATCTCCTCTTCCGTCATGGGTGCAAAGTGAGAGAAGTCAAAACGCAATATTTTTTCGTTGACCAGAGACCCCCGTTGCTCCACATGAGTACCTAATACTTCCCTGAGTGCTGCATGCATCAAGTGGGTAGCGGAGTGGTTGTCCATAGTGAGTTGCCGCTTGTGTGCGTCCACCTTCAAATTAAAAATACCATCCAATTTTTCAGGAAGTTTTTCGGTGTAATGCACGATAAGCTCATTTTCCTTTTTGGTATCAATCACTTTTATTTTTTCGGTACCAGACTCAATGAATCCGGTATCTCCCACCTGACCACCGCTCTCAGCATAAAAAGGAGTACGCTCGAACACAAGCTGATAAAGCTCTTTGTTTTTTTGCTTCACTTTGCGGTAGCGCAGCAACCTGGTTGTAGCTGACAAATTCTCATAGCCGACAAATTCAGGTTTACCTCCGTCATTTACCGTCTCCCAGTCACCTGTTTCTTTTACCGCATCTGCTTTCGAGCGGGCTTTTTGCTTTTCCATTTCAGCTAAGAAACCTTTTTCGTCAACGCCCAAACCTTTCTCTCTGGCAATAAGTGAAGTAAGGTCAAATGGAAATCCAAAAGTATCATACAACTCAAATGCCAACTCTCCCTCAATGGTTTTACCTTTCAATTCCGATTCGATATTCTCAAAACGCTTCAACCCTTTGTCCAGTGTTCTTAAAAAGGCTTGTTCCTCTTCAATGATCACACGAACCACAAACTCTTTCTGATTGTATAAATCAGGGAAGGGGGCTTTGAATTGATCTGCCAATATGGGTACCAATTTATTCAGGAATGGTTCCTTAAAATCCAAATAAGAAAAAGCATAGCGAACGGCCCTCCTTAATATTCTTCTGATCACATAACCTGCACCCGTATTGGATGGCAACTGTCCATCGGAAATAGCAAATGAAACAGCACGCACATGATCTGCTATTACTCTTATGGCAATGTCTTTCTTTTCATTCGTTCCATATTCCGTTTTAGCTTCCTTCGCTATAAAGTCAATGAGTGGAGTAAATACATCCGTATCATAATTGGACTTCTTCCCTTGTATGGCCATGCACAAACGCTCAAAGCCCATGCCTGTATCCACGTGTTTGTCCGGGAGATTTTCCAATTGTCCTGAAGACAATCTATTGAACTGAATAAAAACAAGGTTCCAGATTTCTACAACCTGAGGATGATCCTTGTTGACTAAATCTTTTCCTGAAATTTTATCTACTTCTTCTTGTGGTCTCAGGTCGATATGAATTTCAGAACAAGGACCGCAAGGACCCGTGTCTCCCATCTCCCAGAAGTTATCCTTCTTGGTACCGTATATAATCCTTTCCTCTCCAACGATTGGTTTCCAATACTCCAGCGCTTCCGTGTCCGCAGGAAGGTTATCTTCTTTATCTCCACCAAACACACTTGCATAGAGTCTGTCTTTTGGAAGTTGATACACTTCTGTTAATAATTCCCAGGCCCATGCAATGGCTTCCTTTTTAAAATAATCTCCAAAAGACCAGTTGCCCAACATCTCGAACATGGTGTGGTGGTAGGTATCGAAGCCTACGTCCTCCAGGTCATTGTGCTTTCCGCTCACCCTCAAACACTTTTGGGTATCCGCTATGCGTTTACTTTTTGGGATCGAATTGCCCAGAAAATAGTCCTTAAACTGGACCATTCCAGAGTTGGTGAACAATAAAGAGGGGTCATTTTTCAGAACCAACGGAGCTGAAGGCACTATTAAATGTGCTCTTTTTTCAAAAAAATCGAGGAATTTCTGCCTAATTGTGCCTGAATCAATCACTTCGGTTAGATTTATGTCTTTTGTTAGCTTAAAATTTACCTATATTTAGCGCCCTAAACCGGCAAATTTAGCAGGAATCACAGGATTTATATGCCGAACAAGAAATATTACTACAATCCGAAAACACTAAGCTTCGAGAGAAAGAAAATTTCACTCTCTAAGATCATAGGTAACACCTTCGGGTACTTGTCCTTCGGTGCATTATTTTTTGTAGGACTGTTGGTATTGCAGAACTATATCGTTGAAACTCCTTTGGAAAGTCAATACCGATTGGAAAATCAATCATTGGAAAAAAACAAAGCTATTATCAACGAAAGGATTCAAACTGCCAGCGCACAACTGGCTGAACTGAAAACGCAAGACGGGGTACTTTACCAGAAAATATTTGAGATTCCAAAAACCGAAGAGAGTGTCAACTCCGATGGTAGGGAAGAAATACTGGCTGCATCCTCTCCCGTTTTTATGGATTGGACAAAAAAACTTTCCCATCAGTATACAACTGTAGTAAATAAGGCAGAACGGAGTGACAGATTTTTCAAGCTTACTTCAAGTGTTGATAGATCTGACTGGAGTAAACTTCAATCTATTCCGGTATTGCAACCTGTTGAAAGTTTTGAAGTCGACCATCTGGTATCAGGATACGGCATTCGCATAAACCCTTTTCATAAGGGCAAATATCACCATGATGGTGTGGATATTGCTGCTCCTCGTGGTGCAAATGTAATTGCTACCGGCCCTGGCAAAGTAGTTGCCGTAAAGAAAAGTGATCTCCTGGCCGGATTCGGAAACTATGTGGAAATAGACCACGGTTATGGTTACCTCACGCGCTACGCCCATCTGGACGAAATTAATGTCCGCTTAGGTGAAAAAGTGCTGAAAGGTTTTAAAATTGGAACTGTAGGCTCAAGTGGTGGCTCCATCGCGCCCCATGTTCATTATGAAGTATCACTCAAAGGGATCAACGTTGACCCGCTTCAATATCTTGTCCAGGGATTGAATAGTGATAGTTATGCTAGACTGTTTATAGCGAGTAAAAAAATTAACCAATCTCTCGATTGATGGCAAAAGTTGACTACGTATACAATTCTAAAACTTGCCGCTACGAGCCAGTTGTAGTAAACAGGCAAATAGTCGCGAGAAGGTTGAGTCGCTTTATGGGAATATCTTTCATGATTGGTGTGATGGCATTGTTAATATTCAATGCCAATTATCCTTCAGTGGAAGAAACATTACTTATTGGAAAAAATCAGTCACTGAAAAGTGATTGGGTAGTGCTGGATAAGAAGCTGGATAATGCGGCAAGAGAGCTGACCCTATTAGAACAAACAGACGACAACAACTACCGTGTAATTCTAGACCTCGAGCCTTTGGCTCAATCAGTACGTGAAGCGGGTGTCGGTGGTCGGGAGAAAGAGAATGCCAATATCAAATATCCTATTATCAAAAAGGGATATGAGAAGGCAGAAAAAATCAAAAACAGACTGGATATTGAGATTCAATCCTTTGAACAATTGCATAAAGAATTGGCTTATAAAGAAAGAATGTGGGCATCGCGACCAGCCATTCAACCCATAAGTAATGCCGATCTCACTTACCTACACACAAGCTACGGCATGAGACAACATCCTATTCTGGGCTATTGGCGACCACACAAAGGATTGGACTTTACCGCACCGAAGGGATCACCCATTTATGCAACAGGCGATGGTGTGGTTGAGGAAGCTCATTACTCCGTTAGTTATGGAAATGTAGTTTACATAGATCATAACTTCGGCTTTGAAACAAGGTATGCACACATGACTGAATCTATTGTAAAAAAAGGGGAGCATGTAAAACGTGGACAAATCATCGGTTACGTGGGTAATACCGGTCTTTCTGTAGCTACTCACTTGCATTACGAAGTGCTTTTTAAGGGCAATCAAATCAATCCCATCAATTTCTTCCAACGCGACCTGAACAATAAAGAGTACGAAAAGTTGGTTGAGTTAGGGGGTATTGCTACTACCTCTCTTGATTAACCCTTTCTAATTTTTCTGAATGCGGTATTTCCTCTGGATTGTAATTTTTACGCTATCATCCTGCGCTTCATCGCGCCTTGCCCGTCAGGCTGCCAAAGACGATAAAGCTTTACAGGAAATACTAAGTGATACTATTGTTTTAAAGCTAGATACTACAGACCTCGAAGTGGTAGAAATCGGTCCTATCATTATTGACACTGTAGTACAAATTGCAAGAAAAGACACGCTGACCTTCATTGGAGTGGGAGATATCATGATGGGAACCAATTATCCCAATGAAGACCGATTGCCCCCTAATAATGCCAGGGATCTTATGGCCGATGTAAAACATCTTTTGCAGGATGCAGATATCACCATGGGCAATCTTGAAGGTGTATTGTTAAATGAAGGAGGAACTCCTAAAGGTTGTAGAAATCCCGATGTTTGTTATGTATTCAGGAGCCCAGTTGCTTTTGCTGAAAATTTGGCTGAAGCTGGCTTTGATATTATGAGTCTGGCCAACAATCATGCGGGTGATTTTGGAGATGCCGGTCGCAGCAGTAGTATGAAAACACTGGATTCCCTGGGCATCAGGTATGCAGGCCTTCTTTCTCAACCTTATGTGCTGTTTGAGAAAAACAATGTGAAGTATGGATTTGCCGCCTTTGCCCCCAATTCCGGATGTGCAAGCATCAACGATATTGGGGCAGCAAAAGCAACTATTGCCCACCTGGATTCGCTGGCTGACATTGTTATCGTTTCCTTTCATGGTGGTGCAGAAGGCAGTAAATATGAGCATGTACCACGCAAGCATGAAATATTTGTGGGCGAAGACCGGGGTGATGTGTATCGGTTTGCCCATTCGATGATTGATGCCGGGGCTGACATAGTTTTTGGTCATGGACCCCATGTAACCAGGGCCATAGAAGTGTATAACGGTAGGTTTATCGCTTACAGTTTGGGTAATTTTTGTACCTACGGTGGATTCAACCTCAGTGGAGTAAATGGATGGGCTCCCATTGTAAAAGTCTATACAAATCAGGAGGGAGTATTTTATAAAGCCAGGATTACACCTGTTTATCAAACTCACATGTCACCTGTGCGAATTGATTTACAAGGCCGGGTGATCAAGCGAATGCGGCAATTGACCCTTGAAGACTTTCCTGAGACCCCAATTACCATTGATGATGAGGGTTGGGTACGTTATTCCACAAAATAATGTTGATACAATGTCGATTAAAATTTATTACTCTTCGTTGTTCCACGAATAAAGAATTGCTACTTTGCATGGATTGAATCAGAAGGAATCTGTCGCACTGGCTACGAATGGCTTACAAAGAAAAAGAAATTGAAAAACTCTACTACTCCATCGGAGAAGTGGCGGAAATATTTAACGTAGCCCCTTCCTTAATTCGCTTCTGGGAATCTGAGTTTGACCTTATCCAGCCCAAAAAAAATCGCAAAGGTAATAGGCAGTTCACGGTGGAAGACATTAACAATGTCAGAACAATCTATCATTTGGTGAAAGAAAAAGGATTTACCCTGCAGGGCGCCAAGGATATGCTTAAAAATGATACCCAGTCGGTGAAAGACAAGATGGAAATGATTGATTCTCTTAAACGAATCAGACAATTCCTCTCCGAGGTAAAGGACAAGCTCCAATAAGGCTTTCAAAGGGGCTAAAACGCCTATTTTTACCTTTTATTTCCTTTTCTTATTATAGCATTTTATTGCCTCAATGGATCAGAACAGACTTGCGCTGCTTGCTTTGCATTTTGTGCCGGGAATTGGAGATTTCCTGATCCGTCAACTTGTGAGCTACTGTGGCTCAGCCGAAGATGTCTTCAAATTGCCAAAAGGCAAGCTGCTGAAAATTCCGAATGTCGGGGAATCAACAGTCAAGACCCTACAATCCGGTGATCCATTTCGCCAGGCAGAAGATGAAATAAAGCGAGCTCAAAGACATGATACACAGATTGTATTTTACCTTGATGCCAACTACCCACAGCGGTTAAAACAATTTGATGACAGCCCGACCCTATTGTATATAAAGGGCAAAGTAAATTTGAATGCAGCCAAAACTGTGGGCATCGTGGGCACAAGGCAAGCTACCACCTACGGCAAGGAGATGGTGGAGAAATTAATGGAAGACATTAGGCCTCATCAGCCATTGATCATCAGTGGTCTGGCTTACGGCATAGACATTCATGCGCACAAGCAGGCCTTATTTCAAGAACTACCAACTCTTGGGGTTATGGGCAGTGGAATGGATGTGATTTATCCATCACTACATAAGGATACCACAATTAAAATGTTGGATAATGGCGGGCTTGCTACAGAAAATGCTTTCGGCACCAAACCCGATGCACACAATTTTCCTGCACGCAACCGGATAATTGCGGGACTTTCTGATGCCCTAATTGTAGTAGAAGCTGCTGAAAAAGGAGGAGCACTTATTACTGCTGAAATAGCCAACAACTACAACAAAGATGTTTTTGCTATCCCCGGTGCCATAGGGCAAACGTACTCTGTCGGATGCAATAAGTTGATTAAAATCAATAAGGCCCATTTGCTTACGAGTGCAAAAGACATTGAATACATCATGAACTGGACTGTACCCAACAATTTATCAGCATCGGAAGCCTCGCAGCTTGATCTTAATCTAGTTGATCCTGATGAATTGGTAGTGATGACAATTTTAAAAGAAAGAAAAAATCCGATGATGATAGATGAATTGAGTCGTAAGACTTCCCTATCACCCAGTACGCTGGCGTCTCTCCTCCTCAATCTCGAATTTAAAAATATAGTGAGGTCCCTTCCCGGGAAAATGTATCGGCTGAATAAACTTTAGTGTGTTGAAAAAATTGAATCGGCCATTGTCAAAGACTTTGCAAAGGCTTCATTGTTAATCGCGGGTTGCGCATTTTGTGAAGTAAGATATTCCAGTATCGCTTCTGTAGCCAGGTTGCCCACCAACTCATCCTCTGCCATTGGGCATCCTCCCCAACCTCTTATCGCACCATCAAAACGATTGCACCCTGCTTTGTAAGCTGCTTCAATTTTTTCTCGTGCTGTTGCCGGATTGGAGTGCAGATGAGCGCCAAATTCCACTTTGGGAAATTGTTTTTTTAATTCCGTAAACAAATAAGTAATCTGGGCTGGCTTGGATACACCAATGGTATCTGCCAATGAAATCACTTCAATTTCCAATGTGGTCAGAATATCAACAAATTGAGCCACTACACTCACGTCATAGGGGTCGTTATATGGATTACCAAAACCCATACTGATGTAGGTGACCAAAACTTTATTGTGCTTTTTACAAAGCTCCTGTATTTCTCCCAAAGCATTGAGTGCCTGCACTATTGACTTGTTGGTGTTGCGCTGTTGAAAAGTCTCGGAAATAGAAAATGGAAATCCGAGGTAGTAGATTCCTTCAAACCGAACTGCCTCCTCTGCGCCCCTGGTATTGGCTATTATGGCCAACAATTTTGATTTTGTTTTATCAAGGTTCAGTTGATCATAAACCATTGCCGTATCGCGTAATTGTGGAATAGCCCTTGGAGAGACAAAACTCCCAAAGTCAATGGTATCGAACCCCACTTCCAACAATTGGTTGATGTACGTGGCTTTAATATCTGTTGGGATAAATTTTTCAATTCCCTGCATCGCATCCCTGGGGCATTCTATAATTTTCATCTCTTTAACAGGATTAAAGTAGTACCGATCAATTTACGGCAATAATACTATAACAAATATTTGGTAAACATTAATCAAAGGAGAATAGATGCGATAGTCGTAAATTATGGCAGCTTATCCGGAAATTAGATGATTCGTGCCATTTAACGAGGAATAATTGAATTAATTGAGGTTTTAAAATAATTCCCAGATGCCCTTAACCGAGTTAACTGCACCCTTAGGCCTGAAAAGAGCTGCCCATTTACTTCACCGAGCCACTTTTGGGCCCACCAAAGACCAAATAGACCTTTTTGCTTCCTATACGCCTGCCCAGGCAGTTACCCAATTATTCGGACAAACACTACCCGACCCGGTCTTACCCATTGACCCCGAAACCGGTACAGAATGGGTTTTGACGGGTACAACGGATGCCAATAGCGGAGATAGTGATTTACAGGAGTTTTTTAAAGGATGGTTCATTGGTCAAATGCTAAGCACCGGTATTGCTCCAGGTAAGTCACTGGCCTATTCTGCCAGAGAAAGAGTTGTTTTTTTTATACACACTGTCCTTACCACCATTCAGTCGAAAGTAGACAACAGCCGGTCGTTATATTTTCAAAACCAATTGTTTCGACAATTTGCACTGGATAAAACACTGGCCGCACCTGTCAACTTTAAAGAACTGACCAAAAAGATTTGTGTAGACAATGCCATGCTTCGACTTTTGGATGGCAATCTCAACGTAAAAGGAAGTCCTAACGAAAACTATGGTCGCGAACTTCACGAATTATATACTATTGGCAGAGGATTAGAAGGCACTCTTCCGCCCGTTACCGATCCCGGTGACTATTTTCTCTACAAAGAGCTGGATGTACAACAAGCCGCAAAAGTATTATCCGGTTGGGATGTTGACACTACCTTTTCCAACCTTGACCCAGACACCAATATTCCCCGTGGTAAAGTAAGAGGTTCTCCCACCAACGCTTCCTCACATGACAACACTGCAAAACAGTTTAGCGATCGCTTCGGCAACATCACTATTCAACCCGATCCGTTGTTATTAAACGGAACCGATGCCACAGAAGCAAGTGCCCTGGATGAAATTAGTCAACTCATCGAATCCATTTATTCCAAGCCCGAAACGGCCAGGAATATTTGCAGAAGGATTTATCGCTATTTTGTTTACCACAGTATTGACACCGCACTGGACAACTCTGTAATTGCAGATATGGCCACCACGTTCACCAGCAATGGTTTTAAACTGCAACCTGTGTTGGAAGAGCTTTTTAAAAGTACTCACTTCTATGAGGCCGCAGCGGGTGTAGATGACGACAATTTTGGAGGCATAATAAAATCTCCTTTGGATTTAATGGTGGGCACTTACCGATTTTATAATGTACAGCTACCCGATCCTGTTGCTGCTGCATCGGATTTTTATGAAAAGACCAATGCCATGATAAGAACCATCTCCAAAATGGGGATGAATTTCTACGAACCTTTTGACGTGGCAGGCTATGATGCATTTCATCAATTTCCGATCTATCATCGCAGTTGGATATCCACTAACTACCTCACAGAGCGATATCAATTTATAAGGGAGCTCTCCCGACAATCCATGCCAGGAAGCGGCATTGATTTAGTGAGTTTTGTTCAAAATAATTTTAGCAATGCTACCGCTTCGGATGCAAGGCTTCTCATTATTGAACTGGCCAAATACTTACTTCCTGTTAATGATAATTTGACTTATGATGGCGCCTCAGATGACAATTCGGGCTTAACCGCTGAGCGTATGAATTATTTTCTCACCGCATTTCTTATGTCACCTCAAATTGATACAGACCCTGAAGGGTCATGGACGTTCCGATGGAACAATCCGGTAGATATGGAAGTGGTAATAAATCAGTTGGAGAGTTTATTTAATGCGATGATGCAGTCACCGGAGTACCAGTTATTTTAAATTAAGAAAATGAAGCGAAGAGATTTCATAAAAAGACTATCGTGGGCCAGTGTTCCTTTCACCATAGGAGGTATTCCATTAAAGCTGATGGCGGAAAACCCGCTTACGCGAATGGCGCAGCAAAGCAATAATGACAGGGTGTTGGTGATCCTGCAAATGCACGGTGGCAATGATGGCCTCAACTGCTTGATTCCGGTAGAAGCCTATGACGAATACTATAGCAGGCGCGCCAACATCGCAATCCCTGCTAAAAACAGTTTGCGCAAAATGATACCCGTTGACAGCACCGTTCCCTCTGATGCCCAGGTGGGCCTTCATCCCGACATGATGGGGATGAAAGAGTTATACGATCAGGGACGTATGAGTTTTGTGCAGGGCGTATCCTACAAAAACAACAACGGATCTCATTTTAGAGGCAGGGATATTTCATTTATGGGTGGCAGCTTCGATGACTATTATTCGTCAGGTTGGGTAGGTAGGTACCTCCAACAGGAATTTGCACCCAAAGTATATCCCGATGAGTTTCCCAATGAAGAGATGAAAGACCCTCTGGCCATTGAGATGGGCAGCGATGTATCCCTGATATTCCATCAGGAAGGAAATATCCCTACTTCGATTTCATTGAGCAATCCCGTTTCATTTTTTAACCTTGTGAATGAATTGGAAGGGTTTGTCGATACGGGAATAGACCCACGGGGTAAGCCTCCCGCACTTTTGAACAACTCTCCTTATGGAAAAGAATTAAACTGGATACTCGGTCTTGAAGAAAAATCTGAAGACTACGCAGAACGTTTGTTTGATGTTTTCAATAATTCTCCAGAAACATCAGTAACCTATCCGGAAAGATACCCATTCAATGCTCCCTCCGGTAGCGTAACCAACAGGCTTACACCACAACTTAAATTAATAGCCCGCCTGTTGGATGGAGGTGGTGCAGGTCTGGGTGTAAAAACAAAAGTATTCTTAGTAAAAGTAGGTGGCTTTGACACCCATGCGGAACAAGTGGAAAGTTATGATCCTACTATGGGGGCCCATGCTGCCTTAATGTATAATATTTCTTCCGCTATGAAGGCATTTCAGGAAGATCTGCGTGCGCGTGGAATTGAAGACAGGGTGTTAACCGTTACCACCTCAGAATTTGGTCGTAGGATTCATTCTAACGGAAGTTACGGCACCGATCATGGAACAGGTGGCCCAATGTTTTTATTTGGTAAAGGCGTACAACCGGGCATTGTGGGTAAAGTGCCTGACCTGACGAAGAACAACGTAGAAATGCAATTTGATTACCGCCAGGTATATGCCAATATTCTTAAGGACTGGATGCTGGTAGATGAGAGTACCATAGAAAACGACATCTTCTTTAGGGACTTTATCAATGGACCGAAAGAAGAAGGAGCTGGAAACTATGAGCCACTAAAAGTAGCCAGTCAGGTCATTTCTGCTACCAATTCTGATTTTATCAAGGCCAGGTTTGAATTAAAAGGGTGTTATCCAAATCCGGCTGACGACATTACCACCATTGAGTTTAGAATCAACACCACCAGTCAGGTTCATCTTCAATTGTTCGATTCGCAAGGAAGAGCATTGAAGGTGCTTCTCGATTCAACTCTGGATGCAGGTGAACATTCCGTAAGGGTAGACCTTCAACAGTTTAAGCCGGGTGTTTATTTATATAAACTAAAATCAGGATTCCTCAAAGACACTAAAAAACTCGTAATTTCCCGATAGCATGAGAAGACAATTACTATTGCTCGCTTTTTTTATTATTGGCGGTACCGTTTATGCACAGTCACAAAGAAAGCCACCTGCTGGCTTTAAGAAGAAGGCAAAACAGCAACAAAATAGCTTTTTGGATAAGCAGTGGTGGATTGGACTTAAAGTAGGCCCTAACCTTACCAAAGCAACTCCCGAAACTCGTTATTCTGTGCTTACGCCTACCAACTATGCCCTTCCACTTACAGACAAGAAATACGATGGGTTTAAAAAATTAGGCAGTCAGGCTACGCTGGAAATTACTTTTAACTACAAAGGCATAGGCTTTAGTTTTCAGCCAACGTACAGGCTTTCAAGGTTCACTTACACCAACGAATTCATGTGGGACAATCCGGAGAACGCAGCAGAGATGCTACAATTAAAATATGACCATGAGTTAAAGGTAGATTATGCGGATCTCCCCTTCATTGTAAAGTATGACATTACTGGAAATACACTAAGGCCCTATATCCAAGGTGGCGTTTTTTATTCAATGCTTGTAAACGCCAACAAAACCGTGGAAATAAGTGGGACAGACTTTGCATCAGGAGGCACCAATGAGTTAAGTAGCGAGCCAGTGATCGTGGGGGCAAAAGATTTATTTCACAAAAGTTACTGGGGACTAATGGCAGGTGCTGGGTTGCATTACAACCTGGGCAATGTTAGGTTGGTTTTTGACGCCTCTTACCGAATTGGTATGAGTAATGTGACTGACACTAAGAACAGATTTAGCAATGACAGGCTGTCCGGAATCGGGGATGCGTTAGACGACATGAAAACGGACAACATCGTCCTTTCCATCGGGTGCCTCTTCCCCATGCGTTTCCTCAGTACCAGTTTCAAATCCATTGATCGCTAATCCCTATGAACAAGTATCTCTTTATTTTCACTTGCATTGTTGTTGCTTCGTGTGCCAACGAAAGCGACCCTGAAGCGGATAAGTCGAACTTTGTGCGCATATACGATAGCGACCGGTACAATGCGTCATTCAACCCCATTGATATGCAGCAAACACCAGATGATGGATATCTTTTTCTTGGATCAAGAAGGTTGGAGGAATCGAATTTTTCCGGTGCTTACCTGATGAAGGTAGACGAGTTAGGGGCCTTTGTTTCTGAACAATTAGTTGACGAAGAATATTTAAGTCCGGTGGGAGACCTTCTGTTTCTAAATGGCAAATATTATTTCTTTTGTATGACTGCTGTTTCGTTTCAAACTCAATTGGTCGAGGTAGACACCGATGGAGCAATTGTAGAAGTGTACAATGTAGGAGGCTCCTATCCTACCGCAGCAGCCTTGGATGGATCCAATTTCATTTTACTTGAATATGATAATGCCAACAAGGAAAGTGTGGTCTCAATCGTGAATGAAACAGGAGGTGTACTGCAGTCAACCGGGTACAGTATAGGCGCTGGTGATGCCGTGGAAGAGCCCCTCATTAATCACTTTTTGAGAACAGGCAGACAGTTTCCCTTCCAGGTTGGAAAAACTTCGGGTGGCCGGTACTTCTTCAACGGTTTTTACAACTATACCTTCTCGCTGGTATTTACTGATCTGGGAACCGGAGGATTGGGTGTGGTGCAGGGACAACAAGACGATGGGGGTATCAGTCGTGTTATTCAGATCAGCGGGGATTCTTATGCTACAGCCCGCTTCAATTTTGGTGATAATTATTTTCTACCCAAGGTCACCTTAAATAGCTCCGGTATCTCGTCAAGCACTGATTTGGGAGGCTTTTCACTGCCAGAGTTGGTTGAAAACGCACCCGTTAAAATTCTTGTATCTAAGATCAATGATAAGGATGTGATCCTTTATGCAAGCAATACAAAAAGCGGTCAGATAGGAATATATGTATATGAACAATCTACCGGTGACTTTCTGGGTAGCAAATACCTGGGGTTCTCCAATCCTTTTGAAGTAACTAGCATCATCAATACGACCGATGAAGGTATTGCCATAGGTGCCACCACCTATGTAACGGGGCGTTTCCCCCGAATTACTCTCTTTAAAATTTCGCCCGAAGAATTATCTACCATATTCTGACCTCGATTTTATTATTTCAATGCTTTTTTCTTCCTTGAAGCCTGGATTATGATTAAGGTAGAAGAAAACGTCAGTCTAAAGACATACAACACATTTGGCATTAACGCTACGGCCAAATACCTCTGTCGGGTTACCGCTGAAAATCAAATGGTACATTTGGTGCAATCTCCGATTTTCAAAAAGGAAAAGTACTATATCCTGGGAGGTGGCAGCAACGTGTTGTTCACTAAGGATTTTGATGGCCTTATCATAAAAGACGAAATAAAAGGTATAGAAACGGTAAGCGAAACCGATAGTCATATCATGGTAAAGGCCTATGGAGGAGAGAATTGGCATGAGTTTGTCATGCACGCAGTAGCAAATGACTGGGGAGGAATAGAAAATCTGTCTCTGATTCCAGGTACGGTAGGCGCTGCACCGATGCAAAACATTGGGGCTTATGGTGTGGAGATCAAAAATCTTATTGAAGAGGTGGCGGCAATTGAGCTTTCGACCGGGCTTCTCAAAACGTTCGCCAATGACGAATGTGCCTTCGGTTACCGCGAAAGTGTGTTTAAAAAGGGGCTCGCAAAAAAATATTTTATCTCAAGTGTTACTTTAAGATTGAGTAAAAAAAACCATCAACTCAACACCACCTATGGTACGCTGCAAGAGACACTAAAAGCGATGAATGTAACGCAGCCAACGATCCAATCCATAAGCAATGCGGTGATCCATATAAGAAAGAGTAAGTTGCCCGATCCTGCTTTGATTGGCAATGCCGGAAGCTTCTTTAAAAATCCTACTATTGGTGTCAATCAGTTTAAAAAATTGCAAAGTTCATACTCAACGATACCGGGCTATCCAATTGATAATCAAAATATTAAAGTACCTGCAGGATGGCTTATTGAGCAATGCGGATGGAAAGGAAAAAGGATAGGCAATGTGGGCGTGCATCCCCAACAGGCATTGGTGTTGGTCAACTATGGAGAAGGAAAAGGTGCGGAAATTTTAAGTTTATCTAACGAAATTCAAGTCGCTGTGTTTGAAAAATTTCAAATCAAACTAACCCCTGAAGTCAATATTTTATAAACATTTTTTGAAGGGCTGAAGTATAAATTACAAGGGATTTTTCCCGCAGGGAGTTATTAGCAATTAAAAATTATTTTGAAAATATTTTTGCAGAATAAATTTTTATTATACCTTTCATCAACGTTTAAACTTAAAAACATAAATTATTAAACGCTATGGCAAAGAAAGCAGCTAAAAAAGCAGTTAAGAAAAAAGCTACCAAGAAGGCAGCTAAGAAAAAAACTGCGAAGAAGAAGAAGTAATTTAGGTAAGACCTAACACTCTTCTGACTTTACAAAGGGAAGTGATTTCTATATCACTTCCCTTTTACATTTAGGTATAAACCAAAGTGTGGAGGACTGATTCTGCCACCTGGCTAAATCATGTCAGTGGCATTGGTCAATGTGCCCGTATACTTTTCACAGATCACCCCAAACTTCTTAAGAAAATCGACTCCTTCGTCATTTTCCAGTCCCTTGTGTTCAGCATATGAATTCAGGTAGATCACCTTTAATATCCCCATACTAAAAATAATCCGTGCACATGAAAGGCATGGTGAGAGGGTAACATATAAGGTAGCTCCTTCTACGGCAGTCTTATTCTTTACCGCGTAAAGTATTGCGTTTTGTTCCGAATGGATGGCCAGGGAGCATCCTCCTTTGGAGTCACGGGGACAACCCTCTTCTGGCCATTCCTCATCACAATTATGTGTACCCGGTGGTGGACCATTATATCCAATCGAAATGATACGAGTGTCTTTAGTAAGTACCGCACCCACGTGTCGCTTAATACAATGCGACCGTTTGGCAAGGTTTACAGCAAGCTCCATATAGATGTCATCAAAAGCTGGTCTTTGCATTATTTTTTTAAGTCAGAGAATGAAATTCATTGTGTAAGGTGTAAAATTAACCCAAAAAAATCTATAGATTTTTTTGCACTACGTGCTGATGATTGAAAATGAAACAAATACGGATATTTCATTGAAGTACGTTTTGGTTTCATTTTCAATATCAGGGTTAATCCTGATATTCCTGACGAAATTGTCAGGGATCATCACCATGAAAGGCAAAATTGTCATTTCCAATGGCAATTTTGGGATTAAGGATTGGAACCAAAATTGTTATATTCGCCACCAACGACTATGAAAAGCAAGTTATTCTTTGTTTTATTCATGACGAGCTACATCGCCTCACTTGCACAAGAGGAACGGGTAAGCCCACTTAGCGTAACTATCTCCCGCTATAAGGACACTTACGTGAAAATCGTCTATAGCCAACCCCACAAAAATGGGCGTGATATTTTCGGAAAATTAGTGCCATTCGGGGAGGTATGGCGTACAGGTGCCAACGAAGCAACAGAAATCACAATAACGAGAGATATTCTGGTGAATGGACAAGAATTGAAAGCAGGTACCTATTCTATTTTCACCATCCCCAATACCACTACATGGACTATCATTTTCAACTCCGATCTTGGCCTTTGGGGAGCTTATAATTACAATGCTAAAAAAGATGTGTTGCGCATAGTGGTGCCAACCATAGTGACTGGAGACGTTGCTGAAGCCTTTACCATAGGTATTGATGCCAGAAATGATAAGGCAGATATCTTTTTACATTGGGATAAGACAAAGGTTATCATTCCCGTTAAGTACAAGGAGCCAGATCTTAAACCATAAAATTTGTTTTAGAAATGCTTAATAGAATACTGTACACATTGATATTTCTAATCTCTCAATTTACCTGCCTGGCGCAGGATGATTCCGAACTGGCAAAAAGAAACGGCTTTAAAGATATCATCTTAGGAATGCCGGTGGATAGTGTGACAGGCATTAAATTTAAAAAGGATATTTTGGAAAAAAATGAATTTCCGGCTGCCCTGTACGAGGTGGATAACCCCGAATATAAAAACATTGGTGAAGTAAAAGTGAAGAAGCTGATACTAAAGACATACAAAGGGCTTGTGTATCAAATTGACGTAATCACACACAAAGACACCCGCCTGATGAAAGGCATGGAAAGGTTGTATGGAAAGCCAAAGTATATTTTACCGACAGACTCTTACAATTGGACTGCGGACAGTCTGAGTCTGACCTTTAAGGATCACTCCAAAAGAGAAATCAAACTCACCTATCGCTCCTACCCTGTTCTAAAAATGATGAGGATAGACAAGGGCAAAAAAATTGATGATATCGCAGATGATTTTTAGTCTTTAGTCTATCTTCTTTAGTCCATAGTTAAAGACTAAGGACTAACCACTATAAGCTATCCTAAAAATCATCCCCCCTTTATCGTCCGATACCAGCATGGAGCCGTCAGGCATCACAAGGATATCCACAGGCCTTCCCCAGGCTTCCTGGGTGTCGTGATTCAGCCACCCTTCCGCGAAAGTTTCATATCCCACCGACTTGCCATTTTCAATTTTTACCATACTCACTAAGTGTCCGCTCTTAAGTGTGCGATTCCATGAACCGTGTTCAGCAATAAAAATTTGATTTTTATATTCTGCAGGAAACATGTTGCCAGTATAAAATTTTACACCTAAGGGCGCTACATGCGCATTCAGGTTTTGAACAGGTGCAGTGAAATCAGAGCAAGGTTTCTTATTTCCAAACTCTGGGTCTTTTATGGTTCCTCCATGGCAGTAGGGATAACCGAAATTCATTCCAGCCTGTGGCGCAGAGTTCAGTTCACAGGGAGGCACATCATCACCCATCATATCACGGCCATTATCCGTAAACCACAAGTTTTTGGTTTCGGGATGCCAGGTGAACCCAACCGTATTGCGTATACCACTGGCATATATTTCCATATCCGTTCCATCTGCATTCATACGCGTAATAGTTGCATATATGGGTTTCTCAGGTTCACAAATGTTGCAGGGAGCGCCAACAGGTACATACAACTTACCATCGGGGCCAAAGGCGATATACTTCCACCCATGATGGGTTTCTGTAGGGTATTTATCATATACTACTTCAGGAGTCCCAGGGTTGGAAAGATGGTTCTCGATATCTTTAAATTTTAAAATGCGGCTTACCTCCGCCACATACAAATCTCCATCTTTGAAAGCCACGCCATTCGGCATATTCAAGCCAGAAGCAATTACCCAACGCTTATCAGCTTTAAAATCACCATCGGTATCTCTCACCGCATACACCTTATCCCCACTTCTGTTGCCCACATAGAGGGTTCCTGAAGGAGAGAGTGTCATGGATCGAGCATTGTCTACTTCTGCGTACACACTTATTGAAAAGCCCGGAGGAAGTTTGATGGTGCTGAGGGGTAACTGAGCACTTGCTTCTGTTAGAGCAGGATTGGAGTTATCTTCTGTGTCTGTGTTAGCCGCTGAATCCTTTGACGAGCTATTGCACCCTGTAGCAGAGAATAGGAACATTATGGATAACAGGCTAAATATATGCTTCATGATCTTTTAAAGTTTAAGCACTCAATTTACCCCTCTTTGGCCGTTATGCACAAGGTTAAAAGGTTTTTTACGAAACAAAACCTTCCTACTTTTGCACCGCTTTCTAAAAATACCACTCAGCCCCCAAAATGATTTCCATATCTAATATCTCATACTTCATTGGAGGTCGGCCACTTTATGAGGACGCGTCCATGTTTATAAAGCCCAATGACAAAATTGGGTTGATTGGTCTGAATGGAACCGGAAAATCGACACTCCTCAAAATTATCAATGGCGAATACCGACTTGATAAAGGGTCCATCAGTATGGCCAAGGACTGTACAATAGGCTTTCTTAACCAGGATTTACTTTCTTATCAAACAGATGACGCTATTCTTACCGTGGCCATGGAAGCTTTTAAGGAAGCCGTAGATACACAACGAGACATTGAGAAGACCATCCATGAGCTGGAGCATAATTATTCTGATAGGCTGGTAGAAAAGCTCACCAAGCTTCAGGAAAAATTTGAGCACCTGGATGGCTATACCATGCAAGCCAAAGCCGAAGAAGTTCTGGAAGGGATAGGATTCACAACCAAAGACTTGCATCGACCTCTACAGGAGTTTTCCGGAGGTTGGCGTATGCGTGTAATGCTGGCAAAGTTACTTTTGGAAAAGCCTTCCCTTTTGATGTTGGATGAGCCTACCAACCACCTGGATCTGCCTTCTATCGAATGGGTGGAGAACTATCTGAGAAATTATCCGGGTGCTGTTATTGTGGTTTCACATGACCGGCAATTTCTCGACAACGTCATTTTAAAAACAGTAGAAGTTACCAATCAACAGCTCATCAGTTATGAAGGAAACTATAGCTTCTATCTAAAAGAAAAAGAAATGCGCGAAGAAATTCAGCAAAACGCATTTGAGAACCAGCAACAAAAGATTAAGCAGACAGAACGGTTTATAGAACGCTTCAGGGCCAAATCTTCAAAGGCAAAGCAAGTACAATCTCGGGTAAAAGCCCTCGATCGAATGGACATGATCAGTGAGGTTGTTAATGAAAATGCTGCCATCAATTTCAAGTTCTCTTTCAATCAACCTTCGGGGCGTCACGTTGTCACTATGAAAGACGTGTCCAAATCTTATGGAACGCTCAAAATTCTTAAAAACACAACAGCCCTAATCGAACGTGGTGACAAGATTGCACTGATCGGGGCAAATGGAAAAGGTAAATCAACCTTGCTCCGCATCATTGCGGGAACAGAAAAAATTGAAGGTGAAAGCAAAATTGGCTACAACGTCATCACTGGTTTTTTTGCACAGCACCAACTGGAGTCTCTCCATGTCGAAAATGAAATTCTGGAAGAACTCAAACAAGCCGGAAGCGGAAAAACGGAGCAGGAGTTAAGAGGTGTACTCGGTTGCTTTCTTTTTTCGGATGAAGATGTATTCAAAAAAATAAAAGTATTGTCGGGAGGTGAGAAGTCGAGGGTGGCCCTTGCCAAAACCCTGATCTCTGAAGCCAACTTCCTTTTATTGGATGAGCCCACCAACCATCTGGACTTTATCTCTGAAAACATACTTATTCAGGCCCTGCAGCAATACCAGGGCAGCTTCGTAGTGGTTTCCCACAATCGACATTTCATATCTCAGGTAGCCAATAAGATATGGTACATTGAGGATAAGCAAATAAAGGAATACCCTGGTACTTATGAAGAGTATGACTACTGGAGAAAAAATATTGTAGCACCACCCAAAGAGGTGGAATCTATAAAAGAGAAAACTGCGCCAAAACCCAAATCCAAACCAACAGACGAAAGTGTCAAAAAGAAAAAAGTGCTTAATCAAAAACTCAAAGCGGTAGAAGACAAGATTGAATCACTGGAACAGAAGAAGGGAACACTGGAAACGGAAATGGCAAAACCTGAAGTATTTGGAGACTTTGAAAAACTGAACAAAATTCAGCAGGAATTCAACGGAATAACCAGACAGCTTAGTGAAGTCAATGTGCAATGGGAACAGTTGGCAGAAGAAATTGATGCTTTGGGGTAACTTAGAGTTCCTTTGTGGTGGTTGGTGGAATAGCTTTTAAAGTTATTGCACAAAGTATCTACTTCCCCTTTCTAAAACCCATTTCACGCAAAGGTCGCAAACGGTATCGCAAAGGGCACAAAAATTTTCTGTGGATATCTGTGAGAAATATAAGCGCAAGACTTATACTCTTTATGTCGCTTTGTGATTCTTTGTGTAACTCTGTGCAATAGCCAGGGAGTTGTTACACAAAGGTCTCAAAGAATCACAAAGTTGCACAAAGGGCCTACTTCTCCTTTCTAAAATCCATTTCAAGCAAAGGCCGCAAAAATCATCTGTGGACATCTATGTTATCTGTGAGAAATATAAGCGCAAGACCTATACTCTTTGTGTTGCTTTGTGATTCTTTGTGTAACTATGTGCAATAGCCAGGAAAGCGGTTGCAAAAAAACCATTCCGAATCATTTCACGCAAAGGCCGCAAAAGGTATCGCACAGGACACAGAAATTTTCTGTGGACATCTGTGCTATCTGTTAGAACCCTGAACGCAAAACCAATACGCTTTGAGTAGTTTTTTGGAATAACCAGGGATAATTTCAAAAGAATTTTAAGGTGCCTTATAACTACTCCCCAAGAGGTTTATCTTTGTAAAAAATCAAGCCATGCTTTGCATTCATCATCACTCTACGGACCCCCATTTTAATATTGCTACTGATGAATATATCTTCAAACACCTAGATGAAGATTGCTTTATGCTTTGGAGAAATGACAACGCTATTATTGTTGGAAAGAATCAAAATACGATGGCGGAGATCAACATAGATTACGTTAAGGAAAAGGGCATTAAAGTAGTGAGGAGACTTTCAGGAGGTGGGGCGGTATACCACGATTTAGGAAACCTCAACTTTTCTTTTACCCGCTCGGGAAATAAGGATGAAATGGTCGATTTCCAGCACTTTACAAAACCCATTATTGAAGTGCTTCAGAAGCTGGGAGTAAATGCCGAATTCTCAGGAAGAAATGACATTACCATAGATGGGAAGAAATTTTCCGGAAATGCTGAACACATCTATAAAAATAAGGTATTGCATCATGGCACCATTTTGTATTCATCTGATATGAAAGATGTGAGTGGAGCATTAAAAATAAACCCTTTAAAATACAAAGACCGCGCTGTAAAATCCATCCCAAAAAGAGTAACCAATGTAAAGGATCACCTGAAAGCAGCATTGACCCTGGAAGACTTTACAGAGATGATTATGCAGCACATCATTGACAACAATCCTGCTGCGCAGCGTTATGAATTTACAACAGCAGATTTGTCGGCTATCCAAAAGTTGAGAGACGAGAAATACGTGAAATGGGAGTGGAACTTTGGTCGCTCACCAGAATATAACTTCAAGCAAGGGGCTCGCACCAATGGCGGCACCCTGGAGGTGAACCTGGACATTAATAAAGGGATCATTGAAAATGCTGTTATTTATGGGGACTACTTTGGCCAAAAAGATAGCAATGAAGTTGAAAAATTACTAATCGGCTGCAAACACGAGCAAGAGGAGATTAGAAAATTATTAGAGGGAATCGATGTCGATACCTATTTTCATAAAATGACGGTAGACGATTTGATGAGTGCGTTGTTTTAAACTTTGTCTACCACGCATTCAAGCTCCACTTCGTTTCCTGTACAAGGCACAACGTCAAGGCATTCCCGCTTTATTGTCATTTTGGTGCGAAAATTGAATCAGATATTTTAAAGTAGCTTTGCCTCATGAGCTTGATTATTCCTCTCATTCTAACACTATTTATTTCTCCAGTTAAAAAGGAGCTTGTATTTGAAAATAGGACCTATGAGCCTGAAATTAAATCCGTACAGTTGTACAGTGAAAAAAGGGAAGTGAGAAGCCACTTGTTGCCTGCCGTAACCCAGTTAAACCAAAATGACCTTGTTTTAGAGTTTGACGATCTGCGCAATGATGTCAACAGCTACTACGCTCGCATTATCCGTTGCCAATACGATTGGACAGCCTCCTCACTTCGGGACCTTGATTTTATGGTCGATTATAATGAGTTTACAATAAATGATTATGCCTTCTCCAGCAATACGCAAATTCCATATGTCCATTACAGGTTTAACCTTCCCAGCGTAAAACTCCCTGGGAATTACCTACTGGTAGTATATAGAAACGGTAACAAATCCGATATCATCCTATCGCATCGTTTTATGGTGTTCGAAAGTCGCACAAGCCTAAAACGGGATAATCAGACTTCAGGAGCTTTAACACTCCGTTCCACCAATCAACAACTGAACTTTACGGTGGATTATAAAGGCCTTGAAATTATAAATCCATTTGAATCTGTGCATGTGGTTATCCGGCAAAACCAGCGATGGGACAATGCCAAATTTGATGTAAAGCCAAGCTTTGTACGTGATGATATTCACCAAATTGAATACCTACTTTTTGATAATGACAAGTTCTTTACTGCAGGCAACGAATTCCGGTTTGTGGATTTCAGGTCCATCAACTTTCCGGGACAAAACACAGACCGCATTGATAAAACAACCAAACCCTACCATTTATGGGTTCAGCCCGATGCATCAAGAGTAAATGAGGTTTATTCTCAATACCCTGATATCAACGGACAGTACTACATTGAAAATCTTGATAACGGAAGTAACGAAACTGCCTCAAACTACATTGATGTTACGTTCACATTAAAATCTTCGGAATTAGGAAAGGCAAAAGTATTTGTGGTGGGTGCGTTTAATCAATGGATCAAAAATCAGGAGAGCCAAATGAATTTTGACCTTGCCACAGGCACCTATCAAAACACACAACTTTTGAAGCAAGGGTGGTACAATTATCAATACCTGGTTAATGACAGCCAGCTTTTACCCAATCACTTTGAGGGAAATCATTACGAAACTGAAAATTTTTATGAAATTTTCTTCTATTACCGTCCGTTTCAGCCCAATGCAGATATGCTTATTGGATACTTTCCTATCTCCATTAACCCTCGCTAGGCGTAGTTAAATTCTTCTTTGGATTCGGAAGCCTTGGAATTCGCGTTGGCCACATCTAGCATTCCGAACCCTTTGTGAGAAAAATAGCCGATGCCATGTTCATAAACAAATTGCTGTACAGGCTGTGGCGCATACATGGTAAAAGGGAAAGTGTAGCCCCTCACCTCGAATTTTATGTCAGAATCATACACAGGATAAATACGAGCAAATTTCTTGTGAGATGACTGAATTCGATTGAGATACTCACGGTCTGCCACTACCTGAAACTTATATAAGTCGGCCAACTGTTCTGGAGTATATTTACCACTGGCCTCCATCCGTGCCAAGGTAGAGTCATACAGAAGGTCTGAAAACTCATCTTCTTCAGGGGTAATAAAACGTTTCGCATTATCGTCATTAAACGAACCTGGCAACAATACAATGGGCGAGATACATAAGAACTTAACTGAATCTGTGATGGTCACCGGGTCTTCGTTTTCATAAGATTCCGGCTGCAATTGCAGGTTCCCTATCATCAAATCCTTTTGCGAAAAAAGAACCCCCAGAAAATAATCGAGGAACGGTTTATCAGCAGCAGAAAAGACCAACGTAATCTTAGAGGAGAAGAAATGAAGGCCTTTACGGCTGATTTTAATTTGACCCTTAAGGCCTGAAAAATTGAATTGTTTATAGTCGGCAAAGTCCTTATTCCCACCAATCATTATCAGGCCTTTAATGGTCTGGGCCAGTAAAAATTGATGATGAAAAGGAACATACGCTCCTCTATTTTTAAGCGAAAAAACGATCCGGATTCTCAACGCTTGCGGATTATGCCATTAAAAAAATAACCTTATGAGTGCCGCTAAAAAGTTAACTACGGATAGCTAAATTACTAAAAATCAGATAAATCGGGCCGCTTGATGTAAGGATTCTTTAAACATTGAACCTAAAATGCATGATATCACCGTCTTCAACCACATAATCCTTTCCCTCAATGGCCAATTTCCCAGCCTCCCGGCAGCCAGCTTCTGTCTTATATTGCTGATAATCAGCCAACTTAATCACTTCTGCCTTAATAAAACCTTTTTCAAAATCGGAATGGATAACACCAGCCGCCTGGGGTGCTTTCCATCCCTTTTTTATGGTCCAGGCCCTCACTTCCTGTACTCCTGCCGTGAAATAGGTAATTAAATCGAGCAGGCTGTATGTGGCCCTTACCAACTTACCCAAACCTGACTCTTTCAGCCCATACTCCTCCAAAAATAGCTCTCGATCCTCCACCGTATCCAACTCCGCAATTTGGGCTTCGATGGCAGCGCAAACTACTATTGTTTCCGCTCCCTCCTCTTTTGCCATTGCAGCCAACTCCTGCGAAAAAGCGTTACCTGTATGCACCGATGCCTCCTCTACATTAGCTACGTATACCACAGGCTTTGCAGTGAGTAATTGCAAGTCCTCAATCGAATCTTTGTCCTCCTCGCTTGCCTCAACCACCCGAATATTCTTCCCTGCCAACAAAGCTTCTCTGTACATCTTAAGGCTGGCCAATTCTTTCTTTGCTTTCAGGTCACCCCCTTTGACTGTTCGTTCTGTCTTGGATATTTTCTTCTCCACCGACTCCAGGTCTTTAAGTTGTAGCTCAGTATCTATAATCTCCTTATCGGCAATGGGTTTGATTCTCCCATCCACATGAATAATATTATCGTCTTCAAAGCATCGCACCACATGGGCAATGGCATCTACTTCACGGATGTTGGCAAGAAACTGATTACCGAGACCCTCCCCTTTGCTTGCTCCCTTTACCAGGCCGGCAATATCTACAAATTCAAATGTGGTGGGCAAGACCCTTTTCGGGTTTACCAAAGACTTTAAAATATCAAGTCGTTCATCCGGAACGGCAATTACCCCTACATTAGGTTCAATCGTACAAAAGGGAAAGTTCGCTGCCTCTGCCTTATTATTTGATAATGCATTGAAAAGAGTGGATTTACCTACGTTGGGGAGCCCCACAATGCCGCATCTGAGTGCCATAATATAAGCCTGTTTAAAAGGGTGCAAATATAATCACTACACCGTGAAAGCAGACTGCAATAAGAGAAAAGCCCCTACCAATATTTATCAGGAGGGGCTTTTCTCAGTTTAGGAATAGGTTGGGAGCTAGTCCCACTTTAATTCTGTGTCGATCGTAGAAGTTTTGACCTCTTCCCGTGCCTCACGAGGCTGGTCAAATTGCTCAAAGTCAACTTCCGGCATCAGTTCTGTCTTCACATGATTGACCGTGCTGTTCAATGCATCAACAAATTTATTGAAGTCTTCTTTATACAGGAAGATTTTGTGCTTCTCGTACGTAAATCCTTCATCATCTTTGTTATACCTCTTCTTACTTTCTGTAATGGTCAGGTAATAATCGTTTGATCGGGTTGCCTTTACATCAAAGAAGTATGTCCGCTTTCCAGCTTTCACTTTCTCCGAAAAAATTTCGTCCCTTCCGTTACCGTTATTCTTATTCTCTTCCACGAATCTGGGTTTAGTTGTGAATTTTAAGGTAAATTGGTCTGATCGAAGATAGTATTTTAAAAATTTATCACAAACTTAAGACACTATAAATGCCTCAAAGACGTTATATAATGTTTGTTCAGGCCCCTAATTAATCAGGTATCTCCCTTATTTCCAAGATTCGTGAAAATTAATTTCGACAATATAAAGCAATCTGCCAGCCTCGAATTGTTAGCCAAACAGCTCGTAGAAGGCTTTATTACCGGTTTGCACAAATCACCTTACCATGGTTTCTCCGTAGAGTTTGCAGAGCATAGACTGTATAATGAGGGACAGAGCACACGCCATATCGACTGGAAAGTGTTTGCCAGAACGGATCGGTTATATACCAAACAATATGAGGAGGAGACTAACCTCAGGTGCCTGATTGCCATCGACTGCTCATCTTCCATGTATTATCCTGCCGATACGCTGGCCAAATTCAAATTCAGTATTTATGCGGCTTCTGCGATTAGCTATCTGCTTCACAAACAGCGTGATGCAGTGGGTCTGTGCCTGTTTTCTGATAAAATTGATGAATTTACTCCCATAAAGTCAACGCCTTCTCATTTGGACAAAATTTTTCAACTGCTGGAAAGGGCCATAGACCAGGGGGCAAAAGAACCCAAGTCCACCAAAGTGGCCAGTGTGTTGCATGAAATAGCCGAGAAAACGCATAGAAGATCTTTGATCATTCTATTCAGCGATATGTTCGATGGTGATGAAGATCCCAATGAAATCTTCAAGGCGCTGCAACATTTAAAACACAATAAACATGAAGTATTATTGTTTCATGTCACTGACCATCAGACAGAGCTTAAATTCGAATTTGCAGAAAGGCCTTATGAATTTGTGGATCTGGAAAGCAGGGAAAAAATAAGGCTAAATCCCGCAGAAATAAGGGCGCAATTCACAAAACATCTCTCCTCTTTTCATAAAGAGTTGAAGCTCAAATGCAATCAACTTAAGATTGATTTTATATCAGCCGATGCACAAAGTGATTACTTTGAAGTGCTTCAGGCTTATTTGATCAAACGTTCAAAGATGAGGTAATTAATGAGGTCGATCGACAGGTACTTGTGATCGAATATCAATTTATGCTTGAAGTTGTTCGTTATGCAACCAAACCTTCTTTGCCATAAGTTCTTCCTTGCTTTCTACCAAATCAGGATCAGGCACACAGCAATCAACGGGACAAACAGACGCACATTGAGGTTCTTCATGAAAACCGGTACACTCCGTACACTTGCCCGAAACAATATAATAAAATTCGTCTGACACAGGGGGCTGCTCAGTTTTTGCGTCCACTTTTGAACCATCTCCCAATACCACTTCATCCACAAGCGCTGTACCTCCCGCCCATGTCCATTCTATCCCTCCTTCATATATTGCAGTGTTGGGGCATTCTGGTTCGCATGCTCCGCAATTAATGCATTCATCTGTTATCTTTATAGCCATGACTTTAAAAATATATTCAATCCAAGTACTTTCGTACAAAAGTACAATTCTATTCTAATCCTTCAAACAAGAAAGTTATTTCAAAAGTTTAGCCATTAATGAATTTAGAAGAAAGAATCGCAGCGTTTAGTGCACTAGGGAATCAACTGGAGCGCTTGGGAATGGATGAGCGAAAAATAATATTCAAAAAAGCCAGGGAAAAAAACCCATGGTTTGTTGATGAGAATATACAACTGGCTTTTGATGGAATTAGCATCTTTTTAGAAAGAGAAAAGCTAAGAAGCTGGGCTGCAAAATATCCAATTGAGAAGAGAGACTCTAAAACCGTTGGAGTGGCAATGGCTGGCAATATCCCACTTGTTGGATTTCATGACTATTTATGCATCCTCTTGGCGGGCCATCGTGCTCAGATCAAATTAAGCGGCCAGGATGCAGAACTCCTCCCTTTTGTGCACGCAATTCTAACCAGGATAGAGCCACGTTTTGCTGATTTTGTTACGTTCTATGAAAGACTTCACCACTATGATGCGGCCATAGCCACAGGTAGTGATAATTCAGGCCGGTACTTTTCATACTATTTCAAAAACGTCCCACACATCATTCGCAAAAACAGATCGTCTTGCGCTATTTTGTTGGGGGGTGAAACGAATGCCGAGTTGGAAGAACTTGGAAACGATACTTTCCATTACTTTGGTCTTGGGTGCAGGAATGTTTCCAAATTATACATCCCTGAAGAATACGACCTCATTCCACTATTGAGAGAATGGGAGAAGTTCACCCCTGTTGTTCACCATAACAAATACGCCAACAACTATAATTATCAACGTTCCATCCATCTCACCAATTTGAAGCACTTCTACGACAATGGTGTCATCCTGTTGATTGAAAGTGACAAGCTCGTCTCACCCATTTCAGTTCTGTTTTACGAGCGTTATTCGGATCAGGAAGATTTAAGAAACAGGGTAGCCCTCCACAACGAGAAACTGCAATGCATACTTTCAGCCAAAGGTTGGTTTAAGGGAAGTATTGAGTTTGGAAAAGCGCAAAAACCAGAACTGGAGGACTATGCTGACAACGTGGATACTATGAAATTTCTGGCAACGTTATAGCCATTATTTACCCCGCAGCACTTCTACCCAGCCGGAGTAACTCTGCCCTGCCGCACTAATGCGATAGTAATACACACCGTCTGCTACATCTCCACCATCCCAATCATTCTTATAATTCTTGGATGAGTAAACCTGCTTACCCCATCGGTTAGTAATTGTTACTTCTGTCGCATCTGGCATGTTGCGTATAAAGAAAACTTCATTCACACCATCACCATTGGGCGTAAAAATATTGGGCACCATCAGATTGTTATCAACCCCAATAGTAATTGCATAGTCCTTACGACACCCCAATGAATCTCTCAAAGACAATAAATATCCCCCTGCAAATAAATTTGAAGCCTTAAACTCTACCTTTAGGTTAAGTGCATTTCTTGTGGCTTTGGTAAAGTCCTGAGCATAGACCTGGCCTGGGAATAGGGGTTGTGTAAGTTCCAATCTCACTTCATAAGGCTCTTGTAAACTTTCATTAATCCCAACAACCATAGAACCTGTAGGCAGATCTGGTACTGAAATCTTTTTGTTGACATAAAGGGTGTCAAGGTTAGCTGCAGGACTGGTAACCGTAAAAGGTTTACGTGCAGACTGTACCGGACTTGGACAAGATGTAGTCGCAGATTGATCCTGAGATAATTTGATTTCAAAATTACCACTTCCAAAACCGGTTAATGTCACATCACCCAAAGATTGTAATTGAGTTATTGATCCTGTGGTAACTACAGACCCAAGCTGCGTAATTTCGTATGTATAGTCTGCTAAATCCGATCCATTAATTCCAGAAAGAACCACCCCGCCAGAGCTACCAAAACAATTCACACTGTTAGGTGCCGCGGTAAAATCAACCACATCGGGGCCAAGCAACACTGTAACCTGTCCGGTTTTAATACAAGCGGGATCTCCATACTCAATGGTATAATCGTAAGTTCCAACAGGCAAACCTGTAAATAAAGGATCATTAAAATTCGTTTGTGATATTCCAAGATTGGTAGCTGAAGTACCTACTATATCTATGCGAACACCTGTGTTGTTTACTGTTGGTACTGCAGGGTTGATGTTAAACAGGATTGACCCATCTGTTGGAGAGCAAATTGCTGCTGAGGGCACGGGAGTAATGGTTACAGTTGCGCAATTACCGGTAGGACCTCCACAAAGAGGATCCGTTGCTGATCTTACCACAACCTTAACTGTGGATGCAGCAGTACATCCGCCTATATCGTAAGAAACATTTATCAAAACGGTTGATCCGGCAGATCCTGAAGGATCAAATTGAGTTCCCGTCACTCCTGTTCCAACAAAAGTAAATACACCTCCCCCTGGTGTTGGTGTAACCAGTGCTGTTAAATCTACAGCTCCTGTGGAAGGACATACAGTTGTTGAATTATCAATAACCAGAGACACGTTCGGCACCACATTAATGTCAAACATTTGTGTTGGGGCATTACAACCACCTACTGTATAGTCCACGGTAATGGTGGTAAGACCTGAAAGACCACTGGGATCAAAATCTGGTCCTGTACCCACTACACCCGTGCCGGCAAAGGTTAAACTGCCACCAGATGGGTTTCCACTTACCAAAGCAGTCAAGTCTACAATTCCGCCAGACTCGCATGCGGTGACCGCAGCAGGAACGGTAATTGTTGCATTGGTAACTACATCAATATCAAAAGAGGTGGAGGCCATACAAGTACCTGATGAATAATCCACATTAATGGTAACGGTGGTATTTCCCAATCCTGATGGGTCAAAGTTGGGGTCAGTAACACTGGGGCCAGAAAAAACAAATGCACCACCAGCGGGCGTAGCGCTAACTAAAGTATTAAGATCAATTATGCCTCCTACATCACACACCTGAACAGGAGCAGGCGGCAACACAATATTTGCACCACTGGTAACATCCACTGTGACTTGTGCGGCAGGAGTTTCGCCACAGGCATACACAGCGGTTACAAAAAAGTTGGTTGTGCCCACTGTAGTCATTTCCAATTGAGCAGGTGCAGGAGTATAATTCGCACCGGTAAAGATGGGTGGATTGGTAAGTGCTGCATCGGTATACCAATTGTAGTCAATGGCTCCTACGCTTGATGCATTCAAAATTGGTGCGGGGGAATTTACACAAAGCGATACGGGTGAACTCACTGTGGGTGCCAGAGAGGCACTATAATCAAAAGTAATTTTCGAAAACCCTCCCCTGTCAAAATATTCGATCACCAAATTGTGGGTTCCTGCGGTCAGGCAGACTGGCGCTGAATTGTAAGTAGTAAAAGCGTGTGTGTTAAATGCCCCCGCTGGTAATACGCTCACGCCATCAACCAATAACCTTACCCCATCATCAGCGCCTAGTGTGAAAGTGTAAATGCCCGCAGCGAAAGTTTTAGTCATCCGGAACCGAATGCTGTAGTCATTCAGGTAGGAACCACAAATGTTGGGGCCAGCTACAGGTATTGTGTTGGATAAATTAAGATTGAAGGCATCGGTAGTTACATCATAGCTTGAGAATCCACTAATAGATGCAATCTCGGTCTCATTCAAAAAGCCCCTGTACTTGGTATTGTTAAAATCAATATTTGTTGCGGGGGGTGCAGGGCTACCGCTGTCATCATATACATAAGCCAGCCAGGTTTCAGATCCGAAGGTAGAAGGATTGCCTGCAATTGGACTAACAGTAATCGTAGCTGACCCACTTACCGTTCCTGCACCACAAGTGGCTCCGGTAACATTCACTAATGAATAGGTGGTCGAAATTATCGGGCTCACTGAAAAAGTAAATGGATTAGCATTGGCCAACAAATTGGTGTTGGAAAATCCATCACTATAGGTAAAGTTCCATGTTGGCCCGGGGCCTGTAAAATTAACGGTTAATGTAGTGGACGAGCCACCACATGTGGTAGCATTTCCACTTAGAGTGGCCGTCACCTCCTGAACGGTAACTGAAATTGGATTGGCAAGACTTTCACAGCCATTTCCACTATCGATTACATACAGATCTCCGAAATAAGTGCCGCCCAATAGCGGAATATTATTAATGGGTATAGGAGAGCCAGGCAAAAGTGTGGCCGGCACATCACTTAACCCCGCTCCTTCTGCGGCCCCATCCCAATCAATTCTAAACTGGTCGGGAGTGCCTGTAGTGGCTGAATAAGAAATACCATCGGATGTAATACCAGCACACACTACTGGATTAGCTCCAAGGGTAATTGTAGGAAGGGCAATGACATTAACACTGATGGGGTCACCCGTACTTTCGCATGTAAGTCCATTATTTATAACATATAGAGTTCCATTATAGGTACCCACTGTATTAGGCACATTGTTGATCGCAATTGGAGTAGCAGGAAGTGCAGTTGCTGCTACATCTGCAAGACCGGCAGCTTCCGCAACAACGTCCCAATCAATTCGATATTGATCAGGAGAATTTGTTGTGGATGAATAGGTCAAATTTGCAGTGGATATTCCCAAACAAACCGTTGGGTTTGCCCCAAGTGTAATTGTTGGTAAACCTGTCACTGTTACACTGATGGCATTGCCTACACTTTCACAGGTGGTGCCACTTGTGGTCACATACAGCATACCATTGTAGGTACCTACTGCTACAGGAATGCCTGTAATCGGAATAGGCGAAGAAGGGAGTGCAGTTAATGCTACATCTACCATACCTGCCGTCTCTGCTGTAGGGTCCCAGTCTATTCGATATTGATCCGG
>CAYPDF010000014.1:0-35547 GCA_964409415.1 uncultured Ohtaekwangia sp. | reverse complement strand
CCAGTCTATTCGATATTGATCCGGGACACCAGTGGTGGCAGAATAAGTCAACGTACTGCTGGTCGTTCCCACACAAACATTCGGAATAGCGACAGGGGTTATGGTTGGAAGAGGATTCACTACGATTGTTCCACTTCCATTCATAAATAATGGTGCGCAGAATCCATTTACAGCCTCCACTGTGAACGTATATGAATTAATTGGAGATAATAATCCAGCAGGAATTGCAAATGACAATGGTCCATTTATACCTGCTTGTGTTATGCCTGTGGCTATGCCATCTTTATATACCTGATACATTACGGCTGCACCCTCCGAGCCATCGAGGTTAACAGTTCCTCCGGCCCCAAGACAAACCGAAGGGGTCACGGTAGACACATTGAATGGAGTCGGTGATGGATCAGTAATATTTATTGGGCCAACTAATCTTGTACAATTCGTATTTGCATCAAATACAGTAAGGGAATAAGAGCCTGCTGAAAGACCAGTTAGATCTTCCGTACCCGGGTCTACAAAACCTGTTGGTCCTGACCACTGAAAAGAGTAAGCGCCTGAACCTCCTGAAACATTTACATCAATAAATCCATCTGGGGTAACACAGCTTGTGTTCGAAGCTGAAGACCCCACAGAAGCTGCAAGGTTCACGGGAGTGGTAAAGATAGCCACATTCAATACGGTGCTTCCATCAGCATCCTGTACTATTACCACATAACTTCTTCCCCCTACAGCACCAGGCAGGTTTGATACCGTAAAAGGCACACCTACTGTAAGCGCAAAAGGGCCCTGGTTAGGTGGTCCAAACACATTGGCATCCAAAGGGGGATTATTAGCTGCTGTTACCAGGATTTCAAACGATCCGTTAGGCAGACCATCACAAGCGTTTTTTACATTTTGAATACTAACCGTAGGCTGGGCAACACTGCTCCAGGAGGATAACAATGCAAGTCCCAAAACAAAATTAAAGATTAAAAAATACTGCCTTCGCATTAGACTTATTTACTCTATAGACACATTTATATAGGTCGGGCAATAATTATCATTTTCATCCCTGCTTGTAACCACTACAATATATTTACCGCTTTCCAAATTATTGAACATAAGGGTCTTGGCATCTAAAATTTGCCTACCCTTAGGCATTATCAAATTGATATTAAACCTTGAGACATCCTGACCTTTCAAATCAACTTCAATGGTTGTACCTGGATCAGTTGATTGTTGATGAACCTCTACATTAATTGGCACGCAGGTCTCTTTTGGGAAGGCATTCAATCCTTCCATGCTGGTCAATAGAATAAGTAAAGTGCTTACTAAAAGGGCTTTAGAATTAGGCATTTCAAGAAATAATTCAAAAAATTAAGCAATAATACATATCCTTCAAAAAATTATGGTAACCCCACATCAATCCCCAATGTCTATCTATAATAATAATAATGTGTAAAGATGGGAAAACCAGTTTATCATCAAGCTTAAAAAATCAATATTACCCAATCCAAGTAATATTTAGCTTAAAAAATGCCTTTTACGTACCTTTTTAGTACTTTTTGTTAAGAATTTCACTCATTATAAAAGCTTTCTTAAATCCTTGTGGATCCTTCAGTTCATTTAAAAAACTAAAGGACACTTTCTTCTTTTTCAGGCCATATCCTTCAAAATGCTCTGACCTCATTATGGTGCCTAACTTTGGCGATTCCTTCAAGGTTGGGCGAGAAGAAGCCTCTGCTTGGGCCGCCTCATAAGTCTCAAATGCCTTTTCATCTTTACTGGAATCATAATCGACTACTCCTTTATCCTGGATTTCATCCGGAATATCATCGTCATAATCCACAATATCGTATTCAGGTTCTTTCGGTTTGCTTACAACAGGCTTTGAAAGAGCTTTTTCTCCCTGAATTTCTCTTAACAGGTCTTCAAAAGTAATTGGTTTCGGTTGTGTTGATGGGTGAGCCTTCCTGGGCTCATCAGGAATATCTTGGGGTGGTTGAGCCTGCTCAGACTTCTTTTTTTTGTTTGCACGCGCAATAAGAGTGACCACAATCACAATGAGCCATATCCAAAATTGAAAATCCATTAAATCAAATATACCCAAATATACTTAATTCCCAGTTTTTGAGATTTTATGGTATGGATAAAATGTGGATGAATTTAGAGATGTGCATTTTTCAAATGGTAAATCAAGGTTATCTTTGCGGTCTTCTAAAATACAACAACCACTTTCAACGAACGTATTCATGCAGTTATCGAAGCTGGAGATTAAGGGATTTAAAAGTTTTGCAGATAAGGTAATTATCAACTTTGATGAGGGTATTACGGGAATCGTTGGTCCTAACGGCTGCGGAAAGTCAAATGTAGTTGACGCCATCCGCTGGGTACTGGGTGAGCAAAAAACCAGCGCATTAAGGTCCGAAAAGATGGAAAACATCATCTTTAACGGTACCAATAACCGCCCTCCTCTTCAATTGGCTGAGGTTTCGTTGACTATTAACAATACCAAGAACATCCTCCCTACAGAGTATTCACAGGTAACCATTACACGTAGGCTCTATCGCTCAGGTGAAAGTGAGTATTTGTTGAATAATGTCACTTGTCGACTAAAAGACATTACTAACCTGTTCCTGGATACAGGGGTGGCTTCTAATAGTTACGCCATCATTGAGTTGGGAATGGTAGATGACCTGCTCAATGACCGGGACAATTCGCGAAGGATGTTGTTTGAAGAAGCAGCCGGTATTTCAAAGTTTAAAAAACGCAAAAAAGAGACCTTACGGAAACTCGAAGACACTGATACGGATCTCGAGCGTGTGGAGGATTTGCTTTTTGAGATAGAGAAGAATATGAAAAGCCTGGAAAAACAGGCAAAACAATCCGAGACTTATTATAAAATAAAGGAAGAGTATAAGGAGAAGAGCATTCAACTGGCTAAGCTGGTTGTAAAGAAACAAAAGGAAAAATTCGACTCTGTGAATAAACAAGTAGCAGCAGAAAACGATCGTAAAACATCGCTTACCTCCGCTATTGCTGCAAATGAAGCATTAATCGAAAAGTCAAAGGCCGAGTTGATTGAAAAAGAGAATACGCTATCAAGCAGGCAAAAAGCGATAAACGAATTTGTAGGGAAGATAAGGCAGTATGAAAGTGAGAAGCAGATAAAGAACGAGCGACTCCGTTTTCTTAATGATCGCATCACCAGCCTTAAAGAGCAGATCGATCAGGACAAACAAAGCAATGAGCGGGCGCGATTCAGCATTCAAAGCCTGGAAACTGAAAAAGAGTCGGCACAAATACTGTTAAATGAAATTTCTGAAAAGGTTGAATCCTTAAAGGCCGAATATGACCTTCAGAAAGCAGCCACCTTCACCTTGCAGGGAGAAGTAGACACCTTACGCAAAGCGCATCGAGCCCGACAGGATGAGGCATACCAACTCAACAAAGCACAAGAAATTCGCGAAATTCAAATTTCTTCTTTTAAGCAGGAGATTGAGCGAGCTGCAACCGACTCTAGTGAACAAAGTGCAAGCCTGGTCGATTTTGAAAAAAAGCTAGTTGTGCTGCAAGGAGAAATTACTGAGAAAAGTGGATATCTCACTAAATTAAAGAATGACGAAGGTGAAGTGCTTCAACGCGCATCCTCATTGGAGAAAACCATTGAGATGATAAGGGAGGAGATGACTGAAGTAGGTAGAAAACTAGACGCTCGTCAAAATGAGTATCAGCTTACCAAATCACTTGTAGAAAACCTTGAAGGATTTCCGGAAGCAATTAAGTTTCTAAAAAAGAATGTGGGATGGACTAAAAATGCTCCACTCCTTTCAGACATTATTTCTACCAGCGAGGAATATCGTGTGGCCATCGAAAATTATCTGGAGCCCTATCTCAACTACTACATCGTAGAGCATGAAGCGGAGGCTTATGAAGCCATCAACATATTGAGTGATGCCAGCAAAGGAAAAGCTAATTTTTTCATCCTCGATGCCTTCAACAAATTTGTTCCTTCAGACATACAAATGTACTCTGATGCTTTCCCAGCCACCCATATTATGGAGTTCGATCCAAAGTATGGTAAGCTGATGGCCTACATTCTCGACAAAGCATATGTCCATGATGGAGATGTAAAAACTATTCCTGTTGAAGATGGGAATACTTTTATTACGAAGAATGGCAAGATTACAAAAAGACGTTTTAGTCTATCAGGAGGCTCGGTAGGTCTGTTTGAAGGTAAAAAAATTGGGCGTGCAAAGAATCTTGAAAAACTCGACAAAGAAATCAAAGACCTTACGAGAAAGGTAGATAATATCAGACAAGGGCTACTGGACAAACAGCGTGAACTTGAAAAATTGAGAAACAATACACTGCAGCAACAGGTTGAAGAAGCACGGAATGCTATCAAAATGGTGAATGATGAATTCATTTCCGTGAGTACCAAAAAGGAGCAGTTTGCAAATATGTTGAATACTGCAGACCTGCGCAGAGAAGACATACAGGAGAAAATCCAAAACCTGACACAAGAGCTTGAGGACTTAAAGCCTAAAGCTGAGCAGTCCCTTATTGAAGTGCAGCAATACGAAGAAAAGCTCAAGTTAATAACAGATGATTATAATGCACAAAATGAAATATTAAGCCAGAAATCATCATCGTTTAACGAGCAAAATATATTCTTTCATGAGCAGGGAAACCGAGTGAAGAGCTTGGAACAAGAGGTGCGCTTCAAACAGGAGTCAATGGAGCAAAGTAGCAAGCGCATCGAAACCAACCAGGAAGAGCTGAAGACAAATGAAGAAGAAATAAAAACCATCATAGAAACCACCCAAAGCAACGATGAAGAGCTCATCTCCATGTACGCTCAAAAAGAAGAAATGGAGAAAGGTCTGGGTGAAGCAGAGAAATTATATTACTCTTCCAGGGGAGAGATTGATCAGTTTGAAAAAGACCTTAGAGAAATACAGCATCAAAGGCAAAATATCGATACCATCCTGATGGAACTCCAAAATGAATTGAGTGAAAGTAAACTGGAACTTAATTCAGTAAAAGAGAGATTGTCAGTGGAATTTAAGATTGAGTTAGATTCTATTTTAGGCCCCACGGCTAACACAGAAAACGAAGAACTTCCCGATGAGGAAAAACTACGCACTTCAGTAACTAAAATTCGGGATCGATTAGAAAATATGGGACCCATCAACCCGATGGCCATGGAAGCGTACAATGAGATAAAAGAAAGAAATGATTTCATTATTGCGCAAAAAGAAGATTTGAAAAAAGCCAAAGAATCATTGCTAAGCACCATTGCTGAAATAGAGGGCGTGGCCAGTGAGACCTTCATGGAAGCCTTTAACAAAATTAAAGAGCACTTTGTGGAAGTATTCAGGTCACTGTTTGCTGAAGGCGATGATTGCGATTTGAAATTAGTCGATCCTACTAAACCATTGGAATCTGAAATCGACATCATTGCCAAACCAAAAGGAAAAAGGCCCCTTACTATCAATCAATTATCGGGTGGAGAGAAAACGCTCACCGCTACCGCGTTACTCTTTTCCATGTACCTACTGAAGCCTGCACCTTTTTGTATTTTTGATGAGGTGGATGCTCCATTGGATGATGCCAACATAGATAAGTTCAATAACATTATACGCAACTTCAGCAAAGACAGTCAGTTTGTAATTGTGACGCACAACAAGCGCACCATGACCAGCACTGACGTGATCTATGGTATCACCATGGTAGAGAAAGGAATTTCAAGAGTAGTGCCGGTAGATTTAAGGGAGCTGGCATAATAAGTAATGGAGGGGTTATTAGTCTTTTAACTGCTCCAATACTGTTCTCACCTGATCCATATAAGCTTTAATCTCTGTTGGCTGACTACCCATACTTGTGTCGATATGCCAATATTGGCTTTCTGTATTCATATTGAGAATTAAGTGATAGCCACCCTGATCTGCGCAGTCAGGGCATCCGATTGTTTCATTGGGTCGTTCTCTTAGGTATTCGGGAAACTGTTGCAACAGTGATTTTGCCAGCACATATTTATCTTCAGGCAATGGGTCGGGATCAAAATGAATATCACCTCCAGAGTAGCGTTCGATATTATCTTTGAACAATGCTCCGTCTTTTATCTGAAAAAAATAGGCGCAATCTCCCACACAATACCCATATGCTACTCCGAATATCAGAACCTCGTCAGAATCGGGTCTGGTATTTTCCTCACATCCACTTAAGGTCGTTAAAACCAAAAGTAGCATTACAAGCAAATTCTTCACTATAATCATAAGCACTGAATTATTTAAAACGACCTTCAATTATAAAGTGGTTAGTAAAGGAACGAAAATATGATTATGATCGTATTTTACACTAGACAAGTTAACTAACTTGGCCACCATATACAGGAATAGCTACCCATGAAAAAAGATATTGTAGAAAGAAGTGACATTGAGAAACTGGTCAACTCCTTTTATGATAAGGTAAAAAAGGATAGCACTATTGGACATATTTTCAATGATGTGGCAAAAGTAGACTGGCCCCATCATTTACCCATCATGTATAACTTTTGGGAGATGGTGTTGTTTGGCAAAGGCCCCTACAAAGGTGACCCCATGACTAAGCATATTCAATTGAATCAAAAAGTCATCTTAGATTCGACTCATTTCGACAGATGGAAAGAATTGTTTTTTGAAACGATTGATGAACATTTTATCGGTGACAAAGCCAATGAAGCTAAATTACGAGCAACCAATATTGCCAGTTTAATGCTGTATCGCGTAAAGCAAAGCGTTCAATAATTCTGTTATTCTTATTGGTGTAAAATTACTTTTTCGAAATATCGTTGGGCAGTGTCATTAACACGGACATTAAATCTATGCCATACCACAAATTCCCTACTCTGACGTTTTCATTTTCCGCATGTTGGTTATTGTCATGATTCACCATGTTCACTGAAATAGCAGGCGTTTTCAACACATCATAAATGGCATTGTTTACACGGTTGCTCCCGCCAGAACTGGGCAAAAAAACTGCTTTATCACCGGTAAAAGACTTTACTCCATTGATCACACTCATGATTTCAGGCTGATCCATATTCACTTTGATGGCTGGAAATCCATTCTTATCCCTCACCACTTTAATCACTTTAGGATATTTCATTCGCGTTTCATGATCCGGTTCATCGTATACAATGTGCCATCCTTCTTTTCTTATGTGTGCTTCTACCAAATCCATCATCTTCTCAGGATCATTTCCTTTTACCAGGCGCATACCCAATTCAGCAATAGCTATGGTAGGAATAACATTCCGTGCTTTGTCCCCTACTGAACCACTGGACAGCCCACGTATTGTTAAACTTGGAAGCAGTAACCTTTCGTTCAGCGACTGGCCATTGCCTTCGGTAAATCCCAAGCCCAACTCCTCTTTCATTTGTTCATCAATGTTGGGGGCATTGGCCAATTGCCTTTTTTCAAAATCAGATATCGGCTCCACAGAATCGTAGTAACCATCAATGAGAACTGTGCCATCCTCAGCTTTCATAGAGGTAAGCAATCTTGCAATCATTTGTCCTGGTACAGGTGCCCAGTTACCATAATGCCCGCTATGCAGGGGGCGCGAAGGACCGTACACGGTGAGCTGCATTCCGGTTATCCCTCTTCCTCCAAATTTAAATGAAGGATCTCCCGTTTGATAGACCGCACCATCACACAACAACCAAACAGAGATGTCCTTGAACAAATCCCCATACCTGGTCATATAAGTTTCAATATGAGGTGAGCTGGATTCTTCTTCGCCATCAAAAAACAATTTGATATTAGAAGTGAGGCCAATCTTTGACGCTTTGAGTGCATCGATTGCCGCCATCATCGCAATGATGGGTGCTTTGTCGTCACTGGCAGAGCGACCATAAAGTCTCCACTCTTCATTGATGGGTTCACCGACCTTGGGCATAGGAATAGGATTACCTCCTTTGTACATGGCCTTATCATACAATTCTGCTTTAAAAGCATCCAGTTTCCAAAGTGACGGATCAACCGGTTGGCCATCATAGTGAGCATAAAAGCAAAGGGTGCGAGTAGCCCCTTTTACTTTGTATTCGCCATATACGATGGGTGGTGCTCCTGGTTCTTCTAACAATTGCATATTAAATCCACGATCCGCAAAAAGTTTTTTGATCTTCTCCGCATTGCGTTGGATGTTGGGCAAGTCGGAAGCGTGATTGGGTATACTGATTAAATCTTTTAATTCAGTAAGAATATTTGCCCCATCTTTTTTTATCCATTCCCGGCTGGCTTGAACAGCGGGTTGCGCGAATGAAAAGAAGGGTATGAATAGCAGTAATCCTAAAGCTCTCATAGGGTTTAAGTTTTTGACGAATCTCAAATTAGTCAAAAAATCAAACTTATTTTTAGGAATAATTTATGGGTGGCACCAAATTCAATAAGTACCATCTTTAGCAAAATCGTTTTTTCGGTACATCCATTTTCCACTCGTAAAATCCGGGAAAGCCAAGGTCTCTCCACCCTGTAGAATAGATGTCTCGGATAAAGGTGTAATCGCGCTCCATGTCACAGCATCGTAAACATCCTGGGGTGTATTGGTCTTCCGCTTCACAGATTCCACAAAGGCATTCACCACAAACCAGTCCATACCACCATGCCCTGCACCGGTTGCCTTTGCTGCATGTGCTTTCCACAAGGGATGATCATATTTATCCAGCCAGGCCTGCGCATTCTCCCAACGGTGAGTTTCTTTGCTCTGCCCCTCTATGTAAATGGATTTATTCACGTCCATCCAAATTCCATTAGTACCCTGCACGCGAAAACCCAGTGAGTAAGGACGGGGAAGGTTTGTGTCATGTTGCAATAAAATAGTTTCTTCATTCTTGCACTTGATCATTGTGGTGACCACATCCCCAAGTTTAAATTTGACTTTAGCATTGGGATGATCCTCACCTCCATTCTTTACAATATAATCGTGTAGTCCCCGCGATTTTGAAGAGTACGATGTCAGGTGTGTAAATATGTTGCCTCTATTGATATTCGTCATCATCGAAATCGGACCAATTCCATGCGTTGGATAGAGATCTGCATCTCTCATAACTGAATACTGAGTTCTCCATTGGGCTTCTGAAAAGCCCTTCTCTCCAAATTCGACCCCACCACTATAAGGCTTAACACCGTCATTAAATTTTACCTCTCTGAGGTCATGCTGGTAACCTCCCTGGAGGTGGATAAGCTCTCCAAATACATTTTGTCGCACCATATTCATCACAGCCATCACATCGCGCCTATAGCAAACATTTTCCAGCATCATCAATGGCATGCCCGTACGTTCTGAGGTGTGAACCAGCTGCCAGCATTCTTCAATGGTTGCACCTGTCATTACCTCACAGGCAGTGTACTTACCAGCGTTCATGGCATCAAGGCACATTACTGTATGCCATTCCCATGGGGTAGAGATGATCACCGCATCAATATCTTTGTTCTCCAACATCTTGCGATAGCCGTAGGGTCCATCGAGGATAACCTGCGGCATCGCTTTACCGGATTTTTTGATCATATCCTTCGACATGTCCATCATCCGCTGCTGAATATCACAAATGGCCACAACCTCCACATCCGCTCTCCTTAACAACAGATCCAAATGATTCTGACCACGAAGGCCTACCCCTATTAATCCAATCCGAACAACCTCATCTCTTTCCTTTGAAAATAAAACGCCTGAAGGTAAAATGGTCAATCCGATTCCTGTTAGGCTGGTGGCCTTAATAAAATCTCTCCGTGATGTCATAATTTTTCAAAATACCTGAAACCCAATTAACTATTTATTTTCAATTACGGCAACCGCCTCCAGTTCCACCAAGTACTCGTCTTTGTATAAAGAATAAACTCCAACCAATGTATTGGCGGGCATTTCCTTATCACCGAGTATTTCTCCTCTTATTTTTCTGAATGTCTCCAGATCACTTTCCTTGTATCGGACAATGTAGGTTGTCATTTTAACAATATCTGAAAATTGGGCTCCTGCATCTGCGAGTTGCTTCTCAAGATTGCCGAAGGCAGATCTGAGTTGGGTAGCCAGATCCATTCCCTCTCCCACCTGTCCGGATACATAAATGGTTTTTGTGTTGGTATCGCTAATGGTTACAACATGTGTACCAGGTCCCGAATTGATGTATTCTTTTATAATCTGCCCTTCCACTGATCCATAAAGGCAGGTGAGGGAAATAAGTATGGCCAATTGCTTCATCATTAAAGATAAACAAAATCCTTTATGAATTATCCCCCTTCATGGAACGGAATCTCAATTACCAGTAATGCTTGTGTTCAGTCTTAGATTGGTTTACCCAACAAAAACCTTCTAGAGCTCCATGCACATGTGCAATGGGTAAGATGAGGATGCCCCCTATCAGCATTCCCAATTCATAAAATAATGAACTGTCTTTAAACGGCTTTCTGCCTGGACTGAAATGCACTATAGGGTATTCCATACATATTACCTGCTATCATAATTTGTACTGCGGAAAGAAAAGTAGCTGCTTTTTTCGCCATATTCTTGCTCATGCCCTGTCGCAACGCCATCATAATATGCTGATAAGAGCAGGCAGCACAACCATTAACTTCGGTTACTGCCAATTGAAACGCTGTTTTCAGTCCGGTTTTTGAGTTTAAAATCACTAACAATTTCGGCCATTATGGAAAGTGCAATTTCTTCAGGTGTCTCGCCACCAATTGGTAAGCCAACAGGGCCATGAATTTTATTAAATATTTCTTCATCAATCATAAAATTAGTTTCAATAATATCATGAAGTAATTTCTCCCGTCTATGTACCGGGCCAAGAATACCGATATACGATAGTTTCGCAGTTATTACCTGAAGCAAAAATCGTAAATCTTTGGCGTAATTATGACTCATCACTACCAATGCGGAATTTTCGCTAATCAAGCTTAAATCAAAATTATCAAGACTGATTACTTGTACGGCCTTTGCAAAGGGGAACTCTCTCCCACTACAATCACATTGCTCTGTGGCCAGAATGATAACCTCCCACCCCAAAAACGAAGCTATTTCGCTTAGTTTTTTTGCATCATGTTCCACACCAAAGATGTATAACCTATCCAATGGTTTATAGAGGTATCTATAAATTAGATTACCTGAATCTTGTTTATAATGGGTATGAAAAAACGACTTTTTATTAAATTCGAAAGTGGTTCCAAAACTTTGCTTACTAATCTCCTGTGGAAGGAAAGAACAAGCTATTGAAAACCCAGTTCTCTTTTCAATGGCGTTTTCAATTGCAACCAATAGTTCATCGGAAGGCTCAAACAATTCCAATAAGATATAGATACTTCCCTCGCATCCCAACCTGTACCGACCATCGTACTTAAATACTTTAGAGGTAGTAGAGGAAAAGACAGATGCTGCTTGCCTTGTTACTTCTTTCTCTATACATCCGCCACTTAAGGCACCTGTTAGTTGATGATTTTCATCAATTAACATTTGTGTTCCTTCTTTTCGATAAGAGGATCCTTCTACATGCACTATGGTAGCGAGAACAGTGCGTATTTTATTTTTTGCAGCCTTTTTGTAAGACTCTAAAATTTTCAAAAACTCATGAGTCATTGCTTTCTTGTATTTTCAATGCCTGGTAATTTAATCAAATTTGTTTTTACAATCTACTGCTAACGTCTGGTACCTAAGTAATAGTGAAATATGAAGTCGAATCTGTTACACGTTAACTTAGCGTTGAACGAAGATAAATATTAAAACTTAAACTGAACCCCACCATTGATCTAATGCATTGTTATGCGTAGATTATTATCCGTCTGCTTTCCTCGCTTTTATAATTTCAGAAGGAAAAGTATTTTGACTAATTTCTATATCTTTTTCAATCTTAAATCCAGCTTTAGTTAATGTTTCTTTAAAGGATACGGGGCGGCATCCGGTTAAAAGGGCGGGAAATTTCTTTGCAATCCATAACCAAAATTTATTGACTTTCTTTTTACCGAAAGAAAAGGTCGAAATAATAATTTTCCCATTTGGTTTGGTTACTCTATAAAATTCCGCAGCTATTTTGTCAAAAGTGTCTGCTGGCATTAAATCCACCATAAAATTATTTATGAGGGTGTCAAAAGTTTTATCTGCAAAATCAAGTTGTAATGCATCGCCTTCTTTTAATTCAAAATTGACACTCTTATTTGTTTTCAATCTTTGCTTTGCCTTCTCAAGCATATGTGGGGATAAATCTATACCAATGTTTTTTCCGTCTGGATTCCTATTAACAATTTTTTCAAAAACAACTCCCGTTCCACAAGCAACCTCTAAAATTGTTTGTCCATTATTAATATCAGCCAACTCAATTACATATTTTGCGGCTTTACTTTCTGTGAGCCAACTCCAAAAATCATAAAACCAAACAACTTTTTTGTAACTGCTTATTGTATTTTTCTTGTCCAGTTTTCTGTTTAATACTTCCATTATTGCTTTTTTTATTATTTTTTGGCCCTAAAATACAGCTACAGGTTAAACATTAATTAAGCTGAATTATAAAACAACATATTAAAAATAAAATTGCAACTCCTTTCTTCTTATGCTATCATGAGAAACACAAAAAGCAGTGGACAAGTAGCACGTACTTTTAGATCCGCACTTTAGCACATTACAACATAAATGATGTTGTACCAAGCCTAATTTAAGCTTATTACTTCAATCCAATTTTTATCGAGATCCTTAATGTATGCTTTTCTGATCCCACCTGGTCTACTGATTACTTTGCCTTCTGCGCCAGATGGATAACTGTAAAGTTTAACGCCCATTGTGTAGGCCTGTTTAAGAAATGAATCAAAGTTATTTACTGTTAAAGCAAAATGTGTTGTAATATATTGCGCCATGTTATCTCCATCAATCGCCTGCAGATGAAGTTCTTTTCCTTCGCCCAATAAAAGCCATATTACCCCCTCTCTTCTGTTGCTGTCGATAATTTCTTGCAGTCCAAACAACCTTTTGTAAAATTTTGCAGAAGTATCAACGTCTTTTACTGAAAGTCCAATATGACTAAACGACACAGAATATTCATTGTTTTCTTGTCCAAACAAAAAATCAGCGTTGAGAAGAATGAGAAGTAATAATGTTACCCTTTTCATCATCAGTATAATTAAATTATTCAGGCTTGACTTGCATACAATGATGCGTATATACCACTAAGATAGGCATATTGTTGATATAACTTTCTGTGTCGATTGCTATTGCACCACTGCCGCAGGCTGTGATTAATTACACCTCTAATTATTCTTTGCAAAATAAGTTTGCAAATCAGCCAGCATTTGATTGCCGGCCTGATCCCTGGGATCTAACCTCAGGCCAGACTTAACAGCCGTGAATGCATTCTTATAATCCTGTACTTTAATGTACGATCGTGCAAGAAATAAATACCCCAACGGCATATTGGGCTCTATCTCCACAGCTTTCTTATACCACACGATCGCCTCGTTCATTTTATTTGTTTTATAATAATAGTTCCCAATATTAAAATAAGCAGACCCAACCCATGGGTTAATGCTGTTGGCGCGCTTATAGGCTTCCAGGGCTTTATCATTTTGATTCGTTTTCAATAAGATATTTCCTTTGTTGAGCCATACGTCATAATTGTTAGCATCAACCTTGATTGCCCTGTCAAGAATCTGGTTGGCAGCCGCATTCTGATTTATAGCCGAATACGCTACGGCCATATTAATCATAACACCAATGTTATTGGGCACTATCTCCAGGCTTTTTCTATAAGCTTCAATGGCATCATTATAATTCCCCTTCTCCTCATATTTTTTTGCCATGATAGGAAGTGCAGTCGACCATCTTTTCATTACTTTTCTTCGATTGTCTTCTTCCATTTGGTTCAATTTATCTACCAAAAGGTTATGCACCTCATCATTGTTGTCTTGTATCAAATGCAAACTTGCCATCGCTACCGACTTCACATCGATGTCAGTACTATTAATATAATTTTTAATCCTGTCTACGGCCTTCGCATCAATATCCTTCATTTCCGGTCTTAAATAATCAAAAGCAAATTCACTAAGTCCCGACATTTGTCCTATTACATGATTCGTAGAATCAGGTAGCAAAACCTTACTCGCTTCAAAGAGGCTCATGCTCGGGTCGAATTCCAATAACCGCTCTACCATGTCATTGTGAGGTTTAAGCTCCCCATACCATTCCGTAACTTTGTTTTGTAAAAACTCTACACTTTTGTCACTATGACATTGAATGCATGCGCTTTCAATTCCTATGCTGGCATCAAAAGCAGGTCGTGGAATGGGTATGGTGTGATCCGACCTTGCAAATCTTAAGTGAGTTCCCATTGCCTGATTCTGAAGATAAGGCATATGACAGGATACGCATTGACTACCTTTGGAATCAATCAAATGAAAAGAGTGAGCGGTGGGATTAATCGCTTTGCTCGCATGGCAAGAGGTGCATTGCCCATTGTCAAATGGACTGGCCAATACCTGTCCGTTGGTGTCTCGGTAAGATTGCTCATGAGGATCATGACAGCTTACACAGGTCATGGATCCATTGATGTAACAATCACTACTTAAATGGGTAAGTTGATAAGCAAATTCTTTAACTCTTCCATCAGGGAGATAAGGATTTTCTTTTCTAAATCCCAAAATTGGAAACTTAATAGAGTAATATTCTTCAAGATCATCACCGGGAAGAAAGCCGGTTTCTAACACATTTTTAAGAGAGTGACATTTATAACAAACCTCCAATGAACCATCTTTATCAAAGGTAACTAAGGGCTTTAGTCCAAGAGATGACTTGTCTTTCCAATCTGAACCGGAAACAATTTGAATATGCTCTTTGCCTGGCCCATGACAAGATTCACAGTTAATGGCTAATGTCTTGAAGTTGGTGATGTACTTCTTTTTGTCCAAAGCAAATTTTGCTTCAATCTGACTGCCGTGGCATTCCTGGCAATTTTGCCTGTCCAGATGTGTGCCCAAAAGCCGTGACGGAAACCACTCACTTTCTTTATCAATGATTCGATCGGGTGTAATAGGCACCCAACCCTGTCCTTTGCTTGTTTCACCAAACCAGACTTTTTCATCTCTGATAAAATCAAAAGGCAACATTCTCAAAGTGCCATCGGGAAAATAACTAAAGTAGGTTTGGGTGCCGCCTCCAATCATATGGCCGCCTCCTACCACTTCATCCACCTTATAGGTTTGTTCAGGCAGGTCATCGGTTTTTAAATTGAACATGTAGTCACCATTCTTGGCTCTGTACGGGGTGAGTATCGCATCTTTAAATTTTCTGGGTATGCCATCAAAGTAACCGATTACTTTAACGTCTTTAGGCGACCCTCCAGCTTGCCCATGGGTTGATTTTTTCCACTTGTTATAAATATCTGAATGACAGGATGCGCAAGCTTCTGCCCCCACAAAGTCTTCAAAAGTGACAGGCACTGTTTGATGGGTAGGCATACTGGGGAATGGTTTCCGTATTGAAGTTTCAAGTTGATCTTGTGGGGTAGATTTTGAAAAGTCAACAAAATAAAATACACCAAAGATACCCACGAGCACAATGGCGGTCAGTATCAACATCCAATTGGTAGAAATCTTTGACACCGGTGTATCGTCCTGCAACTTCTTCCCTTTGTTGCGCGATGCACCTGCCTTTGTCTTATGTGCTTTCTTTTTTCCCATTACTTCATTGTCTTGTTATCCGTTGACCACTTGGGTGGGTTGCAATTGCATAATCCTCTCATATACTTCACCAGCCCCTTAATTTCTTCAACGCTTAATGCATTGCCCCAGGGCGGCATCAGGTGACTTTTATTAAGAATATCCCCACCTGCAAATACCCCATCAAACAAGGTGTCGTCAGGCCTTTTTGCCATATAACTACTATCCGCATGTTTTGTAGGTTGAGTAGCGAGGTATTCGGCATTGAATCCATCACCATTACCTTTCTCCCCATGACAAATAGCACATTTGCTTAGATAAATACTTTTGGGGGTCAAGCTCGCCTCTTGCAATGTGATGGGATGATCAACGAGTGACAAGTATTTAGTTTCTGTGACCGTATCCTTGTTGTACAATAAATAGCCAATCAGTTGATCTCGTATATTTTCCGGCATTGAAATCTTTGGCATAATGGTGCCGGGCATGGCAGTAGCAGGATCTCTAACCATGGAAACCAGGTAATCCGCCTTCAATCTTTTACTCAGGCTGGCAAGATTGGGAGCAATCTTACCCCCCTTCTCCCCTAAAGAATGGCAACCCATGCAAGGAAGTTTTTCATCCAGTAAAATTTTTATTTTATTGCTCACAAATCTCGAAGGCGCTTCAATGTCAATTTGTTTTTTACCCCCCTCCTCACCGTAGATAAAGCGAACAATATTATCAATCTCAGTTTCAGTCAGATTAAAGTTGGGCATGCGACTTCCCGATCCGGGATAAAATCCAAACGGCCTCACCGCATGTGGTTGTTGAATATAATCAGTCAACCATGTTTTATTAATTCTGGATTTGATGGCCATGAGATTAGGCGCCACCGTTTCCTTCCATTCGCCATCGGGATTGGATTGGTGACAACCGGCACAATTTTGTGCCTGGTATATTTTCTGGCCCAACGCAACCGATATCTCAGGATTCGATTCTTTAACCCCTAAATACCGGTCCAATTGTTCATCATGGTCTGGTGCTTCAAGGCTGAGCAAGTAGGCGCTTAAGTTTTCAATATTTTCTTCAGCATTTTCTACTGATGGAATGAGTGCTGTGCTGTCTGCATTAAAATGATAAAGGAGCCCGGGCATTATACTCTCCTTTTGAAAAGCAGCAGGTGCTGCTATGAATTGCCTCATCCATTCAGGATTAAGCTTACTACCCATATTGGACAAATCAGAGATTACGTTATTGCCCTGCCCATTGGCAATATGGCAGGTAGAGCATGTCAGGTTATTGAATTCATTTTTCCCTAATTCTATATTACCCTTTTCTGAAAAAGAAGGAAATTTCACTTTCAAAACATCTTTCTTACTTGTTAAGTAGAGTGTTAAAGCCAACGCTTCCCTTTCATCAAATCCAAAATTAGGCATTCTTGAAAGCCCGATGTGATTTCGAACTTTAGTTGGATGAAGGAGATAGCTAAAAATATATTCTGGCTTATAGCGATTTCCAGCGCCAGATAAATCGGGGGCTTTGGCTTTTAGTTCGCTGGGTAAAGTAGCGCCTCCGTGACAATTGAGACAGCCCAGTTGGTCAATGTAATCTTTCGGACTCTCCAATGCGGAAATCTGAACCTTGTAAGGCGCAATGGGTACATCAACCGGTGAATCATTCCTCCCTCCTGTACATGCTGATTGCAATACAATTATGGAAGTAATTAGAAAGGCTTTATACGAAAACTTACACATATTCAATCAAAAACAATATAAATCGATTTTCTGAATAATTCGATAAAGTTTACACTACAATGAGAGAGATGCAATTGGTTCACCCACTTATTGATGAACCTTGAAAATTGAGAACAGTTAAAATCACCAATCATTCACTCAATAGAATTAAAATATTTCATGTTTCCGCTTTTACAACCCAATAACCATCTATTTTTGTCATTCTTAAAACAGACACGTTTCTATATCAATGGACAACATTTCTCGCATCGCCACCGAACTTAAGCTTACTCCGGATCAGGTAAAAGTAGTGGTAGACTTATTGACGGCCGGATCAACCATACCTTTTATCGCCCGATATCGAAAGGAAATGACAGGCACCCTGGATGAGGTAGCACTTGCGGCCATAAGAGATCGACATGAGCAATTGGTGGAGTTGGACAAGAGAAGAGAAGTCATCCTTAAATCCATTGAAAAGCAACAGCTCCTTACTCCTGAATTAGAAAAGCTCATCAAAAGAGCGGAGACGCTGACAGAATTGGAGGACATCTACTTGCCCTACAAGCCAAAGCGCAAAACCCGGGCAACTGCTGCCAAAGAAAAAGGACTTGAACCACTGGCCACACTGCTTTTCGAACAAGGCCATGTAGATCTTGATAAAATATTAGGCTCTTATATCAATACTGAGCTGGGTGTAGCCAATGAAGAAGAGGCGCTGGCCGGTGCAAGAGATATTATTGCAGAATGGGTAAGTGAAAATCAGGAGGCACGACAAAATATCAGAGAACTATTCTGGAAAGAAGGAGTCATTCAAGCTTCGGTGGTGAAGTCAAAAGCAGAAAGTGAGGAAGCACAAAAGTTCAAAGATTACTTTGATTGGAAAGAAGCGATAAATAAAACTCCTTCCCATCGGTTATTGGCCATGCGCAGGGCCGAAAAAGAAAGTTTCATTACACTTGATATTGCTCCCGATGAATCACAGGCCACTCATACATTAGAAAAACAATTCGTAAAGTCAAAATCTGCCGCCAGTGAGCAAGTGGCATTGGCGGTGAAAGACAGTTACAAACGATTATTAAAACCTTCTCTGGAAACAGAGGTAAGAGTGGAAACAAAAATGAAGGCCGATCAGGAAGCCATTAAAGTATTCTCTTCCAATCTTAAAGAATTATTACTGGCCTCTCCATTAGGGCAAAAAAGAGTGCTTGCACTCGACCCCGGGTTTCGTACCGGAACCAAGTTGGTTTGTCTGGGCAAACAAGGTGAGTTGTTATTTGATACGGTGATTTATCCCAATGAACCACAAAAGGAAACAACGAAGTCAGGAACGATCATCCTGGGATTGTGCGACCGATTTAAAATTGAAGCCATTGCCATTGGAAACGGTACCGCCAGCAGAGAAACAGAATCATTTGTGAAATCGATTGGGCTGCCCAAAGAAATTATTATTGTAATGGTGAATGAGAGTGGGGCCTCAATATATTCTGCTTCGGATGTAGCAAGAGAAGAGTTTCCAGACAAGGACATCACCGTACGCGGTGCTGTATCTATTGGACGGAGACTGATGGATCCATTGGCTGAATTGGTAAAATTAGATGCCAAGTCCATTGGGGTGGGGCAATACCAACACGATGTAGACCAAACCAAATTGAAAGCAGGACTGGATGACGTGGTGATGAGTTGCGTGAACTCTGTGGGTGTTGAAGTCAACACTGCCAGTCGCGATTTGCTTTCGTATGTTTCTGGTCTGGGACCACAACTGGCCAAAAGCATTGTGGAATACAGAAATCAAAACGGAGCCTTTAAGGATCGTAAATCGTTAAGCAAAGTACCACGCCTCGGAGACAAAGCTTTCGAACAGTGTGCAGGATTTCTCCGCATTCGCGATTCCAAAAATCCGTTGGACGCAAGTGCAGTGCATCCTGAGCGATATGACTTGGTAGAACAATTTGCTAAAGACCTGAATTGCACCATCAAAGACTTGATGACCAGTGCAGAATTACGGAAAAAGTTAGATCTGAAAAAATATATAACCGAAACCGTAGGGCTTCCTACCCTTACGGATATCCTTGCAGAATTAGAAAAACCAGGAAGAGACCCTCGCAGTCAGTTTGAAGTGTTTTCGTTTGAGGAAGGCGTGAATGAAATAAAAGACCTTAAGATAGGGATGGTGCTTCCGGGAATTGTAACCAACGTAACCAACTTTGGTGCGTTTGTAGATATTGGTGTACATCAGGATGGACTGGTTCACATTAGCCACTTAAGCGATCAGTTCGTAAAAGATCCCAATGCCATAATTTCAGTACAGCAAAAAGTAAAGGTGACGGTAATGGAGGTAGACATTCCGAGAAAGCGCATTGCACTATCAATGAAAAGTGATCCATTTGGTACCCACTCTGTTCCAGCTAAAAAAGAAGTTCGAAAAAAGGTTCAAAAGAATGTAAAGACACAATCTCCAAAAAGAAAGGAAGAAAGTATGGAGGATAAATTGGCGCAGTTGAGAGAGAAATTTAAGAGATAGACATCAGCCAATCTTGGTGTCATACACCTTCATCCCGCGCGCCTTGTAGTTGTTAAGAGCCGATGGATGATCCATGCTGCAGGTGTGAACCCAAACTCGAATCGGATTCATCTTCCACGCTGACGCAATTGCACAAGACAATAAATGGCCGCCAATTCCCTTCCCAATAAACTTCGGTGATAAACCAAAATAGACAATTTTTACATTTTTATTTTCCTCCCATTGCAATTCGAAGTAACCGGCCGGTGTTCCATCATAATAAATAACGTGGGTATATAGATTCTCATCTTCTGCATAAGTCCGCCACTCGTCATCACTCCATTTCAATTTGTCGGTCCAACTCCATTGTTCGCCCACCATGGAGTAGAGAAATCGATTGTACCTGAAATCTTTTACTTTCACTTCAAGCACCTGTAGGTTTTTGTCATCAAGGTATTTTGGCTTGAAGTCATTTCTGTCCAACATCTCAAGGTACCAGGTAGTCATTGTATCCGCATTGATAAACTCACTCCTTCATTTTCCTGATGTCATCCAGGATCAATTCAACCAGCGCCTCCGTCACAATCCTTCCCTTTTCATAAGAAGCCAACGTGGCATCACCCCATACACCCGATGGTGAATAGGTTGAAGCTTTATTATTAGGATTGCGTGTAAGCCCTTTCCCCTGATTGGGTGTATAGTCTTTGACTGCCTTTTGCATGTCTACGGCTTTGGGTCGCATGTACAAGATCATTGAAGTTTCAATTTCATCAGCATGTGTTCCGCCTTCTTCCTGTTTGATTTTATCTTCCACCTCCGAAATATCATTCAGGTCTGTAAACCGCATGGTGATCCCATCATTAGCAAGTGTGTCGCGGGCGGGGTTCAGTGCTCGCACAGTAGAAATACCGGTATTCAGGATATAAAATTTTTTAGGTCCATAAGCAGCCAAGCTTCTACAAATATCAACCACCATATCCCTGGCTGTCCCCAACCTTAAAGAGGTAGATCCAGGGTATTCTAAAAAAGAGGGATAAAAATGGTAATTGATGGTTGGCGCAATCACCACTTCCGCCTCTCTAAGTACGCGTGCAGTCAGGTATTCCGCCAGGATAAGGTCATTCTTTAACAACAAATGTGGGCCATGTTCTTTGGAGGCCGCTCCTAACGGAATAACTATAATGGTTTCTTTGGTAAGTGCTTTTTCCGCCTCTACCCAACTAAGATCACTTAGTACTATACCTTTATTTGATTGTGAGAAAGCATAGACTGGCAATAAAACACAACATATTGCTAAAAGTCTCATATCGAAAATTTAGGTTGAACCTATTGAGTTGCAGACATCCGTAGTTTGGCCAATTCAATATAATCAATATTAATCAAACAATTTTTACGAATTCATATCTCTACAATATCGATTTGGGGACTACTCCCCTTAACCAAATACTAAACTGCTTCCGCCACCCGGCCTCATCATCAGGATTAAATTCCAAAGTGGTATGCCAGGCATTCTCTGGCTTCATGTCTTCCTGCATGGCTTCGAATAAATTTTTAGCTATTGTGCTGTCATAAATCGCTGCAAAGCATTCCGTATTCAGGTTGGCACTTCTGGGATCCAAATTGAAAGTGCCGATAACGGCAATGGCTTCATCTACTACCATCGACTTGGCATGCAAACCAAAAATAGGCGTATAGTTTATCTCCCTCTGCAATGCACCGGTCATTACTTTAAAACGAACGGCAGCATCCGGTTTAAATTCATATATGTTGATACCTGTTTCAAGTAATTTCTTCCGATCTCTTTTATAACCACTGAATGCTTCCAGATTGTCAGTTGATGTCATGCTGTTGGTGAGTACCTTCACCTCCACTCCCCTCTTCACGGCTTCATCAAAAAGTCGCTGGCTTAATGCAGTAGTTACCAGGTAGGGCGATTGGATATACACCGACTTCTTCGCCTGTTTTATCAAATCAATCAGATGATCGGTGCTTACCCCTCCCCCCTTTAACCCATCTTCTTCATTTTTACCCGGTCTATCAGATACAAACGAAACGCTGTCTACCCACACCAAGTCACCTGAATCCTGAATATTTTTAAAGGCAATGGGAACAGACCGTATTTTATCCCTCACCTGTGGCCAGAAATTTTCAGGATTGCAGGCATACTGATGAATGTAATCGTATTCCGCTTCTGAATTCAAGGCCAAATTCTTTGCATCAAATAGATCTGACAAAAGGACACTCAGATCGCTGTTCCAAAATTCCTCAAAAGACTTGTTGATATCCCTGGTCACCTCCCCAATCAGCAAAACATCACGGTCACGAAAATTGTATTCGTGGTCGTAGTCAAAATATTCGTCTGCAATATTTCTCCCTCCGGTTATTACTACCTTCTGATCCACTATAAAAGTCTTATTGTGCATTCGTTGATTAAAGCCATGAAAATCTTTTGAAAGACTGTATAATTTTTCAGGCAGGTTTTTACCAATATTGGCTGTTGGGTTATAAATCCTTATGGATAAATTAGGATGTGCATCAAGTGCCATTAAATCTTCTGCATCCGCCTCTAGCATAATATCATCTACAAGCATGCGCACTTTCACCCCACGATCTGCTGCACGCAATAAATAGTCAATTGCAATCAAGCCAATGTTATCGGCTGAAAAAATAAAGTATTGAATGTCAATAGTCTCTTCGGCAGATTCTGTCAGCCATGCCCTGGCGATCATCGCCTTGTCTCCTTCCTCTAAAGTATAAACACCCGTTTTGTCCAACATCAAATCTTTAAATGGATCAAGTTGTGCTGAAAGTGCATGTGCACTGTCCAAATGTATTTGTGCACAAAAATCTTCGTCAATTGTGGGGTACGTTTCTTTCCCAGAGGAACATCCATAGATGAATATTATCACTAAAAGTGACAACCCACTTAAAGCGGGATCAACAATTCTTAAAATGAATTTTAGGAAATACAAGAAACCCATATTTAGATAAACACTACGGCTATTTCAATTCCAAAATCGCTGTCGTACGCTTTCTGGTTTCCTCTAATTTCTTTTCGTCTTCTGACAAAGAAACACCAAAGGACGGCACCATCTCTTTTAATTTAGCTTTCCACTTTTCTGCCTTGCCTTCGTTTCCAAAACATTGTGTAATCAAGTTCAACATGATAGCCGCTGCGGTAGATGCGCCTGGAGAAGCACCCAACAACGCTGCTACTGTGCCATCCTTTGATATCACTACCTCGGTTCCAAACTCAAGCACTCCCCCTTTTTTCTTATCCTTTTTAATTACCTGAACGCGCTGACCTGCCTCCAACAACTCCCAGTCAGTCAACTTGGTGAAGGGAACGTATTCGCGCAAAGCGGCATGTCGCTCTTCCGGAGTCTGCCGTACTTGTTCAATCAAGTATTTTGTAAGTGGCATGTTTTTCAGCCCTGCAAAAATCATGGGAATGGCATTGTCCGGGCGGACAGAATTAGGTAAATCCATCAAAGACCCATTCTTTAAAAACTTAGTGGAGAATCCGGCAAACGGGCCAAACAATAATTGTTTCTCTCCATTGATCATGCGTGTATCAATATGGGGTACAGACATAGGTGGTGCCCCCACGGAAGCCTTGCCATAAACCTTCGCATGATGTTTGGCAATCAAATCTTCATTGAGACATCTTAACCACAAACCACTCACAGGAAAACCTCCATACCCTTTGCGCTCCTCAATCTCTGCACGTTTTAATAAATGCAGCGTAGCTCCACCGGCTCCGATGAATACAAATTTCGCATTGCATTGACTTTTTTGCATGCTTAATAAGTTCCTTACAAATACATCCCATCCTCCTTCTCCATCAGGATCAAGATCAAGTGCTTCCACATTATAATGAACTGTTACTCCTGGCATTTTCTCCAGTTGGGCAATCATACTTCGTGTAAGGTTTCCGAAATTCACATCAGTGCCTATATCCATACAGGTAGCCGCTACAGATTGTGTACTCTTACGGCCTCGCATTACCAGAGGTGCCCACGCTGCCATCAAATCCCTGTCTTCGGTATAGGCCATGCCTTTAAAGAGTGGGTTTTCGCTCATTAGGCTGTGTCTCTTTTTTAGGAATGCCACATTCTCCTCCCCCCACACCAAACTAATATGAGGAACCCGGGTAATAAACTCCGATGGTTTAATATATTTTTTCTGAACCAGATAGGTCCAAAATTCTTTCGACAACTCAAAAGACTCAGCAATCTTAACTGCCTTTGAAATATTGATTGAGCCATCCTCCTTTTGAGGGGTGTAATTCAACTCACAGAAAGCCGAATGGCCCGTGCCCGCATTGTTCCAGGCATCCGAGCTTTCTGTTCCGGCCCGATCAAGGCGTTCAAAAATCTGTATGGTAATATCAGGGTCGAGCTCCTTTAGCAACATCCCCAGTGTTGCGCTCATGATGCCCGCACCCATTAAAACCACATCGGTCTCCTGGATGAGGGGCTTAATTGTCTGTGTCATAGCCGTTTTGGCTTAAAGCCAGCCAATTTAAGCGATCTCAGTTCGGCTTGCAAGTATTCAGCCGAATGGATTTTACTCCCGTTTTTTACTTCTGTTCAGACATTTCAACGTTACATAAAATTTCTATGATCGGTGCCACAGAGCCTGATGCTCCTGATACACCAAAATCGTTTCTATCCACACTTCCTGTCAATTGAAAACCCACCTTGTTAAGTCCATCTCTGGTTTTAGTGGATCCAATATGATTCGCGGAAAGTTCTACCTCTCTGGTGTTTCCTCTCATGGTCAAATCGCCCACCACTTTGTACATATGGTCTCCTGTTTTAGTGAACGATTTACTCACAAAACTTATGGTTGGGTTATTTTCCATATCAAAAAAATTAGCGCTTTTCAAGTCTTTGTCCCTACCTTCAGCTCCAGTACTGATACTACTGACTTGTGCGGTGAAATTAACTTTCGCACCGGTGAAATCTTCCGGTGTCCCCCCTACCACGGAAGCCTCAAATTGCATAAATCTTCCATTGACAATCGAAATTCCAGAATGTTTCGCATTGAACATGATGCTGGCATGGTTGGGATCAATTTTCCAAACTTGGGCATTGACAACAACAGTTATAAACATTATTATAATCAGCAAGAGTAGGCTATTTTTCTTCATAATTAATTTGGTTTCTTCCTAGAACACAAATTTAGTTAATATAAGTTCATTTTAGTAAACCCAATACAAGCGACTGATGAGCACCTATCAATAATGAATGGTGCTCTGTTTTTCATTAATACTATCACTAAACACCATATGACAGGAATCAGCCAACTACCAAAACATTCGCTAAGACTCGCCTCTGGTAAGGTTTTACTCATCCAAAAACCCTTCTTGTTATCGCCCTGCCAATAAACCGAACTTTATCACTCAATGGAAAATTTCCTAAAACAGATTTAACAACCCCTTTAGTAAACCGAGTTCGCTTTTCATAATCTATGTGCACATCCACCAAAACAATCCTATCGGCTTTGGCCTCTTTGAGTGCAGCACTAATGATTTGATCTATCTGGGTGTCATCTTCTATAGCCAGGTAGGTGGCACCCACAGCATCTGCAATGCCTTCTAATTTAAAATCCCCTAATTGTGTAGCCGTCTTTCTATTATAAGGAATTTCTTGACCTTGAGATATCTGAGAAAGCTCGCCATCATGAAAAACAAAAATTACAATTCCTAAATTATTTCTTTTTGCTGTTAACAACTCCAGCCCGGTCATAAGAAAGGCACCATCACCCACAATTCCGATGACCTGTTTATTTGGATTAACAAATTTAGCCCCTATGGCTGCGGGTACGCAGTAGCCCATACAATTGAAATCTGTAGGGCTAATGAAATGTTTGCTTTTCAGGTTCTGAAATAGCTCAACAGTAAGGAATGTGTGATTACCATCATCCACAACGGTAATGGCATCCTTTTCAAGGTTGCTTCTTAAACTCCTGAAAAAATGATAGGGATTTACCCGATCAAATTTATGATCCGACCATTCCTTATAATAAGCCTGCCTATCTTTTGCAATAGAACTAACTAAATGGGGATCAATTTTTTCTACATTATTTTTTATGAGCGCTGTTAACATATGCGCTAAAACGTCCTTTGCATCGCCTTGGATGGCCAGTTTACTCTTGTAATTTTTATCAAAGACATTTTCATCGATATCGATGTGAATAAGGTTCTCAGGTACCCTGGCACTATAACTTCCTGTAGGCAATTCTGCAAATCTCGTTCCGACAGCAATTAAACAATCAACATCCTTGAAAGCATTCTCTGAAGCGGGTACAGATGCCGGGCCAAAACCCATTCCTGTAAATAATGGATGATCGCCAGGAAACACGCTATAGCCTTGTAGTGTGGTAGATACAGGAGCATTTAGTCTTTCGGCAATTTGCATACTTATGGCAGTTGCCTCTTTGGCGCCCCAGCCTAAAAACAATCCCACCTTCTTAGATCCTGAAATGATACGAATGGCTTCATCTATTTGAGATTCAACAATTGCCGGCTTGCTTTCAGGTTTTTTATACAAAACTATTTCTGATACTTCACCTTTAAACAATTGAATGTTTGCTGGAATCTCGATAAAAACAGGACCCGGATTTCCGGAAATCGCAATATGGTAAGCTTCAAAAACACTCGACATGATTTCCTCATGACTTTTTATCTTATAGGTTTTTTTAGTAATTCCGCTTAATACCGAATGCATGTCCCATTCATGAAGCTGATAGCTTTTATTCACGTCCGTGCGAATGCCTCCCGAGATAATCAGCATGGGAATGCCGTCTAAGAAAGCTTCACCTATACCACTTAATGCATGAGTGACTCCAGCAGCCGGTACAATAACCAAGGTTCCAATATTATCGGAAGTGCGACTTACCGCATCGGCCATAAATGCACCACCTCCTTCGTGGGTAACTAATATGGGTGTGATCTTTTCAGACTTATTTAACTCATCATATATCTCCGTGTTATGCACGCCCGGAACACCAAACGTATGTGATATAGGTAATTGCTCCAATGCGTTTACAACTAACCATGCACCTGTTTTTTTCATAGAAATTAATTTTGAAATTTTATACCCGCTATGTGCGCTCCGGCTACCCTCCCTGTTAAAATACAAGACCCTAAAAAAGTACCCTCTAAGGACCTCATCCCATGAATACCTCCGCCTCCAAACCCTGCAGACTCGCCTACAGCATAGAGTCCTGTGATAACATCGCCCTCTTTACTAATTACTTGTGAATTGAGATTAGTAGGTATGCCGCCCAGGCTTTTCCTACTCAAAATATATTGTTTTACCGCAATTAATGGTCCTGCTTTGGGGTCTAATATTTTTTGAAATTTTGAGGTTCTTATCCTATCCCCTCTATACAATCTGAAATTAACTAGTCGTCTTAACTGTTCATCATTAAAATATGACTTCCCTCTATCAATTTCATCATCATAATTTTGCAAATCTCTTTTAAGAATTTCTAAATTCACTAAGTTATTATTGCCTTGTTGATTCATTTTATTTACCAATTCATCAATCGTGTCGGCAACCACAAAGTGATCCGATTCACCAATCAATCTATTTACTAATGCTTTGTTACCGAATAAAACGTCTTTTATCATCCTTAACTTATTCTTATTCCTGAAAGCACTCATGTATTCGGAGCCCGACACCGCCAATTCCTTAATGGCAATTTTCCAGTTCATAATACTCCATGAGTACTGATCTGTTGTCTTAAGTATGTTTTCCACGAAAAACAAGGTATCAGTATACCCCACCAGAGGAGGTTGAAACCGTTTGCCTGTGGCATCGACCCAAATGGCAGACCGGGGTGGAACCAAACTTAATCCATCTCTGAATTTTCCTTTTTCAGGGCTTGGCATAGGAATGCCGGCAGCATAGTGCCATTGCCTGTTTAAGTGGGTAGAATGTATTCCTTTTTGTTCAAGATCTAAATGTATCGTTCCATCAGCATATTTATGAGATCCATTTAATAACGTATCAGGTGGAGTACCGAGATGAGGATGCCAATGTTTCTTAACCAATTCCAGATTGCCACCCGTAATGCCTCCCGATGCAATTATTATATTTTTTGATGCGATGCTGAATCTTTCCTTTGCTGATTCATCAAAAATTTTAACACCCACCACTTTTTCATTTTCAATAACGATCGACTCCACTTTGTGCTGAAACTTTATTTCCAGGCTTCCATTATTTTTGTGATTCAGTAAATATTGTACCACCTTATTAGATAAATCATATCCAGTTCCCCAGGTGATATGCCAGCGAGGAACTGAATTTCCCTTTACATACATCCCTCGTTCCGGCCAATTAACGACAGGAAGAAACGCAACCTTTTTATCAATTAGCCAGTTGTAAATGATAGAAATGGAATGATCCGAATAAAACTTAGCCCACTTCGCTCCCAAACTATCTCTTTCAGTGAATTCACCATAACGCATCCAGTCTTCATAAAGTAATGTGGGTGAATCTTTAATCCCCGCTCTCTTTTGCAGAGGTGTGCCAGAAAATAAAATACCACCAAAAGACTTCTTTGCCAGGCCTCCAAAATTCTCTTCAATGTCTCTTTCAATGATGAGAACTCTTTTATTGTTATCCAGTAGTTCAATGGCTGTTGATATTCCTGCCAATCCACCCCCCACTATTACGTTTTCGTATTCAAGAATATCCATAAACTATTTTCAAAATGTCTCCATAATAATATGGCCTGTATCACCTTACATAGATCACTACCAAAATAACACTTTTTGCGCCCCCTTCAAATTCGGAAGAACTTCCAAAGCCTATGCTTTTAGTGAGTCTTAAACTCACTTTTCAGAATGAAATGGCAGTGAGGAATTTTTCCACCCTTTTGGAAGAACGGAGGCCTTTACCAGGCGATTTGCATTAGTGTATACAATTCTTTTTAAGGAAAGGAATATACCAGTAGATTTACACTAAGAGTAAAGTGAGAAAATTTGGATAGCAAGCTGCTTCCAAAAGAGTAATAACACCACTTGAAATTACAACCATGTCAGAAGTATCCCCTCCGGTAAGTTTTCACGATATTCAAAAGGCACAGTCTCTTTTGAAGAATATTATACATCCTACACTTTTAGATTTTAGCCGTAATTTATCGGATCGTGCCGGAATTGATGTTTATCTGAAATGTGAGAACCTGAACCGAACAGGCTCGTTCAAAATCCGAGGTGCTTATAATCGAATGGCTCATCTGACTGACGAAGAAAAGTCTCATGGAGTTGTTGCAGCATCTGCAGGCAATCACGCACAAGGGGTTGCTTTGGCAGCCAGGCTACTTGGGATCAAAGCGACTATTGTCATGCCTAATGGAGCATCTTCACCTAAGTTGCTCGCTACCCTCGGCTATGGTGCAGAGGTTGAACAAACGGGACAAACGATTGATGATTGTTTAATACGCGCTAAAGAGATTGAAAATAAAACCGGTGCAGTTTTAATTCATCCCTTCAATCACAAAGACATTATTGCTGGACAAGGAACCTGCGGTCTCGAAATTCTTAAACAATGTCCCGGTGTAAAAACAATTTTGGTGAGCACCGGAGGAGGAGGATTACTTGCGGGAATCACTACTGCGGTAAAATCATTGCGCCCAGATGTAAAAGTAATTGGCGTACAGGCTGAACAGGCTGCTGCCTATCTCCTCTCACTCAAAAAAGGTAAACCTGTCGCTATTAATAACATGAACACAATGGCTGATGGTATCGCTGTGGGCTCCCCTGGCGAAATACCTTTTGAAATAATAAAGAAATTAACAGATGCCATAGAAACAGTAAGCGAAAATAGTCTGTCAGGCGCGTTGTTATTTTTATTGGAAAGAGCAAAGCTGGTGGTAGAGCCCGCTGGTGCTGCAGCCGTAGCTCATTTACTTGATCTGCCCGTGAACCATTATCAGGGGCCTTTGGTCGCTGTTTTATCTGGTGGAAATATTGATCCGGTTTTATTAATGCGCATCATTCGTCATGGAATGGCTGCTGAAGGACGGTACATGCACTTTCGTGTTCGAGTGCCTGATAGGCCCGGTTCTTTAGCGGGCATTTTAAATGATCTTGCAGGTTTATCTGCAAACGTATTGGAAGTAGAGCACGTTCGTACCTCATCCGAATTACTCATCAACGAAGTAGAGATCAGTATACAAATAGAAACCATGGGCTTCGGACATCAGGAAAAAGTAATGGATTCATTGAAGAAGGATGGATATCAACTGCTGTTCAATTAGGTGAGTATCGGAAATTACGCAAAACTAAAACAACACGTCTTTGCGAGGAAAGAGCGGCCGAAGCAATCTGTATTTTTGGTGAAAACAGGATAGCTTCGCAATCACTCACAATAATGGTAATTGTAGTTATTATTATGGTTTGAAGAGCTGCGATACGAAGCTACCTCATCTTTTGATGTCCTTGAAATAACTTATCCTCACTTGAAGCAGTAATAGTAAGCCCATCAAGCGCAAAAAACATCCACTCACAGCAAACCTCTTTTTATTTTAATCAGTAATGTTGTTATTATTAGCACTTAAAGACAAAAGCATCTTTATATCATAATTCAAATTACGATGGATAATAAAATACAGATAGAAGAATTGGATATGCGCGTGCTTATCCCTATTGAAAGACATAAAAAGTTAATACAGCTCTTCAAAGAATTACCGGTAGATAAAAGTTTTATCTTTATCAATGATCATGATCCTATCCCTCTCTTTTATGAGTTTCGTTCAATTTATGGAGATGTGGTGGGATGGGAATATCTCAATCGTGGTGGAAGAGAGTGGAAGGTGAAAGTCACCCGTACCGAGGCTTCCCAGGGTAGAGCATTTACAGATATATCCACTTTGCTTGACCTTCGTAAAGCCGATGAAAAAGAGTGGAAACAAATCGTATTCCACCGTTACGGCATGATGGAGCAAGGAGATACAATGGAGATTATCGCTGCGGAAGATCCGAAAGAAATTCACGGCATTTTTATTCAGAAATTCGAAGGGCAACATTCCTGGATATATAAAAAGCAGGAGCCCAACGAATACGTTGTGCATATCACTAAAGAAGTTAAAAGCGGTTTAGGAGATGATGGCTTTTCAGTAGTTAATGAATTTGACCTGCGATCTTTTCCACCCAAAGAGCGTCATGAAATGTTTTACGAAGCCTTTGCTGATATAAAGCCGGGTGAAGCATTTGAGTTTATTAATGATCATGACCCCAAGCCCCTGTATTATCAAATGGAAGCGGAAAGCAAAGAACCTTTTAAATGGGAATACATTGAAAAAGGTCCAGAAGAATGGAAAGTGAGAGTCATCAAGGCAAAAGAATAACCTTTATTTAGGGAGCTTAAATAGTTCCATTTTTCAATTTTCTCTTTTCAGAATTTTATCAGTGATTCTTAGTGAGTGAGCTCAACAATCGCATCAAAATCATAATTTGCTCTCTTCAATGCTCTTCTGGCTGATGCTATTGCTATGGGTGCCGGATTAGGAGGGTGTACAGGTACTTCTTCTGTCCCTGCAAGTTTGCCTAAAAGTTCCTGCGTTTGCCCGTGTGTCAATGCCTCACAAACATCGTACAGTCCTCCCGGCTCTTCTTCAGCCCTATCGTGTCTTTCCAAAACATACCGTATCACTTTTATTAAAGACGAAGTAGGCGGAGGCACCATTAATGCAGTTAGCGCTCCATGTTCTAGCCGAAACCTGGGAATGAGTGCTTGCACCACTTCAGGATTCACTTTTTTTGCTGCCGGAAAGAGGGTGTTCTCTTCCATTTTAATGTGCCGCAATAATTGGGTTCGAAATTGATGATAATAATTCAAGTCAATTTTACCCGGCTGCTCAATCGCCTTATTCAACAACTCATCAATTCGGTGATGGTCTTTAGTGAAAAATTGATGCAAGGGTTTGTTCATAGATTATACAATCCTATAATTCACCATTTCAAATAATTTTTCTACACTTTTTTTTAAGGTGACTGCACACTGCCACCCTTTAACTACTCCGCTTATCCATTATAATGGCATAAACACAGTCCTCTCTGATTTTTTCAATGTCAATACCGAAATCCATAACTTTCATTTGTTGCATTCCTATAAGATCCAAATGATATTCATCGTGTAGTGTGAAGATGAAAAAATATTTATCATTAACGAGACTTAAAAGTTTGGTAATTATTATCAAATCACTATCTGCAATGTCACTTCTTTTTTTCCCAATTTCATTAACAGGAAAATTATACTGATCCTGAAAAATAGTTCCTAAAACTTCGTTCCCCTTCAGAAAGGCCGTTAAATTTTCAATTTCCCATACCTGAAACCCTTCATATAATCGACAGGTTGAGCTAAATTCCTCTACTAGCATTTTTTTATTTTTAATCTGATTTTACTTTATCCTCTATTAGTGATTTCTTAGCTTTTTCAATATCCATTTGTTCAAAGGGAAGCGATAAGTAATAAGGTAAGTCTGTTGCCTCTTTCGTTAATACAATAAACCTTAAATCAGCAAGACGATCAACTACCGAATGAATGGTTGCTTTAAGATTTGCAGGTGGAGAACCATCGTACCTTCCTGATAAATCCTGATAAAGCATTTCAATTGTACGGTGTCCATCCGCATACTGTAGCACAAGTCCAAACCAGGGGTCAAGGGTTTGCCCCTTTTGTTCAGGGTTATATATGTCGATCAGTGAAACTTTATTATCCACCTTAGACAAGATCACATTTCGATAAAAATATTGAGAAGTATCCATAATAATGAGTTCTTTCAATTTTTGTTATTCTCACAAAGCGATAATTACATTTCCTAAACATCATAACGGCTACACCATTATCCCCAATGCATTACCACCGCCTAAAATTAATAAAAATCGGCAACCTTCCAGATTAACTTTGACGCGTTGAAAATCTATCTGTTCGGAACTAAGATCTCCTTTTGTATAATTTTTGAAATTATTTAATAGGAATTTTTGTGATATACATAATCACGCGGTGCAGGCCTACCTGTCCGTAGCCCCAATTACGTATAACCTTGTGCGAGCATGCACTTCGGCAAAGGCAGGCCAGATTCAGACGAAATGTATATCGATAAGTACTGTCATCCTATCTAACAAAGACAAGCACAATAAATATGCAAAGATCAAGTCACACGCTCAGATACGCAATAAGTACCTGACCCATAGAACATATTGTTAATGGCTGGTATTTTTGATTGTCCAGATGTTTCCGTTCTTAGTGGTCATTTTACTTAACTTTCCCTCGTCTGTAAGTTTTTGTAACAGCATTTCGCTGTCAGTTTTTGTTAACCCGGACAATTCCGAAAATTCCCTCGATGCCAAGGTCGGGTATTTATTGAATAAACCCCTCCAAGAATTGTCATAGTTGATCTTAGTAGCCTTTGGAAATGTTTTTAATATAGCATCTTCAAATACTTTGTATGGTTTGAAACCATACACCGTTTGTCTATTATTTAAACTGTCTATAAAAAATAAGGTAGGGAAACCTCTTACTCCCATTTTTTTTGCCAATTCCAAATCAGCATCAAAAAGCTTATTTGCCTTTGTTTCGTAATCAGTTTTTAGTTTCATGACATCTAAACCCGTTTCGCTTGCTGCCTTACTGATATGTTCCCATAGAGTAATGTTTTTCTTTTCCAGAAATACCATTTCTCTTATTCTTCTCATAAACTGAATGGCTTTCGTTTTATCTTGTATTTGTGCAGCCTTGAAAGCAACTGAAGGTGGAAATGATGAATTTAACGGATCTTCAAGCCAAACATCACCATCAATAGGCATGTCGTAGTATTGGCTCACTTCGTCCCAATGATGTGCCACGTCTGACGGTTTGCTTATTCCACCGCTATTATAATTCCAGTTAGGCAAAAGACCGCCCATTCGATATTCAATTTCAATATTGTTGCCGTATTCAAGTTTTAGTTTTCGTAATTGTGGTTCAATACCCCAGCACGAAGAACAAATTGGGTCGGTGAAATAAAGTATTTTTACCGGCTTTTTTTGATCAGATGCAAACACACTGTCATCGGATTTTTGTGTTGTTGGTATTTCACAAACGCCTGTTTCCGGATCACACAAAAGTGGGCTATTGACTTTATTTTCCATTCTTTATTATTTAAATTTTGACCGTTGCATGCACTCGCTACTAAAACCAATTAGAGTAAAACAGAGTGATTGACTTCGTCATTTTTGATATATTGATTAACTTTCCTGCAAAGTTCAACCAAAGCTTTTGAATACACAATTAGTCAGAAAAACTTGACTACAAAATAGAATGGAAAAAGAAAACAGTTGTCCTGCAGAGGGGTTATTAAAAATGCTTTCGGGTAAATGGAAGCCTCAAATATTTCGTCATGCTCTTAATGGTTCAATTCGTTTCAGTTCTCTATTACGTCATATTGAAGGCTCAAACAAGCAGTCAATTGCAGTTGCTTTAAAGGAGTTGGAAGAAGAAGGTCTGTTGGAAAAAATTGTTGTCAAGCTAAAACCATTACATATTGAGTACAATTTGTCAGAAAAGGGTAAGTCTCTAATTCCCGTTTTTCGGCAGTTGGAAATATTGTCGTAGCAGTCGATACGCTTAGTGCTAATAGCCACGCATATGGATGCATGTGGCCTTTCCTACCCACCATAAGTCAATACCAAATTTGCGCTTTTTATGTTTGATCTCAAGATCAGAAAAACTTTGCGAAGAACAAGTAGCACGTACTTTCAGATAGGTAGTGAAACGCATGACACATACATCATGTTGGTGACTGGCCGCTATCACCTCTTTCTTAAATTCTTATTAAAGTACCCTTCTCTAGCGCGGAAGTTACTTCCGTGCTCTCACTTTCTCTAGCGCGGAGGTTACTCCCGTGCCCCTACGCCTACTCAATCTTTCTCTAGCGCGGAAGTTACTTCCGTGCTCCTACACTCACTCAATAAATTTAATATCAATTAGCCCTTTTAGTTTTGTGAAATAATCCCTCGCACTGCTATACAAATAATCTTCCGGTCTATCTACAATTCCAGCCCGTACAGGATTATCATGAACATATTCCAATTTCTGATCAAGCATCTCGTTTGTGTTCAACTCGATTGGATGATATTGATTTTGCCAAAACATATACTTTTGATGCTTGCTACTCTCTAATGCCGCCTTTCGGAATAGATCAAGCATCCAATCCCGTCTGGTCTCCTTGTAGTTATCTTCTATGGCTTTACAGATATGAACTGAAGTAAATTTCTTAAAATCACGAACTATAGATTCAATACTATTCTTCCCATCCCTTCCTATAATTAAATGAATATGGTTACTCATCAAACACCAACCAGACACAACAAGCCCTTTCTCTTTTTGACAAAACTTAAGGCTATCAATAATAATGTCTCGATATAGTTGTCTGGAAAATACATCGACCCAGTAGACTACTGCAAAGGTGATGAAATGCAGCCTGTCTTGATCAGATATTTTATATTTTTCACTCATTGGTAAATGGTCTAAGGAATGTCTAAAGATAAAAATGATTACCTATAATATAAAAATAAAATAAGATATAGAGGTTACTTCCTAAGTAGGCACGGAAGTAACTTCCGCGCGGTAGTGTCTAATTAACTGTGTAAAGGCCCGATTCGGTCTTGTTGAAAGTTCGA
>CAYPDF010000013.1:82545-119590 GCA_964409415.1 uncultured Ohtaekwangia sp. | reverse complement strand
GTGTGAGAGGACGGCAGAATCAAAGTATATTTGTCCTGCCTCCTACTTTAATTTATAAAATTTACCTCGTTTTATCAAACCACATGATCAGTATTTGGTACTGTTTGGCATATCCATTACCTAACTGAAAAAGTGACAAATTCTCCACTATTCAGCCTCAATATTTACCGATGAACATCATCATTTTAGGTAGATGCATGAGAAAAATACATTTTTGGCATTCTGATTTTGAACTATGAGACAGTGCTTCCTTCTATTCTTATTGTTACTTGAGAGTTATTTCACACTGGCGCAGACGGTCAACCGGGAAGATTACAAACTGGTGATAACTCGTGCCACCAGCGAAATAAAAATTGATGGTATTCTTGATGAGGAGTCATGGTCCAACGCGCAAAATGCCGATCATTTTTGGTTGAATGCACCTTCTGACAATGCCGCTGCTACCCATCAAACTATTGTAAAGCTTACCTATGATGACAAGAACCTCTACATCGGAGCACTGATGATGGGGCCGAACAACTATATTATCCAGTCATTAAAAAGAGATGGTGATTTGGAGTCCAGCGATTCCTTTGGGGTGTTACTTGATCCCATCGGACAAAAGTCACTTGGCTATTCTTTTGGTGTGAATGTAGGCGGTGCGCAAACGGAATCCATGGTATCGGCAGCACAGGGTCAATTTGTGAAATCGGTGGACTCTTCCTGGGATGTACGATGGTATTCGGAAGTGGGTAAAACTGAGGAGGGATGGGTAGTAGAGATTGCCATTCCATTTAAGAGCATCAGATTCAAAAAAGGAGCCGACCAGTGGGGGATTAACTTTTGGCGCATTGATCGACAAGCCAACGAACGCCATGTGTGGGCAAAAGTGCCTGTCCAGTTTTCTCCAACCGATTTAGGTTTTACAGGATCATTGGATTGGGATAAGGCTCCGGAGCCAACAGGAATGAATATTTCACTTACTCCTTACGCGTTAAGCTCGGTTACAAAGGATTTTGAGAAAAATACTAAAACAAAAAGCGATTTTGATATGGGAGGAGAGGCAAAAGTAGGATTGTCGCCTACTCTTAATTTAGACCTAACGCTGAATCCTGATTTTTCTCAAACTGATGTAGACCAACAGGTCACTAACCTATCCCGGTTCTCAATATTTTTTCCTGAACGCAGACAGTTCTTTCTGGAGAATGCAGATGTGTTTACCAACTTTGGTGCTTACCCTGACGCACCTTTTTTTTCAAGACGAATAGGACTGGATCCTGGCGGAAATAAAATCCCTATTTCCTATGGCGCTCGTGTAAGTGGCAACCTCGATCGCAACTGGCGAATCGGTATACTCAATGCACAAACCAAAAGCGATTCCATATCTCCTTCACAAAACTACACGGCAGCGGCCTTGCACAGGCGTGTGTTAAAGAGATCAACCGTGCGCGCCTTGTTTGTTAACAGGCAGTCGATAATGGATGGAGAGCTGAATAAGACTGACTACGGCCGCAATGCCACTATGGAGTTTGAGTACCTTTCCAACGATGGAAGATGGGTGGGTAAGGCAAGCTACAATCATGCATTTAAAGAAGGAGTAACCACCGACAATGAATTTATTGTGGGTAGATTGGGCTACAATGGCAGGTTATTTCAAGCCAGTTATGAACTGCAACAGGTGGGAGATAACTTTACCGCTGATATGGGGTTTGTGGGAAGACTCAATAATTATGATCCAATAAATAAAGTAATCGTTCCCATTGGTTACACCAAGTCATCCACCAACCTTGACTACAGTTGGTATCCGCAAGGCAAAAGTGTAATAAAGCATTGGATGGGATTGGAGAACTACGTGCATTGGATACGGAAAGGGGTGCTGAATGAATCGTATACAAGGTTGCGCTATTTTTTCTTCTTCAGAAATACGAGTGAGTTGCGTTTTAGATTGAACAACAGCTATGTCAATCTTATATTTCCCTTTCAACTGACAGATGGTGCACCACTACCTGTGGGTGATTATAACTTTACAGAATTCAACATTCAACTCAACTCTGACCTGAGAAGAAAATTGAACCTGGAATTGTTTGCGGTAAGTGGTGGGTACTATACGGGCACGAAAACGACCGTGCGTACTACTGTAAATTACAGGGTACAACCATGGGGTAATTTTGCTATGGGATTTGAAATGAATGATATTAAGTTGGGAGATCCCTATGGAAGCGCAAGGCTGTGGTTGATCAACCCCAAGTTTGAGGTGAACTTTACAAACAATTTATTTTGGACAACCTTTTTGCAATACAATACACAGGCCGACAACTTCAATGTGAACAGCAGAATACAGTGGCGCTACCGCCCAATGAGTGATGTATTCCTGGTGTATACAGACAATTACCTTACAGAAGGAAATTTCGGTCCTAAGAACAGAGCGATTGTGCTGAAGTTCAACTATTTTTTCCAGTTGTAAGTCTGTTCCGGTGGGCGTGAAATTGATGATAATGAGTCGAACAGTTTTGGATGATTAAAAAAATAGGTCAGATAGCGGCAGCATTGAGATTATCAAATTTGAACTTAACCTCCAGAGCCACAGTAAATCTTATCTTTGCGCCTGTTTTGACTTTATGAAGCGAAAGAAGTATTACTTTTTCACCATCCTTATTCTGGGTGGGCTGGCAACCATTAGCCCGTTTTCCATAGACATGTATTTGCCAGGGTTCACTGCTATAGCCAAAGACCTGAACACCAGCATTGATAAGGTGCAGCTGTCACTTACCAGCTATATTTTGGGTATCTCCTTAGGTCAGCTATTTTATGGCCCTTTGCTTGACAGGTTTGGAAGGAGAAACCCATTGTATGCCGGGCTCATTATTTATATTCTTGCTTCTATTGGCTGTGCTTTTACCAATTCTGTGGAGTCGCTGATTGTCATGCGCTTTTTACAAGCCATTGGAGGCTGTGTGGGCATGGTGGCAGCACAGGCACTGGTGAGGGACCTGTTTCCAGTAAACAAATCGGCTCAGGTTTTTTCCTTGATTATCCTTGTAATTGCTGTGTCACCTATGATTGCACCCACCCTGGGCGGTTATGTAACAGCTTCAATGGGTTGGCACTGGGTGTTCATTATATTGGCCGTCATCGCATTGATTATTGTGGCTGCCGTATATTTTTTCCTGCCCACAGGCAAAAAGCCCGACTCCACTATTTCCCTAAGACCAAAAGCAGTACTGGCCAGTTACTATGAGGTGTCCAAGCAACCGCAGTTTCTCATTTATACATTGGCTGGTGGCATCGCCATGGCAGGACCTTTCGCCTACATCGTAGGCTCTTCTGATATTTACATGAATATTTACCATCTTACTGAGCAGCAATATGGTTGGGCTTTTGCCTTTGTGGCCTTTGGTATGATAGGCACAACGCAATTGAACCATTTATTGTTAAAACACTATAACAGCGAGCAGCTCATCAAAGTAGCCTTGGTGCAACAGAGTGTTGTGGGTATCGTCTTGTTGGTGGGTACATGGTACCACTGGTATGGCCTGTATAGTTTTACAACACTTATTTTTTTGTTTGTGGCTGCACACGGTATTATGTCACCCAATACAACCGCCCTTTCGATGGCGCCATTTACCAAACATGCAGGCAGCGCTTCTGCCCTGTTAGGAAGTTTCCGATTGGGGGTAGGGGCTTTTGTTTCTGCCCTGGTGAGTATCCTGCACGATGGCACCAGTTTTCCCATGGCGGCTATCATGCTGGTATGTGCGCTAACAGGTTTGGTGTTATTGAACTCTGGAATGGCGGTGGTAAAATACCGCGCCCGCAAAGCCGATGCACAAAAAGAAATGGCCAGATTGATGTAATGTCCAATTAATATTTTTTTAACTCTGCCAATAAGATAAGACTGGAAGCCTTTAGAAATAAGTTAATAGCGACAGAGTAAAGGTTTGGGAAAGAACCTGCATCCTCACTTTTACGATCGTTTGTTAGCCTGTCAACTTTATCACTCATCCATGAGCTAAATCATGTCACATTATTCGCAGATACCTTATCTTTGCATGTCTGTAAATGATCAAATCTGTTATTATTGGTACGGGAAGCTATATTCCTGAAGTGAAAGTGGCTAATACTACTTTTGCTAATCATTTATTCCTTGACAAAACGGGCTCTCCGATAAAGCAAGATAATAGCCTTATTATAAAAAAATTTCATGATATCACAGGTATCACTGAGAGGAGATATGCCAAACCGGATCAGTTGGCATCCGATTTGGGTGTGTTGGCTGCCCAAGAAGCCATTTCTTCGGCTTCTATTGATCGTGAAACACTCGACTACATTATTGTTGCGCACAACTTTGGTAATTTGGCTTACGGATCTAACCGATCGAACCTGTTGCCCTCCATGGCATCGCGCATCAAGGCCGGATTACAAATTGAAAATCCGGATTGTGTAGGATATGATCTACCCTTTGGCTGTCCGGGATGGGTGCAGGGTGTAATACAAGCCCACCTGTATATAAAAGCGGAAGCAGCCAAACGGTGTCTGGTCATCGGGACTGAAACCTTATCACGACTGGTGGATCCACATGACAGGGACTCCATGATCTACAGTGATGGAAGTGGAGCAGTAGTAGTAGAGGCGCGGGAAGGTGAGCAAGGTATTGTCGAATACAAAGCACAAACACATGCATTGCATCATTCAGAGCTGCTAAACATGGGGCTATCCTTTACCGGAAAAGACAAAGATAGCCTGTATATGAAAATGAATGGGCGCAAAGTATATGAGTTTGCCCTTAATCACGTGCCTCTTGTCGTAAAAAGCGTATTGGACAAAGCAGGTGTTCATATCACTGAAGTTAAAAAAGTACTGATACATCAGGCCAATGAAAAAATGGATCAGGCTATTGTGGAAAGGCTATTTAAACTATACAACATTGATGCAATTCCGACTGGGATGATGCCGATGACCATCGGCTGGTTGGGCAATAGCTCGGTGGCCACTATACCTACATTGTTGGATCTGATCATGAAAGGAAATCTTGAAGGTCATCAAATATCACAGGGTGATAAGGTCATAATGACTTCGGTAGGTGCAGGCATGAACATCAATGCGATCCTCTATCAGTTTTAGGCGTCAGCATAATATTACATGCTAATTTCGCTTTGAAATACCCTATAGGGTAATATATACCAGTGAAAAAATAGATATAAATAGCCACAAAGATACTGCAAGTACCAAAGGTTTATAACCCGTTACCCTGAGGTCGCTCATCGAAAAAGTAGAACCCACCAGAAACAATGTAGTGACCAATAATCTCTTGGAAATAAGAACAATAACACTGGAGGTTGTAGTGGGCAACAGGTGATAGCTGTTGATGATGATTGCGCCTATGAACAGTAAAATGAAATAGGGTATTTTTATTTTTTCACCTTTGGTTTTGAAAAGAAACATGGAAAAAACAGAAAGGGGAATGATCCACAACGTTCTTGAAAGTTTTACTGTGGTGGCGATCCGCAATGCCTCTTCACCATAACCCAAAGCAGCCCCTACAACCGAACTGGTATCGTGTATGGCAATCGCACACCAGAGGCCAAACTGATTTTGGCTTAAATTCAGAAGGTGCCCAACAGCTGGAAAAACGAATAAAGCCACAGAGTTGAGCAAAAAGACAATGGCCAACGCGATGCTGATTGTTTTACTGTCCGCTTTGATTACGGGCGATATCGCAGCGATAGCGCTACCACCACAGATGGAGGTGCCCGAAGTGATCAGATGACCTAATTTTCTGTCCATTTTTAATAGTTTGACCAGGAGCAGACCCATTCCTACCGTTAAAAAAATAGAGAAAAGTGTCAAACTGAAGCCCTCGCGGCTTGTCTCCAGCGTTTCTTTGATAAACATTCCGAAGCCGAGTCCAACCACTGCAATTTTCAACAAGTATTGTATGGCTTTATGACTGTTGTACAGGAAAGGGTTCTGAAAGGTCAGAGCGAAAGCGAACCCTAACAGCAAAGCAACGGGACTATTGATGAACCCCGCAAGAGCAATAATTATAATTAAAAAATAGACGGTTTTTGTGGCCAAAACTCTCATATCTCACTGTATTTGCCACAAAAGTAGCCCTTACATCTATTCCCTATGCAAAGTATTATTGAATACTAAATAACTAAAAGTTATGGTTATGTCCTGCAAATTTTTGAAACAGATCCATCACTCTGGATTGATAGCCTGTTCGGGAAACAAAATAAAACCATCGCTCAATGGTTAAGTTTTTGATATCTATTATTTTGAGTTTGTTATGGATCAAGTCTTCATTGACTGCGTGAATGGAGATCAATGCGTAATTGTTGGAATAGTATAGATAATGTTTGATGGCCTCGGTACTGTTGAGGGTAACCACCGTGTTCAGTTTTTTAATTTTACTCTTTTTCAAAAACTCATAAATCATTTCCCTGGTACCGGATCCTGACTCCCTTTCAATGAATGGAAGAGTAGATAAGGTTTTTATGTCAACGGTATCATTTTTAATGGACGCGTTGTTGGCGTTTGTCACCAGTACAATCTCATCTTTAATGAATTTCTTAAATTGTAGCTTGCGATTGGTGTTATTTCCCTCTGTAATACCGAAATCCAGTTGCTGATTCAAAATCAGGTTTTCTATTTCTTCCGAGTTTCCACTTTTAATCTTAAAACCGGTTTGCGGATATTGTAATCGAAAGTTGGCTATGATTTTCGGAATGATATAATTGGCCAGTGTGGTGCTCACGCCAAAGCTGATTTCTGAGGGAAGGTCTTCTTTGCGATCATTGAATTGATCCTCTATTTCCGCGAATATGCTAAGAATACGATCTACATAGACAAGAAATACTTTACCATCTTCCGTTAATTCAATGGAACTTCTTTTCCGAATGAAAAAAGTTCTTTTGTATTCATCCTCTAAATTTCTAATGGCCTTGGAAATGGCAGGTTGAGATAAGGAGAGTTGTTCAGCTGCTTTGGTAAAACTGGCGTGGTAGGCTACAACCTTAAATATCAATAACTTGTTTTTCATCTGGCATCTAACTTATATTCATCGGCCAATATTCTCGGATGATAGCATCATCTACAACAACTTTGGTTAATGCTCTATTAATACAAGACCTGAAAATACAAGGGAAAGTTCGGAATGAAAGTTGCTGAATTCATTATCAAGATTATATCTAATCATTATTGCGCAGTAAGTGTGCACAATATATATCTTATGTATGAATATTCCTTCTTGTTAGGAGAGCGCAGTTGGCAATGGAGATAGGCATTTTAACCACAAGAATCGCTTAAATTTTGAATATTTCCAGGAATCAATAACAATCTGTTCACCCAAATTGGGATTTTAGTTTAGTGAATGGATAACTCAATGTGACCTTTTGCGTTAATAGGAAAATTAAAGAGTAACCAATTGATCATTTCGCAGTATACCTTATTATTTCAACCTTGATCCGTTGATGAAGCCCATTGCCTTTGCACTGACCTGTATTTGCCATTCCCTTTTGGCACAAAATGACTCCGTTAAGGTATATACCACCGCACGGGTTACGGGTGGTACAGTGCCGATCATAGATGGCCGTACGACTGACTCCGCCTGGGATCAGGTGGCATGGAGTGACAGCGACTTCACGCAAGTAGAACCTGACAAAGGAAAACCTTCGAAAGTAAAAACTAAATTCAAAATATTGTACGATGCAAAGAACCTCTATGTGCTGGTGCGTGCCTACGATCCGGAGCCTTCAAAGATTGTAAGGCGGATGTCTCGCAGGGATGGATTTGATGGTGACATGGTGGAAATCAACATCGACAGCTATTACGACAAGCGCACTGCCTTTTCTTTTACGGCTTCGGTATCGGGGGTAAAGGGGGATGAGTATGTATCTAACAATGGTGACAATTGGGATCCGGGTTGGGATCCTATTTGGTATTTGAAAACCAGTATTGATAATGAGGGGTGGATCGCGGAGTTTCGTATTCCACTCAGCCAGTTACGCTTTGCCAATAAGCCTGAACTCACCTGGGGACTTAACGTTACGCGCGTGGTTTTTCGCACACAAGAGCGATCGCAGTGGCAGTATGTGCCCCCCGATGCTGGTGGCTATGTTCACCTAATGGGCGAAATGAATGGTATCCATGACATCAAACCACAAAAACAACTGGAGATCCAACCCTACATAGTAGGAAAGGCCGAACGTTTCGATAAGGAAGAAGGTAATCCTTATGCCACAGGAAGATCTTCTGGATTAGACGTTGGACTTGATGCCAAGATTGGCCTGACCAGTGATATCACCCTGGATCTTACCGTGAATCCCGACTTTGGACAGGTAGAAGCCGATCCCTCACAAGTAAACCTGAGTGCGTTTGAGTTATTTTTTCGCGAGCAAAGGCCTTTTTTCACGGAAGGCAATAATACCCTTGATTTTCCACTCTCGAATAACAGTAGTAATAACTTGTTTTATAGCAGGCGCATCGGCCGCAAACCTCAGGGAAATGTAGATACAGATGCCTCTGGAGATGATAGCGTAGTCGAATTTGTAAAGCCCATAGAGCGCACGACTATATTGGGAGCCGCCAAGCTTACGGGCAAAAATAAAAAGGGATTTTCGTGGGCGCTACTTGAGAGTGTTACAGCAAGGGAACACACTGAGATCGACAGCCTGGGATTTAGAAAAAAGCAGCTTGTAGAGCCACTTACTAATTACCTGGTAGGCAGGGTACAGCAGGATATCAATAAAGGCAACACAGTTGTAGGTGGCATGCTTACGGCCACCAACAGACAACTCAATACACCAGATTTGGATTGGCTTCACAAGGATGCCTACTCAGGAGGTATCGACTTCACTCATAATTGGAGCGATAGAAAATACTTTGTGAGTGGAAAAGCCATAGTGAGCCATGTGCGGGGCAGCACGGAAGCCATCGAAGAAACCCAACGCTCTTCTGAGCGCTTCTTTCAACGACCTGACAACGATCACACAGAACTAAATCCCAATCGGAGGTCCCTTACGGGTACTGGTGGTGGATTGCAAGTGGGCAAAAAGAGCGGCAATCTGGTATCCAATATCAGTATCGACTGGTTATCGCCTGAATTGGATTTGAACGACATTGGTTTTTTGTCACAGACTGATCTAATATCTGAATCGTTTTGGATGCAATATCGTATACTGCAACCTCGTGGCATTACCCGGTGGCAACGCTACAACCTCAACCAATGGCGAGAGTATGATTTTGGAGGCCGGAATTTAAATGCAGGCTACAACACCAATGCACATGCTCAGTTCAGCAACTTTTGGCAACTGGGCGGAGGTATGACCTATATTACCAGCAGTGCTTCCAATGGTGACTTACGTGGCGGTCCCACCATTCGCTACCCCGGTGGTGCTTACTATTGGATGTATCTGGAAACAGACCGAAGAAAAAAATTCAGCGTGAATATTAATCCTGAGTTAGGCAGGGGGCAAGATGGTTTTTCCCGAAGTGCTAATCTCAGCCTTAACCTGACGTACCGACCTATCAACGCATTGAAATTTTCCCTATCCCCCAGCTTTAGCCGCGGTAGCAACCAGATGCAATATGTTGCCACTGCTACAGAAAACGATCAGGATGTATATGTAGTTGGCCAGATCGATCAGACCACCGCCCGACTTGTAATGCGCATGACATTGATGCTCACGCCTAACCTCTCCATACAGTATTATGGGCAGCCTTTTGGTACATCGGGTAAGTATACCAATTTCAAGCGAATCACCAATGCCAGTGCAGCTGAGTATACATCCCGGTTTATGCCCATCAACCCGGGTACACTGTTGCTGGCTGATGATGTGTATAGTGTAGATGTCAACAGTGATGGAACAGGCGATTACACCTTTGATAAACCTGACTTCAACTTTGGCCAATTTCGATCCAATGCGGTGTTGAGGTGGGAATACATTCCTGGCTCTACATTGTTTCTGGTGTGGGCGCGAGAGCGCAACGGAGCTTTCTACGATTCGGATCCAGCTTATGAAAAATATTCCTTCGATTTTGATGAAAAGGGTCGTAATATTTTTCTAATCAAGTTCACCTATCGGTTGGTGATATAAAAATTTTTATACAAAACCATTATCTTTCCCAGAAAGGAGGGGGTTCAATGCCCAACGACCTCAGGTACACATAGCCCTGACCGCGATGGTGAACTTCGTTATCAATGAAGTAAAACAATGTCCAATAATTAGGAGCCTCGAACATGTTAAAAGCCTTTTCTACTTGTTGCAACCGTGTGATGTCCAACTGAGGCCAACTCTTGTCGATGAGTGCGGTAATTTCATCCCATCTGGCTAACAATTCTTTCTTGGTTGGAGGAGCTTTTTCGGTACCCAGGTTATCCCACTTTCCGGATATAAGGCCTTTGATGCCGGGTGTGGCTATATTGATCATCTCCATGGCCAGATCGGCAAATGACCGCATGCCACCAATATTGTAAGTAAAGAGTTTGTCCTCCGGAAAAGCCTCGATCACTTTGCGGGTGAGTCTGCGGTGGCCTTGCCAAAGTTCAAGCAGTTGTGAGGGGGTTACTATTTTCTCTGTATTCATGGTGTATAATTGTTTTGTCTGCCTGGAAAGGTAAAAATAATTAGACTAGGGCTACAGCGCTATTGTCATTTCAATCATTGGATAAAATTTCTTGAACGCGCTACTCTATTCCTAAAAGTATGCTTTATACACTATATTTATAAGTAGACCAAGTAACTATCATGAGCAGGGGATTTGTAAAGGATGGTGATCAGGAAGAGGTGCCGTTGGTGCCACCCAGGGCCGATTTGCCCGCAGGGGAAACCAACTATGTAACACAAGTCGGCCTCGATGCGCTACTGGCAGAAAAGGAAGAGATGCTTCAGGAGATCAGGCTTTTGGATGCCAGCAACGAAAATGAACATCGGATTGCATTCAACCACATCAATGCCAAATTGCTCCTGCTCACCGATCGAATTGCTACAGCCAAAGTAATTGACTTAAACACGCAACCGCGGGATGAAGTCAGGTTTGGGGCAACGGTAACCCTTCAAATAGACAAGAGCAACAAACAACAAACATTTCAAATTGTTGGTGTAGATGAAGCAGACATCACCAAGGGAAAGATTGCCTTTGTGGCTCCGCTTGCCCGTCTACTAATGGAAAAGAAAGTAGGGGATGAAGCCATATTAAAATTGGCAAAAGACAATAGGGTTTTTACGATTGTAGCCATTAAGTATTAAATAGATTCATGGTAGGCACGAGCCAATTGGAGGTTAAGAGTATTCTGCATGACATCAGTTAGTAGGCTGTATTAAAATCAATTCTTATAACCCAGACAATTATTAAAGACTTCAAGAAATGAGGTTTGAGGATAAACAATATATTTGAATCTTATGAGCATCAATTGGATATTGTTGATTGTTGGGGGTTTGTTTGAAACAGGCTTCGCTGTAAGTTTAGGAAAAGCGCAACATACTTCAGGAAAAGAACAGTGGTGGTGGCTTGCCGCTTTTGCCATTAGTGTAAGCGTAAGTATGTATTTACTTTTTAAAGCCATGGGAGGCGAAAAGGCTATCCCCGTAGGCACCGCTTATGCAGTATGGGGAGCCATCGGAGCCATTGGAACTGTAGTTGCAGGAATTCTACTCTTTAAAGAACCAGTGACCTTCTGGAGAATGTTCTTCCTCTCCACCCTGGTTATTTCTGTTATTGGCCTGCAGATGGTGAGCAGTGAGGGGTAAAATCCAACGGTTCTTCATTTGTAATACGAACTTACCGAATGTGTAAACCCAAAAAAGACATTGGGTTTTATTGTGTTAATTGAAGCAAATTCCCGAAAAAGAATCTACCTACATATGAAGAACATAATCTCTCTGACATTGGTCATTTTGAGTACATCACTTCTGTCGTGCACAAAGAGTCCGACAATGACTTCCACCATCGATACCTATTTCGAACTGGTGCGTCCTGAATTTAAAGGAGATGTGGCGTTTGAAACTACTGCATTTGTTGAGAAGTATTGGCGGGTAGCGGGTAATACCGGTTTTAACGAAAGTGTTTATCGTATTGTAGCCAAACTTGAAGGGGCCGGCTATGTATTGGAGTCGAAAGCAAACACCACCGACAGACTCACGTACCGGATTGAAACACGCAAAATGGACCGACCCACCTGGGAACCGGTAGATGCAAGCCTTTCGATTGTGGGTACGAATGAAAAACTATTGGAACAATCTACTAACCGAAATATGGTTTTCTTGAATTCTGCATCAACTCAAGAAGGAGGGATAACAGCAGATGTAGTTTATGTTCAAAACCTGGATGATTTAAAATCGAAAAAGATAAAAGGAAAAATTGTTTATGGTGAGATGAGACCCAGTCAATTGTATAAGGATGCAATCGAAGCGGGAGCAATTGGGATTATTACATATGACAACCCTGCCTATTTGCAACCCGAGAAGAATAAAACATCCATTCAGTTTAGGCGTTTGCCATACGATGAAAAGAATAAGGCTTGGGGAATTGCGCTTTCGTATGAAGCCAATGAAAAAATGAAGAAAGCCATAACTGCGGGCGCGGTAAAAGTAAAAGTAGATATCACGACAAAGATTTACCCTTCTGAAGAATTGACCGTTGTTGCGAATGTGAGAGGTTCATCATTACCAAAAGAAAGCCTGGTGTTTAGCGCTCACATCCAGGAGCCAGGCGCCAATGATAATGCAACAGGAGTAGGGACACAATTGGAAATGGCGATGATTACCGCGAAGTTGTTGAAGTCAGGACAACTTGAGGCAAAGCGTACACTTACCTTTTTGTGGGGCGATGAAATTATCTCCACCCATCGCTACATTACAGAAAAGGAAAAGCGTACATCAGAAATAAACTGGGGGATCAGTTTGGATATGGTAGGAGAAAACACAGCCGTAACGGGCGGATCATTTCTGATTGAAAAAATGCCAGACCCAAGCGCTATCTGGACACGCGGAGACGATAAGCACTCGGAATGGGGTGGGGAAAAGCTTGCGTTGGATAATATGAAGCCACATTATCTTAATGATTTCATTATTTATGTTTTTGAAAAACAGGGAGCCCATGCAAATTGGGTGGTGAACACCAATCCGTTTGAAGGAGGTAGTGATCATACACCCTTTTTGAAAGCTGATATTCCAGGATTGCTGTTATGGCATTTTACAGATCAATTTTATCACACTGACAATGATCGTATTGATAAAGTATCAAAAGAATCGATGATAAATGTAGGAACGGCTGCACTTGTAAGTGCCTACACATTGATTAATGCAGACGAAGAAACTGCAAATGAATTACTTACCCTATTGATAGCTTCATCAGAAATTCGCTTGAAGAAAGAATTTGAATTAAGCAAGGCAGCAGTAGAAGCCGGTAAACCAGTAGAGGAAGAAGAGGAAATATTGAATGCATGGAGTGATTGGTACCAAAAATCCTTTAACACGGTTGTGGATGTGGTTTCTCCTTCCGACCAATCGCTAGTGAATGAAATATCCAAAGCACAAGCAGGGCTGAAAAAACGGAATGATACTTATCTTAAGGAATTAGAAACTACCCCATCCTTGAACAAACGGTAGTATAGAAGTATAGAGAAGCCCTTGGATCTTATAAAATAACACAATTGTTTCCGGAGTTTTACTTTGGTCAAAACGGACAGAAATGTTGTTAAAAGTGAATGCGTAGAAATTGGATTTTAGTTGCGTTGATGATGGCCATGTCGTTGGCCGCGATGGACAGCACCATTGTGGCCACTGCCATTCCTCAAATTGTGGGTGATCTTGGTGGGTTCTCCTTGTTTAGTTGGTTGTTTTCAATTTACCTACTCATTCAAACGATTACCATTCCTGTTTATGGAAAATTGGCAGATACCTATGGACGAAAGCCTGTTCTCATATTTGGAATTATTGTGTTTCTCCTAGGTTCGGCAGCCTGTGGTGGTGCCTGGAATATGGATTCTTTAATTTTTTTTAGAGGACTTCAGGCAGTTGGCGCAGGAGCAATAATGGCTACCGCAAACACGATTGCCGGTGATATTTACACCATTAAAGAACGTGCTAAGATTCAAGGTTGGTTGTCCAGTGTTTGGGGCATTTCTGCAATTTTGGGCCCTGGACTTGGAGGTGCTTTGGCTGAGTATGCTTCATGGAGATGGATATTTTTTATTAATATTCCTCTTGGGATTGGTTCGATTATATTACTCACGATTTTCCTTCATGAAAGCAAAACGGAGAAGAGACCCAAAATTGACTGGACGGGTGCTGCGGCAATGCTCGTTACGGGTGCAGTTATTATGTTTGGCCTATTACAAGGAGGACAGTCCTGGCCTTGGTTTTCTTTTAACACCTTAGGTGTAATTGTCGTTAGTGCTTTACTGGTTTTCATCACTTTGCGCATTGAACGCAAATCGGAGGAGCCTATTTTGCCGCGTTGGGTCTGGACCAAGCCTGTACTTCTTGGTGCCAATTTGGCGACAATCGGCCTGGGGATTATGATGATGGGACCCAATATGTATTTACCATTATTTGCGCAGTCCGTTACAGGTGTTAACGCTATAGCCGCTGGCTTTATTCTGGCGAGCATGAGCATTACCTGGCCGCTTGCGTCTTCATTGTCCGGTAATTTGTACCTGAGCATTGGGTTTCGGAACACAGCCATTTGCGGGGCTATTATTGTTATTATTGGCGCATCCAGTTTCCTTTTAATAAAATTTCCTGGACCTGTATGGACTTTGGTAGCTATTCAAATGATGTTAGGAGCAGGCTTTGGTTTGGTATCAACACCGTTATTGGTAGGGGTGCAGTCAACCGTGGCGTGGGGCCAAAGAGGAGTTGTTACGGGCGCAAATATGTTTTCAAGGTATTTCGGTCAGAGCATAGGTGCAGCGGTATTTGCAGCTATTTTTAATGGAGCACTTGGCAATAAAGTAGAGAATGCACCAGATCAACTTAAGTCAGAACTGCCTGGGGTAAATAGGGTGGTAGAAGTGTTGCAATCCCATAAGGCGGATTCTGAAGTGAGTTTGTATTTACGAGGAGTATTTTTCGAGGCAACCCATGATGTGTATATTGGTTTAGTGGTAACAGGTCTTATTATTTTGATTATTTTATTGCTAACGCCAACAAAATTTCAGACGGTTGATGATTAGCATTCATCTAAGAAAGTCAGAAGAACAAAAAAGAGATGGCTTATGTTGTAAAGTGTAATGATGTTGCCGCTAAAAAAGAATTCCGACTAAAAAATTACTATGTCAATTTGGTCAATGTGAAGGAATAACAACTAAAGAATAAGGAAATGAAAACAATCAAGTTATTTCTACGGCTTACCATTTCGGTGAGTTTTCTGTCTGCTGTTGCGGACAGGTTTGGATGGTGGAGTGCCGATGTTTCTGCTTGGGGAAACTGGACTAATTTTTTGGAATACACACAAAAGATCAATCCATGGTTCCCCAGTAGCATGATTCCTGCAGTGGGAGGAATAGCTACAGGTGCTGAAATAATTTTTCCTGTTTTTTTGCTGATTGGATATAAAACTGAATTGTTTGCCAGGTTAAGTGGATTCTTATTGCTTGCGTTTGGTCTGGCAATGGCTTTTTCATTAGGGATAAAAGGGCCGCTTGACTATTCGGTTTTTAGTGCCTCGGCAGCAGCTTTCGCCTTAAGCTTGATGAAAGAAAAATACTATGAGGTAGATACTATGATATTCAAAAAAAATTGACATCCATCATACTAACTGAAACCCACTAAAAATGGAAGTAAAATTCACTGAAATAAAAATACTTCTTGAAGGAGAATGGAAGGGAGAAGGCATGGCCAAGTTCCCAACAATTGAGGATACCCAATATTCGGAAGTAAGTATATTCACTCCAGATGAAGACAAAGATGCAATCCATTATAGCCAAAAAACTTTATACAAAAACGATACAGAAAAAAATGGAAGGACTGTGTTTTGGGACACTGGATTTATTTTACTGAAAGAGGATAAAATATTATGGGTGAGTGCGCAAGTGGGTGGTCGAACAGAATCGTATGTGATGGAAAAATATTCAAAAGGCGAGACGATAAAAATGACATTTAACAGTACGCATATTAGCAACGATCTGAAAACCATTCGGTCGCAAGGAATACTGAACATCGGTAAGCACGAATTGAAATATGAATTGAATATGAACACCCATCAGGCTCCGGAATTTCAAAACCATTTATCCGCTTCATTGTGGAGAAAGGAGCATAGCACTAAAACATACATTTTATAAAGCAGGAGGAGGTCCTTGATTAAAATATTGAAACTTGCTTATGATATTCAAAGACAATGAAATCAACAATACAGGAAAACTTAGCACATATTAGAGGTCGAATCCAGGAAGCCTGCGTAAAAGCCCATCGAAACAGAGATGAAGTTCGCCTTCTTTTAGCAACCAAAACAGTAGATGCTGAGAGAGTACAACAGGTATTGGATTTGGGTGAAAATCTGATTGGTGAAAACAAAGTTCAGGAACTAAAAGAGAAATGTCCAATTTATAAAGATCCAATTCCTGAAGTTCATTTCATTGGTCACTTACAAAGCAATAAAATCAAAGAAGTGATTAAATGGGCAGATTGCATTGAGTCTATTGATCGGCTGTCTTTGGCAGAAAAGCTAAATAATCGCCTTGAGTTTGAACAAAAGAAGATAGACGTATTCATTCAGGTAAATACATCGTATGAGGAAAGCAAATTTGGTGTGGCTCCTGAAAAAGCCATTGATTTGATCCGGTCGGTGTCCAACCTAAAGAACCTCAACATAAAAGGATTGATGACAATAGGCCTTTTTAGCGCGGAACCTGAAAAAGTGAGAAAGTGCTTCCAGTTGTTGAAGAAAATTCAATCAGAGGCGAATGCTTTGAAAATCCCTGGCGTATCACTGAATGAATTATCAATGGGAATGAGTGGAGATATGGAGATTGCCATTGAGGAAGGGGCAACTATTGTGAGGGTAGGAACCGCCATATTTGGTAAGAGAAGATATCCGGACAGCTATTATTGGAATGAAGGTACTTTCACTCCAGGGGTGTATTAGCCATTTGTAATTAGATCATTACTGAATGGAGAACAAAAGTATTGGGCGCCAGTAGTACAAATCTTTTTGTGTTGCTTTTGTCATCATTTACAAAGCAAGTAACCATCGCCTTTATCATCGCCAGCCCCGTGGCCTATTTATTATGTGATGTTGAAGCAGGAGTAAAGCCAACATGCCCTTATTAAATAGGTAGGCTTAACCTCGTGTTTCCTTGTAGGAATAGCTGAAAATTCGCTTTTAATTCTAATTCCCATTGTAACCTTTGTATCAGGGCCGAGTATAATAAATCAATACTTTTTGTTTTAGATGCAACGCTTAGCCTTTTCAAAAGTCTTTTAAGATATCATAAACCCTTCCTATGGTTAGACATAGCTTATTGCTGATTTACCGCAACATACTCCGCAATCGCAGTTATTTCCTCATCAATCTTATTGGCCTGGCTACCGGCCTGAGTTGCACACTTCTCATTTACCTATGGGTGAGGGATGAATTGAGTGTCGATAAGTTTCATGCACTTGATAATCGATTGTACGAAATAATGGAGCATCAACAATATGCGGATAATGTGATGACCACCACCTCAACCCCGGGTATTTTGGCTGAAACTTTAAAGGAAGAATTTCCAGAAGTGGAATATGCGGCCACTACCACCTGGGTGGAGCCTTTTACTTTATCAATTAAAGACCATAATGTAAAGGCAAAAGGATACCATGTAGGTAGTGATTTTTTCAATATGTTTTCTTATCCACTGCTGCAGGGACAGGCTGACCAGGTACTTAAAGACAAATTTTCTATCGTTATCTCGCGTGATCTGGCTGTAAAACTTTTTGGATCGGAGGAGAAAGCAGTAGGGAAAACAGTTGAATTGCAGCATGATAAAAGCTTTATAGTTACAGGTGTATTTGAGAATATACCCTCTCTTTCATCAATACAATTTGAGTTTGTGTTGACACTTGAATTTTATAAGGATGATAACGACTGGATACTTTCATGGGGTAATAATGGCCCTGCAACCTTTGTGGTGTTGAGAGATGGAAGCGACCCTGATGCTTTTTCAGCTAAGATCAAGGATTTTGTAAAAAGTAAGCAAGATAAGAATGAAGATTCCAATGTATCATTGTTCTTACAGCGATATTCAGATCGGTATTTGCACGGGAAATATGAGAATGGCGTTCAGTCCGGAGGGCGCATCGAATACGTTCAGCTTTTTTCTATCATTGCAATCTTTATTTTAGTAATAGCCTGCATCAATTTTATGAATCTCTCTACAGCCAGGGCTTCGCGCAAGGCAAAGGAAGTGGGTATAAGGAAATCGGTAGGTGCCGCAAGAGGATCCATCATTCTTCAATATATGAGTGAGTCGCTCCTCATGACCATGGCTTCCGTTGTGCTGGCTTTGGTATTTGTTTGGTTATTTCTGCCACAATTCAACTTAATTACTGAAAAGAAAATTACGTTTAATTTATTGGACCCCGAATTACTTCTATGGATTGGAGGGATCACCTTGTTTACCGGTTTGTTGGCAGGCAGTTATCCGGCATTATACATCTCCCGGTTTAGACCGGCCATGGTTCTCAAAGGAGAAATGAAAGGCACTTTGGGTGAGTTATGGGCCCGAAAAGGGTTGGTTATTTTTCAGTTTGCACTCTCAGTTATACTTATTGTTTCGGTATTGGTTGTGTACAAACAAGTTGAATACGTACAAACTCAAAACCTCGGTTATAATAAGGAACACCTGATTAGATTCCCTATGGAGGGCAGAACAGAGACGAATAGAGAAACATTCTTAAAAGAAGTGCGAAAAATCCCAGGAGTAGTAAGTGCTACCAGCCTGGGTCATACTTTAATTGGCCGCAACAACAATACCAGCGGCCTGGAGTGGGAGGGTAAAAACCCTGAGGACGAGATCCTCTTTGAGAATGTTGCCAGCAATTATGGTTTGATTGAAACACTGGGAGTAGAGTTGTCAGCAGGTCGTACCTTTTCAGAAGATTTTGGGGCAGACAGTGCCAAGATTATTTTTAATGAAGCCGCAATACGTGTGATGAACCTGGAGAATCCGATTGGTAAAACCATTAAGCTTTGGGGACGTTATGATATGGAAATTATTGGGGTGGTCAAGGATTTTCATTTTCAATCATTGCATGACGTGGTGAATCCGTTGTTTTTTAGGCTTAGCCCCAGAAATACATGGAATATTATGATCAGGTTGGAAGCAGGAAGGGAAAAAGAAACACTGGAAGCATTGGGAAAATTCTACAATGAATTTAATCCAGGCTTTACATTTGAGTATCAGTTTCAGGACGATGAATATGCGCAGCAGTACGCTGCAGAACAACGCGTGGCCACTTTATCATTTTACTTTGCTACTATGGCGATATTAATTTCCTGTTTGGGACTTTTTGGGCTGGCCACATTTACAGGCGAAAGAAGAACAAAAGAAATTGGCATACGCAAAGTAATGGGATCATCATCCACTAATATAGTGCTGTTGCTTTCTGGCGATTTTACCAAAATGGTCTTGATTTCAATAGTCCTGGCATTGCCCATTAGTTATTGGTTGCTCAGCCATTGGCTTGAACGATTTGCATTCCATGTTAAGCTAGGGGTGGCCTATTTTATAATAGCTGGCGCAATTGCACTGGTTACTGCCTGGCTCACTGTAGCATCACAAGCTATAAAAGCGGCCAATATTAACCCAGTCAAATGCCTGAGAGATCAGTAGGAAGAAATTATGAATCCTACTTTGGCAGTATTTAAATAATTGGCAATCTGACAAATTAGGGTTATGATTGAATAATAGTTGAGCCTCCTAAAATTAATGCTTAAACTATTAATAATTTTTATAAACCTTAATCAGTATCTATGCGCGCATCATTAGTTGTAATTATACTTTTTATAAGCGTTATCTCCGGTATTTCACAATGCAATGAATATTACCAATTGTCTAACGGCAGTGAATGGGAGATGGAGAGTTATAATGCGAAAGGAAAGCTAACCGGAAAACAGTCACAAAAGGTGACTGTCTTTTCTGCAGGAGCAAATTCATTTTCTGCCACTGTTCATTCTGTGGTTTTCGACCAAAAGAATAAAGAGTTAATGCATGGTGATCTGAAGTTTGATTGCAAAGATGGAACAATGGTAGTGGACATGCGCAATTTTATCAATGAAGAGCAAATGAAGGCTTTTCAGAGTTATGAGATGCAAATAGAATCCGATAATCTGGAGATTCCCAATAACCTCTCTGTGGGACAAACCCTAAAAGATGGTACTATAACCATTACAACTGCCAACTCACCCATACCTATGACAATGTCTGTAAAAATTACAGATAGGAAAGTAGTGGGCAAAGAATCAATCACAACACCCGCGGGTACATTCGATTGTTATAAGATCGCCAGTAAGTCTACTGTGAACACGAAAATGGGTTTAGGAATGACATTCAACTATACTACCATAGAATGGCTTGCTCCTAAGGTGGCAGTAGTGAAATCAGAATCGTACAGAAACGATAAACTACAGGGATATACCCTACTAACAAAGAGAAATTGATGGATGATAAATAGAGGACTCATTTAAAAACCAAGTATTTTGTTGAATCTCTTTGTGAAACCTTTGCAACAGCTACTATTCAAATAGAATCGAAGACCAGGTGATCTTTTTTCAATGTTAAGCAGAATCAAACTTTGCGCCTCCGCGACTTTGCGGTATGATTCCTAACAACTATTCCACAAAGTAACTCAAAGAGAATATTCAGCCTTCGAGCAACTTAGTGATTCAGAACACTTTGTATACACAGTTTTAGGCGAGGATTTTTTATTTTGTAAAAGGCCCGTATTTGTGTCTCTCCTCTGACCAATCATCTGCAAAGGGACCAAATGGATGATCTACAGGTTTTTTTGTAATGTCTGGCCAATCGTTGGAGATATCTTTAGAGGGGTGGGGCATGGAGTTGACATAAGCAGCCACATCCCAGGCTTCTTCGTCTGTCAATTTTGGGGCATCGAATGAAGTCCCAAAAGGCATGTTGTATTTTACAAAACTGGCAAACTTGCTTAATCGGTATAAACCTGCACCCATGTTGTAAGTATGCTCTCCAAAAAGTGGAGGATATAGCCACTCCTGTCCGTTCGATTCCATTTCACCCTCACTGTTGGCACCATGGCATACGATGCAGTGTTTATCGTATGCTATCTTACCAAGATTGGGATTAGCAGGCCTGTCCAGAAAAGCAATTTTTTTCATTCCCGCACCTGGCGGCACAATACCTTTGGGGACATCTTTACCTACCCATTTTAAATAGGCAACCATCGCCTTCAATTCCTTATCGTCCTCATTGAGGCGTGTGCCATTGAGGCTCCGTTCAATACATTCGTTCACACGTTCTTCTACATCCACCATCGTTTCGGATCGCTCCCGCCATTGCGGATAACCGGAGGCAACAGCAGCGTAATTGAGACCAAAGGTTTTTGTGCCTCCATCCAGGTGACAATTCCTACAGTTCATCCCATTGCTGATAGGTTTTACTGTTCCTTTTGGACCGAGGTAAACAGAAGTGTGCATTATCAATTCGCGGCCATAGCGAATAAGGTCACCTTCCTCATTGGGTGGGATTTCGCTCAAAGAGGGCGCACGCCAAAAAACATTTTTTTCACCTTGATTTCTTTTAATCAATAAAGGTTTATCGGAAAGTGGGGAACTAATGTAAGGCAAAAGAAGAAAGATAAATATGCCTATGGCAAGAATGGAGATACCCCAGAGAGTAAGCCTACCCAATAATGTTCTATTCTTGTTCAATCAGGTGGAATCTTGATAAAAACAAGAATACAGATGACTTTTACAATATACAAGTAGGCTTACATGTGCGGATATATGGATAGCCCTTAGCTTTGTTAAGCGATTTCTTCCTCTCGCTGGGTTTCCACAGAAAGAACAGGATTCATAATTACCTTGGATTTGATTGAATTAGAAATCAGACAATGTTTTTCTGTTTTTTCCAAAACTCTCAATGCGCGATCACGATCCTTTTCATGAAGTAAGGTTACTTGTGGTTCTATCGCCACCTCCGTCATCTCCATTCCACCTTCAACCTTTTCAAGTTTACCTACGGCTTTACAGCTAAATTGAGAAAATTCTAGCTTTGAGTTCTCCGCAATGGCAAGAAATGTCGTCATTATACAACTGGCCACAGAAGCTGTAAATAAATGTTCCGGAGACCAAATTCCTGCTACTCCTTTTGGGAATTCAGGAGGAGTGGCTACTTCAATACAACCATTCTCGCCAAGTGAGGAATTTAACTCCGGAGAGCACATCATTCCCTTGCGATCCTGGTTCCAATTTACGTTTACGTTATAATAGTGTGCATCCATTTTTCTGAAATTTACTTATACAAAAGTACAATGCAGGAGGAAGTACTGGAATGATATTCGTCACCTTTGAGAATGAGTAAAGTCCAATTTTTATCATCAATTTTTAACCACATTTACTGTTTATTTATAAAAATTCAGATCATCCATGAACCTCTTTTATGATTTATCTATAATGGGAGCAGGCATCGGTCTGTTTCTTTTGGGAACCAATTTTTTGGAAGAGGCACTGAACAAATTGGCGGGTAGATCATTCAAGGTATTCTTAAAAACGCAAACGAATAATAAATTTAAGGCTGTGGCTTCAGGTGCCATTGTTACGGCTGTATTGCAGAGCAGTTCGGTAGTTAGCCTTATGGTGCTTGCCTTTGTAGGGTCCGGGGTGTTGGCCATGCAAAATGCGCTATCAGTCATTCTTGGAGCAAACATTGGCACCACACTTACCAGTTGGATTGTTGCCACCCTTGGTTTCAAGATCAACATTGAAAGCATTGCATATCCCTTGGTTGGAATTTTTGGTATTGCCATGACACTTTTTCCTAGTGAACGTAAAGGATATCATTGGAGTAAGTTCATGTTGGGGTTTGGGTTGCTTTTTATTGGCTTAAGCTTAATGAAAAGCGGTTTTGAGGAAGTAGCAAATGGATTTGACTTTACAGCACTTAGCAATTACCCAATGATTGTGTTTGTGCTTGCCGGATTTATTCTTACCTCCCTTATTCAATCCAGTTCTGCCACAGTGGCCATTACACTCACCGCATTGAACAGTGATGCAATAACACTGCTGGCTGCCATGGCTATGGTGTTGGGCTCTGAGGTAGGTACTACTATTAAACTACTGATTGCTTCGGTGAATGGGATTGCTGCTAAAAAGCGAGTGGCCTTTGGTAATTTTATTTACAATACATTCATCATTGTGATCGTATTGATTACGCTTAAACCCATTAACAGTTTCATTATCAATATTGTAAATATTCACGATGATCTGTTGGCGTTGGTGGTGTTTCAGAGTGGCATAAACGTGCTGGGTGTGGTGCTGTTCTTTCCATTCCTCAATTGGTTTGGCAGGCTATTGAACAATATGTTTGTAGGAAATGATGAGGGAGTGAAGTACATTTCTTCTGTTCAGGCTTCTGTGGGTGGAGAGTTGGCCCTTGATGCATTGGCAAAGGAAACCCGCAGGTTTATGTTATTGGTCGTTGACCTTGTTTCCAATTCGTTCGACCCGAATGTTAAAAGTGGTATCGATGATATAGGTGATGATTTTGATGAAAAATCAATTACAGAGAAGTATGCATATCTTAAACAGATTCATGGTGAAATGCACGCCTATGCTGTTAAGTTTAATAAGACAGGGCTGAATAGCGAAGAACTTGAGTTTCTGGATCGGATCAATGCATCAATACGGAATAGTATGTTTGCAGCAAAGAGCATTAAGGATAGCCACTTTGACATTGATCAGTTCAAGAATTCATCCAATGATGTAAAATACCAGATATATGCACACCGCAGTGACGAGCTAACGAAATTTTATGGGAAAATTTCTGCCTTACTTTTAAAACCTGAAGGGTTTAATGCGTTTGAAGATATGGTTGATATTTATCACGCCATTCAGAAAGGGTATACAGACGAACTTAATAATCTATATAAGGAAGGAACAGACTTCATTCTTACGGATGTTGAGATATCAACACTTATTAATTTTAATCGTGAGATTTACAATTCGTATAAGGCCATCGTTTGGGCTGCAAAAGACTTTCTACTTACTAAAGAGCAATCTCAATACTTTGGTGAATTGCCAGGCTTTATTCGTTGATATATATCGCGTAATGAGGTGCTGGCTGTAGGTATTCAATGGATAAATTTTTAATTTTCACCGCACAACCCACAAGAATACAATGAACGCATTTACCCGAAGTTGGAAGATTACCCAATTGACATTCAAGGTGATTAATCAGGATCGTGAACTTATTTGGTTTGCACTTTTGTCTTTCATTTTCTCTACCTTATTTGCCATAGCCATGATAGTCCCGTCCGTGGTGCCTACGCTTATGGCTGAAGGTATTTCAAAAGACTCCCTTCAGGTTTTTCAATATGTAATTATATTCCTTACCTATTTTGGGTTGGCATTTATTGCCACCTTTTTTAATGTTTGCGTGGTGTATACCACCAAAGTCAGGTTTGAGGGGGGTAATGCTACTTTTGGTGAAAGTATGCGTTTTGCCTTTACCAAATTAAGCTTGATTTTTCAATGGAGTTTACTCTCTGCAACGGTTGGCCTTCTTTTAAGAATACTGGATAACCTTGCTTCCAGATTGGGTAAGGGTGGACAGATATTGGCAAGTATACTCATAGGTTTATTGGGGATGACTTGGAGCATCATTAGCATATTTGTTGTTCCTGTTTTGGTATACGAAGGACTAGGGCCAATTGATGCAGTAAAAAAGTCAACACAAGTAATCAAGAAAACCTGGGGAGAAAGCCTGATCAGTCACTTTGGATTAGGCATGATTCAGTTTTTTGTTTTTGTAATAATTATTGTCCTGAGCTTTGGACTTACCTATGTACTTGCCAACGCTTTTGATGTGTCAGGGCTTATCATCGGAATAGGAGTTGGGGTCTTGCTCATGCTACTCGCGGGGTTGGTATTTAGTGTAGCCAACACAATTTTCAATACGGCTTTGTATGTGTATGCAAACAAAAGTTTAGTGCCCACCGAATTTGATGAAGAATCGATGAAGGATGCTTTTACTAAAAAACGCTGATCCGGTTTTTTATTTTGTATGCAAGATTGTAGAGGGCTATAATCGTTGACAATTGTAGTAACCCATCGAATAGCGTTTAGCTGAAAATCTGACGAATTTACTGATTGATGCCAAGGTTATAAATTTCCTGTATCCCTTTCAATTTTTCAGCAAAATCTATCTTGAGGTCAATTAACTCGCCATTTTTTACATTAAATACCCAACCGTGCACGAGGGGATAGCCAGTTGTTAAATAGGTCTTTTGCACAGCTGCGGTTTTGATGGCATTGATACATTGTTCCTCCACATTCAATTCTACCAGCCGCATATATCTTTTTTCTTCATCTTTGATGCTGTTCAACTCTTCTTTGTGAAGCCTATAAACATCCCTCACATTTCGAAGCCATGGGTTTAAAAGACCCAAATCCTGAGATTGCATGGCGGCCTTCACACCACCACAAAAGTAGTGTCCACAAACTACTACATGCTTTACCTTCAGATGGGTAACAGCATACACGATAACACTCATCACGTTGAGATCAACATTGCTGATTACATTGGCAATATTTCGGTGCACAAAGACGTCACCGGGTTCTGCCCCCATGAGCTCTTCCGCAGTAGCGCGGCTGTCACTGCACCCAATATAAAGATAGTTTGGGTTTTGTCCACTGGCCAGATGCGTAAAAAAATCCTTATCGGTAGCTTTCTTTTGCGCGATCCACTTCTTGTTGTTTTCAAAGATCTGTTCGTAGCTATGCATATTTCGTTTGAATGTCATGTACAAGATAGGTCTTTTCTCATTTATCGGGAATATCACATATGAAATCATACTATATTTTCCATAGGTGAGAAGGTTTCACCCACTTATGATTTTATTGTCGTTCGAGGTATAAATCTTAACTTTTTACTACATTTCGGATGGCTGCCTTTTTCGATGATAAATGGTGATTGTCTCTGGTAATATGGAAGCAAAGTCTATTATTTTAAGTACTCAATGGATCCCTTTAATCGAACCTTAGACGAAAGGCGCGGTGCTTTGATGAGGCACCTTAATCTGTTGGTTTTTGTCGCCACAATTTGCTACTTATTTCTTGATAAATATCTTGAAATAGAAGTAGCGTATTATGTATATCTGGGATTTTTTCTTTTCACCATAATAAATTGGCTGCTTTTAAGGTTCAACTACCTGGAGACATCTAAGGTGTTTGGTCTGCTGTCTTTTAATATAATGATATTTCTTGTTGCCACCAGTGAGCCCTTTACTACTGGTATGTATTTGCATTTTGTCACTGCCGGTACCGTGGCTTTGGCATTGTATGGGTATGAACAATGGAAAGGTGCTTTATTTTTTGCAGCGCTTTCATTAACTCTGCACGTAATTACATTTACTACACACAAATCTTATATTCCCTGGAGGGAAGCCAATGCTTCGCAAGCGAAGGTCTTTTTTATAATTAATACAGTAATTGTGGCAGGGATTTGTGTTTATACTATTATGCTCTATTCTAAATTTAATTATGAGTCGGAACAGGCTTTGAAGGGAAGCGAAAAAGTGATTCGTAAACAAAATGATGAATTGTTGAAAGCCAACCTTGAATTGGATCGTTTTGTCTATAGCGCTTCTCATGATTTGCGCTCACCCCTTAGTACACTTACAGGACTTATTAATTTATCAAAACTGGAAAAGGATCAGAACCTTAAGTCAAAATACCTCGATTTGATGAGTGATCGCATTAAATCAATGAATGCTTTTATTAGTGAAATTATAGATTATTCCAGGAATAGCAGGGTGGAAATAAGACAAGAGGCAATTAATGCAAAAGCTTTTTTGGAATCAATAGTAGATGACCTTCGTTTTCATGCTGATAAAGGGCTTATTGAAGCGCACTGGGATATTTCTGATGACCTTATTATTGTTTCAGATATTGCCCGACTAAAAATTATTTTTAACAATCTGATATCTAATGCGATAAAATATCATGACCCTACCAAGGAAACATCCTGGATCAAACTAAAAGGAGAAAAAACATTGGATAAAATACAGATCACTGTGGAAGACAACGGTATCGGAATCAGGAGTGAACTGAAGGACAGAATTTTTGAAATGTTTTACCGTGCACACGAACATTCTAACGGATCAGGCCTGGGGCTGTACATTGTAAAAGAGACCCTGACAAAACTTAATGGGCACATTGCAGTGGAATCGCATGAAGGAAAGGGTTCAAAGTTTCAGGTAATACTCCCTTCAGAACTTCAACACGCAGAGGCAACATGAAAATTGCATGTATAATTGAAAGTTAGCCTGTATTTGTCTTACTTTTATTTGGTTGGTAATGGCCTGGTGAGTACAGCATATCCTTCCAGGTTATTAATCCCCCAATTTTGAAGCTCTTCAGTTGACCATAATCGTGGAAAGAATATTCTGCGTTGATATTTCGGATGCATGTATTTTTTCCAGTCGCTACCCCCTGTAGCCTCAGCTTTCTTTTTTCCACTCTCAAGATATTTACTGGCAGCATTTAAATGCGCCATTACCCATGATACATTGACGGTATAGTCGTAATGCCGCATTGCATTTTGAAGACTTAGATTTTGTTGATCTACGTTAGGTAAAGATTGAAACCTGGTCCACAGGTTAGTGGTATTATATTTTTGCATGAAGACGATAAAGTCATCCATGTATCGCTCTTCAAACAATTTTATTAGTGTGGATTTTTTACCAGTCTTATGATCTTTCCCTGCTGCCTGCCAATAGAGGTGGTCATAGGCATGTTCAAAGGGTGTATTTCTATCGATTGTTTCTCTGAATCTGGCATCAATTAAATTGATGAGTTCAGTTGAGGCAAATTCTATCAATCGATACTGCGCACTTTGAAAGCCGCTTGCAGGAGTAAGAGTATTTCGGAATTTCATGTATTGATCTATTTCCATACCGTCACCCATTATTTCAAAAGAAGAAGAAAGCATATCGAAATACCTGCTGATGCGGCCCAGTTTGGTTGCGAAAAATTCAGTAGACAGGTCCTCATTAGTTGCTACCTGATCTATTTCCCATAGGATCATTTTAAATAATAGCTCGTTCACCTGATGATACAGGATAAATACCATCTCATCAGGTTGGGTTGTTCTTTGGGTCTGTAGGTTTAGGAGTGCATCCGTTTGTATATAATCCCAGTAGGTAAGAGGTTTTGCATAAAGCAACCCTAGCAGGTGCACATTGACATCTTGCCCCAGTGCATCAAACTTTTCCTTAAGTTGGTCGATTGGTAATTCCTCTGCCATGATAATTGATAAAATAAATATGGAAAGTTAAATCAGAACCACAAATTAACAACAATAGTGCAATTGCGAAAGGTGCTGATATGTCAGATAAGTGAATTTGGAAAGGCTTATAATACCTTCACAGCACGCTCAATCTCTTTAAGATTCTCCATCTTCTTGTTGCGCAGAAACCCATTAATGTCTTCGAAATGCTCCTTAACCCGTTTGTTACCAAATTCAAAAACTTTATCTGCAAGCCCATCCAGGAAGTCGCGGTCGTGAGAAACCAAGATGAGGGTACCATCGAATGCACGCAAAGCGTCTTTCAATATCTCTTTAGTTTTAATGTCGAGGTGGTTAGTAGGCTCATCGAGTATCAACAGGTTGACAGGTTGCAATAGCAATTTTATCATGGCCAATCTCGTTCTTTCTCCACCCGAAAGTACTTTCACTTTTTTGTCGATGGAATCACCACCAAACATAAAGGCGCCTAATATGTCTTTGATCTTGCTGCGGATATCGCCCTGTGCGATCTGGTCGATGGTATCAAACACGGTCATGTCTTCATCCAGGAGAGAGGCCTGGTTTTGTGCGAAGTAGCCAATCATGGAATTATGGCCCAATTGTAAGGTGCCTTCATGATCAATTTCGCCCATAATCGCCTTCACGAGTGTAGACTTACCTTCTCCGTTTTTGCCCACAAAAGCAACCTTTTCACCTCGGGCTATGGTCATGGAAACATCCTTGAAAACGGTGTGGTCACCATATTTTTTAGTCAGGTCGGTTACGATGACGGGATAGTTACCTGAGCGGGGGGCAGGTGGAAACTTGAGATTTAAAGCAGAAGTATCCACTTCATCCACTTCTACGATCTCTATCTTCTCCAGCATCTTCACCCTGGATTGCACCTGTAAGGTCTTCGAGTAAGTGCCTTTAAAACGATCTATAAACTGCTGAATATCTGCTATTTGTTTGGCCTGATCGTCAAATTGCTTTTGCTGCTGCTCTCGCCTTTCCCTGCGCAATTCAAGGTAATGAGAGTAGTTGGTTTTATAATCATAGATGCGGCCGCGGGTGATTTCAATGGTTCTGTTGGTAAGGTTGTCCACGAACATTTTATCGTGACTGATCACGATCACCGCCTTGGCGTTGTTCTTTAAAAAATCCTCCAGCCATTGCACAGATTCAATGTCCAGGTGATTGGTAGGCTCATCCAGTAGAATAAGGTCGGGCTTTTGAAGAAGAATCTTTGCCAGTTCGATGCGCATGCGCCACCCTCCGCTGAATTCACTGGTCGATCGGGTGAAATCACTGCGAACAAACCCTAAGCCCATCAGGGTTTTCTCCACTTCGGCATCAAAATTTACCTCTTCAATGCTGTAGTATTTCTCGCTCAACTCTGAAACTTGTTCGATAATTTTGGAATAGGCATCTGATTCGTAGTCGGTTCGGGTTTCCAGTTGCACATTAAGTTCTTCCATCTGCTTTTTCATGTCCAGGATTTTGGAAAAGGCTTTGGAAGCTTCTTCAAACACGGTGCATTTATCTTCGGTAAGCAGGTGCTGAGGCAAGTAAGCGATGATGGCATCTTTTGGAGCGGATACCTTGCCGCTGGTGGGCTTGTTGAGGCCTGCCATTATTTTGAGCAGGGTAGATTTCCCTGCACCGTTTTTGCCCATCAGGGCAATACGGTCGTTTTCGTTGATATTGAATGTGATGTTGCTGAATAGGGTGGTACCACTAAATTCAACTCCTACTGCGTCTACTGAAATCATGCTCCTTATTTTAAGGCCGCAAAGATAGAATTTATTTGGTTTTTAGACAGATAGACGATCTTCAGTTTCTACCGTGTCTATACACCACCCTGCCAGCTCCTAATCCGTGTTTGTGTTCTAACAATCTTTACGAACCATATTAGAATATTTGTACTGTAGTGCAACGAATTTTTATCATAAAAACTGTTAATTGAATTGTGCCATTTGGTATGAGTAATAAGGCACAAGCGAGACACTTCCCGGTTTGGTGTATATTGTTTTTTGAATGTGATGTAGATTTGTGTGGGTTAACTAAGCAGAACATGAAAACATTTGCATCCATTGATGACTACATTGCGGACTTCCCAAAAGAAGTACAAAAGCGGCTGGAGACGATGCGTACCACCATTCGCAAAGCGGCACCGAATGCAGAAGAGGCCATCAAGTATGGCATACCCACATTTGTACTCAATGGCAACTTGGTACACTTTGGTGGCTTTAAGCATCACATTGGATTTTATCCCGCCCCAAAAGGAATAGAAGCGTTTAAAAAAGAGCTGGCAGAATATGAAGGCGGAAAGGGTACTGTAAAATTTCCGCATAGCAAACCACTTCCACTGGCTTTGATTATCAAGATTGTAAAATTGCGCGTAAAACAAAATTTGGAGAAGGTAAAAGAAACTGAAGGATAATATCAGTAACTAGTGCAAGTGCCTGGCTTGTGTTCTAGGCTTTGCTACATTTAACTGGATATTAAGTTAAACGTGAAACTACAACAAGCGCATATGTCTAACCCATGGTTTGTGTCCTCACAAACCACTGAGGTAGAATAGGGCAAATCACATCCTATTTAACTTCTTAAACTGAACATTCCACCCACCTTGCGGGAGTATCCTATGTGATTTTAGTAGATTGTACCTGCTTAGTGGAAATGTGCAATCGATTTGCAGTTTCTTCAAATAATCAGACGTAAGAGTCTAACTACTTGGTAGAATCTTTCATTAAATAAGCGCTAATTCCTAATTACTTAATGGATGACTGCATTCGGTTGGTGATTTAGTCCATACGGTTGATATAGTTTTGGAATCGCTATATGCCATTGTCCAATGTGTTAGTGGAAGAACCTATCCGCATTTCAGTTTTTAGCATATTTCTTACAGAATTTTCCATAATTCATAAGGAAATACTATTTTAACAGGGAAATTACCCTTTACGCATCATGCTAAGATTTGAACTACAGTCCCTTATGGAGAGCAGGGAGGTACATCAGCCCCTGAGTTTCCTTGTGAAATCAGGCTTCAATTATCATACGGCCCATCGGCTTTTGCGCTCTAACACCCGTTCCATACGCATGGATCATGTGGAGCAGTTATGCATCGCCCTCAATTGTACACCCGATGACCTGCTGGTGTGGGAAGTGCCCAGAACCATGGGAAACCTGAGCAAGCACCCGCTGAAGAAGCTGACCAACCGGCAACGGAAGGGAAGCATCCTTCCAAAAATCAAAAGTCTTCCGCAGGATAAGCTGGATGAGTTGAGATTATACATTGATAAGCTTTCAGAAGAATAGCCATTGCTGATGGTACAAGCTGCGAGCGTGAAAAATAAGAACACAAATTAATAAACTCATGAAATTTATTTATAGAAACAGCGCTTCTGTGTGACTAAATATTAGGAAAATGAAATGATTAAATCTCGATATTCGCCTTGGATGAGTTGAATCATTTTTGAATTTCACAAATCTTGCTGACTACCTTTAACTTGACTTCGAACCCCAAGGATTGTGCACTTTTCAAATCACTGCAAGCTTCATTATTTTTATTCAACATGTGCTTAGCCAGTGCGCGGTTATAAAATGCAGTTGCATAAGATTCATATAAAATGATGGCTACATCATAATCCTTGATGGCATCCTCATACTTCTCCAGTGTAAAGAACAAATTGCCCCTATTCAACCATACCTTTTCATCTTTTTCATTCAGGCGAATGGATGCTGTGAAATCATCATAAGCACCACCCCAGTCCTTTAATTTTTCTTTTACCATTCCGCGGTTGCTCCAGTAGGCTGCGACTTTTGGAGCAAGCCGTATTGCTTCATTGTAATCCGCTAATGCTTTGGACAGCTCACCGTTATTCATTTCATAAAACGCACGTTCTGCATAAGGATAAGGAAGGTTAGGGTTTTTGTTAATCACTTCATCCAGTAATTGTGCTGCCTCCAAATAAGCACCATCCTTTCTATTTAGTGCGCTGAGGTTGTGCTTTGCTACTGCATGATCCGGGTGGATGGTGAGCGCAGTTTGATAGGCCGATCGCGCTTTTTCGTTTTGCCCAAGTGCTTCATAACACCGGGCAGCATTCACGAGGTAGTCGGCTTCATCGGGATTATGATACAGTGCGGAGTCAAAGTAGATCAGTGCATTGGGAAAATCTTTTAACTCAAAAAACGTCAACCCCAGGTAATTAAATAAAAATGATTTGTCGGGGTTTTGCGAAGTAAAAACCTCATTAGTTCCAGCGATAAAGCGATCCTGACGAAAATAAATACTGGTTGTCTCGCCACTGGGTAGGTGGATCAACTGTTTGAAATCTACATTGGCTTGAGCCCATTTCTCAAGTTCAAAATTGATCAAGGCCTTACGGAACAATGCATCAAATTGATTGGGTTGCAGTTCCAGATAAATGGTATAATCGCGAAGCGCACCCTCTTTGTCATTGAGTTTTTCTTTTATGGCTCCTCGGGTGTAGTAGGAGTCGGGGTAAAGGGCATTAATGCTCAGTGCCTCGTTGATGTAGATCAGGGCTTCTTCATATTTTCTTTCCCTGAGTAATTGCTCTCCTTTTTCGAAGTAGTACATGTAGTCACTACTTTCCTTTTGGTCAATAGGAACCTGGGCAAAGCAAGATGCACTGAAGACCAATAAGAATATTATCAGGCGATACATTAAGTAAAGATACGGCCTTCTACTAAGCACAATCCCTGAAACAAGCCAAATATTCTTGTTCTGTGTACCAGAATATGGTATATTTGTTTACTAAAAAAACAATTATGTCAAGAAATACATCGGTGATACTGGGAAATCATTTTGATGAATTTATAAAATCAGAAATTGAATCTGGGAGGTACAGTTCTGCAAGTGAACTTATAAGATCTGGTCTTCGGATTCTTGAAGAAGAAAGAAATAAAATTGAAGCCATAAATAATGCTTTGGTTGTCGGTGATGAAAGTGGTAAACCGAGAAAATTTGATAATGAAAAGTTCAAACTCAAAATGAGAAAAAAGCTCAATATAAATGAATGAGCTTTTAATAGCACCACGAGCCGAGCAAGATATGGCTGAAATATTTGAATACACCTATAATACCTGGGGAATTGAACAAGCAGAAAAATATCAAGATGATCTTTACTATGGCATAAGATTGATATTAGAGAATAATGAAATTGGAAAAGCCTACCCATATTACCAAGCCGGGTTTAGAAAACTTCATATCAACAGACATTTAATTTTTTATCGATTCGTAAATAAAACTTGCCTTATCGTCAGGGTACTACATGATCAAATGGATATAAGAAATCAGTTGGATAGGTAGCTTAGATATTTTGGGAATATACCAGATTGGGCTGGGTACTTTGTGTAACAGTTTTCCAGCTATTCCACAGAGTTACACAAAGAATCTCAAAGCACCACAAATTGAATACTCAACCTTCGTGCAACTTTGCGCCTCAGCAACTTTGCGGTAAAACTCACTAAAAACTATTTCGCAAAGCTACTCAAAGAAAGTACTCATCCCTTTTGCGGCCTTTGCGTGAAATGGATTTAGAAATAGGAAGCAAGCTTTTTGATTTCATCACTTTGCCAACTTAGTAATATCTTCCATCTTGGCTTTTAAGCGATTGATGGCATCCATATGCTTTTGCTCGTACTTTTTTAAGTTTGCTGTGGAGCGAATGGAAGCCTCATATTGAAAGGCAGGTAACATCCAGGAAGCATAGCCACTGTAAGGATCGGGTGAAGCATACAGAGAACGATACCAACTTCCATAGGGCATCCCTTCTTTATCAATCCATTGACGCTCGAGCGAAAGTAATTCTGTATTGATGGTCTTTATGTTTTTTCCGTTTGCTGTTTTCAGCGCAGCCTCACATTCTTCTCCCACTTTCTTCAATTCATCAGCCGCTTTAATCAGCGCGTCAAATGAAAACGGAGTAGCCGACTTGTCGTATGCACTGACAAGTTTTTGTAAGCCTTCAAAATGCGTACGTAAATCCGTACCATAGCGAGAAAGGTCATAAGGCAACACATCCGCATTGGCAAGCCGCAATGCCATCGTACCAAATACCTGCTCTACCATAGGCCCCATTTTAAAGGAGGGATCGCCAAAACGTTCGTAGTAAGCGAAGTTGTCATAATTAGAGTGGTAAATACTGTGGCCACCACTGCCGCCACCAAAACTGGGTATCCCCACGTAGGCATAAAAAGCGATGTGGTCGGATCCGCCACCCAAGTTACCCAATGGAGGTTCAGGGGTGTTGTGTTTCCCAAGCCAAACGTCATACAATGATTTTGAGGAATCAGGGAACGAAATAGATTTTGTTGTATTAATGGCGAGTTCTTTTAACGATGGACTGGAAGCAGCTCCAAAATTTCTTCCTGTTACTGCTCCATCGGCATTGAAATAGGCAACACCTTTTGCGTTCAGTTCATCTTGAAACTGCTCTACCCACTCTGTTGAACCAAGCACTCCTTGTTCTTCTGCATCCCAATGGGCAATTTTTATCGTTCTTTTAGGTTTATAGCCGGCTTGTGAAAGTTTACCCAACGATTCGCTGAGTGCCAGTAACATTGCACTGCCGCTGTTCGGATCTGCAGCGCCAAAGTCCCAGGCATCATAGTGCGATCCGGCAATTATCCATTGGTCTGGATTTTCGCTGCCCACTAAGGTTCCTACAACATTGTATACCCGTTGTATTTCCATTTTCTGTGCAACGTTTACGCGAACTGTTAATTCACTTCCACCTTCTAGCCTATAAGTATATGGCAAACCACCTTGCCATCCTGCAGGCACCGGCTTACCGGTCATGCGAGCAAAAATTTCTTTTGCTGCGCCATAAGACATAGGCATCACAGGTATGGTGTGCAGCCCTTTTACATCCTCTGGCTTTTTACGAGTGATCTTCTTTTTCCCATCAAGTGGGAGGGCGGGTTCAAACGGAGTGAGCGGATCACCCGTCCAATCTATGGTAAGTAACGAGCCACGCTGGATGCTACTTTCATCCGAATAGGGGCCCTCGGGGTAAACCAGTCCTTTTGTGTATCCGCTATCACCCGGATCTGTGAAAATAATCAGCCCGGCAGCTCCATGTTCTTCAGCATACTTTGCTTTGTAGCCCCGAAAGTTTCCACCATAACGGGCCAAGACAATCTTGCCTTTTACAGAAACACCCATTGCTTGCAATTTTTCAAAATCCTCTTTACGACCATAATTGGCGTACACCACCTCAGCGGTTACATCACCCGTACCTGTGTAAGCATTGAATCCAATGGTGTTATTGGGGTGAGATGAGAAAGGATCTTCCTTGTAAATATATTCCTGGTCATTGAGTGGCATTCGGATGGGTGTTATCAATTGTGCAGAAGCTGTACCCGGCATTACTGGCAAATAAATGTCATAGGGGAAAATTTCTACCTGTAACCCGGCCTTGCGCATTACATCCGCAATATAATCTCGTACCCTCTCGTTCGCTTTGGAACCTGCAATATGTGGCTCCTTCGTTAGATTTCTTAAGTGGTTCTTATAGCGTTCACTTTCCTGTTGTTTTAGGAAGGTTTCTTCTACTTTAGTTTGTGTGGCGGCACTATTGCCAATAAATCCCTTTTGGGCTTGTGCAAAAGAAAGCGTGAGGATGATGAACAGAAGGCTTAATAGGTTTCTCATATTAGATAATAATTTGGGTGAAAGGAAGTAAATGTTTGGTGAGCAAAAAAAAGGAATTTTGTGGGCGGTAATTAGGTGGAATTTTGATTCTGATCAAACAAAGGGAATATGATTCAGAAATTCATCCATTTTAGTCGGTAATGCTACCAATCATTGGCACAAAGACACTTCCTTTATATCAAAAGCCGCTAATCAAAGTCGTCCGTATTTAGCGCCAACTGATTCAATTTCATGTTTATGGTACACTATTTAATGTGGAGTTTCCACCCACTGCTGGCTAAGTCTACCTCTACAAACTGGATTAAAAAATAAACGCCTTTAATCTATTCTAAGAAGGTTTTTATTCAGTTATCTTGCTTTATAAGAAACGTTGGTTACGCTTTGTTATAAAATTTGATTTATGCAGATGAAGTTTAAGTTTTTTTTTATTGCTATTTCAATATTTTTAGCCGGGCAGCTTATGGCTCAGCCCCTTTCGGGTACCTATACAGTAGGTATTACCGGCACTTATGCCACATTAACTGCAGCCGTATCGGATTTGACAAGCAAGGGGGTTAATAATCCTGTAACATTTAAACTAAAAAACGGAACGTATAACGAACAGGTTACAATTGGTGCGATAACCGGTGCGTCCACCACCAACACAATAACCTTTGAAGCAGAAAGTGGCAATGCCCAGGATGTCATTTTAACTTTTGCGCCAACCAACACAAACAACTATGTTATCCGGTTTGATAATGCAAGTTTCATTACGTTTCGAAATGTAAGTATAGAACCTACAGGTTCTACTTATACAAGAGGAATACATGCAATCAATACCCTTAATAACCTCACCTTTGAAAATCTTCGTATCACCCTTCCTGCTACTACGTCAGTTTCAGAAGAGCGCGCAGCTATCCTTGTGCGACCTTCACTAT
>CAYPDF010000013.1:11909-82445 GCA_964409415.1 uncultured Ohtaekwangia sp. | reverse complement strand
CGCCTCTACTGACTACGGTACCCTGAATGAATGGCAAACCGCTACCGGATTTGAGACCAATGCTGTTTCTTTTGACCCTCAGTACCAGTCCAATACAAATCTTATCGCTTCGGCTCCGGGCCTGGCTTCTGCCGGAAAGAATTTACTCGCTGTGGTTCCTGTTGATATCAACAACATGGCCCGCACCGCTACACCGAGCATAGGAGCTAACCAATACAGTGCTGCTGCGCTTACTCCACTCTCAGGATCTTATACTGTAGGTGCTGGTCAGACTTACGAGACTATCAATGATGCGATCACTGCGATGAAAGTCAATGGGATCAACGGAGCGGTAACTTTCTTACTGCGTACACAAACCTTTGACGAGCAATTTATATTGCCGAGTATCTCTGGTTCGTCAGCCACCAACACGATCACGTTTCAATCGCAGTCGGGCAATGCTACAGATGTGATTCTCAAATTCACGGCCAGTGCATCGCCTACTAACTACGTTGCCCAACTGAGCAATGCCAGTTTTGTTACCTTCAAAAATCTTTCCTTCACTCCGGATGGAACTTCCTTTAACCGGGCCATTCAGGTAGTGAACCGTGCAGACAATCTTACGTTCGAAAATCTTCGTATAACCCTTCCGGCTACTACGTCAGTTTCAGAAGAGCGCGCAGCTATCCTTGTGCGACCTTCACTATCATCCAACATTCGTTTTATCAATAATATCATTACCGGTGGCTCGCATGGAATTTTTCATGTAGGGAATAGCAGTAATCCTTCACCGGGTACTGTCTTCACCGGCAACACCATCACCAATGTGTATGCCCGGCCGGCTTACTTCAACTACATGCAAGGGGGTATCTTTAACAACAACACCATCACGGGCACCACCTACAGTGACTACTACGGCTTATCGATTCAAAACACACCAGGATATGTAGAACTTCAACGCAACCGCATCACCGGTGGAAATGGCCATGCCTTGTATATGAATTACTGTGCCGGCATCGATACCCAGCCATCCATCATCGCCAACAACTTCTTTCACTCCAATTCCAGCTACCCAACGGTGAACCTGACCTATGGTATCACATACACCAACCTTTACCACAACAGTATTAACAACACCTCTTCTGGGGAAGCCTTTTATTTCCACCGCTATCAGTCTCTCGGCAACCGGATTGTCAACAACATCTTCCGGGCCAACACGGGCTATGCGGTGCAGTACCAATACTCGCAGGTGGTAAACTCGATTGTAGAATCGGACTACAACAACTTGTTTACCTCTGGTTCTTTCATCGGAAGAGACGCCTCTACTGACTACGGTACCCTGAATGAATGGCAAACCGCTACCGGATTTGAGGCCAACTCGCTATCTATTGATCCCCAATATCAATCCAACACGGTACTTTATACGGCAGTACCAGCACTGTCCAACATTGGTAAAAACGTAAATGCAATAGTTCCTGATGACATTGATGGAATCGCCAGACCTTCTACACCAAGTATTGGTGCCACCCAATTTGGATCATCCGGCACCCCGTTAAGTGGTGAGTATACCATAAATGCAAGTGGTTCAGGCACCAATAATTTTATTACAATCACAGCTGCGTTAGACGCACTTAAAAACTTTGGCATAAGTGGTCCTGTTACTTTTAAAATTACGGGTGATTTTAATGAACAGCTAACCTTTCTGGCAGTTTCAGGATCATCAGCAACCAACACAATAACTTTTGAGTCGGCAACAGGATTACCAGAGAACGCCATTATTCGATATACGTCTACAACCAGTGGATCGAATTTTACCATAAGGTTGAATAATGCAGACTATCATCGATTGAAAAACCTTACTATTAAAGCAGAAGGTACTACCTATGGCCGGGTGATTAACGCGATCAACCGAACCATTAATCTTGAGTTGGAGGGAAACGTTATCGAAAGCGTAGTAACCACTAATACCTCAGCCGATCGCAGTGGTATTGTAATCGTTTCGGCTCAGTCACAAAATGTTCACATCATAAATAACACCATTCGGTTTGGTGCTGTGGGTATCGATTTTCAAGGGCCCGCGTCAAAAGCTACAGGCACACTTTTACAAAATAATTTGATCTTTCAATCTTATCATAGGGGGATTATTTTGGATTATCATACAGCTTTTGTTCTTGATAAAAATCAGGTATCCAACAATCCATCATCCACTAGTTTTCAGGGTATAACCATCGCCAATGTAGATGGACAATATCAAATCACTGCCAATAAAGTAACTGGTGGCAATGCAACCGCCCTAAACATGTATGCTGCCTTAGCAACTGTGGGATCACCAGCCCTTATTGCTAACAACTTCTTCCAGTCCAATAACGGATCAAGTTTTGCAACAGTCAATATGAACTATATTCAGAATGCTAATTTTTATCACAACAATATTAATGCGACCGGTACGGGTACAGGTTTGTATTATGCCTCAGCTTCTGGACAAAATATTAATTTGATAAATAACAATATCAAATCAAATGGCTACACACTTAACGTTATCAACACGCCAGCCATTAGTCAAATTAACTATAATAATTACTTTACAACTGGTACAACATTGGCACGTTGGAATAGTGTAGACCAACCTGCTCTGGGCGCATTGCAAGGAGCAACCGGGCAAGATGCCAATTCACTTTCTGTCGACCCACAATACCAGTCGGATGGTGATCTTACCACACTTGCTTCATCACTGGCAGGTGCTGGTTTTGATTTAACTGCAGTAGTGCCTACTGATATTAATGGAAGCACCCGCACCATTCCGGTCAGCATAGGGGCCACTCAATATTCACCAGCCTTTACTAAAGATGGAGCATTAAGTAAAATCATTACTCCTGCAAACTCATGTTCATTAACCAATGCAACGGATGTTCGGGTAGAGATTACCAACCTGGGAGCTACACCCATTTCTGGTTTTCAGGTAGCCTATCAAATCAATGGTGGCACCCCAATAACAGAAGCAATACCAGGGGCATTAATTATCGCTCCAGCGGGTAAATACGAATATACGTTCACCCAGAAAGCTGACCTCTCAGTCAAACAAGCTTATACAGTGAAGGCATATATCATTCTTGCAGCGGATGAGAACACCACTAACGATCAACTCCAAGCTACTGTAACACACTTTCCTGATCTGGTCACAACCCTTACGGGTGACGCAACTATCTGTAAATCTACCTCCATCACACTTATTGCTACCGGAGGTACTCAATACCTGTGGAATACAGGAGCTACATCTGCTTCAATTACCGTGTCGCCATTAGTAACGACAACCTATACAGTAACAATAACAAATGCCAATGGATGTTCGGAGACAAAATCTGTGATTGTTACCGTTAAGGAGATTCCATTGATCAGTTATACCAATGATCTTGGGTATACAAGTTCATTGGTATCACCCACACAGGGTGGCTCCGATTTGCCTTTTGAATTCAGAATGATCTATACGGATGCCAATGGTAACTTGCCTGCCAGTGGCTACCCCAGGGTAGAACTTGATGCGAACAACAATGGGCAGGCAACGGATCCTTTGGACATTATTAGGGTAATGCAAGAAGCTGATGCGACAGATATTGATGTAACGGATGGTAAAGAATACCGGGTTACGATTACCAACTTGTCGGATCAAATAAGTTGGAAAAGCCGAATTGTTGCAAATAATTCTGATGGTTGCAGTGCTCAAACTCCATTTGTTTCCGAGCCCTTCGTTTCAAATGATTTATTAGACGTTGCGATCTATGCCAACGATATCTCATTCAGTAAGTCCAATCCTGCCATTAATGAATCTATAAAGATTTATGCACGCATTCGAAATACCTCAGATTTTGTAGCAGAGAATTTTGTTGTATCTGCTTACATAGAAAATGTGCAGGTATTTTCAAAAACAGTAGTACAAGTAAATCCACAATCATCCATCACACTGCAATGGGATCAGAACTTTGTTGCATCCGGGTTTTATCCTGTGAAGGTAGTAATTGATGAAACCAACGTGTTGAGTGAAGACAATGAACTAAATAATTTTGCCATTCGACCGGTGATTGTTGGGGATTATCAGTTGCCTGGTGGTATTAATCCCGTTGCCGCTGCATTACCTCTTTCATTACAACCGAATAGCATTATTACCATTACTGGTAAAGCAGAATATTTTGGGATTCAGCCATCCGTTGATCCGGATGTGGCCGGGGCAACCGTTATTGTACGAATAACAGGTGGTGGTGTTGGCCAAACCACTACCCTGGCTGATGGCACTTACCAACTTGGAGTCCGTGTTCCTGCTGTAGCCGGCACCTATACACTCAACGTAGAAGTGACTGATTATACCTTAACCGGCTACCAGGGACCAATTACATTTACGGTGCTACCGGCTCCACCTCTCCCAGATTTATCCACAATTATTACGCTATCAAAATCTACCATTTTGCAAGGCGAGCAAATAACGGGCACAGCCATCATACAAAATGTGGGAGAGATTGCTGCTAATAATTTTGTGTTCCGCTATCTGAATTGTGATGCTATCCTTGGTGAGCATGTCATCGCTCAATTAAATCCAGGTGAGTCATTGACCTATCAATTCACTACCACTACCAATGTGATAGGCGATTGTTTCAATCGCAATAATTGCTTGTTTAGGAGTGAAGCTGACTTGAATAATCAAGTGGTGGAGAAAACAAAAATAAATAATCAATCCACTGCTTATCTCACGGTGCTTCCTGCTAAACCAGATCTTACTCCAAATAATCCTACCAATCAATCCATCCCGGGAAATGTTAATATGCTTAACCCATTTACATTTTACGTAAGAGTAGATAATATTGGAGGTATTGATGCCAGCACACCGTTTGATGTCAACGTGTACATGGATGCCACACTGATACACACTGAATCATTGACCTCATTGTCAACCTGTACAAACCATACATTTACTGTTACCCACAACTTTGCAGATATTCTCGACCATGTGGTGACTGTCCGCGTTGATGAACCAATTGGTTCTGGAAATGTTGACGAATACAGAGAAACCAACAACGAATTTTCTAAAATCATTAAACATCTCCCGCCACCATTACAATATCCAAATCTGTATGTTAACAATCGGGATATTACCGTTACTCCGGTTTTGCCAACTGTAGGTAATAATTTCAATATTGATGTTGTGTATCGGAACGCGGGGTCTGTGCCAATTGTAGCTCCTTTTGATCTGGAATTAACAGTAATTGAGAACGGAATCCCACGCATTGAGACACAAACCGTTAATAGCGGAATGGCGGTAGGGGCAACTGCCACAGCAACCCTGACAACTAACCTTCAAAGCAATGGTGATCATGCTTTTCGTATTCGGCTGGATAACGGCAATGCAATCACTGAAAGTTCAGAAGGGGATAATGTGGCTCAGATGCCATTGTGTGTTGATTTTTCAATAGGCCCTCTGGGTGGAGTTTGGAGTGGTGGGTTTTATGTGAATACTATTCAGAATTTGACTGCAACTATTTATAACAATGGTTTATTTACTGCTACTAACGTTCCTGTTTCTTTTTATTTGGATAATGTGCCGATAGGATCTACAACCTTGCCAGTTGTTAGTCCTGGTATTCAGGTAGGTAATTATTCTGTATCCATTCCATTCCTATTTGATCAGGTGGGCACATTTGAATTAAAAGTGATAGTGGATGATCTGAATGCCTATACCGAATGCCGCGAGGATAACAACGAATATAAAACAAACATTAACGTGCGCGTACCAGCTCCTGATTTGAGGGTACTTTCCGAGTATATTTCTCCCAGCAAAATCAACCCTGATGTAAACGAGCCCATAACCATTTTCCTATCCTATGATAATATTGGGGTGGGGGCAACGGGCCCATTCAAGGCACGTATTCTTGTGGATGATGTTCCTTTGGGTTCGGATATTAGTATTCCTTCGGTAACAGCAGGGGAGGACGGCACAATACAGGTGACAACTCCTTACAGTAGCTCCACTGCCGGTATCCGAATCATTCGTGCGCTATTGGATCCAGGCAATGAAATTACAGAGACAACGAAAACAAACAATGAAGCCTCCCGGGCGTTGGTGGTGGGTAAAGCACCTAACTTGCTATTCACAGATTTGCAGCCAAGTATTTCCTGTCCAGCTGATGGTAATAATGTGGTAATAACTGCAACACTGTTTAACTCCGGAGATTTGGATGCTACAGCAGATGTACATTTCTTTTACATCACTGAATCGGATACCATTCCCATTGATGTGAAGCAGTTTACCCTTGCGGGTAAACAATCCATCTCTGTTCAGACCGATTGGCTGGTTATCAATAAGAATTTTAAACTCTATGGAGAAATAAGAGGAAGTGATCCTGAAGAATTTGATCTTACGGATAATACCATCTTAACCAAACTTTGCGGTGGCCCTTATTATAATCTCCTGGTATCGGCTATGGGTCAAGGCATAGTTCAAAAGACGCCAAGCCTCAACCGCTATGAAGGAGTACAACAAGTCAAGATAACAGCTGTACCTGCTGCTGGTTGGGATTTTATTGGTTGGCAGGGCGATGCGATAGGTACAACAAATCCATTAACATTTGACCTCACAAGCGATCGGAATATTTCAGCTATGTTTAGTCAAACCGTTACCATTCCGACAGTTCAGAACGGGGAGCGCTGTGGGGAGGGAGTTGTGACTCTGGGTGCCACAGGTGCAACAGGGACAGAAACCTATGAATGGTATACCCAGGCTACCGGAGGTGCTCCAATCTCTGTTTCTACAAACCCAACTTTTATAACTCCATCGTTAACAACAACAACTAGTTACTATGTATTGATCCGATCCTCATCAAATCAAAGTCCCAGAATGGAGGTAGTAGCTACTATAAACCCTATTCCAGCCCAACCCATAATCACCATAATTGGTGATATGCCTTTCTGCCCTGAAAAGCAGGAGAGTGTAACCCTGGTAGCGCCTTCAGGTTTTGCTGAATATTTATGGTCAAACTCCGAAGCTACAGAACAAATTGTTATGACCAGCGCTGGCACTTACAGCGTTCAGGTAACCAACATACAAGGTTGTACAAGTGAAGCATCTCTTGGGGTAGACATAACTGTAGAATCATGCACTGAACTAATCGTTTACAACGGTATATCCGCAAATGATGATGAGTTAAACAGCTATTTGCAAATCAAAAACATTGATGCGTTCCCTGATACAAGGGCCAATCAGTTAAAGATCTACAACCGTTGGGGAGATATGGTATTTGAGGTAAGAAATTATGATAACTTAAATAACAAGTTTGTAGGCCTTAATCGGAATGGGGACAAACTGCCTTCGGGCACCTACTTCTATATTCTGAAATTTGATTCAGGGAGACCTGGTTTAAGTGGGTATCTTGAGTTGAAACGGTAAAATTATTACAGCATACCTGTATAATTCCTTATTGCAGATAAAATAAGCCACCTGTTTTTGGTTGCCAAGGAGGATTATCAACCTTCCAGAAAAGTATAATTTTATTTTGAAGACTCTCTCACTGTCAGTACCTTAGCACCTTGTATCTAATTTTTTAGACTAAGTAAAACATTTTTTACTATGAGAGCCATCTGGAAAGGTCACATTCAATTTTCGCTGGTCACTATCCCGATAAGGATTTACAACGCCATTGATTCTGGCCGGTCGATTAGTTTCAATTTGTTATCCAAAGAAGGGCACAACCCGGTTAGCTATGAAAAAAAGGATAAGGTGACAGGGAAGCCATTGAAGAATGATGAGATTGTAAAGGGCTATCAGTATGAGCCGGGTCAGTTTGTAATCGTTGAGCCAGAAGACTTTAACAAAGTAAAGTTAAAGAGTACCAGAGTAATTGAAATTGAAGGATTTGTAAAAGAAGCGGAGGTACACCCATCCTTGTTTGAAACACCCTATTTTGTAGGGCCAGATGGAGATGTGGCTGCTAAGGCATATGCATTGCTGTGTGGTACGTTAAAAGAAAGTGGTAAGATTGGAGTAGGTAAAGTAGTGTTGAGAGATCGGGAAACACCTGTATTGATCAATCCACACGAGGGAGGCATCATGATGTACCGATTGCGGTATCCCAATGAGGTGCGAAGTATGCGCGAAGTGCCTCAATTGATAGAGGTAAAAGAGGCTGATAAAGAGCAACTTAAACTAGCTAAGACATTGGTGGATTCAATGACTACCAAGTTTTCCAAAATAGAAATGAAGGATCATTACTATGATGCATTGAAAACCATCATTGATGCTAAAATAGCTGGCAAAGAAATCGTGACTGTCACTGAAGAAGAACCTGAAGTGGTAGATATCATGACGGCTCTTAAAGCCAGTATAGATCAGGCCAAAAAGAAGCCCATGGAAAAGGCGAAAGGAACTCTTGCCAGGGAAAAGAAAAAAGCAAAACCCGCAAAAGCAGTTAAACGAAAGGCCGGCTAAGCTTTGCTTCACATTCTTCGCTTAATCCATTATCTTTGCTCCTGTGGCAAAGGTGATTAAGTTTCCAATCCAAACGCCTGAGAAGTTTGGCTTTAAGCCTGTAAGAAGGCACAAGACAACCAGCAACAATAAACCTGGTCAGCTCAACTTATTTTCCGGTGGCAAACTGGTAAAACTCAATCAACTTTCAACTTTCGAGGAGGCCCTACTCATGGACGAGCAGAGCGACAGCAAAGCAAAAGAACTTTATCAAAAGGCCATTAAAGAGGGTGACTCTGTAGCCGATGCGTACTGCAATCTTGGAATATTGGAGTCAGAGACTAAACAATATGGTAAAGCCATAGATTGCTTTACCTTATCTCTCAAGGAGGAACCAAGGCACTTTGAGTCGCATTATAACCTGGCCAATCTTTATGCTGAAATTGGCAACTTCCCGCTGGCTAAGGTGCATTATGAAGCTTCAATAGAAATTGAACCGGAGTTTCCCAACAGCCACTTTAACCTGGGGTTGACTTTGGCCATGAACAATGAAATTGAGAATGCCATCTTATCGCTTATGAATTATAGAAAACGTGCCGATCCGGAAGAAAAGGGTCATGCTGATGAATTGATAAATACACTTACAAGAACGATCACCACTTAGGAGGTTCTCAATTGCTTTAACACTTTTTTGCCTCGGGCTTTAAACCCTGCACTTCCGTAGGGCATCTGATCTTCAATAATTGCGCTAAGCTCTCCCTTTAATTCCGGATATTCTTTTGTCAGATTGGCCAATACGCTCATACTAAAAACTTTAATAGCTACTGGTTCTTTTTTATTCTGAAGCAATTTAAAGCAATGGTCTAAGGTAATACCATGAAGGGATTTTGGTATCTCTATGAATTGAAGAAACCTAACCGTGTTTCGCTTCACTGCATCATGAATTTTGGGCTTTTTTAAATTGGTGATCACCTTCTTCAAGTGTGGCTTTATCAACTCCGGATGTTTCTTTACAGAATAGCTTAATGGCCATGCTGCGCGCTGATTAATTCGGTATTCACTGTTCAAAAAGGCATCCACCAGGATGGAAAACCGTTTGGGGTCATCACCGATATAAGTAACAATCCGGTTACAGGTGGCTTTATTGAAGTCTTTTTGCAGTTCTTTTAGTATGTTCATAATCAATGAATTACATTAATAAACACAACATAACTATCTGAATATTAGGTTTTTTAATAGTTTGACCTTAATTTCATATTCAAGTAAAACCGATGTGTTTATGTTAATATTTTTTGCCATCGCTGCTTTGTCAGTTTTTCAGTTAGGTCTCTGCTTTCTTTGTTTGCACCTGCGACAGGCCAGAGCACTTTAAATCTGATTGAAAAACCAGAACTCCTAAATTTAGAAATAGGGTCTCTATTTTTAGGGGGTATCCTGTATTTCCTTCTTTGTTCTGCTAAATTGCCGCCCAATTGAGCAGACGTGAATTATTTATCAGCAGATAAGATATCAAAGTCGTATAACGACCGTTGGTTATTTAAGAACCTAACACTGGGCATTTCGGCTGGTGAGAAATTCGCTCTTGTGGGCGAGAATGGAACCGGCAAGACAACACTTCTTAGAATTTTAACAGGCGAACTTCCTTCAGATTCGGGCACTGTCAGTTTGCGTGAGGGAGTTCGATTAGGTTACCTTACCCAACAGCCTGTCGCTGAAGGTCACCTCTCCATCAAAGACATTCTCTTTGACGAAAGCAACGCTGTAGCGGCTGCTGTGATGCGCTATGAGGCGTGTATTCACAATGCAGATACTTCTCCAGAAGAAATGCAGTCGGCATTGGAAAATATGGAAGAATTGAATGCCTGGGAGTTCGATTCTAAAGTGAACGAAATCACCTCAAAACTTGGGATCACCAACTTTGACCAAAAGTTCTCTACTCTTTCGGGAGGTCAGCGAAAGCGAATCTTTATGGCAAAAATGCTTCTGCAGGATCCAAGCATCCTTATCATGGATGAGCCCACCAACCATTTGGACCTGGAAGCGATAGAATGGCTGGAAAATTATTTATCTGGACAGAACATCACCTTGATTATGGTCACCCACGACCGCTACTTTTTGGATAATGTTGCCAATACCATTATTGAACTAGACAAAGGGAAACTATATACCTATAAAGGCAACTATGCCTACTTTTTGGAAAAGAAATCCGAGCGTGAAGACATACTAAAAGCGGAAGTGTCAAAGGCAAGAAACCTTTTGAAGAAGGAGTTAGAGTGGATGAGGCGCCAACCGAAGGCCAGGGGCACCAAGGCAAAGTATAGAATCGAAGCTTTCCATGAGTTAAAGGATAAGGCATCTCAAAACCTGAAGAAAGAAAGGATGGAGCTGGACATCCAAAAAACCAGACAAGGTGGAAAGATCATCGAGCTTTACAATGTGAGTAAAAGTTATGGTGATAAAAAAATGGTTGATGATTTCTCCTATATCTTTAAAAAGAAAGATCGTATCGGTATTGTAGGGAGCAATGGAGTAGGTAAGTCTACCTTTTTGGATCTGCTAACTGGTAAATCAAAACCAGATTCTGGCGAAATACTACCAGGCCAAACTACCAAACTAGGATACTTTACCCAGGAGGCATCTGAGCTTAATCCGGATCACCGTGTGATCGAAGAGGTTAAAGATATTGCAGAGTTTATCGCGCTGTCTGACGGTACTCAGATTTCTGCATCCGCGTTCTTAGAGCTCTTTCTCTTTCCACCGGAGAAGCAATACAACATTATTGGCAAACTAAGTGGTGGTGAAAAGAAAAGATTACAGTTGCTGAAGGTATTGATTACAAATCCGAACTTTCTGGTATTGGATGAGCCTACCAATGATTTCGACATTGAAACGCTAAACGTGTTAGAAGATTTTTTGGATAAGTTTACGGGGTGCCTCGTATTGGTTTCTCATGATCGTTACTTTATGGATCATCTGGTTAACCAGTTATTTATTTTTGAGGGTGATGGAAAAATCAAGGTGATGAATGGGAATTACTCTGATTATAAGTCATACAAAGAAGAGGAAGAAGCTATACCTGCCGAAGTAAAGAAGCCCATTCAGGAAAAAATAGAGACCCCAGTGGTTGATGCAAAAAGAAGAATCTCGTTTGTAGAAAAAAAAGAGCACGAATCTTTAGAGAAGGAGATTGAGGCCATGGAGAAGGAAAAGAAAGCACTTATCGAAAAGCTTAGCTCTGGAGCGCTAGAGACAGAAGAGCTGGTTAATTGTTCTAAAAGAATCAAAGAGATCACCGATGCAATTGATTCGAAAACATTGCGATGGCTTGAATTGGAAGAGTTTGATTAGTACTGCATTTAAAGAGAAGGGCAAAAATAATAAGGTTACTGACTATTCATGGATTTTCTAAAGTAGAAATAAAAGGGAATTCCAGTGGCTACCAGAAAAATTCCGATTATAGCTTCCCGAGGTTGGGTAATGAGTGTATTCCCGATAAAGACAACACAGAAAAGGACATAGAGTGCAGGTATTACCGGATACCCCCACGTCTTATAGGGTCTTGGCGTATCAGGTTCTTTCACACGCATTACAAATACACCGAAAGCCGTAGATCCGTAAAAAATAAAGGCAGCAAAGACAAGCATATCGGTCAGTTGATCAAAAGTACCTGACAGTACCAATAATGAAGACCAAATTCCTTGTAGCCACAAAGAATTTTGAGGTACCCGGTGTTTATTCAATGCGCCAATTGGAGAAAAGAACATTCCCATATTACTCATCGCGTAATATATTCGGGAAGAACTGATGACAGATGCATGCGTACATGCCAATACGGTAACCAGTATCAATGTTGATATCACAATTCCTCCGATCTCTCCCCAGAATACCTTTACCGCCTCCACCGCTGCGATAAGGTTAGCTGACGAATTGATATCATTTAGCTGGCTAACTGACAAAAGAGACAGGTATGTAAAATTAACCAGCAGGTAGAGTACTATTACGATTAACAAACCAATAAGCAAACTCAGGGGAATATTTTTCCGAGGCTCTTTTATTTCCCCGGCAATGAACCCTACAGAATTCCATCCTTCGTAGCCCCAGAAAGCGGCCAGCATTGCTGTGAGTATGGCACTTACACCTACATCCTTTAATAGGGGAACCTGCACCACGGGTGTAAAATCGCTCTTACTACTTGTTAACCCAAAAAAGACAATTAGAAATATTCCTAGTAAGATCATCACCAACAATCCCGTGCTCAACCCCATGCCCGTGCGTATTCCGTATGTATTAATGTAAGTGAGGAGCAGAATTAATGCGATGGCTACGAGTTTAATATTGAAATCTGCAAACGGATAAAACACACCGAACAAACTAAAATCATGAAGAGAAGAAAGAAGAGATGGAATTGCCACGATCTCATTTAACGATTGGGCAAAAACATAACCCAGTGAAGCAATCGTAGCCGTTTTTAAAATTGACAAATTAGCCCAACCATACAAGTAGGAAAAAAAGCGGTTGTAAATACGCTTGAAATACACAAATTCTCCACCGGTATCAGCAAGCATACCCGCTAGCTCCATGCTGCTTAAGGTGCCAAACAATGTTACGATTCCCGCCAACAGCCAACATAACAAGACCAAAAAAGCAGAGTCCAATTCTGCTGCCATCGGAGCCACCTTTTTGTATATGCCAGACCCCAGTATGTTTCCCACCACTACCACTACGGCAAGTTTTAACCCCAGGGATTGGTTAAGTGAAGTAGCAGGTTTGTTCAACAGAAGTATTTTATTTTGACAAGATCGGAAATTTTTAATCAGACTCCCTATTTTGAACTAGAAGAACTCACCCAGAAGTCACGTATGATGCGGGATGCACTTAAGATATTGGCTCCAGGAAGTAAAATTGATCTCCTTCTCCCACATGCAATCTTCAGCTCGTCACCAATTTTTGGCTAAGTTTATGCTTTATCTGGCCTTACATGTATCTGATTTTAATTCTACTTTTTCCCTTCTTTTTACAAGACCAGGTTCCACTGAAGCCGGGTGACGAATTTGAATTCAAACTGGATTATGAATTTAGAACTAAACCGGGTGGCGATGGCAAACCAGGAGGCTTTGCAGCAGGCAAATTGCCCTATGTAGAAATAAGGATTACACCAATCAAGCTCTCAAAAGATGAAGAACGAGTAAGAATCACCAACAATTTGGGACATCGTATATATTCGCGTAAAGCAAGTACGAATACTGAGATTTTGATAGACATGGGCTTTACTGATGATTTGAAAGATCATATCTCTGTCTATGCATTTGATATAGTATTTTTTTCCAAAAGCGGTGATACAAGCCGAATAAATCTTTTTGTAGAAGAGGATGGTACATTTTTAATCAATGGAGAGAAACAAGGGAAATTTTGATTGTCATTTGCCACTTACTGTGCTATTGAGCAAATCGTGTAACAATTTCCTTAAAAGACCGGAATCCTTGTTACCTTTTGAGCTTATTTTCCGTTAAAACTAAATTATTCCAATTCAACTCATGATGAGAATAGTTATAATATTTATTTTGAGCGCAACAGTTGGTTCATTTGCGCAAACCAATTCACAACCCAATGCAGCAGAAATTAAGCTGCGCCTGAAGAAGCTCGATTTTTTGGGAACGGTATTGTATGTAGCAGCACACCCCGATGATGAGAATACAAGAGCTATTGCCTACCTCTCAAATGGACGGTTGGCTACAACGGGTTACCTTTCTATGACAAGGGGAGATGGAGGTCAAAACCTGATTGGACCGGAGATTAGGGATCAACTTGGATTAATACGCACACAAGAATTGTTGGCCGCACGAAGGATAGATGGAGGTCATCAGTTTTTTACCCGCGCCAATGACTTTGGCTACTCTAAAAGTGCTGATGAGACTTTTAGGATTTGGAATAAGCAGGAGATATTATCTGATGTGGTGCGTGTAATAAGGAAGTTTAAGCCAGACATTATTTTAACCCGATTTCCACCCGATGCCAGAGCGGGTCATGGCCACCACACGGCCTCGGCTGTGTTGGCGCAGGAAGCGTTTGATCTAACCAACGACCGGCTAGCTTTTCCTGATCAGATATCAGAAGTAGGGTTGTGGCAGGCAAAGAGTCTTTACACCAATACCGGCAGGTGGTGGAATACAGACATTGATCAGAATACGTCAGGTATAGTTACAATGGAGGTTGGATTATACAATTCATTGCTGGGCACATCGTATTCTGAAATGGCTGCAGTAAGTAGAACGCAGCACAAAAGTCAAGGGTTTGGTTCTTCCGGAAGCAGGGGTGAAGCCTTAGAGTTTTTTGAATTTGTAAACGGTTATCATGCCAGGAGCGACATTTTTGAGAATATTAATACCACTTGGTCAAGAGTAGAGGGTGGTGACAAGGTGGAACCTATTGTAAAAAAATTGATAGCAGCGTACAGTGAAGATGATCCGGCAGCATCAGTTCCCGACCTATTAAAGGTGAGAAAGGAAATCATCGGGTTGAAAGACGGAATTTGGAAAACAAGGAAACTTAAAGAAGTGAATGACTTGATTAAAGATTGTTTGGGCTTGTATTTGGAAGCAAAGGCAGATAACTACTACATCGCTCCAGGGGAAAAAGTGGAGAGCTCATTCGAGTTGGTTAACCGATCAAAACTTCCGTTGAAAGTGAAGAGCATATCAGCTTCTACATTATCCTACGATTCTGTTTTCGAAAGTACCCTGGTTGACAACAAGCCTTTGGTATTAAAAACAATTAATACACTAATGCCAAACACTCCTTATTCAGATCCTTATTGGCTCAAAGAACCACATTCTTTAGGCCTGTTTACTGTGAAAGACAAATCATTGATTGGGAAACCTGAGAATGATCCGGCCATCGTCTTTCAATTTCAGCTTGAACTTAATGGAGAGACGTTGTCCTTCCCTGTTCCGCTAATTTATCAGTGGACAGATCCTGTAAAAGGTGAACTTTGGCGCCCTGTTGAAGTAGTACCTCCTCTGTCTTTGAATTTGTCAGAATCGGTTGTGGTGTTCAATGATGCCACACCAAAATCTGTTTCGGTGCTGGCAAAATCTAACTCAGATCATAAGCTAAATGGTGAAATCTCGCTGGACCTGCCAAAAGGATGGAAGTCCGAGCCTATGCAACAAGTATTTGAACTTGCTAATAGAGGAGATGAAAAATCAATCTCTTTTAATGTGTTTCCCTCTGATGATGAAATTACATCTACACTTAAAGTGAAAGCGAAAGTAGGCAGTCAAACGTTTAATCAATCCATGCAGATCATTGCATATGATCATTTTCCAATACAAACCCTTTTACCTCCCGCTGAAGCCAAATTAGTGCGTATCAATCTAAAGAAGGAAGGAACCCTTGTAGGTTATATTGAGGGGGCAGGAGACCAAATACCTGCAGCCCTTAGAAATATGGGGTATGAGGTTTTGGAAATGAAGAACGATGAAGTAACGCCTGAGAATCTCGCCAGATTAGATGCAGTTGTGCTGGGAGTACGCGCATTGAACACAAACGAAAGGATTCAATATTTTATGCCTGACTTGCTGAATTACGTTAAGAAAGGAGGGACCTTGGTGGTGCAGTACAATACCAACTCCAGGTTGGAAATTGATAAGGATAAATTTTCACCCTATCCGCTCACGTTGTCTCGAGATCGGGTCACAGATGAAGACAGTGAGGTGAAAATTTTGAAACCAAATCATATTGCACTCAGTGAACCCAATAAAATAACAACAAAAGATTTTGAAGGTTGGGTGCAGGAACGTGGATTGTACTTCCCTGATAAATGGGATCCAAAATTTGAGGCGCTGATAGCCACCAATGATCCTGGTGAAGGTTTGACCGAAGGCTCCTTGCTGGTGGCCAAATACGGAGAGGGAAATTATGTGTATACAGGCTTATCATTTTTTAGAGAACTGCCAGAAGGCGTTCCTGGTGCCTATAAACTTTTTGCTAATTTGGTGTCGTTAAGCAAAACACAAAAATTAGCAAACCAAAAAATTAAATCCGGAAAATAATGTCAGTAGAAGAAGAAGAAGAAGAAAAACCTCCTGTTTTCTCCCGGTGGAGTGTATGGTATTGGCTGGTAATGATCGTGCTGGCTGTACAAATCATTGTCTATCTTTTCATCACTAATTCCTTTTAATGAATTCTATTGACTGGGTAATTCTATTCTCCACACTCATTCTTATTGTAGCTTATGGTACATGGAAGACCCGTGGCAGTAAAAATATTGATGGATACCTTTTGGGTAACAAGAGCCTGCCGTGGTGGAATGTTTGTTTGTCCATAATGGCAACACAGGCGAGTGCCATCACCTTTCTCTCCACCCCCGGACAGGCATATGAAGATGGTATGCGTTTCCTGCAGTTCTATTTTGGGTTGCCATTGGCAATGGTTATTCTAAGCATCACCGCTGTACCTTTGTATCATCGTCTGAAAGTATACACTGCGTATGAATACCTGGAGAGTCGATTTGATTTAAAAACACGTTCTCTTGCCGCATTTTTATTTTTGATGTCACGGGGGATTTCTGTCGGGATAACCATCTACGCACCCTCATTGATTCTTTCCACCATGTTGGATTGGAACATTAACATCACCACCATATTTATTGGTACGCTAGTAATGATTTATACGGTAAGTGGAGGAACAAAGGCAGTGAGTATGACCCAAAAATACCAACTGACCATTATTATGGGAGGTATGTTTATAGCAGGTTGGACTGCGTTTTCAAAACTACCGGATAACATTACGTTTACTGAAGCTTTTAAGGTGGCGGGTGAGATGGGAAAACTCAACCTTATCAATTTGTCTTTTGACTTGAGTGATCGGTATAACATATGGTCGGGGTTGATAGGAGGACTGTTTCTTTTTCTATCCTACTTTGGTACAGATCAGTCGCAGGTGGGCAGATACCTTGGCGGGAGTTCCATAGCACAAAGTAGATTAGGTTTGATCTTTAATGGCCTTTTAAAGGTGCCTATGCAATTCATAATTCTTTATATAGGAATTTTGGTATTTGTATTTTATCAATTCAATCAGGCTCCTGTTTTTCACAACCAGGCGTTGAAAGACAAGGCCATGCAAACTGAGTACGCGGGAGATATTACTGCCCTGGAATCGCAATACGATGAGGTTTTTGTTGAAAAAAGGAAAGAAGCAGAAAATCTTGTAGGTGCCATTCGCCAGAAAAACTCCGCATTGATAGAGCAAACAAGACAATCCATTGAAAAGATTCAGGCGGAGGAGAAGGGAATACGAAATCAGGTAAAAGAAAAAATTGCGACAGCCATACCCGGAGCCAACACCCTGGATAAAGACTACGTATTTATTACTTTTGTGATGACATATTTGCCACATGGTCTGGTAGGTTTGCTGTTGGCAGTGGTATTTTCAGCTGCAATGGCCTCTACTTCCTCTGAACTTAATGCATTGGCCTCTACCACAGCTGTTGATATTTATAAACGATCCATTAAACCAAGTCAGGATGATTACCATTATGTGAAAGCGTCAAAGTGGTTTACGGCAGGCTGGGCGGTTTTTGGAATGATGTTCGCGTCAATTGCCAATCAGGCAGAGAACCTCATTCAGTTTGTCAACATCATAGGTTCGTTGTTTTACGGTACTATACTTGGAATTTTCCTTACTGCATTTTATCTGAAGTACATCAAATCCAATGCAGTATTTATAGCCGCCATTATAGCCGAAACTGTAGTCCTTTATTGTTACTTCTTTACCGAGATGGCTTTCTTGCTTTACAACATCATTGGGTGTTTAGTGGTGGTGACTGTGGCATTTATTATTCAGTTCATCGAAAATAGAAACATTAGAAAAACATAGTCCTAATTACTAACTGATGTTGCTTAATAAGGATTATGATAGCTTTGCACTCTAGCGTTCCAGCGGTTAAAAATTATTCACATAATTCTATTGATCATTTTACGGCAAAGTCGCAGAGGCGCGAAGTTTTTATTGTTTCCTGATAAGGTTTATGGTCACTTTGCGCCTTAGCATCTTGTCGGTTAAAGAATATTGACAAAATTCTCTTGATCATTTTACCGCGAAGTCGCGGAGACGCGAAGTTTTGTTGTTGTCTGATAAGGTTATAATCGCTTTGCACCTTAGCGGTGAAAAAATATTCACAAAATTCTCTTGATTATTCTACCGCAAAGCCTCAGGAGACGCGAAGTTTTTGCTGTTTCCTGATAAGGTTATAATCACTTTGCGCCTTAGCGTCTTAGCGGTTAAAAATTATTCACAAATTTTTTTTGATTATTTTACCGCAAAGACGCTAAGGCGCGAAGTTTTTATTGTTGCCGAACAATTCTATTAAAAAATCTACATCCAATAAAAAAAGCATCCCATTGATGGAATGCTTTCTGATTTCAGGGGTGAAAGATTTATTTCAAAGACTTAATCAGGTCTTCATTGAGCTTTATGTAACCAAAATCACTAGCTGCTTTTTTGGCAGCTTCTAAAGACTGAGTAGCGGCTGCTAATGCGCCTTTTTTATCTCCCATATCTTTTAATAGCTGTGCTTTGAAGTGCACATTCCAAAACTGCTCAGAATTTTTTCCTACAGCCAGATACTCGTTTGTCCAGGCCAGAGCCTGCTTCAAATCCCTCTTTGTTGTGCGGTAGTATTGAGCTGCGGCAATAAGGTTGGCTGGATTTACCTTGGTATTTGCTTCAATGGCGGCCATTACTTTTGAATCGTAGTCAACAACTAGGTTGAATTTTACAGAAGTGTTTTCCCATGCGATTTGGACGTTTGCGCTTTTGCTGTCGGCTGCGATGTCTGCAATGTTCAGTGTCAGGGTTTGAATTGTTTCAGCAAGTTTTTCAGGTTTAACCTTAAAGTTGGCAACCTCCTTGGCTTTGTCATATCCTGCAGTATTTCCACCTAAGGAAAGATCACTATATAGCGAAACCGTCCACTCGCTTGCGCCAGGCCAGGTAAAGATAAGATACTCACCTTTGGTCACTTTATTGCCTTCTACTGTAACATCGTCCGAAAAGGAGATAATTGTACCATTGTTGGCACCGGTTCTCCAGATTTGACCGTACGGGATCAGGTAGTCAGCACCTTCGCCAAAAATCTTGCGTCCTTTCATTTGAGGGCGTGAGTAATCGATCTTAACATCCGTTAAGCCAACAACACTTGAGACAGATCCTGCAGGACTAGGCTGCGGGGTCTGGATTTGAGCATGTGCTGCTATCCATGTAAACGCGATCAACATGATTGTAATACAATTTTTCATTTAATTTTGGGTTTTTATTATTTGTTCGAGGGCGCCAAAGTTAACAGCTTTCCTCTAAAAAACCATCAAGCGTGAAACTTAAAGTATCCTTCTACCAACAAGCAAGTGTTGATAGAATTGCAAAGAATTTACTGGGAAAAGTACTGATAAGCCGCATAAACAATAGATTAACAAGTGGAATTATTGTAGAAACGGAAGCTTATTCTTACAAGGAAAAAGGATCTCACGCTTATAATAATTTGCGAACTGCACGTACGGAAACAATGTTTGGAGAGGGTGGCGTGGCTTATGTGTATTTATGCTATGGCATCCATAACTTATTCAACATCGTTACAAACAAGCGAGACAAGGCAGAAGCTGTTTTGATTCGTGCATTGGAGCCGATAGATGGTATAAATGAAATGATGAGACGTTCGCTAGGTAAAACAGATCACAGAATAACCTCCGGACCGGGCAAACTAACGAAGGCACTAGGGATTGACAGAACCGTGAATGGAAAATTACTGACTGGAAGCGATGTTTGGGTGGAAGATCGTGGTATAGTAATTGCCAGAAACAATATTGTAGTGACCAAAAGAATTGGGATTGATTATGCTGGTGAAGATGCACTGCTTCCCTGGAGGTTTTATTTGAAGGACAATCCATGGATAAGTAGACCTTGAAAGGGATTTAACTATTTTTGCGCTGATGAAATATTTTTTGTTTTTGAATTTTGTATACCTAATCGCTGTGTTGACTACTGATGGTCAGTCCATTACAAATAAGTCATTGAGTAACATTAATTCACCCATGGACGAGCAAAGCCCCGTGCTTAGCCCTGATGGTAAAACACTTTATTTTACGATAGCCAATCACCCCCAAAATGTTGGAGGAAAAAGAGACTTGGGCGATATCTGGCAATCCGTTTTGATAGGAGATGAGTGGTCCTCGCCAATTCATGCGGGCACAGTTTTGAACAATAAAGAATACAACGCAGTGGGTGGCTTCTCCGCAGACGGATCCCAAATGTTTTTACTTGGTCATTACAGTAATGATGGAGAGGTAAAAACACAGGGAATATCAGTTTCACGAAATAGCGGCACAGGATGGTCTACTCCGGAGAATATTTCTATTCCCTACTTCCTGAATAAAAATGCGACCATTTCAGGTCATATTAATGCGGCAGGAAATGTATTTGTATTTGCCGGTGAGGCATATGCTACATTGGGTGTTGAGGATATTTATGTTTCTGTAAAAGATGCTACGGGAAAATGGAGTGAACCCAAGAACCTTGGCCGAAATATCAATACCTCTTTTCAAGAATGGAGCCCGTGGCTAAGTGAAGATACCCGTTATTTATATTTCGCTTCCAATGGCAGACAAGGTTATGGTAGTTTTGATATCTATTATGCACAGCGGCTGGATGACACCTGGACAAAATGGTCTGCGCCTATCAACATGGGTGCAGGGGTCAATTCTGAAGGAAGAGAATTATTCTATATCCCGTTTCCCAAAGATGAATTTGCATTGTACACTTCCACATTGAACAGTGATGGATATGGTGATATCAAAATGTACAAACCACCCAAAGAAGCACTGGATTCTCTGATGAAAAAAATGGAGGTGCTGCCTCCGGATACGGTGGTAAAGCTGGTAGAAATTGTAAGAGAAAAACCAATAACCAGTGAAGAAAAATTTGTGAGGGTATGGGGAAAGATAATCGATGCCACCTCCAATGCTCCAATAGCAGCGAACGTCAACTTTCACTCTGATTCTGATTTTCAAGTTGTGGCCAATAGCAATGGAATGTTTTCTATTAATGTTCCTTCAGTAGATGAATACAGCATTAAAGTTGAGGCACCGGGATTTTTGGGAAGTTTCGAAAAACTGGATATCCGTACATTTGAAATGAAGGAGCTTGAAATGAACTTTAAGCTGCAACCAGTGGCAGTAGGAGCTACTGTCAACCTAAAGAGTGTTCTTTTCCAACAGAGTACGGCCAACCTTTTGGACGAATCTTATGACGAACTCAATATGGTGGTTGATTTTTTAAAATCTAATCCTTCTATCGAAATTGAATTGGCAGGTCATACAGACAACCGTGGTCTGCAAGTACACAATATGCGTTTGTCACGTGAGCGAGTAGAAAAAGTGAAGGAATACCTGATCAGCAAAGGTATTGATGGAAAAAGAATTACGGGCAAAGGATATGGTGGCACCAAACCCATTGCCGATAATGATGCAGAAATCACCCGCAGACTTAACAGGAGGGTAGAATTTACAATTATTAAGAACTGATGCTGGATTCTTGACTCCAGCAACCAGTATCCAGTATCTAATACCCCACTGCCGTATCGTCCCCTCGCGGATCTGCACCTCCCTCCAATCTGCCGTCAGGAAGCACAAGGATTGCGTCTACGCGCCCAATGCTGCCTCTCATTTTAAATTCATGCCCCATCTTCACCAATTGTAAACTGTCCTCTTCAGTAAAAGCACCTTCTTCATTAAAAACCACATCGGGTAACCATTGGCTATGAAAGCGTTTTGCATTTACGGCCTCTTGCATTCCCATTTTAAAATCGATTACGTCTATAATGATTTGAAAGACGGATGTTATAATTGTTGTTCCTCCGGGAGTTCCTACCACCATTAATAATTTTCCATCCTTTTCTACAATGGTAGGTGTCATTGAACTGAGCATGCGCTTTCCAGGCTCTATCTTATTGGCCTCACCACCAATGGCACCATACATGTTGGGTACGCCAGGTTTGGCACTGAAATCATCCATTTCATTATTTAATAAAAAGCCGGACCCCCCAACGACTACCCTGGAACCGTACCCTCCATTTAAAGTTGTGGTTACAGATACCGCATTTCCTTCCTTATCAACAACAGAGAGATGAGTTGTTTGCTCTGATTCTTTCATAGCAATGGTTCCCTCTTTTACAGTACTGCTGGGGGTAGCCAATTCTGGATTAAAATTTTCCATTCTACTATTGGTGTAGGCTTGCTCAATGAGTGTAGAGACGGGAACATTGAAGTAGTCAGGGTCACCTAAAAAGAAGGCGCGGTCAGCATAAGCCCTTCTCTCGGCCTCAACAATTAAATGAACGGTTTTTGTTGAGTTCCATCCCCATTCGTTGATAGGGTAAGGAGAAACCGAATTGAGTAATTGCATCAATGCAACACCACCACTGGAAGGGGGAGGCATAGAAATGATTTTATGCCCCTTGTAATTGCTGGTAAGGGGTGTCCTCCAAACCGCATTGTAAAACTTTAAATCTTCCAGTGAGATCAGTCCCTTTCCACGCTCCATTTCAGCCACTATTTTGTCAGCGGTTTCTCCCTCATAAAAACCAGCTTTTCCATTATCTCGTATTAATTCCAAAGTATGGCCAAGGTCTTTATTCCAAATGGAATCACCGGCTACCCACTTTTCCTTTAAGAATTGATCGGGAGCCACAGTGCTATACTTTGTAAAGGATTCACCAGCGTAATTAAGTCCTTCAGCCTCCATTTCAGTAAGTGTAAAACCATTATTGGCCAAATCTATTGCCGGCTGCACTAATTCTTTCCAGTCCAACTTACCGTATTTCTTGTGTGCTGCTTCAAGGCCAGCTACGGTTCCGGGTATTCCACTTGCCAGGTGGCCTGCTGTGCTAAGTTCTGAATCGGCTTCGCCAGTTTCTCCCACATACATATCAGTGGTAGCTTTGGAGGGTGCAGCTTCTCTGTAATCAAGAGCATCCACCAATCCATTACTAAGCCTTGCCACCATAAAACCACCACCACCGATGTTTCCGGCACTGGGATGTACCACAGCAAGTGCAAACTGCACGGCAATGGAGGCATCTACTGCGTTGCCCCCTTTTTGTAGAATAGATAGTCCAGCTTGTGAAGCCAATGGGTGTGCAGACACTACCATGGCATTATTGCTGGTTAGGCCAATTACGGGTGCTTCATGTTTCCCGGGTTGGCAAGAAACTAAAACAATTGCCAGTAGTAGGGTAAAGATGCGGCTCATAGAATAAGGTTTTGGTTTGTGAGCATAAATGTATTACTTCAATCCAAACAAAACTATGGGTTTAAGGAAGGAAAAAGCCGCTCGTCTAAAGTTGTCTGTGCTTGAGCATACACTCAAACTAATTGGCAAGAAGTCTTTTGATGCTATCTATGTAGATGAAATATGTGCCAAAGCAAAAATAAGTAAGGTCACGCTGTTTAAATACTTTCCGCAGAAAGAGGATATTCTGTTGTATTATTTCAGGGTTTGGTGTTTGCATCGGGGGGTAGAACTGAGCGAAAAGCCTAAGGAAGGAATGGCAGGGATCACGTATCTTTTCGACAGGCTAAGCGAGGAATGTGAAACTCACCCAGGTATGATCCTTAATCTTTTTGGTTATCTGGCCGACTTAAGGAGGCCTCCAAAGCCTTTTGCAGTGAAGTTAGAAGAGAAACAGTTACTTTATCCCAATAAAGGAAATATTTCGAGCATTGAGATCCAATCTGTTGATCAAATGTTTGAGAAGTTTACGTTGGAGGCCATTTTCAAAAAGGAAATTACACAAACCACCTCCACCAGAGACATCACCAATTTACTCACAACCATTTTTTACGGATCGGTATTGACGGCTCACATTCAACAAATCACTAATCTGAAGTTCTTTTTTAGAAAAAATGTGGAACTAATAGCTAAAGGGTTTTGATCTAGCCTTCCATCCTTACGGTCTTAACGCCTTGTCTCTCAAACCATCGGATGTGAATTCTGCCTACCCGTATTTTCTTATGCCAAACGTGATCCTTATACCAACCGTGGTGGTAACGAGGTTTCTTTACTTTTACTATATGGTAATTGTGACGACTGCAGGCAGTCATAAAAAGAACAAACACCAGGAGAAGCAAAAGTCTCATTATTAGAATCACCTAAAGTATTACAATATTTCTGTCCTGAGAAACCTGTACTTATAATTCAACGTGACTTTTACAACTTGAATACATTTTGAAATGATTTTGGTAATGAAAATGATTTCTGAATTGATATTTTGGATAGAATGAGGCAACTCCTATCTTTGCGCACCGATTTAGGTCGGTATGGATTGGTCTGGTAGTTCAGCTGGTTAGAATGCCTGCCTGTCACGCAGGAGGTCGCGGGTTCGAGTCCCGTCCAGACCGCAGAAAGCTTTGATTTTGAAAGAAATCAAAGCTTTTTTTGTTTGTGCGTACATAGGCACGTACGGTTACTGGCTTGGGATATGTTTTTTTACGACAATTAACTTTAATTAACCCAACCAAACCAATAAGAACAAATGGATGTACGTACATTACTCATTAAGGATGGATTAGATCCTGAACAACTCGTAAGTTTTCTTGAAAAATCGATAGCCTTTGCAAAGCACCTTCAGAAGGTAAGACTACATGGGGATGAAATTCACTGGATAACCCAAGAATTGGATATTACTACGGCCGAAAGGTTCCAGTTGGCAATTACTCGGATTGACGATTAAAGCCACCCATGATCATTTATTGGACTAGATTTAACCAAGGGTGGCGCAGCCTTTAAACTTTTAAAGTTTTACGCAATAAAATGCGTATTGGATTTACTGAATGCTGCGTAGGAGTAATGCGCAATATGGCTGTTATTATAGAAAACAGTGCATGCATCATTTGAAAGAAGGAAAAAAGGAGGATATTAATAGACTTTAGTAGGCCGCGCCAGAGTTCGAGCGCACCTTGAAAGGTGCGGTTTTAAAAGCTGCGTAATCAACTACGCAGAAATACGAATTAAGAACTGTTTTATTGGAACGTAGGATTTCAAGATTAACCATTGGGTCGTCCCTGCATTCACTTATAAGCTTCTCTCTAGGTAGTATTAGTGCGCTGCTTGCCGCACATAGGCTGCGTAATTAAGCCGCACCATATTGACTACGCAATGGAGCCAACGTACGCCAATCCGTTACTTTTTAATACTAGGATCGATATGCTATTTTGAGGTCAAATGGCCCCAAAACATACCTAAAGCTCTTTTGGCAAGATTAGTGTATGCAACTGCTTTGGCGCACATGATAGTGCAGTTTAGGCCGCGCCACCTGCGTAGCAATGATTTAGTAATAGTATTATGGAACCAAGAGCGAAAACGTTGATAGAAAGGCTAGGATTCAGGGATGCTGACCGAAAGAATTCGAGGCATGATGAGATTCAGTATTGGGTGTATAAAAACCTAAGAATAGTATTGCAGGAAGTATTCCCAGATAAGCTAATACCAGATCTTAAAGACATCCCAGTAAAATTGGAGTACGCTGTTACGGAGCGCAATTACAATCGCAATTACGTAGTGGGTTTCGTAGACATTTACTGCGAGCGATTTGGTATTGCGATTGAAATCAAAACTGATATCCCTGTAGTAGGGGATCTAATAAGGCAAATCAATTTCTATAGAAATTTTTTAAACTCAGGAACCTGGATTGTAGTTTGTCCAAATAGAATGGCAGCTCCAATGCTAAGGGATCAAGATATCAAGTTTTATCATTATAGGTCACAGAATTATTTGAATGAAAAGGGATAAGAACTCATTGTCGAGCTAAAGTATTGGCCTAACAGCAGCTATTGCGCTTGCCAGGCTTTCATCAGCTTTACCCTTTGCAAGTATGTATTTAGTTAGATCCGCAAGGTGATTTAATGCGTTCTTTGTTGTGATATCAAATGTCTGGAGACCAATACTATCCAGATTACTGAATAATGAATCAACAGTTGATCTTCTAGATATTTTCTGAAGGCGCACCTGAAATTTTTTGTAAAACCCTCCGACCGCATCTAGCACATAATCCTCAGCTCCAATTCCTTCGAGATAATTTTCAGCTCTGCCAACAATATCAATAATGTCTCTCGTATCTAAACACTCGTCAATAATTTCCATTAGCGCAAGCTTGGTACTTAGGCTAACTTTTATACTATCTTTTTCAATTTCGGAATTGTATCTAAGTAGTAACTGAACAAACTTATCTCGAATATCTATTTGTAACAGAAGGTAAGCATGTGTCAATATGTTACAGGAACTAGAAACCATACTGGTCAATTCTGCTAAATATGATGGAAACTTACCAACACGGTGAGAAACCGTTAGGAGGTCGATGTGTTGCATGGGAAACATATCCTTGAGCGCCCTGTAAACTAACTTGTGATCATACCCAGAGGGGTGAACTGAGAAGTTATTCTCAATCAGAACATCGGCAATACGGATGTAGGCGCCATTATCGAGTATACACGCACCTAATATTGCTTGCTCTATTCTTATTCTAGAGGTATTAATAAGTTCTGTTACCATTAAATTCGTTACAATTCAGTTAAAAAGGCTCTTTAAGACTGAAATTCAAACTTTTTGACTCAAAAAGTGAGTAACAACAAGTAACATAACAGTTGATTTTGAGCTTTAATCCAACTTTTTTGGTAACAAGTCCTGTTACCAAATGGTAACAGACTCTGTTACCTAAAATCGTTGAAAAACACATAGAATACTGGGTTATTGTTACCATTTGTTACCATTCTGTTACCTAGTTTTTGCCTATAAGGCACTGTAAATGAATTAGTTACTATAAAATTACTTTTGAATTTACAAGTAACACTTTTACAAGCGTTTCCCTATTAGCACTTTCACTATTCATCGAGGAATTGCATTAAATACTCTTGGGTACAGTTTTATCCACTTTTTTATGTTCCTATTTACCTTCATTTGAAATTGCTTCTCCTTGCTTCCATATACCACATAAGCGATCTCTGCTTTAGTTTTCCCACGCGATAGTAACCTCGCGGCAATTAGTACCTCTGGAGGTGCTGTTAACGTTGTTTGAACCCTCTCATACACCTCGATTGCACTGTAATAAAAGTAATCAGCTAACCTCAGGGCCCGGTTCATAGTTTCAGCACAAATAATCTCTTCTTTTTTAAATGGTGTATGAAAATCACTGTCATATTTATCTGAAAGTGCATTGTCGGTAATGTGCAGTATGGCGGAAAACCTTAGTGCATATTCCTTTATTTTTCCGTAGATACCACTCCTAATTTCTTGCTCTGATAAATCTTCAATTGAGTGAATCGATTTTGTCTTCGTTTTTGACCAATGGGAGAATAACTTGATTGCTTCAGGATGAAGAATGCACTTACGAGTGTCTTCGATCCTATTGACAGGTAAGTCACTATATAATCTATCGAGACAGGTATTATGTACTCCCTGGACTTCATCGGGAATTTCGAAACTTGGATCTGGCTCTGCAATCTTGTTTACTTCTGGTAGGGAAAAAAGAAGCCTAAACATGAAGCCAGTGGTGTCTCTATCTTTAGCAAACATTTTAGATAGTTGACTATACTGAGTTCCTCCAATTACATTTACAAAGGGTCTCTCAACGACAAATTTTTGTTTACCACTTCTGATTCCGCTATAGTTTGTACAATTCCAGCTACTGATCCAAAATTGTTCATCGGTACCCTCTTTTTTGCTGAGTTGATTCAAGCCATTAATCCACTCCATTAATTCGTCAGAGTACTTTATTACACCCTTTGGATTATCAGGAAGAACACTTTTAACCAATGTCGGAATATGCGCATCACGATATACCACCGTGTCCATTTTTTGTGCATTAATCTTATCTACTCCTAATCCCTTGGTCTTACTTTCCCATTCCTTATCAAATCGATTTTGAATTTGATTTAGTGACTGGAAACACTTGTTGATAACAAGACTTTTTCCTGAACTGGATATTCCAATCAATGCTCCCCAAATAGCCAAATAAACTGAGTCACGTCTATTCGTTGATACTGTATAAGATGTGCCAATAGCGGTACTGTAGGAACTTATCAATGCCAGGCCAACAAAACTCCTGGGCAGATCGTAATGCTTTGTAAGCATGTTAATAAAGGGCTTCACCTTAGGATTAAATACGTCAAGTGGAAAGGGGTTACTTAACTTCGATCGATTGTTGACCTCCGATGTTAATTCTGAATCTGAGAATGTAGAGAGGCCACTTTCCTTCTGAAGAAAGCTTTTGAAGTTACTCATTGACTTGTTAGGCTTGAGGCTGGCTGTTTCCCACTCATGGCTGCCTCACGTTCTAATTGGCGCTTAATAATGGAAATTTTGTGCGCTACAGTAGAGCGTAGACTGCGCAGCTGTTTTAATTCTACGCGTAATTGCTTTTGGGATTTTTTTTGTACTTTTGGCATGTTGTTTAATTGTTAAGATCATAAGTAATTTTAAAAAGCTCCTGATTCCTGTCTGGAGCTTTTTTATTTTGTTGTAGTTTTTTCAGCCTTTACTTTATTTGACTTGGTTTTTTTTTGAGGCTTATTACTTAGGTAAATGACTCCAACAATTACAATGGCTACGGCCGCGCCTAAGATGATCTTTCCCTTATTCCCTGAATTATCAACCATTGCTGTCAGCTCTTGAATTTGATCTTCCTGTGCGACTGGTGAACCTTGGCTTTGAACTTCGTAAGCAACTGATGAATTATTACTTGAGTATTCTTCTGTTTGAGAGGGATGAAACTGCAATACCTTTCCTTTAGTGGTTTGATTTCCTTTACCCTGAGAAATCCACTGTTCAATTTGAATACGGTATGAAGCAGGGACATCTATACCTGCCTCATCGGCAATTTCCAATAAGAGAGATATAGGTATACCTTCTGAAATATCCGGTGCAATTTTTACAGCCTCCACTAAGTTTGATCGTGAAGTAAAAATTTGACCATATCCAGTCGCAACTGGTATGGTATGTGGGTCATTGCTCGGTTGTATCAAAATTGATAGAACTGTTTCTTCTCTTAGGCGAGCTTGTTCCCAAGTAATAGAACCTTTTGGCAGTGGAACGGTTCTCGGGGATGGATTTGCCACCGAAAAAATAGTGCCTTGTAAGTTGGTATGTGAATTCAGACTATTAAAACCTGAAATATCATATGGGTTGACTGTTGAGTTCATAATAATTGGAGTTTTAAGGGTTTAATTTTGGGTTTAAAAGATTGGTTAATTCAGATTTTCTTAAGTGATTTAAAAACCTCACTTCGTTTGAAATAGGTTTTTCCGTTAAGCTTGTAAGGGGTTATGACACCTCGCTTCATCCAAGCGTGGATTGTGACCAGTGAGACGTTACATAGATTAGCGACATCTGCCCGACTGAATAATTTTTCATCTTCAGATGATTGAGGTTTTAAAGATCGAATAGAGGAACTTACCTCTTCGCGTACAATAGCACGTAGCAGTTTTTCAGTTTCGTCTGGTAGGGTGAGTGTGATTTGTGTCATATCTCTTTTGTTTGAATATGACACAAATGGATTAAAAACAATTAATTCCGTTTGTTCCGTTTTAAGTGAAAACGGAATATTATTGGTTAAGGCATATCATCAATTGTTCGAGATCCGCGTATTATTAAAGCTAAAAAGAGGTTCTAATTTTAATTCCGTTTATTTCGTTTTAAGCAAAAACGGAATAAACCTTAGTTAATATATTCCTTCAATTGTTCAAGAATCTGTGTATTAGGATTCGTTTCTTTAATTTTATTTGGCTTTATCAAAGTTTTTAAGGCTTCCAAATCCAAACCACTTTTAGTAAGTGACAATTCAAAAAAAAGAGCTTTAGCAAGCCCCTCTCCATTATATTTATATTTTGTTGTTTCAATCACAAAATAGAATGCACTTGCAAAGTTTACCAGGCGTTGATACTTGTTTCCGTTTAAAGAAAGAAGTATCCCTTTTTCATCAAATATATATTTGAGTAAATACTGCCTTACTTTCTTCATGTCAAATCCTCTATCTTGGAAGTAGGCCTCAAATAAGTTATCTTTTTTTGATTTTTTTATACTCTTGTGTTTAGCTGATTCTCGAGGAAGGATTGGTATGGTCTGTGGGTCACTGCTCGGCCGGTTTTCAGGAATATTATCAAGAGACATTTTGATTGATAATTGATTCCTTTTAAGGAAGTCAAAATCTTCGATCAGTTTAATAATGAAGATTTTAAATTTATTAATGTCATTATCAAATGTATTTATCAAGTGAAACTTCAAGAAATCACCTAGTTCATTTATTCTAACCCGAGATAGCCTAAACGCAAAAAAGTATGGAAAGTATTCTTCATCTCGTTTATGGTAATCACTCGTTATTGTTACAAGATATGGCCGATCTAACCTTACTCCTTTACCTTCTTTTATGTAAAATTTACCCCTTCCATATTTGGTAAGTTCATGCTCCTTATCTTTTCTACTCAGGATTCTTGTATCAACCTCCATGAATTCCTGTAATTTAAATTCGGAATGGATTGTATCTATGCCCTTCCATTCTTTCTCCCACCATAGGAAGCCTGCAATTTTAGCTCTACACTCCATGTCATCCTTGCCACCTTCACTAAAGATCAAATCAATTCGGATAAGATATTTTTCTCCAGCTGAGTCCATATCAAGAAGTTATTTTGTCCCACGCATTCTTCATTTCCTCTTCTTTAGCTTTTTTTGCAATCCTAATGTAGGGTTTCATTGTTCTAAAATCTTTGTGCCCGGTAATGTTCATTACCGTTTCTGGCCTCATTCCGAATTCTAGAGAAAGAGTTACGAAAGTCTTCCTGGCTGTGTGGAATGATAATAATTCCCATTTCTTGAAGGATTTTTTTGTTTCCACTGGGCCTCTGAATTCTGATATAGAAATTTCATTATTCAATTCAGTTTTTTTACCTAAATCTTTTAAGTATTCGTTCATCTTCTGATTTGAAATATCAGGTAGCTTATAATTGTATTTTTTGGCAATAGAAACCGCTTCTTCAATAAGTGGAATTAATAAAACGTCACGAGTCTTTTGAGTTGTTATATGAATTTCATTCTTCCTAAAATTCGATTTTTCAAGCCTTAAAATGTCACTAAATCTTAAGCCAGTAAGGCAAGCAAAACAAAATACGTCCCTAATTCTTTCAAGTCTTTTATCGTTTTCTAGGTCTAATTTTAGCATTGAATTGAATTCATTCGAGCTAAGTGAAATAATGTTGGCTTGCTGTTTTGGAACCTTGAATTTTTTGTAATCTAATGGAGGGTTGTGTCCTTGTTCTGAACACCATTTTAAAAATGACTTTAGCCCAATTATCAGCTTTCCGGCTGTAGAATTTTGAATTTTTTTGGTTTGGAAAAGAAAAATGAGAAATTCATTATAAAATTTTCTATCTAAATACTCTAGGTATATTTTATTTTGTTTGAATTCACCAATGTGCTTTCGTAGGGCAGTATATCTCTGGAGTGTAATTGGTTTAACAAAAGACTTTTTGCTATCAATAAACTTGTTGAGCAAGCCTTGCACAGAAAAATCATTATCTTCATTTTCTATCTGAATTTCCCCACCATTCAATTTATTGATTATATCAATTACCTCGCCTTTCTCCGGAAATCGAGTGTTTTGGATTGCTTTATCAAAAAGGACACCCACTTCAAAGGATAGATTATCTAGAAATAGATTTAGTAGTAGGTAGTGTCTATCTCTTCTTGGGTTAATTCTTTGCTTTTTTAGATCCCAACTTGTCCTCTTACACTTTCTACCCGTTGAAGCTTTGATTGTTTTGGATCTAAATCTGATATATATAAAGATTGATTGTGGTTTATTATCAACCTCTTTCATTTCAGTAGGGGACATTCCAATTCGTCTGGACTTACCTTGCGCTGATGACTCTAGATAGAACTTAACCTTAGGTACGTTGGCCATGGATGAAAATTTGCACGTACATATACACGTACAAATTTACTTTATTTATCTATATTGGACTTTATTAAATTTAACTAATAACAAGCTAATCTTTAGCATTTTACAGTTAAAATGGAAAAGTATCCATACTATTCAATTAGCAGAAATGCAGTCCCGTCCAGACCGCAAAAGCTTTGATTTTGAGAAAAATCAAAGCTTTTTTGTTTTAAGGGCATTGTTATTTACATGCCTAATCCAATTAATCCTGCTATTTTTGCAGCAACGTTAGCTATTATGGAATTGGATTTTGAAAAGCCTATCGCTGAATTAGAGGCGAAACTCGAAGACATGAAGGAATTAGCCAAAGATAGTGATATGGATGTGCAGTCTGCCATCAGTGCACTTGAAAAGAAAATTAAGGCACTCAAAAAAGAAACCTTCGAAAACCTTACCGGCTGGCAACGGGTACAACTTTCTCGCCACCCCGACAGGCCTTACACACTCGATTATATTTATGAGTTGACTTCTGATTTTATTGAATTACATGGTGACAGAAGTGTGTCCGATGACAAGGCGATGGTGGGTGGATTGGGTACTATTGATGGGCAAACATTTATGATCATTGGTCAGCAAAAAGGGAGAAACACAAAGCAGCGCCAATATAGGAACTTTGGAATGGCCAACCCCGAAGGCTATCGCAAGGCACTTCGGTTGATGAAGATAGCCGAGAAATTTAACAAGCCTATAATTACGTTGATAGATACTCCAGGAGCTTTTCCGGGATTGGAAGCAGAAGAACGGGGGCAGGGAGAGGCGATTGCCCGCAATCTGAAAGAGATGTTTATGCTCAAGGTACCTATTATTTGTATTGTTATCGGAGAAGGAGCATCGGGAGGAGCATTAGGGATAGCGATAGGCGATCGGGTTTTGATGCTGGAGAATTCATGGTATTCGGTTATCTCACCTGAAAACTGTTCCACTATTCTATGGCGTAGCTGGGATTACAAAGAGCAAGCTGCAGAGGTTTTGAAGCTCACCGCCAAGGACATGCTTTCCAATAAACTAATTGATGGGATTATCAATGAACCATTAGGAGGTGCACATAAGGATGTGCCATGGATGGCCAAAGAAGTGAAACGGGTGATTATGGAAAACTTCCATGAGCTGAATATACTATCACCGCAAGACAGAATTTCTCAACGTATTGATAAGTTCAGCGCCATGGGAGTGGTAAAAGAATAATTCCAAAACATAAAGCTTATGTTTAAGCTTGAATCAATAGGATGAAGCATCGGGTGGATATTCGATTTGGATTCCTTTTCCCCTGGACATTTCGTTTTATTGGAGCCATTCTTATTTTGGCTGCTGCCATCACAGTGACGAAAATTGGATGGTTTACAATTCTCGTTTTAATTCCGGGGTTATTTTTGATTTCAGGCGGTGAAGGCTTTGAGATAGATACGCAAAGAAAGATTTATAGAGAATACTGTTCTTTTATATTTATGAAGACAGGGAAGTACCAGCCTTACCAATCCATTGAAAAATTGTTTGTGAACAGGTCTCAGGAAAGCCAGCGCATTTATTCGGCTCACACCAGCCAGTCATCCACTTTTACGAATGAAGTTTTTAATGCCTATCTAAAATTTTCATCAGGTGAAAAAATCTTATTGCGTAAAGGAAAGAAAAAAGTGAAATTGATGGCTCAACTGAATTTGATAAATCAATCATTACAAACTCAGGTGATAGATAACACATAAAAGATTGAATGAAGATTTTTAAACAATAATTGATGAAGTTGTGAATTTACATGTAATCAATACCGGCTTTTTTAAGCTAGATGGAGGAGCGATGTTTGGTGTGGTACCTAAGTCATTGTGGCAACGCACCAATCCGGCTGATGATAATAACCTTTGTACATGGGCCATGCGTTGCTTATTGATTGAAGATGGCAATCAATTGATACTGATTGACAATGGTATTGGAGACAAACAAGATGAAAAATTCTTAAGTCACTATAATTTACATGGTGATGCTTCCTTGATGAGTTCGTTCAAAAAAGCAGGGTTTAGGAATTCTGATATCACTGACATGTTTCTTACCCACCTTCACTTCGATCATTGTGGTGGTGGGGTGGTTAGAAATGGTGATGGTTTTAAACTTACATTTGAGAATGCCAATTATTGGTCTAATGAAGCGCATTGGAAATGGGCTACCGATCCAAATGACCGGGAGAAAGCAAGTTTTCTTAAAGAAAACATTCTTCCGATGAAGGAGAGTGGCCATTTAAAATTTATTGACGAAAAGGCGAGTTCCCCATTCTCAGCATTTGATATTGGATATGTATCAGGACACACTGATAAGATGATGATTCCCAAAATCAAGTTTAAAGGTAAAGTGATTTGTTATATGGCTGATTTACTTCCTTCAGTAGGTCACATTCCTTTACCATATGTGATGGGGTACGATACGCGTCCATTGATCACGTTGGAGGAAAAGAAAATATTTCTAAATGAGGCAGCAGACAATGGATATGTGTTATTTCTTGAACATGATCCCATCAATGAATGCTGTACCGTCAAGCATACCGAAAAAGGAGTACGACTGGACAGAACTTTTGCGTTGAAAGATATTTTATGAAAATTGGATTGGCATTGTCCGGTGGTGGGGCGAGGGGGATAGCCCACATTGGAGTGTTGAAGGCTTTGGATGAAATGGGAGTAAAGATATCAATACTCTCAGGTACATCGGCCGGATCAATTGTTGGAGCACTGTACGCGTACGGTTATTCCCCTGACAGCATATTCGATATCATTAAAAATGTATCCATATTCCGGTCAGTAAGACCTGCCTGGGCATGGAGCGGGCTATTAACGATGGATGGCTTAAAGGAGTTGCTTATCCATTCTTTACCAGAAAATAGTTTTGAGGCGCTTAAGATTCCATTGCGTATCGCAGCTACTGAAATCAGAAAGGGAGAAGTGCATTACTTTGATGAAGGGGAACTCATTCCCGCCATTGTGTCCAGTTGCTCTATCCCTGCGGTTTTTAACCCCGTACCTTACAATGGCGGATTGTTTGTGGATGGCGGCCTATGCGATAACCTGCCTAGCAAGGCCATTGTTGAATTGTGTGACTTTATAATTGGTTCTCATTGCAACCCTATCAGCAATAATTTTGATGCAAAAAATCTAAAAGTGGTAGTTGAAAGAAGCCTGCTTATGGCCATCAATGGTAACACCAGGCAAAGTAAATCCATTTGCAATGTGGTCATTGAGCCCAAAAAACTAGATATGTTTAGTAGTTTTGATATGGCAAAGGCAAATGAAATTTTTGATATTGGTTACCAATTTACCATCGGGAATTTTAACACAAAAGACTTTCAAAAACAATTAGCATGATCGAAGCATCTCTCAGTTTTAGAGAACAGATTGAACAGGGAATTCCAATGGAATTGCCACCAACTCGTCCTTATGACCCACTGATAAGCCATGCACCTAAAAGGAAGGACATACTCTCTGTACCTGAAAAGAAGCTGGCCATTAAAAATGCGCTTAGATATTTCCCTATCAACATGCATGCAGAACTGGCCTCTGAATTTTATGAGGAGCTGATAACTTATGGAAGGATATACATGTATCGGTTTATGCCAGACTACCCAATGAAGGCACGCCCCATCGATGAGTACCCAGCAAGATGCAAACAGGCAGCAGCTATTATGCTAATGATTCAAAATAATTTGGATCCTGCTGTGGCCCAGCATCCCCATGAACTTATTACTTATGGTGGCAACGGGGCGGTTTTTCAAAATTGGGCACAGTACTTACTAACCATGAAGTACTTGTCACAAATGTCTGATGAGCAGACTTTGCACATGTACTCAGGTCACCCTATGGGATTGTTCCCTTCATCGAAAGATGCACCAAGGGTTGTGGTTACCAATGGCATGATGATTCCCAACTATTCAAAGCAAGATGATTGGGAAAAATATAACGCACTGGGAGTAACCCAATATGGACAGATGACGGCTGGGTCGTATATGTACATTGGCCCTCAAGGCATTGTGCATGGAACGAATATCACCATACTCAATGCGGGCAGAAAAATTTCGAAAAGTGGAGAAGGGCTTGCCGGAAAACTTTTTGTTACCTCTGGGTTAGGGGGAATGAGTGGAGCGCAGCCCAAAGCGGGTAATATTGCAGGATGTATCACTGTGGTAGCAGAGGTGAACCCCAAAGCAGCAAAAAAGAGGCATGAGCAAGGCTGGGTGGATGAAATATTAACCAGCATGAGTGAGTTGATAGATAGGGTGAAGACGGCCAAAGGGAATAAGGAGGTAGTTTCAATTGCTTATCAGGGAAACATAGTGGACGTGTGGGAAAAATTTGATAAGGAAAACATTTTTATTGATTTGGGTTCGGATCAAACCTCATTGCACAATCCCTGGGCTGGAGGCTATTATCCAGTAGGATTAACCTATGAGGAAAGCAACGAACTCATGGCCAATCAACCTGAAGAGTTCAAAAAGAAAGTGAAAGAGACTTTGAAGCGCCATGCAGCGGCCATTAATAAGCATACGACAAAAGGAACTTACTTTTTTGATTATGGCAATGCTTTTTTGTTGGAAGCTTCGCGTGCAGGTGCTGAGGTAATGGCAAAGGATGGAATTAATTTCAGATATCCTTCTTATGTTCAGGATATCATGGGTCCCATGTGTTTTGATTTTGGTTTTGGCCCATTTCGCTGGGTATGCACTTCCGGAAAGGAGGATGATCTTGATCAGACGGATGCGATAGCGGCAATGGTTTTAGAAAAAATTAGAGAGAGTGCACCAGAGGATATACAATCACAATTAACCGATAATATCAATTGGATAAAATCAGCAAAAGCCAATAAGTTGGTTGTAGGATCCAAAGCAAGAATTTTATATGCCGATGCTGAGGGTAGGATAAAAATTGCGCTGGCTTTCAATGAGGCTATCAGGCGTGGCAAGATTGGGCCGGTGGTACTTGGTCGCGACCATCATGATGTCTCCGGCACAGACAGCCCATTCCGCGAAACCTCCAACATTTATGATGGGTCAAAATTCACCGCAGACATGGCCATCCATAATGTGATAGGCGATTCCTTCAGAGGGGCCACGTGGGTTTCTATTCATAACGGTGGCGGTGTAGGGTGGGGAGAAGTAATTAATGGCGGATTTGGAATGTTATTGAATGGGACAGAGGAAGCAGGAAAGAGAATCAAATCCATGTTGCACTTTGACGTAAACAACGGCATAGCACGGAGGGCGTGGGCACAAAACAAGGGTGCCCTAAGTGCCATTGAGCGCGCTCAACATCAGGAACCCCGACTTACAGTTACCATCGCGCATCCTACAGAGGATGAATTAATTGATAAATTATTCTAAGCAAGCCCAATGCTAAGACCATTGTATTTATTATTTTTTAAAGTCTTCGGATGGAAAACGAAAGGGGAATTTCCTCCAGCCCTTAAGAAATACATCATTGCGGTAGCGCCACATACCAGCAATTGGGATTTTCTGTTGGGTGTCGCAGCGAGAAGCATTCTCAAAATACAAAAGGCAAAATTCTTGGGGAAAAGCCCTTTATTTAAACCTCCTTTCGGTTGGTTTTTTCGAATGCTGGGAGGATATCCTGTAGACCGATCAAAACGGCATGATATGGTGGAGCAAGTCGCTTCCCTGTTCAATTCTCATGAGGATTTTGTGCTTGCCATAGCTCCGGAGGGAACCAGAAAGAAGGTGGAAAAATTGAAGACTGGTTTCTATTATATTGCTCAAAAGGCGAATGTTCCCATTATTCCTGTCGGTTTCGACTATAAAAAAAAGGAAATCGTAATAGCAAAACCCATCCACCTTACTGAAAGTATTGACAATGATATGGCCTTACTTTTAGGGTTTTACCGAACAATAACGGGAAAAAATCCTGAATTGGGTATTTCGTAGCTTTTTTTGTCGGATTTCGGATGGTGTATGTGCTTTTACCGCTTAATTATTAACTTTATCATACAATCAACCAATCTTCAAACTATGAAAAAAATAATTGTACTTATCGCATTTATTGCTGGTATCGCTACATCCGGCTACTCACAGTTTATCAAGCAGGGGACTGTTATAGGAGGTGGTTCCTTTGAGTTTAAATCTCATAAAGACAATAATTCAGATTATAAGCAATCTGGGCTTAGCCTTATGCCGTGGGCAGGATTCATGGTAATTGATAATTTTGCTGTAGGTGGAATTTTTGATATTAGCACAGGCACCGCAAAGTCGGGTGGATCTAAAACCACAACAACTGACATAATGGTTGGGCCTTTCGCCCGATATTATTTAGATAACGGATTGTTTGCCCATGGGCAGTTCACTGTTGGAAGTAGAAAATATGAGAGTGGTAGCTTTAACCAAAAAAGTAGCCTTAATGAATTAAGAATTGGTGCTGGTTATGCTATTCGAATTACCGATACCGTTCTTCTCGAACCTATCCTTGGTTACTTGTCACAATCTCAGAAGGATAAAGACACGGATGTAAAGTCAACAGAAAGTGGTTTCTTTTTTATGGGAGGGTTTACCATCTTCATTAATTCAACCAATTAATTACAACATTTAATAAGTTGGCTTTGTTTTTGTCGTTAGCTTTGAAACAAAATCAATGTGTATGAAAAAAATACTTATTCTTGTCTGTTTTATAGCATCTTTTGGGCTTGTGAATCAAGCCCAGGCCCAGGCACAATTCGCATTAGGGCTGAAGGGTGGGCTTAATATTGCAAAATTTGATATTAGTCAGGGTGCTTCCAATATTGATAATCGAACCGGTTATCATGGAGGTGCATTTGCACTTTTCAAGTTTACCAAGTTCGGTATCCAACCAGAAATCATTTTCTCTAAGCAGGGAAGCGATTTTAAGGTAAGTACCGATAGTTACGAGGCCAATTTTGATTATATCAACATTCCTGTAATTGTAAAATTATATCTTGTGGCCGGACTTAACATTCAGGCCGGACCACAATTTGGTTTCCTTACTACATCTGAGATTAAAAATGTTACAAGTGGATCAATAGATGATGTGAAAGACGAGTTGAGTAAAAAATCTGATACTTCCATTGCGGTAGGTGCAGGTTGGGACTTACCCTTCGGCCTCACTTTGGATGCTCGTTACAATATTGGCCTCTCGGATGTCAAATTGAGTGGAGTAACTGACTTAAAAAACAAGGTGATTCAGATATCCCTTGGTTACAAGTTTATCAAACTGGGAAAATAGAAGCGTTATAAATTTATTTTAAAGCCACTCTTTTGGGTGGCTTTTTTTATGTAATTTCTATAGGTAATTTCGCCACTTCCTTGTTATCATGACATATCAGCAAACTCTCGACTACTTGTATAAGGTACTTCCCATGTTTCAACGGGTGGGTCCAGTTGCACTTAAGGCCGATCTCCGAAATACATTATTGTTGTGCGAATCCCTTGGCAACCCACAGCAAAAGTTCAAATCTATTCATGTAGGAGGTACCAATGGTAAGGGAAGTTCTAGCCACATGATTGCTGCTATTCTTCAAAGTAATGGATACAAAACTGGCCTTTATACTTCGCCTCATCTTAAAGAATTTTCAGAACGCATCAGGCTAAATGGTGTTACAATTTCCCCATCTGAAGTGGTTGATTTTGTAGAAAGAATAAAACCTCAGATTGAAAAAATCAGACCTTCATTTTTTGAGATCACCGTTGCAATGGCTTTTGACTTTTTCGCAAGACAAGAAGTTGATTTTGCCGTTATTGAAGTAGGGTTAGGAGGGAGGCTTGATTCTACTAATGTTATTGATCCATTGATATCATTAATTACCAATATTGGATATGACCACAAGGATCTACTCGGAAGCACACTACAGGCAATTGCTTCCGAAAAAGCCGGTATCATCAAGCACAAAGGCAGGGCCGTAATAAGTGAACACCAACCGGATATTGAATTCGTCTTTATTGAAAAAGCCCGCACGGTAAGTTCTTCTTTAAAATTTGCACAAGATCAATATAAGGTGGCAGCTTCAGCCAATGTTGTGGGGAGTTTTGTGGTACAAAAAGAGGGGAGCCCTACTTGTCAAAATCTGAAATCAGAGTTGGTAGGCAACTATCAGAAAAAAAATATTGCAGGTGTACTTACCGTAGTTGACGAATTAATTGAATTGGGATATGATATTTCTACAAAAGCCATTGAAAAGGGGATTGCTGAAACAATAACACTTACAGGATTGAAAGGACGCTGGCAAAAATTAGGAGATTCCCCCCTTATCTATTGTGACACAGCCCATAATGCGGAAGGTATTGCTGAAGTATTGCAAATAATTAATAGCCTGAGTTTTAATAAACTCTATATAGTCATTGGAATGGTGAAGGACAAAGACAGCCACGCAGTGTTGTCGCTTCTTCCCAAAGATGCCATCTATTACTTTTGTGCGGCCAAAATACCGAGAGCCCTTGATGCAGAAATTTTAGCGGAAAGAGCTGCCGTTTACGGTCTGAAAGGCCAAGTTATTGATGATGTGCCCATGGCTATAAAAAAAGCGAAAGCTGTGGCAACGCCTAATGATCTAATTTTTATTGGCGGTAGTACTTTTGTGGTGGCCGAGATCGAAGGATTATAAGGAATGAAGAGCAAATTAGCAAGGTTCAAAATCATTGCAGAACGGGAGAATGTATTGGAGCCCGGAAAGGAATTGTACTTTAATATCAAAGGAAAATGGAATAAAACCCTATTTAAAAATGCTAACCCAATTACCATTGAGTTGGCATGTGGAAGAGGTGAGTACTCAGTAGGAATGGCAGCATTATTTCCTGATAGAAATTTTGTTGGCATCGATGTGAAAGGTGACAGGATATGGAAGGGGAGCACATGTGCTGTTGAAAAAAAGCTGGATAATGTAGCATTTCTTAGGGCTCAAATCCATACACTGGAAAATTTTTTTGATGAAAATGAGGTGAGTGAAATTTGGCTGACTTTCCCTGACCCACGCCCAAAACAGAGAGATGTTAAACGCAGGCTCAGTAACAATAGATTTCTCGATTTATACAAGAAGGTTTTGAAACCAGATGGCCTGTTCAGGTTAAAAACTGACAACACTGATTTATTTAATTTTACTCTGGAAGAATTGAAGCAGCGAAGTGATATTGAAGATTTGAAAGCCACTTTTGATGTTTACCAATCTGAGTTTAAAGAAGAAGTGCTGGATATAAAAACCAGGTATGAAGAAATGTTTGCCAATAAAGGAGAAACCATTAAATACCTTCGATTTAGATTTGTTGAGTGACGATTAACGCCTGGTTTCTAATACACCTCTAAGGATTCAAGCACTGGAGCCAGGTGATCATAGTTCTTTTGACCAGGTTTGTCCTCCGAGGTTCCTTCTAACAGGATGCCCGTAATGGGGAGCAATTCTATTTCATTGATGTCTCCTATTTGACTATAGGGGATTAGAATTTTTACTTTTTTATTAATTTCCTCCACTTGTTTCCAATTGACAGAATTATTTTTAGTGAGCACTAAATAGCTGATGTCATACGTTGAAAGATTGGCTTCGATAGTTGACCACTCAGTGATATCTGTTTTCAGAATAATAGGTAGATGCGCCACTTTTGTGCCTAACTGCCTAAGCTGGCTATATTTCAATTGGATATATTGTATGGCAGTAGATTCGGTTACTTTTTGAAATTCATCCTCATTCATAGTGTCTGAGTATTCAAGAACAAAAGCCGGACCTGACACCCACCCGACAATTTCACGAAACGAATCAAATGGAATTTGCCCCTCTGCATCTCCGATTGGAAACCCCAAAAGGTCTACTCCCATACCGGCACAATAACGGGCATCGCTTAGATTTGTGATGTTTCCTACCTTTACCTTGATTTTTAATTGCATGGTCAAATATCAAAAAGAAAAAATAACTTTATAGAATCGAAAAGCAATAAATTGACACATAACTTCAAATATCTTTCTTTTTTTGTTTTGCTGCTGCTGTGGGCATGTACTGATGATGGAGAATTCATTCAAAAAAAAGACAGTGATTACTTTCCCATGGAAGTAGGTGCCTATTTTATTTATGATGTGGATGAAACCCGGTACGTACCTATTGTAGGACAGGAAGATTTTATCTATCAATTAAAAGTCTCTGTCACCGATTCATTTACAAATGCAGCTGGCGGCATTACCTATGTAGTGCAGCGTTCTACAAAAAAAAATGTAGAGAATGAGTTCAAATACCTTGATACATGGTCAGTACGAATAGAACCTTCGCAGGTTGTAGTAAGTGAAGGTAATACTTCATTCGTCAGGTTGGTATTTCCTTTGTCTAAGGGCCGCCAGTGGAATGGTAACGCACTTAATACCCTAGATGGAGAAGAGAGTTGCGGGAATGATTCTACTTTTTCTTGTGACATTTATGAGATAGGGGATATTGGGTTTCAGTTTGACCTCAATGGTGACATATTGGATGAAACCGTTGAAGTTATTCAAAATAACAATACTGACTTGATTGTTAAGCAAGATGTAAGGAAGGAAATTTATGTAAGAAACATTGGACTTGTGTATAAAGAAAGTACAATCCTGGAATACTGTACCATAGGATCATGTATTGGCCAGCAGAAAATTGAAAAAGGGTTTGTGCTTAAGCAGATATTAACCAGCTATGGCAAAGAATAGCATTGTGTGGTGCTGGATATTTTGCGCACAGATTTCCTTTGCACAAGAGGGTAGATATGCTCTATTTTTTACAGATAAAGAGGGGACCTCCTTTTCTTTTGAAAATCCATTGTTGTTTCTCTCTCAAAAAAGTATTGATCGAAGAGCTAAGAATGGAGTTGTTGTTTCCGAAGAAGATTTTCCGGTTAATGCAAATTATGTAAATCAAGTGAAGTCATTGGGTGCTGCAATTTTGTATACATCCCGTTGGATGAATGCGGCAATAATTCAGTTGGACGGAAATGAAATTAATGATATTTCCCTGTTGCCCTTTGTTGCTTCCTATGAATACATTGGCCCGATTGGCAAACCTTCTGGTGGAAGATCCAGGAAGATTAAGGACAAAAAAGACTCAAATCTTGGTGTCGTTAATCAAGTGCAGCTTAGCATGTTGGGTTTAGATGATATGCATACAGAAAACATTTATGGACAAGGTGTAACGGTTGCTGTTTTTGACAGCGGGTTTCCTGGCGTGGATAAAGCGGATGCATTTAAATCATTGATTGAGGAAGGACGTGTCACCTTTACACAGGATATTATTGGAAATACAAAAAATGTTTTTCAGTATGACCAGCATGGTACCGAGGTGCTTTCTATCATGGCAGCCAACCAAACTAGAATATTTTTAGGGGGGATTCCCAAAGCCATTTACCAATTGTATGTAACAGAAGATGTAAGCAGCGAATTCAGAATTGAGGAGTACAACTGGTTAGTAGCTGCGGAAAAGGCGGATAGTGCTGGAGTGGATGTAATCAATTCATCTCTCGGATATAATATATTTGATGACACCATAATGAATTACCGTAAGGATCAGCTGGACGGAAAAACTGCCGTAATTAGCAGGGCGGCACACATTGCACTCAGCAAAGGGATATTTGTTGTAGTAAGTGCAGGAAATGATGGCAATACGTCATGGTCACTGGTCAATCCTCCCGCAGATGTGGATGGAGTTTTGGCGGTGGGATCCATCACTAGTACCGGAAACCTAAGCAGCTTTAGTTCCGTTGGCCCCACTGCGGACGGAAGAATAAAACCTGATGTCGTGGCATTGGGCTCGGGCGTATCTGTCATCAAATCCAATGGAAGTACAGGGTTTACAAGCGGTACTTCCTCCGCTGCTCCTTTAATCACAAGCCTCGTTGCGGGATTGATACAAACGTTTCCTGATTTAACGGTACCAGAGCTTTATGATCTTGTAATTGCTTCCGGAAGTATGAGTGAAAATCCGGATAATCAAAAAGGATACGGTGTTCCGAATTACCTGGGAGCAAAAATAATTGCAACAGGTGAGGTGCCTAAGACTCCTTCTTCTTCAGTTTACCTATATCCGAATCCTGCCTCTGGTGATACGGTCAAATTAGAAATAGATGTGCCCATTGGACAATCGGCTACTATTCATATTTACAGCCTACAGGGTCAATTAATGTTAAAATCGACAGGTGTTGTCACTTATTCTAATAACCCAGTTGAATTAGATGTTTCTGCTCTTGGAGCCGGCCTCTATATCATAAAAGTAGAGGCTGAAGGCCTTTTGCGCACCATAAGGCTGGTGAAATTATAGGTGCCATTTTCATATCAATTCGACAAACAAGGTTCTTTACCCTCACTTATAGCTGCTATATTTGTAAAGTAGATTGAGGCCACAAAGGGCTTTATCAATCATATTTAGCTTATGAAACCTATAGTTGCTCCCTCCATACTTGCAGCCGATTTTGCCAATCTGGAAAGTGAGGTCAAAATGATCAACGAAAGTGCTGCCGACTGGATACATGTGGATATCATGGATGGTGTTTTCGTTCCTAATTTATCCATGGGTATTCCTGTGGTTAAAGCAATAAAGAAGCATGCTACTAAGCCACTGGATGTACATCTAATGATCGTAAATCCGGAACGTTACGTGGATGCATTTTATGAAGTGGGGGCATCAATCATATCTGTTCACATAGAGGTAAGTCCGCACCTGCACAGAACGATTCAACAAATAAAGGCATTGGGAATTAAAGCAGGAGTAGCCATCAATCCACATACAGGAGTGGAGCAATTAGAAGATATATTAGGAGACATTGACCTGGTATGTATGATGTCTGTAAATCCTGGTTTTGGAGGTCAGAAATTTATAAGCAACACCTACAAAAAAGTGGAAAGATTAAAAGCCATGATTGACAGAACGGGTGCTGATGTGCAAATAGAAATTGATGGAGGGGTAAATCAACAGAACGCAAAACAGTTAATGAACGTTGGTGCGGATGTATTGGTGGCTGGAAACTTTGTTTTCTCCTCTACTAAGCCCAAAGAAACCATTGCACAATTGAAAGACTTAAAATAGTTTTCGGCAAGAAATTTGATTTAAACTATCTAAAAAGGATATGAGATCGATTTTACTAATAGTGTTGAGTGTTACGATTTTACTTGGTTGTGCCCGATCAGTTTCCCGTATCGATCCGGGGACTTCCATTGATTTAAGCGGACGATGGAATGACACAGATTCGCGTGCAGTAGCAGAAACAATGACCAATGAACTACTCACCAGCAATAAGTTTAAAGAATTTGCAAAGAAAGAGGGCAAAAAACCAGCCATTATAGTCGGCTGGATACTCAATAATACGAGTGAACATATTGATGCGGATAACTTTATCAAGAAGATAGAACTTACCATTTTTAATTCCGGTATTGCAGATTTGGTAGAGTCAGAATCGTTTAAGGACAAATTGCGTAAGGAACGAGCACAACAACAAGATTTTTCCAGCAGTGAAACCGCTTCTCAATGGGGATTGGAAGTGGGTGCAGACCTGATGTTGTTTGGTGAGATGACTTCCGAAACAGACGTATACAATAATAAACGAGTGGTAAATTATATCGTCACACTGTTCCTCACCGATATTGAAACCAATGTGCGTGTTTGGTATGGACAGAAGGAGATAAAGAAATTTATCAAAAATTAATTTGCATATGCCCAATTCTAAGACAGGGCAGTTAGGAATATCCATACTTTTTTTTCTGTTGGTAGCACAATCCTGTGCTACCTACTATCAGACCAATTATAGTTTTAATCAGTCCTTTGAGCAGGGGAAACTGGAGCAAGCGTTGGAGGCCCTGAACCACTCCTCTTCCAGGGATTATCGAAAGAATGAATTTTTGTACCTCACCAACAATGGATTGCTTTTATCCATAATGGGTCGCTATGAGGAAAGCAATGAATACCTGGAGAAGGCATTTCTGTTTGGGGAGGATTACCAAAAAAATTACCTCAGCGAAGCAGCATCATACCTGACTAACCCCATGGTCACTTCCTACAAAGGAGAAGACCATGAGCACCTCATGGTCTTGTATTATAAGGCAATGAATTACTTAAAGCTGAATAAGCACGAGGAAGCGCTTATAGAATGCCGTAGACTCAATATTCGGCTTCAACAACTTAGTGATCGATACGCTTCTGATGAGAAGTACAAAAGGGATGCATTTATCCATCTGCTTATGGGCATCATTTACGAAGCAGATAATGATTTTAACAATGCCTTTATTGCTTACCGCAATGCCTATGACATTTATCAAAATGATTACACTAATCTGTTTGAAATGGGGGCGCCACCGCAGCTAAAGGAGGACTTATTGCGTACCTCCTTATTGAGTGGATTGATATCCGAGCATGAATTCTACAAAAATAAATTTGATCAACCAGACTATCAATACAATCCGTCTGATGGCGGTGATCTTGTTTTCTTCTGGCACAATGGCTTAAGTCCGATAAAGGCAGAATGGAGCATCAATTTTGTTATCCATAGAAAAGACAACTGGATAACCTTCGTAAACGATGAGTATCATTTTAGTTTTCCGTTCAACATTTCCGACTATAACGAAAAGGACAAAAGTGGATTGGAAGACCTTGAAGTATTTAGGGTGGCTTTTCCAAAGTATACAGAGCGTCCTGTTTATTTTAGTGAAGGTTTAATAAACAACGATGGGGGGACAATTTCACTTGAGCCTGCAGAGGACATCAATAAGATTGCAACGCAGGTGTTGCAAGAGCGCATGGCACTGGAGTTTAGCAAAGCATTGCTAAGAGCTGCATTGAAGAAAGTGGCTGAGTATGAGATGAGAAAAGAGAATAAAGCACTGGGTTCATTGTTCGGTATTATAAATGCAATCACAGAGAAGGCAGATACTAGAAACTGGCAAACGTTACCGCACTCCATTTACTATGCCCGTATACCGATGCAATTGGGTACTAATAAAGTGACCCTTAGCCTTAAATCAAGTGATAATGGCAACCCTGAAACACACAGCTTTACTTATGAGATTGAGAAAAAGGGCACGCTGTTTCATACATTTACCTCTTTGGAGAGCAGGTCTCCCAGCTATGGCTATTACTAAACTCATATTAATCCTAAAATAGCCATTAGGAATGACAATTTTGCCACGAGTGACGATTCCTGACGATTTCGTCAGGAATGTCAGGATTAACCCTGATATTGAAAATGAAACCAAAACTTACTTCAATGTATATCTGTATGTGTTCTATTTTCAATCATCAGCAGGTAGTGCAAAAAAGTCCAATGACTTTTTTGGGTTAATTTTCTATTTTTATCACAATTTGGTAATTGATTTTCAGTTAAAAGCACTGAACTGACCTGCTTAAGACACATATCGCTTTTCTTGCTTTTCTTCTGTGGCACTGCGGTGATCGCGTATTCACAAAAGGATGATGAGATTACTTTTCCTTTGGATAACTTTTATGCGAAGCGTGTAAAGAGTCCATTCCGAACCATATTAAAGAACTTTGTGTTCAGCGGCAGTATTGGCTACGGGAATACCTTCTTAAGTCACAAATTGGATGGGTTTGGAATTTCCCAGGTGGATGGTGTTGCCCCCACTATTTTTCCTGCAGGCCAGAGCAATAAATTTAATAATTGGGTAAACAATGCTACTGATGCACCTCCGCAGGGACCTGATAGTTTTGTGGTGAGTTCTGATACTGCAAAGCTTGGGTTCAAAGGCAACGGTTTAAACATCCCGCTAAAGCTGACACTTCATTACGAATTTCTAGAAAGATATAGGGTTGGTGGAGGATTCTCTTACGAGCTTATGAATATGGGTAATTTTCGACCCATTAGCTATACAGACAAGGTAAACAACTTCCGGCCCGTTGATCCTACTGGATTTATGAAGAAGTATTTCGTTTTGCTTGGGATATCCTTTTATCGCTGGAATGATTTTCTGTTCACAGGAGATGTGAACGTTGGCGGATATAGCCCTGGAAAAAACTTTGCAAAAAGTTTGATTCAAAAGGGGGTTTACGTCAATGCAGGAGTGACCATTGAAAGAGATTTCTCTGAGTATATCAGAGTGTTTGCCAGGCCCTCGTTTGAGATTAAAAATTATACGCTTTCCCCTCCCGGTAGCAATGATCAATCCATCGTACATAACCTTAATGCTTTTTATGTTAATATAGGGTTCTCCTATCGATTTCCGGAGTTAGCCAAGTGTTATAACCCCGATTGTCATATACAAATTAACCATGCTCATGGTAACAAAGAGTACCGCAGCAGGATGCACCCTTTTTGGAAAAAACAGAACCCACATTATGGTGAAAACTATCCAAAACTGATCAAGGAAAAGCGCAAAAATCGAAAGAAGTTGAATCCCTATTAAAGGCGCATAAATTCTTGTTTATAAGCTACTTAAAAGCCCATTTGAAGGGTTTAAATTCATCAATTTTGCTTATCTTGCAAGCCTTAAAATGGAGGTTCGAATTCAATAAATTTTACCTCTAACAAAAGGACTATAAAAGAACAAAAGTGGCAGAAGAAACCCCGGATTCAACAGCTGGAAAACAGCGAATAATTCCCATAAATATTGAAGATGAAATGAGAGGCGCCTACATCGATTATTCGATGTCGGTTATCATTTCCAGGGCACTACCCGATGTAAGAGACGGTTTGAAGCCGGTGCACAGAAGGGTGCTTTATGGAATGCAGGATTTAGGGGTAAGCCACAACAAGCCTCACAAAAAGTCTGCACGTATTGTTGGAGAGGTACTTGGTAAATATCACCCTCATGGCGATGCATCCGTCTATGATACCATGGTGCGCATGGCCCAGGATTGGTCTTTGCGCTATACCCTCGTAGATGGTCAGGGTAACTTTGGATCGATAGATGGTGACTTTGCTGCTGCAATGCGATATACCGAGGCCAGATTGAAACGTATCGCGGAAGAACTCCTGGCAGATATCAACAAAGATACTGTTGACTTTCAGCCTAACTTTGACGATTCCCTTACCGAACCTACGGTACTGCCTGCCAAAATACCAAACTTGCTGATCAATGGATCTTCGGGGATTGCCGTAGGTATGGCTACAAACATGGCGCCTCATAACCTAAGAGAAGTGGTAGATGGGATTATTGCCTATATCGATAAAAGAGATATTACTATCCCTGAGTTGATGGAGTACATCAAAGGGCCCGACTTTCCCACGGGAGGAATCATTTATGGATATGCAGGAATACAACAGGGTTTTTTGAATGGAAGAGGCCGTGTGGTAGTAAGAGGAAAGGCTGAAATTATTGCCAATGAAAATGGTAAGAACCAGATTATAGTTACTGAAATTCCTTACATGGTGAATAAGGCCACCATGATTGAGCGAACAGCAGCACTGGTCAATGAAAAGAAGATAGAAGGAATTTCAGATATCAGGGATGAGTCCGATAGGGATGGCTACAGGGTAGTATATGACCTTAGGAGAGACGCGATTCCAAATATTGTACTCAATAATCTATATAAATATACCCACCTTCAATCTTCATTTGGAGTGAATAATGTGGCTCTGGTAAAGGGCAGGCCTGAAACCCTAAACTTGCTGGATTTAATTACCCATTTTGTAGACCACCGACATGAAGTGGTTATACGAAGAACCAGGTATGACCTCAATGAAGCTGAGAAAAGAGCACACATTCTTGAAGGATACCTCATCGCTTTAGATAATCTTGATGAAGTGATCGCTTTAATCCGTAATTCGAAGGATCCAGAGGTAGCCAAGACAGGTTTAATTGAACGGTTTAAATTAACTGAGATTCAAGCGAAAGCCATTCTTGAAATGCGTCTGCAAAGATTGACAGGCCTTGAAAGGGAGAAGATCGAAAATGAATATAAAGAACTAAAAATCCTAATTGCCCATCTCAATGAGGTGCTGAATAATGAATCCATGAGAATGGATATCATTAAAACCGAATTGCTAGAAATAAAAGAACGATACGGGGACGATAGGAGAACTGAAATTGTACACAGTGATGATGACCTCACCGTGGAGGACATGATTCCTAATGAGGAAATGGTGATCACCATTTCCAATCAAGGCTATGTCAAAAGAACGGTTCTTACGGATTATCGCACGCAGGGAAGAGGTGGAATTGGCTCAAAGGCAGTAACCACCAAAGAAGATGATTTTACGGAGCATCTCTTTGTGGCCATGGCACATAATTACTTACTGATATTTACTGCTTTTGGAAAAGTATATTGGAAAAAGGTGTATGAAATTCCTGAAGGAAGTAAGACCTCCAAGGGACGTGCTATCCAAAATCTATTGAACATAGAAGCCGGTGATACGGTACGTGCAGTATTAAAAATCAAGGACCTTACTGATGAGGAATACACCAGTTCCAATTATGTTATTCTTTGTACTCAGAAAGGAATTATAAAAAAAACCTCTTTGTCTGCATATTCCAGACCCAGGGCAAATGGCATAACGGCCATCACAGTGCATGAAGGAGACAGGCTACTTACGGCAGCACTTACCAATGGTCAAAATCATATTTTAATTGCTAAAAGCGAAGGAAAAGCCGTCCATTTTGCTGAATCGGATGTACGTCCAATGGGGAGGACAGCTTCTGGCGTAAGGGGAGTAACCCTGGAATCGGATGCCGATAAAGTGGTGGGTATGATCTGTATTACAAGCAAAGACGCCAACGTATTGGTGGTCTCAGAAAAAGGGTACGGTAAAAGATCTTCAATTGAAGATTACCGTATCACCCGAAGAGGAGGAAAAGGGGTAAAAACGATCAACATCACAGAAAAAACTGGCAAGCTTGTTGCAATAAAGGAAGTTGGCGATGAAGATGAACTGATGATTATCAACAGGTCTGGAATCAGCATTCGAATAAAAGTAAATGAGCTTCGGATCATGGGACGGGCCACGCAGGGAGTACGGGTCATCAAATTAAATGAAGACGATGCGATTTCTTCTGTTGAAAAAATTATAAAAATGGAGGAACCGGATTCGACAATAACCGAGTAAACTGATAAATTTGCAGTCTTAAACCTATTTCCAATGAAAAAATTACTTCTCTTTATTTTTATTATACCATTTGTAGTGGCTGCTCAGAAGCCAATAAAGCCGAGCCTGCCTAAAGCTGAAAAAGCGTTGCGTGAAGGTAAGTTTGATGAGGCCAAAGCCATTATTGATGCCACTGTGGCCAACGAAAAATATGCCGATAATTCAAAAGCCTGGTATTTGAAAGGCTTGATTTATGCAGGCATCGACACGACAAGTAACCAATCGTACAAATCATTGATTGCTGACCCGTTCCCAGAAGCAAAGGCAGCATTTGATAAGGCTTATTCCTTAGACAAGGACAAGGGAAGTTTTATCAATGGTCCCAATGGATTTCCATTGCTAACCGAGCAGGTTAATGCCTACTTTGCACAGAAATATTTTGATAAGGGCTTGAAGGCATATCAAGACGATAAAGATTATGCCAAAGCTTTGAAAGAAATAGAAAGAACATTGTATTTCGTGCCTAACGATACGTCAATCTTGTTAAATGCAGGGTTATTTTTTGCTCCGTCAGCAGACGAACATCAAAAATCAATTGATTACTTGCAAAAGTACATTGATCAGGGGGGTACTTCTTCTGATGCTTATACGATGATCTTTAGTGCCTACCGCGATCAGATCAAAGATAATGATAAAGCATTGGAAACAGTGAAGAAGGCGATGAAGGCTCACCCTGAAAATAAAGATTTTCCAAAATATGAATTGGACCTATACATTAGGATGGGGAAGCTGCAAGATGCTAAGACAGCCATGGAACGTCAGGCCGCGAATGACCCTAATGATTCTGAAACCAGATATTTTTTGGGGGTGATAAACCAGCAGTTGGGCAACAACGAAGAAGCCAGAAAGTGGTACGATGAATCTGTGAAACTGGATCCCAAGTATTTTGAACCACGTCTGGCGATCGCTGAGTTAGTATATTTGGATGCCAAAAAAATAAAGGCAGAAATGAATCAATTGGGTATTACAGCGGAAGATAAAAAGAAACGCTTTGAATTAGATAAGGTATTGGTGGAGAACCTGAAGAAAGCATTGCCATACTGGGAAGATTGTGAAAAGATAAGCCCCGATGATGAAAAAGTCCTCGACAACTTGTATGCTATCTATAGTGATCTTGATATGCAAGCTCAATTGACGCGTATAGAAAAGAAAATGAAAGCACTGGGTCTTTATTAATGCATTACAAGAACAAAAATGAGCCGTCCCAACTTTTGAGACGGCTTTTTTTATGCCATTGATTTTTGATTACTTAAGTAGAGCGAAGTAACTCTACCCTGTATTCCGATAGGATGCTGGACTTTGATAAAAACCCAATGTACCTGTCATTTTCTATTATCGGGAGATTCCATTGTCCGGTATCCTCAAATTTCTTCAACACGGAGTTAAGGCTTTCATCCGGAGAGATCACTGCCAGAGGTCTGGTCATAATGTCTTTGACAATAATTTGGTCGTATAATTCCTGATTAAACATCATTTCCTTTACACTATCCAACAGGATAACTCCAGCCAATTCCTGCTCTTCATTGACTACCGGAAATAAATTTCTCCTGGATTTGGTTATGGCTGAGACAAGTGAACGGAGATTGTCATTGGGTTTAACTGTCTGAAAATCTGTTTCAATCATATTTTCGAGATTAAGTTTACTCAATAAATACTTGTCCCTATTTTCCACGGAGAGATTCATTTTGGTAGCCAGTTTTTTATTCTCCATAGATAGTGGCTCAAAATATTTCATAATGACGTTGCTAAAGGCAGCTACTATCATCAGTGGAATCATAAGATTATAACCGCCCGTAATTTCAGCAATTAGAAATATTGCGGTGAGGGGTGCATAAAAAACACCACTGAGTATCCCCGCCATGGCTACCAGTGTAAAATTGGCTGTTGGAAGTTTGGCCCATCCGCTAATATTAATAAAATGGGAGAAGGTGTAACCAAGGTAAGCACCCATGCAAAGTGAGGGGGCAAAATTTCCTCCATTACCACCACTGCCGATAGCAATTGCCGTTGCAAATACCTTAATTAACAGAAGTCCAACCAGAAAAAGCAGGCCGGCCCACTCTGTGGATATAAAGGATTGCAAAATACTATTTTGATAAAAATGTTGGTAACCATGCGTGGCCAGCATTTTAATACCTTCATAACCCTCGCCATACAATGGAGGAAAAACGATAAGCAGCAATGCCAGCATGAGGCCACCGCCAATTACTTTGGTATAAACGTTTTTAATACCCGATACACGATGTTCTATTTTGGTAAACATTCTCGTGTAGTACAAGGATGTGAACCCGGCCAGAATGCCAAGTGCAATATAAAAGGGGGTATAGCTGTAGTCGAACGGTTGCACATCCGTGAAGGAAAGAAGCACACCTTCTCCCAGTATTATTTTTGCAAACAATGCACCTGAGGCGGCAGAAATGATCAATGGGATAAAGACCGTCACTGACACATCGGTCAGCAAAACCTCGATAGCAAAAAGTACTCCGGCTATAGGTGAGTTAAAGGCACCAGCTATGGCGGCCGCTGCGCCACATGCCAGTAGCATGGTACGATCTTTATAACTTAGGTTGTAGGTCTTTCCATAGTTTGATCCAATGGCAGAACCGGAACTTACCATGGGTGACTCCAGTCCCAATGAACCGCCAAAGCCAACCGTGAATGCACTCGTAATAACATGCGAATAAATGGCAGACTGCGGTAGAATACTGGATTTTTTAGCGATGGCATAAACGATGTCCGCACTTCCTTTCGAAAAATCTTCTTTTTTTATAAAGTAGTGCAGATAGAGTACCGTGATGGTGAGGCCTACCAGTGGGAATAAAGTAAAAAGAAAAAAGTCCTGGTAGTTGCTGGAATACCGTTCTACCAATTCGTTGATGTTATGGGCAAATAGCTTAAGGACAACAGCGGCCATTCCACTAGAGATACCCACCAGTATACTGGAAAATATCAAAAACTGTTTTTCGTTGAGTCTTCTTTGCGTGTAACGGAGTACATGCGTAAACACCCGATGAATTCTTCTAAACATTCAATAATCAGGAAATGATTCAAACACGCCTTAAATTAGTTTAGTTTTGAGTAGACTCCTAAATATTAAGAGAGTATTAGACAGCATTATCTTAATCAAGTATCATGGCAAATATCGTAAAAGTAGGAATTGGGCAGTTTAGTGCCGTCCATCTGAACCTTCCTCAGAGCTTGCAAAAATTGGAATCAATTGTAGGAGATGCATCAAGCCAGGGCGTAAAATTATTGGTAATGGGAGAGACCTGGTTATCAGGATACCCCTCGTGGCTTGACCATTGTCCGAACGTATCTCAATGGGATAGAAAAGAAATGAAGGAGGTTTACCTTCAATTTTATAACAGCAGCATTGATGTTAAAAGTAAGGAGTTTGAAAAATTATGCCACATGGCCCAATCAAATAGGGTTACATTGTGTATTGGTATCAATGAAAGGGTGAAGGCAGGCCCCGGTAATGGCACTGTATACAACAGCTTTGTAATCATTGACCAGAATGGAAAATTGCTGAACCACCATCGAAAATTAATGCCAACGTTCACTGAAAAAATGTTGTATGGGCTAGGGGATGGACGTGGGCTGAAAGCTGTGGATACTGAAGTGGGCCGTGTCGGTGCCAGTATATGTTGGGAACATTGGATGCCACTAACCCGGCAGGCTTTGCATGATTCTGGAGAACAGATTCACATTGCCTTATGGCCCAAGGTACATGAGATGCACCAGATAGCCAGTCGGCACTATGCATTTGAAGGAAGATGTTTTGTGCTGGCAGCGGGTCAAATGTTAAAAGCATCCGATTTTCCTAAATCATTGGAACAACCCGCCTACTTAAAATCCAACCCTGATCAATGGACACTTAATGGAGGGAGTTGCATCGCAGCTCCCAATGGTCGGTACGTAGTGGAACCGATATTTGATAAAGAAGAGTTAATCACCTGCGATCTGAATTTGGATGAAACCATCAAGGAACGAATGACACTGGATACATCAGGGCACTACCAAAGAAGGGATGTATTTGAATTTACAGTAGATCGCAGCAGGGTTGACGATTAGGCACCTCCATAAACTTTTACAACCGGTTCTCTTATCACTGATCCTTTTTCTGAAGTAGTGAATTCTACAATCTCAGCGATGGTTTCAGGTTTCACCCAATTATTGGTGTTTGCTTTTGGCATGGCCTTGCGATTACCAGGTGTATCAATTATGCTAGGCACAATCACGGAACAAACAACATTGTTTTCTTTCCCCTCCTCGTTAAGCAATTCAGCCAATTTGAATATAAGTGTCTTCGAAAGTGCATAGGCCAGTACACTTTTCCCTGCTTTAGTGTCAAGTGCAGGACGAGCACCTACAAAGACAATGCGACCTCCATTTGATTGCTTTGCCATCTGACCAAATACAGTTTGTGCTGTATAATATGCAGTTTCAAAATTCAGGCTTATCATTTTCTTTATCATTGCGCCATCGGTGGTATCAATATTACCCGGGGCAAAACCACCCACCAAAAGGAGAGCCGTGTCTATAATCTTATGGTCTTTTATCACTTGCGCCAATACCTTGTTTGTAGCAGACTCATTCATAAGGTCGGCATTGTACACGCTAACGGGTGGATTTATGGCATAAGGAAGTTTTTTATCGGGTGAAAGGATGGCAATTACGTGATAGCCTTTTTTTGAATATTCAGTCACGCATGCCTTTCCTAGGGCTCCTCCAGCTCCGGTGATCAAAACATTTTTCATCTTTTTGGAATTAACTATTTACGAACGATAATATTCATAAATTTAGGAATATTAATATTCTACTTATGAAATACGTTGCACTCATTGTGTTCTGCTCTGTACTCATTTTCAGTTGCACTGTAAAACAACAGGACAAGCCCATTACAGAAAACGAAGTGAATGGATTGGTGGATCGTTGGCTTGCTCTTTGGAGTAGCTATGATCTTAATATGCTGGATTCTATATTTTGGAACGACCCTCAGATGACGTACTTCTCTTCAGAAAGTAGAGGACTTATTAAAGGATATGACCAGATGAAACCTCATCATGAAGGGTTTGGTTTTGTTGCAGGTGGCAAGCAACCCGCAAAAACGCTTTGGTTGGAGGATATTGATATCACCTTACAACCTGACTTTGCGGTAGTGGGTGCTATATGGTACTTTGGAGATAAGTCGATGCCAAAAGATAGCGTACAAAATGGCCCGGTTACCTTTGTAATGATGCGTGATAGTAAAGGAATGTTAAAAATTATGCACACCCACTTTGCTAATTACGAGTAGTTAATGCCACACCACCTATTTGGTAGTTAAAAACTTACGAATGTCTCCTGCCAGTTTAACCAAATCGGGTTCGTGAAGATACATCATATGCCCGGCCTCAAAGTAGGTGAGGGTTACCCGATCTTTTAAAATTCCGTTGCGTGCAAAGGTATATTCCGTATCAAAGAACGGACATATAAGGTCATAATAACCACAGGCTACCATTACCTTCAGGTCTTTGTTTCTTCTCATGGAATCACCCAACTTTCGAGCTACGTTGACGTAACTGGGCTCCCAGTAGCGGCCATCAGGTACATCGCGCCAGCGCCACTTCGAACCCAATTCATCATTGGAAGTGAGGTAGGGTCTATCCATTTCAACATTTAACTGATTTGCATAATAATGGTTCAAAATAGCGGTATAGGCACCGTCAGTACTATAACTGGCAGGGTCACCTAATGTAGGCCGATCGGCCACCTCATCGTATTCGTCACCTTTATAACGGCCATCCAGTTGCCCGATGGTAATGCCCTCGTCCCTTAGTAACTCTTTTCTGAATCTGGGCACCAGCAATCGGAGGTCAGCCAATTGTATGTATTTTTTTGATAGTCCGGTAAAGTATACCATGCGATCGGCAATGTAGTCTTTCTCCTCCTCCGTTAGCCTTGATCCTTTATACAGTGCCGGCAGGTATTCATCCAGGGCAAATTTTCTAGCCTCTTCAACGAATACTTCCAGTGTTTTTCCCTGTCCCGCTTTTTTGTGATACCACGAGGTGGCCGCCATGCTGGGAAAGTAAGTAATGTAGGATACAATATTGTCGAATGTAGAAGTGGACCCCTGGTAGTCCAATGCTTGTGATATAAGAATCAACCCATTCAGTGACATTTCCTGACCTCCACCTTCCAATTCGTAATTAACGGCAGCTGCCCTGGTGGTGCCAAAACTTTCTCCGGCAATATATTTAGGAGAATTCCATCGTTTATTTTTTGTTACCCATTCGCGCATAAAGGCGGCAATGGATTTGGCGTCTTCTATTAATCCCCAATAGTCTTCCACCTTCCCTTTGCCCACTACTCTGCTGTAGCCTGTGCCCACCGGATCAATGAAGACCAAATCAGTAAGGTCAAGCATGCCATAGTTGTTGTTTACCAGAGGATAGGGGGCGCCTCCATCATCTTTGGATGCATCACTATCCACTTTGGTCACCTGAGGACCAAAGAACCCCATGTGAAGCCAAACAGATGCTGACCCTGGCCCGCCATTAAAAACAAAAGTAACGGGACGGTTTGTGTTTTCGGGGCCATCTAATTTGTAGGTTACTGACCAAATGGAAGCCACTGGTTCACCATCATTATTCTTCAAATACGTTTCCCCTGCAATTGCCTTATACTTTATCAGTTTGCCACCGAAAGTTCCCTGATGGGAGGTAACAAATTCCTTTGGCTCCGGAACCGGTTTAGTTTCTTCTTTTTTATCCTCATGAGTTTTGGTCTCCTGAGCGTTTGTAAGTGTGATGGAACAAATTAGAATTAAGACAATTGCGTATAAAGATTTCATGGGTTAATCATTTGGTCTTCCAAGATGAGAAAAATCATGTAAAGATAATTCATGATGCTATTATTAAATATTCTTATTCATGGTTTATTCAGATAAATGATCTTTATCATTTTATAAGTAATTAGAATAGTGGTTATTGCGACTCACTACTAATTGAAGGTTGACCATGAAATCGATTCTTATTCCTATTGACTTTTCAGATTATGCAAGAGCAGCTATGAAGACAGGTATTGTCTTGGCCAGGAAAACTGGAGCAGAGATTTTCTTGCTTCATGTGTTTTCTGCACCGCTTGATTGGAATCGTATTTCTGTAGAAAAACAGCAGGAATATCCTGAGAACGAAGCGCGTATGGTTGACGCAGAGATAAAAATGGATCAGCTTATCAAGGATAAAGCATTTAAAGGGGTTAAGGTTACACCCCTCGTTCGCCCGGGTATTGTGCAGGAGGAAGTGTTGTCCGTTTCCAAACTTTATAAAGTCGACTTGATAATTATGGGAGCACACGGAACCGGAGCATCACATCGCTATTTTATTGGCTCACAAGCCCAAAAGATAATGCGCACCAGTCCATGTCCTGTATTGTCTGTTAAGAAAGACTTTAAACCCGCATCCATAAAGAAAATTGTATTTGCGGCTAACTTTGAAGAAAACCTCACCAAGCCCTTTAACAAGATCATTTCATTTTTGAAAGCTACAGGCGCTTCATTGACATTGCTCTATGTTAATACCCCCACCAACTTTAAGGATACGCCTACCGTGGCTAAAGCCATGAAAAAACTTATGGAGGCTTATCCAGAGTTGAAAATGAGAGGTGAAGTGTATAATGCCCTTGACGCGGAGAAGGGAATGTTGGCGTTTGCTGAAGATCACAAAGCGGATATAATTACCAAAGTAACACGCAACCGATCCAAGCGTGCCAGCTATGACTTTGGTATTACAGAAGCATTATTGTACAAATCAAAAGTGCCTGTATTGAGCGTAGTGGCGGAATAACGATAGTTGTACTGTTCCTTAAAAGCTCCAATTCATTAATACATATGATAAAAATTTAAGATTTTTTAATTGACTATACTGGAAAAGTGTAGCAAACTAAATTGAAAGAATTTTAGCAATGCGCAGGGAATCCTCTCTGATCTCATGTCTCCCGTTTATTACGGCATCATAGGAATTGTACACAATTTTATTTTCGCTGAACCCCACCATTACATTACTATTATCATTGAGTAATCCCTCTACTGCGGCTACTCCCATTTTACTGGCAAGAACACGATCAAAATAAGTGGGCGAACCGCCTCTTTGTTGGTGCCCGAGTATGGTTACCTTAATGTCAAAGTAGTCGGAGCGTTCTGAGATTTTTCTTGCCAATTCATTGGCACCACCCAGTTTTGAACCTTCTGCAACTACCACGAGATTTGACTTCTTACTGGTTTCTTTGCCCGCTCCAAGCATTTGATATAATTCATCGAATGTCATATCTTCTTCAGGCAGTATAATGGCTCCGGCACCACCGGCAATTCCGCTATTAAGCGCAATGTAGCCAGAGTTTCTTCCCATTACCTCTATAAAAAATAACCTGTTGTGAGAGAGGGCGGTATCTCTTATCCTATCTATTGCTTGCACAGCCGTATTGGTTGCCGTATCGAACCCAATGGTATAGTCAGTGCCCGCAATATCGTTGTCGATGGTGCCAGGAATGCAGACTGTAGGAATTCCAAACTCATTGGAGAAATGATACAATCCCGTGAAAGTGCCATCTCCTCCAATGCCAACCAGTGCCTCGATTCCGAGTTTCTTCAAATTCTCAAAGGCCTTTACTCTTCCTTCTTTGGTTCGGAACTCTTTACTTCGTGCAGTCTTAAGAATAGTGCCACCCCTCTGTAAAATATTACCCACTGATCGTGCTCCCAATTTTACAATGTCACCTTCAATCATCCCCTCATAACCTCTCATTATTCCATACACTTCTTTTTGGTAGTATATTCCAGAGCGTACTACCGCCCTAATAGCGGCATTCATTCCCGGAGCGTCACCTCCCGAGGTGAAGACTCCTAACCTTTGAATTTTGTTTACTTTTTTCATTACCTATAAATATAATCAAACCTGTTTCGTCTATATCCTTTAACTTATTTTTCTGATTGAACCCTGGCTTGTAATACTTTTGCGCTTTGCCATGTAGCCTATCTATTTTGTCTATCTTTCTACTAATTATTTTTATGTAAACATTTGATTGCAGGATAAGTTACCCATGCCGCTTAAACAAAATATCAAAACCCTCAAACCATCCGCTACATTGGCCATTAATGAATACTCGAATGAGCTTATAAGGCAAGGCAGGAGGGTGTATAAGTTAGGATTTGGCCAATCTCCTTTTCCGGTGCCTGATGTAGTGGTAAATGAATTGATTGCCCATGCGCACGAAAAAGATTATTTACCTGTAAAAGGGCTTTATACATTGCGCGAGAGAGTTGCGCATTATCATTCTGTTAGAACAGGGATGGACACCAAACCTGAAAATGTACTTATCGGACCGGGATCAAAAGAATTGTTGTATATCGCACAAGTATGTTTTGATGGTGACCTGGTGGTTCCTAGTCCCAGTTGGGTCTCTTATGCACCCCAGGCGCAAATTACGGGTAAGGAATCACTGTGGATAGATACGTCTTCCAGTTCAAAGAAAATGTTGGATTCAATTGCTCTGGAGAACTTTTGTGCGCAACACCCTACTCGAAGGTTCATGCTCATCCTTAACTATCCCAGCAATCCTACAGGTTCAACGTATAGTGTGGATGAATTAAAGTCATTGGCAGAGGTGGCGCGAAAGTATGGTTTGCTTATTATTTCAGATGAAATTTATGGTGAATTATTGCATACCGGAGAGCACGTTTCTATTTCCAGTTATTATCCTGAAGGAACCATTGTCAGTTCAGGGTTGAGTAAATGGTGCGGTGCCGGTGGCTGGCGATTGGGTACATTCACATTTCCAGAAAACCTACGATGGCTTGTTGAAGCTATGGCTGTTGTGGCCAGTGAAACCTTTACTGCCACCAGTGCGCCCATTCAATATGCCGCTGTCAGGGCTTTTGAATTTGGTCCTGACGTGGAAGCTTACGTGCAGGATTCGAGAAAGGTATTAAAAGCAATTGCAGCATATACATACTCTGAATTATCTGCGATTGGCCTTACTATGCCTCCACCTCAAGGCGGTTTTTACCTTTTCCCCAATTTTGAAAAATTCAGAAAGAGACTCTTAAGAAAAGAGATTGACACTTCCACCAAATTGTGCAAGGTGCTGCTTGAAGAAACAGGTGTAGCTTTACTACCCGGTATCGATTTCGGACAGCAATCATCTGAATTATCTGCCCGTCTGTCTTACGTTGATTTCGATGGGAAAGCAGCACTTGCCTTTGCAAAAAGGAATGGATCTATTTCGGCTTCACAAATCACTGAGGTTGCTCCTAATGTGGTGGCGGCTTGTGATGCACTTAAAAACTGGTTGCAATGACAGACCCGAGAAGGGATGGTATTGAAAGTTCCAGTATCAAGTAGCTTAGTATTGCATAAAATCTTCTTTCAGTACATGTTTTAATGTGGCAAGAAGAAAATCTGAATCGGCCTTGTTGAATATTATTGGAGGTTTGATCTTCAGTACATTTTCGTGTGGCCCATCGGTGCTCATCAATATTCCCAATTCTCGCATCCGGTTGGCCAAATAAGTAGCCTGCTCCGTAGCGGGGTCAAGATGATTATCTTTCACCAATTCAATACCAAGGAACAAGCCCAAACCACGCACATCGCCAATAATAGGATAGGTATTTTTTAATTGTAACATCCCATCTGTTAAATAGCGGCCAATGTCTTTCGCATTTTGTTGTAGTCCTTCATCGTCAATTACTTTAAGTACTTCCAATCCAATGGCACAGGACACCGGATTGCCACCGAATGTGTTGAAATACTCCATACCATTGGCAAAAGCATCAGCAAGTTTCCTGGTGGTAACCACCACGCCCAAGGGATGTCCATTGCCAATGGGTTTGCCAATGGTAACAATATCAGGTACCACACCCTGACTTTCAAATGCCCAGAAATAATCTCCAGCCCGCCCACAGCCAGTTTGCACCTCATCGGCAATACACACGCCACCTGCCTTACGTATGTACGAATAAGCTTCTTTCAGGTACCCATCAGGCAATACAATTTGTCCACCGCAGCTAAGTACCGATTCGCAAATGAATCCAGCTATCCCCCTTCCACTGGATTGAGCCTTTTCAATAGCCTCTTTGACATGTGAAGCATACCTTTTACCTGCTTCAGCCTTTTCACGATAGATTCCCCTATAAGTATCAGGAATTGGAACAACATGAATATGATCAGGGGCACCCTTACCACCTTTTCTGTCAAACTTATAAGAACTGATATCCACACAGGCATTGGTATTGCCATGGTATCCTACCTCTACCACTACCATGTCTTTTTGTTGTGTGTACGTCTTTGCTATGCGCAACGCCAATTCATTGGCCTCACTTCCCGAATTGACCACATAGGCAACGCTAAGCTCGGGTGGCATGGTGGAAAGTAACTTTTCAGAAAATTGAACAATATTCTTATGCAAATAACGGGTGTTGGTATTGAGCACTGCCATTTGTTTCTGCCCTGCGCTGACCACTCGTGGGTGTTCATGCCCTACGTGGGCCACATTATTTACCGTGTCGAGGTATTTCCTGCCATCTGCTTCATAAAGATATTGCAGGTATCCGCGCTGCATCCTCAGTGGCCGGTGATAGGAGAGGCTAAGATTTTTCCCCAGGTGCTCTTTGCGGAAGGAGAGAAGTTGTGAATCTTCCGTTGAGTTTGAAACGGGTGATAGCGCGCCCCCAATGAGTAACCAGGGGTCAGGGCAAATGCTTTTCCATACATCAATTAACATGGGAGCGGCTACGCCAGGAAAGTCTCCTTTTTTTCCCAAAGTGTCCAGTATGATTTGGAAATGGAGATGAGGCGACCATCCACCGTTTTCATGCAAATCTCCCAATGTCCCTATTGATATACCAGCCTCTACCTTATCTCCAGGCTTCCATTTGGATAAAGTGGCTCTGCTCAGATGCCCATAGAGTGTATAAAAGGTTAACTCCGGTAAAACATCGTGCTTTAAAATAACCGTTGGCCCATAATTGCGATCACCTTTATTATCTACTATACTATATACGGCACCACTAACCGGGGCGAATACATCTTTCCCTGCATCCAAAAATACATCGAGCCCTAGATGCACTGTCCTCCATGTTGGTCCATCGTTGCTCTCCATTTCAAAAGCAGAGGAAGTGTAAAAGGGTCTTACTTCGTTATACTTTCCAAGTCCCACACTTTTCCCGCTCTCATCAATGGCATTTTTAATTTGTTCCTTCAGCATTTTATCATCAAGTACCAATGATTGATTTCCCAGTTCGAGACTTCCCATTCCCAGGTCAAGCCAATGGCAATCGTTAAGGTTTTTGGAAACGATTGGCTTTAGATGACTGGTCTGCTTAATTGCCCAATCTTTAAAAATCAAATGGGTTGGACATGGCTCCATTCCACAAGCATGTCTAAAAACATAGTAGGCAAAGGAAGGGGATACAGTCCGAAGCTTTTCTAACAAAGACCATGCAGCTTCATCACTTATTTGCAGATATACGTTGTCTGGATTTTCTTCGCGATTCTGATACGAACAAACAACACTAATCAGCAGACGTATATTAAGAAGTGTAAACAGTGCTTTCAATTCCACCTCTTGTAGTGGGAAAGTTTGATGATATCCTTGCACTATGTGATAGGCAGCTTGCAGAGGGTCGGGCTTGTTCATCAGTGCATAAGCAAGGGCAATGGCCAGTTCATTGACCGTATGAGAATAAACGGCATCTCCGAAATCGATGACCCCCGGCACCCTGGGATCGTCCTTGTCAAAGCCGACAAGTACGTTGTAGTCGTTGGCGTCATTATAGATAACGCTCTTTGGGAGAGCACCCTCCATAGGTTTTACTACTGATTCATACAGGCCGTAGTAATAGTCGAGTAAGTCCCTTTTTCCATTATCCTTAAAACCATTCAGATGAGGCTTAATCCACTCTGCCTGTGCAATGTCCCACTTAATGAAACGATGAGCGGCCGGATGGTCAAAGTCTTGAAGGGCCGTGCTTAGCTTCCCGCAAAGGTTGCCCAGGTTATAGAGCAAATGTTCTGAATGAGGATTTACGGTGGCAAAAGGCCTTCCCTCTACCCAGGTAAGCAGACGGATGAACCTTTTGTTCCCCTCACTGTCATTTATAGTGGTAATGTATTCTTTGTTGGTCGAGTAGATCACTTCCGGAATCTCCAACCCGAGGTTTTTAGAGATCAGGTGAAGCATCATGGCATCTTGAAATTCCAGATTGTCTCTTTTTTCAGCTGAGTTGGCTACTTTAAAGGTGTATTTCCTGTTGTCAGGAGTGGTGAGCAGGAAGTTCAAGTCAATCTCACCGGGAAGTGATTCAATTTCACCATCTAGGTGGTAGGTACTTGTAATCAGGTCCTTAATTTCAGAAGCAGAGAAATTCATTATATAGTTTAAATCTGGCCGTGAATTTATCCAAAATTATGGCTGATAACATCACCACTGCATATAAAGGGCATGACAAGATGGTTTTCTGTAACTCTTCTGGAATTTATGCGTAAAGGCTTCTATTGGTCATATCAATCAAAGCCACTTTTATTGTCGAGCCAACCCATTTCCTGTACTAATCCCCTCTAAATAAATGAGAGCCTGTTTCTCCCTGTTTATTATCCTGGTTTCATCATGGAACACTTTTGCCCAGTCAAAAGGTTACGAATTTACTATCGATCTGACCCATGTGGTAGATGACAAAGTGAAAGTAGAATTGATTCCACCAAAAATTAATGTGGATGAGATTACTTTCTACCTCCCGAAAATTATTCCCGGTACCTATGCTGTTGAGGACTACGGCCGTTTTGTCTCAGGATTAGAGGTGAAAGACAAAAAAGGAACATTGTTGCCCTTTGAAAAAATTGACACCAACGCCTGGCGAATAAAAAACGCTAAAAAGATAGATAAAATCAGTTACTGGATCGAAGATAGTTTTGATACGGAGTTGAAAGGGCCAAATATCTTTTGGCCGGCAGGCACCAACATAGAAGAAGGCAAAAATTTTGTCATTAATCCTGCTGGATTCTTCGGGTATTTTGAAGGCATGAAGCAATTGCCATTCAAGTTTAATGTGGTGAGAGATAAGGCCTTTTATGGATCTACCGGTTTGATACCGGAGAAAACAGGGGAGCCATTAACATTCTTAAAAATTGAATCCCCTCAACCCGATAAGCGGGTAGATGTGTTTAAAGTAGAAGATTTTGATAGGCTTGTGGATTCGCCTTTGATGTATGCCAAAACCGATACGGCCGTCATCCATGTGGGCAATACTGAAGTGTTGATTGGGTCTTATTCGCCTCGCGGAAAAGTGACTTCCAAAGAGATTGCCAACAGCATCAGAGAAGTGTTAATGGCCCAGAAAGAATACCTCGGGGGAACACTTCCTGTAGACAAGTATGCATTTATTTTCTACTTCACTGATCAGCCGGTCACTTCCTATGGCGCCCTGGAGCATTCTTATTCTTCATTCTATTATATGCCTGAGACCACTATTGATAGGATGAAACAGAATTTGCGTGATTTTGTTGCACACGAATTTTTTCACATTATAACACCCCTTACTATTCATTCTGATGAGATTGGCCATTTTGATTTCAACAATCCAAAAATGTCAAAACATCTTTGGCTGTACGAGGGTGTAACAGAGTATTTCGCGGGTAACATGCAGGTAAAGTATGGTTTAATTACCCCCGAACAATACCTGAATATGCTTCGTCAAAAATTATTGATTGCTGATGGGTTTAAGGATGATTTACCATTTACTGACTTGAGTAAAAAAGTGTTAAGCGACTATGGTGATCAATTCTATAACGTATACCAAAAGGGAGCCCTTATAGGAATGTGCCTCGATATTAAATTGAGAAAACTATCGGATGGAAAATACGGATTGCAAAACCTGATTTTGGATTTGTCTAAAAAGTATGGAAAAGACCAATCATTTAATGATGATGATTTATTTTCAGAAATAGGAGCACTTACCTATCCGGAAATTGAAACCTTTCTCAACACTTACGTAGCCGGGACATCCAGTTTGCCATTAAAAGAAATATGGGAAGAGGTGGGGGTAAAGTACACCAAAGAATTGGAAGAGAAAGATGTAAATCTTGGATTTGGAAGTTATAACATCACAGTATTGCAATACAATGACAAACCAATGATCGCTCTTCAAAATTGTGACCAACTCAATGACCAGGGCAAAGCGATTGGATTTCAGAACGGTGATATTCTTACCAAAATGAACGGTGTAGAATTGCCTCCATTAGGCCCGGAAACCAGTGCCATCATATCCAGACACAGGGCGGAGATGAAAGAAGGAGACACCCTTTCGTATACCGTTTTACGCAAGGATGAAACAGGAAATTATAAAGAAGTGAAACTGGAGGCTCTCATAAAAGCGATCACAGTTACCAAGCGCCATGTCCTTTCTTTTGAGGAAGATGCAACCGAGGCCCAATTGAAATTGAGGAAGGAGTGGTTGACTCCTCAGGATTAGCAAACCAACTAATTTACAATTGCTTCCGCTTCTATTTCCACCAGGTATTCTTCACCTATGATCTCTGCCTTCACCAATGTATTGGCCGGCTGAATGTTTTTAAAGCGCTCTCCATGTGCCCGTGATATTGGTTCCCAATCATTTAGATGGCGTACATATATTCTGGTGCGCACTACTTGCTCTAATGTCCCACCCAGGGATTGTAAGGCGCCTTCAATTTTGTCGATGACAAAATGAGTTTGAGCAACAGGATCATTGCCCCCGATGGCACTATCACCATGTGTGGCTGTTGTGCCGGAGATTAAAATTCTGTTTCCTTTTCTTACTGCCCTGCTGAATCCTGCTATGTCTTCCCACATCGTTCCACTCAATGCTTTGGTTCTTCCATCACCTCCTGTCAAAGTTGGAAAGGGTGACGGAATGCTATCCACATGATGACTGAGGTCGCCTGAAGCCGTAAGAAACGGAGGTTTTCTGTACTCATCACCGCAGTCTCCGGGTATCGGTGTAAGGGCTGCTTGCGCTTTTTTGATACTTGCTTTGTCTTCATCAGTTAGACTAAATTGAAAGAGCCTTGTGTTTTCCAGTACATGTTCACTTTTGCCCAATCGTGCTCCAATGATCACACCACCCACAGCAGATTGCTCCAGCATATATCGGCTTGCTACATTGGCAATAGAAACATTGTGTTGTTTTGATACCTCGCCCAATGCAGAAAGTAATTCCTGAAACTTTTTCCATCCTCCGGCTTCATCAATGAATCGTTTGTATTTCATTTGCGACCAGGTAAGTTTTTCATCCAATACAGGTTCTGGCTTGTTCAACCACTTTTCGGTAAGAAACCCACCAGCCACGGTACCAAAGGCAAGCAATTTGATGTTGTGTTCATTACAGAGTTGAGTCATGGCTCCCCCGGCTCTTTGATCCACAACAGAATAGCAAACCTGATTGGAGACCACCTCGATGCCACTGGTGAGGACAATACGAAGATGGGCGGTATCAAAATTGGTTAACCCTATATTGGCGATCAACCCTTCCTGTTTTAATTCTTGCAACCAGTAGAGACAATCTAACCAATTGGGATCTGCGTAGTTCCAGGCATGAAATTGAAGCAAGTCTATTTTTTTGGATTGCAGCCGATTGAGTGCCGTGATAACAGCCTTCCTTACTTCTTCTTTGCTGGTTTGTCCGGGTGGGGGTACCCATTTGGTTAATAATTGAACTGAATCAGGGTGAACGAGGTTTTGTCTAAACGTTCCGGCAATGATTTCTGCTGATCCGTAATGGTCCGCCATGTCAAATGTGGTGAAACCGGCATCCAGATAAGGCTTCATGGTGGCGGCCGTTTGCTGGGGATCCAGTGTTTTTCCATCACGTTCCATATCTGCTATTTGCCAGAGGCCAGTAAGCACTCGGGAGATTTGAAGTGTAGGTGACAATTGGCAAGTTTCAATTATTGAATCCATCGACTATCTTTAAGCAATTGTAAAAAATAAATTTAGCTCCTTTATTAGGAATACAAAATCGAATGTTATGGGTGCTGTAAATATCAAAGAGAAGTTCAGTTTGTTCTCAGAAACATGGACACCAAAAATTATTGGAGAGCTGAATGGCCAATATGTGAAACTAGCTAAAGTGAAAGATGAATTTGTTTGGCACAGTCATGAAAATGAAGACGAACTTTTTATGATTTTTAAAGGCACTTTGTACATGGACTTTCGCGATCGAACAGAAGTAGTGAAAGAAGGGGAGATGATCATTGTACCAAAAGGAGTGGAGCACAACCCCCGCACCGATGGAGAAGAGGTGTGGGTGCTATTATTTGAACCAAAGGAAACAGCTCATACAGGTGCTGTGGAGCATGAGAAGACAGTGCATGATCAAAAGTGGATATAGTGGGAGTTCTTTATTGGGGTATGTTGTTGTAGGCAAGGGGAAAATAGATAATGAATAACGCACAAACTGCAATTCGAACTATATATTTTAGCATTATTGGTAACACCAGTTTGGCTTTAATAAAGGGACTTGCAGGATTTTTCGGCAACTCATTTGCGTTGATTGCCGATGCCATTGAATCCACAACAGATATCTTTTCTTCACTTCTGGTTTTGTTTGGTCTCAAGTATGCCAAAAAACCCGCGGACGAAAATCATCCTTATGGACACGGAAAAATTGAACCATTAATTACCTTTTTGGTCGTAGCTTTTCTTGTGACTTCTGCAACAATAATTGCATACGAGAGTATTCAAAACATTCAGACACCTCATGAAACCCCCAAAGCCTGGACATTAATTGTTTTGGGGGGTATCATTTTATGGAAGGAAATTTCATTTCGAATTGTTATTAAAAAAAGCAATGAAACAAATAGCACATCGCTGAAGGCAGAGGCCTGGCATCATAGAAGTGATGCGATAACCTCGGTGATGGCTTTTCTTGGAATTTCAATAGCGATCATATTTGGAAAAGGGTATGAAGCTGCAGATGATTGGGCGGCATTATTGGCTTCTTTCTTTATTTTATACAACAGTTATTTGATATTTCGACCTGCTTTGGGTGAAATAATGGATGAAAACCTCTATGACGACCTAATGATGGAAATCAGAGAAAAATCCCTGGAAGTTCAGGGAATTTTAGGAACTGAAAAGTGTTTTATAAGAAAAGCAGGGATGAAGTATCAAGTTGATTTACACGCGATAGTCAACGGAGAAATTTCAGTAAAGGAAGGTCACCATATTGCCCATCGCCTCAAAGATTATTTGCAACACGAGATACCGAACCTGGAACACATCTTAATTCATATTGAGCCAAAATGATGCCTGCACCATTCAACTAAATCGTTTTCTGAATGACAAAAGACAAATCAAAACACTGGGACGATATCTATGCAACCAGACAACCTCATGAGGTGAGCTGGACACAAGAGAATCCCAAAATATCACTGGACTTTATCCATAGCTTTAATCTTCCAAAACAAGCAAGTATTATAGATGTGGGTGGAGGAGAAAGCAAACTGGTTGACAGGCTTATTGATGAAGGCTACGAAGACATTACCGTCTTGGATATTTCGGAGCACGCATTAAAGAGAACTAAAATAAGACTGGGTGAGGCAGCTGAAAAGGTCAATTGGATTGTGTCGGACATTACAGAATTTAAGACCGACAAAACTTTTGACTTGTGGCACGACCGGGCAACCTTTCATTTTATGACAACTGGCGATCAGATAAAAGAATACGTGGAGAGAGCAAAATCATATCTTAAAGAGAATGCGTATTTAACTATTGGAACTTTTTCGGAGAGTGGCCCAAAAAAATGCAGTGGACTTGAGATAAAACAATATTCCGAGGAAACGCTTCAAGATCAGTTAAAAAAAGGATTTAGAAAAATCAAATGCATCCATGAGGACCACCAAACACCTTTTGGTACCCAACAAAATTTTTTGTTTTGTAGTTTTAAACGACAAGCTGAGGATAAATCAATTTTGACGAAATAACCCTGATGGGTGTTTAAAGGTATTAGGTTTTGACAACAGCATTCTCGTTATTCCACAGAGTTACACAAAGAAT
>CAYPDF010000013.1:0-11809 GCA_964409415.1 uncultured Ohtaekwangia sp. | reverse complement strand
AGTATACTCAGCCTTTGCACAACTTTGTGCCTCAGCGACTTTGCGGTAAAAATTCACAAAAAACTATTTTGCCTTCGGTCGGTGTTTCCACCGATCCGAAAAGGAATGATCCTAATAGGTATTTAAAAAGCATAATAAAAAAGGGCACCTCTTTAATAGAAATGCCCTCACTGGTTATATCGTGAATGAGAATGTGTATACTATTTGCGTTTTCTCATCTTCTTATCTTCAAGTCTCCTAAGTATCTTTTCTTGCTTTTTAGCTTTCAAATCTTTTGTCGACCTTTTAAGGTTCTTTCCTCTTGCCATGATTATCAATATTTAAGTTTTGATACACATCGCCCCATATATTTTAGTGTTTATTATGCGAGTAACTGGCGCAAATGAATTACGTCCAAATAACGATGTGTTTATTAACAGGGGAGTTGAGACTGGCACACTCGCGAGTGCCTTTAATTCTGGAAGATGATTTTCCGACTACTTTTGAAAAATTGTAGGTATTGCTCCATTTGGAGATAAAATAAACTTCGAATTATGGTATAAAAAGTAATAATCACGAAAAATTTCTCTATTTATACTAAGATAATGAAGGTTTTAATGATAAGCAACTATATGGTGCTGATCTATATCATGCCTGGTTTTTCTGAACTTACGATTAGTCTTCAATCGTTATTACAGATCGAAAAATTATGGTAGTAGTAAGAACAAAAATATGACTCAACCTCAATACTCTGTTCCTCATAGACAAGTTCTAGAAAGAAAATGGACCGCCTCGCAAATAGGACGCTGTTCCTTTCCCACAATGATGCATCTATTGTTCGGATATGAACAGTAGATGAAACGCATAACCCTTCCTAAAGTGTAATTTCACATCATTTATATTTGGCATTATTATTAATACCATTGAAGTTCAACATTCACAACCTTGAAGCACCTAAAAATCAAAACTACAGAGCATGTACAGAAGTTATTTTAAAATGGGCTGGAGAAATTTATTAAAAAACTGGAGGTTGTTTGCAATCAATATAACCGGTCTTGCAATGGGTATAGCAACCTGTCTGATCATCATGCTATTTGTAGTAGACGAACTAAGTTATGATCGCTACAACGAAAAGGCAGATCGAATTTTTCGTGTAGTATTGAAAGGAAAGGTGAATGGCGAAATAATAAAAGAAGCGGTAACCCCCGCACCCGTAGCTTCCACATTGAAAGATGAATTTCCTGAAGTTGAGCAATCCACCCGGCTAAGGCAATTTGGATCACCCAAAATAACCTATAAGAACATTACCTACAATAATGACAAGTTGGCTTACGTAGATCCCAATTTTTTTCAGGTATTTACCTTGCGTTTCCTTCAGGGAGATCTCCATTCTGCGCTAACTGAACCACGCACCATAGTAATCACCAAAACTGTTGCGCTGAAATATTTTGGTCAGGAAGATCCCATCAACAAGATTTTGGAATTCAATGATTCAGGCGAACAATTTAAGGTGACGGGAGTTATCGAAAATGTACCAACTAATTCGCACTTTCATTTTGACCTCTTTGCGTCCATGACGGGTTTGGCCCATGCAAAAAGAAATGATTGGATGTCCTCCAACTATTTCAATTATGTGGTGTTGCCGAAAGGCACTGACCCTAAAGAATTTGAAGCAAAACTGCCCGCCATTATTAAAAAATACATGGGGCCGCAGGTGGAGCAGATGGGAATGACTTATGATAAATTTAAAGAGAATGGAAATGATATTGGTCTTTTTGTTCAACCCTTGCTGGATATTCATTTGTATTCTGATTTTGCCAATCAAAGTGAACTTGAGGCCGGTGGTGATGTAAAGTCAGTTTATATATTAGGGGCAGTGGCCGTTTTCATGCTATTGATTGCCTGTATCAATTTTATGAACCTCTCCACTGCCGGAGCTACAAAACGAAACAAAGAGATAGGAGTTAAAAAAGTATTGGGGTCACGCAAAGGTCAATTGATCCACCAATTTTTGACAGAATCCTTCATTGCCACTGTGGTGGCGATGGTGATAGCAGCCGCACTTGTAGTGGTTGCCCTTCCATGGTTCAACCAACTGTCCGGTAAATACCTGGAGGCTAACTTTCTTCTCAATCCAAAAGTATTAGTAGCGCTTATTTCATTGGTGCTATTGATCACATTACTCGCAGGCAGCTATCCCGCTTTTTTTCTTTCCTCTATCAGACCTCTTTCTGCACTTAAAAATAAAATTGCAGGTGGTGGACGAAGCAAAAGGATTCGCAGTGCACTGGTTGTTCTTCAATTCGTTGTTTCTGCCTGTCTTATCCTTTCCATTATTATTCTGAGTCAACAGATGTCCTACATCCAGAACAAAGAAATTGGTTATGACAGACAACAACTGCTGGTGTTGAGAGAATCCTATTTACTGGGTAACAATGAGAATGCTTTTAAGAACGAACTCCTGAAAGACCCTCGGGTGGAGCGTGTCACCATGTCATCCTTTATACCCGCTGGTCCTACGGATGACAATATTACAGGGGCATATCCCGGTACAAACCAGGAATTGGTGAGGAGAACCATTGTTTATAATATTGATGATCAGTATATCCCTATCATGGGGATGAAATTGGTGATGGGAAGAAATTTTTCTGCTATTGCTGCTAATGATTCTTTGAATGTCATTATTAACGAAACTGCAGTAAGCACATTTGGGTTGGGAGACAACCCCGTGGGGCAAATCCTTACTGTGGATGGAGGAAAGAGGAGCCTTACTGTAATTGGAGTGGTCAAGGACTTTCATTTCAGGTCACTACATGAACCCATTGCCCCATTGATTATGCTTAACCATCCTTACGGAGGGCTCATCCTAAAGTCCAATACAAAGAAAATGGCTGCATTAATTGCCAGTATTGAAAATAAATGGAAAGCCTTTCATGTGGAAGAACCCTTTACTTACGCCCTTTTAGATGACTTGTACAATGAAACCTATCTGGCCGAACAGAAGATGGGTACCATCATAAAAATATTTGGTGTGCTTACTATTTTTGTTGCGTGCCTTGGATTATTTGGTTTGGTCACATTTGCGGCAGAGCAGCGGGTGAAAGAGATTGGAATTCGAAAAGTACTGGGGGCTAATGTGGCAGAAATCGTTTCTATGCTGTCCAGAGATTTAATCATCCTCGTGGCCATTTCTTTCATCATAGCCTTTCCACTGGGCTATTATCTTATGGATCAATGGCTCCAGGATTTTGCTTACAAAATAGACATTCAGTGGTGGATGTTTGCGCTGGCCGGCATCACCACCTTACTCATCGCATTTTTTACCATGAGCTTCAAAACGATAAAATCTGCAGTGGCCAACCCCGTTGAATCTTTGCGATCGGAGTAAGCCTTAAACACGCTTTACTACTGCATTGATCAAAGGATTATTTTGTCAACGGGTTGGTGTCATCATCCATCCAAAAATGTGATAGGAGCAGTTGATGGTAACGCCAACAAATTTCAATTATTAAAAGTTGTTGTCTGTATAGGATACTTTAAAGTACGTTCCGAATTTCTTTACAGGCCTGCTTTTGCCGAAGTGGCTACGCGCAGGCAGGCCCGATATCGACTATTGCATTATCCCTTCGCTCAGTTTTTCTGGAATTTGAACGGAAACACAAAAAGCACTATTTTGGTAGTGACTTATTATAGAGTAGCGCCTGCGTACCGTTTATCTGCCTAAGGCAAGGCAAGCACGCCAAATAAATTGACCTTAGCAGCAACAAATAAAGAAATGAAAAGACTCCTTGTTACATTATTTATGATTATTGGGATCATCGGAATTGGATGCGATAAAAATTCGGATGATCCAACGCAAACAGGTGATTTTAAAATCAATAAATTAACTGACAATGGTGGTCGGGTCGCTTGGTATAAGGGGGGTACACACTCAAAAATATTATTTGATAGGATAACTGATCAATCAACAGGGAATACAGATGTATTTATGATGAATGCTGACGGTTCTGATATCCAATGTTTAACCTGTGGATTGTCAAATATCACAGGAAGGTTTGTAGGACAACCCGAATGGCATCCGGATGGCATTCATTGTATTATTCAAGTTGAGAATAACAATTCAAATCACACACGGTTTGAACATATGTCATTTGGCTTTAATAATGACCTTTGGATTTTAAATACGCAAACCTTAGCGGCAGAGAAAATATTTGAGACCGATTTAAACAATGCTGCATTACATCCTCACTTTAACAATAATGGCTCAAAATTAATATTTGCTCATAGAATCCCTACTGGCAACATAATCCCGTCTCTTATAGGAATAACACCGGGAGGTGAAAATCATTGGGATGGTTGGGGTATGCATATTGCCGATTTTGATATATCTCAAGTCAATACCAATAAATTATCCAACCAGATTTTACTCAAGCCCAATGGTACAGGATTTTATGAAACTCATGGTATAGATGATAGACTAACGTATTCATATACTCCAAATGGGCAGGGTTATGTTGATGATTGCTATCAATCTGATTTAGATGGAAATAATATCGTAAACTTAATAAGCAGTTCTTCAAGCTGGGAAGAGCATGCGAGCTTTTCTCCTTCTAAAAACAACTTTATATTTATCTCAAGCAGACACGACAATTCATGGAAGTATCCTGGAAGTACTCCAAATGTGTTGAGTACAGAATTGTATATCAAAAATATGGCTACTGGGGAAATCCGACAATTAACAAAATTTAACGAATCTTCTACAGATTTTAGGATCTTAACATCCGATTTTGATTGGAATAGAGAAGGGAATAAGGTGGTTTTTTTGGTGGTTAAAATATCCAATTCTAACTCGAGTGCTTCTGTCAATGAAATTTGGCAAATAGAATTCAATGAATCAAAATAACGGTGAGTAGTATTTTACCTTTGATCGGTATTATCACGAACCAGAAAGTGTAACCCAAATTTTGGTTCAACATCCGCAACGTGTCTACCCAAACCAAACTAAGCAGGAAAAATGTGGGCCGACTTACACCACACATTTTTTACATTGAATCTCCAACTATAATTGCGTTAATTACTCTTCCGGCAATTGCTTAAACAGCGCTTTGGTGTCAACACCTGTTTGCTCTAACAATTTTCGTTCTCTGAAATAAACCAGGCTGGCCACTGCCATGACGATAAGCCACACGGGAGTGGAGTGGAAGTACCATTCGTCAACGCTGGAGGTGAGGTCTTTGTAAATATGGATACACAAAAATCCCATCAGCAATAAAATCCCCGCTGAAGCCAATAGTAATTGTAGTTTCCTGTTCGTAATCACCTTTACTTCTTTGGCCAACCCGGGATTGCGTTTGGGTAATGCAACTACCGTAACGCACATCAATAAGAAATTCACCAACATAGAAGTGACCATAATATCAATGCCCAGGAAAAAGTCTCCTGCAAAATGACTTCCCAATATTCCCACCGATGCCATCACCCCGCTACCGATAATAGCGTTGATAGGAGTATGATGCTGGGGGCTTATTCTGGAAATAGATTGAGGGAAAATGCCATCTTCTGCCCAGGCAAACATCAGTCTCGAAACCGACAAAATCATGGCGGGTAAATCATTGAGGAGTGCAATTGCTGCACCGGCTACAATCAGGATGGCCCAACCAGAGGGAAGAAGGTAGCTCAACACACCGGCAGCGGTAATGTCTTTGGTCATGGCCTCCTCTGCAATGAACTGCCAGGGCACAGCATGATAAACTGCGGCAGTAAATAAAAAGTAAAAGCTGCCAACCGTAAGCACCGCAATGGCAATGGCTTTGGGCAGGGCAGAGGATGGATTCTTTGCTTCGCCTCCCGCTTGTGCAATAGAATCAAAACCAATAAAACTGGAAAAGAGTATAGCAGATGCAGCCAGAAAAGTACCGATGTTTAAGGTGGTATTATCTGCTACGGGCAGGGCAAATGTGGGTACAGCTTTTTGAAAATCCTGATGATTGAAAAAAAAACCTGCTACAATAACCACTGTCCCCAGGCCAAACATGAGAAACATAAGGGGGATTACGGTACGTTCGTAAGACTTCACTCCCCTGATGTTCACATACACAAAGATCCAAAGAAGAAACAGAGAGAGAATCACTCTTATAGTACCATTGTCCAGCGTGGCTGCCAATTGTGGCATCGTCAGTTGTGTGGCGATATCCCTGAGAAAAGGAATGATGACATATGCGATTACACCGATGGCTATAGAGAGTCCAAACCATTGTGAAAAGCTGGCAACAAAACCCAAATATGGATTAAGGCCCCGGCTGGCATAAATATAACTTCCTCCTGCCCGTGGCATGGCCGATGCCAGTATACTGTAAGCGAACGCAGCAAGGATAGCTGGCAATGCCGCCACTAAAAATGCGGGGAGCACATGAGGCCCTATGCCGGGAACGTTTCTTTGTATCATAAAGGGCACCACATAAATAGAAGCCCCCAACATGGAACAGATGCCTGTAGAGGCCAAACCCAACAGGCCCAGGTGACGCGATAGATTGTTTTTGCCCAAATTTTATTTAGGAGTTGATTGCATATATTTAAGGATACTAATGGCTTAAATATATACAATTAGTTTTGGGCTTAAGCTACATGAGGGAATCTATCAGAACTTTTTTAATAGCGGCAACAATGCTTTTGGTGAGTATCACCATTGGCACTTTTGGTTACTCTATCCTAGAAGGTTACAACATCCTGAATGCCTTTTACATGACCATGCTCATTGTATCTACAGTAGGTTTTAGTGAAGTATCCCCTTTAAGTGATAATGGCAAGCTATTCACCAGCATCTACATGATGTTTAATCTTGGCATTTATGCTTATATCGTATCTGCGATCAGTCGTTATATCTTTGAAGGGGAGTTCAAAAAAATATTTACTACATTCATTTTTAATAAAAGAGAAAAAAAGTTGAATAATCATGTGATCGTAGTTGGCTACGGGAGAACAGGCGCTAAAACTTGCGATGAGTTGTTAAAAAGTAAACAACAGTTTATCCTGATTGAAAATGATTCGGAGGTATTGCAATACCTACCTGAAAATCCACGCTTCCAGATTGTAAAGGAAGATGCAACACGCGAAGAGGTATTAATGAAGGCACGCATAGAGACAGCCTCTTCGTTGATTGTTACCCTCCCGGATGATGCCAGCAATATGATCATCTGCATCACTGCCAAAGGAATTAACCCCAATCTGAACATCATTGCAAGGGCCTCCGAAGAAAGCGCAGAAAAGAAATTATATAGGGCTGGAGCCAATAAGGTGGTGAAACCATTTGCTATGGGTGGAATTCATATGGCGCATTTAATCACCCAACCTCATGTGGTTGAATTTCTGGAAATACTGACAGGTATTAATAATCAGGACTTGCAATTAAAAGAACTTATGTTCAACGAGTTAAAGGATGTATATAAGGATAAGACCATCAAAGAGTTGGACATTCGGAAAAATACGGGCGCCACAGTCATTGGATTAAAAGATCCAGAAAAGGGCTTTATCTTCGATCCCAACAGCGAAACAATCATAAAACGGGGAGATATCCTCATCGTTCTGGGCTCTCACAGTAGCCTTAAAAAAATTCAAATGTACTGCGTGTAATTTCTCTTTGATTCCTCAAAATTGTGTTGAAGATTACGGATTAAACAACATTTAAAGAATGAATAAGTTTTACACAATCCTGGTGGGGCTCTTCTGCCTGATAGCTGTTACTGCAAGTTATTCACAAATACCCACACCCAAAGAAACACTGGGCTTTGAAGCAGGCGCAGATTTCCATTTGACTACCTACGAGCAAAGCATCGCCTATTTGCGAAAGCTGGAGGCAGCAACGGACAAACTAAAGTTGATCCAGGTCGGGTATACATCGGAAGGTCGCGAATGGTATTGTGCGCTGATATCCTCCCCACAAAACCTGAACAACATTGAAAATATAAAAAGAATTACCAAACGACTGGCGCATCCTGACGGTTTATCGGAAGATGAAGCCATGGCTTTGGCAGCGCAAGGCAAACCCATTGTACATATCGATGGAGGATTGCACGCTACGGAGGTGGCAGGCCCTAATCACACTTTTACCTTAGTGTATGAAATCCTGAGCAAAGCTGACACACCCAAGATGAAGAATATTTTGGACAATGTGGTGCTCATGCTTTATCCTACCATCAATCCAGATGGACAAACCATGGTAGCCGATTGGTACCAATCGAATGTAGGGACTCCTTATGAAGTGGCACCACTTCCTAAATTATACCAGAAGTATGTGGGGCATGACAACAACCGCGATGCCTACATGCTCAACATGATTGAATCGCGTGTGATGGAACGTACATGGCGAGAGTGGGAGCCCAACATCATTTATGTACAGCATCAGACATCTCCCTTTCCTACCAGAATTTGGTTGCCGCCTTTTGCCGAGCCCATTGCTACTCAGACACCTCCCATCATTGCAAGAGAAGTGAATATGATCGGAATGGCCATAGCCCAATCGCTGGAGATCAACAACCAACCTGGTGCCGTACACATGGGTACCGGGTATGACGCCTGGTATCCAGGATACATTGATTACATGCCAGTGTTGCAAAACACGCCTTCTTTCTGGACAGAGACCGCATTGTATAACTATGCCACCCCTTATTTTTATACAGTCAGAGATTTCCCGAAAGACAATCAAGATTTAAGAGCAGAGTCATTGTATATCAGCCCGTGGAAAGGTGGGTGGTGGAGAATCAGCGATGCGATGGCCTATATGCAGACGGCCTCCATTGCAGTATTGGATTATGCTGCAAAGTATGGCCATGAATTACTTTATGGCAGGTATCAGGCGGCCAAAAGCACTACAGAAAAATATATTAAAGAGCCGCCCTATGCCTATTTCATTTCACAAAATCAACGAGATCCTATGAGTGCTGTGGAAATGTTGAGAAGACTGGCCTTCAATGGCGTGAAGGTGGGGCAATTGAATAAGACCGTTGAGTTTGATGGCGTTAATTATGAAAAAGGAACATGGGTAATCCCTATGGATCAGGAATATGCTGAACTCGTGCGTCAGGTATTTGATCGCCAGGCTTACCCGGACTTGCGCGAATATCCTGATGGCCCTCCTGAGCAACCTTATGATGCTGCAGGCTGGACTATGCCACTGCAATTTGGCACCCGTGTGGTGGCTGCCGCTTCACCATTGACAGAGCAGGTGAGGAGTGCTATTGAATTGTTGGAAGGGACGCCAATAGACTGGAAACAGAATAGAGATAAGGATGCATATCCTGCTGACTTTGCACCGGGACTTGGTTTTAATTCTAATGCTACGGCTGCTGCTATTGTTGCTCCCGCTGGACGATCGACTGGAAGTGGTTCATCACTTGTCGTTGATCCTAAAGAAAACAATTCATTCAGAATGATCAATAAATCCATCCTTGCCGGTGGCAGTGTGAAATATGACAATGGAAAATACATTATCAGTGGTGTATCCAAAAGTGTGATAGATAAAGAGGTGAAAGATTTAGCCTTGAATGTACAACTGACCAATTCATCAAAAGGCGTTAGTGTAAATCCACGCATTGGATTGTACCGCCCTTGGCGCCCAAGCATGGATGAGGGGTGGACACGATGGTTGTTGGAATGTTTTGGGTTTCCGTTTGCCAACATTGGCAACAATGATTTTATTTCGGGTGAACTGAGAGAACGCTTTGATGTGATTGTATTGGCCTCAGATCGCCCATCAACGATAAAGAATGGATTTAAAAAAGGATCTGTTCCCCCACAATATGAGGGTGGATTAGGTGATGCAGGAGTTTTAGGGTTAGAAGAGTTTGTCCGCAAAGGGGGTACACTGGTGTGCCTCAACGAAAGCAGCGACTTTACCATTGACGCTTTGCATTTGCCTGTAAAAAATGTGGTAAAAGGTTTGGGTAGAAAGGAGTTCTTTACAGGCGGATCAATTTTGGAAGTGGAAGTGAACACACAACACCCTGTGATGGCGGGTTTAGATGATAGAGCAAATGTTTTTGTAGATGATAGTCCTGTGTTCACCACACTGGAAGGGTTTGAAGGACAGGCGTTGGCAAAATTTAAGAGCCAGGGTTCTCCGTTGATGTCAGGATATTTGTTGGGGGAGAAACACCTCAACGGGTTTGCTGCTGCGTTGGATGTGAAATATGGAGAAGGACACGTCATCCTTCATGGCTACAGGCCACAATGGCGCGGTCAGCCCTATGGTACTTATAAAATTCTTTTTAATTCATTATACTATGGTGGTGAGCTGGCCAGGTCACAAAAAATAAGTGATGCTTTTTGGAAAGCACCAGTAGTTTTAAAGGAGAAATAACAAACCAGTATTCTGTTTTTACAAAAGTATCACGTCATTCGGAGTGACGGTGACTTAATTTATTCCGATCGCAATGATATTGCAGGATTGGCTCGTGCTGCTTTAAAGGATTGATAGCTAATGGTGAGCCATGCAATCAACAACGCGGTAACCCCACCAACAAGAACCGTCCATAGATTAATGTCAATACGATAGGCAAAGCCCTCCAGCCAGGTGCTCATTCCATAGTAGGAAATAGGGGCAGCGATCAAAAAGGAGATAACCACCAACTTTGTAAAGCCCTTTGATAAGAGCACTACCACCTGAGTTACGGTTGATCCCATTACCTTGCGGATACCGATTTCTTTGGCACGTTGTTCTGCGGTAAAGGAAGCCAAACCAAGTAGTCCCAGGCAGGCAATAGCAATGGCCAGCACGGTGAAGACCGTAAAGATTGAACTCATGCGTTGTTCGGCCCTGAACAAAGCATCGAACTCCTGATCAATAAATACATAGTCATAAGGCGCTCCACCCGTTAGTGTTTTCCACTGCTCACCAATAAATTTTACCTTGTCTTGCAAACCAATACCACTGAGTTGAATACTTATCATTTGATTTTCGGGAGCATAGAACAAAAGTAATGGCCTCACTTTATTCCTTAGCGATTCAAAATTGAAATCTTTCACCACACCAATGACTTTGTAGGGGATCATACCCTCTTCCCTGTATTCCCTAATTTCTTTATTCTCAATGTTGTCCCATCCTATGAGATTGAAAGCAGCTTCGTTCATAATTACAGCCATGGAATCGGAAGCAATATCTTTCGAAAAGTTGCGACCTTGCGCCAGCTCCATTTTCATAGTGGGCAGGTGATCTTCATCTACCGTGTTATATACAAAAAGTATGTCTTCAGCATTTTCTCCGCTGGGGCGAAAAACAGAACTGTTACCGATGTTGGGCTGAACATATTGAGAGTAGCTAACCCGGTTTATGCCCTCCTGCTTTTGAAGAATATCCTTGAACGCCTTCTTGTTGGTTCCCAGCTTGTTTACATTATCTATGATCAAGACATTCTCTTTTGAAAAGCCAAGATTCTTATTTTGTATATAGTTAACCTGTTCGAATACTATTAGTGTCGAAATGATAAGTACGATACTGATGGTAAATTGAAGGGTTACCAAAAAGCTTCTGATGCCACTGCTCTTAAAGCCAGCTCTTATTTTTCCTTTGAGTACTTCAACAGGCTGGAAAGAGGTGAGGTAGATGGCAGGGTAAATTCCAGCACCTAGTCCTACGATGACTACTAGCCCTAACATACTTAATACAAATTGGGTGGAAAGCAGTGCAGAAAATGTGATGGCCTTACCTGCCAATTGGTTAAACAGAGGAAGCATTGCCCACACTGTAAATAAGGCAATAATCAGTGACAGCACGGCATACAAAATCGACTCTGAGAAGAACTGTGCGATGAGCCGTCCTTTCATGGCGCCTATTGTT
>CAYPDF010000012.1:84783-124688 GCA_964409415.1 uncultured Ohtaekwangia sp. | reverse complement strand
CTTCTAAATCAACATCCACGACAACAAGGATTGAAACAAAACCCATCAATAAATATTGAAAGGGATCGGAACCAGTGAAGTTACTTCACCAAATAGGAAGATGTTAATTCTTTCAATGAAGCGATCTCTCCTTTTTTCATAGTAGCGCTCACTTTTAGCATCAGCTCAAACATCACCTCTTGCTTATACCCAAGTTTTGATGCAGTCTGAGAACAGTACTTTATTTCCTCCTTATAAAGCCGCTCATCGATTTTCATCAACTGAACAAGGCTGAATAAGTAATTAAATTTTTGATCATCCGTAAGGCCTTGAGGCACGATTACCTCATGCTTCTGATTCAGTAAGTATTCTACATCCTGTGCTGACAGTCCATTGGCGAGACCGATATTGATAATATATTTTTTTTCCCTTTCAGCTACTACATCATCAATAAGCGCCAGATTTACCAGTAATTTGAGTTGAGACAGAGCCGACATGTGTTTTACATTTTATTTTTGATATGCTAATTAATCAAAAATGATCAAAAACTTCTTTAATAAAAAACAGACTTTATCAATTATCTTACGCACATGAACTTCCTGGCTCATATATATCTCTCTGGCAATGATCCACAGCTAACAATTGGCAATTTTATTGGAGATTTCGTAAAAGGCGGGAGTCTGGTGGGGCGCTACGAACCTCAGGTAATTAAAGGAGTTGAACTTCATCGTGCTATTGACGAATATACCGACAGCCATGAAGTAGTGCAAAAGAGTAAAAATCGTTTGAGACCAAAATACAGGCATTATTCGGGAGTAATCATCGATATGTTTTACGATTATTACCTTGCCAAAAATTGGGATACTTTTCACGAAACCAGTCTCCCAAAGTTTGCAGAACAATTCTATTTACTACTTGAAGAAAATAAAGAAATGCTTCCTGAAAAAACTCGGCAAATGATGCCTTACTTGATACAGGGAAATTGGCTTGTAAACTATCAGAAGAAGGAAGGAATCCACAGGGCGCTAAGTGGTATGTCAAGACGTACCTCATTCGATTCCAAAATGGATGAATCTATTGTAGAGTTATCCAAATATAATGATCAATTTGAAAATGAGTTCATGGAGTTTTTTCCTGAGTTAAAAACTTTCGCTGAAACCTGGATTGAAACACATTAAGTAAGAACTCATCAGTATTATTTTTACTTTTGTTCTCCAAAAAATACTTTAGGCCAAATGGTAAACGACCCTGAACTCGATGGTAAATACCTGGGGACAATTTCCCGGGACTTTGTAAAAGTATCTGATACGCTAAAGGAGTCTTCTTATCAGATTCGGAAAGCAGGATTCGACCTTCCCATTTTTCCTATTGCAAAAGATTCTATTTCCATTGGACAACTACTCCTCGCCAAAACCGAATTGGGATTGGAGTGGAATTATTATGCTTCCTTCCTGGGTGAGTTCATTGAAAGAGAGCTGGTAGCAACAGAAAAAGAAGAAGATTTTAAATCATCTTACAAAGATCCGGATGAATTTTGTTGTCTTTTTGTTGTAGATCGCGACTTTACCAAGTTTGTTTACATCCCCTACCCGATTGATTGAAAATATTCTTACAATCTACCCCAACCCCCAAAGGGGAGACTACTCCCTACCCCTAAAGGGAAGACTACCCCTACCCCTAAAGGGGAGACTACCTCGTACCCATAAAGGGGAAATCCTTACCCATGAAGGGGTTTAAAATGATTCCACCCCTGAGCAGTAAGTGGTATGGGAGTTCCTTGCTTTGTAATCAATAAATTTTGTTTTGCGTTGTCGTGAATATGTCCTATGAAGTGGATGTCTTGATGGTTTTTTATCTTTTCAAAATCTGATTGATTGATTGTAAATAACAATTCATAATCTTCACCCCCATTGAGGGCACAGGTAATTGGGTCAATCTTTAATTCAATGGCTGCGGTTTCGTACACTTTAGTATCGATAGGAATTTTATCTTCAAATATTTTGATACCCACATTAGAGCTTTTACTAATGTGCAACAGTTCAGAAGCTAGCCCATCAGATATGTCAATCATAGAGGTAGGTTGAATTCCTAGTTCGGCCAATTCATAAACAATATCCATTCTTGCTTCCGGTTTAAGTTGGCGTCCCACCATGTATTCAAAGTTTTCCAGCTGTGGTTTCATTTCAGGGTTTGTTAGAAAAACCTGCTTGTCTCGTTCTAAAATTTGAAGCCCAATATAAGCTGCCCCCAAGTCTCCGGTTACACATACGATATCATTCACCTTAGCTCCACTTCGGTATGTCACTTTATCTTTTTTTACTCTACCCAGTGCAGCTATAGAAATTACAAGTCCGGAAGCAGAAGACGTGGTATCTCCACCCACTAAATCCACATTATAATTTTTGCAAGCCATCTTGATTCCTTCATATAAGGTATCTACTGCTTCAACAGAAAAACGGTTGCTCAACCCCAGGCTCACTACAATTTGTTCAGGCCGGCCATTCATGGCTGCGATATCAGAAATATTGACTACAACTGCCTTGTAGCCCAGATGTTGGAGCGGAGTGTAAGAAAGGTCAAAATGAACACCCTCCGTAAGCATATCTGTACACAACAATATTGACTCATCACCTCCATCAATTACTGCAGCATCATCCCCTATTCCAAATAGTGAAGATTTGTTACTCAATTCAAAATTTGAACTTATTCTATCAATGAGCCCAAATTCCCCCAATTGACTTATTTCTAATCGATTCTCTGCCATATCGTAACTGCCATTTAACCGCTTTTTCGGTTCATTAATCCCACAAAAGTAAAACTTATCTCCTGTATGAAGGTAATTTCTGATCTTGTTCCGTATATAGGCACAAATATGGATGTGTTATGAAGAAGATAGTTGGATTATTTTTGGTAACCATGTTATTTCTGGGGGCCTGTGCGAGTCCAAAACCATATTATGAAACCCGTGAGGGAAAGAAAAAGTTAAAACATTATAATCGCCTTCAATTTGGTCAGGACAAAAACCGCTAATCTTTTCTTTCCTGGCAAAGCTCTACTAAAATACCATTTGTTGATTTGGGGTGGAGAAAGGCAATTATCTTATTATCGGCACCTGGTTTTGGTTCCGGATTGATGATTGTAAATCCCTCCTCTGTCTTGGCAGCAATACTTAGATGAATATCATCAACTGCAAATGCCAGGTGATGAACTCCCTCACCCTTTTTCTCTATAAATTTTGCAATAGGCGAATCAGAGTTGGTGGCTTGTAATAATTCAATTTTCACTCCCCCCACATCAAAAAATGAAGTTCTTACTCCCTCAGAGGCCACCTCCTCAATTTTATAGGGTTCCTTTCCCAGTAGTTTTGCAAACAGGCGATTAGATTCAGCCATGTTTTTCACTGCTATTCCTATGTGTTCAATTTTGTTCATAAACTTTGTTTATCAGAATTGATTAATTTTGAATGAATTTGAGAAACTTTTAACCTGGATTTTACATTAGTACAAAGATAAATGGGATAATCCAGCGTTTTGCATTTGAAATCAAACCAACAATGCCAGATATTACAAGTGATATTCATGTAGAGGTTGCCCGAATACAACAACAAATAAAGGATTATTTAGGACTTCGTACCAGTGATTTGATTTTTGAATACAGTGTATTGGACGGCAAGTCAAAACTCGACCTGATCACATTAAATCCAAGGCACAATCAATCTTTCCTGTTTCATTCAGAAACGGGATCAGATAAGATTGACACTTTGAATAAGATGTGGACCTATGTCCAGGACTTTAAAGAGAAAGAAAACTCTTACACCATCCAATGGGTAGCCAGTGGGGAACATGAACTGCACACCTCCTACTTCAGGGCCAGCAATATTTTTAACGCTTTGGAAAAATTATATTATGGCAGAGATCGCAATATGATTACCGTATTCAGTGTTGTTTTAAACCCTGTATCATAAATATCATGATAAGCGTAACCGAAAAAGCAAAAAACAGAATTTCCGAACTCCTCAAAGAAGACGGGAGAACACCTGATCACAATGTGAGGGTATCGGTAAAGGGCGGTGGGTGCTCTGGCCTGATGTACGATCTTGATTTTGATGACAAGATTGATCCTGCCGATCAGGTATTTGAAGACAAGGGAGTGAAAATTCTTGTAGATAAAAAGAGCCTCCTCTATTTATTAGGAACAACCCTTGATTTTTCAGATGGCCTCAACGGAAAAGGATTTCAGTTTGTGAACCCCAACGCTTCGCGCACTTGCGGTTGTGGAGAAAGCTTCTCCATCTAATCAATTGTCGCTATGCATTTTAACTCAATCGCAATAGGGGTAGGTAATGCAGTAATTCCTACCGTTGTTCTGCAAGGTAGATTGCCTTTAAAATATTCCGCATAGATTTTATTATAGATCGCAAAGTCATCTTTTATATTGGTAAGGAAGACTGTTACATCCACAAGGTTCTCCCATTTAGCGCCCGCAGCCTCCAAAATGTAGCGCACATTTTGAAATACGGAATGGCATTGCTCTTCGATATCGTAGGATACAATATTTTTGTTTTCATCCAAGGTAACCCCTGGAATATCTTTCGACCCCTTCTTTCTAGGGCCCACCCCAGAAAGAAAAAGTAAATTACCCACCTTGCGTGCATGTGGATATGAACCAACAGGCTCAGGTGCCTGATCTGAAGATATTGATAAATTGCTCATTGTATTTCATTCAATTTCGAAAACTAAACTTGACCACATACTTTCCCATTCTGCTTTGGTCGAATTAGACCTTATCATCTTAACACTGCTCACCATCCATGGACCGTTGCTGCTAATGGGAAAACGAATCATTCCATCTGATTCGGAGTAAATATTCTGAAGAAAAATTCGGTTGCCGACATGACTCCACACCTTTACCAATCCACCTGTAACCGGGTTGCCTCGATATAGTACTTTGCAATCCATGTAATCTCCTGATTTTAATTGATAAGGATTTTGCTGTGGAATTATCTCAAACTTCAATCCTGCAGATTTTTTATAGGTGTCGTCTACCTTAGCGCCTACCTGTACCAATAACTTTGAATACCGTGTATATAATTCCTTCGCACTGCTATTTTGTTCACCCAATTTTTCTCGTTCTTCTCTTATATAATCCAACCCGTCTTCAGTTAGGTAAGCGTCAAACTCATCAGATGACTGTTCGATAAAGGCGGCATCACTTTGCATCGCGATCATGTGCGTGCCTACATTATTAAAAGCATACTCCAGGTTGTTGCCCTTGCTGTTCTCTACTTTATCAGTCAGGTTAGTTTGGCCTACACGATTGTAGATATTTAGTTCTTCCACTTTATGTGTATTCAAATCCCAATAATTACCTTCAAACCCTTCTCCTACCCTAAAGTCTACAATCATTTTCTCACCCACTTCAAACCTGAACTTGTTGGGTAGCATCCAAAACTCATGAGCCCGGGCTAATCCAATAAATGCAAAAACCAATAATAGCGCTATGCCCTTCTTCATCTTATTTGTTCATTAACTCTTCAATCTCTTCTGGCTCAATCGGAATGTTTTTCATTAAATCCATAACACCATTTTTCTGGATAACAACATTGTTCTCCAGGCGTATTCCAAAACCCTCCTCCTGAATGTAGATCCCGGGTTCCACCGTCCAGGCAGATCCGATCGCCATCTTGGCATGCATATCTCCCACATCGTGAACGTCAAGGCCAATCATGTGCGAAGTGCCGTGATAAAAATACTTTCGGAATCCGGGATTATCGGGGCTCTTCTTTATCGTTTCTGACTTGGAAATCAATTTTAGCTTAAGCAATTCTTCCTCCATCATTTTTTCAATCATTTTTTGATAGTCAAAAAAGTTGGTAGATGGTCCCATTAATTTAATGGCACCTCGCATTACCCTTAACACAGCATTATATACCTCTTTCTGCCGCTTTGTAAATTTCCCGCTCACGGGTATAGTGCGCGTAAGGTCAGAATTATAATTGGCATACTCAGCCGCTACATCCAGCAAAATCAAATCACCCGCTTTGCATTTTTTGTTGTTTTCAAGATAATGCAACACACAATTATTTGTGCCTGATGCAATGATGGGTTCGTAAGCAAATCCACGTGATCGATTCATAATAAATTCATGAACGTATTCTGCCTCAATCTCGTATTCCATTACTCCAGGCTTTACAAAACCAAGTATTCTGCGAAAGCCTTTTTCGGTAATATCACAGGCCTTCTGCATCAATTCAATTTCTCTCTTTTGTTTAATGGATCTCAGACTTGCCATAGTGGGCGCAACTCTTTCGTATCTATGCAATGGATAAGCAGACCTACACCATTCAATAAACCTGGCATCTCTTGTTTCCACCACTACACTCGATCTGTAGTGTTCGTTCGTATTAAGAAATACAGAGGACACACCCCCCATTACCATCATATGATGGAAAACCTTCTGAAAGTCTCCATTCCAACGAACAGCAGTAACACCCGATATTTCCTGAGCTTCTTTTTTGGTCAGCTTGTGTCCTTCCCATTTTTCCAATAACTCGCTAGGCTCCCTCAGAAACAAAACTTCTCTTAGGTTCCTATCTGGAAAATCAGGACAAATCACCAGGCAACTTTCCTCTTGCTGAACGCCTGTCAAATAAAAAAGATCATTGTTCTGCTTAAAAGGCATCGTGCCATCCGCGTTGGTGGGCATTTGATCGTTCGAATTAAAAACCGCTATGGCACCTTTGGGTAATTCCTTTACCAAACGCTTTCGGTTGATTTCAAAAAGTTCGCTTCCTATTTTCTCGTACTTCATATTCATTGAATTCAGTGGGGAAAGTTAGCAAATACTACATCACCATAAAAAACACCACCATGAAGATGTTCTTTCTAAATACCTATTTTTGCAACGTCCAAATACAGGCGATGCAATTTCAACTTCATAAGGCAGACAGTGAAACAAAAGCCCGAGCGGGCACTATTACCACTGACCACGGGGAAATACCCACGCCCATATTTATGCCTGTGGGCACGGCTGGTTCTGTAAAAGCAGTACATCAGCGTGAATTGGAGCTGGATATTGATGCCAAAATAATCCTCGGTAATACTTATCATCTTTTTCTGAGGCCCGGTATTGACCTACTTGAAAAGGCTGGAGGCCTTCATCGCTTTAACGGCTGGACAAGGCCTATTCTTACTGACAGTGGCGGATATCAAGTGTATTCCCTCTCGGAAAACCGGAGAATAAATGAAGAAGGGGTAACCTTCAAATCGCACATTGATGGTTCAAAACATTTTTTTTCACCAGAAATCGCCACGGATATCCAGCGCAGTATTGGTGCGGATATCATTATGGCTTTTGATGAATGTACGCCCTACCCATGCGATTATGAGTATGCCAGAAAGTCGATGGAGCTTACCCATCGCTGGCTAACCCGATGTGCGGAACGAATAAAAAATACTACCCCAAAATACGGTTATGAACAAGCGCTCTTTCCTATAATTCAAGGCAGCACGTATAAAGACCTAAGGCAACAGTCTGCCGAATTTGTAGCCCGTCAGGAGTTGCCTGGCAACGCCATTGGCGGGCTCTCCGTGGGTGAGCCACACGAATTAATGTATGCCTGCACGGAACAGGTTTGTAGTATTCTGCCCACTGACAAGCCGCGATACCTCATGGGGGTTGGCACCCCGGAAAACATCCTTGAATGTATTGCTCTCGGCATTGACATGTTTGACTGCGTAATGCCCACACGAAACGCACGCAATGGAATGCTCTTCACCAGTGAAGGAGTAATCAATATAAGAAATGAAAAGTGGAAAGATGATCTTGATCCCATCGATTCATCTTTGGGCGGTTATGTTAGCACTAGTTATTCAAAAGCCTATTTGCGGCATCTTATTATTAATAAAGAAATTTTAGGCGCGCAAATTGCTTCAATTCACAACCTCACCTTCTATCTTTGGTTGGTAAAAACGGCCAGAGAGAGAATTATAGAGGGTAATTTTCTGAATTGGAAAACACAAACAGTCAAAAAAGTCTCTCAGCGACTTTAGCCGGTCATCAGCAAGATGAAAATCATTGATAAATACATCATCAAAAAAGTACTCTACACATTCATTTTTGTGGTGTTAATCATTGTGGCCATTGTGGCCGTTATTGATCTGGCCGAGAAAATGGACAAGTTTGCCCGCAACAACCTTGACGCGGCAACTATTCTTGGATACTATAGTGATTTTATTCCATGGGTCATCGGACTGGTAAGTCCAATCATGGTCTTTATTGCGGTGGTGTTCGTCACTTCCCAAATGGCCGCACGAACAGAAATTATCGCTATTCTTAGTAGCGGGGTAAGTTTCAAGAGATTACTGCTTCCCTACTTTTTAGCTTCTCTGATTATTGCGGTTTTCAATTTTGTTTTAAATGGTTGGGTTATTCCGCAATCGAACCGATCCAGGCTTGCCTTTGAAATCCAATACCTCAACAAAGCATACTATTTTGATCAGCGTAATGTGCATATGCAAATTGAACCCAACGTGTATTTTTATATTCAGAACTACAACGTGAATACAAATACCGGTTACCAGTTTTCACTGGAACGATTTGATCACAATCGCCTGGTCGAAAAATTAACTGCTGATAATATAACCTGGGACTCAACTAAGAGAAAATGGACACTTCGCTTCTGGAAAAAAAAGAGAGTGGATTCTATCTTTAGCGTAGGGTATCGACCTACTCCGGAATCAAGACAAGTTGGGGAGTCAATGGACACCACGCTATCTATTACACCTGCAGATTTTGAAAATGAAGAAAGAAAATTTGACGGGATGACCATCAATGAATTGACGGAGCATATTAAGAAAATGCGATTCAGAGGTTCAAGTGGTGTAGAAGTCTATGAAGTAGAAAGACAAATTCGATTTTCCTCTCCCTTCACCATTTTTGTACTGGTCTTTATGGGTGTTATCGTCTCCTCACGTAAAAGCCGGGGAGGGACGGGTTTTCAGATTGCCCTTGGCTTTCTGTTATCGTTCGTATTCATTTTATTTTTTATGATGTCTCGAACGTTTGCCGAAGCGGGCTCCCTTTCACCATTATTAGCTGCATGGATACCCAATATTACCTTCACCGTAATCTCTCTTGCCATGTATAAATATATGTATCGGTGATTGCCTCTACCGCAGACTACTTTAAGTTACATTTTATCATCTTCTTATGGGGCTTCACTGCAATTTTGGGTTTGCTCATTTCCATTCCTGCGGTTGAAATGGTGCTGTACAGAACTTTGCTCGCTGCCATAGGGCTTGGCGTTTTAATTTACTTTTCAAAAGTATCATTTAAGTTTTCACAAAGTGATCTGCTAAAAATTATTGGAACAGGGTTTATTGTTGGTATTCATTGGATTACCTTTTTTGCTTCAGCCAAAGTATCCAATGCTTCCGTAAGTTTGGTCGGCTTTGCAACAGGCTCATTATGGGCTGCATTTCTTGACCCCCTATTTAAAAAGAAAAAAATAAAAGGATTTGAGGTTATTCTGGGGCTTGTGGTTGTAGTAGGCCTGTACGTTATTTTCTCATTTGATTTTCGCTATCCATTAGGATTAGCTTTAGGCATTGCATCAGGCTTTACAATAGCTTTATTCTCAGTATTTAATGCAAGGTTTGTCAAGCAAACTCACCCCTATATCATCACTTTTTTTGAAATGACAGGCGCATTTATTTGCACAGCCCTGTTTCTTCCCATTTACAAAAACACATGGGCCTTTAACAATGAGCTGCAGTTAATACCCAACGCAACAGACTGGTTCTACATCACAATTTTATCATTGGTTTGCACAGTTTATGCCTATTCTGCATCGATCGAATTACTCAAAAGACTTTCAGTTTTTTTTGTTCAACTCTCCATGAATCTCGAGCCATTGTATGGGATTATCATGGCGGTATTAATATTTGGCGCTAGTGAAAAAATGCAAACAAGCTTTTATATTGGCACCGCAATTATTCTCTGCGCGATACTCTCCTATCCTATACTACAAAAGAAAATATCTGGTTATAACTCTCCCGACCAGTAAATCATCCTTTTGAATTTTTCTTTCAGATGAACCGGCTCATTAAACAATCCGTATACCGATGAGCCCGACCCACTCATGCTTGCATACAATGCTCCAGCCTCGTAAAGGGTATCTTTAACGGTTCGAATTTGGGGGTACTGACGAAAAACACACTTCTCAAAATCGTTTACAAGGGTGTCCTTCCAATACTTTATATCGTTCATTAAAATCTCTTCAAGAGATGTGCCTGAAGCATCAGGAGTTACATCCTTATAAGCCTCTGCCGTTGAAATATGAATATCCGGCTTCACAATGACCATAAATTTTCCGGCCAATGAAATATTCATTGGGTTCAATACTTCTCCTCGTGAGGTACCCATCATCGCCTTTTCATGTAAAAAGAAGGAGCAGTCACTTCCCAACTCAGCAGCTATTTCTTTTAATTTATTCACTGACAAATCAAGTGTGAATATAGTATTTAGTGACTTAAGTGTGAACGCAGCATCTGCAGATCCACCACCCAAGCCTGCACCTATTGGTATAATCTTATGGAGATGAATCTTTACTTCCGGAAGTTCATATACTTCTTTCAGCTTATTGTAGGCACGAACACATAAATTCTCCTTATCGGTGATTGGAATACCGGAATGACTAAAAGAAAATACTTGAGACGGTATTATCTCTAGCACATCGCACCATGGAACCGGGTAAAAGCAGGTTTCGATATTATGAAATCCATCCGAACGTTTTGAAAGGACCTTTAAGCCAAGATTTATTTTACAAAAAGGAAATGAAACCATAGTTGGCTATTGGTCATACATCAAAAGAAATATTTTCTCAAGCCTATTTGTGTGCTACTATTTGGAAAGTCTTTCTACCAGCTCCTCTGTGATTCCTGTAGAAGAAAACCCGCCATCGTGCATTAGGTTTTGCATAGTCACCATTCTGGTGAAATCTGAGAACATGGCAACAATGTAATTGGCACAATCTTCAGCAGATGCATTACCTAAAGGTGACATCATTTGGGCATAATCATAAAAGGCATCAAACCCGGAAATACCGATGCCGGCTGTAGTTTTTGTAGGGGATTGAGATATGGTGTTCACCCTCACCTTCTTCAGTTTGGCAAAACGGTATCCATAACTTCTTGCAATTGACTCCAGAACCGATTTGGCTTGTGCCATATCCGAATAATCAGGGTAGGTGCGCTGTGCCGCAATATAGCTCAGGGCAAGAATGGAGCCCCACTCGTTCATGGCATCTGTTTTTTCTGCAGTTTGCAATACTTTATGAAATGAGATGCCGGAGATATCCAATGTCTTTAAAAAGAATTCGTAGTCAAGGTCTCCATAAGATTTGCTCTTTCGTACGTTGGGACTCATCCCAATAGAATGGAGAACGAAGTCAAGTTTACCACCCAATACCTCCATTGACTTTATAAACAACGTCTTCAAATCATCCTCTGAGGTAGCATCTGCCGGAATAACTTCGGCATTACAGGCTTTTGCCAATTCGTTGATTTTGCCCATGCGCATGGCAATGGGTGCATTGGTCAGGGTAAATGTCCCCCCCTCCTCCTTTATCTTTAATGCAGTTTTCCATGCAATGGAATTTTCATCCAACGCACCAAAAATAATTCCCCTTTTTCCCTTTAGAAGATTGAATGCCATGTTATTTATTTTAATGGTTAAGTCCACAATTATACAAATTCCAGTTTACAGCGACTATTTTTGGCCTTATGAATAATGCACATCGCCCAATTGGCATTTATGACAGTGGTATTGGGGGGTTAACAGTAGCCCAAGCGATAACCCAACTCCTACCCAATGAAGATATTATTTACTTTGGAGACACGGCCCACCTTCCTTATGGAGATAAGTCTGAAGCTGCCATTCAAGCCTACTCCATAAAAATTGCGGATGTGCTCCTAAAAAAAGGCTGCAAAGTAATAGTGATTGCGTGCAACTCTGCAAGCTCGGCAGCCTACGAGCTATTAAGGGAATATGTTAGAGAAGAAGCGCATATCTTGAATGTAATTGACCCCATGGTTGCCTATGTCTCCCAACATTTTGCTAATAACGAAATCGGCTTAATTGGAACCAGGCGCACGGTAATGTCGGGAGTTTATGGTCAGCGATTAGGTGCAATTAGCCGCTCTATTAGGCTCAGGTCATTGGCCACTCCATTGCTTGCTCCGATGATTGAAGAAGGTTTCTTTAATAACCAAATCAGTCATGAGATCATTGCTCAATATTTATCCGAAAGTGAACTGAAGGACATTAATGCGTTGATATTGGCATGTACCCATTATCCGCTTATTAAAAAAGAAATCAGTCAATTCTATAAAGGTCAGATTAGTATACTGGACTCTTCAGAGGTTGTTGCGCTGGCCCTAAAAGATCATCTGGAAAAAGGTGGCTTAACTAATACAGAACCCAATTCTACCAAACGTTTCTTCGTTTCAGACTTCACACCCTCTTTTGAAGCCTCTACCCAATTGTTTTTCGGAAACGTAGTGCACCTGGAACAGCATAGGTTGTGGAGCTGACATTTTCAAATTGATCTTATTCATGTATTATTTTGGGCGATATTCAAGATTTTACGTACAACTTATTGACGTATTTTATATATAAAAAAACATTGGCGATATTGGACTTCCAAAAAAATAATCTCATTGTCTTCCGGTTACCTTTCGGCTGATAAGCAGGTTAATGACTTATCAAAATCTGTGGCCAGATTAAATTTAATCAACAGAAAAACTACATTTGGTCTTTCTTGTATCAAACAAGTAAAATGAATAATTCGAAGGAAAGAGGCGCTAGTAACAATTTGATAAAGTATAGCTTTAGCACTATGCTATTACTATTGTCATTGTGTATAGTGGCACAAACCACAACCCCTCGGATTGACTCGCTAAAAAATGAACTAGGCAAGACAGAATCCGATTCCTTGAGATTAAGGCTCCTTTTTAAACTGTCTACAGAATATCAATATCTGGATTTTGATCAGGCCAAAGCACTGATCGATGAAGCAACAACTCTTTCTGAAAAATTGAATTTGAATTGGGCCAAATTAATAGCCTATAAACAACAGAGCAATCTCTCCACCATAAGGGGTGATTTTCTCACAGCCCTCAAGTTTGATAAGGCCAGGCTTCCTTTGGCAATAGCATCGAAAGACAGCACCTACATTGCTGACACCAATAATTTATTGGGAGACGACTATATAAATATTGGAGAATATGACGAGGCCTATTTTTATTTCACGCAATCATTCAGAATCTCCCGGGCCATCAAAGACTCCCTTCAAACTGCTATTGCGCTTCACAATGTAGGTACCGTGTTTAAAGAGCTTGGGCAATATGATATTGCATTGGATCACATAGAACTTGCAAGGAAGCTAGGCGAAAAAATAAATGATAAAGATGGCTTGGCTTATACCTATTACGAAATAGGCGATATCTACCTGAGAAGCAATAAGTATGATGAGGCGAAAGAAGCACTTTTAAAAGCGCTTTCAATTACACGTGAACGAGATATCAACATTCTTGAACCGAATATTATCTCTCGCATTGCAAGGTTGTATCTTCGCAAAGGAGAATTTGATAAAGCCTACAAATATTATGACTCTGTTGAAATGCTTCACGCAAAAACACAAAACGAATATGGTCTTGCAGAGTCCGTCCTTGGTAAAGGACGGGTATCCTTAAAACAGGGAAAGTTTGATGATGCCGCAAATCAGATTCTTGAAGCCTTAAATATTGCGAAGCGTATCAATGCACGCACCATGGAAGTCGAATGCTATAGTGCACTTTCGCAACTTTATGAAAAGCGAGAAGACTATAAGAGCGCACTGGCTTATACCAAACAATCAAAGGTCCTCCAGGACAGCCTGTTTAGTCAGGATATGGTGCAAAAGATTTTTCAGGATCAGCTCAGACTTCAAACCGAAAACAAAGATCTCCAGATCGCAGCTCTAAATGAAACACAGGCCAAACAGGCCGATGAACTCAGCCATCAGGCTTTTTTAAAAAATATTTTAGTGGTTGTTGTGGCCCTGACAGTAATACTTCTTTTTACTGTTTACAGAAGCGGGCAACGTAGGATTAGAATTAATAAACTTTTAATTGAACATCAAAATGAGATTAAGAAAAGGAGCCTGGAACTGGAACAGCTCAACCAGGTAAAGGATAAGTTTTTCTCAGTGATATCACACGACCTGAGGTCTCCCATAAATGCATTGGCGGGAATTCTTAACCTTATGGCAAAAAATCAAATTACTGCTGATGAACTACCCAAAGTGATTAAAGAACTTCAACTCCAGTTTAACCACACCAAAAACCTTATCAACAACCTCTTGGATTGGGCACTACTTCAAATGGATAAATTGAGAATTCAACCTGTAAAAATTAATCTTAGATCAATGGTTGATGATAATTTTGAGCTTCTCAATTCTCTACATATAAAAGAGGTAACTCTTATCAATATGATTCCTGACAATACAATGGCTTATGCCGATCTCAACATGATTAATCTGGTTTTCCGTAATCTAATCTTTAACGGAATGAAATTTACTGAGGAGGGAGGTAAGATCACCATAGGTGCGGATACCACCGATGAAGAACTTATAGTATGGGTTAAGGATAACGGAGTGGGTATAAGTCCGGATGTACAAAAAATACTATTTGAAAAGACATCCGGCTACAGCACGCGGGGAACTGCCAATGAAAAGGGGACCGGACTTGGTTTAATCCTTTGTAAGGAGTTTGTTGAAAGGAATGGAGGCCGTATATGGCTGAAAAGTGAAGAGGGAAAGGGAAGCACGTTCTTCTTTACTGTTTCCAAATTCCACGAGCCCATATTCGCATAGCCACAAAAAAAATAGCAATACTCGTAAATTTTATTGACTCCATTTTGGTTAAGAGTACACAGCTATCAACTCGTTTTTGTTGATGGGTTGGATTAATAGAATTAACTTTGTGGCTTAACGATCCCCTATGAGTGACTCCATCCTTCACGAATGCGGAATAGCCCTTATTCGGTTACGCAAACCGCTATCCTATTATATCGAAAAATATGGGACTAGCTATGCGATGAATAAGATGTACATTTTGATGGAAAAACAGCATAATCGTGGGCAGGACGGTGCGGGTGTAGCCAATATCAAAATTGATCAAAAACCTGGTTTTAGGTATATCAGCAGGTATCGCAGCATGAAGCCACAACCTGTGGCTGACCTCTTCACAAAAATAAGCAAGAAGTATAAAAAAGGGCAAAAAAAGGGGGGTGAGCTATTCCGCGATGAGCAATGGCTGAAAGAAAATGTGGCCTTTACAGGGGAGCTTTGGCTGGGCCACCTGAGGTACGGCACGCATGGACATAATAGTATCGAAAACGTACACCCATTTCTACGTCAGAACAATTGGAGAAGTCGAAACCTGGTGATGGCAGGAAATTTTAACATGACCAACGTGGACGAGTTGTTTGACATACTTGTAGGCTTAGGCCAGCACCCAAAGGAAAAGGTGGATACAGTAACCGTCATGGAAAAAATCGGTCATTTTTTGGATGAGGAGGTGCAATCGTTATTTAAGAAGTATAAGGATAAATTTACAAGCCCTGAGATTTCGGATATTATAGAAAATGAAATCGATTTACAGCGTGTACTGGAAAGGGCGTGTAGAGATTTCGATGGAGGGTATACCATGGCAGGCCTTACAGGGTCTGGTTCCGCATTTGTGGTGAGAGACCCTTCGGGAATAAGACCCGCATATTACTATGCTGACGATGAGGTGGTAGTAGTAGCTTCCGAAAAACCAGCAATAAAAACTGCTTTCAATATTGAATACAATCAAATCGAGGAAATTAATCCAGGTCATGGGCTGATCATTACCAAGAGTGGAGATTTTGCCCAATACCCCATCATAAAGCAGTTGGAAAAAAGATCGTGTAGTTTTGAGCGAATATACTTTTCGAGGGGTACTGATCCGGAAATCTACAAGGAGCGCAAATCTCTTGGTAGATTGCTGGTACCTCAAATCTTTAAGTCGATCAACTTTGACCTGAAGAACACCATTTTTTCATATATCCCCAATACAGCAGAAACCTCCTTTCTTGGTATGATGGGCGGGGTAGAAGATTTTCTTATCAGCAAACAAAAGGATATTATCATTGATAAGAAACCTTCTGTTGATACTCATGAAGAGCTGCTTAATTTCCGCCCCCGTGTTGAAAAAATTGTACTTAAAGATGCCAGACTGCGTACTTTCATTGCAGACGATGAACACAGGGGAGAATTGGTGGCACACGTATACGATACTACCTATGAAGTAGTAAATAAAGGGAAAGATACCCTGGTGGTGATCGATGACTCAATCGTGCGGGGTACTACGCTGGAGAGAAGCATTCTTAGAATGCTGGATCGACTGAACCCTAAAAAAATTGTGGTGGTGTCATCCGCCCCTCAAATCAGATTCCCCGATTGTTATGGAATCGACATGAGTCGGATGGGTGACTTCGTAGCCTTTCGTGCTATGATTCAATTGATCAAAGATCAGGGAAAAGATTATTTGTTGGGCGAAGTTTATGAACAATGCCTTCAATCAGAAAATGACAGTAACCCTCAAAACCATGTAAAAAGACTCTACGACCAATTCACCTATGAGGAGATATCAGATAAGATCACGGACATCGTTCGTCCTGAAGGAATGAAAGCGGAGCTGCAGGTGGCATTCCAAACCATTGAAAACCTTCATAAAGCAATTCCTAATCATACTGGCGACTGGTATTTCACTGGTGATTACCCAACAAAAGGGGGAATGCGTGTGGTCAACAGGGCTTATGTGAATTATATGGAAGGAAAGCTTGTGCGTGCCTATTAACCCAAAGTCTGATCCTACTTTGTCATGTTCGCCTTTATTGCCTTACTCTGAAAGGTAAAAGTCAAACACCATTTTCTCCATACATTTGAAATGTCCCTTCGGACATTTGTTGAATCCGATCTTAGAACATGGCCTGCAGTCTAATTTGTTGTTTTCCAGCACCGTAAACCTGGTGCGATAGGGGTACATTCCAAATAGAGGTATTGTATTTCCCCAGATACTGATCACTTCTTTCTTAAAAGCTGCAGCAATGTGCATCATGCCCGTATCATGGGTAAACACATGCGTGGCACGCTTTACTATACTAGCCGATTGATTGAGATTATATTTTCCGCAGGCATTAAAAATGATAGTCTTTTTATTGAATTCAGATTGCAAACCTTCTTCCACATCCAGTGCAGATTCATTTTTTTCGAAGAACAGTCTCACTTGCTCACCTTCCGGAAAATCTTCCTTTCCTCCCAAAAGAATAATAGGACGATTGATTTTGTCACATAGTTCAATCATCCGGTGAACAGGCAATTTTTTGGTATAATACTGTCCCCCTATTGCATAGGCTACATAACCCGAATGATGTGTGGGGGGGATCCATTCCAGCGGCACCTCATCCCCTTCAGGTATAAAATAATCAAGCCCTAAGGAATCATTTTTTATACCCAAATGAGAAGCCGCCTGGAGATAACGATCGACTATATGAACTGAGGGGAGCTTGTTAATCTTAAGGTTTACTATTAGCCATTTCTCCCAGTTAAGTTTATGAAAACTGGAAGCCTTCACCCCTAGCAAGAATTTTATAATTCGTGTGCGCAGGTTATTGTGAAGGTCAATAACGTAATCAAATTTTTCCTTTTTAAGCGCAGTTATTAATACCCCAAGGTTATCGCCCAATAAATGAAGCTTATCTACGTATGGGTTTTCTTCCAGCAGCCCTGAAAAACGTGCTTTGGTAACATAATGGATTTCGGCATTATCAACCTGCGTTTTGAGCACACGGATAACCGGAGTGGTGAGCACAATGTCTCCAATGGAGGAGAAACGAATTATTAGTATTTTCATTCCAATATCAAATACTTGTTCAATCTAACTCAATAAGGGTGAGTAAAGTGCCAGGACAGGCAAAAATTGAATTCAATTCATACGAATTTTTTAAAACATTTCGCTACAGCACCACTTATGCGGAAAAATACGAATTGTATTCACTATTTTAGAATCGTACATAAACGCGTTAAAGATAATTAAAACTCAACGATGAACCACTGGTTAATGAAAACAGAACCCGGAACCTATTCCTGGGACGACCTTGTTAAGGACAAAAAGACAATATGGGATGGCGTTAGAAACTTTCAGGCACGCAACAACATCAAAGCGATGAAAAAAGGTGATATGGTATTCATTTATCACAGTAATGAGGGAAAAGACATCGTTGGTATTGCCAGGATTACTAAGGAACACTTCCCCGACCCATCTGCCAAAGACTGGTCCGTAGTTGAAATTGCCCCGGTAAAAAAATTAAAAAAACCAATTACACTGGCAGACATAAAGGCAACAAAAAAGCTCGCTAATATGGTGTTAGTAAAGAATTCCCGCCTTTCTGTTCAACCTGTTAAGGAGTCAGAATTTGATTATATCGTTAAGATGAGTCATGAGCAGTAAATGAATATCAAGGTATTTTTATCAGATGTGACGTCAATTAAGGTCATTACTCTAATTGTTCTTTTTGCTATTTACATCCCAACAGGGAGGGCACAACTAATAGCACATGAACGTTACGAAAAGGAGGTTAAACTATCTGATAACAATTTTACTATCATTCCATTAGAGGAAAATGGTATCGCACTTGTAAGAGAGAAAAATAAGTACAAGGATGGCAACCGATTAAGAGAAGTTATTTTACTCGATTCTTCGTTGAAAGAATCATGGCAATCAGATCTTGAAGTAAAGTCAAGTTATGATCTGGTAGGTTATGAATATGGAAGTAATCATATCTATTTACTTTTCCGTGAAGGCAATGTTGACAGTCGTGAGTTTATATTGGTCTCACTCAATATCAGCAATCATGAAGTAAACCAATTTGAAATCAAACATGAATTTATGCTCCGGCCCACTCATTTTACAATGGTAGGCAATAATGTAATATTTGGTGGATATGTAGCGAACGAACCGGCCGTTATGCTATACGAAACCTCAAAGAGGGTTTTGAAAGTAATACCCGGGTTCTTTTTAAAAGACACAGAACTTTTGGATATAAGAGCTAACAAGAACAACACCTTCAATACATTGCTGGTGGAGAGGAACTCCCTGGACAAACGCCACCTGGTATTAAAAACATTTGATGAACATGGTGGATTGCTTTTGGAAGACGAGATTGAAATTGAAAGAGACATCAACATCCTTTCGGGGATTACCAGTAGCCTAAAGCGTGAAGAGCTCATCTTGCTGGGTACTTATACAGAGGGAGCCGGTCGGGAGGCGTTGGGATATTTTTCGGTACCGGTAGACCCATTTTCAGATCAGAAAATCAACTACACTCCGTTTGCTTCCCTCAATACTCTTCTTAATTATCTTCCGAACAAACGGGCATCCAGAATAAAGTTAAAATCAAAGGAACGCGATGAAGCAGGAAAAGCACCCGACTACAAAGCCTATGTGCTGCCCATTCGTATTGAGGAGAACGAAGATGGCTTTTATTTATTATCCGAAATGTACAACCCAGCTTCCTCCTCATCCAGCAGATCAACTCGTAGTAGTTATTACAATCCTTACTACGGATATGGATATTCACCATATAGCTACAGCCCGTTTACCAACAGATACTCCAACTCTCCGTACTCATTTTATAACAGCAGTCAAAACACGTCTGCTAAAATGATCGAATCCATTTTAACATTATTTGACAATCAAGGAAAGCTGGTTTGGGACAATAGCCTAAAATATGACAATGTAAAGAGGTATGTTACTGAACAAATTTCTGATTTTATTGTTAAAGACAACCTGGTATTTCTTTCTTACATTAATGAAAGCAAAGTGTTCATAAATACGGGTTCAATAAATCAAGAGCCGGAATTGGACACACTTGATATTCCCTTGAAGAACCCTACGGATATAGTTAGAAACGAAGCTGAGGAAGATTCAGGAATCCGCTACTGGTATGATGATTTTTCTTTTGTTTGGGGCTATCAGTCAATTAAAGACACTGAAAAAAAAACGGAAGATCCCGTGAGGTATGTATTCTACATCAACAAGTTCGAAGCCGAATAAACTCTTTCCTTTACTGCTAATTATTTTGCAATTGGGCTTCTGTGGAGTATCACTAGCTCAGATGAAGCAGATAAATCGACTTGAAATCCCTATTTCAAATAACGAAAGTGCAAACTTCTCGATAGTATCTGCCGGCAAAGAAGGGCTGATGATTTACAGGAGGTTATATGATTCACCACTCGATAAACTGGAAATTATCAGGGTAGACACCACCTTACAACAAGTTTGGAGTAAAAAACTTGAGATCGCAAAAGGGTTGAGGGACGTCAAAGCAATTGTCAAACAAAACTATCTCTTTGTACTCTTCAAAGCCAACAACAATAGGTTTGGTGACTTTCTGATTGCAGCCGTTGACATCAATGATGGTGCCTATATTGTTTACCGCGTACAAAATCTAATTTCTTTCAACCCCACTGAGTTTGTTATTACCAATGAGGCTGCGCTCATTGGTGGGTATTTTAACTATAGGCCGCTAATCGTGTATTTCAATTTCTCTAGTCAAAAATCTAAAATACTTCCTGGTTTTTTTAATGAAGTGGGGGAGCTTACTCAGGTAAAATCCTACAGTGATGGCAGTGTAGATGTGATAGTGAGTAGCGACAACTATGAAAGGAAGAAATGTTTGTGGATCAGAAACTATAACGCGGAAGGAGATCTGATCAAAACAATCATTTTAGAACCGGGAGATAAAAAAAATCTAATTTTTGGAAGGTCTGTTAATCTGGGGAATGACGATCAGGCTGTAGTGGGTGTATATGGAAGATTTAAAGAATACTCCAGAGGTATTTTTATAGCTCGTATTAACCCATTTGGAGAATATCAAATTAAATATTACGATTATGGTGACCTCCACCATTTCTTCAACTATATGAAAGCAGGCCGTCAGGAGAGAATCAAGCAACGAATTGAAAGGAAAAAAATAAAGGGAAAAAAGGCCAAGTTCAACTACCGCTTAATTGTGCATGAAGTAATAAAAACAAATGACAGCTTTGTAATGCTGGGAGAAGCCTTCTATCCTAAATATGCCTTCGTGAACGGCATGTCTCAGACCAGAATTTTAATCGGTTATCAATATACACATGCTGTGGTGATTTGCTTTGACGAAAAAGGTAATCTCACATGGGATAATAGTTTTGAAATAAATGACGTCAAAACATCTACCCTGGATCAATATGTTAAAATCCAGGCTCAGGATGATAAAATCTATCTTCAATACGTATATGCCAATGAAATTCGGAGCAAAATAATAAGGGATTCGGAAATTATCGAAGGCAAATCCACTGACAAACTCAAGTTAAAATTTGAGGACGATATCTTAAAAGGCACCGAATATGGAAGTAGCAAGCTTGATTATTGGTATGATGACAAGTTGTTCATTTTTGGCGTTCAGCAAATTAGGAACTATTCCCAGACGAGAGCAAATAGCAATAGGAGGGTTTTTTTTATAAACAAAATCCACTATGAATAAGGGTTCAGCACATTTTTAGTATCTTCGCGCCACGGCCTATGCAGAAGAAACTTATCCTCGACTCTGATCTGCTTGATATTACGCTGAATAGGCTTTGCCAGCAACTTATTGAAAATCATGATCGTTTTGAAGAAACGGTGCTTTTAGGGTTGCAACCCAGAGGCATTTACCTGGCCGAACTTATCCATCAAAAGCTTGAAAACTTAATAAAAGCTGAAATTCCTTTCGGGCTTCTGGATACTACTTTCCACAGGGATGATTTCAGGAGACGTGATACCCCTGCCAAGGCAAGTGAAACACGAGTGCCCTTTATGATTGAGGGAAAAAAAGTAGTATTAATCGATGATGTACTCTTTACTGGCAGAACGGTAAGGGCCGCCATGGATGCAATGATTGCTTTTGGCCGACCAGCCAAAGTGGAATTACTGGTATTGGTTGATCGAAAATACAACAGAGATTTACCCATTGCAGCAGACTATGTAGGGAAGTATGTAAACACCATCGCATCACAACGGGTGTTGGTAGAAATGCTGGCACAAGGTCATAAACAAAACAGAATTTGGTTAATCAACAATGATTAGCAACATGCCGAAACTCAGTCAACCACATCTACTCGGAATAAAGAACATCACCCCAAAGGACATTGAGCTCATTTTTGAAACAACATCCAATTTTAAAGAAATAATTAATCGTCCGATTAAGAAGGTCCCCTCGTTGCGAGATGTTACCATCGCCAATATATTCTTCGAGAACTCTACCAGAACCCGGCTTTCTTTTGAGCTCGCTGAAAAGAGGTTGTCCGCAGACATGATCAATTTTACAGCGTCTAACAGTTCCGTAAAAAAAGGAGAAACACTGTTGGATACCGTTAATAATGTTTTGGCCATGAAAGTAGACATGGTAGTGATGAGACACGCCAGTGTAGGAGCCCCTCATTTTCTGGCCAAACACATCAAAGCCAAAATCATAAATGCGGGTGATGGCACGCACGAGCATCCCACTCAGGCATTATTGGATACATTTTCCATATATGAAAAATTAGGAACGCTGGCAGGGAAAAAAGTTGCTATCATTGGCGACATCCTCCACTCCCGTGTTGCCTTATCCAATATTTTTGCCTTACTCAAAATGGGAGCCAAGGTAATGGTTTGCGGTCCCCCTACCCTATTGCCAAAATACATAGCTACCCTTGGTGTTTCGGTGGAGTACGATGTAAAGAAAGCCCTTGAATGGTGTGATGTAGCCAATGTTTTGCGCATTCAATTAGAAAGACAGCAAATAAAATACTTCCCGTCTCTTAGAGAGTATTCAATATACTATGGCATCAACAAAAAATTATTGGATGGACTTAATAAGGAAATTGTGCTCATGCACCCCGGTCCCATTAACAGAGGAGTGGAGTTAACGAGTGATGCTGCAGATTCTCACCACTCTATAATTCTTGATCAGGTAGAAAATGGCGTAGCCGTGAGAATGGCGGTTCTATACTTACTGGCGGGCGCTGCCTGATTTTGAAGGTTATTTACGCCCTGGCACTGACAGAATTTCATACCTTTGTTGCCCTTAAAGAATTGACAAAATGATCTATAATTCAATTATCGAAACAATAGGGAATACACCTCTTATTCGTTTAAATACCCTCAATAAAGGCATCAAAGGAACCATCCTGGTAAAAGTAGAGTACTTCAATCCAGGCAATTCTACCAAAGACAGAATGGCCCTGAAAATGGTGGAAGATGCGGAAAAATCCGGATTGCTAAAGCCAGGGGGAACGATCATTGAAGGAACCAGTGGCAATACGGGAATGGGCCTTGCATTAACGGCTATTTCGCGCGGCTACAAGTGTATTTTCACTATGGCTGATAAACAGTCGCAGGAAAAAATTGATATTTTAAAGGCTGTTGGTGCAGAAGTAATTGTTTGCCCAACCAATGTGGAGCCTGATGATCCTCGCTCCTATTATTCCATTGCCCAAAAATTAAACAAAGAGATTCCCAATTCATTTTACCCCAATCAGTACGACAATGCCTCTAATGCAGCAGCGCACTATGAAACAACCGGACCGGAGATTTGGGCCCAAACAGGAGGCAAGATTACACACTATGTAGCCACTGTCGGAACAGGTGGCTCCATGAGTGGTACATCAAAATATTTAAAAGAACAAAAAGGAAACCTAATAAGTGTGGGTATTGATACCTATGGTTCTGTCTTTAAAAAATTCAAAGAAACCGGGGAGTTTGATCGAAATGAAATTTACCCCTACCTGACGGAGGGCTTCGGTGAAGACATACTGCCTAAGAACGTAAACTTTGCCGTGATTGATCAGTTTATCAAGGTGACTGATAAGGATGGAGCAATCATGGCAAGACGCCTCTCTCGTGAGGAAGGATTATTTGTGGGGTGGAGCAGTGGATCTGCAGTGCATGGTGCGCTTGAATATGCCAAAGACCACCTTGAAGAAGATGATACAATGGTGATACTTCTCCCCGATCATGGCACACGCTACCTCGGCAAAGTCTATAACGACAATTGGATGAAAGACCATGGCTTTCTTGAAGATAGGACCTACGCAACAGCAAAACGAATCATTCATCAACGGAATGGCAAAGACAGTTTGTTTACAGTAACCAAAAATTCAGCAATTGGTGATGCCATTGCCATCATGAACAAGGAAGGTGTTGATCAAGTGCCAGTGGTCGAAAAAAATGAGTTTGTAGGAAGCATTTCTGCCTCCAGCCTGTTGGAAAAAGTAATACAAGACCCAAGCATTATAAGCAAGCCGGTAGGTGAGGTAATGGACATGCCCATGACTTTTGTAGCCATGGACAGTACACTTGATGTGCTTTCCTCCTTGCTCAATAGATCGAATAAAGCCTTACTGGTAAGAGATGAAACGGATAAAGTTCATATCATTACCCAGCATGATATACTGATGGCGATGAGATAATGGGAATTATTTTCCCTTTTTAATCTCCACTTCAATTCTGTCATTGTAGCCAGACAATGTTCCTCCTTGTGGGTAAATCATTACATTGCCGCCCTCGGCTTTGGTCTTAATCCGTTTTGCATCTACCCCCTGGCTCACTAAATATTCTTTTACCAAATCCGCTCTGTATTGGGTCAGTTCTTTTGCTGAAACTGTCGCTCTGTTATTCAGTGTGCTCGTTTCAAAGAATTCGTTAGAGTTGCCTTTCGTTACCACGTTTCTGGACTGCTTTCCATTGCAATGGCCATGAACCTTGATTTTATATTTCGGATTTTCCTTCATTAAATCTACGAGTCCATCCAGTTCTATCTTTGACTCAGGTTGGAAGATGGCAGAATTTCCAAAAAAGCGCACCTTATTAAATTCTATATAATCACCACGTTTGGACCTGACCAGTTCAATTGGAATAATAGTTTCATTTTGCGGACCAAATCCCGAAGAGTATACAGAAGGATTCTTATAATCCACAGTAATCTCTACCGGACGGTAACCCGGAGCCTGAACAGATGCAATAAAGGCACCTTCGCTATTTCCCGGGGGTGTTAAATAAACCACCTCATTTCCATTAAAAGACTGATATTGTGTTGCTCTTGGGGATTCTAACACGTGGACTTCCCCGAGTACCTCCTCCCCAGAACTTAACAATCTAAACATAAAAGGTTTTCCTTTTGGTTTTTCAACAATGGGTTCTGCCGGAGTAGCCTCAACTACAGAATCCTGTTCGGGTACATCTTCAATCACAGGAGCTTCGGGTTGCTTCTCAGGGATCTCTTCCACCACCGGAGTAGGTTCCGGCACTACCTTCTCTTCAGGTTCAATGCCCAATTTACCTGAAAACACCCATGCATCTTTGTATTCAGTTTCTACCCTTATTTTCAGCATTAGTGAAAATGCCTGACGTCTGCTTTCCGTTTTGAGAATATAAACATAATAAAGCTGACGCGCCTGATTCATTGCATACTGAGCGCTAAAATTATTTTTGTTCGCCTTATCCGTCCAGCGAATAGCATTGTTGTGATTGGCAAATGCACCAATAACCACATAGTGGTCTGCTACAGGCTGCACCTGGGCTTGCACCACATTAGTTACTGTAAACACAAATAAAAGGCTTGCTAGGATTACAAATTTCTTCACGGGCTAAAGGGTTGTATTCATCCGAAATTAAACAATAGAAAGCTAAAACACTAAAAAGCTATTTGGAATATGGAGTTCATCATTCAATATCCCTTATAGGGGGAAGCAGAGTCTATTTTACCTAATTCTCAATAATTTCAATTTCTACCCTTACATTGGCTTGTGCCAGGCTATGGTTTTTGTCATAAAGTGGTCGCTTACCACCCCACGCCCTTATCGCCATTCGGTCTTCCGCTATACCCTGATCAATCAGGTATTCGCGAATAATCTTTGCCCGCTCCTCAGACAACTTCTTGGCTGACCCTCTTCCTTCCCGTGTATTTGTAAGTGAAAAAAAATTCTTTGAATCGCCCATCGTAATAATCTTTCCGGCTGCATTACCATTGGTATGTCCGTGAATCATAATTTTGTAGGCACTGTTCTCGTTCATCATCGATAGAAGGTTATTGATTTCATAACGAGATTCCGGTCTTATAATAGCTGCATCTTTAAAGAAGTATACATTGTACATTACGGCTATATCTCCTTTCTGTAGTCGCACCAAACCAAAGGGGACAATCGCCTCTTCATTTTCACCTCGCTCAACTCCGTCTGTCAGGAAAGGGTTGTCATAGTTCAATTTGAATAAAAGCTTGCGATATCCAAGTACTTCGCAAGCCAGGATAATATTACCGGAAGCGTCAGCACGCATTATCTGTATGGTTTCACTGTCAGGATAGGAAGCTATCTTCCTCCCATTCTCACTGACAAGATCCACTTCTCCTCTCACCTTTTTAAAGTTCATGGTATTGAATAAGTCGAATCTGAATTTTCTGTTTCCTTCCGCATCAAATCCTGTAGCCTCCCGCACGGCATTGGCAAGATTAGTGGCGGTGGCTTTTAAATGCTCGCTACTCAGGGCGATATCCACTGATTCTACACCAAGGGTGTTGAGGATTTCCCCCATAAGCGATGTTGCTTCACTATCTGCGTCAGATGAACCTTCAAAATATCCCTTAGCAACATCGGCCATCAAATTACCAAGTGCCTCATCACCGGTTGCATTAAGCTCACCATAAGTTACACCGCGTAAGGGATGCTTTATTGTTTTTGCTTTCTCAGCAAAAGACTCAAATTTTTTCGGATCCTTTTTTCTTAAAAACTTAACTACTGGTTTTAACCCTTCATGAAAAGGTTCATCAACTTGAGACTCGGTGGCATTGATTGCCAGTATATTATTCTTTGAATCAAAAAATCCTGAGACTGGTTTGTCATCCGGAATTTCATAACCCAATGCCTTCAATGCCTGCCTTCCTTCATTGTCGTCTTTAAAAACGATCACTTTGGTTTCCTTATCAAGTTTTACAACCGATTCCTTTACTTCCTTAATTCCTTCATAATGTTCTTTTTGTTGCTGTGTCTGTGCATTAGTGATCATTTTATTTATGTCCAGACCTGTAGGTTCCTCAGCCATAGAATAAGCCTTAACTTCCTCTACAATTACCGCATCATCCTTTTTCGTACTAATGGGTCTGTCGTTGGAGAGTAGGGAGCTTGCTACCAAGCTTGGGGCATTAGCCAGGAGAGGTTTATCCTCCGAATTATTACTTTCTGCGATTGATTTTTCGCCAAGTGTCCCATAGTATACCCATGCATCACTGTATTTAGATTCTTTGCGTAGCTTTCTGGCCTCAGCAAATGCCTGCACCCTGTTATCCGTCTTTATGACATAGACATAAAATAATTTTCTATCTGGGTTAATATTAAATGTAACGTCAGGATTACTTTGCCTGGCATTATCCGTAAAGCGCACTGCATTATCGCGACTTGAAAAAGCCCCAATGACTACATGATTGGAAAAGGAATCTTCTAAAGATCCATCACTTTGCTGCCCTTGCGCTAATCCTACACAAAAAATAAGGGGCAACATCAGGTTTACTTTGATTACCATAGACGTACCTGGTTAGCTTAAAAGCCCTAAGTTAAAAACTATTAACCAAATAATTTAACAAAATATAGACAAAACATTACACATCAATCAGTTACGGACTAGAGATAATAGTGAATGACTGTGTGAGAATTTCTCCATCGTCATCTACAAGTGTAAGGGAATGGGGCCCTAGAGCTGCTGAAAGGCTCAACTGATGCAGTTTTTTCGTAAATCCAATGTACTCTCCGTCCAGGTGCCAATAGATGGTAGACGAAGAAGATCGGTGGACGGCCTGAAACAACACCCTTCCCGGAGTGCCATCCAATTCCCTGGGAATAAATATGGAGGCACCTTGTTTGGGATAAATCAGGTCCATAGCTACCAATTTTGCTCCCCCCGCACAGTCACTTCTCACAGGTGGTAATGGTTTATAGCTTAAATTTTTTGACCTGAAATAATATTCCTGAACCGGAGGTAAAACAAACCAATTCACACTATGAATCCGCTCTGCTTTTTCACAATTCAGGTTGACCTGAAATTTTTCATCTTCCGTGAGGTGAATTTTTTTATGATACTCGCAGGGAGGTGTTTGAAGTCCTTTACTTGTCACCCATATAGAATTTGCGGATTCACAATTAGATGAAACCCGTTGCCCGCTAATTGCACAAACTTTTATTTGCCTCATTTCAGAGGCAGGCTGCTGAAACCAGGGTTGACCAGGGAGCAAAGAAAACAAGTCAAAGAGTATAGGCGCAGCCATTTCAGTACCTGTTAATCCTGGCCGCCCTTCTCCGTCTGCATTACCCACCCATACACCCACTGTATATTCAGGATTAGTGCCTACAGCCCACCCATCTCTAAACCCAAAACTGGTTCCCGTCTTCCAAGCAATTGGTTTAGTAGAATTAAAATACCTCCACCCTGTTTCCTCACCTGGACGATACAGCTCTTTTAACGCTTCAAAAGTGAGCCATATTCCTGATGCATCCAGCCAGCTTGTTTCTGTCATCTGCCGCTCTTCCTTTTTTATATCAGAAGCTTTCAGGTAGGTAGCCGGATGAAAATCATTCTTATCGTAATGCTTCGTGCCGATCACATTAAAGTAATTGTTAAGCGTACGAGCCATTGAAGCATAGGCTCCTGTGATATCCCATAGTGTGCCTTCAGCACCACCCAGTACTAGCGAAAGTCCATAGTGATCGGCAGGCTGTGTAAGCGTAGTTATACCCACATTCTTCAACACCTCGTAAAATTTCTCGTATCTAAAATCTCTTAACTCATGCACAGCGGGAATATTAAGGGAGCGTATCAGTGCCTTATCTGCTGGCACTGCACCATCATAATCTTTAGAAAAGTTTTTTGGGGAAAATCCACCAATTAATGTGGGAACATCTGGTATCAAAGTTTGTGGAAGTATTTTTCCATCGTCCATCAAAGCGGCAAACAAAAATGGTTTCAATATACTACCAGTGCTTCGTGGTGCATTCACTACGTCTACCATCTCACTGTGTTCTCTGCCCGAATCCGTATTGCCTACATAAGCTAACACCTCACCAGTTTCCACTTTTAGAATTATCGCGGCAGCATTAAAAACCTGGTTCCCGCTCAATCGCAGCTGATGCTCATTCAAAATCCGCTCAGCTTGTAGTTGAATAGTATTATCTATCGAAGATTGTATTCTTATTTGTTGATGCCCTTCCTGAGCTGCTCTAGCCAACAAATGTTTCGCTTGTCGAAGTAATGCAAGTGGCTTTTGAGGTATTGCTTCCGCCCTGGCAAGCTCAAGTGTCATCTCATCAAGCATTCCCTCTTCTTTTAAGCGGTTCAATAATCGGTCTCTTTTTTCTTTTAGAATATTTCTGTTCTTACCCGGATGAATCAGTGATGGATTATTGGGTAATACTGCAAGCATGGCTGATTCCGCCCAACTCAAATCATCCAAATCTCTTCCAAAGTAACGCCACGAAGCAGCCTCAATGCCCACCACATTTCCACCAAAAGGTGCATGTGCCGCATACAAGGAAAGAATCTCTTCTTTACTATAAGACAACTCCAGTCGCGTGGCTAAAATCATCTCTATTATTTTTTCAAAATAGGTACGCTTGTGATTCTGGCGTGAAAGACGAATGACTTGCATGGTGATTGTGCTGCCTCCACTCACTACTGCGCCAGCTTTTATATTTTGCTGAATGGCCCTAAAAGTAGCCAGAGGATCAACTCCCAAATGAGAGAAAAATCTTTTATCCTCAAAAAGAAGAATAGCCGCTTCAAACTTTTTTGGAACATAGGTCTGCGCTGGAAATCGCCACTGCCCATCATTTGCAATTGAGGCTGAGAGTAAGCGGCCCTCCTTATCTTCCAATACGGTAGAATATGGATTATCAAAAAGTGGATCAGGCAGACAGAATGCAAAAGCAATTAGTAAAACAGAAATAAGCATTACCGTCTTCCAATGATTCTTAATCCAACTCCACAAGTTATTCATAGCAACTATGAATTTAATCCGGTTTAAGCCTTTCTAATTCATATAAGAAATAAAAATCATTAGAACTAAGGCAGGCGCTACATAGCGAAAAAAAAATCGCCAATATAAAATAGTCATTTGCGTTTTTTAATACTTTACTCCTTGTGTTGCTTTGTAAAACAACAAGCAGCTAGAGATCGCTATTTCATAATCTATTGATTCACATTCGCTTTTACTACCTCTACTACTTTTCCTTTTTTACGGGCATACACTGCGCGGTCATACATCCCCTCACAACTCACTGCAGGTAAATAGTAAGAACCTACATAACTTGCAGTGAGCAACACCTTAAACGTTTTCCGCTGATTGGGCGCCAGGTCAAAATGGGTATATACCCTGTCATCACGAATATCCTGATAAGTGGGAACATCTCCGCTCAATCGGTCTTCCACTTCTTCTAACCTCAAATTATTAATCTCCCAGCCACTTGGGAAAATTTGACTCAACGCCAGGTTTTTATAAGCCCCTCTTAAACCAGGGTTAGCAACAGTAACAGTTACTACAAACTCCTGACTTTGCTCCAATTGTACCGGATCAATGGGATTACCTTTAGTGTCCGCGTACGAGATGGTCATTTTCAAATTACTTTCTTCATCCTCTTCAGCACCACGTGCTGGCACTCCTCCTTGTATCACGCTTACATACAATGATCCTGCACTGGTATTTGAGAATTGTAAAGCACCGGATTTTATTTGATCAACGGGTAATTCTATTTGAGCAATAGGTAATTCAGTGCTTGCCGAAACCTCTTTACCGTTAAATGTATAAGTAAACTTGATGTTCCCTTTTTGTTCTGAACTCGCAAACGAACCCACTGCTTTCAAACACCATGACAAAGTTTGAGTACTCATCCATGAGTTGGAATTACTCAACTCCGTTGATATTTCTTTAAGAAGTTCAAATCCTTTGGTCTTCTCCCCTAACATCAGTAGTGTTTCTAAAATAATTGCTTTGTCTCTTAAATCTGATCCGTAGGTATACGCCATTTCATTATAAGGCGAAACTTTTGTGGAAACATTGGCAATTAAACTTTTTCCGGCCTCTGGTTGCCCGGCCTTTACGTAAGCGGCTGTCAACATCCATTTGGATGATGCGGACAAGTCAGACATCTCTCTTAATCTGTTCATGGCACTTAATTCTGGACTGCCCGCCAAAGCCAATGAATACAATCGGTAAGCCTGAATAAGTTCACTTCTTCCATACTCCTTACTGGGTCGCCACGATTGCGCTTTATCTTTTTGGTATTTCTTCCAACGCTTCAGCATATCATTGGGCACGAAATATCCTTTGGAGGAAGCCTCTACCAAAAAATGACCCGCATAAGTCGATCCCCAACTATCAGAGTCGTCACCTCCCGGCCAATAAGCGAATCCACCATCCCTGGTAACAAAAAGACGAAACCTATCTATTGCTGCTTTTACATTGGCTTGTGTCTTCTCTTTTTGCTGATCGGACACCACCATTATCTGATCCAGATACAACTGCGGAAATACTGCCGATGTGGTTTGCTCTATACACCCGTACGGATAGTTGAGCAAGTATTTCAATCGCTGACCTAAATTCACAGGAGGCAAACTGGACACTTCCAAAGTAGCAGTATTAGTTCCTACCACTCCAATTGGGGCCAAGGTGGCACTCCACGATTTTCCTGCTGTTACGAAATTATCCTGCACTCGGGTCACTGGCGGATTAGGGTTTCGTATTTCAATATCAATCACATCGGTCGCCTTATAGCTACCTGATGACACAGTAACCTCCACCTTTGCAAATCCCGTTTCGCTTTTTACCCCCAATTCAAAATCAGTTGTAAAGTCTGTGTTGCCATTCATGTTGACGGACTTGCTGCTACCATTGGGCAAAGTAAGCGGACCGGAGACTTTCACCTCGATCTTTACATCACGAATACTTTTCTCCATAGAGAAGAGGGTAATGGGAAGTTTTAATTTTTCTTCCGGCCCCAATACCCGTGGCAGAGTAGCCAATACCATCAACGGCTTTCTTACGGGCGTAGCCTTATCCGTTTTTCCATAAGCACCATTGTATCCTGCCACCAACATCGTTTTCACTGACCCAATATATTGCGGCATAATAAAACGATGCTCCTTACTTTTTCCGGTAAGGGTTACAGGACCGAAAAATTTCACCACAGGTTTGAATCGATTGGCTTTGCTATCATCTTCTTTGCTACTCAATTCACCATCACCACCAATCGCCAACAACCTTTCTATCCTTCCTCCAAAAGCACCTATCACCTGATCATAAAGATCCCAGGTTTTTACCCCCAATGCTTCCCGTGCATAAAATCGCTGCCATGCATCAGGGGTCGTGAATTTGGTAAGGTCCAATAACCCTTCATCGACCACGGCCAAAGTATAGGTCATATTGCGGTTACTCTTTTCAGAAACTTTTATTACCACCTCTTTACCTGGCTCCAGTACATCGGGCATTTCAATGACAGGTTCCAAATGAGTTGTTGGGTCTTCTACCTGGATTGGAATTACACCATATAAGCGAATAGGCAGGTCATTGATCGTCTGCGAATGAGGTTGTAACAAAGTAGTATGGATAAACACATTAGGTGTCATCTCGGAGGTGATGTCAATAGCAAATTGATTATCCCCCTTTTGTGTTTCCACCCAATAGGTCTGTATCACTTTACTCCCACTTTCCACACTCACCAGCGCTCTTCCCTGTCCGCTACCCGGAATAACCAGGTTTGCTTTTTCTCCAATATTATACATTGGTTTATCCGATGAGAACGAAAGCATCGTAGCTCCTGAGGCATTTTCCCTCGACCTACCTGCCCAACCCGGCCAATCGATGTAGACGAACTTACCCGTGCTATGGCCCGATACCGGATCATAAGCCTTTACAAAAAATCTACCCCACTCGGGATAGTCAATTTGAAAGTCCCAATGTCCCTTTCCATTGACAGTGTTAATTTTTCCTGTCTTTACTGGTCGCGAGTATCTCCCCGACATATAATTGGCATTGTCCTCAGAATTATCCCACCACCATCTCCATTCCACCTTATAAAGAGACATCTCAATACCATTATGAGAAACAGGATTGCCCTCAGCATCAATTGTTACAATTTCTGCCCGTTGCACAGTATCCGTAAGCAACATGCCTCGCTTGTCTCCTTTTGGCAGACGTAAACCTGTAAACGAGGTATAAGGATAGTAGGGAATGCTAATGCGGTCAATGCTAAAGTTTCCGCTTTCTTCAAAAACCTTCCCTCGGAATATGGCATTCAATTTCCCTGGTGCTTCTTCTGAAACGTTTATAGATGCATTTACTATTGCTTTACCTTCTTCATTGGTATACCCTTCAAAAACAGATTGGGTCTCGCTGTTAAAATCAATGGTCGGATCATCAAATGCATAATCAGGGTAGCGATCAAACTTTGTTTGTGCTTTGGATAAAATTACCTCAAACTCCGCCTTTAGATTTTTACCAGGCGCACCATGTAGCCAATTTACCTGAAGGTTACCTGCTACATTGTTATTTGCTGCTGTAAGTTTATCTACTCCAAAATCAAGATTGATTTTTAATCGATTGGGTTTTACTGTTTCTATCTTCAGGGTTTTGGTAAACTGAGTGCCTCCTACTTTCACTCTTCCCAGCCAGTTTCCTGTTGGATCATCGGGTGATGTGGCTGTGGCAAATTTATAAAAGCCATTTTCCGCACTCGACCGCACCAGGCGATTGGTGATTTGCCCTTGTGGATTTTGCATTTCAAAAACTACCGGATGATTGGCTGGAAGAAGTTTAAGTTTGTCTTCCAGTAAGAAGGTAAGGAACAAAGAGTCACCTGGTCTCCACACTCCTCTTTCACCGTACAAAAATCCTTTCAAACCTCTGTCCACACGTTCACCTCCTACATCAAAATTGCTGAGGGACAATGATTCTCCATCATTTAATTTCAGATAACCCCTTTGATTTCCGTTTTTAGCCAAAAGCACAAATGGCGTAGTCTTGGATGTAAATGTTGCCTTTCCATCCGCGCCCGTTGTTGTCGTTCCTAAAACCTGTTGTTGAAAATCATATAACTCCAACTGAACATTTGACACTGGTTGAGTTGTTTTCAGATCATTCACAAAAACAATAGTGCTTCCATCACCTCCTCGTTTGGCGATTAAACCAAGATCGGAAGCAATTACATTTTGTTGGACGGATCGGCTACTGTTATAGTAAGAAGAGTGGCATGGATTGTCCCGCTGCCTCCAATCATAATCGTCATCATAGTAATAGTCCTCATAGGAATCCCAGTAACTATCCTCATTCGTTTCCATCTCATCCCAACTCTCCTCTTCAAATCCAGTCATCTCGTTGGACAGGGAGGTGTCCTCAGTCATACCATCACATACATAAGCCAGGTATGATTTTCTGAAGTTGAGCCTTACCTGATAAATAGCGCCAGGCTCTGTGTTAATCAGGGTAGAAAGATCCAGGGTAAAGCGATTCCACTTACCAAAGTCTGTTACGCTTGCATTGTCAAGCGATACTTTCTTTTTAAGAATGGCCTTTCCTACTCTTCTCAATTCAGAGTTTCCATTCAAATTGTTGACCTGTAAAAACTGAAGTACATTCTGTTCGTATATTTTTAATATGGTCACATCAACTGCCTTGATATTCACTGCCTCAAATGGCATAATAAGACCATCCGTCCCTGGAAGGATGGATCCCTTGCCCGTAAATCGGACGGCAGGCTTCACTTGCTCAAATTGAACATCAAATGTGTTTCGTTCACTCATCCGATAATCCAAAATATTTCTCACCCCTGCTTCAATGGTGAGCGATTTGCTTCCAGTTTGTCTGGCAGAGGGGTATACCCTGATCTCATTGTCCTTAATCTCATATTCAAGACTGCTCAGGCCTTCAATTCGAATAAGGCCATCCAGGTTTTGTTTTTCTTTAAGAGGATCAGAAAACTGAATTACTACTGATTGCGATGAGGCTTGGTCTACTTTTACATTGGTCACTGTAAAATCTCCAAGTGCGGGTACCTGTACTTCCTCATCTGCAGTTTGCTCTATCCCGAGTGCTTCACCATTCAGGGCTAGGTGAACCATCGAAGCCTTTTCTTTTCGCGCCACCTCCTCTACCGTAAAAGCATGTTGTTTTCCATCAGCAGCGTGAGCCCACGAAACAGAAAGTATTTTGCCGTCTTGTTGGGCCACCAACATTTTTTCAACGGCTGTCTTTTCCGCAAAATCAGCCGTTGACAATGTGCCCTCAATTTTCTGTCTTGTCAATTCTGTTTTTACATAGGGAAGAATATTATCCACGGTCAACCCAAAGTTTTGAGGGATCACCCGAAATGAGTAGTTGAAAGTTTCCAGCCCCTTAGGAACGGGTATAAGTTTTGAAAGGTAAAAGCCCAGTTCATAGGTCTGACCGGATGTCAATCGATTTTCCGGGGTAAACTCAACCGTCCTCATGTCGAGCCATACTGCTTTTCCACTGACAGACGGCTTAAATGAAAACAGCTTGCCGGCATCTTTGCCTACCAAATCGAGTTCAGCTACATCTTTCGCAAAAATTATACGAATCGGAGACCCGGAACTTATTACGCCCGCTGTATAAGAAGATATATACTCTCCAAAGGCTGGGTTAATGGCGCCTGGGTTTCCTTTTTGAGATGTACTGGTTGTATAGTAAAAGATAAAAATTACAACTAACACCGCAGCCAAAACTCCATAGCCAATTTTCTTATAATGTGCTTTCATATATTATTACTTAAATATCGACCTTCAGAAATAACAAGCTCATACCCCTACCTGATTGAGGAAAAGAGTGAGCATACCACCAGTTCATAGGGATATTATTAGTGAACTTTGAATATCCAAAAATAAATCAAATTTAGAGTTGGAAACGGAAAGCATTTTTTTAATTATTTCCAAATATCAAAAAATCGTTATTAGAAGGGCATTTACTTGGGTAACAAAGCCGGGGCACATAACTTTGAAGGCTGAAAAGACAACTTACTAAATCCACATGGAGTTTTTAAATACTGAATATTACGGCAACTCTATTCAAAACTATCTGATTTCAGTGGGGATGATCCTGGGGGGGATGCTCATCATCCGGCTTTTCAGAAAAAGCATATTAATTAGACTCAAAAAATGGGCATCCACAACAGAAACAAACTTTGATGATTATGTAGTCAGCGCTGTTGAGCGGTTTATCCTCCCAATGCTCAATGTGGGGGTCATGTATTTGGCAGTTAAATACCTTAATCTCGGAGAGGAAGGGTCCAAAGTGTTACGCAATGCTTTTGTGGTCGCTTTTACTTTTTATGCGATTAGGCTCGGCACTTCCTCGTTAAAAATTCTTCTGGAATCCTATGCTAAACGTCAGGAGGGTGGTGAAGAAAAAGTGAAGCAGTTGAAAGGAATCATGATTGTGATCAACATCATAATTTGGTCCTTAGGTGCGGTCTTCCTATTCGATAACCTGGGCTACAATGTAACGGCCATCGTTACCGGTCTGGGAATTGGTGGTTTGGCCGTAGCGCTTGCTGCACAAACCATACTGGGTGATTTATTTAACTACTTCGTCATTTTCTTTGATCGACCCTTTGAGATTGGAGATTACATTGTAGTAGATGATAAGAAAGGCAATGTGGAATATGTAGGCATAAAGACTACCCGCATTAAAAGCCTCACGGGTGAGCAGATCATAATTTCCAACAGTGATTTAACCAATTCCAGGGTTCATAATTTTAAACGCATGGAGAGAAGAAGAATTGTCTTCAACATAGGAGTTACCTACCAGACCACTCCAGAGCAGTTAAGAGCAATTCCGGACATCATCAGAAAAATCATAGTAGATCAAAAAGATGCCCAAATTGACCGCTGTCATTTCTCTTCTTTTGGTGATTCCAGCTTAAACTTTGAGACTGTGTATTACGTCACCGAACCGGACTATGCAAAATACATGGACATCCAACAATCTATCAACCTTCAGGTATTTGATGCTTTCTATAAAGAGAAAATTGATTTTGCTTATCCTACGCAGACCTTGTTTATAGAAAAGAACAGCTAGTTCCTGAGCACACGGGATTCCAAAAGGTTCGACATGTATCACTGTCGAAATAATTTTAACCCCTGAATACTATTTCCTAATCGTTTTGCTGATTTGTGTGGCAGCCCTTTGGCCACACTGTGCCGCTATGGCTACAAACTCGTTCTTATCAAAGTCTTTCTTTCGGTATTCATTCAAATCCTTGTTCTCTCCTTTGATAATTTGAGCCGGGCTTTGAAACGAGGTGAGTCTTTCTTTATTGTCCCTATCGGCTGTCCATGTTTCAGTTTTTTGGGTAGCCAGATTAGTGATTGTCCCGGAGGCGATCCCTTTGGCAATGGCGATATCAAAAACTCTTCCATTATCAGGTGATCTTTCGTCTTTCACCGTATCGAGGGTACTGATTTCAGTAAGTTCCAGCTTAGTGACAGTGATACTAAACTCAGGGTTAGCATCATCAATAATTATTTTCTTTTCATTCATCGAGGATTTAAAATAATCCAGAAATGCCTTTCGATAATCCTCTTCACTATACAGTGTAATAAAACGAGTGCCATTATCCTTAGTAATTTCGATGGCCACGCTTTCATCAAGACTGACGCGCACTTCTGTCACCGGTTCTGCGGGTGCGCTTACCATACAAGAGTACACACTCAAGGAAACAAAAGCCACCCAAATTACCCTATTCAATCTTATCATAGTCATTCTAAGTTTAAACAAAAAAGCAAAAAATCAGACAGTACGTTACTTCTTCTTTTTCTTCAGCTTAAACTTCTGTTTTCCTTTCACAGAATTTACACGGCCTGATTCAAAGGTATTCTCATCCCACTGGAATGTGAGTTCGAGAATGTCATCAGAGAGTGAATTAATTTCAACTTCCCTTATGTCATCAAGTTTCAACAAGGTAGCTTCTTCATTGAGAAACTTCCATGTTCCGGAGGCTGCCCATACAGGTGCGCCATCGACTGTGGTATAAGCACTTTCAGTAAATGTGATGGAGAAGTCTTTATATAAATCGCTATAATCGACACCATCTACTGTTACAATTGCATCAGCCCATGGTGCTGCTATAAGTTTTATCAAAGTCTCATCTTTAGCAGAAAGCGTATCCTCCTTTTTGCAGGAAGCAAAAACGAGCATACTAATCAAACATACGGATACTAATAGTTGCTTTATCATAATATTTACTTTTGACATCACCCGTCCTCATAAAAGAAGAGAGATGACTGTCATTTAAATGATTCGTCTGTTTTATTTAATAAATTCTTATCCTTGATAAGAATTTCACTTTTTTACAAATCGCGCATTTTGAATCTTACTATCCTGTGCCATTCTGATAAAATAGATTCCGTTGGAAAAATGGGTCACATCAATTTGCATTTCCGTATCACCATTTCCTTGTAGGTTCATCATTGAGCGTCCCATCCCATCCACTAATTCGATGTCCACTTGTTTTACCGGACTAAATCCAGTCAGACGTAAGTAAAGTATGCCTTCTACCGGATTAGGGTATAGGACAGGAGGGCCATCATTATTTGATGAAACCTCATCGCCTGTTATTACAAAGATTTTTGCCAACGACAATTCGCTGGTGCAATCGTCTATGCTTGAGGTTACCTGGTAACTCCCTTTTGTCATAACAGTATGAGTCTTATTTGTTGCCCCTAAAATTGCGATACCATTCAAAAACCATTGATTACCTACATCGCTACTAGAGGTAAGAACGGGGGAGGCCAGGTTGGCTAAATTTGTTGAGATATCGGGTGCCATAGGATTAATGCAAAAAGAATTTTCTACAGGCTGAGCCTGTAAGTACAAGTCATTTCCAGGTTGAGAGGCAATGATGCTAACGCGACCGGGTTTAACAATAGCAACCTGATTTTCATTAATCGTAATTTTATCAGAGGTTGTTGTAAACAGAACGGTTAATCCTGAGCTCGCTGTACCAGACAAACTGAATGACGGACTATCCGCCCGCTTGTCAGGTATAGCGTTGAATGTAATCGTTTGAGCATCCTTGGGCCTGATAACTGTTAGGGTGCGCTCGACAACTGTGGCCGGCTGGTAATTAATATCTCCACCCTGAGATGCTGTAATAACAGTACTTCCGTGCCCCACAATATGAACCAGTGAAGAAGTGATGGTAGCCACTGAGGTATTTGAACTCGTAAAACTAACTGGCAAACCAGAAGTGGAGGTCGCTGTTAAGGCAAAATCAGGATCATCATGCAGCTTGTCTGGCAGAATTTCAAAAGAAATTAATTGCAGCGCCTTGTTAATCGTAAGCTTGCCTTTTGTGGCATCGCTGACAATGAGGTAGTTGCCATCTGTTCCTCCAATTACCTCTATATCATATTCACCAGCATCGCTGTTAGTATCTGCAGCTGTGGAGGCGGTTGGTAATATATCTATTGCCAACAAATCCTCTCCATTTACAAAACCAGAATACCCAATAGTGAGTGTAGGATTTGCCTCTCCATAAGTTTTGAATTGGTCATCTGCTTTGGCAATAATGGTAGCCTTTTCAATGGTTAATTTTCCTTTTGTAGGATCGTTTACAATAGAGTAGTTGTTATCTACTCCTCCACTCACTTCAATGTCATATTCCCCCACGTTGCTTGATGAAGTAGCAGTGCTGCTGGAGGTAGGCGGGGTGTCAAGCCCGGTTGCGTTATCTCCATTTACAAAGCCGG
>CAYPDF010000012.1:0-84683 GCA_964409415.1 uncultured Ohtaekwangia sp. | reverse complement strand
ATAACTGATCGTAAATGCGGGGTTTGCCTCTCCGTAAATCTTCGTATTGTCATCAGCCTTGGCAGTGAGGGTGGCTTTATTTACAGTAATGGTGGCGGCAATGGGAGACCCACCGAGACCTGTATCAAAAGCATCGATAGAGGCCTGTACCTCAAATGATCCGGAGCCCGCAGACTGAGGAATGAATTTAAGGCCAAGCACACCCTCTGCGGTTGTGATAAAGTCTCCATTGGTCAACAGTGTTATTCCATCATTCTTAAAAAGAAGACCATTTGAAATGCCTGATATTTTAAAATGGGTAACTTCATTGCCATCCACAACATTCTTTGAAATAACAAGTCCATCCGATGTTATTTGTCCGTAGGTGGTAGTAGACCCAGATACGGTGGGAGAATCAGCTATCGGTAAAACCGTAACTGTAAATGTTGTTTCTACAAATTCATTGGAAGGATCGGCTGCGCGAATAGTTATGTCTGCCGTTCCGTGTGCATTTTCTGCAATGTCCAATGTCAGAGATCCAGAAGCAATTGAAACTGAATTAAAAAGTGTTGCATTGGTATTCATGGTGACCGAATAAATAAGGTCGGCAACAGCCGTTTCTACATCATCGAAAGAGAGATAGAGGTTAATAACTATGTCCGCTGCATCTTCGTCAACATTTACATTGGCTATGCCACTGGTAGTTGGTGCAGAATTTTCGCACAGATCACCAACACCATCATTATCAGAATCGGCCTGATCAAAGTTTGGAATAGTTGGACAATTATCAAACGAATCGCCAATACCATCACCATCTGTATCCGTTACGAATGGAATGGTGCTTTCAAAAAAACCGAGCATGGTATTGCTTAACCCCACCAGATCGGTTCTATTATCATTATTTAAATCAATGGCATGTACATTTACCACTTTGTCTGGGAGAGTAAATGCTACTGGGGCTTGATATGAGCTTGCATCGATTACCCCTTTTGTTGTGATGTTTTTCAGCACCTTAACCTGATTGGAGTTGTAGCTAGCAAACAATAAATCCAATTTTCCGTCAGCATCTAGATCAGTGACTTTCAGCGATCGTGCATAATCGGAAGGATCCGCTACCGCAATACTCACAACTGGGGCCAAAGAAACATTGCCGACAGAACTATTATTTTTATATAACAATATTTTTCCCTGATTCATATCAAGGACAATCACATCTGTTTTTCCGTCAAAGTCGATATCTGCCGCCTGCAGGTTTTCATTCCCATCTCCCGCTGCCACAGATAAAAGTTCTTCAAACTTTGTCGAGCTGATCATGCCATTGCCCCCATTGTATTTAAAAACCTTTAACTGAGCTCCCTGGCCTGTTACCAACAATTCATTTTTTGAATCCCCATCCAGATCTGCGGCAACAATATTTCTTGGGTAGAACGAGGGGATTAAAATATTTGCAGTTTGCTTGAATGAATTAGCCGTAAAAATCCCACTTTGATGAAAGTTTTGAAAAATTTCAATACTAGAAGATGAACTGTTTCCAATTAGTATTTCAAGCCTACCATCGTTATTGACATCGATTGCAGCCAAACCCAATTGGGAATAGCCATTTTGAACCGTATAATCCACTCGTGTATCGAATGTATAGGATCCGCCACTACCAATGTTTCTAAAAATGGAGAACGAATAAGGATACCCACTGTTTGCCGAAATGATATCAAGTTTACCATCCGCATCCATGTCTTCAATCAAAACCCAGGTTGGGTTGCTGGCAAGCGCCAGATCGATAGATGTACCTAGTGAATAAGATGTTGTTGATGTGTTCGGTAAAATAGTAAGCCTCTTATTATTATAGTCAGAATAGACCAAATCTACCTTTCCATCTCCATTCAAATCTCCTTCTGCCATGTTGTTAACGCCAGTTACTGCAGTCGTCTGAATGGCCCCGAAACTGGCATTGGAAATGGTCCGATCCAAATTAGTAATGGTTTGAATAGATTCAACCGAAGTAGCCGATAAATTGTTGGTAGTAACACTTACCTTACTATATCCTGTACCTGGAAGTAATGATGCAGTAATCTGGGATGAACTCGCTGCAATCACCGGAACTTTACGTCCATCCACGTAAACGTCATTGTTGGCAGCGATGGTGTTGAAATTTTGGCCATCGATCGTTATAGTGCCTTCTGCTTTTAGTTTGACTGGCGAAACGTTTGAGATAACGGGAGTACCCACAAAGAATGTTTGAATTGGTGAAGCCACAGGCCCAAACGAATTTATCCCCACAACCCTGTAGTAATAAATACTACCGGGCACTAATCCGGTAAGTGCTAGTTCCTTTTGAACAAACCCAACACCGGGCGAAACGAGGGATGTTGGAGAACTTGTTCCTAGTGCTTTTGTGGGCCCATACTCAAAATGAACTGTAGCCTCGGCATCAAAGGCTGTAATATCGGCACTCAGGGTTACATCAGTAGAATTTACGTTGGTTGCATTAGCATTCTTTATAGCTGGATGACCTATGGTATTGGCCAGAACCTTTACTTCATAAGTCGGGGAATTACTAGCCGTAACCAGGTCAGGTTTTCCGTCCAGGTCTAAGTCCCCCATACTAGCACCCCAAACATTGGACTGTACATACACTTTTCTTTTTGAAAAATCTGCTGTCGAAATGGCACCCGAACTATAATTGTTAAGAAGCAAGGTCACCAAGCCGGAGGTCAATTCTCCAATAACCAGGTCTGTGGTCCCGTTACCATCCATGTCCCCATAAGCTATGGTCATTGCTTCGCCATCTAAACTGATGTCAACCCGAGAAGCAAAGGAACCTGAAGACAGCCCGCCTGGCGTTGAAATATTTTCATAAATGGTTATTGATTTTCCATTTCTGTTGCCCACAACAATATCAAGTTTGCCATCGTTGTTCAAGTCGGTAAGGGTAACAAACTCTGGGTTATTGCCTACTGGTAATGTAAATAGTGATGCAAAAGAGGATGCCGAAATGTCTCCATTGTTGGTATTAATATTTTTTAATATGGAGACGGTACTATTATACATATTAGTCACAACAAGATCAGGCAATCCATCGCCATCCAGGTCTCCTGCCGCTATCCCTGCAGGACTATCGCCTGCTGCTAATGGGAAATACGAATCAAACGAATCACTGGTTAAAGTTCCCGGCTTGCTTGTGTTTTGAAAAATTGAGAGGGTGTTGTTTTGCCAGCCATTAGCAACAATTATCTCAGGTTTTCCATCCAGATTAAGGTCATGGATTACTACCTCACCAACATATGCGTTGGATTGACTGAGAATAGAAAGGCTTGATCCAAAAGCGATGTTTCCGGGAGTACTCTGATTTCTACTAATACAAATCGATGAAGAGGATTGTCCACCTAAAACCACGTCCATTAATCCGTCACCATCTAAATCCCCTATCGCAAATGCACGTGATTGCGATCCGTTGCATGAAGAAACATTGACTGGTGCACTGAAAGAAGTAGCCTGAATTGTGCCAGGTGAAGTAAGGTTGCGGTAAGCCTGAAATCCGTTATAGCTCACCAGGATATCCGGCTTACCATCGCCATCCATATCCGCCAGTTGTGTGCGCCAGGAAGGTGGTGCCACAGAGCTTAACGAGGTGGGCACCTCGCTAAAGGCAAACTCGTCCAATTGTCGGGGTGCCATGTAAGTAACCCTGAACTGTTGCTGACTAACGGCAGTATTTCCGTTTACTGTTACCGAAATATGATCAGTAACCGCCCCAGGCGGAACGGAAACCGTTAATTGATTGACTGAAGCAGCCGTCACTGTTCCTTTTACTGGCCCAAAATATACTTTGTTGGCAGAGGCCGTAGCACTAAATGATGACCCGGTTATAACGACTGAGGTACCGCTTAGTCCCTGCGCTGGAGTAAATGATGTGATTATAGGATTGGCCAAAACGGTCGTGTTAGTGGTTGATACCGAGTTGCCAAAACTATTGGATGCAGCTATGCGATAGAAATAACTCTCACCAGGGGTAAGTCCACTCAATGTAATGGACACATTTACTTCACTGGTACCAGAACCAGCCCCTATGAGAGCGGTGGAATTGCCAAAGGCTTTGGTAGTTCCATATTCAATGTAATAGGTGGTGGCAAACCCATTGGGATTTACTTTACCAATTATATCGAAAGAAGTTGAACTAATATTCACTGCTGACTCAAGCCTTGAATTAGGTGCACCATTTTGGTTTCTAATTACAGAAACCCTGTTATCGACAGTATTGGAAGCAATAAAATCCGACCTATAATCTCCGTCCAAATCTGCCACATCAAAACCTTGTAAGTACCCATCCAAAGAGAATATAAAAGGGGCTTCAAAGGAACTTACATCCACTGTACCCATCACGCTTTTGTTTAAAATAACCGAACAGTTTCCAGAAGAGGAATTAGAAGAGTTACCAGTGATCAAATCAGGTTTACCATCTCCATTCACGTCTGCCACCTTTAGTTCAATCGGTCGCGAATCTGTGTAGATATCAAAAAAAGTATAGAAATTAAAGTTTCCTACAGTGCTATTATTCTTAAATATGCGAATCGAGGATGATCCGTTTTGGGATACTGCCACTTCATTTTTACCATCCTGATCAATATCAATAATTTTTATATCCCATGGGTATTGCCCAGTGCTAAAGTAACCTATATATGGTGCCCCAAAGGCAAGTGTTGTCGGGGTTGAATTATTAAGAATTACCCCCATGCCCCCATTACCCTGCGCTACTGCAATGTCCGGCTTGTTGTCACCGTCAAGGTCGCCAATATCAATAAATCGAGGCGAGTTTACACCTGTAACGGTCACGGGTGTACCTAAGCTAATGACGCCTGAGGTGCTAGTATTGGGGTAAACCGATAAACTGCTTGAATTTAGGTTTGCAATGATTAACTCGCTGGCTCCATCACCATTCATATCTGCCAATTTTATTCCCCAAACATTATTCCCAGCTGTTAAGTCAACTTTGTTTTCGAATGAAATTGCCCCAATGCTACTTGTATTTCTAAGGACTGACAATGTTGTTGAATTAGTCCCAACCAATACATCTAATTTTCCATCTCCATCCATATCAGTTACGTAGATACTCCAGGGGGAAGGGGCCGTAACAAAATCCTGCTTGGCGGAAAAAGAGCTTGTGTTAATTGTTCCAACCGTTGATACATTACGAAACACTGAGATGGTTCCGTTGTTGGCTGACAAGCTTGGTTGATTGACTACGGCCATATCAAGTTTACCATCGCCATCAAAATCTGCGGTGGCAACATTTCTAGCATAGGTTCCTGATGGATATGGAGCCGTAACGCCTGTTGCCCAGGATACTTTAGCTGGATTGAAGGACCCATTGCCAAAAATGGAAGAGGTTGAGTAAGTAGGTAGGAAATTTATTTCGGAGAACGCCCTACCCCCCGGTGTTATCAGGGAGATGCGATCTCGGGAAGCTCCAGTAGGTATGGTTACGGTCAGTTGGCTTGTAGAGGCTGCAGTAACGACAGCCCTCACAGTACCAAAATAAACTATGTTGTCGGGAGTGGTTGCTCCAAAATTGGCTCCGTTGATCACAACAGAACTCCCGGGTATCGCACTCAGTGGGGAGAAATTAGTAATGGAAGGCTGCGCCACCAAAACAGAAGTTGTAGTCAAAAAGAGTATTAAAGTCTGACAAAGCCATTTCTTCATGATCTTAATTTTTAGATTTTAAGAAGTACGCGTCACTGTATGTTTCTATCATGATTTCACCCAAGGTCCACTCCAGGGAGCCGTTGGTCATCATAAAATTATCCCCGCTGGTGCTGATCACCTGAGCTGGGAGACTTTGCGCATGAATATGAGAGGCGCAAAGCAAAAGGAATACACCAATAAATGGTTTCATACAATTAGGGGCAACCTTATAGCGAATCACCAACCTAACCTACTATTTCTGGCAGAAGACTACCAGCAGGTATTTGTGGATAAGGCTAAATACTTTATGAAAGAGGTTAACTATTTTATGAAGGAAATTGGAGCTACCCTCACTGTTGAATATAGCACCAAGGGAATTTCTAAAAAACCTTCTAAATCGCTTTGCTACGAGGGGTTGCAACAGCTATTGTAAAACCGAAACCATCTTAATATTGGTTCAATTTTGAAGTTAAAAAAAGTCGGGGAGCCACTCAAAACGACTGGCTCCCCGACTTTTTTTATACCTTTTTCATGGTAACCACTACTTTGCAATAGCCTGTCTCTTTATAAGAGATTATTAAAGTAGTTTCAGTAACAGAAAACTCATAAGTATACGCTCCTGACCCTGTGCCAATTGTAATCTTGTTTCCGTCAATCGTGTAGGATTCTGGTGTCTCCCCTTGAAAGTTACCGTATCTTTTGTGACGATTGTGACTTCACAACTTGTGCTGCATGTTTCAGTTCCATTTTCAGTAGGATCAACACACTCGGTAGCTACATAACTTACCATTTTCCAGGATCCGATTATCAGGTTGGCAGGATTTGAATTATCATCATCATCTTTACAAGATGTTGTGAATAATGCTGCCACCGAAAGCAGTAGTAAAAATACTAGTGATCTTTTCATTTTTATTTAGGTTAGTTTATATTATGCTAGGTTTAATTTTTATAAGTTATTTCAACCGTTTTTCAACAAGTTTAGCTACAGCATCCGTCCTCTCTGCTTTTATTTTGTCCAAAACCGGCATTTCTAATTTTCCCAAAGCCTTTTCATAAATCTCTTTGACATCGGTCATGTCTTCATCTTGCGCATAAGTAGGGGTTACAAAACTTCCCATATTCAAGATTTGAGCAAGAAAGTCTTGCTTGGTCGCTCCTGGCCCACCCATGTACTCCGTTACCACCAATGAGTTGACATAATTAATTGATGCAGCAAATTTCATTTTCCCTTCAATCTCTTCATGCGTAGTTCTTAATCGCGGATCCACCGTGTAGGCAAAAACCACTTTGTATTTAGAGGCCCACCAGTCGTCAAGCCGACCCAGTTTATGATCGCGATAGGGAATGGTATTAATGTCTATTAACTCAATGTCAGAAGTACCAAGGGCGGCATTAAGTTCTGCAACCAAATCTCCTCCAAGAGCCAGAAGTGATTCATCCAGGTATTCCCCTTCTACAGGCACTGAATTACTTGGCATGGCTTCACTCATCATCATGCTACTACCGGATGAACCCGGTGATGCTTTTGGCACCATCACAGGCTTAAGATAAAGGATAACACCAACCTTGTTGCCATCGGATTTGATGCGACTCATCTTGGCGGCAAACGTCTCTTTTTTTACCGGCACATTGTCTTTTGCTGAGGCATATTCAGGCGAGGGGGTAGCAGATCGGCCGGCAAACAATTTTTCTTTTTTAGCCGCGTTCTCTGCCATAATCTCGCTATGGGTTTTAGTTGGTTTGGGCAATGGTATCCAGGAAGCGGAGGAGGAAAAATAATATCTTATTTTTCCTGGATGCTGTTGATCGTACCATGCATTGTAGTTGTTGATAATCCGGTTCAAATCCACATTCACAGCGGCAGCCTGTTTCTGCTCAGCATCTTTATTTGCCGCATTTTCAAGTGCTCCCATTAAGCCTTTTTTCTTTGGCGCTTCGGGTTTGGTTGCACCCGCACTCTTTGCTTGCCTCTCCTGCTCAGCATTAGCCTGGGCTTCCGCTTTCTTAAAATCCTCCATTACTTCAGGAGAATCAGCAATCCACTCTTTCAATTTTTCCTCAGTCAATACTCCTTCTACAAACTCGTTGGTGGAAACCTTGTGGTTGATGATACGCAATCTGTTTTTAAAGAGATTGTTATACGCCATGTTGGACTCATCACTGGGTTTGCCATAATATATATATGAGTATTGTTCAATAGCTCCTTGTCGTGTCAAAATCACAAACTGCCTTGCCCCTGCAGCATAGCCATCTGTCTTTACTGGCACATTTCTTAAGGCCCAGGTATTACCCTCCACCATAAAAGCCTCAATACCTCCACTATGTGCATAGGGTTCACCTCCGTCCACTGAAATAATAAATTTGTTTTGGGGGTTCTTGAAAAGCTCTGGCATCTGATAACTAATGGTTACGTCATGTTCTTTTGCATCACCAAAAATCATTTTGCCCGGCTTCATTGTTCCTATCTCTCCAATATCAGAGTATTGTTGACCTATCGCAGCTGAACTACAAGCTAAGCACAGGTATAAAATTATATTCTTCATAACTGATCTTTATAAGTTTATAATGCCATCATTTAATAATTACATTTCCACTTGTATTGCTAGAAAACGTATTGCTATTGGCTACATTCAAAGCATCCGGGTTTTGTCTTCCAGCTTCTACCAGAATACCATAACCACCACTTCCTGAAACCGTATTGTTTTTGAATGTATTGCTAGTACTTCCACCGCCATAGTCAAATACAACATTGGCCTTTTCTGTAGCTGGCGTTACCCCATTCTTTTGTATAAGTACTTCGCCACCGTTTTTGATTTCGCAGAATTCAAACTTCGTGGTGGTTTGAACGTGGATTCCTGCCCAGGATCCGGAAGTACCTGCTTCGCTATCAAAAGTAATGGGTGCTAACGCTGTGCCTATGGCCGTAAAACCTCCCCCTAGAATATTTAAGGATTTACCTGCCTTAAATTTAAGATTCACCCCAGGTAATAATGTCCATGACCCATAGGAAAGATAGGCGTTACCGGAAAAGAGATAATAATTGGATCCACCCAAGGCTCGCCATGTACTTGTGGGTGATACAGAAGCGTTAGGCACTTGAACTTCTACTGGTGCCACACCACTGGGCATTGTAAAAGTGTTATCTGAACTTACAAATGTAGAGTGGACTAAATCAACCCTGGTACGTACTGCGGGTAATGTAGTCCCGCTAAATGAAGAGCCCTTTACTTCAACATTATCGCTTGGGCTGTCATTGTATACTCCATATCCACCACTGTTTGTAATCGTTACATTGGATAGAAAGGAGCTGCCGCCAAAACCGAAATAGATTACTGCCTTTGCCGCAGAAGTAAAAAAACCGGTATTAAAAATATTACTTCCCGCATTTTCAATAGTGGTATTGCTGATTAATAATTGCCGAGATGATGCAGCAAAAGCAATTCCCTTCCAATTGGTTCCATTCACCCCTTTAAGGGTCGATTGATTGATAGTTGTAGAATGCTGCGCCAGAATACCTGCGCCTTCCTTCATTAATATAGTAGTATTGGATATGTTTATCGGAGAGCCAGAAGTAAAGTCTCCATCAATGAAATATTTTATCCCATTTCCAAAATTAAAACTCATGCTGCCTGGTAATGCGTCTATCGTACCTGCTCCGCTTGGCACCAGTTGCACATAATCGTAGGTACCAAACTGGTTAGTACCAATTTTATTCACAAAATCAATGGGTGCTTTTACAGGTATCGCATTGGAGAAAGTATTGTTATAGATGACGTTGTTACTTGCACTTACAAAAGTAGTCGCCAGTATATCCCGGGAGGGGGAGTTTGTGAAATAAACGGATTGCATTCTTCCTATTTGTGGTGAAACTCCCGCGAACGTAATCGCTGCAGCCTCGGTTTGTCCAGCGAATGGTGAAGCTCCGGCTTTATCTATGGTAACAAAATTGTATAAATCAACTGCCCCTCCATCTACCAATATTCCCTTCCAACCTGTGTCAGCCGTTAACTTATGGTTGCTTCCACCGTTAATGTTGAGACTGCCTCCTGCCTGAACAATAATGCCACTATTATTGGTCACTTTTATTGTGATGGATGAGTTGCTTGTACCAAAATTGGCAAAGTTTAATGTAACACCGTCTGGTATGATAAGATCGCTGCTAAGGATGTAATCTGGCAGACTGGAATCCGGATCAACATCAACCAGCGTGGTAGTTTGCGTTAAGGTACCTCCCAGTGTGAGCGCCCCCGTTACGGTAACAGTGACGTGATCTTCTGAGAAGTTACTTTCGCTGGTAATGCGAAGCGTAAAGGTATAGGTACCGTTTACTTTGGGTTCGAACGTAACCTTTGACGGATCAGTACCATCATGGCTCAAGTATATTTCGCTCGCACTACCCGTAATTATCCATTGATAATTAATTCCCGATTCTGGTCCTGTAGAGGCCGATCCGTCCAATGTAACTACTGTAAAGGGTGCCACGGTTTGATCTGGCCCAGCCTCTGCCTTCAATGGTATTTCGTTGGGTCCCTGGTTAGGGTCATTGTTGTCTTCCGAACAGGCTGATAGCATTGCCGCTATAATAAATACTACACATGATGTGATGATGATTTTTTTCATGACACAAATTATTAGTTAGTTGATTCTGCAGTTAGTTGATTTTACCAATAAACATGAAGCTTAAAATCCTCCGGAAAAAGGACGATTTTGTCAATCCGAGCAGTTACTTTACGAACAGGGTGTTATTTTTTATAAATGACTTTGTGTCGGATAAGGGTTCACCCATTTCAATGGATGCCACCACCAATAAAGACACCCACACGAATTGAGGGGTAATTGTTCTTTATTTCAAGAAAAGGGCTTGCAATTTCATCTTCCATAAAATTGTAATCAATGGAGGCGTTGAAATGCCCCCATTCGGCTCCGGCTCTTATATTAAAACCAATATTAGTGCCGCCAATTTGAAATGTGCTGACAGTGCCTTTATAATTCACAACCAGGACTCCATTTGATTTACGCACAAACCCAGCACCCCCACCTATGAATGTTCGAAAATATTTTTTTCCAAAATAGTATTGTGTGAAAAGAAACCCACTGTTATATACTGTTACTGGATTGGTAATGGCAATGGGTCTGGATAGTCCCCTTGTGATCGAAGCTCCTTCAAGACTTATTCCCATAAGAAGCTTGTCCGTTACGCGAAAAGCAGGCTCCACATAAAAGACAGGCCCACCTTTTCCATTCTTGCCAGATGTCAGGCTCAATCCGGCACCCGCTCCAAGACGCATCTTACGATATTCCTGCGCCAGTGAGGGTTCGCTGATAAGAAATCCGAAAATCACAAAAAAAAATACTATGTGTCTCATTCTTGATTTCATAGACAATGAACCCGGGATAAGAACTCTTCTCTGTAACTGTTACTGATGGGGATTTTATTCTTTCTTATGTAAACACTTTCATTGTCAAAAGAATCTACTTTGTTTAGGTTGATAATGTAAGAACGGTGTATTCTGATCAATACTGGTATGTCATTCCTTCTTATGAATTGACTTAAATTCTGCGAAAGAGAAAATTCTTCCTTTAGCGTAACCAACTTTAAATAGCTTCCCGCTGCCTCTAAATAAAGTATACTATCCAGTTGAATCTTTAAATGCCTCTTGTCTATTCTAGCGAAAACAGCCTCCATACATTCAAATTGGTTCCTTTTCGTACTTGATATTAACAATCCATCACATAAGTGCGAAAATTAGAATTCGGATCTTCTTAACAAAATCATTATTCACCAGACAACTCTACTATTTTGCAGAACAGCAGGTTTTTTTTGTAAGTAAGTAGCGAATTTTAAAAGAAGGGTTATAAACAATGAATTCTGGACATAAACTCTTCCTTGTAGCTTTCACTTATTGGAAGTTTATGCCCACCAATGAACAGGTATGATTCATCAAACGCGTCAACCTTGGTCATATTAACAAGATAGGATCGATGGACACGCAAGATGTTTTCTATTGGATTCTTTTTTAGAAAATTGCTAAGATTGAGTGTTAGTGTAAACCGGTCTTCCAGTGTTTGTATATTTACATAACTGCCAGCGGCTTCTACAAACAGAATATCATTAGGGCAAATTTTATTATGCTTACCTTTACTTTTAATAAAAAGGCATCGGTGAATGAGTGTTTCAAAATCATTCGATACTACGCTGGGCTTTTCAATTTGTAGCGGAGTTTCCTCTTTGGAAAAATTGTAGAGCGCCAAATCAATGGAAGCCAAAAGGTTTGCAGGTGTAAAAGGCTTTACTAAAAAAGCATTAGGGTTTGTGGCTTTTGCCCTCTGGTAGGTTTGGGGATCTGAGTTGGCTGTAATATAAATTACCGGTAATGCCAAAGATAATTTTATCCTTCTCACCAATTCTATCCCCGTCATTGCGCCACTCAATTGAATATCTGCCAGAATAAAATCCGGTGGGTTTTCTAATATATATAACTCTGCCTCTTCAGCATTATCAAAAATACGCATCACCTCATACCCATTTTCCGTCAGATGAGACTTGATGTCCTCCGCCACTACAAATTCATCCTCCAAAATCACAAGTTTTATTCTGTTCATTGTTCTCAAATCTTTGGTTGCAAGATCATTTCAAGCCGCAACCCATTATTATACGTAATATTCAGTTTGCCATTTAGTTTGGATCTCACCAACTGCTCTACAAATCGCAGGCCAAAAGATTTCTCAATTTCCGGAATGGCCCCAGAACCTCCATTATCAGAAATAATAAAATGAAGTTTATCGCTGATCTTGTGCAAAGCCACATGAATGATCTGCTTCTGTTGTGTTGGTGTAAAGGCATACTTCATCGCATTCGTAATCAACTCATTACTGATCAGGCCAAGCGCAATTGCCACGTCAAAATTGGCTTCAATTCCATCTATGTCCAATTGCAACGCTACGGCACCTCGTTCCAGTTCAAGCGAAGCCAACGTAAGACGGCTTTGTTCAGTGAGGTATGCTTTTAAATCTACAGCGCCAAGGTGATCTGACTTATACAACATCTCATGGATCAGACCCAGTGAGTAAATTCTGTTATTCAGATCACTTAATAATTCGGCAGTTTCCTTACTTGCCGATCTGGATTTAATATTGATAAGACTGCTTATTATCTGTAAGTTGTTTTTAACACGATGATGAATTTCATGGAGCAGGGCTTCCTTTTCCTTATTTTGTCTTTCCAGCACTTCAGACATTTTCTGCTTTCGCCTGAATCTTGTAAAATAAAAACCTCCGAAAGACCCAAAGAGTACCAGCGAAATTAGAGATAAACCTATCTGCAAATTTCTCGTTTTGATCTTTTCCTCAGTGAGTTGGTAATTTTGTGTTACCTCTTTTAATTCGGATTCCTTTTTGGCTGTTTTAAACTCCGCTTGTAGACGGGTAAGATTAACTGCCACCTCTTGTCGGTTGATACTATCAAGGTAGTCTTTAAATTTTTCTGAGTAGAAAAGTGCTTTTTTATAATCACCCTTTGTTTCGTACAAAAACTTTCCTTCATTGAGTAAATTTTTTTCATGGATTAGCGCAACTTCCTTAGCAAGTTTCAGGCCCGTGTTTAAATGATACTCCGCCATTTTATAATTACCAAGAAGGGTATGCACTCTTACCAATCTCCGATGTATCCCTGTAAAAGTAATTCTGTTGTTCATGGCGTAGCTCATGTTCAAAGCCAGGTTATAATAATAAAGAGCTGAATCCAGTTGATTAAAATGAAGATGTGATTCGCCTAGCAATTCGAACACATAAGAAACATTTGGCGCTGTTGCCCTTTTGATATCTTGCTTGGCCAGGTAGTGATAGTAAAATGCAGAGTCCTTCATATTTGCATCGCTATAATCCTTTGCTACCATATTCCACTCTGGAATTAGCCCGGTTTTTTCCATGATGTTACATACTTTTATAAAGTACCTTGCGGCCATTTTATGATTCAATAATTGCCTGTAAGATTTTGCAATGTTATAGTAAGCATTATATATTGAGCTACTGTCCCCTACAGTCACATAGCGATTAAGGTTTTTTAATTCATCATTTATCGCTTCCCGGTAATATATACTATCAATCATCAATGAACCCATTGCGCCCATTGCTTCAATATGGCGTTGACTTTGAGGAAGCTTATTTTGAATTTGTTCTCCTTTAAAAATATACTCGATGGTTTTTTCAAAATCACCCTTGCGGTGATACATCAAAGATGTATTGTATAAAATTAGGATCATCCCTTCCAAATCATTCACCTTTTCGGCAACCTGGTAAGCCTTTTGAAAATAATGTTCCGCTGAATCGTAATAAGCCTGGTAATAATAGGTGTTGGCAATAAGATCGGTAGCCTTAGACCATGTATCATTGTCATTAATTGACTGTGCAATTGCAACCGATTGATGAAAAAGCTCCAGCCCTTGTTTGTATTGTCCGTTGACCCAATAAAACTTACCCACCATCATAAGGGCCCTGCCCTCGCAACCATAACAATCAGATTTCTTTGCCTGGTCAAGAACCGCCTGTGCTTTCTTAAATGTTTTAGGGAAATCGGCCCAAATTCGATTCTCTAGTGTGATGATTTGCTTCCATAAATCTGTGCTATCCACTTTCAACGTAGATTGCCCGCGAGCACCCCAAAAGGTGAATAGTGTTAATAGAGTTAAAGCCAACTTTTTCACGATTTAAATTAATTCAAAATCGCGTAGAATCAATCAAAAACCTCCATTTTAAAAAAATTGATAAGAAGAAGTGTCCTATTAATACCCAGTGGATTTATACTTTTAAAAATCCCGGGTTATGCAACTACTTTTCATGGTACTTTTATGGATATCGGTATGTTTATCCCCATCCGATTTTAAGGAAAATCAATTACGGCATGCAAGGGTAAAAACTGCCTACCATGAAAAAGAAGGAGTGGTAAAGGGGTACTTTACAAATAAAAATCTCGCCTATTCAGGATTTCATCTTTATCTCAGAGCCTTTAAAAAAACAGAGGAGCTTGAAGTTTGGATTAAGGAAAAGGGCAAAACTGAGTTTGTATTGTTGCGTACCTATCCCTACTGCACTAGCTCAGGTACCTTAGGTCCAAAGAGAAAAGAGGGTGATGGACAAATACCGGAGGGCATTTATTATATCAATAATTTTAATCCGGTAAGTAATTTTCATTTGTCACTGAGTATTAATTACCCAAATCAATCAGATAAAATACTTAGCGACCCTGCCCGGCCTGGTGGATCAATTTATATTCATGGTAATTGTGTGACCATAGGCTGCATACCCATTACAGACGATAAGATTAAAGAATTATACATACTGGCGGTAGAGGCGCATAACAATGGCCAGCTAAAAATACCGGTTCATATATTCCCTGATCGAATTTCCAATGAAGCAAGCATCAAAAAACTTGTAAATGAATATAATCCATCTGCCGCTACAATAAAATTTTGGGAGAACCTACAGCCAATGTTCAACGATTTTGAAAAAACAAAAACGGTGAAACCAGTCCATGTTGATTCTCATGGAAAATATTTTTTAAACCACTAAACTTTTTCAGGCACCTTATTCATCACTTTTTGTTGTACCTGAATTGACTCATTATGAATCAGCTTAAGCAGGTTATTAACAAATTGATCTCCCAGGCCCATTGCATTGCCTTGTGCAATTCGTGTTTCAATAATTTCTTCCCACCGGCTCACCTGTAAGATGGTGACTTTATTATCACGTTTATAGTTGCCAATTTGTTCAGAGATTTTCATACGGGCAGCCATCGTTTGCATAATTTGATCATCCAATCCGTCTATCTGTTCTCGTAAAATGGTAAGGGTATTTTTAAATTCCTTATTGGCTGTTGACGCTGTTCGAACGACTAAGCCTTCAAGTAATTTCGCGAGTGACGATGGCGTTAGCTGTTGCTTCGCATCACTAAGCGCAACTGATGGCTCAATATGGCTTTCAATCATCAATCCGGCCATGTCCAAATCAATCGCTTTTTGTGCAATAAATGGAATCAGTTCACGCTGTCCGGCAATATGACTGGGATCGCAAATAATATCAAGCTCAGGAAAACGTGTTTTTAACTCGATGGCAATATCCCACATGGGTGCATTACGGAAGGGGCTTTTTTCAAATGAGGAAAATCCACGATGAATGGCCCCCAATTTTTTAATCCCAGCCCTGTTGAGGCGTTCCAAAGCACCTATCCACAATTCTAGATCGGGATTAACAGGATTCTTCACAAAAACAGGAATATCAACACCCTTCAAAGCATCCGCCACTTCTTGTACCGAAAATGGATTTGCTGTTGTGCGGGCTCCAACCCATAAAATGTCCACACCTGCCTTAAGGCATTGCTCCACATGTGACGCGTTGGCCACTTCCGTAGCTACTGGCAAACCTGTTTCAGCTTTTGCTTTCATTAACCACTTCAATCCTTCACTTCCTGCACCTTCATATTGTCCGGGGCGAGTGCGTGGTTTCCAGATACCTGCACGTAACACATTTACTTTGCCGATTGCCTTCAATAATTTGGCAGTGCTCACCATCTGGTTTTCACTCTCTGCGCTGCATGGTCCACTTATTATCAGCGGCCTTTCCGCATTGATCCAGCTACTCATTTCTTCTAATTGCAATTCCTTTTTCATGTTATTCCTCAATTAATAATTCTACTTTATTTTCTTTTTCGTTTTTTAATTCTATACCGCTTAGTACTCTTCTGATTTCGTTTGCTTCTGTCATGATGCGGTGTATTTCTTTGGAGTCTTTTTTCATTAAATGATAATGAAAGCGTTGTAAATGCATAATGTATTCCAACAATGCCTGGCTTAGGTACTCCACATTTTGTTCAAATATTGGAGCCCACATATCAGGAGAGCTTTTGGCCAATCGAACGGTAGACGCAAAACCACTTCCCGCCAGATCAAAAATATTTTTTTCATCCTTTTCAATATCCATTACTGTTTTACCCAAAAGAAATGAACTCACGTGAGACAGATGTGAGACATATGCCACGTGCTTATCATGTTCGAGCGGTTTCATAAAAATTGTTTTTACCCCTATTGCAGCAAATACTTTGTCCGCCACCCGTAATGCAGTATCGGATGAAAGCTCCTTCTCACACACAATCATTGTCTTATTGTTAAATAATCCTGAGAATGCTGCGCCTGGCCCTGAATTTTCTGTTCCGGCAATCGGGTGTGCCGCCACAAACTGACTTCTGTTGCTATGTGACTTTATTGATTTACAGATTGCCGCTTTAGTTGAGCCAGTATCAATAATGGTAACTCCAGCGGTAACCCTACTCAGCATGTCTTCGATTACGCCTATCATAGCACTTACCGGAATTGCCAGGATGATCAAATCAGTATTTTTTATTGCCTCCTCTATACTCTTAACCTCATCTACGATTCCTAATCGAAGGGCTTCTCTTGCATGGTCATCGTTTTGATCAGCGCCTACCAGCCTGGTGGCCACACCTTTTTTTCTCAGGTCAATGGCAATGGAACCACCAATCAATCCCAACCCTATTATTGTTACTCTCATCACCTTTCTTCTTTAGTCAATTCCAATGCACTTAAATTCTGCTGTTTTGAAGTTTTGATTCTATCATAGGCTTCCTGCAGCTTCTCAACGGATGAGCACAATGAAATTCGTATAAAACGTTGTCCGGCTTTCCCGAAGATAAACCCTGGAGTAATAAACACTTTTGTGCTATATAATATAGTATCAATCCACTCCTCCACTGACTCAATTGTGTCAGGCGCTTTTGCCCAGACAAAGAGGCCAGTCTGATTACTTGAATATGTACAAGACAAAAGCTTCATAATTTCAAAAGCCTTAGCCCTCCTTTGACTGTACAGGTTATTCAAATCTTCAAACCAACTGTCAGGTTGTTGCAGTGCTTGCACCGCTGCCTTTTGAAGTCCCAAAAACATTCCGGAATCCATATTGCTCTTTACACGAAGTACGGCATCCACATGTTCACTGCTACCTGCTAACCATCCTATTCTCCATCCCGGCATATTGTGCGACTTACTCAAAGAGTTTAGCTCCAACGCAACATCCTCTGCTCCAGCAATTGATAAAATGCTTTGAGGTGAATCGTTAAGAATCAGGCTATAAGGATTGTCATTAACAAGTAGAAAGTTATTTTCCTTTGCCAATGCTACCAACCGTTTCATATCATCCAGAGACAACACACCTCCGGTTGGCATGTGCGGTGAGTTAATCCACATAATCTTTACCTTAGAAAGATCCCTGCATTCTAATTCCTTAAAATCAATTTGCCAATCCGTACGTTCATCCAACTGATAGGTAGTCACCGTTGCACCCACCAATTGCGATACGGAAGCATATGTAGGATACCCGGGGTCCGGAATAAGCACTTCATCACTTTCATTAACAAATGCTAAAGAAATATGCATTATCCCTTCCTTTGATCCCATTAAGGGAAGGATCATCTTATCTGGATCAAGAGCAACACCATAAATTCTTTTGTAAAAATTGGCAATCCCGTTCCTAAAATCGGGAGTTCCTTTGTAGCTCTGATATCCGTGACTTTCAGGTTGCTGAGCGGTGTCTTGCAATGCTTCAATAACACTTTGTGGCGGTGGCAGATCAGGACTTCCTATTCCCAAATTAATAACAGGAAACTCCTGACTATTAAGACTTCTTACTTCTTGCAACTTTTTTGAGAAGTAGTACTCCTCCACTTTTTCAATACGTTTCGCTAACTCAATCATCCCATTAAAACTTTATTGCTGCTTTTTTATATTCTCCCATGATGTTCAGATTTCTTACCTGTCGGATTAAATGCTGAACAGCTTCATCGTAATCCTTTCTTCTACTCCACTCTACATCAACATGGATAGTATATTCCGATGGCTTACCAATAATGGGAACCGATTGAATCTTTGACAGATTGATCTTCTGACTTTTAAAAGTCATTAACGCATCTGCAAGACTGCCTACTTCATTGGCCACTTCAAATGAAATAGATGCTTTGTTCCCTCCATTTTGCTCCCCATTTCTTTTTGAGAGAATGAGAAACCGGGTAAAGTTCTTCTTATGGGTTTCAATCCTTCTTTCAAGAATTGACAATCCGAATTTTTTGGCAGCTTGTTCGTTGGCGATGGCAGCTGTATCGGTCAATTTATCTTCACAAATCTTTTTTGCTGACCATGCTGTATCATCACTTTCCCTTATTTCCACATTTGGCAATTGTTGTAAGTAATCTGCACACTGCCGGATCGCCATTGGATGCGATTCAATTACTTTAATGTCAGATAAACTTACGCCTGGCAATGCCAACAAGTGCATCCGGATAGGAAGGTAAACCTCACCAAGGATAGTGAAATGATATTGTTGTAAAAGGAAATAGTTAGGAAGAATGCTTCCAGCAATAGAATTTTCAATTGCCATTACCCCAAAGTCTGCATAACCATCTTTTATTGTTTCACACAAATTATGAAAGGTAAGACACTCAATAATTTCTATCTCCTGACCAAAGTGCTGCATGGCAGCTACCTCGTGGAAACTGGTGGCTATTCCTTGTATGGCGACTCTCTTTGTTTTCTTTCTGTTCATTTCAAAATGGTCATAAAAACAAAAAGTCCCGGGGTTCCGGGACTTTCTGAATATTCTTTGTTTATTTCTTTAACAACAAAGCGATTCTCGATCAAGTCCCGGCTGGGTTTGATAGATAAAAAAGTAAAAATAAAATCGCTTGTTGCTCACTTGTTCGTAATTGAGCCGCTAAGAAAAGCAAATATTTACTCAGAACAATCACCGATCATATATTTTTTATAAATTTTCTTCAAACCTAACTATCGTTTGCTTTCAGAAGTAGCTCGAAAAGTTTCAAAAATTGTACCTTTGTATAAATAAAAATATTACTATGAAACTGACTTACAAGCTATTAATCCTGTTTTTAGTGGTCCTCGCGGCATGCGGAAAACCTCAAAGTGGAGAAGAGGGAAATGATGCAGATGGAAATGAGAATGACGATCCCAACCAGGCACTTTACGACCAGGTGATGAATCTCCATAATGAGGCGATGCCCAAAATGGAGGATATTTATAAGATTAAATCTCAGCTTCAGGAGAAAATTGCCAACTCACCGGATTTGGTTAAAGAACGAAAAGAGGCTCTTGAGCGTATGATTCTGGTGCTCGACTCTGCCAACAATGCAATGATGGACTGGATGCATCAGTTTAATCCCCTCCCTGATTCGGTGGATGAGGAGCAAGCCCGTGCCTATCTGGAATCGGAAATGGAGAAGATCAGGGAGGTGAACCAGACGATGATTAATGCTCTGGAACAAGCTAAAGAAGAGGCTGGAAAAAATTAATCCCAACTACATTCGCTTGGTTGCCTTGTGATGGGGCAACTTTGCTTTTTTTCCTTTCTTTCCTTTCTCTTTTTCCCACTCCTGATCAATTTTTAGATTATCCCGCACTACTTTCCAGTAGTCTGCGCCATACTCAACAAAAATCTCCGATCTGGCAGGTATATCTTTAATGGCTTCGATGTAACACTTCTGCTTATCCTTGCTAATCACATATTCTGAGTTGGTCTTTATCCCTTTTACGCGACCAAGCCCTTTTGCGTCATTGGCAAACCTTCCAAGTGCCTTTTTATAATTCCAGGCATCAATACACCGCTTATTATTAATGTAGAAAACATATCCGTTACGATCGTCAGCCAACTTCTTTACCTCTTTCCAGGTTAGTATCTCACCCTTGTACTCAACTATCCGTGTGCCTTTTTCTATTTTCTTCTTTGTAAACAACCCTTTACCAGCCCCAGGCAAGGTTGACTTCTTCACATACAATTGTTTTTCTAATAATGCCATAGCAATCGAAACACGTGTCAGTTAATTTTCGCGCGCAAGTTGCAAAAAAATACCCCCTAGTAAAAGAATACAAGGAGGTATTACACTGTGGGGACGAACTTACTGTCAATTTACCTTCCGCAAGTAGACATTGCCATATTTAGATTCAAAATCATATCGAGGTCCAGAACCCGGCCTGGCAGATACAAAAGTGTAAAAATCCTTTTCTTGCAAATTATTGCCTGTGAACTTCGTATCTAAATTGGAATATATTTGCCCATAGTTTGTCTCTGCAGATAATTCTCCAACCTCTTTCTCATTAAGAGCAACATCTACCCCACCATATTGTGCAACTACACTAAGCGGCCCATAAAAATCCACAACCTCAACCATTCCATAGACTGACTTGATGTCTGTTGCTATAGATTTGGGAACTTTAATTTCAATGGTCACATTAATATCAACACCCCACGAAACCCTATCAAAGGATCCGTTATTCTCCGCCTTAAATTTCCTGTATTCTTCTTTAGTTTTGAATAGAATTTTCTCTGCACCATTCATTACAGTGATCATTTGTGGTAGGTTTTTCAAATCTCTTATCTTGTTTTCAATAATGATGTTGTTTCCAGTACTATTCACCGTCAGCTCAAAAGCATCATCATTTTCGCCATTGTTAATGTCTACCTTCGCCTGAATTGAAATTTCACCCCTGTCCCATGTACTTACTCTTACCAATTCCGGATAGTCAAATTTCATTGAAATATTTTGACCCTCTTTTACCGGTACAGACTTACTGACGATTGTTTGAGCCAACAGGCCAAATGATACGAGCTGCAATGCCAGAGTAAAATATATTTTCATTGTGAGTGGTTTAAAATGGATTTCTTCGATTATTTCTTTCGCAGGTATACGTTGTCATGTGTAGATGACAATATGATTTCAGGTCCACCTCCATTAATCTTTGCGGTCATCTTATCACTATATTTAATCATATTTCCAGTCTTATCTATTTCCAGTTTGAAATCGGGGTCTATGAATATTTCTCCCCATGATGTATTCAATTTTAAGTTAGCCTTTGTAGCAACAGGCATAGTCACATCCACATAACCATGGGTAGAAGTGAGTGAAACAGGCCTACTCAACGCAGCGCTAAAGCTGGCTTCTATATCTCCATGCACCGTACGGATATTAAGTGGCCCTGTAACATTCTCTAGTTGCACATCACTATGCACCGTGGAAACATTTAATTCTCCCTCCACATTTTTTATATCAACATCACTGCCATAAGGCGAAGTGTGAACATATTTTATACTTATACCTTGAGGCACTTTAATCAAAATATCAGGTCCGTCCATTTTCCTTAGTTGCCTCACCTCAACTACACCATTGTTTTCAACAACCGATAACCCTAATCCCGTATTGTCTTCCAAACCAATACTACTTATAGCGCGCAGGCCTTTTGCTCTGTCATCTCGATCCTTACTAATACTACTTGATGTGAAAATTATCTCCTTGCCATTGTAACCTTCTATTTTCACATTGTTTACTTCCTGAATGCTTAACTCTCCCGTGCTCTTTGACACCTTATATTCCTGAGCCCACAAGCCTGATGTCCACAGCACACTTATCATTATTAATAAAAATTGCTTTTTCATTTTTTAAATTTATTTAAGACAATAGCTTTTTTGTGAGTCGTTACTTCTTTCGCAGATAAATCTTTCCGTAGTTACTGCTGAGATCGATATTTAAATCTCCTCCTCCGTTTAATTTCCCCTGTACCCGATCGCTATACCTGACCATACTCCCCTCTCTATTCATTTCAAATTTCAAATCAGGAGCTACGAATATTTCACCATAGGAGGTGTCCATTTTTAAGTTGGCTTTGGTAGTCGCTGGAATTGTTATATCTACATAACCATACACAGACACAATAGAAATTGGACTTTTAATTGTTGTGTTAAAATCCGCTTCCACATGCCCATAGATCGACTTCACCGTCATTGGCCCTGTGATATTTTCCAACTCAACACTATTGTATTGGGCAGACACCTCAATTTCATTCTCCATATTTTTAAATTTCGCCAAGCCTCCATATTGAGAATCGTGCTGAAATGAAACAATAACACCTTTGGGAACCATAATTTTTATTCGGGGAGCGTTTACTTTTCTTAGCTGCCTTACAACTACTGCACCGGAGGTCTCTTCTACGTTGATGCCCAACCCTGTATTGTCATCTAACCCAACCCCGTTTATTGCTCGCAACCCTTCTGCTCGTTCATCTTTAGACTTTTTGCCGTCCTCAGATGAGAACACAATCTCGTTTCCATTGTATCCTTCAACCGAAACGCGTCCCAGGTGAATCTCCAGTCTACCATTGTTCTTTGCTACTTTAAATTCCTGAGCCTTGGACATCCACGGAACCAAAGCCAGCACAATTAATAATTTTTTCATTTTCTTTTTATTTCGATTTACCTGACTTCCTTCAAAAGGTTACTCAGGAAAGTTTTATTATTCCAGTATATGCCTCATCCTTTACAGCTTGGATGCTTTTATCATTTTTAATAATATTCTCCAGATCGTTAACAACTCCTCTCTCCTTTAGGCTTACCAGCAACTGAATAAGTGCAATCTGGACCATTGGGTCATCCTGTTTTGATAATGAATCAATTAGCATTTTTCTTATTGAAGGTTCGCTCACAAATTTACTCAACGCCTCAAGTGAGGCCAGTCGTACGTTTGTATTAGGATCAGATAGCATTGCTTTCTTCAGCGCCATAACCACATCATCATCCAGAGCAGAAATGGTTTGCGCCACATTCACTCCTTGCATTCTTTGACTTGCAGACTGGTCATTATTCAGCATAGTCATTATCGATTGGTTTGTTTCCTCAATTTCCTTTCGCAATGCAGCCAGCTCTTTATCATTTTGGTCATACTTGTTTAACCAATATCCACCAGCAAGACCCAACATTAATAAAGCAACAGCAGCCGCTATTCTATATAATATTACGGGTCGAAAGAAATTAGTCTTTGAACGCTGACCTTCAATCTCTTTTCTCAAATTATTCTCAAACACTCTTTCATGTCCAGGATTGAGTTCCAGGGGTTTAGTCCCTTTCATTGCGCTCATCACTTCCATTAACTCTTCGTACAATTGCTTTGCCTTCTTGTTCTCCAACAAAAGTTTTTCAACCTCATCACTTTCTGCCGAGGATAAAGCACCATCGATGTACTCGATTAATAATGATTCCAATTTTTCCTTTTCCATAATCAAAGTCGTTCGAGTTGAAAATAATGCTCTCTTAATTTCGATATGGCCCTATGCACCTTCACTTTTATATTCGCCACAGTGGTATCCATTACCAAGGCTACTTCTTCATACTTCATGTGTTGGTAGCGGGTTAGTATTAGCAGTTCGCGCTGATCCTGACTGAGTAAGGCCAACGAACGGTTTAATAACTCTACCTTCTCCGCCTGCTCCATATCCTCTTGTGCCGATGAGGCTTTGTTTCCCACATGTTGCACATCCACGAATTGGTTGTGTTTATTTTTATGAATCTGGTAGTAGTCAGAGAAGGCATTTCGAGCCATTTGATAAATCCATGACTGGAATCGCATTCCATCTTTGTAAGACTTTCTGTACTTCAGCAATCTCAAAAAAACATTTTGAGTCAAATCCTCGGCCTGTTCTCTGTCAAAGGTCATCCTGGCAAGAAAATTAAATATGCGCCCATGATAACGCGCATAAAGTATGGCGGCCTGCTCCAAATCACCGTTTTTGATGGCCTCCATTATCTGCTCGTCAGTCATTAAGTCCTTAATTCGAGTCTGTTTCTGCCCTGGTTACCGGATAGGTAAGGAAAGGTTACACCTGGAAACAAAATAGTAATTATTCCTTTTCTGACTCAAAACTCTAATAATTTCTGTTATTTCCAATAATGACCATCTTTGCCGCTTGCTTTATTCATGAAAGACATCAAAGCACATTCGGGATACCTATTTGCTTTATTGGCCACCATCGTATGGTCTGGCAATTTCATAGTGGCCAGGGATCTCAACAGCACCTTTTCACCTGTTTCAATTGCATTCTTTAGATGGATTATTGCTACTATAGTCATTCTTCCGATTGCACTTCCTCATTTAAAAAGAGACTTTAGCATGATAAGGGCTCAATGGGGACTCATGATTGTGTTGTCATTTACGGGTGTTACAGTCTTTAATACATTAATATACCTCGCAGCCCATACCACTTCGGCATTTAACCTTTCACTTTTTGCAATCACTGCCCCACTGTATGTTGTCCTTCTCAATTGGTTATTCTATAAAGAAACCATTACGATTAAACAAGTTATTGGTTTTGTAATTCTGCTAATTGGACTGCTCACATTACTGTCAAAGGGAAATCCGGAAAAGATACTTGAACTTGAATTCAACAAAGGGGATTTACTGATGGCAGGAGCTTCGGGCATCTTTGCCTCCTACTCTGTGCTGCTAAGAAAAAAGAATCCTGCCGTAGGTAATCTATCATTTGTATCTGCCACATTCATACTAGGTGTATTAATGTTACTGCCCTTTTTCCTAATAGAATTAATGAACTCCGGTACTTCATTGACATTCACTACATCCTCTATTTTACAGTTTGTTTATATTGGAGTTGGCCCATCCATTATTTCATATTACCTGTGGAATAAGTCAATTGTGGAAATAGGTTCTACAAAAGCTGCGACCATTTACAATACGCTGCCCATTTTCAGTGCATTTTTTGCAGCACTGTTTCTTAACGAGCAGGTTTTAGCGGTACAGATTGTGAGTTCCGCGATCATTGTAGGAGGCGTGCTGCTGGTCTTGTTTGGCAAAAGGACAAAAGCAATAAGTAGCTGACCAGACAGTATTCAAATAAAAAGAAATATAACAGCATCGAAAAGGTTACAAGAAATATCTATACCAAATCGTCTGACAGTTTTAGTGTGGGCATTCAATGGTCTGACGACTCATTCCCTTTTTAATCCTCACTAAGCATTCGCAATAAATAAAGCAGAACCAAGTATCGAATTAGTACTGGGAATACATCGTTCGGTCAGTTGAGTAGCCCTTTAGCCAATACAGCAATTTTATTTCTTGATAGTTTAACCTGATTGTCCTTTTCCAATTGTTTTAATAAGCGGGAAACCACTTCTCTTGCAGTGCCCAACTCATCTGCCAACTGTTGGTGCGTAATGATCAACTCATTGGTTTTTAGCATTTTCACCTTCTTTTTGAGGAGGCCCCACAACCGATCATCCACATGTTGAAAAACAACTGAATTGACTACCTCCAGCAGTTCTTCAAATCGTCTGTTATACAATTGAAAAATAAATTCTAACCAGGCTGGATTATCTTTTATGAGTTCGAACGATTTATGAACAGGCAACATCAATATCTCTGCTTTTTCTTCTACAATGGCCTTGATTTTACTTGTTTGGTTGCAAGTGGCACCAAGAAAAGACATCACGCAACTTTCACCAGGCTTAATGTAGTATAACAAAACCTCCTTACCTTCTTCGTCTATCTTAAGCACCTTGATAGATCCCGACAGTACAATAGGGACGCTCTTTATGTAGTCATTTTCATCAATGATAACAGAATCGGGTTCAAATATTCTTAACGTCCCCTCATTTTTAAGTTTCTCTAAAAGGTTCTTACTGATTAATGGATTGTCTATAACCGGTGGCATGAGGAATGATTTATTTAAATACCAAAATGCTAATTTATAGGTTCTTGACCGCATAACGCAGACTCCAACAAAGTAACATTTTTAAGTATGTCAACTCGTCAAATAACTATCTGTTTATTACCAATTTATAAGCACTTCAGACGCTATCACCATTCCATTAAAGGCAAAACCGGATAGTGCTTGATCTTAATAATGATGAGTAAGCTCGAAAGTAATTTTTCAATTATGAGCATAATCATTTATTTAAATCATTACTCATAATTATATTTCCTCACTTATTTAACCAATCCTACTTTGTCAAGTTGCAGGAATTATCAGGAGCGTCAAGAGATATTAATAAACCTTGTAAAGTAAACAAACCAATAAGCCTTATGATAAAGAAAATTTTACTATCGATTCTGGGTCTCTTTCTCCTCCTGGTGGCAGTGTTGTTGTTCAATACGGTCACCTCCTCCTCAAAACAAATTAAGGTTGACCCCATTACACCTATTGCTGTAGGGGACGAAGTACTGGATAATTTTTCTAAAGCCGTACAAATACCTACCATTTCCTATAACCTGGAAACCGAGCCGGATTCGACTGTCTTTATCAGGTTTAGAAATTTTTTACAACAAACCTATCCTTTAATCGATTCTGTCCTAAACAGGAAGATTATTAATAAATACAGCCTGCTATATACATGGGAAGGAACTGACCCAAAACTAAAACCCATTATCCTTATGTCGCATCAAGACGTGGTGCCTATCGATGAACCTACCAAAGACAAGTGGCAAGAGCCTCCTTTCGCTGGTGTCATAAAAGATGGGGCGCTTTGGGGACGGGGAAGTTTGGATGATAAATCCAGCCTTATCGGTATTATGGAAGCAGTAGAAAGATTAATTGCAGAAGGCTATCAACCTTCACGCACCATCTACCTCGCTTTTGGACATGATGAGGAGTTGGGCGGACATGACGGGGCACTTGAGATTTCAAAATACCTCGCTTCTCAAAACGTTCAGGCTTTGTTCACCATTGACGAAGGTGGCTTAATTGTAGACGGTCTTGTACCAGGATTGTCAAAGCCCATGGCAATGGTGAATGTAGCAGAAAAAGGATTCGTCTCTTATGAGTTGGCTATTGAAACTGGTGGTGGGCATTCATCCAATCCCCCTGCTAAGAACACCATAGGCATGTTGGCCAAGGCTATATATGACCTTGAGCAAAATCAACTGGACTATAAAATGGTGAGTCCGCTTGATAAGCAAATAGAATACCTTGCCCCAGAAATGCCATTTATAGCGAAGATGGTTTTTACCAATCCCTGGCTATTCAAAAATATGATACTTAAAGGATTTACAGCCCGAACCACTACCGCACCAACAATTTTCAATAGCGGCATAAAGGATAACGTAATTCCTACAGTGGCAAAGGCCACCGTTAACTTCAGGATTTTACCGGGCGAAACCTCCGCGACTGTAAAGCAGCACATTATCGATGTGGTGGATAATGATCAGATTACCATTAAGGCGGTAAGCGATATCAACGAGCCCTCTCCTGTTTCAGAGGTGGATGCTGAAGGGTTTCGTATGATAGAAAAAACAATCAAACAACTTTACCCTGAAGCCGTGGTTGTTCCCGGATTAATCGGTGGCGGCACGGACTCAAAACATTTTTATGCCATCTCTGATAATGTCTACCGATTCTACCCATGGCATTTTACAAAAGCGGATGAAGAGGGAGGTGGTGCTCATGGAATTAATGAACGCATCAAGACAGATTATTTAAAAGAGTGCGTTCAATTCGTTCATCAGCTCATTAAAAACGCTAACTCATAAAATATTAACACACTAATAATTTAAAATCAATTAATCATGAATAAAAACAACTACAGCAAGATAGTTTTGTCCCTGCTCCTGTTTTTTACAAGCACCCTACTCATGGGTCAAAAACTGGATATGGATAAACTCGGGGGTTTAAAATTTAGAAGCATTGGACCTGCCGGAATGAGTGGGCGTGTCACGGCCATTGAAGTGTTGGATAATGATCCATCACAAATATTTGTGGGTTCAGCATCCGGTGGACTATGGAAATCTGAAAATGGTGGAATCAATTTCAAACCCATCTTTGAAGGTCAGAAGGTTCACTCCATTGGTGATGTAACGGTTTACCAAAAAAATCCCAGCATCCTCTACGTTGGAACAGGGGAAGGAAATCCCAGGAACAGTCAGAGTAGTGGAAACGGGGTGTACAAGTCTATTGATGGAGGGGTCACATGGGAACATTTGGGGCTTGACAACACCCGCAACATTCACAGGGTAATCATTGATCCAAACAATCCGGATGTTGTTTACATTGGCGCAATTGGCACAGCCTGGAGCCCCACAGCCGATAGAGGCGTTTATAAAACAACGGATGGAGGAAAGACATGGAATAAAATTCTGTTTGTAAATAACAGCACCGGTGTTGCTGATATGGTCATGGATCCTTCGAATCCCAATAAAATCATTGTGGCCATGTGGGAATACCAACGCTGGCCCTGGTTTATGAATTCGGGTGGACCGGGTTCAGGTTTGTATATGACTATTGACGGTGGAAAAAACTGGGTAAAGAAAGATGAGAAAAATGGTTTACCAAAAGGCGAATTGGGGCGTATAGGAATTGCCATCGCAAAAAGTAACCCTGACGTGGTGTATGCTCTCATAGAAAGTAAAGCCACTGCGTTATACAGATCCAATGATGGCGGCAACAATTGGAAAATGACAGCCGATAAGAATGTAGGCGATCGTCCATTTTACTATGCCGACCTGAGGGTAGACCCAACCAATGAGAACAGGGTTTATAATGTGTTTACGAATGTCACCGTGAGCGAGGATGGAGGTAAGAATTTCACTGATCTTATGGGGCCGTTTGGCGTTCACAGTGATCATCATGCGTTTTGGATCAATCCAAAAAATCCAAATCACATCTTAGATGGCAACGATGGTGGTCTTTACGCCAGTATGGATCGCGGAAAGAGTTGGAGGTTCCATCATAACCTTCCAGTGGGCCAGTTTTATCACATCAACGTAGACAATGAAATCCCCTATAATGTAATGGGAGGCCTTCAGGACAATGGAACATGGTCAGGGCCAGCGTACAAATGGCAAATTTTTGGAAGAATTCAGAATACCGATTTTGTTAGCGTAGGATTTGGAGACGGATTTGATGTCCTTCCCGATCTTGACGATTCACGCTACGGCTATTCCCTATCTCAAGGAGGTAGCTTCATGCGTTACGATAAAAAGACAGGCATGATCAAGTCGATCAAACCCCAGATTGAGGGAGACACAAAATTACGTTTCAACTGGAATACGGCCATCGCTCAGGATCCCTTTGACAACAGCACTTTATATATAGGTAGCCAGTTCGTTCACAAGAGTACTAATAAAGGTTTAGGCTGGGCCACCATATCGCCAGATTTAACAACTAATGATCCTGCAAAGCAAAAGCAAGGTGAATCAGGTGGTCTTACTATTGATAATTCAACAGCGGAAAATTTTACTACCATCCTTGTCATCGAACCAAGTCCACTTGAGAAGGGTGTTATCTGGGTTGGTACTGACGATGGCAATGTTCAACTTACAAAAGATGGTGGTGCTACCTGGACTAACTTAGTCGCCAACATTAAAGGAGTGCCTGCTGGAACCTGGGTGCCACAAATAAAAGCATCACTCCACAACAAGGGTGAGGCATTCGTTGTATTTGATGATCACCGAAGGAATAACTGGATACCTTATGTATTTAAGACCACCAACTATGGAAAAACATGGACGCGTTTGGTTGATGAAAACAGCGTGTGGGGATATGCCCTCAGCATTGCTCAAGATCCAAAAACTCCCAACTTGTTATTCCTGGGTACCGAGTTTGGATTGTATGTAAGTATAGATGCGGGTGCAACCTGGACCAAATGGAAATCAGATTTTCCAACTGCCTCTACGATGGATATGATTATTCACCCAAGGGAACACGATCTTGCGGTAGCCACATTCGGAAGATCGCTATATATATTGGATGACATCCGACCTCTAAGAGATATTGCCATGGACAAAAGCGTGATGAACAAAATGGTACATCTATTTACTATCCCCGATGCTTATCAGGCAGTGATTGGAATGCCCTCATTCTTTGGGGCCGATGATGGATTTTCCGGTGAGAACAGGCCAACAGGTGCATTGATCAGTTATTGGTCTAAAAATAAAGTGGGGAAAGATTCGGTGACCATCAATATTAAAGATAGTGCAGGAAAAATATTCAGATCATTAAAGGCAAGTGCGCAACCTGGTGTGAATCGTATGGCATGGGATCTTAAAAAAGAAGCGAGTCGTTATCCTGGTGCCATGGATCCATTTGCCGCATTCTTTTCTCAGGGTGTAGAGGCGCTTCCCGGAATGTATACCGTAACTGTTACAGTGGGTAAGGATTCTGTTACACAGACCTTAAAGATACTTGCTGATCCAGGCATGCAAATTACGATGGATCAATTCAAAACCAATCTCGAAAGAAAGGAAACCTTTATGAAGATGATCACTACTTTCAGAGAAGACTACGAGTCAATCAAGAAAATGGAAGCCTCATTAACCAAGCTTACCACCTTCCTGAAAGATCGCAAGGACGATACATCTAAAGATTTAATAAAAGGGGCAACTGAATTGCAAAAGAGAGTCGATGAAATTGCCACACTGGGTGTACCTAAGCCTGCAAGTGGAATTCTTGGAGATACAGATGATCTAAAAGCACAATTACAGTCACTGGGATTTTATTTTTTAAGTCCTATGGTTCCTCCGGGGGAATCCGAGATGATACTGCTGAAAAAATTAGAAACCAAAGTATCTGATTATTCCAAAACAATTGCAGACTTTAAGGCGAAAGAGTTGACCCCATTTAGTGATAAAGTGAAGCGTACTCAAATTTCACTTTGGGAAGATTAAATATTGTCGAATGAACTAACCGTAGCCTACTGAGCGGCCAGTTTAAAATTAAAGAGGGCTGATGTTGCCTGGAAAGCGCCAGCCCTCTTTTTTATTGGCAAATTGAAATCCCACGACTGAAACACATAACAAGTTTAAATTTTATCTTTGTGGCAGTTCAAACGCATACCTATTTTGACTGTATCAAAACCGCTTAAAAGTACACTCTTTTCATTTGGGCTTTTCATAGTCATATCATTTATATTGGTTTGCATGAGTCTGATTGAATTTTTTTCTGATCAGGAACCCGAATGGTACACTTATTTGGTACTGATTGTACTCATCCCGCTTTCTCTGTTTCTTACTTATCGCGTTTTCATCAACTACAAAGTAATTGAATTGGGGAATGGTAAAATTTGTATTACATACCCTGTTCGGAATAGCAATAAGCAATATCCGTTGGCCCGGGTAACACGATGGAGAGAGTCCATTGTGAAGACGGGAAAAAATTCCACCTTCAAAGAACTGGAGATCCAGTTTGATGACAATTTCAAATTAAATTTGGGACTGAGAGAATACTCCAATTATCAGCAGGTACAGGCCTACCTCACCAGGAAATTGGGAAAGCGAAAACAGGAGGGTTGACACATTGGTAAAGTTTCAAATCCTTTATACTTTTGCCCCCTTGCCAAACGCGGCAAATTCCCTTATAACATATAATGCCCAGGTGGTGAAATTGGTAGACACGCTACTTTGAGGGGGTAGTGCCGTTAAGGTGTGCTGGTTCGAATCCAGTCCTGGGCACCAGTTTTTTTTGGCCGAAGTGGTGAAATTGGTAGACACGCACGTTTCAGAGGCGTGTGGCGCAAGCTGTGCGGGTTCGAGTCCCGCCTTCGGCACTCTTTTCAACTCAAAAGTAGGTTTAGTTCCTGCTAAGGAAACCTGAATCTGCTAATGCATGGCATTAGACCAAATTCTCTTCCGATTCTCTTCCGGTTGATCATCAAGTTGCCTGATCCACCTCACAGACAGGGAAAAAAACATCACAAAGAAAAGCACAACAGACAAAAAGAAGATATGGAACATAACCTTTTTTCGTTTATATAGCCAAGTTGCAAAAAGGGTTAGAATAAAGCTTTGCAAGTAATGGACGCAGATAACAGGGGTAATATCTTTTGCCATTTAGTAAAAAAAAATTCCCCTCTAGTGAGGCAAAAACAACCGAAAAACTAATAATTGGCATCTTATTGGCACTTTCACAGTATATTTAAACAAAGTTAATTCATGGTAAATCAGGTGATAAAGGGTCTTTTAGTATCAATATTTTGGATATCAATCATCTTTCAGGCCCATCCACAACAATTAGAAAGGGGGTCTATCTCAAAGGACTGGTTTTTAAAAGACCCCGAGGCAGACCAGGTGCAAGGTATTAGCGCTGAAAAAGCATACCAGACCCTGCTTAAAGACCAACCCTCACGAACTGTCATTGTCGCAGTTATAGACTCAGGCATTGATATCGATCATGAAGACCTTAACAGTGTGATTTGGACCAATGAAGATGAAATTCCCGACAATGGAATTGACGATGATAATAATGGGTATATCGATGATGTGCATGGGTGGAATTTTATTGGTGGAAAAGACGGTAATGTCAATCAGGATACGGATGAGTTCACCAGGACTTACGTAAAACTGAAAAAGCAGTTTGAAGGTATTGATGAGAAAAAAATAAGTAAAAGAGACAAACCTGCTTATGAGGAGTACTTAAAGTCGAAGGCCAAATTCGAAAAATTGGTAGCCGAAAACAAAGAACAATACGAGCTCTATAGTAACCTCTACCATAATGTAAAGCAAAGTGTGGATACACTCAAAGCCCTTCTTATGACCGACACACTCACTCAGGAGTTGGTTCAGGGTTTTGAATCCTCAGAGCCCAATCTGCTTTTTGCTAAAGGCTTTGTCCTTAACATCTATAGGAATATCGGTTCAGAAAATAGCATGGGAGAATTTCTCTCAGAGCTTAAAGAGGCTGCTGATCATTTTAAGGATGTAGTTGACTACGGTTACAATGAGAATTTTGACCCACGGCCCATCGTAGGTGATAATTATAACGATCCCTACGAAAAAGGGTACGGTAATAATGATGTAAAAGGTCCTGATCCGATGCATGGCACACATGTAGCAGGAATTATTGCAGCAAATAGAAAAAACAATATTGGCATAAAAGGAATTGCAGATAATGTAAAGATCATGTCAGTGCGAGCGGTTCCCAATGGAGATGAAAGAGACAAGGACGTTGCCAATGCAATCCTTTACGCTGTAGACAACGGTGCACAAATAATTAACATGAGCTTTGGAAAATCAATCTCTCCAAGAAAAGAAGTGGTAGATAAGGCTGTGAAACATGCCATGCAGAAGGGGGTACTTCTGGTCCATGCTGCTGGCAATGAATCAGAGAACATAGACATAGAAAAAAATTATCCAACACGTTACTATGCTGATGGTTCGGAGGCAAAAAACTGGATTGAGGTAGGCGCATCCTCATGGGGAGCCGATAAAGATTTTGTAGGAAGCTTTTCCAACTATGGAAAAAAATCTGTTGATCTCTTTGCGCCAGGTGTAGAAATCTATTCCACACTCCCCAACAACAAATACAAAGATTTGGATGGCACCAGCATGGCAAGCCCTATGACAGTGGGCGTGGCCGCTGTTATCATGTCTTACTACCCGGAGTTTACAGCCCTCGAGGTAAAAGAAATCATCCGTCAGTCCACAAGGAAATTTGACAACCTTACAATCAATACTCCCAGAGGGAAAGGTGAAATAGAATTTAGCCAATTAAGCAATACGGGTGGATTGGTCAACCTTTACGAAGCTGTCAAGTTCGCCCAGGAACTTAAAAACGGGAAGTTGGTTAAATAGGGCTTTATCTCTGTCAACATTTTTTAACAAACCTTTTCAACTCAAGATAATATAGAACCGTCTACACAATAAAGTAGCCTTTAAGAAATGACTATTTCTAATTTTGAAGATTGTTTAAACACCAAATAAACCCAAATGAATAAAATATACACTGATTTAGGACTATTAGTATTAAGAATAGGTACAGGGCTATATATTGCCTTAGGCCATGGGTTGGGAAAAATGCCTCCTTCAGAGGGATTCATCAGTGGCGTTGAAAAGCTCGGTTTCCCAATGCCTTCCTTTTTCGGCTGGATGGCTGGCTTATCGGAATTTCTGGGTGGATTGTTAATTGCACTGGGTCTTTTTACAAGGCCGGCTGCCTTTTTCGTAGTTTGTACCATGGCAACGGCTGCTTTCATCAGGCACGCAGAAGATCCATTCGGCACCAAAGAGAAAGCACTCCTATACCTGACAGTTGGCCTTTGTCTTATACTTACAGGTGGTGGAAATTATAGCCTTGGTAAACTTCTGTTTCGAAACGGAAATGCGCTTACTCATTAGAAAATATAAGTGTCACTGTTGTACCTACATTCTGTTCACTTGCAATAGCAACTTTCCCATCCAATCTTTCCACTAACTCCTTTACGATAGCCAAACCCAGACCCGTAGATCCTTCACCACCAGTTGGTTTATTGCTAAGCTTTGAAAATTTATTGAAAACATAAGCCAATTCATCACTCTTAATGCCTATACCCTGATCCTTTACCTCCACAATAAACTTACCATCGTCCTCAAAGAGTCTTAATAAAATTTTATTATTGGGCCTGGAGAATTTTACAGCATTGGATACCAGGTTATTCAATATCCGCCTCAATATATCCTCATCGGTATTTACTTTTCCTATTTTACAATCTACTTCAATCTCAATTTTTTTTAGTTCAGCCAACGTTTCAAATGGCTTAAGCAATTTTTCGATGAATGGTTTGATCTCGAAAGCGCTCTTTTCAATGACAAATAAGCCTTGCTCAATTTTATTAATGTCTAATAAATTGGTAATGAGGCGTTGCAAACTCTGACAGGATTCCTCAATATAAGAAAGGTATTCAAGTGTCTTTGTTGGGTTTTCCTTTTGCAATCGAATTACCTCAACCAATCTTTGAATCCCAATCAAAGGTGCTTTCAAATCATGTGAGGCTACGCCAATAAAATGATCCTTCTCCTGATTAAGAGCTTTTAATTCCTCGTTAAGGTTTTTGATTTTATCCCTCTCGCTTTGAAGCTCTCGCGTTCGTTGCAATACTTTGTTTTCCAAATCTTCATTCATCTCCTTCAAAGAATTAAGAAGATTCTTATTTTGCTCATTCTTTCTTTTTAAGCTTATCAACGCGATAAATGAGGTGAGCCCAATAAGGCCAAAACTGGAAAATCGAATGGCATCCTCCCAGTATTTCAAATTGTTCCATTTAAACGTACGAGTATTCAAGAGAGATCCTTCCAACTGTACTATATCTGCCACCAGCAACCGGATCGTATCCATAACTGCCTTTCCCTCTTTATTCGAGATAATATGAATGGACGATTGCAGACCGTGGTTTTGAAAAAGGGATATGGTAGTATCTGTAATTGCCTCCTTAAGAGCAGCCGATGGCTTGATGTGATTTTCAAGCAACAAAAGTTGTCGGGGATCGTCACCCACCAGAGATGTCAGCGTATCGAGGTAAAATTTTATGTTCGCCTTTCCCATTAAATAAGTTTCCAGATAACTGCTGTCATTGGAAATTGAGAATCCGCGCTGACCTGTCTCCATGTCCCTTAAGGCCGATACTGTTTTTTCACTTTGGTGAATTACATTATAAGCGTGAATAATGGCATTCACCACCTCTTTGTTTTCCCTGCCATTGTAATAGGTAATTATTCCACTAAGCACAGTGAGAACAATAGAAAGAGTGAGTAAAAGATAAACGAGTTTAAATTTATTGATCATAGCGCTTGATCCTTTTGCTGGAATCTTAATGTAAGGCAATATCATTGTTTTCCCAAGTTCAACAATTTTTAGCGCTTAGATTTTTTAGTAGAAATGCATCATTTCCAATTGAAAGAATGTTTACACTCCTATTGTTTTATCTGCTGACTAGCAGATGGGACATTTGCTATGCTTAGTTGGCTCACGATTTAATTTAGTCAATCACATTTTTTTAACCTAAGAAGTAGTTTTAACCTAAGAAATAGGTCATCGTGCAGGCAAGCTGTACCTTTCTTCAAAAATATTTATGGAGAACTTGAAAACCGTTTTGTCTTACAACTATTTTCTACTGCTATTGTGACACCTATTCAACTTTTCATCCATGAAATGTCTGAAGCAGTGGGCCTATTCATTTCTTCATTTTGCTGTTCTCTTCATCGTGCTTTGCCTTGAATTCTTTTTCCCATTTCTCAAGTTGCGCCTTTAATTCAGAGATCATTTTCAATGTTTCTGTTTTATCAACTGCTTCCCCTTTTTCAAGCCGGTCTCGCATGGCCTTTGCTTTTTCGAAAAGTGCTTTCTCTTCATTGTTTAGTTCACGCTGGTGATAGTGCGCGCTTTTTTCCATCTTATCAATTGCTGCTCTAAAGAAGGATCCGGTTTCTTCTGGGGTAAGGTTGGTAAATTTCTCATCGGTAATCGTCATTGTATAGCCCGCCAGTGCTCGCCCGGCTTTTCCAAAGTAATAGTTGAGTTCTCCTATTCCATATACATGATCTGTAGAAATGGAGGTAGCCAGATCACGAAGATCAGAAACAGAGGTATCAATTGCCTCGTTTCGCTCTCCAGTAAGCGTGTTGGATATTTGTTCCATGATGTCAGCCGCTTGTTCTACACTCCTTGCACTGCTGTCATATTCTTCCTTCGCAAAAAACTCCAGTGCTTTTTGAAAGGCCTGGTCAGGTTCAACTTCCATTGAGACGACTGTGGGCTCAACATCAAGTTTGGCATCTGCTTGCTTATTTTCTTTTGTCTGACAGGATTGAAGGCCTCCCGCAAGTACAAGGGCCCAAATAGAAATATTACCTATTTTTATGTTTCTTACTTTCATGTTTATTGTTTTTCTCTTTGATGCACTGGTTGCCTCAAAGTCACAATAAATCCCACTTTATTGCCTCCACAAACCAAATTTACTTCCGTAATCTTCCTCTTTTGCTCATATTTTTTACTGATCCTCATTTAAACCAAAAATGTCACAAATAGGGCTTAAATTGAGTCGATGAATTCCCTTGGCAGTTATGGGTAAAATAAAAGTAGTGATCGCTGATGATCACAGGATATTGAGAATAGGCATTAAGGCCTTATTGGAAAATGAACCTGATATTGAAATAATAACAGAAGCGGATGACGCTCCGCATCTTCAGGCCATTTTGAAGGAGCAGGCGGTGGATGTCATCTTAATGGACATTGATTTGGGAAATTACAATGGGGTAGTATTGACTCGAGAAATCAAGCAACGCTATCCTGACATCAACATCCTGGCACTTACCCAACATGAGGAACACGATCAAATTCTTGCTATGCTTGATGCCGGTGCCAACGGTTATCTGATCAAAAATTGCAGTAGAGATGAACTGGTAGCATCCATTCTTGCGGTGGCAAAGGGTGAAAAATATTTTAGTCAGGGTGTCTCAGCCTCCTTGTTAAGGGTGTTGAACAACCCCCAAAAGACGCCAAAATCCAGTTCTGAGTCTGAACTTACGGACAGGGAAAAGGAGGTGATCAGACTTATTGCGCAAGAACTGTCCAATCCTGAGATTGCAGAAAAACTCTTTATCAGCGTTCGAACCGTAGACACCCATCGAAGAAATATTATGGAGAAAATTCAGGCCAAAAACACGGCTGGTCTTGTCAAATACGCCATGGAGAAAGGACTGCTCTAGGTAGTATTGCCTACCTGTACTGCTTTATGCCTACTGCCCTACCATTAAAAGCTCATTTTATAAAATACCATTTTTAGCTCTTACCTGGGGGATTTGGAACATGCACTTTTACTGCATGATTTTAAAAAATACAAAGCGATGAAAAATTTTGCAAAAATTACAGATGAAGAATTGATCAAAAAAATCCTTCAAGACGATCATGATGCCCTTGGTGAGTTGTATAACCGCTATTATCAAATGGTATTTAACAAGTGTGTATCAATGATCAAAGACAATGACGAGGCATTTGATTTAGCTCAGGAAGCTTTATTGAAAGCCTTTGACAGTTTGAAGAACTTCAGGGGAGATTCTACTTTCTCAACCTGGTTATATACCATCACCCATCGCTGCTGCTTACAGGCCTTGCGAAAAAAAAGCAAAAGTGCAATACGCGTTAATGATTATATCTTAAGTGCAGAACCAGACAATCAAACTGAGTCAATAGATGAATCGATAGATCAGCCTAAAATGGAAGACATTATGTTCAGCCTGATCAGGCACTTGCCTTCAGATGAAAAGGAATTACTAATACTGAAGTACTTTAAGGGTGAGTCCATCAAAACGTTGCAGAACATGTATCATGTTTCTTCAAGCGCTATAAAAATGCGATTAAAACGCTCAAAGGAAAAATTAAATCAATTATTTCCTCAGGCAATCATTGTTGGGCTGGTGGAAAGTTAATTACAGCTATGGGTGACCAACCATAATTTATTGGGATTAACGCCCTGGCTAGCCCACTCAAAAAAGATTCAGGGATTCTTAACTTTTAACTCTGCCTTCAAGTCTGTTAAACTCATGAAAATTACCAACAGGATTTACAGCTTATCAGAAAGGATACATCGAAGTTTGAAATTAATTACAAAGCGCAAAAAAGCCATTCCAATAATTGGAATGGCTCATGATTTTTGTGAACCGTCAAGAAGTGTGATCTTTTATTCTAACCAATCGATCTATCTTTCAATACCTTCCCATTGGCACTCAGAAGTAAGCTTCTATTCATATTGCTCTCCTGAATTTGAACCCTGAATGCCTCTTTTGCGGCACCCTTGCGGTAGGTGATCTTTTCCTGATCATTCACAATCTTCCATCCGGGATACTTGGTAGCCAGGGCTTTTGTAATTTCCTTTGGTAACTGGGCCTCTTTAATGAGGGTCAGTGAAAAAATTACATTACCGGATTTATCATAAACCGCTTCATAAGAACCGTCCTTTTCTTTAAGGTTTACCTTGTAAAAATCAGGAGAATTACCATCCAGATTATTCTCATAGCTGGTTGACCAGTATTCGCCATAAAGCTTAGCCGGTAAGAAACTCAGATCGCCCACTATGGCTTTTGGAAAATCCCTTTTAACTGCTTCCATTACCGCCTTTGGTTCTTCGCCTTTTTTCACATGCTTTAAAACCAATGTCTCACTTTGCGCTTGAGCAAGCACAATCCCTGATAGAGAACACAAAATAATTAAAATTAACTTTTTCATAGTAGTAATTGTTTTGGGACTTAGATTATTAAGAATCGTAAAGGTCACATCAACACTCAAAGCCTTTTATAATAATTTTAAATTTCTTAGAAACAAATACCATTCAGGTGACATTATACACCTATCTCCATCTAAATTGTGGCATAAAGTGACCTTATATTAAATATTAGTTGGAATAATAAAACAGGTCATCTAGTTTGTTTGTTTAATTCAAATACGAAGTCATGATTTTACAGAATTGGTGGTTTACAACATTGCTTGGCATAGAGGATTCACTTAGACCACCACTTGAAGCAAACATCAAGGCGGATGTCCTAATTGTGGGCGCAGGAGCTGCGGGACTTTCTGCAGCATATTCGCTTATGAACAAAGGGTTGAAAATTGTAATACTCGAAAAAAATATCTGCGGAGGAAGTTCCTCAGGTAAAAGTGCAGGATTTTTGACTCCCGATAGTGAGCTTGAGCTGTCTCAGTTATTAAGGCGATTTGGTAAAACTGGTGCTTCAGATTTGTGGCATGTGGCTACAACAGGAGTAGAAATGATGGCTTTAAGAATCAAGGACCACAACATTCCGTGTGATTTTCAAGTGCAGGATAGTTTGTTTTTGGGTATAGGGGAAAATGGATGGCAAGATATCAAGGATGAGATGAAGTCGAGAAAGGCGCTTGGCTTTGAACAAAAGCTATATCCTCAATCAGAGTTAAAACACATTATTGGATCTGATGGATATTCTGGGGCCGTCCGATATAAAGGCACTTACGGCATTGATGCACTCCTTTATTGTCAGGGGATGAAGAAGATATTGATCCAAAATGGTGTTGAAATTTACGAGGCTACAGAAGTTTTGTCGTTAAATGATCATTGCGCTAAAACACATTTGGGTTCCGTAAACGCAGATCAAATCATTTTCTGTGCGGATAAACTCGATCCATCACTCTCACACTTTGCTAAAAATATCTATCACGCTCAAACATTTCTTTCCATCAGCGAGCCGATAAGTGAAGAGACCATCAAATCAATATTTCCCATGGACAGATTTCAATGTTGGGACTCCACGTTGGTTTATAGTTATTTTCGACTTACAGGAGATAATAGAATTTTACTTGGAGGCGGTGACAAGTTGACCACTTTTTCAAAAAATGATGTCAATTCATCGAGGGTAATAGATCGAGTGATAAGAGACTTCAAAAATAAATTCCCCCAATTAAAAGAGTTGAAATTTATACAATATTGGCCCGGAAGAATTGACACCACAAGGGACCTGCTCCCCACAATCGTAAAAGAAGAAACCGCCCCCTGGCTCCATTTTATTTTGGGCTGTGTCGGCTTACCCTGGGCTACCTTTTGCGGTGACTTCGCAGCTCGACATGCGTTTGATACTACAGCTTGCAACGACCATCACTATTATAATTATTTCAGAGCAAACAGAAATTTCTTTGTTCCACTTTGGTTGGAGAAAATCATTGGAAAGCAATTGGTATTTTCGATCAATAATGGTTGGGCCAAATACTATCAAAAAGACAACAGTTAAAAAAAGTATATTCAATAGTGTTATTCATAAAACAGGATATACAAATGCCGGCTCCATCCCATTCTTTTTTACATTATTTTTTATTGGATTTATTGCGTTATTTCCTGTGGTTAACCCGCTTGGAACAGCCTTTATTGTAAGTCCCTACCTTTCAAAACTATCAAATAAGGATCGAGTTAATGCGGTGAAGCGAATTGTGATTTATTCGTTTGGCATTTGTATTGTCACACTATTAACTGGGCATTGGATTTTGCAATTGTTTGGCCTATCCGTTCCAATTGTACAGTTGGCGGGTGGAATCATGATTTGTAAAATAGGTTGGGATTTTCTTTCTCCAACTAAATCAGTGGGTAAAGTTGACTTGGCCAACCAGAGCGAGGATTCAAGCCCTGCAGCAGCGGTATCTAATAAATTATTTTATCCAATTACCTTCCCTATGACGACTGGTGCCGGCACGATATCTGTTTTGTTTACATTGGGTGCGCATGGATCTGGTAATAATATTGAGCAGTATGTCTTAAATACGGGTGCCATTCTTATCGCAGTAATAGGGATATGTTTCCTGATATTTATTTGCTATGTCAATGCGAATAAGCTCATTAACTATTTAGGCTCGCAGCGAGAGAAAATAGTCAACAGCATTATGGCTTTTTTGGTTTTTTGCGTGGGCTTACAAATAGCCATAGAAGGTATTACCCACTTAATTAAAGGTAGCTGATGAGGAATGGATTGATTTACAGTATTTTATTTTTAGTTGTCGGATCGCCTGAAATAGGTCAGGCGCAGACAGTGGTGCCATTAAAAAATATTACCCAATATCAGGTGTACTTTGGAAGGCTCAATGAAGATCCCAATAGTCAGATATTAGTGATAAGAAAATTTGTGGCAAATGACAAAGTTTTCTTTCTGACGATCAATTCAGAAACCTTGAAGACTCAGGTGATACCCTCTTCCGGCACAACAGTTCAAGCCGAGAAGGCTGAAGAGTTTCGTCAACTTATTGAAACAACGCCATATGGCATGGTGCTAAGAAAATCCAACAAAGCTTATTCAAGTTTGCAGGATGCTGGGCTAACAGACACGATGCCAGGCCAGCACGGGATAGATTTGACTGTGGATTTGTGTCCATCTCAAAAGCCGCTAACACGTGAGCTCTTTACTGCTATCATCAATGCTTTTACACCTGAGGAACGGCCGGTTCCAGTTAGCATCTCCATAACAGGTATCTGGATGCTCGAGCATCCAGACGATTTGAATTGGTTACTTAACCTGGTTAGCACCGGACAATTAAATATCACCTGGATCAATCACACTTTGCACCACCGCTATAACCCCAGTTTACCTCTTGATGAAAACTTTCTGTTGGAAAAAAATACAGACATAGATACTGAAGTGCTTGGAAATGAACAAATGATGCTGGAGCACGGGCTGATTCCCTCAATTTTTTTTAGGTTTCCTGGATTGGTAAGTGATGCTGCTATTTTTGAAAACGTTAGTAATTATGGATTAATTGTGCTGGGTTCAGATGCGTGACTGGCCAAAGGACAAATACCACGGCAGGGGAGTATTGTATTGGTGGATGGCAATGGGAATGAACCGATTGGTATACAGGATTTCCTAAAATTGTTATCGACAAACAATCAGCTCATCAAAGAAAGGAAGTGGCTATTGCTGGATATTAATGGTATTCACTAAATCGCAACAAAATTATCACTCTTATGCTACTTACTGCGATCAATCTATTCTGGGTTGTGAACTAATTTTATATAAAAGTGAGGATGATCTTTAAACACAGCCTACGGGAATGCAGGAGCCAGAGTAGCCTGAGGAGTTATTGGTGCAACGAAGTATAAAATTGAGGCAGAGAAAATCAAATAGGTTTCATTCAACACTACCAGCACCTGATTTGGCTCAATCGACTCAGCTATGGTGCTATTTATTAATCACATTTCAACAATTTGAGCATATTGAGAAATATCCTCATTTATGTGATGAATCAGTTTTTTCATTATTAATTTAACTAAATTTTTAGAAATGAGAAAAGCCATACAATTCACCCTAATCATTATTCCAATCATCATCCTTATAATTTGTACTGCAATTTGGCCCACCTACGGTTTCTCTACTTTGGCATTCCTGCTAGTCACATTGGGAATCTATGATATCTTACAAAAGAAACATGCCGTTTTGAGAAACTTTCCGATAATAGGTCACATGCGTTTTCTTTTAGAGATGATTGGGCCAGAACTTCATCAGTATTTTGTTGAATCCGATACTGACGGAAAACCAATTGATAGAAACCACAGAACCTATGTTTATGTAAGGGCCAAGCGTATGGATGGTACACACCCCTTTGGAACAGAACTTGAAGTAGATCAGGAAAATTTTAAATGGATGCAACATAGCATCTATCCAGCACAGAGACTTAGTACCTATCCAAGAGTACTTATTGGTGGGCCAGATTGTTTACAGCCTTATTCATCAAGCATATTTAATATATCGGCCATGAGTTTTGGCGCATTAAGTAAGAATGCGGTGATGGCACTAAACAAAGGAGCACAGGCTGGAAATTTTTTCCATGATACAGGGGAAGGCGGCATTTCAAAATATCATCTTCAAGGTGGTGATCTGGTTTATGAAATAGGTACAGGATATTTCGGATGCAGAACGGCTGATGGTCATTTCTCACAAGAAAAATATATTGAGCAGGCTGCTCGACCTGAAGTAAAAATGATTGAAATTAAAATATCACAAGGTGCCAAGCCTGGTCATGGCGGTGTGTTGCCTGCCGCTAAAAATAGCGAAGAGATTGCTGAGATCAGAGGGGTAAAAGCGCATACCGATGTCATTTCACCTCCCGGTCATAATGCTTTTAACAATGCCATGGGGTTGCTGACGTTCGTCAAACAACTTCGTGACCTTTCCAAGGGAAAGCCAATCGGGTTCAAGTTATGTATTGGAAGTAAGCAAGAGTTTGAAGATATCTGTAAACAGATGGTGGAAACAGGAATCAAGCCTGATTTTATTACAGTGGATGGTGCTGAGGGAGGCACTGGAGCGGCACCGATAGATTTTTCAAATTATGTGGGAATGCCATGGGAAAAAGCCCTGATCTTTGTTGTTGATACACTGAGAAGATACAATCTTAAAAAAGATATCAGGGTCCTTACTGCCACTAAAATCATAACTTCATTTGATATATTTAAAGCACTGTGTATTGGGGCCGATATTTGCAATTCGGCCAGGGGGATGATGCTCGCGTTAGGGTGTATACAGGCTTTAAAGTGCAACACCAACCAATGCCCCACAGGGGTGACAACCCATAATCCCCTATTAGTACGGGGCTTAGTTGTTGAAGATAAGTGGATAAGGGTTAAAAATTATCACCACGAAACGTTAAACGACTTTTTGGAATTATTTGCAGCGTCAGGTTGCACTGAATTATCTCAATTACACAGAGGCCTTATTTATAAGCAAATTGATGATAATATCAAGTCCTATGAAGAGTGGTATCCTACGGTAAAAACAGCCGACCTTCTACAAGACACAACTGGTTAAATATTGTATATAATCAAGGAAGATTTTATCCAACCTTTGTATCATAACTATTTGTATTATACACAGACGAGAGAAGCTTGAAGAGTTCGGGGTGTTTGCTATGAAAGGTTTGAGGGTTTGAAAAAAAATATTCACTCACCACTGCTAAAAATTCCGCATTATTGGTGAGTGCATAAGGGTTGATGTCCGAAACCCCCTTTCTTATTCTTGCCATTTCATTTTTTATTTCATGTAGCCATGCTCCCACATACCGGTGTTGCAATAGCAATTCCGGAACACCATCAATTGCTCCGTCTTCTTTATCCAACAAATGGACAAACTCATGAATACCTACATTCTCATTATGAGTTACTCCATCAAATGCCTTTACCAGATCTGGTTTGGATAAAATAACCGTCCCATTCATAAATCGATTGCCTACCATCCCTGTAATGAATTCCTGATGTCCGTCAAATCGTTGAGTTTGAAACTGCTCATCAAAACTATTAGGGTAAATTAGAATTGTCCGCACATTGGGATAATTATATTCGGGAAAAGCAAAGGTAGGGATAATGGCACTGGAGGCCACCATAAGCCTGATGGTGTCATCTATTTCTGTATCAACGGGTTCTATGTGCTTAGTGGTAAGAAATCGACTTATTCGATCCTCAAATAGTTGCTTGTCATCATTCTTTAATTGATCATAGAATGATACTCGCTCTTTAAGGAGAGTTCTCCATGATTCCGAAAAAAGTTTGGTTCTGCTTTTTCCGTTAGCTCTTTGTTTCCCTCGCCAATAAAATATAATAATCAGCCCTGCTCCAACACAAAAAATGGATACAACGCCTATCATTTTCATATCCGGAATCAGAGTAATTTAAAAAGGCTTTTAGGGATTACATGAAAACCCTGTTGAATGGCTGCGTTTTGAACCTCCTCTATTTTAACCATTGTATTTGAGTGAATGGTAAATTCACGTGGAAAAGTGTCATAGTCTACAATCACATCTTTTACTCCATTAATTTTTCTTATTGCCATTGCAATTTTATTCAAATCTGTTTTGCTAGTAGCATTCGTGCCGAATACTTTTCCATAGCCTCCAGGTATTATGTTTTCTGATACTATACTCATGATTCCTTCTATAATGTGTGATCCCTTATATCAAACCTACTGTAAACAGGCATTATCATACCTTAATAACACTGAAATGAACATTAAGGTTTTCTTCCACCAAAACGAAGTGATGTTCAGGCACCATTTTCCAATCGCTTTGATCTTTTGTAAGTCTTTCAGAGGCAACTATAACACCCCTCTCATTTATGTTGTCTTTCAATAAAGTGGCCACCCCATTTTTACAAACAAATTTTCCGCTCTCAGAATGGTGTAACGAGAGCGGTTTAACGTTTTTGTGGCTTACAAACCTACTACCCACCATTTTTTTACCATCGGTAATCACCAGGTTGAAATAAGCGGGATCAATGATGCCGAATTCCTTCATGAGTTGAAGGATTTCTGTAAAGGTAAGTTCAAGGCAATGTGCGATTTCCTCAGTGGATGGGTGGGGTGATTGCTTCTTTAACTTATCCAAAAAAAGCGCAAAAAAATGTTCTGAATCTGTTTGCCCCTGAATCCACGCATACATTTCTGCTGATAGCCTGTCTACAATACTCCGTTTGATCAAATCAAAGTGTTCCATCCCTCCGTTATGCATCATCAGGTAGCGATCGTAGTGGAAAGGGTGACAATTGGCTTCCGAGACTGCACCTACACTGGCTGCCCTTACATGTGCCACCATACAATTAGACATAATCTTTTGTGAGATGTATCGAAGATTCCTGTTATTCCATGCCGGAGAGATGGACACAAAAACGCCAGGTAACGGATTAATATCTGGCGCATACCAGCCTACACCAAAACCGTCCCCATTTAGGGGCTCTTCTATCTCAGTAGCGGCATAACTCTGCTTAATGATTGAATTCTCAGGATCAAAAAGAAGTGAACTCATCACTTCGGGGCAACCCTGGTATGCAATAAATCGACACATAAAAATTGTAATTAAGCCTGATAGTTAATCAAATTTATTCTTTGTATGTGGCTTTTTGGTGTTAAAAATTCAATCCTTAAATTTAAATAGTTGGTACTCGTCTTTCACGTAATATTTTTCCACTACCATTTACAGCCAAAGCAATTTTTTCTTTGCCATTGTCGATTATGACCCTGTAATGAATAAATCTGTGTTTACCATCCTTTATGGTTTCCTGATCTTTAAGAAAGGTAAAACCCGGATATTTTTTTGCAATAGTATCTCTTACAGCCTCAGGTAAAGCCGTGTCATTAATTACCTCTTTTGAATATTTTAAGCTACCATCTTGATCATAAACTGCCTCACCTCTCATTTGTTGCCCCTTTATCTTTACCACGTAGAAAATTGGCTTCTCGCCAATCAAATTATTTTGCTCAGAAACAATGTATTCCTCATTAAGAACAGCCACCGGGACAATAGCCCATCCTTCAGAATGGCCGTCTTTGAAATTTTGTTTAAAAGACTCTACCACCACCGCAGGTACCTCATTCTCTTTTACCCGTATTCTTATTTTAGCGCTTTGTGCGTATCCCCCTGTCGCTATCAAAAGGGCAATTGCTGTTGTTATTAACGTCCTTTCCATCTGTCTGTTTGTTTCGTCTTTGGATGATCCTTTTGCAAAAGGTCACACCCTGCTCATTTAAATAGGTATAATTTGTCTGTGACTTTCCCTCTTCAGACATCTAACAATAGATGAAATTGTTATGAAAACCATTCTCATATGCCATGATTTCTCAAAAACCGTGAGGGAATCATACGTTTTGCTGAAGAAGTAAATGCAAACCTAATTGCCTTTGCCCCATATGATTGATTGTTCCGATTTCATGCATTTGCTTACAGGAAGTATTTCGAAAGATGTAGCCAATCATTCCGAGAGGCCCGTGATGACCCTTTTTGGTTGAACAATAGGTAAGACAGAGAAAAAATAATGGGAGTAATAGTGACAACCCGCTTTCTCTGGCATCTAAATGCAAAATGATAAATAAATTAAATATGCTTACAAAATGAAAAATGTATTGAAACTAATTAGTGCTGCCCTTCTGGGTGGCGTATTGTCAATCGGCATTTGGAGAGCAATAGACGGACAAGACAACAAAATACGTTATGAAATTGCGCCCGCCCATAATGCTGTTCAAACCAGCTATTCAGCAAATACTTTGGGGGCGCCAATGGACTTTGATTTTACAAGCGCTGCAGAGAAAGCAATTCCAAGTGTAGTACATATCAGGTCAACGATAAAAGAAACACCCACCGTACAGCAGCTGCAAATTCCTGAACCTTTCAGGGATTTTTTTGGCGATAATAACTTTGGAAATAACCAAAGACCTGAGCCGGCCGTTGCAAGTGGTTCGGGAGTCATCATTCGCCCTGATGGGTACATTGTTACTAACAACCACGTGGTGGCCGATGCCTCCAAATTGGAGGTTACTCTCAATGACAACCGTACTTTCGATGCAGACGTGGTGGGTACCGATCCCAATACAGATTTGGCATTAATAAGAATTGATGCCAAAGATCTTCCTTCCATGCCTATCGGCAACTCCGATGAGGCTAAAGTGGGAGAATGGGTACTTGCCGTTGGCAACCCTTTCAATCTTGAATCAACCGTCACTGCCGGGATCGTGAGTGCAAAAGGGCGTAATATCAATATCTATGAGGATAGGGCAGCTATTGAATCTTTCATACAAACAGATGCAGCTATCAACCCTGGCAACAGCGGAGGTGCTCTGGTTGATTTAGACGGCAACCTGATAGGAATTAATACAGCCATAGCCACGCCTACTGGTGTTTATGCCGGATATGGATTTGCGGTGCCATCCAACCTGATGAAAAAGGTGGTGGACGACCTTATCAATTATGGAAAAGTACAAAGAGCTTATCTCGGAGTAACAATTCACAACCTGGACAGCAAACTGGCCAAAGAGAAAAATATACCAGCTAATGAGGGCATTTATATCGACAGTGTTATGGCAGACGGTGCGGCACAAAGTGCCGGCATTAAGCCTGGAGATGTTATTATTAAGTTAGATGAAAATGTGATTAAAACTTCTTCACAGTTGCAAGAGGGTATTGCCCGCCATAAACCTGGGGATAAAATCACATTGACTTTGCTCCGTCAGGGAAAGGAAAAAACAATCAATGTAAACCTGAAGAACGTTTCCGGCAATACCGAGATCACCAAAGCCTACAAGGATGATATCCTGAAAGGATTGGGAGCTGAGTTTGAAAATATTTCAAAAAGCGAGAAAACGAAATTGGGCCTTGAGGGAAAAGGTGGTGTGGTGGTTACGCATCTTTACCTTGGAAAACTTACCCAACAAACAGACATCCATGAAGGATTTATTATTACTGCAGTAAACAATAAAGAAGTATCCAATGTAGATGATCTAATTGCTGAATTAAAAAAATCTCATGAGGGTGTTTTGATTCAGGGTATTTACCCACAAAATCCTGATCAGAAAGTGTTTTATGGATTCTCTCTGTCCTAATAGCCAGGGTGGAATATCAGAATTGAATAACTGTCGCATTCATGCAATGGTTATTCAATTCTGCTTTATGTTTAAAAATATGGCCTATTGGATTGAAGTTCCTATTTCCAAAACTCATCATTCCATTCCTCATCTGATACTGTTGCAGAAGGTGTATGCACGGATGCAATACGGTCCAATTCTGCAGGTGAGGCTACCTGTTGTACCTCGTTAAACAGAATCCGTTCCTCAAATCGAATGTGGCCTTCCAGTTTTTCTTCAATCAACACAAGTTTTTTCTCAATGTCAGTTTTTGAAAGAAATAGTCTCTTGAGTTTTCGGTGCTCAGCCAATGCCCTTTTTGCGAGTTCATTATGCTCGCCCAATATTGGAAAAACATATTTCTCTTCTATTTCAAAATGGGGCAGCAATTGTTTTGTGAAAACCCAATCTGCATACTTTTTTATCCGGGCAGGGTCAATTCTCCTTTTAAATCCGGTTCTTATCTTCCATGACAACAACAGTCCATGATGATGGTCATGGCTTAAAGGTTGAAGCGCATCAATTCTTTTAATAGGATGTGTCTTATTCATCTGATTCTTTCCTTGTTCACCAGGTCGTTCAATTCCATTGACTTTCTAAATGTATTTTAAGTTTTTCTATAGTTTTTGGATTTGTCGCATTCGTGTTCATACTGATGGCATTAACAACAATTCCTTTTATGTTGTATTTCATTGATGAAAGGGCGAATACAACCGTTTCTGTTGCTTCTTCAAAGTGGTAAACCTCATCAATTTCAAACTCGTCAGGCGAAAGATGTCGGGTTGTTTTCCTGCACACTAAACAATCTCTACTGGGATGTAATGAAAAGTTGGAAGTATATCCTTGATTTGAAAGATAACTTAACGCCTCTGGCAAAGTTTTGAAGTTATCCATCACACTATTTATTTTTCCTGAACACCTCAATTATAAAAGGTGTCTCAGGAACATTATTTTTGTAAAATATAGTTGCCATTTTTTTATGAATTATGAATGTTGAGTTTGAGGCGATAGCATTCTTTCCATCTCAATGGCTTTAGGAAACAAGATGTTGTTCTCCAAGTGAATATGCAGGTGCAAATCCTCTTCGAATTCGCTCAATAAAGCATAAGTCACTTTGTAGGTGTTGCATCCATCAGCAGGTGGCGTATAGTTATTGCTCAGCTTGGATATTTTCTCAAAACGATCACCCTCTGTAGTGTGTTCGTCCATCATCATTTGTACGGGATTTTTTACCGTGCCAAAATTAGGTGCAGTCAAAGCAGCTTTACTGCCCTTGACTTTTACCATTTTACGAATGTATGGAAATAGAATAAACTCTTCTTTTTTCATATGTGCTGCCAGCTCTCCGGCTGATGCACTAAATTCATCATAGATTTCAAATAATTCAGGATGATTACTACCATGCACCTCACAAAGCTTCTTAAGATACTGCTTAAGTACAGGTAACTTTTCTTCCACATACCTATGGTGCGTCTTTTCAATATAATCTGCCAACAAATCCAATGGCCAGGATTTGAAATCGGTTGTGCTAGCTGAATTGCCAGATTGCACCAATTCAATCTCTTCAATAAGTTTGCCCAATTCTACTTTTTTCTCTGCACAAGCTTCCACAATACTTCTGTTTCCATTGCAGCAAAAATCTATTCGATGGTTTTTAAATACTTGTGCCGTACGGTAATCTTCCGCTACGATTTCACCAATTGTCTTCTCCGCTATATTTTTCATAATTGATTGTTCCTATAAGTTATTTTTTAAACAAATGATTTATATAATTCAGGATTCCAATACATGATAATGTAAAACAATGCAAAGCCGACAAAGGCGATAACCAAGGCCCACACCCACGATGGAATTCCTTTTGGTGTCTCTGATCCTTTCACCACAAACACATCATTCCCCTCACTGCCATAGGCATTGATGGTAATAGGAATATGATCTTCAACGACTTCATTATTTTTTAACCCCACCACAGAAATTGCCGGGCCATTGCGTACCTCAAAAGGAATGGTTTTTACTCCTTCAAGACCACTGGTAGATTTGGCTACTATTTTAAGCTGGTGTTTTCCATCCGGAATCTTGGTGGTGTCAAGAATAAATTTTACCGGTGGAGCAAATTCCGCAAATGGTCTTGCCTCCTCATCCAAAAACACCTTTATAATTCGATTATCTTTCATGCACTCGTGTATTTGTATCTAATACAATATTCTTAATGTGATCCGGATCGTTTTCATTCGGTTTGATTAAAAACTTTAGACTTAACAACAACGTGATACCCACTATTACAATAGCCACTCCAATGATGATGTAGTCCATATCACCCTGTGGGCCAGGGCCATGTGTAACTCCCTCCAATACTTTGGGTTGATTTTTCTTGCATAATTCACAAGCCAAAATATTTCCAGGAATCAGAATTGTGGCCAGAAATACAAAAAATAATTTTATCCAGGTACTCCTGTTCATCTCCAATAATTATTTGCTGCAGCAATTGTTTGAAATTCTAAAGCAATAACCTCAGCAGAGGCGATGAGCTGTTTGGTGTCACTTGCATAATCTGCCCTGAGTTTCTTCCTTATTTCTGGGTCTGTTTGAATTGCTGCAATAGACTTTCGTGCAAGCGTAATGGCCAAAGCTCTACCCTCCATCGGAGTGGCTGTTATTAAAGTGGGTAAATAATTCTCATTTTCCATTTTTATTGGTTTAGTGACAGAGTGTAATTTCTTATTTTAGTTACTTCTTCAACAGTAATTTTAGGAGCGTTGTTCCCCCAACTGGTTCGCTCATGGTTGGCTATTGCCGCTATCTCTTCGTCTGTAAGCTGATCAGCAAAACCCACCATAACAGCATATTCTGCTCTGGCATCATAGCCCTGTAGAATTATTTGTATCATCAATTCAGGATTTACATCATTTACTATTTTGCTACCAGCCAAAGGCGGAAATGCCCCTGCTAATCCCTGACCATTGGTCTGATGACACGCCACGCACGTTTGCATATAAAGTTGTTCACCATCTGGCAGCAATGATTCTTCGCCAGATTGAGCACTCTCTTTTTTTCGAACGGACGGAATAAATTCCTGGCCTGAAGCCGAAGGCATTGGTGTTTGCTTTAACGATTGCAGATACGCCACCAAATCCAATGCTTCCTGTGTTGCGACAATTTTGGTTTTATCTGATCTTAAAAATTGAGGCGGAACAGGAACCACAACATCATTTTCATCCGGTTTTGCTTTTTCTTTAAACAGCCAGGGATATGCGGGCATTACAGACTCACCCACCACGCTGCGCGGGTTGTATAAATGTAACAAGTGCCATTGTATAGCGGGTTGCCTTACTCCAACATTGGTAAGGTCAGGGCCTGTTCGTTCACTTCCTAATAGAGAGGGTGATTGTCTCCAAACATCCAATCGATTCTTACTGTAGTAATAGTCTGAGGGTATAGAAGGACGATCCCCCCACATTTTATCCATCTCGATATTCCTAACCTGTTGTGTGTGGCACGCAACACATCCTTCACTAATGTAAATATGCAATCCATTGAGTTCACTGGAAGTAAATTCAGCCTGACCTGGCAATGGAGCAACATCTTGCATCTGATAGGCCGGCATAACAGCAATGAATAAACTCAATAACACAAATACGACAAATGAAATTGCAACTAGGTTTCGATGATTTTTATGCAAATTGAACATGTTCGTTAAGCTGTTATAGTATCTAATTTTTTAGTTTGGTCGCCAAAAACGAGCGGCCTTCTTGCCATTACATAGAAATTGTACGCAAACACGAGATGGGAAATAAACATAAGCGACCCACCGATAGCACGCCACACCCAATATGGTTTCATAAGCACAACGGATTCAATAAAATAATTTCCCTCAATCCAACTTAATCCTTTAAAAGTGCCTCCTGCCATCATCGAAATCATGTAGGCAAACAACCCAATGAAGGCCATCCAAAAATGAATTCCAACAAAAAGCTGCTTTGGCTCTCTGCCTGTAATTTTTGGGAGTATGGCATAAATACTCGCCCACAATAAAAAAGAGATAATACCATACATGGTCATATGAGAGTGTGCTACGTTAAAATCGGTAAAGTGCCATACGAAATTGGTAAATCGAAATGCCTGGACGCTTCCCTGTGTGGAGCCCACAAAATAAAATATCACTCCAACAAGAAAAAAAGGCAAAATGTAGCTCTTTGATATTTGACTCCAACTTCCCTTCATTGTCATCAAAAAATTGGTAGTTCCCGCCACCACAGGGATAAACATACCTGCACTAAATACAATAGCAACTGTTTGCAACCACCAGGGCAGTGGACTAAACACAAAGTGATGGGTACCTATCATGGTATAAAACAACATCTGCGTCCAGAATGCTAAAACACCCAGTGAATAGGAGTAGATAGGTTTGTTTAAAGAAGAGGGAAGGTAATAGTAGGTTAATCCTAGTGTGAATGTCATAAACCACATGCCTACACCCTGGTGCATATAATATCCCTGAACAACAGTCTCTCCTAAACCATCCTGGTAAGCTGGTATATAGCCAATAGTCACCAACACAATAGTCCAAATAAGCGCGGCAAGAATATACCAATTGGATATGTAGATCTCCGAAATCCTTCGATTAGCCACCGTCTTATAGTAATTGAAAAATGTAATCACCAGTCCAAGCGCAAAAACCAAAGCAACGGGCCAGATGTATTCACGGTATTCTCCACCACCATTGTTGATTCCAATCATGAGAAAATAGTTTCCTATGAAAACTGATGCATTCAAAAACCACCAGGCTATCCACGCCCATCTATAACTGTGGATAGTTGTGTTTGATGTTCTGGCTATTACAAAATAGCCCAATCCAATCATGGCCAAAGAAGCCCAGCCCCAGAAAACGGTGTTGGTGTGTACGGGCCTTAATCGACCAAAGGATAACCAGGCAACATGATCCATATCGGGCCAAACAAACTTCATCCCCACATACTGCCCCACCAACGTTCCCAACACCAGCCAAAATACTGAAGCCCCTAAATAGAAAATAATTATTCGCTTTAAGTCAGTTGGTGTTTCATATACAAGTGGTGATTTTCTTTTTTCATCAACTATTGGATTGCCAGGATCGTGACTCACTTTGTAAACCAGCCCTTTTTCATCCAAAGTCTTCTCAGTGCTGCCCAACTCTTCTCCTGCCAATTTGAAGTTTAGTGCCTGCTTGCGCCTTAATAGTATTTCATCTATTTCTGCCTCGTTCAATCCGATCAACTCCTCATTGAAGGCAAGCCGTTGTGCACTCAGCTTTTTTGCCTTTAATGTTTGGATGTAGGAATTCGCTTTGAAAAGTATAATTACAATAGCAATGATTAACACAATGGCAATAAGGAAGAATGTCCCAATTATGCCAGGGCTGGTAACCCAATTCTCAAGATCAGGGTTAGGTTCAGGTTGTGCGAATGCCAGGTTGGGCAACAGCAGTGTCAACAACACCAAAAGAAGATTAATTTTTTTAACACACATTCTTAAATAGGATAAAAACATCCGATTTTTATTTAAATTTTTTTAGCGTTTTAAATAGGTATGTCCATCTCTTAAGCCCAACACAAGATCAGAAACAGTAGTGCCTTCCAACATATCTTTTAGCTCCTCCCTGATAATTACAAATTTATCATGAACCGGACATGGTTTGCTGGCATTACATGCTTTTAGCCCAAGTCCACAACCTTTATATATATTTTCTCCATCAATAGCAGAAACAATCCTACTCAGGGTAATTTTATTCATTCTGGATTGATCCACTTCGAAGCCCCCCATTACACCCTGAACGGAGTTGATGATCCCGGATCTTGCCAACTGCTGAAGGATTTTAGCGGTGAAGGCTTCTGGCGAATCTATCCCTTTCGCAATGGTCTTTAAACTAACCCTCTTGCTGAGAGTAGTCTGCAATGCGATAAATGCAGTTGCTTTTATTCCGTATTCACAAGATTTAGAAAACATAATTTGCCCTTATAATTGCAATATAATGACAAACCTTTAAATCGGATAATTTTATCCGATTTAATAAAAAAACACCTTCATAAGGCGCGTGAACATAGAAATTCAGTGAGCAATAATTACAAGCCAGGCACTGAATTACTTGTTTAGTACATCGGATTCTCCAAACATGAAATCGGGTCGAAATGAGTGATTTGGTAAGCACTTTCCATTTTTCGATGCACTTACCTAATCACGTAATGAAGATTTACTTTGGATAAAATACTTTGAAGGATCATTCAACAAAAATCCTCAAAAATATATTGTTTAAGAGGGTTTGGTGATCATTAGTAGTTTTGAAGTGAACCCACTGGGGCTTCCCAATGTGCCCTCGCACCAGCCTTGCCAATCGGGATAAACTTCTCGCCACTGCTCTTTTCAATTAAAAATCCTGACGGAAACATTGACATCAGGGTCAATGAGTCTCAAATGATGCTCATTTTAAGCTAAAAAAGCCTTTTTAGCACACGCGATGTTATCGTTTTTTCCTCCTCTTCTCATTATACAAATTTCTCATAACTCTATTTCGTAGATTCCAATTTTACCATCATGTAAGTGTCATCATTATCTAAAGTAAAAATATACCATCGCAATAAGGACCAAAACTAGTAATGAGAAAACCACATCCTTGGCTGACCAACTACCTGCCACCTCAACCCTATCAGAGTTGCTCATGGTGGCGTATGTTAAACCAGAAATTTTATTATAATCAGGTGCCATCGTGAGATAGCTGACCACCACCAGAACAATAGTTGAAACAATGGTGATCAATAAACTATAATATTGAAAATATATATTGTTGATTATCCATAAAAATGTCCCCTCTGGGTAAGAAAAATTATCAATCAATTTTACCGGGGTATCAACTGCCAGTCGAAATAATCCCATAGCAAAGCCGATGATTAACGTTGCCATGCAACCAGTCCCATTTAGTCTTTTCGCAAATATCCCTGCAAAAAATACAACGAAAATTGGTGGCCCCAGGTAGGCAGAGACACCTTGAAGGTAATCATACATACCTTTTCCACCCTGGATAACGGGCACCCATAATAAACCTATTAACACCATGGTTGCTGTCGCGGCTCTGCCTACCCACACCAGCCTTTGTTGTGTCGCTTCCGGCCTAAATCGCTGGTAAAAATCCATAGTAAATAAGGTGGAGGAGGCATTAAAAACACCCGCAAGAGAACTCATTAGTGCCGCGAGCAAACCAGCCACTACCAATCCTCTTACACCGATGGGCAACACATTCACAACCAGCAAAGGGAACGCCTGTTGAGCGTTTTCCCTAATCAACTCACCTTGTGTATTAAATAAAACTCCTTGAATCGCAGAGGATTGTCCAGATTTAGCCAATGCATAACAAATCATGCCAGGAATAATAAAAATAAAAACGGGAAGCAATTTCAGCAACGCTGCAAAAATAGAGCCTCTTCTGCCTTGCTTTATGTCCCGCGCCCCAAGCGTACGTTGAACAATATATTGATCGGTACACCAATACCACAAACCAATAATCGGTGCACAGAAAAGCATTCCAGGCCACGGGTAGTTATCATTGAAGTACCATGCCATTTGGCTGGCCTCTCTAATCGGCCGCCAAGAACTGCTGACCCCCTCTGGAACAATTGGGCGCCAAAGACTAAACATTTCATTTGAACATATTGCTCTCAATTCATCCCATCCGCCAAGTGCCTCCAATCCAAACCAAGTAACAAGAATAGAACCCAATATAAGAACGACCGTCTGTATTGCTTCTGTGTAGGCGACAGCTCTTAGCCCACCTATAGCTGTGTATAAACCCGTAAGCAGAATTACCAAAACAGACCCGAGCCAAAAGCTATTCATTCCCATGAAGTCCACATCAGGTATCAAAACCCCAAAAACTATTCCTCCAGCAAAAATTCCAACCGAGATCTTCGTTAGGACATAGCCGGTTAAAGAGATAAGAGACAGTACAACTCTGGCATTAGGGGTAAATCTTTTTTCCAGAAACTCAGGCATGGTAAATACTTTTGACCGCATATAAAAGGGCACCATCACCCATCCTAATACCAATAAACACCATGCATGTAATTCGTAGTGAGCTAGCGCCACACCATCAGTAGCTCCCGAACCGGCCAGCCCTACCAGATGCTCAGAACCAATATTCGATGCGAAAATTGAAGTGCCTACAACAAACCACCCTAAATGTCGTCCGGCCAAAAAGTAATCTTCAGCTGATTCTTTTCTGTTTTTATTAGACCAGTAAGAAACAAAAGCGATTAATAAAAAATATATCAGTATAATGGCCCAGTCAAGAAATTGAAGAGATTGAATAGAATTCATTTTTGATTTAATCTTTTAATTCATGGATACTAATAGATGGTGTGTTTTTTAAGTGTTTTATCAGCTCACCATTTTTTTTAATCCATACTTCATAATTATCAATGCCATTGTAGATACCGGATACCCTAAAGCCTCCTTCTGCTGGTAAATCATAGAAATCTGCATGGTTCCAAGAGGATGGAATTGCCGGGAAAAAATATAGCGTATCGTCATATGATTGAATCATCATGGCTATAGGCACCAGCGTTAGGGAGCTATAGCCGGTAAGGAAGTAAGGATTAAATTTAGCCTTAACAGAATCTCCCCTATAAGAGAATGCCTCATATAATAACGTATTTGATGGATCACTAAGTGAAACCGTATGACTACTTTTCTTTAGGGCGTTATCTCCATTTCCCAAATAACACTCAGTTAGTGCAAACCAGTTGGAAATAAAGGAGATCATTCCTTTTCCATAGTTGTTTCTTGCCCACGCTCTATCAATAGTATTTCTGGCTTTCGTCTTATCAATATACTTCAGGTGTTCTACCACAGGAAAACCCAAATACGCAGGGGCCCTGATACCAAAGTAGCCACCGCCCATTCTATCCTGATTATCCCCTCGGAATTCAAGATAGATTGAATCATTTTGAGGAATAATTAACTGCTCTGCAAGTTTTGCATAGTTGATCATTTCTATCTTCGTAAATTTTTTCTCATACTCAGCTGCAGTCATCAGGTTCCAGCGGGCGGCTAACACGGCATCAAGAACCGATTGCTTAACAATATTCTCCGAAAGCGAAAGCATTGGCGGAAGAAAATATTCATCAGTGGCTGAATCCTTTTTTATTAAGGCGCTCCAAAATTCAGCTGTCCCCTTTATTACGGGGTAGGCGATTTCCTTTTCAAATTCGAAGTCGTTATAATATTTGCTATAGCGGTGAAATAGAGATGCAGCAAAACCATTAAGGTGAAATTGCAAGTCCCAATGTGAATCATCGGAATATGGGATATTCTCCCCAAAATCAGTTTGCTCATGAGCGAAAGCAAAAGCATGCTGGGGATACGTGCGCAAATACCTGGCTCCCTCCACTTTCTCACCATGATAGGTTAGATTTAAAACTCCCGTATCAGGCACAAGGATATGAACATTATTTTTAAGAGACATAGGCTGATAAAGCCATTCCAATGATCGCTTAGCACGTAGGCTGTCCCCAAATTGCAAGAAAGACAAAGCGGCCCATGAACCATGGCCATAGGTAAAGGCATGCATATCCCAATCTTCTTCCGCGTAGGCAAATTGGGTTTCTGCTGCCAGGAATTTTTTACTACCTGCTGTGGCATAGTTCATATATACACTTCTATAAAACCAACGAGCATACTCAGAGTCTGGAATAATTACTGACCCGATACTAGAGAGAATACCATTCCAATTTGATAAGTGGCTCGAGTAAGCAGATGAAAAATCAGTTTGCTGTGACACATTACTTTCTGCTAGCTCCAGATAATCCTTGTCATCGTACTCAGTAGCCACACTGTAAAACACAAATAATTTTTCAGATACAGGAACTTCTACCTCTACCCGTTTATTGCTAACCATTAGCACCTGATTAGATTTAACCGCCCAAGCCACTTGGTTATAATCATTCAAGTCTGAATTTTTACCTGAAATCATAAAGGAGTCTATGCGATTCAAATCGAAGTTTTCTAAAGGTAAAATCATCTCGAATTTTATCGCCCTATCAGATTCATTTGTAACTTCCATTGCTATTAGCCCATCGTTGTGGAATGAAAAAATTATTTTTGTTGAATAGGTAACTTCTCCATTATAAGAAGCTCTCGTGGAGCAGGTTGCTGTGGAGATATTCAGTGTACTTTCGTAATTTTTTGGAACACCCGTTTCAATTACACTATTTGTAAGTGCAATACCTGGAAGATACTGCCTTTGTTCAGGATTTTTCCAATAATCCGCAAACCACATCTTATCAAGCCCCAAGCCTGAATTAAGGACCAGGCCACCCATTTCTCCATTACCCATTAGAAATCCAAAAGATTCCTTGTCAAATACGGGTTTCACAAAACCATATTTACTCAGTGGCATGGGTTTTTTTTGAGGCGACATGATCTTCTTATCGCAACCACTGACTACCAATAAAATCAAGCACAAAAGAATAAATTTAGTCGATATCGAAACAGGAAATACTGATGAATTAGGCAAATTCATATTTATCCAAATTTAGAATCATAATAAAATAGAGTAAGTTGACGATCTGACATTGTTAAATAAAACCAAAAATAACAATGATCAGTTTTCGGCATGATTGATATTTTTATTCGCCTCCCTCCTCACATACATTAAATTAAATCAACCCCCTTACTCGGGGTAACCAGATGAAACCCCATTTCCAATTCGAATTTTTGCTTGTATTTTTTTTTACAGCAAGAAACTCGCCTACCTGTGCATCTTCCACAAGATTTATCGTATAACCCCCAAAACCTCCACCTAACATTCTAGAGCCTATCGGGCCAAAATCACGGGCCTTCTTCACAAGAAAATCCAATTCGTTACAACTCACTTCGTAAAGTTTCGACAATCCATAGTGAGATTTATACATATGGTCCCTCAACGAAACTATATCGCCTTGCTCAAGATTGAAAGCAGATTTTTTTACCCTTTCATGAAATTTATCGCGAAAGTTAGTATCAGTTTGCCAATTATTTTTTCTATCCAAAATTCGTTGCGGCTTTGTTACAGCATAGAGAGTCGGCTTGCCTTTATTCTCGATTTGATTAATCAACAAACCTCTGGCTTCTAAATCCAACTTGACATGCATGAGCAACCAGCCAATATTTTCTCGCATGCTCGCTGAAGCATCAATATGAGGGGCCAGGTTAATCAATGAGCATAAATTGGACGGATTAAACTCAGTGACATGAGCTAATATCATTTCCTTGAACTTGTTGTATTCCTCAAGTTTCATGACAATCCCCTTCTTGGCATCTGGATGAATGGTGCGTATAAGTGTACTACTCATTAACGTGGCGAAAGGATAAAATAAAACAACATGAAATTAATTGAGGCAAGTGGGTTTTGAAGGTTGGATTAAAATTAATTGTTTCAATGGTCCAGGCAGTGTTATTTAATGTCTTCATTTTAGTTTAAGCGGCATCAAAATGAAAGAGTAGCGGTATGGTTTTACCTTTATCACATACTCCTCATGCACAGGTGCTCCCCATGAATTATCACCACCTACTCCCATTTGAAGGTGATCAATATTCCATGTAACAAAATCACGAGGAAAAAGATCAGCCCCATGCTTGGAAGAATTCGGAACCAATCCGGAAGCAGATTCTTCTCCACCCGCTGCTGGAACAAAGTCCAAATCTCCTTGGTCAAGTTGCCATGCACTGCATGATAGCAAAGAATCACCCACCACTTTCAGACCAAAACCCTTTGTATTTGTAATGGCCATCCAACGCACATCTGATTTATTACCCGATTCCTGTGGTCGTGGATATCTGTGCAATTGATCCCATACCAATCCCTTGTGTACTCCCATCTTACCACTCGTTTTTCTATCCCAATAAGTCTCATGTGGACCTAATCCATACCATGACATAAACTGAAATGAAGAAGGCATTTTCAATTGCAACCCAACACGTGGAATGGTTGGCAATTCCTTCTTGCCAGGCTCGAAACGGTAGTCCACTTTTATTTTTCCACTTGGGTATATATAGTATTTCATTTGTACTTTTGAATCTGTTTCGGAAAAATAGTATTGTGACTCAATAGCTACCGTACCCTTATCTTTAATAGCCACACACTTTAGTAATTTTTCGTCCTCACTCGTATTTTTCCATACCGATGCCCATTTATGCATCCGAGTTCCCAAATCATTGTCGGTTGGTGCCCGCCACATGTTTATTTTCAGTCCTGAATTTATCAAGCGTTCTCCATTATAAGTATAGTCAATAAGCTGGCCTGATCCTTTGGACATTGTGATTGAGAAATTTAAACCTGTAACTTTATAATATTGTTTTTCTTGTTCCAGTTTCAAACTCCCAACTTTATCCTCAGGATTTAAAATCGATCCATAACTCCCTCCGATTTTGAACTGATCCCATGCAACTTCATAACCTACAGGAATCAGTGGCAAGGGGCGGTTTGTTACTGCGCTCAGCAAAACATAATACTCTTTACCAAGATCAGCAGGAATTGATAGGGGCACCTTTATTATTGCCTTCTCATTGGCAGCTACTTTGACTACTCCTAAACTTCCTCCTAAAATTTTTATCCCATTCTCCAAAATTGTCCAGTTAATGTTTAGGTGATCCAATGAAGAAAAATCATATCGGTTAGCAATTTGAAACTCACCCTTTGCCAGATCCGTCTCTTCAAATTTTACAGTTTGATAAACCTTCTTTACTTCAAAATAATGAGGATGAGGCTGACGCAGCCCATCCAAAATTCCGTTATTAATAAAGTTTCCATCAGTAGGAAGGTTTGGATGATAGTCATGACCATATGCGGTGTATGGCAAGCCTTTATTATTTATGTATTGTAATCCCTGATCTGTCCATGTCCAAATAAAGCCACCTTGCAACACAGGGTATTTGTTGATCACATCCCAATAGTCTTGTAAATTGCCTCCCGAATTTCCCATCATGTGCGCATACTCGCATAAAATAAGTGGACGCGTTGGATTTGACTGAGCATATTCAATTAGTTTTGGAATACGAGTGTACATTGGACTAAATATGTCAGTGTAATCATCAAGTTTGGCTGGTTCATAGACAACAAACCTTGTGGGGTCTTTCTTGTGAAGCCAATGATAGGCGTTGTCAAATATTGTTCCCGGCCCAGATTCATTTCCCATTGACCAAATAATAATTGAAGGATGGTTTTTGTCGCGCTCAAACATATTTTGAATTCTATCCAAGTGTGCAGGATACCAACTCATATCGCTAGAAATACTTGTGTCTGGTGACCCTGCCAAAGGTTGGCTTTCAATATTAGCTTCGTCTATTACATAAAATCCATATTTGTCCATTAATTTATACCAATAAGGATCGTTGGGATAATGACTTGTACGTATAGAATTTACATTGGCTTGCTTTAATAATTTTACATCCAGGTCCATCAAGTCTTTGTCAATCGTATGCCCCGTAAGTGCACTTACCTCATGACGGTTTACACCTCGGATGGTGATAGTTTTGCCATTTACAAGCAACTGGCCTTCCTTTATTTCAATTTTCCTGAAACCAATTTTCGAGCTTACTACTTCTATGGTCTCCTCTTTTTCATTTTTTATTGTCAAAAGTAAGGTGTACAATTCAGGTGTCTCCGCATTCCATTTACGCACATTTTCTATCCTGGCTTTTAAAGATAGATTTGACATGGATGATTTTGTGAATTCTATGATTTCTGATTTTTTCCAAACCGTTTCCTTATCAACCGCATCATCAAGTAATTCGAAAACAATGGAATGTTTTCCTATTGAACCATATTTACGAAGGTTTATTGTAAGTTCGAGTAAACCTGAATTGTAGGATTCATTCAGGTCAGCTTTACAAAAAAAATCATACACGTGAATTTTTGGAACGGCAAATAAATAAACATCCCTTTCAATTCCAGACAACCTTAACATGTCCTGGCTTTCAAGATAGCTGCCATCTGTCCATCGGATGACTTGCAGGGCGATGGTATTTTCTCCTGAATGTGTGAACTTAGAAATGTTAAATTCAGCAGGCGTCTTAGAGTCCTGAGAATACCCTACCTCGTTTCCGTTTACCCAAACTGTAACACCAGAATTAACAGCACCAAGGTGTAGAAATATTTCTCGTTCCTCCCATCCTTTTGAAATAACAAAATTTCTCTTGTAGGACCCAACTGGATTATAGTCCTGTGGTACATCTGGCCATTTTGCACTAAATGGATATTTCTCATCAAGATAAATAGGGTGATCATAACCTTCTACTTCCCAATTAGATGGTACTTTTATGTCAGCCCACGCCACGGTATTAAATTCAGGTTTAAAAAAATCTTTTGGCCTATCTACTGGTTTAATGGCAAAGTAAAATTTCCATAAACCATCAAGAGATTGGTACCAGCGCGAAGATTCCATGTCATCCTCAATAGCCGATTGCTTGTTCTCATAAGGAAATAAAGTAGCATGTGCATCTTCTTTGTTGATTCTGAAAACGGTGTGATCTTGCCAGGGTTCTTGCTGTGCAAGCACTTTTGCGGAGCTAAAATAAATCAAAGCCAAAAAAATGAAGTATTGTCTCACAAACATGGTTACTTAAAATCTTTCATATAATCTCCCTTAAACACCCGATGCAGGGTGTCCACCAGGAATTCAGCATTTTGCTTATTAAAAATAATTGTCGGTTTGATTTTTAGTACGTTATATATATGGTCCATCTATACTCATCAGGATACCTAGTTCCCTCATGCGATTAATCAGATAAGAAGCCTTTTTAGTTGTCGGCTTCAGTGACTCAATATTTTCAATAAGATCTACACCAATGAAAAGTCCAGGCCCCCGTACATCTCAGATCATCTGGCGCTGTGATTTAAGGTCAAGCAACCTGCTCGTAAGATACGCCCCCATATCTTTTACATTTTATTGTAGCCCTTCTTCGCTGATCACATTTAATACTTCGAGCCCTATGGCACAAGAGACGGGATTCTCCCCATATGTATTGAAGTACTCCATCCCGCTAACAAATGAGTCTGCAATAGCCTTTGGTAGTAACCACCACACCCAGTGGATGGCCATTTCCAATTGGTTTTACTATTGTCACTAAGTCTGGAACTACACCTTGTTGTTTAAATGCCCAAAAATAATCACCTACTCTTCCGCACCCAGTCTGCATATTTTCAATTTCAAATATATGTGGAATGTAGTAGTGAAGCACCCAAAATTTCTACCTCAAGGTAAATATAGTACCAATTGATTCCCAAAGTTTGAATTTAACCTTTGGTGTTAAGACGGTGTTAAAGAAATAAAAATAGCACCCAGAATAGGTGCTTTTAAAACATTTTGTGATCCCGCTGGGAACATAATCGAGTTCCTAACTCACTCACTATCAATCAATAATATCAATCAAATCCGAATGGTACCCGACTTGGTCCCTATTAGGATTAAACTTAATCTGCAGCATTTAAAGAACGAGTTCTAAAATTAAAGATAAGTTATTTTAAGATTTTAGAACACTAAAATGATTCAAAAGAGATCAAATTCTATTGAACCATTTTCGCTGATATAAAGCCTATATCAATCCTTCATCAGCAAAGGAAAAGTGACTCTCCAGCGTAACAATTATGTGATCAAGCAATTGAATTTCTAAAAGCTTACCACCTTCCTTGATTTTTCTTGTAAGTGAAATATCACTTTGACTTGGTTGTGTGGTACCCGAAGGGTGATTGTGAGCCAGGATGAGTCCGCATGCGTTAGCTTTTATGGCCGCAGCAAAGATCAATTTAGGATCAGCCACGGTGCCGTTTACTCCTCCACTTGAGAGTTCGAAGATACCTAGCACTTTATTGGCTCGGTTAGTCAGCATAACTTTGAATTGTTCAACAAATTCGATTTTTGTAGCATCCCAATTCTCCAAAAACACTTCATAAGCATCTTTCGAGTTGGCAATCTTGGGCCGCTCTGAAGCTTTCACCTTTGACTTGTAGGTGAGTTGAATTTCAGCAACTTGGTGCTTTTTGTCTTTTGTGTTTTCCATAATCATATTGTTTTAATTATGGCGCTCAGGCAGGATTTGCATGACATTTGCGCAAGGAGGAACGGAATAAATGGAATGTGCGCAGCCTGGCGGGTTTATGCCGTAGTTCCTTGCAAGCGCATGCCAGGCATAAGCCTAAATTTGTGCAATGATTAAAAAAGAGAATGAAACTAAACTTCTAAAAGCCTTATAGTTAGGTAGTCTGCAAAAACCAACTATTTCTGGTTATGGTATCTTATGAATGAGCGAATGGAGGGATTGTTTCTAGTAGAGAAATGATCAATGATATGACCTTTAAACCCTATGTATGCCAGGAGATACTTATTGATAAAAGTGATTTGCTTTTGCATGATTGACACCATTTCCGTACCGCCACGATTTTTGACTGACAATTTAATCAGGGCTGTAACTTTTGCCTCCAATTGATCTGATTCAAAAGAGAAATGATGATCTACTAGCCTTGTTCAATAGCATCGTTAACCTTTATTAGAGATAGCTACCCGCTCAATACTAACACCGCTGAGACCTCTTTTTGCTTATACCTTGCTATACCATAATAAGTACCATCAAGCCCAGCTAGAAAAGTGATTTCAATCTTGTACTGATCGATAGTTATTTAATTTAGAAACCTTAAAGGAACTCTGTAAGCAGTAGAGTCGTTCAACTTCACTTTATTACACCTAGGGCTTTTACTTTTTCCATTGATGAAAAAGTAAACAAAAAATCTAGGCCCAAAAATGCTTCCACGCTTCTACCCTACGCGTCACCCCGCTTTTGGGCCGGGCCATCGCGCATGGCTGATTGACAGTCAAAGCCTCGACCCCATATTGCAGTACAATTTTGTAATCACATTGTGCCTCTTTCTGACCTTCAGTTTTCATATTGTTACTGTTTATGAATCGCTTGAAATGACATAGAAAAGGGAAGTTTGATCATTGTACAAATCGAAACAAGCAGAACAGATGGAATCTGCTTAAATAAAAGATATGTATGTTTTAAGACTAGGGACAATGGATCATCCGTTTTCCTATTACTCCTCTATCTCTTATCATTTAACTCCTTACCGTTGACATAAGTCAATTAACATGTTGACAATCATCAAATGAAAACGCATTTACATCGCATAAATTTGTTTGTATAAAATAACTAGTGGTACATGATCTTCGAATTCCTCAAATTGAACATTGACATTTCAGATGATGACTTTAATACGATTTATCCTAAGAGAATCAGAAAACTTTCCAGTCAACATTGGACGCCTGTAGCAGTGGCGAAAGTGGCAGCTGATTTTTTGGTAGAGCGGCCAGGTGTCAAAGTTCTTGATATTGGATCTGGAGCCGGTAAATTTTGTATGATAGGCGCGGCAAATTCAAAAGGGCATTTTACGGGAGTTGAACAACGAATTCAATTAATCGAATTGTCGACAAAAATTTCATATGACTATAATCTTCGAAATACAGATTTTATTCATGCCAATATTACTTCAATAGAATTTAGGGAATATGATGCATTTTACTTTTATAATTCTTTTCACGAAAATATCGATGTGTTAAATAGCATTGACCGTTCGATTAAGCTTGATCCTGAGCTTTATAATTTGTACTCAGTTTATTTGATCCAGCAATTCATTTCTTTGCCAATAGGCACAAGGATTGCTACATTTCACAGTCCATTTAGCATAATACCACAGACGTTCAAATTGCAAGATTCTCTGTATGGTGGGTTCCTAAATTTGTGGGAAAAGGTCAGTTGGTAATATTTGCAAAGCAACTTTGAAACAACTAAGAGAATTCTACAGGAAGTATAAAAAGTATATAAGCGTAGACTTAATAATGTATGGAGTGCTGATTCTTTTAATTATAATCTATTTTATTATTAACTATTTGAGTTCTGGCCCATAAAATTTGCCTCCTTAATAATTCCTTTCCTATCCTTTATTCTAATAACTATTCCGGTTGATTCGATAAGGCCGTCTTTTTTGAAATCATGTAAATGTCTGACAAGTGTTTCTTTAGCGGTTCCTACCATGTTGGCAAGATCGGTTCTAGACATGTTTATTTCACTTGGTTGATGCGGCTTTTCTAAGCTCTTAAATTTTACTTCTAATATTAATAGATTGAAGGCTAATCTTTCTTTCACGGTTTTGGTTGCAAGATTAGTTATGTTATTGATGAATAAGCTAAACTCATGGCCTAAAGCTTTAAGTAGTCTATTTGATAATACAGTTGAATTGCGTAGAACTTTTAAGAAATTTTCCTTTTGAATAAAAGTTATCTCAGAACTTTCAATAGTGGCGGCCGAGTCAGGGTAGTAGTCCTCACCTAATAGCGCATGGTACCCGAGCATCTCTCCCTCTCCGCAAACATAAAAGATTTGCTCTCCTCCTTGCGAAGTCGCTTTATACTTCTTTACCCGCCCACCTTTAACATAATATATGCCAGTAGGTATCCCCCCTTCTCTAAAAATTATTTCACCCTTTTTGTAAGTATGGGTAACGCCAGATCCAGTTAGCATTTCAATTTCAGTTGGAGTAAGGCCTTCAAAGATTTGGTCCTTTTTGAGGCGAAAATTTTCGGAAAGGAAATTGGTTAGCATAGCAGAAGATTTTTCTCAAAGATACAGATTAGTGGGACGCGCATCACCTTAGTTGTTGATTTGTATCAATATCTTGGTTGACTTCCAATTGTTTGCAACGAACCCAGCAAAGGACAAAAAAATTGACGATAGTAAATGACATTGCCTTATGGTGCTGATTTCATTTATGTTTTGGTCATATCATTTTATTTTCGTTGACTTAAATCAACACTTGCGTTGACTAAATTCAACGGAACTTTATCTCCTGGTATTTACTTTTGCCTATTCTTTGGGCTTTGGGTGTAAAGCTTATCAATACCAACTTGAAATATTTTTTTTTGTTCGAATATCCGCATACAATAACAGATCAGACAACAAAAAGTTAATGATATTTAATAAAGGGTCTAAATTATATAGCATAGTATACCTCAAATGTCCAAAGTGTCATGAAGGCAACTTGTTTTCTGCAAGGAATCCATTCTTGCTAAAGAGCATGTTGGATATGCCCCACTACTGCCCAGTTTGTAAACAAGATTTCCTTGAAGAGCCAGGATTCTATTCGGGTGCGTTATGGACAAGTTACCCTATCGTGATAGTGATTCTGATCACCGTATGGCTTGTTTTTCATTTTCTTTTTAAACAATCGGATGGGATTGGGATTTTAATTGGTTCATTAGTTGTGTTAATGCTTCAGCCAATCCTTATGAGGGTTGGAAGGGCTATCTGGATAAACATTTTTATTTCATATGTTGATAGTCAGCAATGATTTATTAATTCATGCAAATTATACGGCTGGACGATAATGATCATATACACTGCATTAATCTCATTATTAGCGTGTCTCGTTATTCCATTCCTATCCTTCGGTAAAAAATCGTTAGGGGGAGCGGTCTGTGTCTTTATGAATGCAACCATAACATCCTACAGTGCTATTCATGTCTTGCTTGGGGATACAATTGAATCGACAATTAATGGTGGAATGGTTTTCGGAAATATTCTGCTTCAAATTGATCCTTTGTCGGCTTGGTTTATACTCATTATCAATCTTACGAGCATTAACGGAGCATTGTATGGCATCGGGTATATGAAACCTTACGAAGCACAGCTGAAGAATACTTCTCTGCATTGGTCTTTGTTTGTCATTTTTCAGTCTTCAATGCTTTGGGTCTGTACGCTTCAACATGGGTTAGGTTTTTTGATTGCCTGGGAGATTATGTCCATCTCTTCCTTTCTATTGGTCATCTTTGATTATTCCAAAATCAAAACCATCACTGCTGGGATAAATTATCTGGTGCAAATGCACATTGGCGTTGTTTGTCTAACAATCGCTTTTGCTTGGATTTTCATAGTAGAGGGATCTTTTGACTTTAATGTTATCCCGACATTTTTCACTAAACCTGATTCCATTTGGGTGTATTTATTGTTCTTTGTTGGTTTTGGAATCAAGGCAGGCTTTATCCCATTGCACACCTGGCTACCTCATGCACACCCAGCGGCTCCTTCCCACGTTTCGGGTGTAATGTCTGGAGTGATTGTCAAAATGGGAATATATGGTATCATCAGAATGGTTACTTATGTAAGCTCTGATTTCATAATAATTGGTGAAACAATTCTGATCCTCTCAGTCGCTACTGCATTTTATGGAATTTTAAGCGCTGCTATCCACCGAGATTTCAAACAAATGCTGGCCTTTTGCACCATCGAAAATATTGGTATTATTGGAATGGGCATAGGGATTGGGTTGATTGGCAAGGGCATTGGAAACAAGGAGATTATGGTTCTCGGATTTTCCGCAGCATTGTTACACACACTAAACCACTCCTTATATAAGTCACTTCTTTTTTTTACAGCGGGAAATATTTACCAGTTTACTCACACCCGAAACATGGAACACCTTGGGGGGCTCATAAAAAAGATACCCATCACGGCCATTTTTTTTCTATCTGGTGCATTGGCAATTGGCGGACTTCCGCCCTTCAATGGGTTTGTTTCCAAATTTTTATTATACACTTCTTTTGTTGAAGGTATCAAAGTGGAAAGCTTTCAACTCAATATTGTTCTGATTTGGTGTATCACGGGACTTGCCCTTGTTGGAGGAATTTCAATTTTGACTTTCTCTAAATCGTTTGCGGTGATATTCCTGGGGACCTCACGAACTGAGAAAAAACAACATACCAGGGAAACATTATCTATTAGCCATCTGCCCTTTTTTATAATCCTTCTTTTCATGCTGACGATTGGCATTTTTCCATCGCTAGTCCTGATTCCGATTCACCGTGTGGTTAATGTTTTTGATCCCTCAATGAGTAATGTCATTGACATAAGCCCGATGATTTCGAATGTTGGAATAGCTTCTCTTTGCTTAATTCTGTTGGTAGGATCAATATTTATTCTTAGGCGCTTAATCACACGCGAAAATCCAGCTATTAATGCTCCAACCTGGGGATGCGGATATGGTGCCCCCACTATTAGAATGCAATATACTGGCAAATCATTTTCAAAAACACTCGCAAAGTTGTTCGTATCAATTACCGGGGAGCAAAAGAAATACAACGAAATAGAGAAAAATGCTGTCTTTCCCAGAGGCAGAAGCTATCAATCAAACTATCCAGAGTTTTTTGAAAAGAACATTATTAAAAAATTAAGCAATCAGCTATTATACTTTATGAATTACTTTTCATTTATCCATAACGGTCGGGTTCAACGGTACATACTTTATGGATTTGTTTTTATCATGTTATCCATTATGGTGACATTTTTCAACATAATATAGAATGATTATCAGCGCTATCATTATTATAAACATATTAGCTCTACTACTTATTACGGTTGTAAAGGTGCAGGCCAAAGGGCATATCTCTCTGGGCATTGTATTGATTAATGCAAGCTTTACGTCATGGTTAGCAATTCATGTGCTGTCTGGTGTACCAATCGACATATCATTCTATGGCGGTCAGGTGTTTGGAGAAATACCAATCAGGATTGATTCACTATCTGGATGGTTTATCTTGATTACAAACTTGACGTTAGTGACAGGAATTTTATATGGAGTGCGATATATGGCACCATACAAACTTCAATCATCCAATCTCACATTACATTATATAAGTTACATTATTAATCATGTAGCCATGTTGGCCATTTTTACCCTTCAGAATAGCCTGGCATTTTTGTGTTCTTGGGAGCTGATGGCGGTTACTACATTCCTGATGGTAATATTTGAACATCAGAAAATGAGAACCCTAAAAGCAGGTATTAATTACCTGGTGCAATCACACCTTTGCATCTTATTTCTAACGATAGGATTTATGTGGGTAAGCGCTAAAACGGGTTCCTATGATTTTAAAGCGATTAGTCTTTACAGTGCCGCCATTATTCCGGCCTTAAGTTTTTTTCTTTTTTGTTGCTTCTTTATCGGCTTTGCGTTTAAGGCTGGGTTTGTTCCTTTCCATACATGGCTTCCCTATGCACATCCCGCTGCCCCAGCTCACGTTTCTGGTATCATGTCTGGAGTGATTATTAAGCTTGGAATTTTTGGCATATTGAGAATGCTGCTATTGATAAATGAGAATCACTTACAGATTGGATACACTATTCTGGTTATCTCAATTATTACTGGCATTTACGGTGTCATGTTGGCCATTATACAACATGACCTAAAGAAATTATTGGCCTATCACAGTATTGAGAATATTGGAATAATTGGGATTGGTATTGGACTTGGCACAATTGGCTTAGGCTTAAACAACCCCTATCTGATATTTGCTGGATTTGCAGGTGCGTTATTACACACCTTTAATCACTCTCTCTTCAAATCGCTATTGTTTTATGGAGCGGGTACGGTTTATCAGGCTACTCACACCGTAAATATTGAAAAACTTGGCGGATTGATAAAAAAAATGCCGCAATCAGCAACATTGTTTCTTATCGCGTCATTAGCAATTTGTGGTTTACCTCCGCTGAACGGATTCATATCAGAATTTCTTATTTATGCTGGCCTTTTTGGCGGAATTCGTTCTGGCCAATTGATTCAAGCCGTAATCATTATCTCAACTATATTCAGTCTTACTATAATTGGTGGCCTTGCCATGCTTTGCTTTACCAAGGCTTTTGGTACTGTATTTCTTGGATCAGAGCGACATTCACTTCCCGAAGAAATTCAAGAAGCTGATCTGTACAAGCTGTTTCCGAAGTATATCCTTGCGCTATTCATTATTGCAATAGGTATGTTCCCTTCATTTTTTTTAAGCATAGTAGCAGAGCCCGTTTCTCTTTTTTCGGGAGGGAATCTACTGAAACCAATTCAGCTACACTTTATTGATACTACACAAATGATCGGCCTTGCTGCATTTGGGCTAATCATGATGTCATTGCTTGTGCTTGGAATTAAGAAACTAGTAAATTCCTCCAGCCGTGTTACCGCAAGACCTACATGGGCGTGTGGATATGAAGTTGTAACACCGCAACTACAATATAGTGCTAATTCTTTTGTTCGAACCTTCAGAAAACTCATCCGCCCCTTACTCATCATGAACAAAAAGGAAGAAAAGGTTATTGGAGTCTTCCCTCAACCTATTCAGTCTGTTTCCAATCCTTATGATAAATTGGAGTTATTTCTAATTGACAAACCAATAAAACATTTAAGGAGCTTTATGAAAAGTTTTAGGTTTGTTCAAAATGGCAGCGTACAGTCTTACATATCATATGGAAGTGTTTTTATATTCATTGCTATCAGCGTACCGCTGCTAATATATGCCGTTGAATTTGTGGTTAACCTTTTAAAGCAATTTTGAAATGAATGGCATTAGCTTAATTTTAATTATCAGCGTTAGTTTAATCTTCTCCGGAATAGTAATTCGTACCAAAAGTATACTATCAGGCAGAAAGGGACCTGGGTTATTGCAACCGCTAAAAGACCTTTGGCGCCTATTTCGTAAAGGCTCGGTTTATAGTGAAACAAGCAGTTTCATTTTCCGCATTGCGCCAAGCATTTATTTTTCCACTGTGGTCATGGCAATCTTTCTAATTCCATTTGGCAGCTATCCAGGTATCCTTTCATTTCGTGGAGACTTTGTATTTTTTGCGTATGTATTAGCCTTGGGAAAATTCTTTATGATCATTGCTGCGATGGATACGGGTAGCAGTTTTGAAGGGATGGGCGCCAGTCGAGAAGCATTGTATTCCATGTTGGTGGAGCCAGCATTTTTCATATTGATGGGATCATTTGCACTTTTAACTGGGCAAAGTTCTTTTATTGAAATTTTCAATAACCTTCATTTTGGCACATACATTTCTTACACTTTGGGATCCATGGCAGCATTCGTCTTGGTCATAGTTGCTATGATCGAAAATAGCCGAATGCCAGTGGATGACCCAAAAACACATCTCGAATTGACGATGATACATGAAGTAATGATTCTGGACAATAGTGGTTTTGATCTCGGGCTTATTCTCTACACGACCAACCTAAAGTTTGCTATGTATGGCGCCTTAATTACCAATTTTCTTATCCCTACTAACCTCCCTTTGTATTATGCCATTGTCATTTTTATTGGTATCCAAATCGTTTTTGCGATTATCGTGGGTATAATCGAGTCATTCATGGCCCGTTTTAGGATGAATCATAATGCCCAATTTATTTTCACATTATCATCAATTTCAATTTTGATCTTTCTTGGTGTCCTTCTCATGATAGGTAGAATTTCATAACCTCAGTTAGTATATGACCAATACATTACTTATCACATTCATAATTAGCCTTATCTATATGGTTGTGGCCAACCGTCTGTATACATACATCGTGATACTTTCATTTCAGGGATTTGTCTTGTTTAGCGTTGCATTAATTGAACTCAACGAAATAAATCTGATCAACCTTATCTTTATTCTCCTTGAAACTGTGGTATTCAAAGCCATCGTTATTCCTCGATTTCTCAACTATGTTATCAAAAAAAATCATATCACCCGTGAAGCAGAACCATTCATTTCTAACTTTATTTCTGTGCTGGTGGTGACCGCTATAATTGTGGCTTCATTTCTATTATCAAATACGATTCACGAAGACCAGCTTAAGAGTATCTTTTTTGTAGTTGCTCTATCCGGATTGTTTACAGGCCTTTATATCATTATCACTAGAAAAAAAATCATTACGCATGTCATGGGCTTCTTGGTTATTGAAAATGGAGTTTTCATTTTATCACTTGCCGTAGGGACTGAAATGCCAATGATTGTCAATACTGGAATTATGTTAGATATTTTTGTCAGTGTGCTGGTGTTGGGGATATTTATCAACAGGATTGGTGACGTTTTGAAAGAACATGATGTAGAACAACTACAACAATTGAGGGATTGACTTATGATTGGAATTTACCTTGCCCTTGTAGTTATCATAAGCTTGGCTCTCTTTTTTGCGCGGGATAGAAAGCTAAAGTATTTACTTGTTTGGAGTATTGTCGTCTTGCAATGGATTCTTACGGGCTATGAATTAATGCATAGAAACCAGACTCAACTGGGTTATTTTACGAGTGATTCGCTGTCGCTTATTCTTCTAATTGTACTTAGCATCGTAAGTGTCCCAGCCATTTACCACAGCAATATATATTTCAAAAACCACGAGAATACTTCTCGAGAAAGAGGGATATATTATGCTGCAATCGTCCTTTTGTTTGGTTCCTTAAGTGCAGCATATCTATCTAACCATATTAGTGTTACTTGGATTTTTGTTGAGCTTACAACCCTAAGCGCCTCGGCACTAATATATCATAGAAGAAACACAAAGACGCTGGAGGCCACATGGAAATACATTTTTGTTTGTTCCATCTGCCTTACCCTGGTGTTCATCGGTATTCTTTTTTTAAGTATTGCAATTGGGCAGCAAGGGTTGACTGACCTCTCTTATGAAAGCTTGATTAAGAATGCTTCAACATTAAATGTTTTCTGGCTCAAGCTTGCGTTCCTTTTTATTTTCACAGGGTTTACGGTTAAGGCTGGCGTGGTTCCAATGTATACAGTAGGAATTGATGCAAAAGATAAAACGCCCTCTCCCGCAGGCGCACTTCTGTCAAGTGTGTTATTAAATATGGGCTTTTTAGGCATTTTTCGGTTTTATGTTATCATTGCAAAGACCTCGATAGTGCCTTGGGCCAATAGCATTCTCTTTATTGCAGGATTCCTCTCCATATTTGTTGCTTCAGTTTATATTCTCAAAGTAAAAAACTTGAAGCGAATGTTGGCCTATTCAAGTGTTGAGCATATGGGAATAGTTCTGATTGGCTTAGCTTCAGGAGGTTTGGGTTATTATGCAGCTATCCTTCATATCATTCTGCATTCATTTGCAAAGCCAGCATTGTTCTTTCAGGTTGGTCAAGTGTATCGAATTTTTAAGAGCAAAAGCGTCTATGATATAGGAAATTACTTTGCTTACAATACAAGTGGTGCTCTAGTACTATTACTTGGTTTTTTTACAATCACTGCCATGCCACCTTCTGGCATGTTCATTAGTGAATTCCTGATATTTCAAGCTGTTTTTGAAGATGGAAATTTTTGGCTTCTGGCGCCTATTCTTTTATTCCTAACTTTGATTATTTGGTCAATGGGGAAAAATTTCATGAAAATGCTTTTTATCAAGCCAATCGGTTTTGATGATAGTAAAATTGAGGAAATAAACCCGATAGAATCATTAAGTCAATTTGTACTGCTCGCTTTAGTCATATACCTGGGGCTGAATCCTCCCCCAGAAATGGTAAACTTAATCAACGAATCCATTCAAAATTTACCACACTAGAAATATGAAAGATTGGGTAACAATTAAGAATAATGAAACGATTCCTTTGGAAAGAATACCTATACTAAAATATGATGATTTTCTTGAGACGAATATTAATCTGATTAAGAGCGAAACTCACCACTGTGTAAACTACTTTGGCTTTTATTATAATAATAACATAAAATTAATTTGTTGTATTGCTAATGATAAAGATGCCACCATTCTGATTTCTTCCCATGAAATGGGTAAGAATGAGATTTATGATCTTCCATCTTTCACAGCTAAAAGCACCTGCTTTCAACTCTTTGAAAGAGAACTTTGCGAGAATTTTGGCCTCTCTTATTTGGATCATCCCTGGCCAAAACCAATGCGGTATGCCTTCAACCGGAAAAACAAGAATAATCAAATAGATAATTATCCATTTTATGAGATTAAAAGCGAAGAACTGCACGAGGTTGGCGTTGGCCCCATCCATGCAGGTATCATTGAACCAGGACATTTTAGGTTTCTCTGCAATGGTGAACAAATTCTTCACCTTGAAATACAATTGGGCTACCAGCATAGGGGTATTGAAAATCTTTTCTTGAACAAGACGAAGCTTTTGCAACGCACGACTCTTTCCGAATCAATTGCTGGTGACACTGTAGTTGGACATACAACTGCATTTGTCAATTTATGGGAGAGTTTGTGCGATTATAAGAAATCGGAAGACTTGCATTTTGCAAGAACTGTAGCGCTGGAGCTTGAGCGCATTGCCATTCACACGGGCGACTTAAGTGCCATCTGTACAGATATAGGTTATCAATTAGGAGGAGCGGTTTTTGGTCGACTTCGCACCCCCATAATCAATTTTTTTCAGGAATGGTGTGGCAATAGATTAGCAAAAGGCTTAATCAGAGCCGGTAACAGTCACTTCTATTTTTCCAGAACACTAGTAAATAAGCTATTGAAAATTCTTGATGAATATGAACCGGATTTTGATGAAATCTGGAAAGAATTCCATACGCTTCCCAGTGTATTAAGTCGCCTGGAAAAGACAGGACTGATTAGTCGAGATTTAGCGGTTACTATTGGCGCGGTAGGAATGACTGCGCGTGCTTCTGGGCTTTTGCGTGATATTCGTCATACGCATTCACATGGTTTGTATGACCTCTTTAGCCCTCTTTCTATTGTAAAGCATCATGGTGATGTGTATTCAAGAGTAAAACTTCGGCACGATGAGATAATACAATCCATATATTATTTACGAAATATTATCCGTCAGTTACCTTCCGAATCGAGAGTTAGAAAACCTCTAGCAACTCCGAGACATGATGCTTTGGCGCTATCATTGACAGAAGGTTGGAGAGGTGAAATATGTCATTGTGCTATCACTGACGAAAAAGGCGAGCTGTTGCACTATAAAATAAAGGATCCATCTGTGCATAATTGGTTAGCGGTAGGAATGTCTGTAAGAAATAATGAGATATCAGATTTCCCATTATGTAATAAAAGCTTCGACCTAAGTTATTGTGGTCATGACCTATAAATCATAACCTTATGATAGGAAACCTTAAGATTTTAAAGCATCAAGGAAAGCAATTCATTCCGGATATTAGTAAAGCTGAAATCCCTGGTATTTTCAGAGGTACCCCAATAATTACGCGAGCTGATATTGATGAGCAGGCCTTAGTGGAACTTTGCCCGACAGCAGCAATCACTGCTCATCCCATCTGCATTGATCTTGGGAAATGTACATTTTGTGGGGAATGCTCGTTTGCTTTTCCTGACAAAATAAGGTTTACAAAAGATTACAAGATGGCCACTAATGTTAGAGAAGGTCTACTTGTTAGGGAGAATGAAACAAATCCCATTACCTTAGATTCACATTTAATAAGGGATGAAATTTCGAAGTATTTTAGTGGATCGTTGAAGTTGCGACAAGTTTCTGCTGGTGGCGACAATAGCTGCGAACTTGAATTAAATGCCTGTGGGAATGTGAACTTTGATATGGGACGGTTCGGTATTGAATTTGTTGCCTCACCTCGTCACGCAGATGGGATAGTTATTACAGGCCCAATCACTGAGAACATGGCAAAACCACTCCAAAGTTGTTATGATGCTATTCCTGACCCAAAGATTACTATTCTGGCAGGGACAGATGCTATAAGTGGTGGAATATTTTCGAAGAGCCCTGCATTGAATCGCAACTTTCTCAATGACCATAAGATTGATCTGTATGTTCCAGGCAACCCTGTTCATCCCCTGACCTTCATTAATGGGGTATTGGACCTAATTAAAAAAAGGAAAATTATATCACAATAATTCTCAAAAGGTTTATTGCCTTTGATCATGGCCAATCAATTTTACATATGAATCATAACTTAATAGTCCTTTTGCCTCATTAATATTCTCTATTTTCAATTTAATCAACCAGCCTTCTCCATATGGATCGGTATTCACTAGTTCCGGGTTGGATTTTAATTTTTCATTTATCTGTATTACTTCCCCTTCAACGGGAAGAAATAGATCAAAAACATCCTTCTCGGATTTTATACTTCCAAAATTTTCGTGTGTAAGTAGCCTTTCTTCTAAAGTTTCAATTTGCACGAAGACAATATTTCCTAACTCTCGCTGAGCAAAATCAGTAATGCCAATATATCCTGTATCATTGTCTATCTTGATCCAGGCATGATCTGCTGTGAACAGGAGACTTTTAGTGCCTTTCATTTCTTATTCTTAATTCAGTTGTTATCGGTAATAGAGAGACTAAATTACACGTATTTGTCATTAAATCCGTTGAGATAGGTCAATGAACAAGTTGATAAGAATCAATTTTAATTCAAGACATGCCATGGGAGCTTCAACATTATATATGTTATGTATTCTAAATCTACATCTGTCTTTTTTGAAAATTATAAATCAATATTTCAGAATAATGCTTTAACTAGTTGGGCTGATTTAGGTCAATGAACTCATTGACCTAAATCAATTTTGTTACCAACAGTTCTCAATGAATGCTAATTTTAAATCCTATAATTTCGTTTCTGATTCATGCCCAGATTACTCGTTTTCCCAACTATGAATTGTTGAAAGATTTATTTGAAAGTCTAAAAATGAATGAATGGTCATACTTCTTTCAACTCATTTTTCGCATTACAGAACCTTTGTCGCATCCAACTTGATGAATAGGAAGGGATAATATTTCAAGGTAATGATCATATTTGGTAATAATTTATTTTGAGTTCTGTTGGATTTATTGTGGTGAAGAAGCTGCGTATTAAGGTTGAACCTGGATTATAAATTATAATGAAAAAATGAGGTCATTAAAAATTGTTAAACAGATAACCAAGAGAGAAAATATATCTCTTGAAAAATATTTACAAGAAATTGGGAAAGTAGATCTTATCACTGCGGAAATGGAAGTCGAGTTAACAAAAAGGATAAGAGAAGGAGATCATTTGGCACTTGAAAAAATGGTCAAGGCAAACTTGCGATTTGTAGTCTCTGTTGCAAAACAGTTCCAAGCAAAAGGGCTGACGCTTGGAGACCTTATTAATGAAGGAAATCTTGGATTGGTTAAGGCAGCCACAAGATTTGATGAAACAAGAGGCTTTAAATTTATATCCTATGCTGTTTGGTGGATACGGCAATCCATTATGCAAGCAATTCTGGTACAATCCAGGGTGGTAAGAATTCCTTCGAATCAAGTAGGGGCTCTTAATAAGATGACTAAAACCTACTCCCGCCTAGAACAAGAGTTCCAGCGTGAACCAACTTCGGAAGAACTGGCATTTGCACTGAAGATATCCCTGGAAGATGTGGCGGACAGGATAAAAACTGGGGCACGTCAAATTTCAGCTAGCGCACCATTTGTTGATGGGGAAGAGAATGGTCTTTTGGATGTCCTGGTGAATGATTCAGAGCCCACACCGGATTATGGACTGATCAAGGATTCACTACGAACAGAAGTGGAGCGGTTTCTGAGCACATTGACAAAAAAAGAAGCCGATATAATATCACTATATTTTGGACTTAAGGGCGAACCAGCTATGTCACTTCAGGATATTGCTTGTAGGTTTAATCTAACAAGAGAACGAGTCAGGCAAATAAAAGAAAAAGGTATTCGCAGGCTGAGGCATTCATCAAGGAGCAAAAGGTTAAAATCATATTTGAAGTAAAATAGTACCTGCATCCTCCCCAGCATCGCCACACATTGTGCAGGCCACACTTCCCTACCTCCCGATAGCTATCGGGTCCAAAGCCTGCCCAAAGAGTGCCGCTACCCCAGGCTAGTGAAAAAGGGAAAGATTAGGTTTTTGAAAAGCCAGCACTTAAAAAAAACTTTCTATTGAGATGTGGTTAGCCTGCCTACGTGAGGCACTCCGGCAGACAGGCCCGGAGACCTAAGCTTACTTAACATAACGCTCGTCCATTATATAACTTCTTAGGGTTTTGCGGTCTCGGCCCTCAAGGACCAGAACGGTTCTGGTTGAAGTTCAGGATTACCTCGGCCGATAGTTAATTTCTCGACTTTTTCAGTTCCTCGATGTGCGTCTTTGCCCTGTCCAGGTCAGGTTTCAACTTTAACGCCTGTTCAAAATTGGCGATGGCAGTTTTTTTATTTCCCGCAGCCTTGTGAGACAATCCCAAGTAGTAATAGCCAATATAATTTTCAGGTTCTTGTTTTACTGCGTATGCTGAGAATTCAATGGCTTGCTCAATCTTGTTGCTATCAATAAAATTCCTACTCACACCAATAAGGCTTCGTGCACCAAAGGAGTAGCCTTCATTTTTTGATTTCATGTGCTCATATTCTCGAATTGCGACTTTTGTTCCCTTAATAGTGGCAATGTCGAGCAGGAGAGCACTTAGCGATGGGCCAACCCCCTGGATGATCAAGTTGATGACGACCTTATCAGACAACGTCATGGATCCTAACGTAGGAAGTATGTCATTCCACCCACTAGAAGGTATGTTAAAATCGGATCTATTTATTTCCAGGCTGCCTTTTGCGGCAATTCTGGGCTCATCAAACACCCATACTACTGCTGCTTCATGCGTGAATTGAAATGGAATTTCTAACTCTTTCTCTACACCCATCATTTTCACCGCACCCAACAATATCCAAGTATGATTGGCCTTCATTACAGCTCTGCTGTTGAAGGTTATATGTGGAAACTTTTTCACATTGAAGAAAGTCTCTTCCATAAGGTCTTTATCTCTTTGTTCATCACCAGTTTTTAGGCTTGCGACCTCAATAACAACATTTGCATAAAATGTCGACCTGTCGCCTGGTGATTTGTATCCTACATCACCCTTAAAACTATTGAACCGCCCCTCAATGCTAGTGATACCCCGGCAAAGCCAACGGAAAATCCAATGAACGAATGAGAATCATCAATGGGGAGCTGTGACGGCTGTGCCGCCAAGAACATAGGCAGGATTAAAATTAGTCCTACTACGTTTATGAAGAGTTGTTTCATGTCGAAGAGTTGACTATCTAACTTTATTCTTTTAGTTTGAAATAGGGGTTGTAAATGAGGCCCACAATATTTCCAAATGGATCTTTTATGCTTGCCGTCATCATTTCTCCACCTCGGTTAATTGGTTTTTCATTTTCTGTTGCTCCCAACTCGATCAGTCTATTGTACACCTCTTCAATTTTGTTAACACCCCAATATGAAACAACACTTTCAATCTTTTTACCCTGCGTACTTTCTTCAGGCTGAAGGCCCAATTCGTATCCCCCAATATTAAATCCTACATAGTAGGGTTCGTCAAAATAAGGCTCAATGCCAAAAGCCTTTGCATACCAAACTTTCGCTTTATCGATGTCATCTACTTTATAAATGGTAGTTCTTAACCCCAGCATAACCGATTCTTTCATACTTGTCTCTTTTTTGTTCACTTCAACATTCTCTGGAGAATACCCTAGGGTATATAATGCACTAAAAACTACGAGTATTAATAATTTATTCATAATAATGTTATTGAAGTGCGATAGTATGCGAATTAATCATTTTGATAATTTCCTAATTACCTTCTCAATTCTTATCCTGCCAGATTCCTTTTCAAGATCATCCATTCTGTTACGAAGTGTTTTAATGAATATTGACTTGTTGTTATCATTGATCATTGAAATGGCCCTTTCCGCATACATAGGCAATTGTTGGGTTGGACTATTCAGTAATTGTTCATTCAAAAGAGGAAAACACTTTTTTGTATATGCTTTCAATGAACCAAGCTTAATTAGAATATTAACCGCATGATCACGGGTAATAACAGAACCTTTGTTACCTGCGTCAATGATTTCCATTAAATGTCTGTATATTTCATAAGGCTTTTCTGAAATAATTGAATCTAATGCTGTCATACCTCCCCATTGAAGGCGATTGTTTTTGTTCGTAAGAAGAGCAATAAAAATATCAACGTATTTGCTTATCAAGGAAGGTTTTATGACTCCAATCTCATAGAGAACCTTTATGCAATCTTGTTGAACTCCTTTGTTTTTGTTACTCAAGTTTGTAACAAGTTCCTGAATGGCAACTTTATTATTATTCTTGACAATTTGTTCTGCCAGTTTCTGGTTTGGCACTTCATCTCTCCGACCCAACGAAGAAGCCAATTTATTGATTACGCTCATTTCTTTTGCCATCTGGCAAGTTTCGGGATGCCTTTCGTAAACAAACCGGTCAGAAAACCAGGGAAGCCCATCGTCTTCATTTTAGCTTTTACAAATTCCTGCATTTGACCTGCTGTCATTTCAGGTTGCGTAAACTCACCATCAACTAAACAATGATAACAATACTTTGTACTGATGCTTTGGTCACTATGAGTCCCACCTCCATTTGGCGACTTCTTCATAGGCATGCCACAACTTTGACACTTGCTATATTCTTTTTCCATATTTCATTTTCTTGATAAAACCAATCCAGTTGAAAAACATATGATTGGGATAATCAGGTATCGCAAACCAATTTGGATAGTATAATCCCGTAGTGTCATTCCAGCCATCGGGATCAGAATCAAATAATCCAAGATAACTGGTACAGCCAACCAGATTAATCCAAAAGTTAAACCATTTTCCACGTAGCTAGAATCGATTTTGGAAAATTGAAGGTTAATCGCCAATGCGACCGATAGTGTCAATACCAAAATCATAATAGATTTAAACAAAAAAGATCAACGGAAAGCTGCCCTGAGGAATCATAGAAAAAAATACCGATTACAAAGGGTATAGCCCAAATCATGGTACCCAGCAGAACTAATCCTAATATTCTTTTCATAGAACTATATTTCATTTTTATTGCTTAAAATAATTAGTAATCCGAGGGAAGTTACTTAATGTTCAACAAAGTTAGTTTACTCCAATAATTGAAGACTGTTTCTGGCAATTAGATCAGTTGTTCTTTTCCATAGACTCTGATTCATTAGCATCCTCGCTTTCTTCAAGAATTTTAAGTTTCCGTGTGATATCAAATACTTAATCACTACGCCTCAACACGACTTCCAATAACCCCTTGATATAGTTATCCCATCCAGAATCATGCATTTCTTTAGTTTCTTTACTGCGAAATCCAGTATGCTTGATCAAAATTGTACATCCTTTTGCTGTTTCTTTAAACTCAACTGTAACCAATGTTTCATCGTCAGAACCTTGTGACATAAACTCAATAGCATTAAGCCCTGCATTAACAGTTTTTTTCATTGGAATTTTCAACAAGCGATAAAGCCCTGTGGGAAGAAAGGCCACCTTGATCATTAGGTAATCATGGCCAAACGTTAGCCCAACGGGTTTGCTTTTAGGGCCAGTAATACTACTGGTCGGGGCAGTGAGACCCTCCGAATTGCTAGTGTCAAATACTTGAACAGTGTCCCTCGGATAGAAATAGAGATTCTGTTCCGTATTCGCTAGACAAGTAATGTATGGTGTGGGCAAAGAATCTGACCCATCCCACTTAAGATGAAGAATTTGGAATTCACGTATGATACTTTTCTGAGTATCAGTAGGCTCATATTTCCTAAAGAACTTCACTACGACTTTGTCTTAATTTTAAATTGGTCAAATAACGTAATGACTCTTATTTCAAGGAAAGCTCTTTTACAAAATAACCGCCTATGATGTTGTTTACCTACATAAGGTCACCACTAAAATAGCGCTTTTTTAGATTCCGTTCAAGTTCGCAAGCCAAACCAAACTTTAGTTAGAGTACATAACAGATGCCCTGGTAAGACATGCGGTTTGGAGATAAAAATCAAAACACAAAAAATGCGGGAAGCAGCACATCTTAGAAGCGCATTGTCATTTATTGGGTTGCAAAGGGGGCCCAACAATTTTCATGTCATGGTCAGCAAAAACTTTTGAAATTTCCTCTTTTGTAGGTGTTGAAGTCCATTTGTCTGTAGCCTTAAAAAAGGCTTCCATCTTTCCAGCTGGCAAATAAGAAACTATCATCTTTCCTTTTTCCGTCAACTGTAAGAAGGCATGTTGCACATTTCTTGGAAGAAAAATAGTGTCTCCTGATTTCATTTGATATTTGTCGTCACCTACCTGGAATAAATACTCTCCCTCAATAACATAAAACCACTCATCTTGAAAAGGATGAATATGCATTGGAGGTCCTCCATTGGGTGTGAGTCCGGTTTGCTCGAACACCGCCAAATCATTTTCAGTGTCAGTTCCCGAAATTTTGATGTCCAGGTTATTTAAAGTAACTCCTTTCATTTTATAGTGCTCTCCAAATCTGGCTTCGCCTGCTTCTACTTTAAATCCATTTTCTGTTCTCATAAAAAAATTGATTTTAATTTTGGCAAAAATACTCAACGGAAAAAGGGCAAGAGTAGATAATATAAATGTTCCTCGTTTCATATTTCAATCGTGTTTTCTAATCTGTTTCATTTAATTCAGTCTTATGCTTATCTGTTGTTACGGCATGACTGATAACATCCGGAATCAGCATTGCTGTTATCACCCTATATTATTGTTACCCTTTTGGTCCTTTTTTTAATTACAATTTAGTCAAATCAGCCAAAATCAAAGACTCCTGAATTATTGGTAGAATTACCCGTTAGCCTTTTGAAATTATTTTGAGAGTCTAATAAATCTGCAATTAAAGTAGGAGGCAGGACAAATATACTTTGATTCTGCCGTCCTCTCACACC
>CAYPDF010000011.1:0-143975 GCA_964409415.1 uncultured Ohtaekwangia sp. | reverse complement strand
GTTGTTGCATTACTCCGTATGCCTTGTCGCATCTGTACGGGTACGTTGTTGCATTTCTCCGTATGCCTTGTCGCATCTGTAGGGTTTATTCTAGGGTCTATTCTATAAACTGTGTCATTACCAATAGAATATAATTGTTGATTAAATTTAATACGTTGAGTGAAACGGGGGCGCAAAGCACGGAAGTAACACGCCAGCACAAAAAGCCCCGCAATGTGCGAGGCTCATGTTTGCTAATTATTAGATTTACCTACCCAACGTTCCCGATCACGAGCTGATACCTGGTAACCGACCTACCGGCAACTGGCAACTGTTTTTATCCCAACTTCTCCAGTACTTCCATTACTTCCTTCACGTGCTGGCGGCTGGTTTCGAGCATGGCTTTTTCTTCTGCATTCAGATCCAGCTCGATTATTTTCTCTATTCCATTCTTGCCCAACACAACAGGCACGCCCAGGTAACAATCGTTGATGCCGTACTCACCTTCCAGCTTCACGCACACGGGGAAAACCCTTTTTTGGTCTTTGACAATAGACTCTGCCATCTGTGCGGCTGCCGCTCCGGGGGCATACCAGGCGGAAGTCCCCATCAGTTTCACCAGTTCGCCTCCACCCTTTTTTGTTCTCTCTATAATCGCATTCAATTTGTCCGGTCCAATCAATTCCGTTACCGGAATACCTGCTACGGTAGTATATCTTGGCAGTGGCACCATGGTGTCGCCATGACCACCCATCAACACAGCCTGAATTTCTTTTGGAGAGATATTCAATGCCTCCGCAAGAAATGCGCGGTAGCGTGCGGTATCCAAAATACCGGCCATACCCATTACCCTGGTTCTTGGAAACTTAGAGGTAAGGTGCGCCTGGTAAGTCATTACGTCCAAAGGATTGGATACGATAATGATAACGGCCTCGGGTGAGTGCTTTACTACACTTTCTGTTACCGATTTTACAATACCCGCGTTGGTTCCGATTAAATCGTCACGGCTCATACCCGGCTTGCGCGGAAGGCCTGAGGTGATCACCACCACATCCGATCCGGCAGATTTTGAATAATCGTTGGTGGAACCAATCGTGCGGCTATCATATTGATTAATTGGGGCTTTTTGCCAAATGTCCAGTGCTTTTCCTTCAGCAAGTCCTTCTTTTATGTCTACAAGTACAATTTCATTGGCGATTTCACGATAGGCCAATACATCGGCACAAGTAGCGCCTACGTTTCCAGCTCCTACAACGGTAATTTTCATATTTAATTTAGATTTAAACAGTTCTTCAAGGGGCTGCAAATTTATCAATCGGGTTGGCAATGAAAAAGGATATTTGTCATAAATATGACTACGCCTTGAATTGCAGTATATTCTTGGTGTGGGGGGTGATTTTGTACCGGTTGTCAATGCGATAACCTACTACCCAAATGATCTCCCCGTTGGATTCCAGTACCGTGGCCACATCTTTGTCGATGCGGGGCACTTTCGCATCGATAAAGAAGTCGCTTAGTTTTTTCCTTTGTGTCATTCCCAGCGGGATAAACGTGTCTCCCTCCTGCCACCTTCTCCATGTTAAAGGAAAAGTGATCTTATCAGCATCCAGTTTGGCTTCCAGGGGCTTGGTAGAAAAGCTCTTGTTGTTGCATGGCCCAATCGTCAGTTCCAACGTACCAAGCGTTACTTTTTTGTCGTTGGGGTACACTTTTATTGCTTTCATCTCCGCTGCGAGGGGCGCTACGATCCAGGCTTTTCTATCGATGGTCAACTTGTGGCCGGAAGACAGAAACATTTTTCCAGACTGATTGGCAGCGGCTACGGCATCGGCACATTGGGTGTAATTGAATCCATAATCTTTTAGCAGTTCCCACAGCACCACTTCAGGAAAGGAAATATATTGCAGCAGTTCGGTGCTGATGGTCATCCTGTCCTTTTCTTCTGTCACAAATTGCTCCCGCAAATGGTGCAGACCCAATTGGAATACTGCTGTTGCCCCTTGTAGTCGATGGTTAGTCAGCTTAAAGGTCTGTTCCAGAGCAGGGTTGAGTTCCTGTAGTTTGGGAATTACCTGATGGCGCAAGAGGTTGCGGTCGTAATCGTCAGTTTCGTTGGATACATCCTCGCACCATGTGATTTTATTTCTATTCGCATAGCTGACCAATTCGTTTTTAGTAAATGCCAGTAAAGGTCTGATGATGTTGTTGCTTTTCTCAGGAATGCCCTTCATCCCACTGATGCCCGTTCCCCTTACGAAATTGAGCAGGGTAGTTTCCAGATTATCGTTAAGGTGATGAGCTGTGGCTAGCAATGGATATGAGTACACTTGCATTAATTCCTTGAACCACACATAGCGCAATTCACGGGCCGCCATCTGAATAGAGCATCCGTGGAGTTCGGCATGCTTGTTGGTTTCAAAACGCTTACCATGAAACGGAACTTTCAGTTGTTCGCACATTTGTTGTACAAAGCGTTCATCTTCATCAGAGGCATCACCACGCAGCTGAAAGTTGCAATGAGCCACACTTATCGTATATCCGGCTTTGAGAAACAAATGAAGCATCGCCATCGAGTCCACCCCTCCGCTTACTGCAAGCAGTATCCGCTGATTGGGTTGACACAAGCGGGAGATATGGTCTTCAAATTGGCGTTCCATCCGACAAAGATAACTTTTCTCTATTTTTACGGGTTCAAATGATGATGCGCAGCACTTTATTTATTTCGGTATTGCTTCTTTTTATAGTTACTACGGAGGCTTGGAGCCAACGCAGGGTAAAACTAAAGCGTGCAGATGATCTTTATGGCAGCGTAAAAGATGGCAAGCGCTACGACAGATTGGTGGGCAACGTTATTTTTGTTCAGAATAAGACCACCATTTACTGCGATTCGGCTCATTTTTTCAAGTCTGAAAACCGGGTGGAGGCTTTTGGTAAAATCCATATCACCGAAGGAGACTCTATTGATGTGACTTCCCGGGGGTTGTCGTACGATGGAAACCAAAAAATAGCACATCTAAGAAAGAACGTGGTGTTTACCAAGTTGGGATTAGCCACATTATATACGGACTTTTTGGATTACTACCGCAACCAAAACGAGGCGCGCTATTTCAATGGAGGCAAGCTGGTGGACAGCACCAATGTGCTCACCAGTAAGAAGGGTTACTACGATATCAATACCAACCTGGCTTCTTTTAAGAAAGATGTTGTGGGTGTCAATAAGGAATACACCATGAAATCGGATACGCTGCAATACAATTCCAAAACTAAGATCATCTACTTCCTCGACCGCACCATCATCACAGACAAAGAAGGGGGGGTGGCGGAGTATATAAATGGCTTTTATGATACCAACAAAAAGTTGTCCTCCCTTTACTATGGAGAAATAGAAACTCCCTCCTACAAGATCAAGGGCGACCGGTACTTTCTCAACGATCTAAAGAAAACTTACAAGGCCAAAGGCAAGGTGGTAATGACTTCCAAAGAAGAAAACATGATCATCTATGGCGATGATGGCGATTACGATCGGCTGAATGGGATCACCAAAGTGTATGGCCATGCGTATCTGGCGAAGATTACCGATGAATCAGATACCCTCTTTATGTCTGCGGATACCCTTGTATCAATCGAAAGCTCCGACCCCATGAAGAAGAAGCTCTTGGCATACAACAACGTAAAAATTTTCAAAGCCGACTTGCAGGGGCTGGCCGACTCTGTGGTATATCTCGCGCACGATTCCACGCTCTACTTCTTTAATGACCCGGTGTTGTGGACGGATGAAAACCAGATGACTGCAGACTCGATCAGAATGCTCATCTCCAACAAAACCATCGACCGCATTTTTCTTATAGACAACTCTTTTGTCGTCTCGCAAGATTCGCTTTTGCACTTCAATCAAATTAAGGGGCGCATGATGACGGCTATCTTTAAAGACAAGGCCATCAACCATGTGGATGTAGAGGGCAATGGAGAAAGTGTGTACTTCGCATTGCAAGAAACGAAACAAGAAGCTGCAAAGGACAGTGTAACTGCAAAAAAACCAAAAGTAATTTTAATGGGGATGAACAAAATCATCTGCAGCAACATGAAAATCAACTTCAAGGAAGGAAAGGTGAACAACATCAGTTTTTACATCCAGCCCGATGCTTCATTTATACCTCCTGCTGAGTTGCAGGAGGGTGACAAAAAGCTTCGGGGTTTTACCTGGCGGGTTACGGAAAAACCTGAGAAAAGCGATGTAGTCAAATCCAAAAGCGATCCTTAACGCACAGCATGGGGGATAAATTGCCTCCATTGCTCACTTTTTTACTATTTATTTAGGACAAAAACAACAATTCGGTTAAATTATCACTCGAATCAGTGTGTCCTTATGAGATTGAGGTTAACCATAGCATTATTATTAGCACTGTGCAGCTTGAAACTATTGGCGCAAGGGCCTGAGCTTGTCAATAAAGCAGAAACCAGCTACCAGACACAGTTGAGTCAGGTTTTGAAGATTCCACTCCGGATAAAAAACACCACCAATAAGCCCCAATTCTACATCATTCGTAAAGTGCAAGGTGACCTGGGGGGTACCCAAAAAGGCTATTTTTGCCTGGGAGACAACTGTTTAGAGCCTGGAATGGACGAATTCTCCAAAAAAATTGAAGCCGGACAAACAATAAGTGGGCTCTATTACACACTTGAAACCGGCCTGGTGACAGGTCAGACCAATTTCAAATTCGAGATTTTTGAGCGGGGACACCTTGGGGGTGTCCTGGAGCACAACGTGAGCGTATCGGTGGAGGAACGGAAAGAAAAATCAATGGTCTTTCAGTCCAAAGACATTACTATCAATGATGTATATCCAAATCCTGTTTCTGACTATGCTTTTATTGAATATCGCCTTATCAACGATGCTATTAAGGCAAATGTGGTCATTCACAACATTCTTGGGATGCCTATGGGCGACTATGAATTGCCCGCTTTTGAAACCAGTGTAAAGTTGTCTGTGGAAGACCTTGCACCAGGTGTCTATTTCTATACCCTTTACCTGGACAATGACGGGGTATTGACCCGAAAATTAATCGTAAGGAAATAGGCAATTTTCATAGATAATTAAGGTTTAGTGAAAACAGTTGCAGATTGTGAATTGCTGCCAGTGTAGTATATTTGCAGGCTTATGCGGGTTAGAAAGTTGTTATTTTACTGTCTTTTGGCAGTTATCGTTGGTTTAGGGGCTTCCTGTAGCAAATACAGGAAAATTGAGAAAAGTGAGGACTGGAGGGTGAAGTACGAAGCAGCGCAAAACTACTACGAGAAAGAGGATTATTATCACTCTGCCCTACTGTTTGAGCAAATTCGCCCGGTAGTGCGAGGTTTGCCGGAAGGTGAGAAAGTGGAGTTCCTGCTGGCATATTGCCAATATTATGAAAGAACCTATTTGCTGGCCTCGGCTCAGTTTAAAACTTTTTATGAAACATACGGGCGCAGTACCAAGGTCGAAGAAGCACACTTTATGTATGCTTATTCACTATACATGTCTGCCCCTTCTTATAACCTTGACCAAACCAGTGGCATAGAAGCGATGGCAGCCATGCAAACATTTATTAATAAGTATCCAGATAGTGAGTTCGTGGAGAAGGCCACCAAGGTGATTGAGGAAAGCCAGCAGAAGCTCGAGAGAAAGAACTTTGAAAATGCGAAGCTTTACCTTAAAATCAAGCGCTACAAGGCTTCAATTATTGCCTTTGATTCCTTCAGAGAAAGTTTTCCTGATTCGCATTACATGGAGGAAGTTGCATTTTTAAAAGTGGAGGCACAGTTCAAGCTAGCCACACAAAGTCTGCCCAGCTTACAGAAGGATCGCTATTCTACTGTGATAGAATTTTATACCGAATTGATAGATAACTATCCGCAAAGCCAGTTTCTTAGGGAAGCTGAAAAATATTATTCAGAGAGTATAACGAAAGTCAATCAATACAAAACAGATAATTCATAACATCATGGCCATTGTACAACCATCCATTATCACCCGCGACATTGAGAAGATTATTGATCCAACAGGTAACATTTATGAGTCTGTGGTAGTGATTTCTCACCGTGCGCGTCAGATTGCAGTCAATATCAAAGAAGAGTTAAATTCAAAACTTGCCGAGTTTGCTACTACTGTAGACAACCTGGAGGAAGTTTTTGAAAATCGCGAACAGATCGAAATCTCCAAGTTTTACGAACGTATGCCCAAGCCAACTACCTTAGCTATTGAAGAGTTCCTGGAGGGCAAGTTGAATTTCCGCATGCGCAGCGATTCTGAGGCGATTCCGGAATAAAAATTATGTTTTGAAAGGAAGGAAAATCATCCTGGGGGTTACAGGTAGTATTGCCGCCTACAAAGCAGCTGTTCTTACACGATTGCTGGTGAAAGAAGGTGCTGAAGTAAAGGTGATCATGACGGAATCGGCAAAGGATTTCATTACACCATTAACCCTTTCTACCCTTTCTAAAAACCCTGTCTTGTCTCAATTTGTTAAGAACGAGGCGGGAGAATGGAACAATCATGTGGAGTTGGGACTCTGGGCAGATGCCCTTGTTATTGCTCCTGCCAGCGCCAATACCCTTGCGAAGATGGCACATGGCGAATGTGACAACCTCTTGTTAGCGGTTTATCTCTCCGCACGCTGTCCTGTGTTTATAGCACCAGCAATGGATTTGGACATGTTGCAGCACCTTTCTACAAAAAAGAATTTGCAATCGCTGTTGGAGTACGGCAACCACCAAATTACTCCAGGTCACGGTGAACTGGCCAGTGGCCTCATCGGTACGGGCAGGATGGCCGAGCCGGAAGAGATCATGGAGCAGTTAACTTACTTCTTCAGCGAAAAAAAAAAGCTTAGCGGAAAGCAGGCATTAGTAACAGCCGGGCCTACCCACGAAGCCCTGGATCCGGTGCGTTTTATCGGAAATAACTCCAGCGGGAAGATGGGTTTTGCTATTGCTGAAGCATTGGCCAGCGCAGGCGCAAAAGTTACCCTGATAACAGGACCCACCCACCTTACCCTTCCACACACTGCTATTGAAATAAAGAAGGTGACTTCAGCAGCCGACATGTATGAAGCCTGTCAATCTGTATTTCCTAAAATAGACATTGCCGTGTTTGCAGCAGCAGTGGCCGACTACCGGCCTGCTACCCAAGCTGACCAAAAAATTAAAAAAAGTGATACCGACCTTACCCTGCAACTGGTGAAAACCCATGACATAGCTGCTGAATTGGGTAAACAAAAAAAGATTGGGCAGTTTACTGTGGGTTTTGCGCTGGAAACGGAGGATGAGGTGCAGAATGCCATGAAGAAAATTGCTACCAAAAACTTTGACCTGATCGTTCTCAATTCCCTCAACGACAAAGGGGCAGGATTTGGCCACGACACCAACAAAATCAAGCTCATTGACAAAAAGGGGGAGGTTGTTGAATTTTCCCTGAAGAATAAGAAAGAAGTTGCCTCCGACATCGTTAATGCAATAGTTCACCACTATGCATAGAATCATTGCCTTTTTGATCTTCGCCTTTTCCACCACTGTTCTCTTTGGCCAGGAGCTGAATTTCAAGGTGGTGGTGAATGCCGAACAAGTGCAGACTACCGATCGGGCCATCTTTCAGGATATGGAGCGGGCTTTCGCCAACTTTTTGAATACGCGGAAATGGACCAGCGACAGTTATAAGAATTATGAGAAAATAAACGGTACACTCTTTCTAAACATTACCAAGATGCCATCTATTGGCAACTTTACCGCCAATGCACAAATCACCTCTGCCCGACCGGTATACAATACCAACTATGAATCTGTGCTGTTAAACTTTGCTGATCGCGAGTGGGAATTTGAATACATCGAGTCACTGCCCATGGAATACAACGACAACACTTACATCAGCAACCTTACCTCTATGCTTGCCTTTTATGCTTATATCGTGTTGGGCATGGATTACGATTCATTCGGAGAACTGGGAGGTACTCCTTATTTTCAAAAAGCACTTACAGTGGTTAACAATGCGCAACCTTCCAATCGACCTGGGTGGCAGGCTTTGGGAAGCAATAGAAACCGCTATGCGTTGATCGAAAATTTGAACAATCCGCAAATGGTTGAGTTGAGGAAAAACACTTACCGCTACCATAGGCTGGCGCTGGATACTTTTGATAAAACCCCCGACCAAAGTCGGACGATCATTCTCGATGTACTTAAACAACTTAAGACGGTGTGGTCCACCTACCCCAATGCCATTTTAGTGGTTTCCTTTTTCGACACCAAAGCCAATGAACTGGTGAATATATTTTCCGATGGCAACCTGAGTGTGCGCAGAGAGGCCTATGATATTCTTAACAGCATAGACCCTAAGCGGAACATTTATCAGAAGATCATTAGCAATTAATACCCTTACGCGAAACTTGGTTCTGTGCGACTTTTCACTGATACAGAGCCCAGTTCCGTGCCCAAAGGCCATCTTCTCTCCCCTCTTTCAAAGGGAAGGGAAAGAGGTGAGGGATTGGGCTAACCCCCTGTCGATTCTGAGGTAAATAAATTAATATTGTAGTTGCCTGAAAGAGATTCCGCAGGTGCAAAATAAATGAAATGCTTACTCACCTCACCATAAAAAACTACGCGCTAATTGATCACCTGGAGATGGATCTTTCCCGTCACCTAAACGTGATTACCGGGGAGACGGGTGCAGGTAAGTCCATTATGCTGGGGGCCATAGGGTTGCTGCTGGGCAACAGAGCAGATACCAAAGTACTATGGAACGATAAAGAAAAATGTATCACAGAGGGCACTTTTGATATTGGTGCCTATGATTTGCAACCACTTTTTGAAAGCGAAAATTTAGACTACGACAAGCAAACAGTCATACGCAGAGAGATAAGCCCTGGTGGAAAAAGCCGCGCGTTTATCAATGACACACCCGTTACTTTGGATATTATGAAAAAGGTTGGGATGAGGTTGATGGACATTCATTCGCAACATGAGACGCTGGATTTAGGAAACCGTGCCTTTCAACTCAGTGTAATTGATGCCTTTGCCGCGAATGGAGAGTTTCGGGAGAAATATAAAAGCGCATGGCAACATTATGTGATTACCAGGGAGGCCTTTGAGGCTTTGTCGCACGAAGCCAACGTGCTGCGCCAAGAGTCAGATTTTGTAAAATTCCAGTTGGAAGAATTGAGCAAGGCCCAACTTGTAGAAGGTGAACAAGGGGAGTTGGAGTCGGCCCTAAAAATAATGGAGCATGCCGAAGACATTAAAACCAAATTTAATCAACTGCTTGCCCAACTCGACCGGTCTGATATTTCAGCTTCCGGTATTTTAAATGAAGCACGCACTACCCTAAGTGCACTCAGCAACTATTCTGATCACTACAGGCAACTTATGGAACGATTTGAAAGTGTGCGGATAGAGCTGAATGACATTATCAGCGAGGCAGAAAGTGAAGAAGAGAAAATAGACTTAGACCCTGAAAAGATTGAAGAAGCCAAAGAACGATTAAGTCTAATTTATCAGCTACAGCAAAAACATCGGCTGGGGTCAGTAGGTGAGCTGCTTCAACTGCAAGGCGATTTGCAAATCAAAGCAGACAAAACCAGCAACCTTGATGATGAGTTGGCTGCGCTAAAAAAGCAATTAGAGGAGGCCACCCTACGATTAACCGAAAAGGGCGAATTATTAAGTCAATCCCGACTCAAAAGCTTTAAAGGTTTTTGTAAGCAAATGGTCACATTGCTGAATGAATTGGGTATCCCTGAAGCACAATTGAGTGTAGAGCATAAAACAGGGGCTCCCACTGCATCTGGTATTGACAGCATTGAATTATTATTCAGTGCCAACAAGGGGATAGCTGCACGCCCTCTGGTTCAGGTGGCTTCAGGTGGGGAGTTTTCAAGGCTAATGTTTTGCATCAAATACCTACTGGCAGAAAAAACTGCTCTGCCTACACTCATTCTGGATGAAATTGACACGGGTGTATCTGGTGAAATTGCCATTCGACTTGGCAAAATGATGAAGACCATGGCGGAGGCACATCAACTTCTCGCCATCAGCCACCTCCCTCAAATTGCCGCTAAAGCCGATTGCCATTTTTATGCCTACAAAGATTCCAAACGCACAAAAACTATCAGTCAGATCAAAAAATTGACGGAAGAAGAGCGAATTGAAGAGATTGCAAAGATGATTGGAGGCGAAAAACCTTCCACTTTGGCTAAAGAAAATGCCAGGGAATTGATTATGGGGTAGTTTCAGCTCCTCCCCTCCTTGAATATTTATCAATTAATTTTTATTTTGTGTCACAATGGTTTGGTGAGCATTCAAAAAAAAGCCATCATTCCCTTGAATACAATCTTAACCTAACATTCTGTCATGAACATTTTCGTTGCCAAACTCAATTTTAAGACCGGACATGATGAACTGGAAAAAGCTTTTGCTCAGTTCGGAGAGGTCACTTCTGCTAAAATTATCACTGATCGGGACTCGGGTAGATCTAAGGGCTATGGATTTGTAGAAATGCCAAATGAGGAAGAGGGAAACAGTGCGATTGCCGCCCTGAATGAAACTGAATTGGATGGCAGGACTATTATTGTAAAGCCTGCAAACCCAAAAACGCAATAGTTATTTAAAAAAGCATAAGTATATTCAGGCCTGAGCAATCAGGCCTTTTTACTTATACCCTATATTATTTGCATTTTTGACTTCTAAGTACATTATCTTGTAAGAACACCTAAGCCCAAAATCCCTTGACTGCTCCTGTCTCTAAAAACAAAATCGTTGGTCTCATCCTTGGTCCGCTATTATTTACCATATTTTATATTCTACTCTCGCAAACAGCGCTTTCCTATAAAGGCGTGGTTGTTTTATCTCTGGGGGCATGGATGGTGACCTGGTGGGTGTCAGAAGCTGCTCCTATTCCAGTCACTGCGCTCCTGCCAATGATTCTTTTTCCCCTCTTTACGGTAGCCACAGCCAGAGAAGCGGCAGCACCTTACGGGGACAGCATCATATTCCTTTTTATGGGAGGGTTTATGATTGCTTTAGCATTAGAGAAACACAATCTACACACTCGTATAGCCCTAAACCTAATTCGGATGACAGGCACCAGTGGGAACGGTATCATCATGGGCTTCATGGTTTCTACCGCACTCATTAGCATGTGGATAAGCAATACCGCCACGGCAGTGATGATGCTTCCAATTGCCACCTCCGTTACCCGGCTTTTGGCCGGAGAGATCAGCGAAGCGGACAAACCTAAGTTTGAAAAGTTTGCCACCGGCCTCATGTTAAGTATTGCCTACGCGGCCAGCATCGGAGGCATCGCCACCATCATTGGTACGCCACCTAACGTAGTGACTGTAGGCTTAATTAAACGCTTTTATGATAAAGATGTAAGTTTTGCCACCTGGATGGTTATCGGGATACCATTAATGCTGGCCATACTTTTTGTTTGTTACATCACCATCACGCAAATACTTTATCGCAACGGCCTTCACTCCCTAGAAGGATCAAAAGAGCTGATTCATTCAAAACTGAAAGGACTTGGCGCTATTTCAAAAGAAGAGAAGAGCGTATTGGTCATCTTTGGCCTCACCTGTTTCTTTTGGATATTCCGACAGAACTTAAACGCAATCATTGGCACTAACCTTCTTGATGACACCACTATCGCCATGACGGGAGGAATATTGATGTTTATTACGCCCATTGAACTGAAGAATTCTACATTCATTTTGGATTGGGTAGATATGAAAAATCTTCCATGGGGAATATTACTGCTCTTTGGGGGTGGGTTATCGTTGGCACAGGGCATGGAAGATGCAGGCCTCGTTCAATTGATTGGTGACCAGATAGCACAGCAAGGAAATTTATCTACCGGTGGGTTGATTGTTACCCTATCTGGGTTATCCATGTTTTTAACAGAGTTGATGAGCAACGTTGCGCTTACTACTATATTAGTGCCTGTGGTATTAGGTATTGCTGATGGCCTTCAAATCAATCCTATTATTCTCGCAATGCCCGTTGCCTTTGCGGCCAGTTGTGCTTTTATGATGCCCATCTCTACCCCACCCAATGCGATTTTATTTGCCAGCGGGTACATCTCTGTAAAACAAATGATGCGAGCGGGTATTCTGGTAAACCTGTTTGCTCTTATTTTGATTTCTGTGGCGATGTTAACGATTGGAATGTGGCTGTATTCATAACGCAACAATCCTCTTCAAAATTTTGAATAGGAGATTGTTGCGTTTGACCGAGAACCTATGATGATTGTTATTTTTCTTTTTTGTTATTTCGTTCCTCAACCAGGTAGGCAACACCTAACCCAATTCCACCAAAAATAAAAAGCATAGAGAAGTAGGCTACTTCCTCCATACCAAAGGCGCTGTCCAGCCAATACCCCATTAGCAACCCGAGCCCTGCTCCAATCAGTAAAAGTGAAGCCCTTAACGCACCAGCGGTGACACGTTCCGTCTTGAACAATGAGGGGTCGAGGCCTTTGTCGATAATTGCCATACGCTCCATATTTTGAAATTTGCGCAGATACCCAATCATTATAAAGGCTCCGATTATTCCGATAATGGGTATCATTACACCTAAAACTGCTACATCCATAATATTATTGTTTTTGCCCTTTGACGCACGGGCACATCTGGCGGTTACATGCTATCCAAAAAATTTATTTATCTCTCCCGACACAATAATTGTGTAACTTATTATCCAAACCCTGCGTCATAGGCCCGTGATCACAGTTCAGGAAGAAAACACCCTCATCGACCGCATTTTGGCAGGCGACAAGCAGCTTTATGCACAGCTTGTGGATCATTATAAGAGCTATGCTTTTACCATTGCCTATAAGGTCACGGAAAGCAAACCAGATGCGGAAGAGGTAGCGCAAGATGCTTTCATTAAGGCCTACCACTACCTCAAAGGGTTCAAGCGCGGGGCGCGGTTTTCTACCTGGCTGTACAGAATTGTTTTTAATACGGCCATTAGCCACAAAAGGAAGAATAAACAGGTATTTCAATCAATAGACAATACTTTTAATCAGGCGGGGGAATCGGATGATGCTTTAGAAAAAAGTGACAAAAGCATTTTTATAGACAAAGCATTAAACAGATTGAATGAGGCCGACAGGCTTTCGCTTCAACTGTTCTATTTAAAAGAATTTTCATTGGAGGAAGTGGCTGAGATGATGGGACAGAAGATCAACACCACCAAGGTGAGAATCCATCGAGCGCGGCAGCGAATGGCGGATGAATTGAAAAGTATTTTACAAAAAGAAGCATTAACTTTATAGTATCATTGATATGAAAAAGGTATCACAAGAAATTGACGAATTACTACTAGCCTATCTGGATGGGGCTCTTACGGGGGAAAAGTTAGAGAAAGTAAAAAATGGATTAAACACCTCAGAGGAACTCCGAAGCAGATTGGAAGTACTAAAGCTTATTCAACAGTCACTGGAGAGCAATACATTGCTGCATCCTTCAGGTAATTTCACACAGCGGGTGATGGAAAACCTCGACAAGGCGCCTGTTGCCTCTATGCTTACACCCAAAAATGGATTGATCTTACTTGCTGGTATTTTGGTGGCCATGGGGATTGGGGCAAGCCTGGTAGACACCGGGATATTTAATGCACTCAACGGAATGCTCTCATTGGACCAAATCAAATTGCCAACCGGAGTTGCTACTCCTTCCCTACCTACTATTCCTTTGAGTGGGAAACTGATTGTCAATTCAATTATTGCACTTAATTTGGGGCTTGCATTTCTTTTATTGGATAGGACAATATTGAAGCCCTACTTCAACCGAAGATCCAGGATGCAGCTTTAGTTATCGGTCTTTTATCCGATACATAAATTTCAAGCCCGACCATACTTCGTCTACTGCGCAAACTTTGACATCCACCAGTCCTTTGGCAAGGCCGTAGTTACGAATGATATTCTCGTCCAGATCGGATGCTACTTTGGATGATTTCTTGGGCCATGATACCCACAACATGCCTTCCTTTTTCAGTTCTGCTTTGAGTTTCAAAAACTCCTTCTCAAACTTCGCCCTCTCTTTCGTGAAAAGATGAATAAAGTCAGCGCTTTCCTTTTTGGCTCTGTTTATCACTTTTATTTTTTCAGGCAGAGGGCTTATCCACTCCCAATAGTTTGCGGGTTCATTTACTACCCTAATGGAAAGACCCGGCTTAATACCCAGCTTCTTTATCAAAGATGTTCCTGAATATCCTGCTGACATACACTTCAATTAAATAAAAAGAGCTCTCTAATAAATTTCAGAGAGCCCTTTCAGTATGTTTATAGGGGTTAGTTGTTCCCCATCTTTGCCATTTCCTTTTCGAAAGTATCTTTAAACTTCTCGTAGTCGTAATCGATTTTCAACATCTCATCTTTAGAAAGACGTTCGTTGTACTTTGACACCAACTCGTCAGCAGAAAGCTCGATAGCAACATAAGTTTTATAAGTTCCCTGCTCAGTTTTTACCAGCTTTTCACAAAGGGTACGTACACCTGTAATGGTTTGGTCGACAATCTCTCTGTTCAGGCTCTCAAACCTCTCCTCAACTTGCTCCTTGTTATTCATCTCCCGTGAGTTCACGTAGTTGTCGGTAACAGTTTTTACGGTTGTTTGAATGCTCTGCGCTAACTCATTTCTTGCATTGGTCAATGCCTTTTTCTTAGAAGTTACCTGATCCTGACTTTCACCAATTGAGTTGGCCCGAAAGTATTTACTATTGGTAAAGTAATCCGGTCCGGAGCAAGGTACTATGATTTCCTGCTCTCCCTGTGGAAGTTTCTCCTTTCCCTTACAGCCGGCAATCAATAGTGCTGCGACTGCAACGAGAATAAACGATAGTTGAGTTAATTTTTTCATATTTGGTTTCATATTTGGTTTTGCAATTTAAACAATGCAATTATAAGGCCAACCCATTGTTTTGCGTTTTTTAGGCATTATCTACTGTAAAATCGCGTTCAGCAATTCTGGTAATTTTTCCTTATTCAATACTTCAAGGGACTTATTATACGCCTCCTGGCTTGATCGGGCATAATCCAGACTATACCCCTTTACCCTATCCAGCGTAGTGGCATATATCTCCTTATTCTCAGGAAGGGTAACCACCTTAATTACTGCGGTTACATAAGTAATGTAAATACTACCTGATACTGCTCCTTTTTCGGAATTGGCATTAATGTCCAGCCACAGTTCTGCTTTGTCCCTGTTATCGGTAAATTCAAATCCGGAACTGGTGAGAAAATTTTTTACCTGATTGGTAATCTGATCGCTAGATTTATTCGCACCTAAAGTCTTTTCATCTGAAGTGATGTAGACAATTGGCCGCTGCACCTTCATTAAGATATTCACCTTTGGAGCAACCATACGGTCGGCCACCAGAGAATAAATCGGGGAAGCGTTGGCTCCCGCAAAACTGAGCATGTTTACTTTCACCGCCACAGTTTGCTCTATGTCTTTTGAACTGATCTTGGTAATGAGAATTTTACTTTGCCCGGATGCATCGGTCTTGTATTCAGGAAAAACATCACCTGCTCCCTTTTCAAATGATGCCTTGAGTGGCAAATCGGGAATTGCTTTTTTTGAATCTTTATAAATAGCAGTTATCACTACTGTTTCTGTCCCTGAAGCCACCCTGCGATTCAGCATTATCTCAGCCGGATTGGCCACCAATTGAATGCGATCGAGTAAGTGCTGAATGGAAGCATAAATCTCATTGGTCAATAAAATTTCCTTTCCTTCAAACTCCAAGCGGATGGGATCTCCTAGATATTTTTCGATAGCTCCAAATCCTTTAAAATAAAATCCCAACGCCTGTACATCATCTCCGGCTCGTTCCGATTGCTTCGCTTTGGTAAAAAAATCGAGCGCCAGGGTGACTGCGTTTCGTTTCTGTTCATCCTTAATTTCCTTATATCGCTGTTTCGATAATCGGTAATACACCCAATAATTCTGATTATCTTCCCAGGTGTCCACCTGCTCATACTCCTGCAACTCGTCAGAAGCTGTTGTCTTAATGATTTGTTCATATTTTTCCTGGAATTCCTTGTTGGCATCAATTTGGCTGAGTACGGATGTAGAAGATACGGTTACCTTAATTTCAGATATGATGTCTTCCAGCGCACTACTTTTAGCGGACTGGATATAGTTATTTGTGCCCTCTTTTATGCTATGACCAATACCAATATAATAGCGATCCTGCATTGGCTTTGCGCTCAACCATTCGGGTCGAGGATTTTGCAAATCCGCTTTCAGACCTTTATTGGTAAGAGCGGGGCTGCACCCAAAACACAAAAAAAGAATAAAATAAAATCGATTCACCAACTAAAAGGTTAAAATGCTTGTTTATTAGTTATAACCACATCCGTGCCAAAAAAGCCGGATAACCCGAAACAAATCTAGTTAGTTTAATACAGAAGGACATGTCAAGATCGTTTAAAAAATTGTAATTTTAAAAGTAGAAATGAAGGAATTATGAAAAGTTGGATAGGAGTACTTGTGACAATTTCGGCTTTGTACGGTTGTCAGGAAAGCCAAACAGTATCAGATTTTACTGGAAATGAGGTGACTTATGCACTTCAGCAAACCTCAGATTATAATGTAAATGGTACTGTTACCTTCAAAGAAAAAAGAGATGGGTCATCCATAATTTTGGTCGACCTGCAAGGTACTGACGGAGATGTCAAATTACCCGTTCATCTGCATATGGGGGATATCTCGGCTCCTGATGCAGAAATTGCGGCACTGCTTAATCCTGTAATAGGAACCACAGGTAGAAGCGAAACCCATTTGGTACACTTTGCTGATGAAACAAAACTTAACTATACTGACCTGATTAAGTTGGAGGCATCTATTAAGATTCATTTATCTGACGTAGGACCTGAAAGAGACATTATATTGGCAGGCGGAAATATTGGTGCTTTTGCCACCAAGGGCATCAATGGCCGTGTTGGAATCGGGGTTTGTAAAAGTGAGTAGCGTTTATCCCATCATATAAGATAAAAAAAATAGCTACCTTATTAGAGTAGCTATTTTTTTATTAGTTGGGGCCAATTAATCAGACATTTGTTGAGCTCACCTTTGCGGTAAAAAACTCTCTGTTAAGTCTGGCAATATTGGTGATTTTAATATCTTTTGGACACTCGGCTTCACAGGCTTTGGTATTGGTACAACTGCCAAACCCTTCCTTGTCCATTTGGGCTACCATTTTTTCTACCCGGGTTTTTCTTTCCACTTGCCCTTGTGGCAACATTGCAAATTGAGAAATCTTTGCACCCAAAAACAGTACCGCAGAAGAATTTTTACAAGCAGCCACGCAAGCACCACAACCAATACAGGTGGCAGAATCAAAGGCTTCATCAGCAATCCTTTTTGGGATTGGTATTTCATTGGCATCAGGAACTCCACCTGTATTGACCGATATGTAACCACCGGCTTGTTGTATTCTGTCGAACGCAGAGCGGTCTACCACCAGATCTTTAATCACAGGAAATGGGTTTGCGCGCCAGGGTTCTACGGTGATCATTTCCCCATCTGTAAATGATCTCATATGAAGTTGACAGGTAGTCGTCTGAAGCGGTCCATGCGGGCGCCCATTGATATAAAGACTACACATGCCACAAATACCTTCGCGACAGTCATGGTCAAATGCAATGGGTTCTTCTCCTTTTTTTACCAGACTTTCATTAAGTACATCAATCATTTCAAGGAAAGACATATCCTCTGACACATCGTCAACGGGGTAAGACTTAAATGCTCCCTTTGCTTCGCTGTTTTTTTGTCTCCAGACTTTTAATGTGATCTTCATAATTATTTATAGCTACGCTGTGTGAGTTTTACATTTTCAAATTTCAGTTCTTCTTTATGAAGTACCTCGGGTTGGTTATCTCCTTTATACTCCCATGCGGCAACGTATGAAAATTCATCGTCTTTTCTTTTTGCCTCTCCTTCAGGAGTCTGCGACTCTTCCCGAAAATGGCCTCCGCATGACTCCGTTCTGTGTAGTGCATCATCTACCATGAGCTCACTCAATTCCATGAAATCTGCTACTCTTCCGGCCTTCTCCAACTCCTGATTGAGTTCTCCCGATCCACCGACTACGTTTACATTTTCCCAAAACTCTTTCCTCAATTCCTGAATTTTCTTTTTCCCGGCTTTTAGTCCCTCCTCTGTGCGAGACATCCCACAATGCTCCCACATGGTCAGCCCCAATTCTCTGTGAAACTGATCAACCGTTTTCTTTCCCTTAATGCTTAGCAGTTTATTCACCTTGTCATTCACTTTTTCCATGGCCTCTTTAAACTCAGGTCTATCTGTACTTACGTCTTCGTAAGGCATACCTGCCAGGTAGTCGCCTATGGTGTAAGGAATAACAAAGTATCCATCTGCCAATCCTTGCATCAGCGCACTTGCGCCTAAGCGGTTGGCACCGTGATCAGAGAAATTTACCTCTCCTAGTGCATACAAACCCGGAACGTTGGTCATCAAATTATAATCTACCCAAAGGCCACCCATAGTGTAGTGAACAGCCGGGTAAATCATCATGGGCATCTCATAGGGATTGTCGCCTGTGATCTGCTGGTACATGTCGAAAAGGTTACCGTACTTCTCTTCAATACCTTTCTTTCCTACCCGTTTTATCGCATCAGCAAAATCAAGGAAAACGGCCAACCCGGAACCCACGCCTCTACCTTCATCACAAACCTCTTTGGCATTTCTTGACGCCACATCGCGTGGAACGAGATTACCAAAAGCTGGGTATTTTCTTTCCAGATAATAGTCGCGCTCCTCCTTAGGAATATTCACAGCATCTTTTGCCTTCAATCCAGGCATGGCCTTCTTTGGCACCCACACCCTGCCATCATTTCTCAACGACTCAGACATGAGGGTTAGTTTAGATTGATGGTCTCCTGAAACAGGAATACAAGTGGGGTGAATTTGTGTGTAACATGGATTACCAAACAAGGCACCTTTCTTATGTGCCCTCCAGGCAGCTGTAGCATTGGATCCTTTGGCATTGGTGGATAAAAAGAAAACATTGCCATAACCACCGGTACACAGCAACACTGCGTGTGCACTATGCGATTCAATTTTTCCTGTAATTAAATTTCTTGTCACAATCCCCCGCGCCTTGCCATCCACCATCACGAGATCTAACATTTCTGTGCGGGGGTGCATTTCTATCTTTCCATTTGCTATTTGACGGTTCAAGGCACTGTAGGCACCAAGCAGTAGCTGCTGTCCGGTTTGACCTCTGGCATAGAATGTTCTTGATACCTGAGCGCCTCCAAATGATCGATTGTCAAGCAACCCCCCATACTCCCTGGCAAAAGGTACGCCCTGTGCCACACACTGGTCAATAATATTTACACTTACTTCAGCGAGACGATGCACGTTACCTTCGCGAGAGCGGTAATCACCTCCCTTTACGGTATCATAAAAAAGCCGATACACACTATCCCCATCATTTTGATAGTTCTTTGCTGCGTTGATACCTCCCTGGGCAGCAATACTGTGGGCCCTTCTGGGGCTGTCCTGAAAACAAAATGCTTTAATGTTGTAGCCAAGTTCTGCCAAAGAAGCGGCCGCAGACGCTCCTGCCAATCCTGTGCCCACCACAATAATATTATACTTCCTTTTATTGGCCGGGTTGACCAGCTTGAGGTTAAATTTATGTTTGGTCCACTTCTCCCCTATCGGGCCTTCAGGAATCTTAGAATCTAGCGTCATAATTCTGGATGGCTATATTATTTTAAAAACATCATTATTGGAATGAGTGCAAAAAGTGCCGGAACGATTATCGCAAAAGCTCTTCCCACAAAACTAATAACAGGGTTGTACTTCACATGGTTTAAACCCAAAGTCTGAAATGCAGTGGCAAATCCGTGCCAGAGGTGAAATGCGAGGCCAAACATGCACACTACGTACAATCCGGAGTACCATGCTTTGGCAAACCAGAAGGACACCAATGTATAGGCATCACTCATTTCCTTTCCATCATAAGTAATCATCGGTGTAGTCCCCCAATGCAATTCGGCATAAAAATGACGAAGATGAACCACAAGGAATATTAGAATAATTGTTCCAAGTATGCCCATGTTTCGCGATGTCCAGTGCGAGGATTTATTGGTGATCGCGTAACCTTGCATTCTCGTAGCCCTATTTTTTTTGCTGATCATTATTGCCCACACCACATGCATCATAATCAATGCGAAATTGACCTTGGATATCGTTTGAATCAGCGGGTTGTGCCCCATGAATTCTGAATAGATATTAAAGGACTGGCCACCATCGTTTTTTAGGAGCTGAAGGTTACCAATAAGATGAACTACTAAAAATGTGATTAAGAAGAGACCTGTCAGGGCCATGATTAATTTTCTTCCAAGTGTACTTGAGAAGAGGTCTGTGAACCATTTCATCCGATATTGTTTTTGTCTTTATTAAGAATGCTTCAACATTGAACTGGCTACCGCAAGATTTAATAACTGTCCTGTAGCATTTCAAAAGTGTTGTACTATTCCCGAAACATTTCAAAAGTACTTCTGAAAGCCTTAACAAACAATTTGATGATAGATTTTTAAAATATTAGATAATCAATGGCAATATCAATCACAGGATTTCGAATAATAAAAAGACAAGAGACAATACTCCCAACATGATAAACAAGAACCATTGCTTCTTTACGAAATCTTTAAATGCCTTAAACAAGTTCATGACGTTTTACTTTATATAACACATCACTAGGATCAAACCCTGTTCCAAGTGCAAAATAACCCAATTTTGGCTATTTGAAGGCCATTAGGTTCTGTATCTAGGAATATATTCTCATTTTGGGAGTCGCATGATCCTTTTTCCATCAGTTGTCATCGCTCTTCATTAAGCGTATTTTTACATTTTGACAACCACTAATCAATCTTCATGTATTTAATCTTTGACACGGAAACCACGGGGATTCCGCATAATAAGACTGCGCCAATCACAGACTTAGACAACTGGCCCAGACTGGTTCAGCTTGCCTGGCAACTGCACGACCACAAGGGCAAGTTACTTTCCCAGCATAGCTATATCATACAGCCAGATGGATTTGATATACCTTTTAAGGCTGAACAAATTCATGGAATTAGTACAAAAAGAGCGCAAGAGGAAGGTATAGAGTTGTCTGAAGTGATGGCCACCTTCATCAAGGACCTTGATAACACCCAACTCCTGGTGGGTCACAATATTGAATTCGATATCAATATTATTGGTGCTGAGTACATCCGGCAATCTTTAAAGCCAGACTTTTTTCTTAGCCTGGAAAGGCTTGATACCGGTATTGCCTCCACAGAATATTGCCAACTCAAAGGTGGCATTGGTGGCAGACTGAAGATGCCACGCCTTAATGAACTCCATCAGACGCTATTTGGCAAAGACATTGAAGACGCACATGATGCAGCATACGATGTAGATGCCACGGCAAGGTCATTTTTTGGATTAATCAAAGAGAAAGTAGTTAGCCCTCTTGATGATACACCCATAACAGACATCGAATATGAAGAGCCCAGCCTGGAAGCGGGGAATTCTACAAAAAGAGAAAAGATAGAAGATGCTGATTACACAGCCCATGTAGCCACTGAAGACCTTATTGATCTTCCATTTAGTCACCTTCATACACACTCGCAGTTTTCAGTACTTCAGGCTACTCCTTCTGTAAACGCTATTATTGCTAAAGCCAAGGAAGAAAATTTGCCTGCCGTAGCACTTACCGACCTCGGCAACATGTATGGGGCTTTCAAATTTGTTACTGAGGCTTTAAAACATGAAATAAAACCAATAGTAGGCTGCGAATTTTTTGTGGCTGAGGAAAGAACAAAGCAGAAGTTTACCAAAGACAATCCCGATAAGCGTTACAATCAAGTATTATTTGCTAAAAATAAAAAAGGATATTTGAACCTGGCCAAGCTCAGTTCATTGGGGTTTACGGAGGGGCTTTATGGTATTTATCCGCGTATTGACAAGGAGCTAATTGAAAAAAATAGGGAAGGATTAATTGCCTCTACTGGCGGATTACTCAGTGAGGTGCCCCATCTTATTTTACATGTGGGTGAAAGACAGGCTGAAGAAGCATTCCAGTGGTGGCATCAATTGTTCAAAGGCGACTTCTACGTGGAACTCAACCGCCACGGCCTTCCAGAAGAAGATCGCGTGAATGAAACCCTTCTGCGGTTTTGTAAAAAGTACAATGTAAAATACTACGCTGCCAACGAATGCTACTACCTACAGAAAGAAGAATCCAATGCGCATGATGTGCTGTTGTGCATAAAAGAAGGAGAATTTAAATCTACTCCCATCGGATCGGGTCGTGGATACAGGTATGGTTTACCTAATGATGAATTCTACTTCAAGTCACAGCAGGAAATGAAATCTCTTTTTCATGACCTTCCGGAGGCCATTGAAACCATCAATGAAATTGTAAATAAGGTAGAAGCTTATGACTTACGTCAAAATGTATTGCTACCCAAATATGCGATCCCGCCTGAGTTTAAAACTGAAGATGACTATCTGAGGCATATTACCTATGAAGGGGCTAAGAAGCGGTATGTCGAAATCACTAGTGAAATAAGAGAGCGGCTTGACTTTGAATTGGAAACCATTAAAAAGACCGGTTACCCGGGATATTTTTTGATCGTACAGGACTTTACAAACAAAGCAAGAGAGATGGGTGTTTCTGTGGGGCCCGGAAGAGGGTCTGCCGCAGGGTCGGCAGTTGCATACTGTACAAGAATTACCAATGTAGATCCGATAGCGTATGATCTTCTATTCGAACGTTTTCTCAACCCTGACAGGATATCACTTCCCGATATTGATATTGACTTTGATGATGAAGGACGCGATAAGGTACTTCAATATGTGATCGAAAAATATGGGAAAAATCAGGTAGCCCAAATCATTACTTATGGTACCATGGCTGCGAAATCATCCATAAGGGATTGCGCTCGGGTAATGGAGTTGCCATTGTCAGATGCCAACAATCTGGCAAAACTGGTTCCTGAAAGGCCAGGCACAACACTCGAAAAAGCCTTTGAAGAAGTAAAAGAACTCAACGATATCAAAAAAGGAACTGACTTAAGGGCCCAGGTATTGAAGCAAGCAATAATATTGGAAGGGTCTTTGCGCAATACAGGTACACATGCATGCGGGGTGATCATCACCCCTGATGAACTTACCTCACTTGTTCCAGTTTCTACTGCCCGCGATTCGGAGATGCTGGTTACTCAATTTGATAATAGTGTGGTGGAGAGTGCAGGAATGCTGAAGATGGACTTCCTGGGCCTGACCACCCTCACCATTATCAAGACAGCATTAAAAAATATTAAGAAACGTCACGGAGTAGAAATTGACATTGATACTATTCCTCTCGATGACAAAAAAACTTTCCAACTCTACCAGCGTGGAGAAACAACAGGCACCTTTCAGTTCGAGTCGGAGGGTATGCAAAACTACCTGAAGGGGCTAAAACCAGATAAGTTAGCAGATCTGATTGCCATGAATGCATTGTATCGGCCGGGTCCAATGGAATACATTCCAAACTTTATTGCACGTAAAAGCGGTAAAGAGCCCATAAAATACGACCTCCCTATCATGGAGGAATTTCTAGAAGACACCTATGGCATTACTGTTTACCAGGAGCAGGTGATGCTACTTTCTCAGAAGTTGGCCAATTTTTCTAAAGGCGATGCGGATGTACTTCGTAAAGCGATGGGAAAGAAGCAAAAAGAGGTACTGGATAAAATGAAGGATAAGTTCATTGCGGGATGTAAAAGCAATGGACACGATGAAAGGGTTGCAGAAAAAATTTGGAAAGACTGGGAAGCTTTTGCACAATATGCCTTTAATAAATCTCACTCTACCTGCTACTCTTTAGTTGCCTATCAGACCGCCTACCTCAAAGCCAACTATCCGGCAGAATATATGGCGGCAGTGTTGACTCACTCGCAGAACAACCTGGACAAAGTAACTTTCTTTATAGAGGAGTGCAGGAAACAAAACATTGAAGTACTCGGGCCACACATCAACGAATCCGGTGTTTTCTTTGAGGTAAATAAAAATGGTGAAATCAGATTTGGATTAGGCGCCATTAAAGGTGCCGGGGAAGCGGCTGTAGAAGCCATCATAAAGGAAAGAGAGGGTAAGGGACAATTCAAAGACATCTTTGAGTTTGCGACTCGGGTAAACCAGCGGGCAGTAAATAAGAAAACCTTAGAATGCCTGGCCCTGTCAGGGGCTTTTGATTGCTTCCCCGATTTTCACAGGCGTCAATTTGTATTTGCCAAAGATGGTGATATTACATTGACTGAAAAGCTTACCCGTTATGCCGTCAAAATGCAGCAGGAACTTGAAAGTGCACAAGTGAATCTATTTGGTGGCTCCTCAGGCACGGAAATGCCACTACCCAAAGTGGATGCCATAGAACCCTTTAGTGAAATTGAAAAGCTTCACTTTGAAAAAGAAGTGGTAGGAGTTTACATATCAGGTCACCCTTTGGATAATTTCAAATTTGAAATGGATGCATTTTGCAATACACCACTCAGCCAACTAGCGGAATTAGAAGGCAATGAAGGAAGGGAAACCAAAGTGGGGGGAATTGTAGCGTCAGTTGAGCATAGGCTTACCAAAACAGGAAAGCCCTTCGGTAAAATGATTTTGGAGGATTACAGCGGCCGGTTTGAGTTTATGATGTGGAGTGAGGATTATTTGAAGTATAAATCATTCCTCATGCCAGGGCTGTTTCTTTTTGTGGAAGGCAACATCATTCGCAAAACCTGGGGTGATCAAAGTTTGGAATTCAAAATTAGAAACATTGACTTGCTAAATGAATTAGGGCTTAAAAGAACCAAAGGTCTTCAGCTTAAAATGGAATCCTCCACCATCAACTCAGAAATGATCAGTGAGATTGAAGCGCTTTGTACTGAGTTCTCTGGAGATTGTCCATTAATTATCAGACTGCAAGACAACGAGGAAAACATCAATATTGAGTTATTGTCCCGGAAATACAGGGTGAGGCCAATCAATGATATGGTGAAGAAAATCAAGAAAATCCCAGATCTCCAGGTAGAGGTAGTCTTTTAAGTGGTCGGCATACTGACGAAATTGATGGTTGATATTAAGACCGGAACAAAAAGAACTATATTTGTGTTGGCTATTTGAACATAATAAAAACACATAATAAACGTACCGAAATGGGCAAAACATTAGAACTTAACGACTCAAATTTTGACGAAGCAATAAAAGGGGATAAACCAGTGTTGGTGGATTTTTGGGCAGAATGGTGTGGCCCCTGTAAGATGATAGGCCCTGTAGTGGAAGAGCTTGCCGGGGAGTACGAGGGCAAAGCAATCGTAGCCAAAGTCAATGTAGACGAAAATCCTGAAGTAGCTGGTCGGTTTGGTATCCGCTCTATCCCCACACTTTTGGTTTTCAAAGGAGGCGAGATCGTTGATAAACAAGTAGGCGCAGTTCCAAAATCTGTGTTAGCACAAAAGCTTGCCGCTCAAGTAGCATAAAAATTTAAGAGTTTGATTTTTTATAAAGTCGTTCCTAATCAATGGAACGACTTTTCTTATTTCCCCAGACCAGATTTTCTAAGTCTTTCCACCATTTCCAGAGCCGCTGGACATACCAACGTATTTTTGTAAGTCAGTTCCATTACCTGTACCATTTTTTTTCTGTGAGTGTGAGGATATTCACGGCATGCCTTGGGGCGACTTTCATAAATACTACAATAATTTTCAGCATCAAGAAATGGACAAGGGGATGATTTCAGCACATAGTCCTTATCTTCATCAATTCTTAAATACTTTTCCACAAAATCACCGGGTTTAACACGAAGCGCTTTTGCAGCCCTATCAATATCATTCTCATAAAAAATAGGACTGGTAGTTTTGCAACAATTGGCACATTCAAGACAATTTATCTCCTCAAATACCTCTTCATGTATTTTATGAAAAGCGTTATCCACTTTACGTGAATCCAGTCGTTTTAATCGGGTGAGATATCCTTTATTGATTTTGGCGTTTTTATTCGACTCCTCTCTAAATCTATTCAAATCCATGCATTGCCGTTAGGAGTCTGCAATTTATCAATAATCTTCTACTTCACTGATCATTGAAGAAAGCCCTCTGATAACTATGTCCAATTTAGCAGTTTCATCAGCTATCAATCTAATCACCCTTTCCTTTTCTTCTTCCGCTATATATTGTTCCTTAAATAAATTAACCAACCCCAGCAATCTGGCTACATACGCCCTTACATCATGTGCATTGATAAAGGCATACTCTCTCAAAACCTTAAATTGTTCATCCAATTTGTCCCGATCCCTTTTTCGTGCAGTTATATCTGTGACCGTACCTTCAATATATGAAATGATGTTGTCCTGCTCGTAAGAGAGATGTGCACTTATGCTAATCCAAATTTTGTCTCTGCCTTTTGTAAGGCTTTGTACCTCCATTTTATTTACGGAACCTCTAACAAGTAACTCACCCAATAACCTCTCCCTATCTTCCCGAAAATAATACAACTGATCACCAATATCTGCCACCTTTCTTTTCATTTCAACTATAGAATTGTATCCAAATATCCTTGCAAAGGACGGGTTGGCCAATAATATCTTTCCTTCCATGGTAGTTCTAAATATTCCTTCTGAAACACCCTCAAAAACACTCAAATAATTCTTTTCACTTTGATTTAACCGCTGACCAAGGAAAACAGAGGCTTTACTAATCGCTCGAATAAAGCCTGCGCCAGTAAAAGAAAGTAACAACCCTAAAATAAAAACCGGTATGGTTTCCCTGATAGCTCTGTTTTTATCTATTTGGATTATAGACAACTTTAATGCGTCTAACGGAATTACCACCTTACTTTCATAAATCGTTCTACCTCTTGAATTTTCTTTCAAGAAGAATTCCTCTATGCCGGTATTTGGGTTTAGCTTAGAAAGCTGAAATTGAAACCCATTATGTGCAGTAGTGTCAATATCGGCCGCTTTCAGTATAGTAGAAAGCTTTATCAATACAGCAGAAAAACCCCAAAAGTTGCCATTCTTGAATATTGGCAACCGCCCAAGCACAGCGGTTCCGCCTTGCTTAAGTGGAAATGGACCTGCAAAAAATAACTGCTTTCTCTCTATGGCCTCAAATGCCTCACGATTTCGATTGGGATCCTCTAAGATGTTATACCCAATTATAGATTCGTTGCCCTCCAATGGGTAAACACAACATATTTTACCACCAGGCAATAACTGTAGCGCATCAATGTGCTTTTGAACCGACATTATTTCCTCTGCTACAGTATCAAAATTATTTACAGCATCATCTCCATATTCCTGAACAAAAAAAGAAAGGAGTTCTGTGGCGGAAATACTATAACTGATGACTTCCTGCATCCTGTTTTTTGCTTCATTGACCATGGTGTATGCCATGAAAGATTCTCTATCTGTAGTTATTTTGTACTGTTTTGTGGAGAAGTAGCAAGTAAGAATTAGCAGTATTGTAAAAGTAATTACCGCCAATGCATTGGGCTTAAGTCCTGACGCAAAGAAATGTGGCAATGGTTTTAAACGGGGCATTTAGGACAATTAGTGGCTTGAAACCAGGTTTTTCAAAACGAATCCTCATACAATGTAAGTTAACCTTTGAAATCTGGATTATCTTTTTTCTCTTGATGTAAGAAATTCAGATAAATTGACAAAAAATCATAAATAAATTATTCATTAAGGAGTCATTAATCCCCGAATAATCACTACTCAGTCTATGTTGGTGTTATTTGTTTGCAATCGTATGGCCTCACGATAATTAAGTATGAGCATGTAATTTTTCGCCTACAAATTATACTGAAAGCTCTTTTAAGTTTGTAAGGCCAGTCCCCTAAGGAAATTGAAAAGCGCGGAAATCATCTTCTTAAGCAGTAAGAGCAAAGAACTGAACAGGGGGATAAAATATTTAAGTTCTTACTTAGCTTCCAATTACATCAAGAACAATTTTCCAATTCATTCCACCCTCTCGCTTCCACACCCTGAGGTAATTTGCCTTTTCCATATTACCATCTTTGCTCTCGATTTTTACTCTTCCATATGTGAAGCCCAGGTCTCCCGATTCTGCAACATCGGCATCTACTGGCTCAAAATAGAATTGCTTCTCCTCGCGTATTCCTTCAATTACTTTCCATGAAGTATAGGGGTTGGCCCCAGCCCGATGAATTCTGCACTCCTTAGAGAAATACTCTGGCAAAAAAGAGTTTCCTGTTTCATTCAACCACTGGGTGTAAGACTGCTCAATAAAAATGAGATCCTCTTTTGATGAAGGTATTGGCTTTTTCCCTTTACTGGAGGGTCTCCTGACCGTGCGAAGTGTATGATTCTCTTCCTCAGGCTTTTCAATGGATATCCCCAAATCCACTACCACCTTCCATTCTCCCATACCATTCTTCTTCCACACGGTCGAATAATACCCAAAAGCAAAGGGTTCACTGTTTTTATCTTTGCTCATCTGGTATGGGCCAGTGGTATAGCCAAAATCGTCACCCAGTGAAATATCAGCAAACACAGGCCACCAATAAAGCACACCGTTGGAAGCCGGCTTTTTTTTCCAAAACTCCAAACCATTTACCGGCTCTCCGTTTGTGAAAACCACTGCATCGCTGGCCAGAAATTCCATAAAAGCCTCCTTAGTGCCCTTATCCCTGGACATTTCCGCAAATGCCATCTCTGCATCAACCACATCTTGTACTGGACCTGATAATCGCTGTGCCATACATGGTTCATTCGGCCCTGCCAAAGCACTCAGTAAACACACAATTACATATTGTCTAATCATTCCACACCCAAATTAAGTCGAAAATTTAGAATAATAAGTCTCATATAAAAATCCCTTATATAGAAGGATTTTTACAGGCGGTAAGATAATTCAATCATTAAATGATTTAACAAAACTAAGGCGTGACCGTTATCTTTCTTCACCGTTATTTTACCCAATCTTACAATTGAGAATTTGCATCTTGCCTGGAGTATTTAGTTCTATTTATTTATAGACTGTCAATATCAAGAACTTCAATATCTGGCACCTAATTACAATTATACTGCCAACTTCAAAATATGCAGGCGCATTCATTGCCTCAAAATGAATCCAGAACTTACAAATACCCCATCTGGGTATCCAAGGATTCAAATCTTTTTTTGGTTAGGAGCCTTTATATCTGGATCATATCCCAATTCCTTCAGTTCTTCGGAAGTAAGTTTTATAATATTTACATCCAGCGTAATAGGTACAAGCGGTTTGTCCGTTGAATCTCTTTCCACATTGACAATGGCATCGACAACGTCCATACCTTTTAACACTTTACCGAACACGGTATAGTCACCATCCAGTCTGTGCTCACCCTCTTTGTTTTGAACAATATAAAATTGACATCGGGCCGATAATTTGTCTGGATTGTTGTCTCGTCCCGCTCCTACCGCTCCATAATCATGAAGGAGGTTGTCATTAAACTCAGGAGGTAATAAATATTGAGGGTCTGTAAATCCTTCAGCTGTATCCGGGCAGCCCCCCTGGGCAACAAAATTGGGTATCACCCTATTAAAAGTTAAAGAATCCCAATAGCCCTCATTGGCAAGTTGAATAAAGCTCTTCTTATGATTGGGAGTTTCATCGTACAACCAGAATATAATATCTCCCTGTGGGGTTTTTATTTGCCCTACGGAATACTCATTTTTTTTAGTTGGGGAGCATGAAATCAGGGTACTGAGTATCATTAATAACAATACTATATCTCTAAATGTCATATTGAGGTGAAATTTGGTCATAATTTGTGGCTCAGTAAGATAAGCAAAAAGGAAAATTACCGCTTAACAAAAGCTCCTCTTATTTCGGCTTAAAGGCCCTACTTTTGATGCCGTTATTCAAATTTTGATTATCAACCTTAAAATTACAATATGAAATTACACATCACTTTTTTATTGGCCTTTGGCCTGGTACTGTCAAGCCTTGCGCAGGATCGGAAGTTGCCTGCTGACACTTCAGTTGTTACCACTCATGAGGTAACCGTGAAAGGAAAACGCTTTCCTTATACCGCTACCACGGGAACGCAACCTGTGTGGGACAAGGATGGGAAAGTAATTGCCTCCCTTTATTACACTTATTATGAAAGAAGCGACATTAAAGATCGTGCTTCACGTCCATTGTTGATATCATTTAATGGTGGCCCTGGCTCAGCCTCGGTTTGGATGCATGTGGCTTATACCGGACCACGTGTACTGCTTATTGATCCGGAAGGATATCCTGTTCAACCTTACGGTGTAAAGGAAAACCCGAACACTGTTCTGGATGTAGCTGATATTGTTTATGTCAACCCGGTGAACACAGGGTACTCCAGAATACTTGATGAAAAAACACCTCGTGAAACCTTTTTTGGTGTAAATGCAGATATTAAATATCTGGCAGAATGGCTAAACACTTTTGTTACTCGCAAGAACCGCTGGCAATCACCTAAGTATATTATTGGTGAAAGTTATGGCACCACACGTGTTTCAGGTCTTGCATTGGAGTTACAAAATTCACAATGGATGTACCTCAATGGGGTTATATTAGTATCACCTACTGACTTGGGTATTTCTAGACAAGGTGTAGTGAAGGCCGCCAATCGTCTTCCATACTTTGCGGCAGTAGCTTGGTTCTACAAAAAATTACCCTCAGATCTCCAGCAAAAAGATCTTACTGATATGCTTCCTGAGGTTGAAAAATATACCATTAATGAACTTATACCAGCGATGGCGATGGGTGGATTCTTAGATGATGCAAAGAAAAAAGAAGCTGCTGCTAAAATGGCACGCTACTCAGGCCTATCCGAAACTTTTCTCTTACAAAACAACTTAGATGTGTCAACCGGTGCTTTCTGGAAAGAACTTCTTCGAGACAAGGGCTACACCACTGGAAGATTGGATTCACGCTATTTAGGAATTGACAGAATGGACTTTGGTGAAAGTCCCGACTACAGCGCAGAGCTTACTTCATGGTTGCATTCGTTTACGCCTGCCATAAATTATTACTTGCGTGAAGAGCTAAAGTTTAAGACAGATATCAAATACAATATGTTTGGGTCTGTGTATCCATGGGATAACTCTAACGACCATACAGGCGATAACCTTCGTCAGGCAATGGCACAAAATCCTTACCTCAATGTAATGATTCAATCCGGTTACTACGATGGCGCCTGCACCTACTTCGATGCCAAATATTCAATGTGGAATATGGATCCAAGTGGAAAATTGAAAAATAGGTTGAGTTGGAAAGGATATCGCAGTGGTCACATGATGTATCTGCGGGCAGAAGATTTAGTGAATGCAAATGATGACGTTAGGGATTTTATTCAAAAATCAGCATCTAACGGTAAGCCTGCAAAATATTAAGACAATAATCCAATGATGACAAATGGTCAAATGGTTTCTATTAAGCGATTGAGAAATTTGTACAAACAATGCTTATCCTTTCTGTTCCTAGTAGGAATCATTTGGCTTATGTCATCCTGTTCGCGCAAGCCTACCCTGGATAAGGTAAAAGATGATGTAATAAATACACTATCCAATACGGAAGGCGAATTTGCAATTGCATTTAAGGATTTAACTACCGGAGAGACACTATTTATCAATGAAAAGGAGGTATTTCATGCTGCCAGCACCATGAAGACTCCTGTAATGATTGAAGTTTATAAACAGGCAGCAGAAGGCAAATTCTCGCTCAGCGATTCCATTGAAGTAAAGAATGAATTTAGAAGTATTGTAGACAGCACGTTGTACAAGCTGGATGTAGATGACGACAGTGAAACAGAACTTTACAATCAGGTTGGAACAAAGAAAATACTCAAGGACCTCGTTTATGATATGATTATCACAAGCAGTAATCTGGCTACCGACATTGTAATTGAGCTGGTAGGTGCTAGAAATGTAACTGCCACTATGCGTAATCTGGGTGCGCCAGACATTTTGATCTTACGAGGGGTGGAAGACCAGGAAGCATTTGAGGCTGGTTTGAACAATACTACCACAGCATACGACCTTATGGTCATCTTTGAGAAACTTGCAAACGGTGAGGCCGTTAACCCCGAAGCAGATCAACAAATGATAGATATTCTGTTGGATCAAAAATTCAATGAAATTATTCCCGCCAAACTTCCCAAGGATGTAAAGGTGGCTCACAAAACAGGTAGCATTACGGGTGTGCAACATGATTCGGCCCTTATTATTTTACCTGATGGAAAAAAATACGTGCTGGTTACCCTATCCAAAAACCTGAAGGATGTTGACAGGGGAGTTGAGGCCATGGCCCGCACCTCAGAATTAATTTATAATTACGTAACAAAAAAATAGCGAAGGCGTATTATGCTGGAATTAGTGTCATTTCACAGTGATATTCCACACAAATTCCTACCTTTCTTTTTTTCTAATAAAAGAGAGTGCCCATGCAATCTCCACCATCAATAAAAAAAATTGGGCTATGGACTAGCACCTCACTGGTCATTGGCAACATGATTGGTGCAGGTATTTTTCTAATGCCATCCGCATTGGCGAATTATGGAGGAATAAGCTTGATAGGTTGGTTATTTTCTGCCGGGGGTGCACTTTTCCTCGCATTGCTTTATAGCAGGCTTAGTAAAATGATGCCCTCAAGCGATGGTGGTCCTTATGCTTACGCGAGAAAAGGTTTTGGGGATTTTCCAGGATTTCTTGTTGCGTGGGGGTATTGGATATCAACATTAGCCACCAATGCTGCAATCGCGGTTTCATTTGTAGGTGCGATGAGTTTGTTTATACCTATTTTAGGCACCAATGCTATTGCCGCTGTAAGCACAGCCATTTTTAGCATTTGGATACTTACATGGATTAATACGTTAGGTGTACGGGCTGGAGGGAAAGTCCAACTCATAACAACTGTATTAAAATTAGCTCCACTATTACTAATTGCGTTTGGAGGTCTTTTCTTTATCCATTTGGATTATTTTATCCCCTTTAACATAAGCGGAACTTCCAGTTTTCAGGCAATAACAGCCACAGCCGCCATGACACTTTTTGCATTTCTGGGGGTAGAATCTGCAACAATACCCGCAGGATCAGTTGAGAATCCTGAGAAAACAATTCCTAAAGCAACTATGATTGGAACGATTATCACCACCATAGTATATGTTTTAGGAACATTCTCTGTTTTGGGATTGGTACAGGCCGCAGACCTGCAAACTTCCGTAACGCCATTTGCTGATGCCGCTTTCGTAATGTTTGGTGAAACCTCAAAATATTGGGTAGATGCCGGTGTGGCAATTGCAGCCTTCGGAGCCTTAAACGGTTGGATTTTAATACAAGGTCAAATTCCCTATGCCATCGCAAAAGATAAATTATTTCCATCCATTTTTGCAAAGCAAAATAAAAATGGGTCTCCTGCTTTGGGGATAATTATTTCAAGTGTACTCCTTACATCGCTTGTGGCGATGAATTATACAAAAGGATTGGTTGAGCAATTTCAATTTTTGATTCTGTTAGGAACCACTACCATTCTGATTCCCTATTTATTCTCAGCCGGTTCTCTGGTTATCCTTTACGCAGAAAAGAAATACCTAAATACAAAGGGCTGGATAAATACCATATTTATTGCGGGTGGTGCTTTTTCATTCTCACTGTGGGCCGTAGCCGGCACAGGGCAGGAATCTGTTTTCTGGGGATTTTTATTACTCCTGGCAGGAATACCCTTTTACGTTTGGATCATAATTAAACGGGGTCGTCAAAAATGAATTATACATCACACTCAGAATTCGGAAAGCTCAAATCTGTTTTTATTAAAGGAGTAAAGGAAGCCTTTATTAATGATTTGCACCTTGAGAAGAACTGGCAAGGGCTTAACTATTTGTCCAAACCGGATTTCAACAAAGCCTTTGAAGAATATCAATCATTCGAAAGCATACTGGCACAGTCTGGAACCGATTTACATTACCTTCCACAAAATGATAAGGTGAATATGGATTCCATCTATTGCAGAGATGCCTCCATTGCCACCAATCACGGTATCATCATTTGTAATATGGGTAAGTCAGGACGGGTACACGAGCCGCGCGCTGAAAAGGAAGCCTACGAAATGTATCAAATGAAAATTCTTGGCGAAATAAAATCACCAGGAACCATAGAAGGAGGTGACGTGGCCTGGCTGGACGAAAATACCCTGGCAGTTGGGTTAACTTATCGCACCAACGAAGAGGGTATAAAGCAGTTGAAAGATTTATTATCACCTCATGGCGTCAATATTATGGTAGTACCTCTGCCCCATTACAAAGGCCCATCTGACGTTTTTCATTTGATGTCTATTCTAAGCCCGGTGGATGATAACCTTGCTGTGGTGTATTCCCCTTTAATGCCCATTGCTTTTAGAAATGAATTACTGAATAGAGGCATTGAATTAGTGGAAGTGCCAGGTGAGGAGTTTGAATCCATGGGCTGCAACGTATTGGCCACAGCACCGCGTAAATGTATACTGGTGAAAGGTAATCCTAAAACCAGGGAAGCATTGGAGAATGCAGGGTGTAAAGTTTTAGAGTATGAAGGAAATGAGATCAGTGTAAAAGGTGGCGGTGGACCCACCTGCCTTACGCGCCCTATACTTCGCTATCGTTAGGTTCAGGGCCAATCATTCAAACCCCAGTCATAATCAAGATAAGAAATATCGGCATCAGCTTTAATTTTTACTGATGAGTACTTATTCAGGAAATCAATCATTGTTCCGTTTTTAGTAAAATCACCACTGTACCATTTAAATATACTGGATATCTCAACTTTATTTGTTGATATCTTATTCCTAAAAGTATCTTTCAAAAAATTTCTTGCTGCCTGATCTAGCTGTTCATCCAATTTTGAAGGTACATAAGATTCATTCAATAACTTAGGGCAAGATCTGGATGCACACACAATGGCAAAATGAATCCTTGGATCGTTGTACGCCCTTCTGAGTTTTTGGTGCTCCACATTGTTGAGATCGTAGGTTTCATCACCAATTTTTATAAACTGAATATCCCAGGGGGTATTAATTTTATAGAGACTTCCACCTAAATCCTTAATGCTTTTTACGGGATAATGATCAATTATCAATTTGATAGTAAACGCATTATAAACATTGATCCAAAAAGCCATTTCCTCATTCACACTCCAGGATTTGTTGGGAGGATGATTGGACAAAGTAGATAGGTACTTATCAAATGCAACCGAATCCTTTATAAACCCTTTATAATCTACCCGGCCATCTTCAAGGGCATACTTTTTAAGTAATTTATCAAATGTATCATGGGATGGAGGGGTACCTTGTGCGAATGACAACAACCTCATTAAAACCAGTAATACAAATAATACAAATTTGTTGGTATTCATTGTTTGAAACTTTATACAATTTAACAGTCTAAACAGTGCGCCATTGTCATCTCTCTTACACATATACGAATTTTTATAGCATCAGGATTGTTTAAAGTCCAGTTTAAGGGGTTGTTATGTATATTGAATTTTAAAATGAATCAACCCGTTATTAATAAATCCTTATGAAAACTTACTACAACCCTGAAGACTTAAAAAAATTCGGCAATATTGGTGAATTTCAAAAAAATCTAGCAGATAAATTTTTTGATTATTATGGGGAAACCTTTAAAGAAGGTGCTTTGACAGCCAGAGAGAAATCTCTTATCGCTCTTGCCGTGGCCCATACCATTCAGTGTCCTTATTGCATTGATGCCTATACTGTAGATACTATGGAAAAAGGGTGTGACGAAAACCAAATGATGGAGGCCGTACATGTGGCCGCAGCCATCAGAAGCGGTGCCTCCCTTGTTCATAGCGTGCAAATGATGAACAAATACAAAGAACTGTCGATGTGATGATCAAATCTTTAAAAGCAAGGAAAAGTGAGTTGGCCGATGTAGGATATGAGCTTGGAATACTAAGTGAAAAAACACCAACAGGGTTTGAGCCAGATGCGTTTGCTACCAAATTAAGGGAAAGCAATCTATATCCACTCAGGCCTACTAAAATTGATATCCTCCAAATAAATGTAGGCAAGATGTGTAATCAAACCTGCAAGCATTGTCATGTAGATGCCGGCCCAGATAGAAAAGAAATAATGACTCGCGAAACGATGCAACATTGTTTGGAGGTAATTAAGGGGCATTCATTCACAACAATCGACCTTACGGGTGGTGCTCCTGAAATGAATCCCGATTTTCGTTGGTTCATTGAGGAGATAAGAAAAGTGGATAAAAAGGTAAACATCATTGTACGATGTAATCTGACCATAATTATAGCCAATCCTATATACCATGATCTTCCTGATTTTTTTAGGAAGCACCACATTGAAGTGACTTCTTCCCTCCCCTATTTTACCGCCATGCGCACTGATTCACAACGGGGAGAAGGTGTATTCGAAAAATCAATTAGAGCCTTACAAATGTTGAATGCGGTTGGTTATGGAAAAGATGATAGCGGGCTAATTCTCAATCTTGTTTACAATCCTTCAGGCGCCTTTCTTCCAGGTTCGCAGGAATCATTGCAACAAGAATTCAAAAAGAGACTAAAGGATCCATATCAAATTGTTTTTAATCAACTGTTCTGTATCACTAACCTACCCATCAGTCGTTTTTTAGATTACCTGCAGGCCAGCGGAAACTTTGACGACTATATGGAAAAGCTAATCTCCTCCTACAACCCAGTAGCAGCGGAGGGAGTGATGTGTCGCAATACTATTTCTGTCGGGTGGGATGGCTACCTCTACGATTGTGATTTTAATCAAATGCTGGAAATGAAAGTAGAAACTTCAGATCAGCACATTTCAAATTGGAATACCGAAACATTGACTCAAAGAGAAATTCAAATCAATCAACATTGTTTTGGTTGTACTGCAGGCGCAGGGTCAAGCTGTGGTGGAGCAACTTCCTAAAGTGCGTATAATTCCCTAACCCCATTGGAGATCAGTGTTATCATACCCACTTTTAATGAAGAGGGAAACATTCATCAACTTGTCTCATTCATTCTTAAAAATAAAACAGGTTTGATAAAGGAGGTTATCGTTGTTGATGGTCGAAGTGAAGACCAAACTGTTTCCATGGCACAACAATCCGGAGCTAAAACTATAATCTCTCCCATCAGATCAAGAGCCATTCAAATGAACCTTGGTGCAAAACACGCTACAGGGGATATTTTTTATTTCGTGCATGCCGATGTAAAACTAATTGACAGTTTTGCCACAGACATTTATAAGGCCGTTCAGTCAGGCTACCCATCCGGATGTTACTGCTATCGGTTCGATTCTAAAAGTTGGTTATTAAAAACCAACGCCTATTGCACTCGATTTACTGGAATAATGTACCGAGGTGGAGATCAAACACTGTTTATTGAAAGAAAATCATTCGAAATATTGAAAGGATTTGATGAAACTTTTGTAATAATGGAGGATTATGATTTGATTCAACGGATAAGAAAAAAATATCGTTTTAAAATCATTCCCAAACGAATAACGGTATCTTCCAGAAAGTATAAATCCAATTCCTGGTTACGAATACAAATTGCAAACCTTACTATTTTCACTATGTATTTTTTGAAACAACCATCAAAAAAAATGGCATCACTTTATAAAAGAATGTTAAATTAAGGCTAAAATTAAATGGTGAAATGAAGTTGCCAATGATAGCAGGAATTCAACAGGTAGGAATTGGGGTTATTGATGCTGAAGAAGCATGGGCTTGGTATCGCAAGCACTTTGACATGAATATACCCATATTTAAAGACAAGGCAACAGCCGCTTTGATGACACGGTACACCAATGATATAGCAGAAGATCGATTTGCCATTTTAGCAATAAATGGACAAGGGGGAGGAGGCTTTGAAATTTGGCAGTACACATCAAAAACGCCCCAACCGCCAAAAGTTCAACCATCGCTGGGAGATACGGGAGTTTATGCCATCAAAATGAAGTCGAGAAATATTGAAAAATCATTTTCTCATTTTGAAAACAACAACATAAGTACACTTGGAGGTCTTAAGATAGATCCTGATGGACGCAAACATTTTTTTGTCAATGACCCTTATAACAATACCTTTCAAATAATTGAAGGAGATACCTGGCTGAAAAAAAATAAATCGCATTCTGGTGGAGTCTTTGGGTGTGTGATTGGAGTTTCAAATATTGATAATGCGCTTCCCTTATACCAATCTGTTTTGGGCTATGAACAAATAGCTTATGATCAAATCGGAGCATTTAATGATTTTTCTGGATTGCCGGGGGAAGAGAAAAAATACAGAAGAGTTCTGTTAAAAAGTAACCCCAATAGGTATGGCGCTTTTAGCAAATTGTTGGGTGATACCGAACTGGAATTGATTGAAATCATTGATGAGAAACCAAAAAAAATATTTGAAAATAGGTGTTGGGGTGATTTGGGATTTATTCATGTATGCTTTGATGTTCATGGCATGAAGGAACTGGGAGCCTTATGCGCAGAAAACAACTTTCCATTTACCGTTGACAGCAGCAACTCCTTCGATATGGGAAAGGCTGCTGGGCACTTTACCTATTGCGAGGACCCAGACGGCACACTCATTGAATTTGTAGAAACACATAAACTTCCCATAATGGAAAAATGGGGATGGTTCTTAAATCTGGAAAAAAGAAACCCTACAAAACCACTTCCTGATTGGCTTTTTACACTTCTGGGATTGACAAAAATCAAAAGTTAACATTGAAAAGCCGGAGGGTAATATACTTAAATCTACCCTTTGAAGGGTGATAGAAATTAAACAAAATTTACCCATCTTAGCTTATAATGAAGGGCCTTTTGCATCGGTACCTAAACCTACTTGCGAAGGAGAAAGTGCTCTTCTCTGGCGGCATTCTGATAAAACGGAATGCCGCTCTACATTCATGTCCTGCTCACAAATAATACTATTCGGTTTTGCCGAACGTTACTATCTTTACATTAAATAAAAGATTATGAAGTTCATTTTAATATTCCTTCTTTCTTTCATATCCACTGTTGGGTTCCCTCAGGCCACTGAGTATGAAGACTTCAAGCTTCAGGATCAGGAAATCATCTATCAGGCTGTTTTTCAGAATGAGAATGTAACATATGCTAAACTGGAAGAGCAATACAAAAAGAACAAGCAATTCTCTAACATTAAAATAAGTGCAAACGAGATCACCTTCAACGTAAATGACCTCACCGTTGACTATTTAAAGTTCCAGTTCAGTCAGGTACAAACTCCATTGATACTTCAAACAGGGAAGTTTAGCGGACAGGCCTCGGTAGCAATAAAAGATGGACGCTATCGCGTTACTTTTCGTCAAATTATGGTAACGGGCGAAATTGGTTATAAATCGATCAAAGAAAAGGAAGCCTTAACAGGACTATGCAGTAAAAACAACGGGACACAGCTTTCGCAAGATTGGATGAAGCCCAATACGTTGGGATTACTCGGAAAAGCCTTTGCTGATAACTTTGAATTAAAGATAACTAAAGATGATTGGTAATCAATGATCGGGCTTTTGCCTCCATTGCTTCTTCTCTCCTTTTAACTTTTTTTCTTTTACCCTTTTTTGAACTGAAGACTTGGTGGGCTTCGTAGGCTTTCTTTTTTTTCTAACCGTAAATGCCTTTCTGAGTAGGTCATTTAATTTTATTATCACCTGCTCTTTATTTACCAACTGCGACCGCGACTCTTGCTCCTGTAGTACCAATACCCCATCTTTCGTCAACCTGCTTTTGAGCTTATGGAAGATAATGCCCTTCTGATTTTCATTGATTTGAGTTGAATTGCCCACATCCCACTTCAGAATCACCTTACTGTTTACCTTGTTTACATTTTGACCACCCGGGCCGCTACTTCGTGAGGTTGTAAACAGCAACTCTTCTTTAATATCTTCGATATTTGGCGCTCGCTCAGGCATTAAGTCATAAAATAAGAACGAACTGTTTCATAGGGCAAGTTGACCTCCAAACATACTGGCGCATCATTGATACTGTGGTAATTCAATTCCACCATGCATTTGCGAATATTCTGTGGATCAGGAAATATCCGCCCTACATTAGACACATTCACCAATATTGATTTTACTTCCTCTTCGTCCGCTATGGGTAATTCAATAAATTTTATCATTTACATTTTTGATTTAGCAAATATATATCTTCCTCAAGTCAACTTTCTGCTTTCATAAATGGCCACTCCTTATTTACACTTGATTTAATAAAATAAACCACTATTCCCAATCCTATTACTGCCAGCCCTGAAATAACCATCGCCATTCCTGTTGACCAGAGTATGCCTATCCACATGGCTATCGCCACATAAATAGGCCATGGATAGAAAGGCATCTTAAAGGGAAAATCATCGGGATTTCTTTGCCTCCTCAATAATAGCAAACCGATAGCCTGCCCCACAAACTGAATAAGTATCCGCATAGCCAGGATGGCGCTAATGACTTCGCTCAGCTTAAACGACAGGCTAAACACAAATGCAACACTACCCAAAAACAGCAATGAGATATGTGGAAAATTTTTAGTGGAATGTAACCTGGCAAACACTTTGAAAAAAGCACCATCTAATGCCGCAGCGTAGGGGATACGGCTATAACCCAGTGTAGCTGAAAACACAGATGCAAATGCTATCCATAGGATAAGCACAGTAAGAATTTTAGCCGCAGTGTGTCCTGCCAGTTCCTGCATATATAAACTCACCACAAATTCACTATCCTTTGCATATTGCCAGGGAATAACGCTCACCACGCTGATATTCATCGCAAGATACAGTAGGGTGATACCAGCAATTGAAATGAACATACTTCTTGGAATATTTTTGGTTGGATTAATGATCTCACCACCCAGATGACAGACATTATAATACCCCAGATAACTATAAACACTCTTAACGCTTGCATAACCTATTGCGGTTACAAATGCATAATTAATCGAGAGCCCATCATTGATTTGAGCAATGGGTTGCATAAAATTTCCCGCTGCAATACCGCCTCCTATTATCCAAAACATAGAAACCATTACACCAAGCCAAAGGAAAATGCTGATTTTGCCAATGGCTTCAATTTTTCGATAAAGCAGCACCACAATTAACACCACCATGCCACCGCTTACCGCTTTAAAAGCCATAGGTTCAAGAGGAAGAAGGTATGTGAAGTAGGATGCAAAGCCAATGGCAGCAGAGGCAATCACTAATGGTGCCTGTATCATTGTTTGCCAAACAAATAGAAAGCTCATCATCTTACCGGCTCCATTTTTGCCGTACGCCTCCTTCAAAAAATTATAGCTGCCCCCTGCACGTGGGAAGGCGGCACCTAATTCGCTCCATATCATAGCATCTACAAATGAAAGCGCGGCACCCGCTATCCATGCATAAAGAAAATAAGGACCATTCATCATGCCAATGACCATTGGCATTGTAATAAATGGACCAATACCCACCATATCAATCATGTTGATGGCGGTAGCTTGCGGAAGTCCCAGGCGCCTTTCAAGTGTGCTGGCCATGAGTAATACTAGGTAGTATTTAATGATTAGTCAAACATTCTGGATGCTGGAATCCAGTATCAGCATCCATTGCCCAGAATCCAGATTTTATGATTTACTTGCAACATGTCTTTGTTTGTCGCATCATTAAACTCTGGAAGCAATGGAAATTGCTACTACATTGGAAACCAAAATGAAGCCATCCTGATTGATGCCGGAATTTCTTGCCGAGAAACTGAAAGGCGACTGAAACGACTTGGCTTGTCATTGCGCAATGTCAAAGCAATATTTGTCACTCATGAACATGCCGATCATGTTTATGGTATTTCTTCCATACACAAGAAGTTCAAAATTCCGCTTTACATCTCCACCCGTACACTCCTTAAGTCTCGACTTAAGGAAGTGGAGGCATACAATTTCAAACCTTATGAACCGGTTTCTATTGGGGGCCTTACCATCCGTGCCTTTCCTGTATTGCACGATGCCATAGACCCTCACAACTTTATTATTACAAATGAAAAGGTAAATGTGGGCGTATTCACCGACATCGGTGAGCTGACAGGTCACATTATTCAAAATTTTAAACAATGCCACGCTGCGTTTCTTGAATCCAATTATGATGACCAATTACTGGAGACCGGCAGATACCCTATTCCATTAAAAAATAGAATCAGGGGTGGATACGGTCATCTGTCCAATGTTCAGGCTGCCAAATTATTTACTGAGCATCGGCCCCCTTTTATGAGTCATCTTTTTCTTGGGCACCTTTCCAGAAATAACAACTCTCCAAGAATCGTACAAAACCTTTTCGATAATATATCAGGCCCAACCGAAATAGTCATTGCCTCACGTTACAAAGAAACCAGGTTGTTTACCATTCATGCACCCACCGGGTCCAGGCGAGGTTCTCATTACAAAGGAGTTGTGCTTCCAGAACAACTTAAGTTATTCTAATAGCAGCTCCACAAATAGCAATCCCCCCAATCTAAAGTTTGATTATCTTTAGAAGGATAAATTCTGATGAAGGCCTCATTCACTATACTTCTACGCAAACTAAAGGAACAACTGGGTAAACCTGGTGAAGAGACCCAAATCCGGATAGAACAGCTTATGCTTCAGCTTAGTAAAAAAGGGATTGTCATCAATCAATCCCTACTTAATTATCATGAAGTCCTATTGTTTATTAGCGCATATCCGGCTAACCAACAGCAAAAAAGGATTGCGGAAAAAGAATTATCGCGCATTACATCTCGTCTAAAAAATGCACATGGCAAAGCCTTGCTTTCCCTGGCCAACACAGGGCTGCCCTACACCCGTATGGTGTCTACCTATTCACATGATTGTGTCTCGTGGTTAAAAACCCATCCGCACTGCCTTATCGAGTTGGCAGACCAGTCCGATTATTCATTGAACGACATTCTCATCCATACGCTACCCACCTTAGAGCGCAGTAATACTACGGCAGGATTCAATAATCAGGAAATTCTGGAAGCGCTTGGAATTAAGGAATCACAACGATTAAATTTTTATTTGGATCAACTTAGTGTCCTCAACAATCAACCTTCTGTTAAAGACTACTTTTTTGATAAGCTAGGACCTGAAATAAGGATCCAACCAAAAAACAAATTATTCTCCAGAACCTACAATCGCATACCTGTAAGTTCAATATACTATCAACAAGATTGGAAAAAAGATTTTGACATTCTCGGCTTACTTAATAGCTCACTCCCAGACCCGAAATCCATCACCCATCAGGAAACTGAAGAGGTGGTGATGGTAGTAAAAAACACCATGACCCTCAATGACAGAGAAACTGATCCGGTCACCTACCCTGACCCCGGCTCACTTCGGGTTTATGAATTAGAGCGTGGGATATCCGTTGCCGTGTATGGAATGGTTCCTGCCCGTCAACTTCCCATGGAATCGTATGTGGGCTTTACACTATTTAAGAATGGATTCCCGACAGCATACGGGGGTTCATGGATTTTTGGAGAACGGGCCAATTTTGGTATTAACATATTTGAGGCATTCCGGGGTGGTGAATCCGGATATGTTATGTGTCAACTATTACGTGTCTATCGAATGGCCTTTGGGGTTTCCTATTTCGAAATAGAGCCTTACCAGTTTGGCCTTGACAACCCGGAGGGAATAACTTCAGGCGCATTTTGGTTTTACTACAAATATGGATTTCGGCCAGTCGATAAAATGCTCAACAAGCTGGCTTTACAAGAACGACAGAAAATTAAATCCAGCAAATCCCATAAAACAAGCAAATCAGTTCTTATCCGTTTTACGGAAAGCAATATGGCATTGAAACTTGGTAAAACCATTCCATTATCTCTTCCTGCCGTTACACAAAAAATTACAAAAATGATCCAACGGCAATTTAAAGGAGACAGAAGTTTGGCAGTTGTGGAGTGTACCCGGGTTTTGAAATATCAAATTAAAATTGATTACCTGCTAAACCAGGAACAGCAGCAGGTTTTTAAAGAATTGGCGTTGGTTTCCAGTGCTTTAAAAATAACAAATTCTGAATCTCAAAAATTATTGGCCTTCATGATAAAAGCCAAGCCCATTGACCTCTATGATTATCAGCAACTTCTCCTAATGTTTATAAGAAATGAGAGGGCCAGCAAGTAATCCACTCTTCTTTAATAGCTGAATAGAAATTTCATTAGTAATTGGAGCTAAGAAATTGGGGAGCCTTCCGGTGTTTTGTTCCTTGTTCATAGGCATAGGCAATTTCCAACAATAGTGGTTCACTCCATGCCCTCCCAAAAAATGAAATTCCAACGGGAAGACCTTCAATGAATCCCATGGGTACGGTGATGTTAGGATAACCTGAACGCGCGGCAGGTGAAGAGCTACTTACATGTCCAGAATCGCCATTGGTCCAGTCTGTCTTCCAGGCCGGCCCACCTGTTGGTGCAACAATTGCATCAAGTTTGAACTCATTCATCACACGATCTATCCCTTCTTCTCTACTACCTCTCAGCATCTTTTCCAATGTTTGTTTGTACTCTTCAGAATCTAATCCCGCCTTCATTAATGCCATTTCCAAATACTGCTGGTTATAATGCCTTAATTCAATTGAATCTGATTTATTAAACGCAATCAGGTCTTCGAGGCTTTTGATTTTTGCATCTGGCCCCAGAGATTTGAAATATTTATTCAACCCATCTTTATATTCAAACAACATTACTTCAAAAGATAACCGGCCTACCTCATTCGCTGCAATTTCCTCTACTTCCACGATCTCAGCCCCCTGTCGCTTCATGTAATCTATTGCATCATTCATCACTTTATCTACCTTATAATCTCTCCCCATGGGAGCCTTATAAAACCCAATCCGCTTGCCCTTCAATCCATCTACATTTAAAAATTGGGTATAATCACTGTACTCCTTTCTATCTGAGGCCAGTGTCTTAGCATCATTGGTATCAGCCCCTACCAAAGCGCCAAGGCAAATCGCTGCGTCCGTTATCGTACGTGCCATAGGCCCTGCCGTGTCTTGTGTAAATGAAATAGGAATGATTCCCGACCTGCTGACCAATCCCACTGTAGGTTTGATACCTACTACCCCATTCACGGTAGAAGGGCATACTATCGATCCATTTGTTTCGGTACCAATGGCAAGCATGGTAAGGTTGGCCGAAACCGACACACCAGAGCCGGCACTCGAGCCACAGGGGTTGCGTGTTATGTCGTAAGGATTTTTGGTTTGACCCCCAACACCACTCCAGCCACTTGAAGACATTTCTCCTCGAAAATTAGCCCATTCACTTAGGTTTGCTTTGCCAATAATTACTGCACCGGCTTCTCTTAATTTTTGCGCCACAAAACTGTCTTGTAGAGGATGGGAGCCAATAAGTGCACGAGACCCGGCAGTGGCCTCCATTTTATCATGCGTATCGATATTGTCCTTTAAAACTATAGGAACACCATGTAATGGGCCACGCGACTTGCCCTTTTTCAATTCTTCATCCAACTCTTTGGCAATTTCAATCGCATCAGGATTAATCTGAATGATCGAATTCAATTGTGGGCCATTTTTATCTATGGCCTCAATGCGATCCAAATAACTTTGTACTACATCTTGAATGTGGTATTCGCCAGATGCATATCCATTCTGTAATTGCTCAATGGTAAATTCTTCGTATTTGAATTTTTCATCTCTTGAATCGAGCTGTTGAGGAGTACATGAAATAGCCAGGATAACTAAAGAAAGATAAATAATTACATTTTTCATTTTGAAAATTGTTTTTTAAGTAAGTAATGAATATCGAATGGAAGGTTTTTATTGTCTTGCAAAGGCAATGGCAATTTTATTTCTGGTATTAGGCTCAATTTTCTGTTGCTCATAATGGACAATACAAAAGGTATCAATGCAACTACTGCTCCATATCCCAAAACTTCGTGTGGCTCAGCTCAACAACTATTCTTTGGCACTGTGACAATGCCATAAAATATTCCAGTAAAAACGCCAAGCAAAGTGGTTGATATTACAAAAATAACTTTCATCCATCTTATGTGTTTTCGCGATTTAAGATCAAGTAAGAAGGCAGAGGCACAAAAACTACACTATTATTATTTATCAGGCATAATAAATGCTAATACGATATAAGCCAGCACACCTGTACCCGCCATAAGAACAGCAATGATGAACAAAGCCCTCATTAATGTAGGATCAATATCAAAATAGTTGGCCAGTCCACTGCAAACCCCAAACAGCTTCTTTTCTCCTTTTACCAATCGTTTTGCCATATCATTTGGATTTTTAAACTCAAAATTTAAAAAAATAATAGTTGAAATTATCCTAAATATTAACTACACCTTTTTTAGAAATTCTGTATGAAGCACAATACTGCATCCATTAATTCTGCAATCCACGTCCTCTTCATTTCCGGTAAGGCGGATTTTCTTCACCAAGGTGCCACGTTTAAGACTTAGTGATGACCCTTTGACTCTTAAATCCTTTGTAAGCTTTACCGAATCCCTATCGACCAAGACTGAACCATTGCTATCTTTAACTTCCATGTAGTTATCAATTTAATAGTCTTAAAGTTAGCGTTTTTTTCATTGTCAATATAGAGCATCCCTTATCAAACAAAGAGGATTGACTTTCGTTACAATTAACTACTATCCATGTAATTTTATTACGCTCATGATCCCGAAATAAATTCCATATCAATGATCAAAAAATTAGTATCTTTACTCTTCAATTCCTTGAATTAAGATGAAAAGACCGATCTTTTCTATTTTGAATCTTCCAATTGAAAGGGACTCCGGTCTTAGTTTTTGCTCATCACTTCATTTTTACCATACTCGATAAAATGCTATGAGGCAACTAAAAATTAGCAAGCAAATCACCAACCGGGAAAGTCAGTCCCTGGACAAGTATCTTCAGGAAATTGGAAAAGTAGACCTGATTACTGCTGAGATGGAAGTGGAACTGGCCAAGCGCATCAAGCAAGGGGATGCCATAGCCCTGGAGAAACTTACAAAAGCCAATCTCAGATTTGTGGTATCTGTAGCAAAACAATATCAGAACAATGGCCTAAGTCTTGGCGACCTAATCAATGAGGGCAATGTGGGCCTCATTAAAGCGGCTGAGCGTTTTGATGAAACACGGGGTTTCAAATTTATTTCCTATGCAGTGTGGTGGATACGGCAATCCATTCTGCAAGCACTTGCTGAGCAGGCCCGAGTGGTACGCCTTCCGCTTAATCGCGTGGGTTCACTCAATAAAATATCCAGGGCTTTTTCTGAGTTAGAACAAAAGTTTCAACGCGAGCCCTCCAGTGAGGAATTGGCAGACGTATTAGAGCTAAGTGTAGATGAAGTCGAAAAGACTATCCGTTCAGGTGGGCGTCAGGTTTCTGTAGATGCACCGTTCGTACAGGGTGAAGAAAATAGTTTGCTTGACGTACTCACGAGCGATCAGGTTGATACCCCAGACACTGCCTTAATGCACGATTCACTTCAAAGAGAAGTTAGCCGCGCACTTTCTACCTTAACAGAGAGAGAGTCAGAAGTTATCTGCGATTACTTTGGACTAAACGGTCACACTGCCATGACCCTTGAAGAAATTGGAGAAAAATTTAGTCTTACGAGAGAAAGAGTGCGACAAATTAAGGAAAAAGCGACACGAAGATTACGTCACACATCCAGAAGCAAAGGCTTGTTGACCTATCTGGGTTAACCTATTTTGATTCAGTTATTTATTTATTAAACCATAATAAAATGAGTCCTCAATATTTCAGCTCCATGTCAAATCAGGGGTACGCATCACTTTGGAACAAGTACCGCCCTGCTATTCTACAACTGATGCTTTCCGCTGAAAAAGGCCCTCAGGAATACAAGTTTTTCAAACACGAGTTTAAAGCATTAAACCCAAAAGAAAAGGGATACACCTTTACTCTGGAAGCTCATCAAGGGAAAGCCGTCAATGACATAAAGGGCTCTGCTATGGCCAAGGACCTATTGTATGTACTTGCTGAATCTCCAAAAGCCTCTGAACTAATGGATACACACATTTTTGAATTTTCTCTTGATAAGCAATTTTTGCTACATATCGTAAAACATGACGTCACTGAAGAACTAGAAGTAGATGAAGAACCCACATCGGGTAATGATGTCAATTCTAACTCCAATCTATAAGGAAGAAAATTTATTTTAACAAGAGCGAGTCACTCCTTGCTGATTGGCAAATTAGAAAGTTATAACGTATACCACATTACGGACACGACATGACATGCCGTGCCTGCCAATACAAAAATGTGCCACACAAAATGACTGTATTTGATGCGATGGTCCAATGCAAAAAAAACAACTCCAAGCGAGTACATAATACCTCCTGCTAAAAGCCAAATTAATCCTCCAACAGGGAGATTATTCATAAGTGGCTTTACTGCCAAAACACCCAGCCAACCCATAGCGAGATAAAGTATAATGGACAGTCTTCCTGTTCCAATGTTATGCACCGACTTAGATACTACCCCCACAACGGCAAGGGCCCAAACGATTCCAAAAAGTGTCCACCCCCAGAAACCTGGCAATACACCCAATGTAAAGGGTGTGTAGGTACCTGCTATGAGCAGAAAAATGGCGCTATGATCAAAAATGCGAAATACCCGTTTTGTCTTGCTGTGTGGAAATGCATGATATAATGTAGAAGACATATACAAAAGAATCATGGTGGCACCAAAAATACTGACCCCAATCACTGATGCAGCTCCCAACGGAATAGCCTTAATAATCAATAGAGGGGTGATCGCAATAGCTGCCAATACACCCAAACCGTGGCTAATGCTATTGGCGATTTCTTCACCAAGAGATTGTTTACGGTTCCAACTGATGGATTCGCTCATAATTTAAGTGTTTTATGCGCTAGTGCTGTTGCAACTCCGCAAAGAGCAGATCCAATTCACTGCTGGTCTTTCCTAGCTTTTTCTGTAAATTCTTCAACATCCCTTCTTTTCCGCCCTCCTCAAACCAAAAATCATCATCTGAAAGAAATGGAAACATCCTTTTTAACAAAATTTTTTGCTCACGCCAGCTTCTGATAATATTCATTTTACAAAGATATTGGAAAAGTAAGAGATATGTTATGCCCAGGCAACGTATTTATTGAGGTTTAGGTTCCGAAATTAAACTGATGTAATAGATGGTAAAACCTCGGCCTTCACCCCGATTAGTCAGCAATTTACCCTTGATTCTACCTATCCATGTACTATATTAGTCCTCTCTATTTAATCCCTATTCTCATGCGGTACATCTTACTTCTTTTAACTCTTTATTTTAACACAGCATCCATTGCCCAAAAAGCTATCCCGTCATCGAAAAAAGCACTTGATCATACCGTTTATGATAGTTGGAAGGAGATCACCTACGATGAGTTGACCCCAGATGGTACGCACGCTGCTTTTACCATTAATCCTCAGGATGGAGACGGGAAAATTGTGTTTTATGACCTTAAAACAAGCACTCAGGATTCAGTTCATCGGGCAGCCAATATTTCTCTTACTTACGACAGCAAGTATGCGATCTTCAAAATAAAGCCACAACAAAAAATGGTAAAGGAGCTTCGCAGGCAAAAGAAAAAGAAGGATGATCTGCCAAAAGACTCACTTGGTATTTATTCCTTTCAAACTCGCAAAACTGAAAAAATTCCTAACGTCAAATCATATAAAGTCCCAGAAAAGGCAAGTGGATGGTTGGCCTACCAAATGGATGCAAAGAAGGAGGAGAAATCCAAAACCGAAAGTCAATCTCAACCCAATAACAAATCAAAAAAGGCAAAGAAGGATAATGAAGAGAATGGCTTCACGCTTGTCCTGCGCAAATTATCTGATGGTAAAGAAACTTCCTTTTCATCTGTCACCGATTACCAATTTGCAAAATACGGACAGGGGTTGCTTTTCTCTACAACAGGAAATGACTCCACGCTCCATGCGGGAGTATACTGGTACGATTTACAAAATCAAATTTTCAATACTCTGTATGAAGGTCATTCCAAATTCAAGTACAAGGGTCTATCCATTAATGAAGGGGGCGATCAGGCAGCCTTCCTTGTTGACACCGATACCACCAAAGCATTAATTCATTACTTCAAACTTTATCATTGGAAAAAAGGAGACGCTACATCGCAGATGCTAAATGTGGAAGGAGATGCTCACTTCCCTAAAAGCTGGTTCATCAGCGAACATTACACTCCGCTGTTTTCAAAAAATGGAGACAAACTATTTTTCGGCACTGCCCCAATACCGGTAGTACAAGATACCACACTACTGCCAGAAGAAATTGTAAATGTAGAAATATGGAACAGCGAAGATGACTTCATCTACCCTCAACAAAACGTACAATTGGAATCCGAAAAGAAACGCACCTATCTTGCAGCGATAGGCTTCAACAATAATAAAATGACCCAGTTGGGTAATGAAGACATTCCAACAATTATTACGGGTGATGAAGGCAATGCCAATATTCTTTTTGGAAAAACAGATGTTCCCTATCGCAAAGCCATAACCTGGGAAGGTAACGTACCTGATGATTTATATATTTTCAACTTACAGGACGGATCTAAAAAGAAGATCGCCACTGCAATAAGAGGCTTTGCCAACCTGTCGCCTAAAGCCAACTACGTTTATTGGTACAGCGACCCAGACACAGCATGGTTTTCATATTCAATCAAAACAGAAAAGAGCATTAAGCTGACTAAAGGATTGAATGTAAAGTTTGCTGATGAGCTTGATGACCATCCTGACTATCCAAGCCAATACGGGGCTGCAGGCTGGACAGCCAACGATGAACTATTTATTGCATACGATCGCTACGATTTGTGGGCATTTGACCCCCAAAGCAATAAACCTCCAGTTAACCTGACCAAGATTGGCAGACAACAAAAGATTACATTCAGGTATGTAAAGCTGGATGCAGACGAGCGATTTATCAATCCTGATAAAGATCTTTTGTTGTCTGCATTTGATGAAACCACAAAAGCATCAGGTTACTACACCCTTTCTTTAAAAAACGGAAAACTAACCAAACGAATTATGGATAATTTCCGGTTTGGTGATGTGGAGAAAGCAAAGCTTGCCGATCAGCTTTTATTTACGCGCCAGAGCTTTAGAGAATTTCCTGACATTTGGACTGCACCTGATACCAAATTTTCAAGCCCTAAAAAATTAAGCAATGCCAACCCACAGATGAAAAATTATTTATGGGGAAATGTTGAATTGGTAAAGTGGAATTCATTAGACAATGTTCACCTGGGAGGGTTGCTGTACAAGCCGGAAGGTTTCGACCCCAATAAAAAGTATCCCATGATTGTTTACTTCTATGAAAGGAATAGCGACAACCTTTATGAATACACACCACCTACACCGCTTAGGTCAACCATTAACAGAACAACCTATGTAAGTGATGGTTATCTGGTATTTGTTCCGGATATTGTTTACAAAATTGGATTCCCGGGAGAGAGCGCATATAATAGCATCATGCCCGGTATTACCAGCCTTATTGAAAAAGGATTTGTAGACGAAAAAAATATTGGCGTTCAGGGCCATAGTTGGGGTGGTTACCAAACGGCTTATTTGGTGACACGAACCAACCTTTTCAAAGCAGCAGAAGCCGGAGCCATCGTAGCAAATATGACAAGTGCTTATGGCGGCATCCGTTGGGGAAGTGGAATGAGCAGAATGTTTCAGTACGAAAGAACACAGAGCCGTATTGGTGGCACCTTGTGGGAGAAGCCTCTTCTCTACATTGAAAACTCTCCGTTGTTTTTTGCAGATAAGATAGAAACCCCAATACTTCTTTTACACAATGATGCTGACACAGCTGTGCCCTGGTACCAGGGAATAGAGATGTACATGGCCCTGCGCAGGCTCGACAAGCCCGTTTGGATGCTCAATTATAATGGAGAGCCACACTGGCCGGTGAAACGTGAAAATCGAATGGATTTTCAAATTCGCATGAAGCAATTCTTTGACTACTATCTAAAAGGCGCTGAAGAGCCGCTGTGGATGAAAAATGGAATACCAGCCATTGAGAAAGGAATAATAACCGGTTACTAAACATTTTATTCGTGTTTTAAATCTACCATCAAATAAACCGATAACAGCATGATATTGATAATGTTATCTTAGTTATCTAACTCACTACACTTGTCTGCCATGAAAAAATTATTTATCCTGTTATTCTTCTTCTCTTATCAATTAAAGGCTCAGCTCAATATTGGCTATCAACGACCTGTGGAAGAAATTGCCAGTTTACTGGAGGCACCTTTAACACCCTTTGTTGCTTTTTCGCCAGACAACAAATGGATGGTTCTACTTGATCGTTCGGATTATCCCAGCATTGAAGAATTGTCTCGTCCTGAACTCCGTATTGCAGGGCTAAGGATAAATCCGGAAAATTTTGGAAGAAGCCGTGGCACCTACCTGATTGGACTAAAATTGAAGTCGTTGGCAGATAGAAAAGACTATGAGGTTATCAATCTGCCCAGCCCCTTGATGATTAGTGATTATAATTTTTCACCTGACAGCAAGAAACTCGCATTTTTGCAAAACTACAACGACAGAATTGAATTGTGGATGGTGGACATGGATGCCAAAAAGGCTTCCAAAATTACCGAACGAAAAATTAACAATGTGTTTACTGATTCATTTCATTGGCTATCCAGTTCTGAGCAAATACTTTTTACAGCGGTGCCAGCCGATCTAAAACCCTTGCCCGAAAAGTCACGCATTCCAACAGGTCCGGTGATTGAGGAAAATTTAGGCAAACAAGCTCCGTCACGCACTTATCAGGACTTATTGGAGAATCCTTATGATGAAGATTTGTTTGACTACTATGGTACTTCAGAAATTGTAATCAAGAAAATTGGAGGTGAAGAAAAAACAATTGATACAAAGGCGTTGTACCTGTCGGCAAGCCCATCTCCGGATGGAAAAATGATCATGATTGAAAGCATTCATAAACCCTACTCCTATCTGGTTCCATATTATCGTTTTCCGCAAAAAATTAAAATTGTAGACCTCAATGAAAAACTTATTAAAGATATCATTGACATCCCGCTAACGGATAATATCCCTAACGGGTTTAACGCCACGCAAGCAGGACCTCGCAATCATGGGTGGAGGAGTGATCAGCCGGCCACTATTTATTGGGTAGAAGCACAGGATGGCGGCAACCCGAAGGCGGAAGCTGCCATTCGCGATAAAGTGTATCAGCTAACCGCTCCCTTTACAGGTGCTGCTAAAGAATTGATTAGCCTTCCTCTACGGTATGCGGGTATTCAATGGGCAAAAGAAGATGTCGCTTTTATTTATGAAACGTGGAGAAGTGATAGAAAACTCAGGGTCTACCAATTAAATCCAACCACAAAATCAAAAAAAATTATTATTGACCGCTCTACAGAAGACAATTATAATGATCCTGGAGATTTCATTAGTACATATAATAAATATGGGCAAAGTGTTGTTCAGGTTACACAAGATAATTCAGTGTTGTTGAGTGGACGAGGTTCTTCACCTGAAGGGGATCAGCCTTTCCTTGATAATATGAATTTAGTCACCGGAAAAAAGGAAAGACTCTGGCAATCTGCCGCACCTTATTATGAGCGTGTAATAAATGTTCTGGACGATAAAAAAATATCATTTGTTACCTCCAGAGAATCTCAAACCGAACCGCCCAACTATTTTATTCATACTATGGGTGTAAATGAACTTACACAGCTTACAGCCTTCCCTCACCCCTATCCTCAACTTAAAGATGTAAAAAAAGAAGTCCTTCATTACAAGCGCGAAGATGGCGTAGACTTAACTGTGGATATGTACTTGCCTCCCGGATACAAAAAAGAGGACGGGCCACTCCCAGCCATCGTTTGGGCTTATCCGCGCGAGTTTAAATCTGCCGAAGCAGCGGGACAGGTTACAGGATCTCCCTATTCGTTTACACGAATAAGTGCCGGTGGTGTCATATTCTGGGTTACGCGTGGTTATGCTGTTCTCGATGATGCCGCCATGCCCATTATTGGTGAAGGAGATAAAGAACCCAATGACTCCTATATTTCTCAATTGGTATCCAGTGCAAAGGCGGTAATAGATTACACAGCAGGTTTGAATATTGTCGATTCCAATCGTGTTGGAATTGGCGGTCACTCTTACGGTGCTTTTATGACCGCCAATCTATTGGCACATTCTGACCTTTTCAAAGCTGGAATTGCCCGCAGTGGTGCCTATAATCGTACGCTTACTCCGTTTGGATTTCAATCTGAAGAAAGAACCTATTGGGAAGCACCTGAGATTTATTATGAGATGTCACCCTTCTCCTATGCTGATAAAGTGAATGAACCTATCCTATTAATACACGGTGAAGCAGACAATAACAGCGGCACCTTTCCCATTCAAAGTGAGCGCTTTTACAATGCTATCAAAGGCCATGGAGGCACGGCACGATTTGTAAAGCTGCCTTATGAAAGTCACGGCTATCGTGCAAAAGAATCATTACTTCATATGCTGTGGGAAATGGACAATTGGCTTGAAAAGTATGTAAAGAATGCTAAAGGGTCAGTGGGTGGTAATAAGAAAGTAGATATGGACCGTTAAAAATTTGGCCTTCACCCCAAAGGATAGTGGGAAACAATTACTAAGGTATAACCAGCCAAGATGATTCAGGCCAACCACCAAACAGTTAACATAATAATGGTTCCCAGGGCTACTAACTTTTTGATAAGGGTGAATCTCATTTTTAATGTCATGGCAGTAATGGTTTAGATGATATTATTTAACTATTTGTGATGAGGGCTTTGCTTTTTTATTAACAACGTTGTCTAATGTAGTTTATTATTTATAATCAAACTAAAACTGGAGCTACTTTGAGCCTATGAAATAATACAATTCACTAAGGTTGGGGTATTCAATCTTATCATTTGCAACAACTTTTAAACTGAAAGTTTATTTGCTTTCCTAATACTCCCCTAAGATGATTGATTTACAATTGATTTGATATTGGTATCCGGTAATCAGCAATTAATGGCAGGCCGGTGGTAGTACACTTCGATAGTTTTATATTGGTGCGATAAATGATGCCAAAAGAGACCTTGTATTATTTCTAATCAAATTACCCAAAGTGGGTGATCTAATATTCTGTTTAATGAAGCAACTTTATTCAACAAAATAACCCCAACTAACACATAACAACTATGGAAGAAATAACTATCAACTGGATGGCCGTGCTCGTAGCAGTGCTGGCCAATTTCATTCTAGGATTCCTATGGTATACACCTTTGTTCGGCAAAGCATGGGCAAAAGAAATGGGATTTGATCCATCCCTAAAACCATCAGGAGGAGAAATAGCAAAAGGAATGATCTTTATGGTAATTGGCAACCTCTTCTTTGCCTTTGTATTTGCACATAACATAGCTGCATGGTCCTTTGTACCAGGTATGGATCAAATGCCGAAAATTGGTTCTGTTATGAATGCAGCTATCTTCACCTGGCTTGGTTTCTATCTTCCAGTAGATATTGGCGCTGTTACCTGGGAAAAGAAATCCTGGAAACTTTTTTGGATCAATACAGGATACCATTTGGCCATGCTATTGGTGGTCGCCACAGTACTCACCTATATGTAAATTTTAGTGATCGCAACTTCCACATTTAAATGAGGGAGTTGTCCTTTTTGGTCAGATGCGTTTAAGCACCCGGAAAGGAAACATAATGATCGCTCCAATGGCTTCGAAGATAGCAGAAAGTGTAAAGCCCAAAATTTTAAACGGCAACAACAGCAACCATAATACAGGAAAAAGGAATATTGCCAATAGGGCTAGCGGCCAGCTAACCGCGAGAAGTAGAAACCAAAGTAAGAGTGCGATAAGTGTGCGCATATAAGATTAAATTTAGGTTCGAAAAGTAGATGCAAAGCTGCTGCCAACTTTCCAGGCAGCTTATCCATGCCAATAATAGACTTCTCGTATCCAACAATACTCAAAATTGAACAACTGGATGTTCAAATTTGAACAGTTTACAAAAATTCACCCATATGCCCGGCAAGAAATTTCAGTTATTCTGAAACAAACCAATTAAGAATCTTTCCAAAAAAGCTCCTGGGTTTTTCAGGCTCTATAGAATACACCTCATATTCATCTTCGTATTTAATCTTCTTTGGCCGCTGAGGTGGAGGTGTAAATTTGCTCACTTTTTTAAGATAGCGTTCAGTTCTCAGTTTTTTCTCGCGTTCCTTTTCTTCCAGCTTCCTTTTTAGGGTTTCACGCGCTTCTCTTTCGCGTTGTAATGCAACAATGTTCTTACGAGGTCTTTGCTCATTCTCCCTGTTTATGTTCCTTCTCCTCCCCAATTTTTCATTGGTCTTTTTAATTGGTAATTTTTTTTCTCCAGCCTCTACCTTATCCTCTTCCACAGTTTCTGCCCCCAGCTTCTTTGACTCTGGTAAATCTATCTTTCCAACTACCTTCAACCCTGGCAACTCAACTAAAACCGGTTTGATTACTTCCTTTATCACCGTGTCTTCATCAGAAGTAGCAACCTTCATATCTTCCTCAGATGCCAACAAAGGAGCATCTTCTGATATTTCAAGGTGCTCAGGGTTTGTTACTGATTCCGTTTCTTCCTCAGCTAATACTTGAGATTCAATTTCTGCGACAGGAGACAGTAAGTCAGGGGCATAATGCCTAAGCACCAGTTCAACCTGATCCTCTGCTACTTTTGCATTGGAAGATCCATCAATAGGTAAATTTTTGTCAGTCAAAAAAGCAGCAATTTCACCTGGTTTTATCCCAATTTTTCGAGCCAATTGAGCCAATCGCATTCTTGTTCTTTGTTTCTTTTTAATGTCTATTTCCGAAGACAAAGGTAATAATTATCCTCAAGCAAAGCGCTATAGAATAGCGATCGACAAACCAAAAAATATCCGTCAATCCAAAATTAATAGCACAATTTTAAGAACTAAGATTATCATAATTGGCCTATATCATTAATCTCATTAACTTAAGACCTCAAAAAAATACACTCATGGCCAAAGTGACCATCAACAGTTTTGAAGATTTTGCTTCTTATACAGGTAAAGAAATTGGAGCATCCGAATACCTAAAAATTACGCAGGAACAAATCAATAAATTTGCTGATGCCACCCTTGACCACCAGTGGATTCATATTGACGAAGTCCGGGCATCCACTGAAAGTCCATTTAAGAAAACGATTGCGCATGGCTATCTTACTTTGTCTTTAGTACCCTACCTGTGGGGGCAAATAGTGGAGGTTAACAACATCAAGATGCTGGTGAACTATGGTATTGATGGCTTAAAGTTCAATCAGCCCGTTGTTGTCGATTCGGAAGTTTGTTTGCGTGTAAAATTAAACTCTATTGCCAACCTCAGGGGTATCACAAAAGCGGAGTTGAATGCCGTAATGGAAATTAAAGGTAATCCCAAGCCAGCTTTTAGTGCAACGATAATATTGCTTTACCATTTTAAGTAATATAATGCATTAAATGCCTAAGCAGACAGTGCATTCACAATATCAATTGCTTTATCTATTTCATCTACACTATTAAAAATATGCGTACTGTGTCTTACACCAAATATATCTCCTACATTACGAGGACGCATACGCCCTCTTTCCCAAAAGGCATCCTGTAGTTGTGCCCCTGTAAATCCATCAATATTATATACTGACAGTCCTGCACACATTGTTGAATCAACAGGGTTGAAAAACTTCACTTTTTTATTTTGCGCCAATCCATTTCTTAAACGGTCTCCCAAAAATTTTACCCGATCGGTCCAGCGCTCATGTCCCACCTGAAAGTAGAAATCCAATGCCGCATCCAAACCAAATAAGATTGAAAAATTTCCGGTGCCTCGCTGTGTAAACCGATACCCATCGTCTTCATGGTTATCCCACTGTGCACTGGCCACTGTAGTCCACACATTTTTTATTTTATCAGGATCAACATACATAAAACCAGTACCTGTTGGTGCCCCAATCCATTTATGAAAACATCCAACATAAGCATCGCAACCAAGGTCCTGGATGTCGACACGGATATTACCCACCGTTTGGGCACCATCGAGAATGGTAAAAATTCCTCGCTCTCTGGCCATTGCACATATTTCTTTAGCAGGCAGTATTGCCCCGCTGCCCGATATGATATGCGAAAGCATGAGCACTTTTGTTTTGGGTGTAAAACTTTTGGTAATGATCTCCAACACCTCTTCGGGCGACTGAATGGGTTTGGGGAGTTCAATTTGTTTCAACACAACACCGTCTCTTTTCTCTCTTACTTCCCATGAGCACCTCCCTCCGGAATGTTCCTGGTTGCTGGTAATTACTTCATCTCCCGTTTTTAGATCAAGGCCATTGGCTATGTAGCTCATCGCATTGGTTACGTTATCTGTAAGCGCAATTCCTTTTGGATCACAATTGATGAGTTTGCCTACTTTGGTCCGGATATACATCATATCCTGGTAGCCACTGATAAATCGTTCTTTGCTGTCATCTTTATACGGCCAATCAGCAACGTCTACAGCCATATAATTCAGGTGCTTGGTTACCGCATTCACTACCACGCGCGGCATAACCCCTACCGTTCCCGTATTGAAAAAAACCTTATCAGCGGATAACATAAACTGCCCTCTGAGTTTTGGCCAATATTCCGGATCATCATTATCCGGCATTAGATTTGATTCCTCAGACTTCACCTCACTACAACTAAATGCTGATAAGGTGGAAAGTGCAAGTGTACTCACTCCAAGCGATTTGAGAAGGTTTCTGCGAGTTGTCATAAGGGTAGTGTTTACTGATCTAAAGTAATAAATTAAATGCGGCAATCCATCACCTACCGTCTGTTAGGGATATAGCCTCCTTCTCCGTATTTTTATAGTCCAAAACCGTGATGGAATAAGATGGAAACCGCTACCAAAGGGAAGAAAGAAAAAGAGACCCCGAACCTGTCTGGACACAAGGCCCCTGCGCCTTACAAACCAAAGAATAAAGTTCGAATAGTAACCGCTGCCAGTCTTTTCGATGGGCATGATGCCGCCATCAATATCATGCGAAGGATAATTCAAGCCACTGGCTGCGAAGTTATTCATCTGGGTCACGACCGCAGCGTGGAAGAGGTCGTAAATACCGCCATACAGGAGGATGCACAAGGCATTGCCATGACCAGCTATCAGGGCGGACACAATGAATATTTTAAATACATGTTTGATTTGCTGACAGAAAAAGGAGCATCACATGTAAAAATATTCGGAGGAGGAGGCGGTGTCATCTTGCCCGAAGAGATCAAAGAATTAATGGATTATGGCATCACAAGAATCTACTCCCCGGATGATGGAAGATCCATGGGTCTTCAGGGGATGATCAACGATTTGGTACACCAATGTGATTACCCGCTTGGGGAAACACTCAACGATGAGCTCAATCAACTCAAAGATAAAAATCCACTGGCCATTGCACGATTAATCTCTGCCGCTGAGAATTATTTTGATCAACACAAAGATATTTTTGTTGCGATCCATAAAAAAGCCAAGAAAGCTACTACTCCGGTTTTAGGAATTACCGGTACCGGTGGATCAGGCAAATCTTCAATGGTGGATGAAATTGTAAGAAGGTTCTTGATTGACTTTAAAAGTAAAACCATAGGAATCATATCCGTTGATCCTTCCAAACGGAAAACAGGTGGTGCTCTGTTGGGTGATCGCATTCGCATGAATGCCATCAACCATCCAAGGGTTTTTATGCGCTCATTGGCCACCCGCCAAGCTAATCTGGTTTTGTCTGCATATGTAAAAGAAACTGTTGCAATTCTCAAAGCAGCAGAATTTGACCTCATTATTTTAGAAACCTCTGGCATAGGGCAAAGTGATACGGAAATCTTAGATCACAGCGATGTTTCATTGTATGTAATGACACCCGAATATGGTGCGGCCACTCAATTAGAGAAAATTGACATGCTTGACTTTGCCGATGTAATAGCACTGAACAAGTTTGACAAACGTGGAGGCCTGGATGCCTTGCGAGATGTAAAAAAGCAATACCAACGTAACCATAACCTTTGGGATAAAAAACCGGATGGCATGCCTGTATTTGGCACCATTGCCTCACAGTTTAACGATCCGGGAACCAATCAATTATACAAACATTTAATTGATACCATCACTACAAAAACAGGAGTAGCCCTTAACTCTACTTTTGAGATCTCTCGCGAGATGTCAGAAAAAGTGTACGTGATACCCCCTAACCGTACACGTTACCTGAGTGAAATTTCAGAAAGCAATAGAAACTACAGTCAATGGGTAATAGATCAGGCAGAGGTAGCACAAAAATTATATGCGATCCAAAAATCGATTGACACAATAAAGGAGTCTACTCTTGAAGACAAAAACAGAATTACAAAAGGGCTACAGGAGCAATATGAAAAGATCAGTCTCAACTTTGATCCACACAACAAACAACTGTTGGATCAATGGCCTGAAAACGAAAAGAAATACAAAGAACCGCTTTTTAAATTCAAAGTAAGAGACAAGGAATTAGCTATTCAAACCCATTCAGAATCACTTTCTCACACACAGGTTCCCAAAGTTTCCCTTCCAAGATATGAAGCATGGGGTGATTTGCTTAAGTGGATACTAATAGAAAATGTTCCGGGAGAATTTCCTTATGCTGCAGGCATCTACCCATTCAAAAGAGAAGGAGAAGACCCAACGCGCATGTTTGCAGGAGAGGGTGGCCCTGAACGTACTAACAGGAGATTCCATTACGTAAGTTTTGCAACACCCGCCAAGCGATTATCTACCGCCTTTGATTCGGTGACCCTCTATGGAAATGATCCCGACTACAGGCCGGATATCTATGGAAAGATCGGAAATGCAGGTGTGGCTATCTGTTGCCTTGATGACGCAAAAAAATTATACAGTGGCTTTAATTTGGCCGATCCGCGAACTTCTGTTTCTATGACCATCAATGGCCCGGCACCCATGCTGCTGGGATATTTTATGAATGCCGCCATCGACCAGCAATGCGAGATTTACATTAAACAAAATGGTCTCGAAGGCGAAGTGCTTAAAAAGATTGAAAGCATTTATAAGGGAGCTGAACGACCCTCTTACCAGGGATCATTGCCAAAAGGAAATGATGGATTGGGATTAATGCTTCTGGGGGTCACCGGAGATCAGGTATTATCTAAAGAAGTTTACGCAAAGATAAAAGCTGATACTTTGACTCAAGTTAGAGGAACAGTGCAAGCGGATATCCTCAAAGAAGACCAGGCGCAGAATACTTGTATCTTTTCTACAGAATTTGCATTGCGATTGATGGGTGACGTACAACAATATTTTATTGAAAATAATGTCCGTAATTTTTATTCAGTTTCCATTTCAGGTTACCACATTGCTGAGGCAGGCGCTAATCCCATTACCCAACTGGCGTTTACTTTGGCCAATGGTTTCACGTATGTAGAGTATTATCTCAGCCGGGGAATGGACATCAACGCCTTTGCACCCAATCTTTCTTTCTTTTTCTCCAATGGCGTTGATGCTGAGTACGCAGTAATTGGAAGAGTGGCCAGAAGGCTTTGGGCCAAGGCAATGAAAAATAAATATGGTGCCAATGCCCGCAGTCAGATGTTAAAATACCATATCCAAACTTCAGGTCGATCATTGCATGCTCAGGAAATTGACTTTAATGATATCCGCACCACCCTGCAAGCACTATATGCTATTTATGATAATTGCAATTCGCTACACACCAATGCGTATGATGAAGCCATCACTACGCCTACGGAGGAATCAGTACGAAGAGCCATGGCCATTCAACTGATCATTAATAAAGAACTGGGTCTTGCTAAAAATGAAAATCCATTACAAGGATCGTTTATTATTGAAGAGCTCACCGATCTTGTAGAAGATGCAGTGTTGTTGGAGTTTGATCGGATTACAGAACGAGGGGGTGTACTGGGTGCTATGGAGACCATGTATCAACGTGGTAAGATTCAGGAAGAAAGTCTTTACTATGAAACTTTGAAACATACAGGTGAATATCCAATTATAGGTGTTAATACATTCCTTAGCTCTAAAGGTTCACCCACTATTATTCCTCAGGAAGTAATTCGCGCCACCACGGAAGAAAAGGAGTATCAGATTAGTATGTTAAAAAACCTTCATAAGTTTCAGGCAGAAAGAGCAAGCCAACAGATTGAAATTGTTCAACAGGCTGCCATCCACAACAAAAATATTTTCGAGGCATTAATGAATGCCACTAAAGTTTGCTCACTGGGACAAATTACCAAAGCACTGTTTGAAGTAGGAGGTCAATACAGGCGGAATATGTAGTGAGTAAACAGTTGTCATGGTTTACCATGACATCGGTCATAATTTACCTCCTCACAGAGTGTTAGCTTTCAGGTTGCAAAACTCATTATGTTAAGGAGGATTAAAAAGTTTTTCATTACTACCGGAGAAATCACTCAATTTTCCATTCGGTACTTTCGTGAAGTTCTATTTCCTCCATACGAGTTTCAGGAATTATTGAAACAATCCTTTCTTATTGGCAACAAATCCATTGGCCTGGTCGGTTCCACTGGATTCATTATGGGCATTGTGCTTACTTTACAAACAAGACCTACATTGGTGGAGTTTGGCGCTGAGTCCTGGATGCCCTCCATGGTGGGCATTGCCATTGTGCGTGAGATTGGACCTGTCATCACTGCCCTCATCTGTGCTGGCAAAGTGGGATCGGGCATAAGTGCAGAGCTAGCCTCTATGAAAGTAACAGAGCAAATCGATGCTATGGAGGTATCCGGCACCAATCCTTTCAAATACCTGGTGATCACCCGTGTAACCGCTGCCACTATTATGTTGCCCGTATTGGTGGTATTGGCTGATCTTATATCTCTGGCCGGATCAGCAATGGTGGAATATTTGAAAGGAGGCGTAACCCTACAACTTTATTTCAGCAAAGTCTTTGAATATCTCAATTACGGGGATTTGATCCCTTCCATTATTAAATCCTTTTTCTTTGGATTTGCCATTGCCATAGTGGCTTGTTATAAGGGGTTCACCTCCAGCAAGGGAACTGAAGGTGTAGGAAGGACTGCCAACGAAGCGGTTGTAATCAGCTCTATGTTAGTTTTTGTTCTTGATTTTATTGCAGTCCTTATTTCTGACATTTTTTATGATCTGTGATGATTCCGGAAACTAACATTAAAAAGCCCGTCATAGAAATAAAAGATTTGCATAAATCGTTTGGCGACAATCACGTATTGCGTGGATTCGATTTTGCTTTAATGGATGGAGAAAATGTAGCCTTGCTGGGCAAGTCCGGATCAGGTAAATCAGTGCTTATTAAATGCCTTATCGGGTTGATTAAAATTGATAGTGGGCAAATGAAAGTGCTTGGACAATCGGTACCTGACATGACACAAAAGGAACTGGACATTGTTAGAAGGGATGTTGGTTTTTTGTTTCAAGGATCAGCGCTTTACGATTCCATGTCAGTAAGGGAAAATCTTGAATTTCCCATGCGTAGACATCATGAGAAAGATGATGGAACCAAAACCCTACTGGCAAGAGTAGAGGAAGCGCTGGATAGTGTTGGGCTCTTACATACATTAAATTTAATGCCATCTGAATTATCAGGTGGCATGAAAAAAAGAGTGGCCATAGCACGTACGCTTATCCTCCAACCAAAAATCATACTTTACGATGAACCAACGGGTGGGCTGGACCCAATCACTGGACGGGAGATAAGTCATTTAATTAACAAAGTGCAGGAGCAATATAAAACATCTGCATTAATTATTACTCACGATTTGGCCTGTGCCAAAATCACAACCAATCGTATTGTTATACTGTCAGAAGGTAAAAACTATATAGAAGGAAATTACGATGAACTGGAGCGCTCAATTGATCCGGTAGTACAAGAGTTTTTCAAGAAATAAATAAAACCATGGAAACATCAAGAAAAAGAACATTACAACTTGGATTTTTTGTGATCTTTAGCACGGTCATTCTTGTTATCACGGTTTATTTAATAGGGCAGAAAAAAGACATCTTCAGTAGCACCTTCAACCTTAAAGTGAAATTTGGAAATGTGAATGGATTACAAGCAGGAAACAATGTGAGGCTCTCTGGCATCAACGTTGGATCCGTTTTCTCTGTCGAAATTCAGAATGACTCCACCATTGAAGTAACTATGCGTATTCGTGAAGATGTAAGATCACATATCAAACAAAACGCCATTGCCACAATAGGCACTGACGGCCTCATGGGCAATATGCTTGTCAACATCAGCCCGGGCAAAGGAGAATCTAAAATTGTAAATGATGGAGATTTGCTTCAAACTTACAGTAGAATAAAGACAGATGACATTTTAAAAACACTCACAACAACCAATGAAAATGCCGCATTACTCACTTCGGATCTATTGGAAATCGTGCAGGAAATTAAACAGGGAAAAGGCACTGTGTCTTACCTGCTCAATGACACCAGCCTGAGACAACAAGTATTTATGGCTGTCTCCAATCTAAAAAGGGCAACGGTACAAACCAATGAAATCCTTTCCCAGGTTAAACAAATTTCCAATCAAGTTAATGAAGGAAATGGGCTTGCCGGATGGGTAATTAATGATACCAGCACTCAGATAAAAATTAAATCCACGCTAGAGGGACTTGAAACAGCCTCCCTTAAAATTAATACATCAATAGACAATCTTAATCAAATGCTTACTGAACTGGGGGAAGGTGAAGGAGCAATTCCTGCATTAATGAAGGACACCGCTATGGCCAATGACCTACGTATCACTTTAAAAAATCTAAATATCGGCACCGGCAAGTTTAGTGAGGATATGGAAGCGCTTCGACATCACTTCCTATTTCGAAAATATTTTAGGGATAAGGAGAAAGTAAAAAACAAAGAATAATTAGTCAATCTCTCCAAACGCTCAATTAAGATGAAATACATCCTTTGACTTCTCTACTTCAAGAGTGAGGCGCATTTGATATCGTAAACGTGATAATAAAAAGACTTCCTTTTTCTCCTCATCTGCTTCCATAAATTTTAGCCGATCTTGGTTATCGAGGTTAAGCTCATTGGCTATTTGAAAAATAGAAGTAGCTTTCTCAGTAGTCGAAATGCGGAGTAATTTCAAATAGGACTCAAATTCATTTTGTAGATTTTTGTCAATAGGTTTTTTCAAATCAACTTGATATATCTCTACGTCTCCTCCAGGATAAAGTTTATCCTTGAATGTTCGGTGAAGTGACTCCATCCTAAAGATATTAGTGCATTTCACAATAATGTCAGATTCCCCTCCGGGAAAACGCTTGATCACACTCTCTAGCTTTACCAAAGATCCCAGTTTATTTTTATTACTTATATGATTAAAAAAAATACCAAATGAGATATCCCTTTTCTCCGCATTATCCAAAAGCTGGCGATAGCGTGGCTCAAAGATATGCAATGGCACCAATTCTCCAGGAAGGGGAAAAATGGCTAAAGGAAAAATAGGTATTCGGATCAAGTCTATCACAACTACTTAAACACAAAAGTAGCACAAAAGTTACATTTTCAATACTCAATTAAATAGTCAGGATTACAATTGTATTTTCTTTTCAGAAGTTGTCTTCCTTCCAAAAATTCAAGATTGACGATAAACGAAAACCCAAGTACCTTTCCTCCCAATCTATGAATCAACTGCCCTGCCGCATTGGCAGTGCCTCCTGTGGCTAACAAATCATCATGTACTACCACCTGCCAATCTTTTTTTACAGCATCCATATGCATTTCTATAATGGCGGTGCCATATTCCAACGCATACTCCTCAGTCACTTTTCTATAGGGAAGCTTTCCTTCCTTTCGTATGGGGATAAATGGAACATTTAACTCCTGCGCCAAAAGAAACCCAAACAAAAATCCCCTGGCTTCAATAGCGGCAATGGCATCAACCTTCTTCCCTTCGTAGCATGTGGCCAATGCTTTCACTGTCTCTCTGACAATCTGAGGCTCCTCCAATAATGGGGTAATATCCTTAAACATGACACCTGCTTTAGGAAAGTCCGGAACATCACGTATCAAAGATTTGAGGCTATCTGTTAGCTGCACGTAACAATAATAATTAATTTCATGCGGAATAAAACAAAAGCATTATGAAAAGTATAACACGAATGATTGAGGATGAAGTATATGTGGCACAAAACGAACTGGGGCATGAAGTATGTATTGACATGAGAAAAGCTGATTTAAAAAAAAATCAATCCCCTGTAGAGCTGTTATTATCAGCCGTAGGGGCATGTGGTGCCGTAGATATTACCATAATGCTTAAAAAAAGAAAAAAAACAATTATTGAATTTATTACCGAAACAGAGGGTATCAGAAGGGAAGAACATCCAAAATCATTTACAAAAGTGCATTGTCATTATAAAATCACTTCACCGGATATTACAGAAGATGAGTTATTCAAAGTTGCAAAGCTATCATTAGAAAAATATTGTTCTGTAGCTGACAGTCTTAAAACAAAGGTTACCTTTTCGGTAGAGGTAATTCAACCCTAATCAACCAGTTTTCCGTTTATAATCACCTGATCTACGAGCTGACTACCGAAACTATAAGGAAGGTAGGCCAGGGTGGGTATAGGCATCGTAATATTCACGTTAGCAATCTTGCCTTTGGTTATGCTGCCATGTGTCTCCAATATCTCCATGGCTGCGGCTGTATTGACAGTAGCTGCATTGAAAGCCTCTTCAGGCGTCATTCTCATTTTTATACAAGCCAGTGCCACCATCAACGACATGTTGCCTGAAGGCGAACTGCCAGGGTTATAATCGGATGCAATTGCCAATGGGAGGCCGGCATTAATAATATCTCTGGCAGGAGGAAATGGAAGATTCAAGAAAAAAGCAGCCCCAGGCAAGGCAGTAGGAATGGTAGTGCTTTCCTGTAGCGCCCTAATTTCTTCCTCACCTATATTCTCAAGGTGATCCACACTAATTGCATTTACTTTTACTCCCACCTGAACTCCTCCAGAGCGATGCAATTGGTTGGCATGAAGACGAGGTCTCATTCCATACTTTTTCCCCTCGTCACAAATTAGCTCAGTATCCTCCGGACTAAAAAATCCCGCTTCACAAAATACATCAATGTAATCCGCCAGTTTTTCCGCTGCAACCGCTGGGATCATTTCTTTAATTATAAGTTGAATATAACTTTCTTTCGTGTGGGATTTTGGTACTGCATGAGCTCCTAAAAAAGTCGTCTTTACCATGAGGGGAGTTTCTCTACCCAAACGTCTTGCCACTCTAAGCATCTTCAACTCATCATTTACCGTGAGTCCATACCCACTTTTTATTTCAACTGCTCCAGTACCTGTCTTTATAATTTCATGCGCCCGGAATAACGATCGCTCATAAAGCTCATCCTCGGACATGTGTTGAAGTTTCTGTGCAGAATTTAATATGCCCCCGCCACTGGCTGCAATCTCTGCATAACTGGCTCCTTTTATCTTCATTACAAATTCTTCTTCCCTGCTGGCAGCAAACACCAGGTGCGTGTGCGAATCAACAAATGAGGGAAATACAAATCTACCCGTAGCGTCAATAACCTGATCGGCTGTTGTATTTGGCAATGATTGCATTGCTCCATAGTCAGCAATCTTACCATCGGCAATTGCAAGAAATGCATCTTCTATTACAGGTAAATCAGCCATAGATGATCCTGACAATACTGTAGGTGTACTATTCCGAACCTGAGCAAGACCTTTGATGTTGGTTATGAGAATATCCCAGGCCATCAGAAATTTTTATTGGCCGAATGACTCCACCTTATAATCGAGGTTGGTGCCGAATACAGGGAAGCTGATTTTGAACATAGCAAAGAAACCTTCTCCTTTAACACTGGGACGATAGCCAAGCTCACCACCATACGACCAACTTAATGTACGGTTAAACTTTCCATCAATACCAAGGCGAAAACCTATAGGGTTGGTGTTAATGGCATCTACAGAATATTCAGTTCCAAGATATTTAACAGGATCCATATTGAGAGCAGGTGAATAAAGAATGTCGAAATAAAGTGTAAGCATTCCATCATCTACTGCATCTTCATAATTATTAAAACTCACGGCTATATTGCGAAACCACGAGATAGAACTACCTACGTACAAACCAGCCGTAGACAAATTGCTAAAAACACGCAGGTCCTGGGTCCTTCCAAAGTTATCAACATAAGTTGACGGTAAACCATTTCCTTCACTGCTCACTAAATCACTATAGCTTAAATCTTGCTTTTCCATTACCCTGTTCAAATCGGCAGTGGCATTCCAGATAATTCCACCCAACCTGGCGCCATAAATTTTCCTAACCTTCGCTGGCACCTCCGCAGTCAATGGCACACGACCCGCCCATTTGTTGCCTTTGTAGCTACTCTTGTACAATACCATCTTTGTTTTGGACGTTTCTTCAACATCTTTGAAATGATAAGTCCCCCCAAACTCTAAGTAACTGAAGCTTTGTGGCCTAGTGCTTGTAGTTGCATTCTTTGAAGCTAAATCTTTATTGAGATCAAAAAAGCTAGTACTATAAGGCTTTCTAAAATGGACGTTAAAATCTGCCTTATCCTGATAGTAATAGGTGGCTTCTACACCAAATCCTGCATTTACATTAGTGGCAAATGCCTCTCCATAAAGGGGTTGAAACCCTATGAAAAGCTTATTGACTGCGTAAGGCTCATCATATATTTCTTCGTAAGTTACGGCTCCCTTGTCTGTGCGCTCACCCTGAGCAAAAGTTACCAGTGAGGTTCCTGACAGAAGTAATCCAAATAGCATTTTTAGTCTCATGACATTCTAGTCAAACCATAAAGGTAATAAAAACATGTATTTCCTTCTATAAATAATGGATCTCGGCCTTGCTCCTAGTAATCTGAAAATTAAGGAAAAGAATGTTTAACCCTAATCTCGTGTAATATTATCACACAATTGGTCTATTTCTTCCCGCCTGGAGGGTTTTCTATGAATTCAACCTCGCCCCCCTTAAAATGAATAAAGGGCACAAATTGGTTTGACTGGCCAATGCTGAAATCGTAACCTCTGAACAGATATCCGGGAATAAAATCCTTCTTTTTCAAGCCATCCTGAAAATAGACTCCATATTCCTTTAAGCAATGGCCAACGAACCACATGAACTCATAACCAATTTTTGAATTCTCTGTAGGCACTACACCATGTTTGCGAATGAAATCTTTTCTAAACGTTGTATAATTCGGATCAGAGACCCTCGTAAAGGTTGGAGCCGACATAGTAATATGCATGCGTTCGTAGGTAGCAAAATTTGCCGCAGCGTTATTCAACCAGGACTCATTTCCAACTATGATTACGGAATCACCCCTGGTCTCAACTCCACTGATCACTTTGGTGTAAAGGATGGGATCATCTGAAGCCATAAATACACTACCGATACTATCAATTTTCAACTCAAACTCAATAGGATTCTTAAACTCATCGTACTCAACAGGTGTTGCCAATCTATTATAAATCGTCACGCTGTTTTCACGAGATATTTTTTCGGCCCACACAATGTTTATTCCAAGTTCTTTTGCCCTCTTTAAAAAACTAGTTGCAGTCACAGTGTCTTTGGGGGCTTCTCCATAAAAAACCATACAGTTTTTATTTGGAATATTGGCTGCAATCCATTCAGCAGATCGCTCTCCAATTGTTTCACTGCTTGGCTGTAAAAGTAGCCCAAAGGGATTGGTATCAAAAAACGCTGTATTGCTGGAAACAGGACTCATCATATTAATGTTATTATTAATAGAGAAATCCTGCACCAGCTTAACTTGATTTTGAAATAATGGGCCGACCAACAGGTCCGAGTTTTTTAGTTCCTGCTTTTCCAACAATGCACTTGTTGTTTCAATACTTCGTTCTGTGTCGTAAGATCTCAAATCTATATTTATTCCTTGTCCTTTAAGAGAGTCTGCCGCCAATTTTATCCCTAAGTACAAATCAAGAATGCTTTGATTTACTTTGGCGGAAGTGGTAGGCTCCAGCGCTTTTGCCAAAAAAGGGAAAAGCAACGACACTACGTACTCTTCTTTAAAAACATTTACTGGCTTAAGTGTTGATTCAAATTCCCTTCTATCAAATCCAAATTTAGTGATCAATGAATCAATAAGCTGAGCATCCTGATCGAGGAATGGTTGTTTTGATATCACTCTTGCCAAAGTCTTTGCTACCACCGTGTCTTGCGGATGTTCCTCCCACATCATTCTTAGTACCTCCACATCTTCGATTTCCTTTAGGTAATGTGCTTTCATTTCCGACACGCTCTTTTGCCGATTGAGCGATGGATATCCACTCAGCATTTGCATCGCCTGAAAATACTGACGTTGGTCAAAATATATTTTAGCCATCCAATAATTTACTTCCGCCATCTGGCTCCAGTTTGGATAGAGTTGCTTGATTTGCAACAGCATATCTTTTGCCACCGAAGTGAATTTCAGGTGATAGGCTGACAGTGCATAAAAAAAAGAAGCATATTCCAGATAGGCATTGTCCTTATCGTATACAATAAGGGGCTTAAAGGCCTCCATAGCAAGTCCGTATTGTTTCTCATTAAAAAACTCGCGCGCAGACTTATATTGACGTTTATAATCTTGCGCCTGAAGGACAGGCGAAATCATCAACGCAATCAATAGGATAATCAGAACAAAATTTTTATTTGTGTTCATTATGAATCAGCAAATATTTATTCCCACTCTATGGTTGCAGGCGGTTTAGAGCTTATATCATAAACCACCCTATTTACTCCTTTCACTTTGTTAATAATAGTAGATGACACCTCACTTAAAAAATCATAAGGTAAATGCGACCAGTCTGCTGTCATGCCATCCACGCTGATCACAGCCCTCAACGCAACCACACTTTCGTACGTTCTCTCATCACCCATCACGCCTACCGATTGAACAGGCAACAACATTGCTCCTGCCTGCCATACTTCATTATATAAATTCTTCTCACGCAGACCATTAATAAAGATATGATCCACCTCTTGCAATATTCGTACCTTTTCGGGTGTGATGTCACCTAAAATTCTTATCCCTAAACCCGGACCGGGAAATGGATGTCGTCCAAGAATTGTTGAATCCAGATTCATTGATTTACCAACCAGCCTTACCTCATCTTTAAATAAAGTATTCAACGGTTCCACTACCTTCAAATTCATTTTTGCCGGTAGCCCACCTACATTGTGATGAGACTTAATAGTAACAGAGGGGCCATTTACAGAAACTGATTCAATCACATCCGGATAGATAGTGCCTTGTCCCAACCACTTTACATCAGAAATACGGTGTGCCTCCACATCAAATACCTCTATAAATGTTCTACCAATAGCTTTACGCTTTTCTTCTGGATCAGTAAGTCCTTTTAATGCAGCATAGAACTTATCCTTTGCATCAACGCCCTTAATGTTGAGTCCCATCCCCTCATAAGAGTCAAGTACTTGCTGAAACTCATTTTTACGAAGCAACCCATTATCAACAAAAATACAATACAGGTTCTTTCCTATAGCCTGATGTACCAACGATGCAGCTACCGTAGAGTCCACTCCACCGGAAAGAGCCATTACTACCTTATCGTTGCCTAGTTTCTTTTTGAGACTGGCCACAGTTGACTCTACGAATAGGTCGGGTGTCCAACCTTGCTCACAACCGCATATATGCACCACAAAATTGCGAAGGAGGTTTTTCCCCTCAATAGTATGGGTCACTTCGGGATGAAACTGAATGGCGTAGTGCTTTTTTGTCTTGTGGGCAAAAGCAGTCACTTTTACAGAAGGAGTACTCGCGATTATCCGATATTCCTCAGGAAGGGACACAATGGTATCCGCATGAGACATCCAAACTTGCGAGCCTTGAGATACCTCTTTCAGCAATTCATTGTGATGATCTACTGTAGTAAGCTTTGCCCTGCCATACTCACGGGTTTGAGATGGCTTTACCTCACCTCCACTTTTATGCGCCATCAATTGGGCTCCATAGCAAACCCCCAATATGGGTACCGATCCAAACATAGAAAGGTCAATATCAGGCGCCCCCTCATCCCTGACAGAACACGGACTGCCCGACAGGATCACTCCCTTGATATCGCCTGTAATGGCCGGAATCCGGTTAAATGGGTGAATTTCGCAGTAAACATTAAGTTCTCGTACCCTCCGTGCAATTAATTGAGTGTACTGAGAACCAAAATCGAGAATAAGAATCTGCTCCGGCATGGTGCAAAAATAACCCGATCCTGCCAGAGAACAAGCAGAGAAAGTGGATTAACTAAAGTACGTGAAGACCTACCATTCTAAAATTATTATTCCCGCCTGTACACCGATATTGCTGAATGCATCAAGTGCAAAATCCTTGCTTTTTGCAGAAGAATAATCATAATGAATACCTGCAAGAAAGGCCCAGCGCGAGTCCTCTTTCAACTTATATAGAAATCCGCCCTGAGGCCTAACCAGCACCCCCCAATTTTCGCTCTGGTTGGAATATACATTAAAGAACTGCCGATAATTCATGTAGGAAGCACCAACCCCCAGCCCTGCATAAGGCATGAATTTTTGCTCGGTTTTGAAAAAATAATCAACACTCAGGGTTAACCCATAACTGTAGGCATAATTAAATAAATCGGTCGTTGTGGCGCTGGTTCCATTGGTGTAAGTCTGGCGGGGGATATGCCTTGTATAAGTACTATTAGTAAAATCTACTCCGCCAAATAGCTTTTCGTTTATCATTTCACGATACCCAAATTTAAAGCCTCGCGCGCTCACTTTGTTTACATAATCTGTATTGGTTAGCGGCACATTAACATCAAGCGCTAAGGAATAAGTCTTATCAAAGTATTGCGCCTGAGCCTGATTAATCAATACCAAAAAAATAATGATAAATAAAAGCTGCTTCATTTTCCAATAATTGTGGATTGAACAAATGCCTGATCTACCGCTTCCACCGTCTTCTGAAATGGATCATTGGAGGATGCAAGGTCACCAATAAAGCAGGTCCATATCAGCTTGAATTGATTTTGGCTGGTTTTCTTATTAAGGTCAACGAGTTCAAGAATCAAAGCGGCCGAATTGGTAGCATACGTATTAACCCTTGGATAATAGTAACCATAATAAGGCGAATAGTAGCCACCCCCATAACTTGGGTAGGAGATAGTCTGATAAACATTAAAATCATTTACGATAAACGCAATGAAGCCCAGGTCCGGGTTTTGATTTTTGTCAACATAGATATAACCCCGCGCATCCATATTGGCCTTTATTTTTGCGGTCACGTCTTTTGCATAGGTGCCCAGTTGCAGGGTATCATTGCTGCTGTTTGAAATGAATCCCAGGGTATCAAGCGGAAGAGTGTAGGTGGTATAGTCACCGAAATTCACCGATGCATCATAGTCTGTCTGGACTATCAGGTTTTGATTAAGCTCCTCAGCATCGGGTACCGGCTGGCATCCAGCTAAAAGCAGACCTAGCCCCATTATTAAAATAATTGATCGCATCATAAAACTCATTAACGTTAATTTCGCGCAAAAATTATAATACTGTTAATTATAATACTGTTAATTATAATACTGTTAATTATAATACTGTTAATTATAATACTGTTAATGGTAACAAGAATATGTCAATAGAAGTTTGACTATTTCGTTAAAGTATAGCACTTTTCTTTCAGGTAATCCCCAGCATCATCCTCTCCGGCATAAAATGCTTTGGCAAGCAGGCTACACCCTTCATCAATGCGATCCAATTCAAGCAAAGCAATACCCTTATAAAATTGGGCATTCAAATTTTCGGGATCGAGCTTTAGTGCTACATCCAGGTACTTCAAAGCCAGCTCGTTATTGCTCTCCTGCAAACTGAAAGAGCCGCCATACAAGTAAGCGGGCAGGTAAGTGGGCTCCAGTTCGATGGCTTTGTTCAGTGAAATAAATGCACTGTCTACCTGCTTTAAGTTGTAATAGGCAAACCCTAAATACATCTCCACTTCGGGGTCATTCTGAATGGATTTTACATACTGCAAATCCTCCTTTACTTTTTGGTATTTACCATCGTCAAGGTATAGGCCTGATCGCCACTTAATAAGACCCGGATCGCCAGGCTGTATGGCCAACGCTTCATTCAAAGCTTTTAACTGGTTTTCCTTATCATCCGTTTCTCTGTAAATAAATGCTTTAAGCAGATGTGCCTGAAATAGCTTTGGATACTCCACCATAAAAGTTTCAATATCTTGCAATGAAGCCTCGAACTGATCTGTACTATAATAACAAACGGCTCTTTTGTAGAGTAGCGAATAGGCAGATTTGTCTTTGAGGCGGGAAGATTTGATGGCTTTGGAGTATAACTTAATAGCACCTTCAAAGTTTTGCCGATTCATTAATGTATCGGCCTCAGTTTCCCATTTCTTCCATTTTGGAACCTGCCCTACCGGGTCTTGCGCCATCGCATTTCCCGTCATAAAAACCAATACAAAAAATAAGAGTCTATGCATTTGTTGCCACTCTGTTTCTTTCGCGTTTGCGATCGTTTTCATTCAGGTGAATTTTTCTCAAGCGTATAGACTTTGGTGTCACCTCCACATACTCGTCCGACTGAATGTATTCAAGTGCTTCTTCCAATGAAAACCTAATAGCGGGAGCTATTTTCATTTTTTCATCAGATCCGGAGGCTCGCATGTTACTAAGCTTTTTCGTTTTAGTTACGTTTACTACAAGATCACCTCCCCTACTATGCTCACCAATTACCTGCCCCTCATAAACCGGATCACTCGGATCAATAAAAAATTTTCCTCTGTCTTGAAGATTGTGTAAACTATAAGGAATAGCCTCACCTTGTTCCATGCTAATTAGCGACCCATTAATCCTTCCCGGGATTGAGCCTTTGTAAGGTTGGTATTCTTTAAATCGGTGTGTCACTACCGCCTCTCCGGCTGTAACGTTCATCATATAACTTCTTAGTCCAATGATACCTCGTGAAGGCATGATAAACTTAAGGATCATACGATCCGCCTTAGGCTCCATGTTGGTCATTTCACCTTTGCGTACGGAAACCACTTCTATTGCTTTACCGGAAACATCTTCAGGCAAGTCAATGGTCAATTCTTCCATTGGCTCACACTTCACACCATCTATTTCCTTAAAAATTACCTGTGGCTGACCAATTTGTAATTCATACCCTTCCCTGCGCATGGTTTCTATAAGCACAGACAGGTGAAGAACTCCTCTTCCAAACACTATAAAACTATCAGCCGAATTGGTCTCGCCCAGGCGCATGGCAAGGTTTTTTTCCAGCTCTTTATGCAGCCTGTCTTTGATGTGGCGCGATGTTACCAGCTTTCCCTCCTTACCATAAAAAGGAGAATTATTAATGGTAAAAAGCATACTCATGGTAGGCTCATCTATGGCTATGCTTTTCAACGGCTCAGGGTTTTCAATATCAGCCACTGTGTCGCCAATCTCAAAACCTTCCAGGCCTACAAGGGCAGCAATCTCTCCTGCCCTTACTATATCTACTTTTTTCTTATCAAATCCCTCAAAAATATAAAGCTCTTTAATTCTTGTTTTGGTAAGGCCGGCCCTATCCCTTTTCACCAAAGCCACTTGCTGACCGGGCTTCAATTCTCCCCGATGCACTCGCCCGATCGCAACTCTACCTATGTAGGATGAATATTCAAGGGAAGTAATCAACATTTGAGTCTTCCCTTCTGCTACTTTCGGAGCAGGTATATATTCAATAATGCCCTCCAAAAGGGCGGTGATATCTTCAGTAGGCTGCTTCCAGTCTTTGCTCATCCAGCCTTGCTTAGCCGAACCGTAAAAAGTAGGGAAATTCAATTGCTCCTCAGTGGCATCCAGTGAAAACATCAAATCAAATACAGACTCATGTACCTCGTCAGGTGTACAATTCTTCTTGTCCACCTTATTGATCACCACAATGGGTTTCAAACCAAGCTCCAGTGCCTTTTGTAGTACAAAACGCGTTTGTGGCATTGGGCCTTCAAAAGCATCTACCAAAAGCAGACAGCCATCGGCCATATTGAGTACCCTTTCTACTTCTCCACCAAAGTCGCTGTGGCCGGGGGTATCTATTACATTGATTTTATAATCTTTATACCGTACAGAGACGTTTTTTGCAAGAATGGTAATCCCGCGTTCACGCTCCAGATCATTGCTATCCATGATCAGTTCCCCTGGATTTTCGTGATCCTTAAAAAGATGTCCTGCATGAAGCAGCTTATCTACCAGGGTGGTCTTTCCGTGGTCTACGTGAGCAATAATGGCAATATTTCTAATTTTGTTGACGTCCATATGAAGATAAAATTCTCCTTCTAATAAAATAAGGGCGCAAAGATAGAGTTAATCCTATTATTGTCATCAGGAAACAACAACTTTGCTCCCGATGTGACGATTAGTTAAACCAGTTTAGCATCTGGTAATACTTTTTTAACCTCTAAATCGTAAAAAGGTTCCCATGGGTAAGTGCCTTTTTGTACTTGAATGGAGATAAAACTCTCCAAATTCAGGGTTTTCAATCTGAAAATGGGATTGAACAACATTGAGCCCTACCTGTGCAGAAAGGCCCACTGCATACATACTCAAAATGAAGAATCTCTGCTTTGCCAATAGCAATTCACTGCTCAATCTGACCAATTCGTTGAGTTTGTCCTGTAACATCCATTTTTCTCCATCAGGGCCCCTCCCATAAGGAGGTGGATCCATAATTATCCCATTGTACTTGTTTCCACGTTTCACTTCCCGCTTTACAAATTTCAATGCATCCTCATATACCCAACGAATGTCATTCTGATTATTCAACCGCATATTTTGATTGGCCCAGTTGAGACCCGGGCGGGAAGAATCTACGTGGGTTACTTCTGCACCTGTCATGCGAGCTACTACTGAGGCTGCCCCTGTGTAAGCAAAAAGGTTAAGCACCCTGGATGGATCATTCTTCCATGAACCTACAGTTTCAAATATAAAGTCCCAGTTATTTGCCTGCTCTGGAAAAATACCCACATGCCCGAACCCAGTAAGCGCCAATCTTAAAGTGAGTTTTAAAGTATGATGATGATAATTTATTTGCCAACTATCGGGCATATTGTTTTTCTTTTTCCAGCCACCTTTGGCTTCTTCACCAAAGCGATAGTTCTCTTTCTGCTCCCTGTTGAAATGTGCATCTGCTTTATGTCTCCATTCTTCTGAAGAAAGGGTGGGTTCCCATATGGCCTGTGGCTCTGGTCGGATCAATACATAATCTCCAAACCGCTCCAGTTTTTCGAAATTGCCAGAGTCGATCAATTCATACGCTTTCCAGCCGGAAGGGCAATGCATTTGCATACTGCGAAAGGTATTGGTGTTTTGTTAAAGTAACAAATGTATTCTACCAGTCAGCATTGGCAAATAAAAAGGCCACTGCTATTTAGCTTCCAGATCAACGTCTCAGATGGGGCAGGTAACTTTGTTATTGATAGGGTGAATGCAGCAGGTTGGGCAATTTAACAATGAAAAAAATAGCCGATATTTACCACCCATTGCTCTATATGTATTGCTGTCTCTACATAAAAATAAGGTTATATAATAAACAGAGTAAAGCGAAAAAATTTCTATGCATCCTGTTATCACCAGCAACAGTAACCCAAAAATAAAACATCTTATTTCGCTTGATAAATCCAGGGAACGCAAAAAACTGGGCTTATTTGTAATTGAGGGGCTAAAAGAACTGATGCTTGCAGAAAGTAATGGATATGAAATTGAATCTGTTTTTTATTCCACGCACCTGATTGAGGGGGCTACTCTTCAAAAGGCAGGGTTTCAAAAAAGTCAGCTGTGGGCTGTTGGACAAAATGTATTTGAAAAAATTGCCTATCGCGAATCTACTGGGGGCGTTATAGGAATTGCCCGGCATAAATCCCACTTGCTTGATGATCTCAAGTTGAGTAAAAATCCTTTACTCTTAATTTTGGAGGGAGTAGAAAAACCTGGAAACCTGGGGGCTATATTGAGAACTGCCGATGCTGCAGGGGTAGACGCGGTGATCATCTGTGATCCACAAACTGATTTTTATAATCCCAATGTGATTCGCTCCAGTATAGGTTGTGTGTTCACCAATCAAACTGCTGCGGCCACTTCAGATGAAACCATTGCATGGCTGAAGGAGAAGCAGATTAAAATATTTTGTACCTATTTAGGTGGATCCATTCCTTACACCTCTGCCTCCTTTCAACAACCCTGCGCCATTGTTATGGGCAGTGAGTCCAGTGGATTGACGGATGCCTGGATTAAAAATTCTGACACCAACATTATCATCCCCATGAAAGGAAAAATTGATTCCATGAATGTGTCGGTGTCGGCAGCGATTGTTGTGTTTGAGGCGCTGAGACAGAGGCAATTATAATATGTAGGTTTTTTTGTTGATGTTAACACCAACAAATTATTGCCGTCAACCAGTCCAGGGCAGAAATTTCTCCTCCTGTCTTTTCACCAGTTTTGGAGGAGTAGCGTTTAACTTCTCTCCGTTGAGTACCCTTTCATATTTACTTAAATATACTTTAGCCATTTTTTTAGAATTAAACTCATCCATGGCGTAAGCATGACATTTTTCTCTTGAAAAAGTATCACTTTCATCAATTGCTTCAGCCAATTGAGATGCGCTGGTGCTCAGGAATCCAACCTCACTATTCACTAGCTCAGGAAGAGAGCCGTAAGGAGTGCCAAACACAGGGGATCCAAAATAGAGACTTTCAGTTATAGCCAATCCAAACGGTTCATCCCATCGAACAGGAAAAATTAATCCTTTAGAATATCTTAATAATTCATTTTTTTCTTCGCCCCCTACCTGGCCATAAAATTTTATTCTCTGGCTTAATGTCAACCTAAATCCCATCTTAATGTTCAATCTCCTTCCACCGAGTACTTTTAATTTTTCAGATTTAGTCATTTTGATCACCTCAATTGCGCCCCTTAAATTCTTTATTCTCCATGCCGCGTTTCCTAAAAAATGAAAGTAAGTTCTATTGCCCTTAAGGCCTACCTTTCCATAATCATCCCAATCCAAACCATTGTAAACAAAAGAAGTAGACCCGAATCTTGAAGCTTGATTTTTAGATACAAAAACAGTGTTTTGATCAAGGGTACGTTCATCATTGATGTTAACATGCATTGTGGTAATTGATGGCTTGTCTATCGTTTCATTATGCAAATAATTAAAATGGACCAAGTCAACCGATTTTGGAATTTGCTCAGAAATATTTTTGCTTTTGTCAAGGTAGAGTACAGGTGCAAAATCACAGTGGGAGCCTTCGTTTACCAAAAAAGTAACCCTATGGCCCAGTTTAATAAACTCCCTCCCAAGATACCAAACTACCCTTTCTGTCCCTCCATATTTAGGAGCAGGTATAACACTTGGCAGAACGATAAGAATATTCAAATTTATTGGCATTAACCATTCAAATTTAGAAATAATAGGTTGAAGTCACTTAACCCCATAGGCTATCGCAGGTGCAAATAGCACAAATAAAAGTATGATTTTGCGACTCACTACAGTATTTCCGCAGCTCAGTGCATGCTCTTTGTAGAATGCGAATCTAAACACGTGATTTGTAGTATAATCAGAGTAAACGAATCATAAAGTTATGTTAAGAATTAAAGGTTTGCTGGTAACAATATTACTCACCACTATAGTGACTACCCACTATGGGCAGGAATCCAATATTCAAATTCAACAAGACCGCAATAAAATTGTCATAAAAAACAGAAGTGGTTTCTCCAGCTTCGATGTGGAGGTGAGGGGCAAAATTCAATTGAGCGATGACGACAAGGACATCAAAAGCATGTCACCTGACGGATATCTGGAAGTAAAGAAAACGGTATTTGGAAGTCGCAGAACATTAATTGTATCCCCTGTTGCCGGTGGTCTAAAAAAAGAATACTACGAAGGACGCACAAAAATTGACTTTGAGCCAGCCGGTAGGCAATGGATGGCAGAAATATTACCTGAACTGGTACGCAGCACCACAATCGGGGCCGAAAGTAGGGTCGACAGATTTTTTAAAAAGGGAGGTGCTCCGGCTGTGGTGAGTGAAATCGAAAGCCTGGAAAGCAATTATGTGAAATCCCACTATGCCAACTTGCTGATGAAGCTACCTATAAGCACGAAGGATTATCCCCGCATAATTGACCGGATGGCCGAAACCATGGATTCAAATTATTACCTCGCGGGGTTCTTAAAGAGTAATATGGACAAATTCATAAAATCAAATGACGCCTTGGAGGCTGCTTTTCGCGCAACCAATAACATGGATTCTGACCATTATAGAACTGAGGTGATTAAAACCGGATTGAATTCTGAATCCGTTTCTTTAAATGCAATAAAAATTATCCTGCAATCTGCGGGCACAATGGATTCTGATCACTACAAGACAGAAGTGCTCACCTCCTTGTTGAATCAAGACAAACTGAATGACGATATCATGGGTGAAATGATCAACACCTCCAGGACAATTGATTCTGATTACTACCGAAGTGTTGTTCTCAAAAAAGCGTTGGACAAGAAGGGGCTCTCCAATAGCTCCTTCCAAAAAGCGCTTGAATCCATTAATGATATTGACTCCGATCACTATAAATCAGAAGTTTTAACTTCTTTGCTAAGGGAGCCCATCCCGAATGACTTACAACTTAGACTTATTACCATTACCGGTTCCATTGATTCCGATCATTATAGAAGTCTGGTATTGGAAGAAATACTGGATAGGCAACGAATGGATGATCAGGTTTTTGATCAGCTCATTACCCGGGCCACCTCCATTGACAGCGATCACTATACAACTGAAGTGATCAAAGATGCATTGTCAAAAAACTTAAGTGATAACAATCTGATTACGCTGCTTAATGCTGCCAGCAGGGTCGGATCCGACTATTATCTCTCCGAGATATTGATCGAAGCAGCGCCAAAAATTAGAAATGCGGGCGCAGCGGTAAAGAAAGCTTATGAAAATGCGGCAAAGCAAATTGATTCTGAAACCTACTATGGAAGGGTGATGAAGGCGCTCAATAACTAATTGATCATTTTTGATTTGTTTTTTTTCGTTAAGATTTTAATTCTGTAGTTTAATGGTGTGCAAATTAATTTTCATCCAACAGAATTAATGAAAAAGTACGGAATACTATTTTTCATTGTATCCATACTTGGCATCTCCATTTTTGCCTATTTGTTCTATAGCGAAACCGGGAAACTCCCTACCATTGAAAAGCAGTTCTGGTTAATTGTGGTGAGTATGGTAATGGCCAATCTTTCCGGCTTGCTGGTGAGCTATATCGATAAGGGCTTAAATCACCTCATTACCTGGAGGAAAATGTTTTTCACACGGTTTATTGCCGGCTTTGTAGCCAATGTGATCGCGGTCTCTTTATTGGTAGGTTCCCTGGGGTACCTGATTGTTGCTTACAATAAATTAGATCCAGATCCATTCTATGAACAATGGCATGAGGAAATATGGAAGTTAGGGATTTTAACACTGATCACCCTCTTTATCTATGAGGTGTTTTACGGTTGGTTTTATTCCTATAGGTATTTCGCTACTGCACAGGTGGACCACCTCCGATCAGAGCGTTGGCAAATGGAACTTCAATTTGAATCGCTAAAGAGTCAAATAAGTCCGCACTACTTATTCAATTGCCTCAACACTATTTCTTCCCTTTTGTACAAGGATAGTATGGTAGCAGAAGAGTTCATCCGAAGAATGGCGGACACCTTTCGCTATGTTATTGATAACCAAAAGAGAAAACTAGTTACATTGGCGGAGGAGTTGGCCTTTGTAAAGTCCTATTACTATCTCATGCAGGTAAGGTATCAAGACCATCTCAAGCTGGATATTAACATTCCATCCCGATTATTAGACTCCATGGTTCCACCGTTGGCAATACAAATGCTAATTGAAAATGCAGTGAAGCACAATGAGATATCGAAAAACCTTCCTTTGTTTATTTATATCGCTGCCCAGGACAATACTAAAATCAACGTAAGCAGTACAAAGACCATTGCATCCAATGGGCAGAGCTTCCACATAGGCCTTGCCAACATTAAAAACAGGTACAAATTTTTCAGCACTGAAAAGATCATCATCAAAGATATAGACAAGTTTGTGGTGCAACTCCCCGTCATTAAACCGGTCACCCATACCAAAGAGGCAAGCGAACTTTATCCCCATTTGCATTATGCCTAAATTTTTTATTCATAATACGTTTTTTCGACTTGGGGCTCCTCTTGTATTTGGTATACTTATCTATTTATTGATTATTCTCATCAATAATACTGTTGAGCAGTTGAGTGAAACATTCAACAATCAAGAACTTTATGTCTGTATTGCCCTTAGTTACATTGCGTTTGAGTCCATGCGTTTGGTCATATGGAGCTCTGACAAAAAACTATCCAGTGAACGAAGTATTCAAACCAGAATAATTTATCAAATCATATTAACGCTTCTTGTGTCACTTACCCTGGTGGGTATTTCTATTTCCGCCTATTTCAGATGGGTCATCGGGTTTAGCATTGGTTCATCAGAACTCAATCTGTTTCTACTTGTCTTCGCAGCCGGTGGGCTGCTCTACAATATCCTTTTTTTTAGTCAGGTGTTTCTTTTCAGAGAAAATAAAATAAAAATCGATGCAGAAAGAGTACTTCGGGATAACCTTGAGTCAGAGTTCGCATCATTCAAAAATGATGTAAATCCTGTTCTCCTTTATGAAAGCATGGAAAGTTTGATTATTGCGCTTCATAAAAATATTGATCAGGCCGATGAGCTGATCGATAATCTGGCCGGCCTTTATAGATACAGCATTGTGAACCGAAACAAAGAATTGGTTTCTCTTTCAGAGGAATTACAAGCCGTGGACTATTTGATCACCACATTAAATTTTAAATATCAAAATCAAATAAAATTGGATTTGCGGATCGATGAAGATAACATCCATTTAATTCCGGGATCTCTTGTCGTGTCAATCGATCATGTTGTGAGAAATACATTAATAGCTCCACATGTTCCCCTAATTATCAAATGTTATCTGGAGGATGACTATCTTGTAATAAGTCATGTGATCAATGAAAGGTTGGTTACGCAGGAGGATAGTCAACAATCATTTGAAAGACTACAAAGATCATATTCATTTTTTAGTGAAAAGCCATTCGTTCAAGTAAAGGCAAATCGCGAAAACTATATTAAATTTCCATTGGTTCGCGTGGTAAGCGAACAATCCATTGATGTCAGTGTATGAGTGACCCGTTGGTTTTAAATGTGTTAATTGTTGAAGATGAAGCACCCGCTGCAGAGAAACTGGAAAGGTACCTTCATAAATACAGTGCATCAATTACTGTGGTGAATAAAACAGAAACGGTAAGTGATACCGTCAACTGGTTAAAAGTTCATCAGAACAAAATCGATTTGATTTTCATGGATGTTCAACTAAAAGACGGAATTAGTTTTTCCATTTTTCATGAGATCAAAATTGAAAAGCCAATTATTTTTATTACGGCCTACAATGAATTTGCGCTGGATGCTTTTAAGGTAAATAGTATAGACTATCTGCTTAAGCCAATTACTTTTACCGATCTGTCCGTTAGTTTAAAAAAACTAGAAGCCTTAAGTGCTCAACTCCGGTGGAGTGATGAGAAAAGAAAAAAAATAGAACAGCTATCCGCTATTCCCACCAGGGATTATAAAACCAGGTTCATGGTAAAACTTGGAGACCATATACGATCCATCACCAGTGATGAAATCAGCTTCTTCTTTGCGGACGGAAGGGATGTATATTTAATTACAACGCAGCAAAGAAAATTTATAATTGATTATACATTGGAAGCATTGGATGAAATACTGGATCCAAAAATATTCTACCGAGTAAACAGATCATACATTCTCAACATTTCGGCCATTCAGGATGTTGTGGTTTACACTAACAGCCGATTAAAAATTACACCACACGCAAACTGGGATAAAGAAATAATTGTAAGCCGGGATAAAGTAAGCGATTTCAAGCAATGGTTCGATGGAGGGCACTAAATGCCAGAGGCACTCATTTGCTCAATAAACCTGTCAGGTTTCGCAAGCCTGACAGGTTTTAAATGAAATTTCTGCAATATATCGTGATTAAAATCCGCAATATTCCAAGCCAAAGTCACCTATCGGTGCACCTGGAGGCGCCTCCAAAGGTTTTTCATTTTTAAAATCATCCGGATTATTTTCAAACCATTCGATTTGGGTTAACACATAGTTATAATGAGCCTTCCAGTCTTCATCATTAGTAGATTTCAATTTAACACCCAACCATGTTTTCAGTTTGTCTATTTCCAATTTTGCAATCGCTTTCACCTGTGTAGAAGACTGATCGCTTGCCGCCAATGAAAACATATTGGTGAGCAGTACGTTGTTCACAGTAATCTGTACTGCCCCTTCGTAGCCAGCCTTAGCATTTGCTTTAAAGGTATAGGCAATGGCCTTATCCATTACGTTTTCCAAACTGGGAAGTCTCGCATCTCTCGAATGGTATTCAAATAAACGAGCAGCGCGAGCGGGGTGCAGCAACAGCCCAAAACTCATATCAGCTGCACTCTCTACAGCAGCAAGGGGATCGAATGTAAGGCCTGTGCGAATTTTAATTACTTCGCGATGTCTTGAATACCCGAGAGGTCTTGGTGGTATCAATTTTATAATACTTTCGGGCAGTGCCAATACGCTGGGGTCCACTGTTTTTAATACCGCCTCAATGGCTTTGATCTGATCCTGTGGAGGAACCATTTCGGTAACAGGCTGTCCATCGCCCCGAAGCGCATAGCGATAATTCAATCCGCCAATAATTTTGGAGGCAGCCTCTGTTTGATATCGGTGGAAGAAATACATAGGTACCAGCACCTCCTCCAACATGGCCATCGGAGTATTCATTTTAATATTTTTCTCTCCGAAGTTTTTGAGCGCAACGGATCTCACTTCCAGCATTCTCAAAAGTTCGTCAGAAGCGTCTTTACCATTGTCCCACAAATGAGTATAGGGGTGCGCACTTCCCAACGGTCGGGCATCCTGATCTGATAAAAATGTTAAACCGGCTTTTAAACCATTTTGAATAATATCATTGAGGGCCTTGTCTTCATCGGTTCCAGGAGGAAAATCCTGGTATCCATAGGCCACTGACATTTTATCAAATGCGCCAATTTTATTATCGTAAGCATTGGCTAAACTTATTTTTCCATCCTTCAGCACCGCCATGGGATGTGGGTAATCCATTACAGAGGCAAGCCCTTCGGTACTTGACGAGTAAGAGTGTGCCAACCCAATGGTATGACCCACCTCATGAGCGGCCAGTTGCCGCAACCGGGCCAGTGCCATTTGTTCCATTTCATTGGATACCGGCTTGCCTTCTTCGTAAGGGGCGAGTAATCCTTCCGCAATCAGGAAATCCTGACGAACCCGAAGAGATCCCAGAGATACGTGGCCTTTAATAATTTCACCGGTACGTGGATCACTTACCGAAGATCCATAAGACCAGCCGCGTGTAGAACGATGAACCCACTGGATGAGGTTATACCTCACATCCATAGGATCTGCATCATCGGGTAGCATTTTAACCTGAAAAGCATTGATGTATCCTGCTGCCTCAAACGCCTGATTCCACCATCTGGCACCATCAAGCAAAGCCGAGCGAATAGGTTCTGGAACACCTGGATCAAGATAATAAATGATTGGCTCAACAGCCTCACTCATGGCTGCAGTAGGATCCTTCTTCTTTAACCGATGTCTTCTGATAAATCTTTTTTCGATAGGCTCACTGATGGGAGTGGCGTAATCATAATAAGACATCTCACCATATCCTGCACGGGGATCAAACTTACGTGGCTCATAATCATTGTCTGGTAGCTCTACAAAAGAATGATGCAGTCTTACTGTAACATTATCCGGTGTAGGAGTTACACTTCTGATATAATTACCAGTAGCATCTCCAACAAAAGTTATAGTAGCTTCAAATTCAGAGTTCTTGGGGAAACTCTTCACCCTGGGTAGGTAGATGGCCGAACGGGATTTATCCAAAGAATAATTTCCCTGTTTACTGGATTTAAGCTGACCAATTATATCGTGCGAGTCTCTAAGAAAAAAATCTGTGGCATCTACAAGTACGCGGTTCGGCTCCTCTGCCACCACGGTAAAACCCCATAAAACAGATTGGGCAAATGCTTGCTTCACCGCTCTGCGTTCCATTGCATTATCGCTATTGGCTCTATACTGATAATTTGGTTGAATCAGCAGTACCTTAGGCCCTCTTCTATCAAATTCTACTATTCTTTCGTCTCCAAGCTGGCCCCTGTCTAACCCAATATCATTGGAACCAATACCTGCGGGAAGTGAATTGACATACAAAAATTCTGTGTTGAATTTATCAATGACCAAAAAGATTTTGTCTTGCTTTTCATCGTAATAAAACTCGAAATAACCCTCATATTTTTTCATTCCCGCTGTTTTCGACTGAATGGTCGACTGTTGAACAGCAGGTGATTGAGGCTCCTGGGCGTTTGATTTTTTTCTTTGTGCGAAGAGACTCACAGAAACCAGACACAGGAAGATACTAAGCAATGATTTAATATTCATTTTCATAAGAGTGGAAATATTTTTGTGCGATTCTAAATCTAAAGATAATTCGGTCTATTCAAAAGCTAAAAAACAAAATGACCATCCCTGCAACCAGAGACGGCCATTTATAGCCATAAAGGGTTTGGCTAGATGAGTTTGTCCTGATTGGCTCTGGCGATGGCCTCAGATTTACTCCTCACCTGCAATTTTGAATAAATGTTTTTAATATGGGTTTTAGAGGTTTCCTTGGAAATAAAGAGTTCCTCCGATATTTGTGTATACGTTTTGCCTTCAGAGATCAGTTGTAATATCTCTGTTTCTCTTTTGGTAAGAGGAGTATTGGGGTTGAGATGAAAATTATCAATAACCATTCTGGCAATCTTACTGCTCATAGGAGCTCCCCCCTTGGTAATTTCATCCAATGCGGAGAGCAACTCCATGTAATTTGCGCTTTTAGTAATATAGCCAGAAGCACCAGATTTGAGTGCCTCATATACCATTTCACTGTCCTCATATACAGTAACCATGATAATATCAGAATTAGGGCTTTTCTCTTTAATAATTTTTGTCCCTTTTATTCCATTCATCCCCCCGGGCAATTCCACATCCATCAGCACAATATCCGGCTTATCGGTGTGTAAATGTTTAATGGCATCCTCACAGTTACTGTATCCATTCACAACAGTAAACTTTTGAGAACTGTCCACAATCATGGTAAAGCTACTTCTGATTTCCGGATCATCTTCAACGATCAGGACACGTTTTTTAGGCTCAGTGTTCATATCTTATCTTTAAATATATGTATAGGCAGTATTAGGCTTATTTCAACTCCTGCCCCAGCGTGACTTTGAATATACAGAATACCTCCAATTCTTTCAGCTCTTGCACTCATATTTTTTAACCCGTTCATCTTTGCAAGCGTCTCTTTGTCAAATCCCTTGCCATCATCAACCAGTTTCATCTCATATGTATCATTCAGAATTTTCATGGTAAATGTCACATTCCTTGCCCCAGAATGATTAAACACGTTGGTCATGGCTTCTTTAAAAATGAGATTGGCTTCTCTGCTAAATCCGTAAGGAATACGCACGCTTTTATTTACACTATTTAGAGCACGGTACATCATTCCCTTTTCTTCAAACAGTTTTTCTCCAAAATCTCTAATATGAAGAAAGAGTTTAGACAATTCATCATTGCCCGGATCTATACTCCATATAAAATCACGTGCCCCCGTATAAAGGTATTTTGCCGATTCCTCCACCTTATCGTACAAAGCCACTGCATTCCCATTCTTATTCAATTTCATCAGGCTTACATAATTGATAATCCTGGTCAATTGATTTCCCATCTCGTCATGAAAATCCCGTGCAATTTCCTTGCGTAGACTTTCCTGTTCTTGTTGCCGGATCCGTTCCACCTCCAGTATCTTATTTATTTTCTTACGTACACGAAGGTAAAAAATCAATATGATGAGGCCCGCCAACAGTAAGATTACAAAGATTTGAAATATTTCTGTTCGATAAAATGGCGCTTTTACAATAAAGGCATATCGCAATGGCACCTTATCCCAACTTCCTTGATTATTGGTGGCCATGATATTGAAAACATAATCGCCAGGAGGAAGGTTACTGTAGGTAGCACTTCCTACTGAAGAGGGCTGAGACCACGTTTTATCAAAATTCTCCAAATAATATTTAAACCTAACAGAAGCAGGATAACGTTTATCCACCTGGTTAAACTGAAAGGTGATATGATTTCTATCAGCAGGAATTCTCGGCATGTAGGGCAATCTAAAAAAACCCGAGAGGCTATCAGCATAGTCGCGACTTGAATACTGACCATAGAATATTTCTATATCACGCAAGTGTAATGGAAACGAACGCCAGCCTGCTCTGGGCAGTTCGTTGTACCGATAAACACCATCAATCAATCCAAAATACTTTTCTCCATCCAGTAAAAACGCATTCCGGTTGGTCTCCACTCCTTCCAACCCATTTTCATATCCATAATGAAGATTCTGTTCTATCTCCAACTGTTCGTTGAGTTTCAGTTTGGTGATACCTTGCTCGGTGCCAACCCAAATGATGCCGTCACTGTCAGCAGATACAAAATAAATAAAATCTGAAGGGAGGCCATCCAAGGTTGAAATTATCTTCCGTTTGAAGGTTATGGGGTCAATAAACATAATGCCACTTCCTCCAGAGCCCAACATAAGCAACGAATCTTTATAGGGATTAATTGAATTAATGATCGTACTGGTAAACTCCGGAAGTGGAATTTTTCTAATAATCGAATCATTCTTTATTACCGACAGACCAGATTCGCTTCCAACAAAAACAGAATTAAATTTAGGAAAGCATTTTAAGGCAGTCACATTTCTACCTTCAAGCCCTTCATCAAGAAGAAGGTTTTTAAACTCACTTCCATTAAAATAGCCTATTCCATTAGCTCTGGTCCCATACCATACATTTCCCTTCTTATCAATATCCAAACTGTTTATGTAAGCACTTGCAATACCATCCTCTCTGGTAAACCAATCAAACTGGTCTTTCTTTGCATCGTAACGTCCCAATCCACTATAGGATCCCACCCATACGGTCCCATCATCGGCCACGCGAATTACATTTATCTCACTGGTTACTCCATCATAGTGTTTCAAAACTCCTTCAGTATATTTCCAAATGCCCTTATTCAAAGTACCAACCCAAAACTCACCTTGCTTTCCCTTTGCAAGCGACAAAACAGATCCATATCGTTGGTGGCCATATCTATCAAAATCCTTTACATAATATTTAAAAAGCCCTGAGCCGGTAGTTCCTAACCACGTATTACCTTCAGAGTCAGGCAAAATCTGATTGATATTAACACCTCGAAGTATCGTATCAATTTGGTGTGCATTCCCCCTCATTCTTTCCAAAAGAAGGTTATTCTCAAATCGCGTCCAATACACATCATTTATACTATCGTATTGAATAATCTGATTATCAATATTCATAACACGCTTTACAAATTTTCTTTTTTGTGTGTCAATGGAGAAATAACCCTTCTCTGAATTAATCCAAACCTCTTTTCCATAATTGAAAATAGACAGGGCAAAATCAAAATCTTTTGCATGGTTTAACGTGTAAGCACCAAGCGGAGATTTTATCATAAAACTACTGTCATTGAGATAAAGACAAATCTCCTTGTTGGGCATAAGGTGAGTGTAGAGTATCAGCCTCTTATCTTTAACCGGCCTATTCCAATAATAAACTGAGTCATTATATATTTTACCAAGTGCTCGCTGACTGTTAACAAAGAAGATCGTATCATTCACCTCAAATACTCTACGAATGCTGAGCTTGGAATGTGTGCCTTGTGGAATAAATCTTTTAAAATCAATTCCATTGTACCGGGTGATACCAATTGGATTGATAATCCATAAATTTTGTTTAGAGTCCAATTTCAGATATTGAACGATATTACTTGATAGCCCATCTCTGGTGGTATACACTTTGAATTCGTTACCATCGAATCGGGCAAGTCCTCCTCCATTGGTGGCTATCCAGAGGTAGCCCTCTTTGTCTTCCACCATCATGTTCACCTGTGATTGCGGAAGGCCATCCACCGCAGTGTATTGACGCAGCGAAAATTGCTGTGCCCACAACGGTGAGATGGTTACCGCACCTGAAAAGAAAACGACAAAAACCAACCGCCACATTAGTTCCCCGAAAGTAGTTGTATTTGTGATAACCATCGTACCGCAATTTACGTCAATCTGATAAAGGTTAAAAAAATGACTCTTCATACGGGGTAGAATTAACAAGAGAACTATTTTATTCGTATTTAAGGCGCTTTAATGCAACCAAACTGATACCGGAGTAGTCCAATAAGATAAAATACCGCAAATAATGATCAGGAATTACTTTCTTACCACACTAAGAAACCTTAGAAAACACTTCAATTATTCACTCATCAATATCTTTGGCCTGGGTCTGGGCATTTCTATTAGCCTTTTATTGGCATTATGGATCAGGCAGGAAGTCAGTTACGACAGATTTCATTCCAACGCAGATTATATCTATCGGGTTTCAATGGAAATGAGTTTTGGAGGTCAATCTGCCAAACATTCTGTTTCCCCAACAGCCCTTCTACCTGCATTAGAAAAAAACTTTCCTGAAGTAAAATCCGGTGTAAGGGTGTACAATCCTGCTTCCTACAATCCATTCATCGTTAAAAAAGGTGATAACTTTTTCCAGGAAAAACAATTTTACTTTGCGGACAGCACATTCTTCGATGTACTTACCTATCCACTGTTAAAAGGAAACCCAAAAACAGCTTTGACAAAACCAAACTCAGTGGTTTTGACCGAGAGTATGGTTAAAAAATACTTTGGGCAAGAAGATCCCATTGGACAAACATTGTTAATCAACAGTAACAAAGAGTATACGGTCACAGGAGTAACAAAAGATACCCCTGAGAATTCTTATCTCAATTTCGATTTTATCGGATCCTTCTCCTCATTAAGACAATCACAAGAGGAGCAATGGTGGAGCGCCAATTATCAGACTTTTGTCTTACTTGATAAGAATGCAGGCGTAAAAGCCCTTGAACAAAAAACAAACGATCTGGTAAAAGAAGTGCTCGCCAATGAAATTACAAGTCCGGGAGATTATGTAAGATACAACTGGACCAATATACAAGACATCCATCTTCGCTCAGAGGCGTCTACTGAAATGGAGCCTGTAGGAAACATACAATATGTATACTTATTCGCAGGGATTGCTTTTCTTATACTCCTTATCGCATGCATAAATTATATCAATCTGGCTACTGCCAGAGCTGCTTTCAGAGCCAAAGAAGTGGGTGTGCGCAAAGTGGTTGGCGCCTCCAAGAGCCAACTTATTACTCAATTTATTGGAGAGTCGGTAGTGCTCACATTTTATGCACTTATACTTGCCACTCTATTAGCACAACTATTACTCCCCCTTTTCAATACACTTACTGGGAAAAACTTTGTGCCGACTGACCTTACAGAACCTGTCTTTCTAACAAGTGTGATCGGTACGGCATTGATAGTAGCGCTTTTCTCGGGAGCCTACCCCGCACTTGCTATTACTTCATTCAAGCCGATAAATATTTTGAAAGGTAATTTCAGAAATTCATCCAGCGGTATCTGGTTAAGAAAAGGGCTTGTCGTTTTTCAATTTAGTATTACCCTTATTCTTACAATTGGCACATTGGCCATCACTAAGCAAATATCCTTTATTCAACATAAGAATCTGGGTTATGACAGGAAAAACACAATCATCATACCGTTGGACAGGGAAACCGAAAAAGTATATTCATCCCTTAAAAGTGAATTCATTCGGTCGGGAAGAGTAGCCGAAATGGGCAGGGCCACAGAATCCCCAGTAGAAATAAAGGGAGGATACAGCCTTGGCCTGCAAGAGTCGCAAGACCCTTCCATATCTGTCACTGCCTTATCAGCAGATGAAGATTTTGTTCCATCTCTTGGTATGGAAATAATATCAGGTAGAGATTTTAATGAAAATGATATTCAAAATTACTATAGAGATACCACTTATGCATTTATGGTAAATGAATCAGCGCTTACCCATTTGTTTCTTGATAAAGACGAAGCCATTGGCAAACGTGTGTCGTTAAACGGAAGAAATGGAGAGATCGTGGGTGTAGTCAAAGATTTTCATTTTGCCTCCCTTCACATGCCCATTGGCCCGTTGGCTATCTTTAGTGGACCCGATGAATATAATTTTGCATTTGTTAAACTAAATCCCGGATCGCTCAGCGAAACACTTGAAGAACTAAAATCTATAACTAATACGGTTGCCCCACACCGGCCTTTTAGCTATGAATTTATGGACCAACAATTTGACGCTTTGTACAGCTCAGAGCAACGCATGGCCATGCTGTTTGGAGTATTCGCCACTCTGGCCATTGTCATTGCATGTCTTGGTCTTTTAGGATTGGTTTCATTCTCTGCCACTCAAAAGACCAAGGAAATTGGCATACGAAAAGTGATGGGAGCTACTGCAGGAAATATTATTCTTCTTATTACCAATGAATACACAAGACTAATTATCCTCTCTATTGTAATTGCAGTTCCTTTGTCTCTTTATGGTATCAACCTAATGTTGAGCAACTTTGCCTACAAAACTACAATTGGCCCTATTCCCATTGTGCTGTCTGTCATAGGATGTGTACTTATTGCTTTTTTAACGGCAAGTTATCAAGCCTTAAAAGCTGCCACCATCAATCCTACAGAAACGCTACGAAATGAATAGGAATATTAATTCCAATCTCTTTCTTGTGACTTCCACATAGTCTTCGCATTATTATCAAAGAATAAAAAGGCAGTATGTCGGAAGAAGGAATACGGCAAGAAGAAATAATTATTGCTAAAGCCAAAAGCAACCCTGCTGCATTTGCTTCCCTCTATGAAAAATATTTCGACAGAATCTACTACTATCTTTATCGACAAACCGATGATGAAGAATTGGCAGGCGATCTCTGTTCGCAAACATTTGTAAATGCATTAAATAACCTTAAAAAGTATGAGTTCAGAGGGGTGCCCTTCTCCGCCTGGCTTTACAAAATAGCCAGTAATGAGGTGAAGAAACACTATCGAAAGTCTAAAGGCAAAAAGATCTTTAGTCTTGAAGAAATACGAATTAAAGAATTAGTAGAACAATCCGATGAAGTCTGGGATGAAGATCAAATCAATAAACTGATCAACTTCATGAAGGACCTTCCAGAGGACATGCTGCAGGTTCTTGAATTGCGATTTTATGAGGAACGAGACTTTAAAGAAATTGCCTACATATTGGATATTACAGAAAGTGGCGCAAAAATGAGAACCTATAGAGCTTTGGATAAGTTAAGGAAGAAATTTAAGATCAAGATTAAGTACGATGGGTAGAAATGAAATCAGATTGCGAAGACAGCGCAAAACTGCCCGTGGAATCGAGCGGTTTAGAAATTATAACTATGTTTTAAAAAGACATGAGGAGGACAAACGTATCAAGAAAGTGGTACGTGTGTTTGGCTTTTTTGTGGTAATTCTAATAGTGATTATGATAATTATGTTTTTATCAAGATGGGAACAGCGCACTCAAAAAAAGGACAGTGCCTATCATAGTGGTTATTATAATAGCGATCTCGAGGCCTCAGGTCATTGGAAATCAAAGTCCGGATAATTTTACTCGTTAACCCATAATATATTATAAGTTCTATTTATCAATCACCTCATCCACTTTCTTCCCAACCTTCTTCTCATTGGTATACTTCACATTGAGAAGTGCGGCAACTGTTGCTGCCATTTGATTTTGAAAATATTGTCCTTCTTTTCTTATTTCACCTTTTCCTGTAGTATCAGGTCCGATCACTGCAAACCAAATCTCTCCGGAACCCTTTACTTCATTTCCATGATCCCTCCAAGTATCCAAAGGGTCAGTGCCCCTTCCGTGATCCGTTGTTATTATAAATGTGGTTTTATCTTTATAATAACTATTTGACTGCACCCAATTCCAGAGCTGCTCAATAAACTGATCCGTCCTATGCGCTGACTTTAAATAAGCGCTGTAATTTCCATTATGAGCAAAGTCATCCGTCTCTCCAAAAGCAATGTACACCAGCCTGGGTTCATTCTTTTTTATATATTCCAATGCGAAGTGATAAGTGAATGCATCAAGTCTCACTTCATCCCATGGGCTGGGGATTTCTTTTTGCAATTCATTTAAAAAAACTTCTTTGTCTGATAACTTAAATCCTTCAGCTGATTCAAATCCTGCGTTTACCGGAACCCCGCTTCGCTTTTCATTAATAATAAATGGAAATACATCCCATGAACCAAAGGCTGCTACCTTCCCCTTAAATAAGGGTAGCTTATTGACAAACTCAAGCACCGTTGTATTGGGGTTATCCATCTTAGCATTACTTTTAATTCTATCATCATCAGAGAACCCTGTCAAGATTTCATTATAGCCAGGGTACGAAAACCACATGGTATTTGTGCAATTTACTTTATTGTTAAAAGCACGATTCCCGTACAACTGTCCTTTCGTGGCCATGGTTGACCAGAAAAAAGGCATTAATATTTCCCTCCTCTTTATCGGGTTATCATTCCAAAATAAGTTGGCTAAATTTTCCGGATCGCTTACGTATTTCTCATTTTTAACAAGAGAAGGGTCAGCTCCGGTATAAAGCTCCTGCCAACGATAACCATCTAGTGTGATAATAAATACATTTTCTGTTTTTGTCGTTTGCGCCTTGACATTGGCAGAAATAAAAGCCAGAAGAATTAATGTGATTTTTATTTTCATTCCAATCTATATTAAGAAGAGATGTACCTACTGAGCCTTTAGTTTAAAGTTACCTTAATTATCATATATACTCATCACGCTTTTAGGACTAAATTGTCGACCTCTCTGCTTTCTAGGTGAACATAAATGGGCGAAAACACTTTGTTTATGTATTGTTTATGTATTGAATCAATACCTCCATCTTTTTTAAGAGCTGTGCCATTCTGAAATGGATATCAAATAAATGCATGTCAATTAAGAAAATTTAGGCATCTTGTCAGAAGGATTAATTTCAAAATTACCTTCAGACAATGTCCATACCTTCTGAATCTGAACATCCAATTACCCAATGGCTGCGCGAGTCAAGTGGTTTTACATTCGCGCTTTATACTTCTTTGGCTGCATTTTGTACGTATGCCTGCATTTTTGCTGTACGCAAAACTTTTGGCGCGGGTATCTATGAAGATATCACCTTCTGGGGGGCAGACTTTAAAGTATGGATGGTAATCTCACAGGCGGTGGGCTATATGATTTCGAAGTTTATTGGAATCAAAGTGGTCTCAGAGTCAGGCAGCGACAATCGTGGAAGAGGAATATTTATTGCTCTCAGCATTGCCATGTTGGCCTGGTTGGGTTTTGGCTTAACACCAGCTCCTTACAATCTGGTATTTATGTTCCTCAATGGGCTTCCACTCGGAATGGTTTGGGGACTGATGTTTGGCTATCTCGAAGGCAGGAAGTTTACAGAGGTATTAGGTGCAAGCCTTTCTGTCAGTTTCATTTTTGCCTCAGGGTTTGCCAAAACGGTAGCAAGTTTTGTCATGGTGGATTGGGGCGTGTCTAATATGTGGATGCCGTTCACCGCATCCCTCCTGTTTTATATTCCCATGCTTTTCTTTTTATGGTTACTAAATAAAATTCCACCACCCACAGCAGAAGATGAAGCATTAAGAACCAAGCGGGCTCCTATGATGGGGAAAGACAGGATCAAGTTTGCTATGACATTTGGTCCCGGATTATTGTTGCTTGTACTTACCTACACGTTACTTACCGTGTTTCGAGACTTGCGCGACAACTTTGCTGCAGACATTTGGGTGGAACTGGGCTATGGTGATAAGCCCGCCATCTTCACGGCCACAGAAGTTCCCGTCACTATAGTGGTGCTGGTGGTAATAGGAAGCCTGATGATTATCAAAAACAATTACAAAGCAATGATTATCAATCACCTTATCGTTTTATTCGGAATGATACTGGTTGGCATCAGCACATTTGCGTTTGAGAAAGAATGGATTGGAGCACCTGCCTGGATGGTATTGGTGGGGAATGGCTTGTACTTTGGTTATATTCAGTTCAACAGCATTTTCTTCGATCGGATTATTGCTGCTTTTAAATATATCAGCACCGTGGGTTTCCTTATTTACTTAGCAGACTCGGTAGGTTATGTAGGCAGCATGGGCGTGTTGATTTACCGATCTTTTGGACAGGCCAATATGAGCTGGCTGAGCTTTTTCATGTCCACGGGATATGTGCTCTCGATTGCAGGGAGCATTCTTATTATCTTGTCACTATTTTACTTTAAAAAGAAATATAGTACGTGGAGTAACGTTAGTTAGAAACATGATAAAAAATCCCAACCAGATTATGATTGGGATTTAAGTGAGCCTGCAGGGATTCAAACCCCGAGTCTTCTGATCCGTAGTCAGATGCTTTATTCAGTTAAGCTACAGGCCCAGAATCACCCCAGATAGGTTATCAGGGGTGGTAAATGGGTTTGCAAATGTAAGGGAATAAAATCTTTCGACAAAAGAAGGTCTTGGCGCCTGTCTACAAATAACCTATTTTTGAGACTTTAAAAATTAACTGGACTATGATTCGGAGCGTTGCTATGTTCATCTTACTTGCTGGAATTTCATTTCCCGCATTTTCTCAGGAGACATCAAAGAAAGTAAACAGGATTAATATCCCCGGGTCTTTTCTGGTAGATATAGGAGTAAATAATGGGCTAAGTGCACCTGCCAATTTTGACACCGGCTTTTGGGGCTCAAGAACTATAAACCTTTATTATCAATATCCATTCAGGCTGTGGGAGACTAAATTTAGCGTGGTTCCCGGAGCAGGACTTGGAATGGACCGGTACAAACTCACTAACAATGCTACCCTCAGCCCTACCCCAGGAACTGATGGTACTTATGCATTGATCGGTGCAAGCACGTTATACCCTGGTATAAAAAAATCAATGATAGTCGCCAACTATTTTGATATTCCTATAGAATTAAGGTTTGATTCAAACCCAGATGATATATCCAGAAGCCTTAACATAGCAGCGGGTGTTCGTGGTGGTGTGTTGCTAGACGCTTTTACTAAAATAAAGTATAAGGAAGACGGAGAAACTAAAACCATTAAAGACAAGCAAAATCACGGCCTTAATGATGTCCGCTACGGCTTCTACACAAGGCTAGGAATAGGTGGCTTCAATTTATTCTTTCAGTACAATACCTCCCAACTTTTCAAGACAGACAAAGGCCCTGAAAAAACCAACATGAATACCTTTACCACAGGTATTTCAATTAACGGATTCTAGTCTCCTGAAAAATCAGGCTTTCTCTTTTCCAGAAAAGCAGCGACACCTTCTTTATAATCGTTTGTATTGCCGGCTATCTCCTGACAGTAAGCTTCATAGTCGAGCATCTCTTCCAGTGTTGACTGGGTTGATTTATTCAGCATTCTCTTTATCAGCCCAATAGCTTTGGTGGGTGCATTAGCAAAATAAGCTGCATATTCAGCAACTGCATCATCCAATTGGCTTGCAGGAACAGCCTTATTCACGAGTCCCAGTGTCTCGGCTTCCTTACCCTTAACACGACTGCCCATGGTACATAATTCAAACGCCTTAGCCCTGCCCAATATTCGAGGAAGAAAGTAAGATGACCCTGAGTCGGGAACCAATCCTATATTAATGAATACCTCAATGAGGGTTGCTTCTTCTGCTGCCACAATCATATCACAGGCCAGGGCAATAGAACACCCTGCGCCCGCTGCCACGCCATTTAGCTTACAAATGATCGGCTTAGGTAAAGTCTGCATCGCAGTAATCAACGGATTATATCTTTTATGCAGCGAATCCAAAAATGATTTTTTCTCTGCTCCTGATACTGCTTTCAAATCCTGACCCGCACAAAAAGCTTTTCCTTCTCCGGTAAGCACAACTACCCTGGCTTCCTTATCCCTTGCCACCAATCTAAATGCATCCTGAAGTTCGTATGTAATGGCATCATTTAATGCGTTGTACACATCAGGACGATTGAGCGTAATAGTAACCACCCCTTCAGTTACTTCATACCTGATAAACTTGAAATCCATATGCTAATATTATTATGTCAGAATAGAATAATCGTTCCAAAAAAACCGATGGTAAAACCCGAAACACTCCCAATTAAAATTTCTCTCGGTGTATGTGCGTTTAGTGCCAGTCGTGAAGACATGACAATTCCGGCAATAACAATGACAATGGTGGTCGGGATTAGTAAACTGTTCATGTCAGAAACCTTATTCATGGGCAACATCATACCCACTATGCCACAGATGGCAAGGCTATGAACACTCAGCTTGTAAAAAAAAGTAACGACTGTGGCAAATACCACCATAGCACTTACAATCATCATTAAACGCAACACATTAGGTATTGGAAACTTCCAATAGAACATGACCGTGACAAACACATATATGGTTGAAATGAAAATAAAAGGCAATATCCGTTGGTGCCGGTGAGGCATGCTAAGATCATTTATTGAACCTGTTAATCTTAACAACAGAAAATTGACAGCAGGAAGTGCAAAGGTGGTAATAAAAATAAGAAGGATAATCCAAAATGAAGGTCGTGCCGGCTGCAATATTACCGGAAGGTAATAAGTCAAAAGTAAAAACAGATAGGTTGTCATCATCAAGGGATGAAATGCCGCAGAAAAAACTTTAGCTATTCCCTTCACGCTTATAGTTCTTTACGTAAACGCGCCACCGGAATGTTTAATTGCTCCCGATATTTTGCCACCGTTCGCCTTGCTATATTATAACCCTTCGCCTTCAATAAGTCTTCCAACTTGTCATCGGAAAATGGCTTACTTTTATCCTCCTTTTCAATCAGGTTTTTAATAATCTGTTTTACTTCACGAGAACTTACTTCTTCTCCGGTATTTGTTGTGATCCCCTCACTAAAAAAATATTTTAATGGGTAAACCCCAAAGTCGGTTTGTATCGTTTTGCTACTGGCAACGCGACTTACTGTCGATATGTCCATATTAATAATTTGAGCAATATCCTTCAGGATCATCGGCTTCAATTTCGTCTCATCTCCCTCCTGAAAATAATCATACTGAAAGTCCACAATTGCCCTCATCGTTCTTAAAAGAGTGAGCTGACGTTGACGAATGGCATCAATAAACCACTTGGCCGCATCTAACTTCTGCTTTACAAACGACACCGCTTCTTTTAGTTTCTTGTCTTTCTTATCACTTTTATCATACGCTTTAAACATTTCATTGTATGATCTGCTGATGCGTAGCTCTGGAGCATTTCTGGAGTTTAACGCCAGCTCCAATTTTCCATTGTTGTTCGTGAGAATAAAATCAGGAATTACATATTGATTTTTAACCATCCCCGAACTGCTCTCTCCTCCCGGCTTCGGGTTGAGTCTCACAATCAATTCGATTGCATCTTTGATGTAGTCTTCATCATCAAGATCAAGCTTCTTCAGTATTTTTTGATAATGCTTCTTTGTGAATTCCTCATAGCATTCGTTAAGAATTCGCTTGGCAACAATCACATCTACATCCTGTCCATCATCCATTCGCTCCAACTGAATCAAGAGGCACTCCTGTAAATTGCGTGCGGCAATTCCGGCTGGATCAAATGCCTGTATTCTTTTCAGAATCTCTTCTGCTTCTTCTAATGTAGTTTCTATGCCTTGAGAAAAGGCAAGGTCATTCACGATGGCTTCAAGGTCTCGCCTGATGTAACCATCCCCTTCTATACTTCCAATCAACTGTTTTCCAATCGACAACTGATGATCCTTGAGTCCAAGAAAGCCTAACTGTGTCATCAGGGTCTCCTGAAGAGTTGATGAGGTGGGCATGGGCATTTCTTTGTCATTCTCATCATCTACATCATTATGCGTTTTATACCCGCTATAGTCATCATCCTGCAAATAATCTTTTATATCAATATCTTCCTCCTTATCAGCTACTTCCTCCTCCTCTGTTTCCTCTTTAAATTCATCCTCCGGCTCTTCTGGCTCCCCTTCCTCCAGCACAGGATTGAGTTCCAACTCCTCCTCTATTCTGTTTTCGAGTTCTGCGGTAGGCACTTGCAACAGTTTTATAAACTGTATCTGTTGAGGAGACAGTTTTTGCTGTAATGACTGTGTAAGACCTAGTTTCTGCATGTGTTCATTTTATGGCGCAAAGTTACCAATTCAGCCCTTCTGTCAAAAGTGGTTAGTTCTCCACCTTAAGCCGCTACAATGGACAGAAGAATTTCACATAATATAAGGGTAAAGCGCTGTTGTTTTGCTTTAGGGCTTTGATAAAAATTACAAATTCACGTTTTTTGCCTGCCCAATTGTAATGTGGGGTCAGCCAATTGCTGACATTCTAATTTTAGTCATTAAATACTGGCAATTTTCAGCCATCAACGAAATGAAACGTACCAAGATTAAGCATCTTTTAGAAACTGCTCCCGAAGGACAAACCATTATATTGATGGGATGGGTACGCACTTTCAGAAACAATCAATTCATTTCGATAAACGATGGCTCAACCATACAAAACATTCAGGCCGTAGTGGAACTGGACCAGTTTGACGATGGGCTCATAAAGAGAATCACCACGGGAGCTTGCATTTCTATCACTGGCAAGCTGGTTGCATCACCCGCTAAAGGGCAAAAAGTGGAGGTTAAAGTAGATCAGCTGGAAATTCTCGGTGACAGCGATCCGGAAAAATACCCACTTCAACCCAAGAAACACTCCTTTGAGTTTCTTCGTGAGATTGCCCACCTAAGGCCTCGGACAAACACGTTTGGTGCTGTAATGCGGGTGCGTCATGCCATGGCTTTTGCTGTCCATCAATTTTTTAATGAGAAAGGATTTGTTTACGTACACACTCCCATCATAACCGGCTCTGATGCTGAGGGTGCCGGAGCCATGTTTAAGGTAACTACGCTGGATATGGATAACCCCCCACGCGATGAGGCTGGAAAAGTAGACCACAGTCAGGATTTCTTTGAAAAAGAAACCAACCTTACCGTTTCAGGACAACTGGAGGGTGAAACATACGCATTGGCACTTGGCGATATTTATACCTTTGGGCCCACTTTCCGCGCAGAAAATTCCAATACCTCCCGTCACCTGGCAGAGTTCTGGATGATAGAGCCAGAGATGGCCTTTTATGATATTAATGACAATATGGATCTGGCGCAGGAAATGCTTCAATACCTTATGAAGTATGCCCTTACTCATTGTGCTGAAGATCTCGCCTTTCTTGACAAAAGAGCCAGCGATGAAGAAATGACCAAACCCCAGGCGCAACGAAGTGAGCTCGGACTGATTGACCGAATCAAATTTATTATTGAAAATGATTTTCAAAGGCTTACTTACACAGAGGCCATTGATATATTAAAGAATTCAAATCCCAATAAGAAAAAGAAATTTCAATACATTATTGATCAATGGGGTGCTGACTTACAATCCGAACATGAACGATACCTGGTAGAAAAACATTTTAAGAAACCTGTTATCCTGTTTAACTATCCGAAAGAGATCAAGTCGTTTTACATGCGCCAAAATGAGGATGGTAAAACTGTTGGGGCCATGGATGTATTGTTTCCAGGAATAGGGGAAATCATTGGAGGCTCTCAAAGGGAAGAGCGGTATGACAAGCTACTTACCCGAATTAAAGAAATGGGCTTACCTGAAGATGAACTTAGCTGGTACCTTGAGTTGAGGAAGTTCGGCTCTGCTCCACATAGTGGATTCGGATTGGGTTTTGAGCGGCTTATCTTGTTTGTTACAGGCATGACCAATATACGGGATGTCATTCCTTTTCCAAGGTTTCCTGGTAGTGCTGAATATTAAATTATCTGCAGATGGTTCCGTACTCCCCTTATATCTCCCAGTTGTCAAAATTTATTTTCAAAGGAGTACAACTGGGGTCTACATTCCAATTTTAGTTATCAAATATGGAAACAATTGAAATATCCGGGGTTATTGGTCTTATTGCGTTGGGAACCTTAACAGTAAATTTTCTGGTGGGCCTTTTGATTTGGACAAAATCAAAAATAAAATTACCCAAAGGCATTACCCTTTTGGGCTTGCATAAATTCACGGGATATTCGGCAGCTATTATTATTCTGCTTCATATTTTATTAATTCCTCTTGATCCAAAATCAGAATTTACATGGGGTGATTTGCTTTTACCCTTATGGACTGTGCATCAACCTCTTGCCAATACTTTTGGTGCAATTTCGCTTTACCTGATCATGGTAGTAGTTGTTACATCCTACTATAAGGAAAAAATAAAATATTCCACGTGGAGGACTATTCATTTTACCTCCTATTTTGCTGCAATCCCATTATTTTTGCACAGCATTATTACAGATCCACTCTTGAAAGATAGGCCCATTGACTGGATTGATGCAGAGAAAGTTTTTGTTGAATTATGCGCGGTAATCGTTCTTGGTCTGATTGTCTACCGATTTGTAATCAGAAAAAAGTTAGCAACTATTTAATGAGTTTAACCGGTTGACGCGTAAAGGCCAGGAGTGGAATAATTCCCTGGTAAGCCAACTTTCGGGTTACACTTCTTGCAAATATTTTCTCAAAAAGATTTAGCTCATGGGTAAAAGTGGTTAACACATCACCTTTTTTCTCTTTAAGGTATTTATCGATTGCCACGGGCACATTATCATCAATTACTATATCCAAACCAATCTTTGCGTAATCTGCCTTTTGTAACATTGTATTTACTTCTTCTCTTTTTGCATCCACGTTTTTATCTATTGCTTCTACCACATGTACCATATGCACGGTAGATCCAAATATTTTAGCAAAAGGAATAATCGCATTTAATTCCTTTTGAACATCCTTCAAATCAGAAGCGTATACTACGTTCTTAAAATTAGTGAATTCAGCTTTTTCAGGAATTGCCAGCACTGGTTCGCTACATACATCAATCACAGAAACTGCAGTTCCCCCTAATACCGCCTTCTTCAATCTGCTGGCGCCACGACTTCCCATGATGATCAGATTAATTTTATTGGCTTTGGCATATCGGCTTACAGTGTCGGCCACGTTGTGTGCCTTTATAGCTTTGAAGCTAACTGGTGCTTTCGTTTTAGTTTGCTTAATGCTCTCTTCAATCAATTTCTCTCCCTCCTCCTCAGCAATAGTAAACAACGACCGCTCTATCTTCTTCATTTTCAGATGAGATTTTGGCACACCATCCAGACGAACTACATTTAAGATTGTATACTCTGCTTCAAGTTTTCCCGCCATTTTAAGGCCGTAGTTGATTGCTACTTTAGACAATTCTGAAAAGTCGGTAAGGATAAGAATCTTGAGTGCTGCCATAGTCGTTATTTTTTAGAGTGGCAAAAATAGCGCATTCGGGCAGGAGATAAAAATATTATTGTGAGGGAAGGTTACTAAGACCATTCCTTCAGCTAGCGCTTGAGAAATTTATAAGTTGCCTTCAAACCAGAGTGCTCCTCCTTAATGGACAAGAAGTAATAACCTGATGGGAGATCCTTTACCCTGATCCTTACTTCATAATCATCAATTTGTTCCTTTTCAATATTTAAAGCGTTGCCAATGACACTGTGCATGGCCAATTGAACGGAACTTGCGTTTGGGGTTGGAAGCTTAACAGTAAGATAATCCGAAGCCGGGTTTGGGTACATTTGAACCAGTCTGTCGGTAAGGCCTATCTCTTGATAAATGGAGGATCCCTCACTCTGACTAAAACCAACAAAGGAATAGCTAAAAAAAAGGCTAAAGATCAATATGGCTCTGAACAATTTCACTTATCCTATTTACGTAATACCATCACAAAAGGGTTTGCCAAAACGTAAAGTTTCAGCTTTTAATAGCTATTTGACACAAATTGTAAGCCAAAGGTTTAAAACTGAATTAAAATTTATTGCGAAAACTCCTTAAAGGCCGTTGGTAGTGAGTTAATAATATCTGAAGCTATAAGGGACGTTTGCCCTGTCTCCCACGCTGCCAAATCGCCAGCATGGCCGTGAATAAAAACTCCGAGAATGGCAGCATCCAATGCATTAATATGCTGAGCCCTTAGTGCAGTAATGATGCCTGTGAGCACATCTCCACTGCCCGCAGTGGCCATCCCTGGGTTGCCTGAACTGTTAAAAAAAACTCTTCCATCAGGAGCCACCACAGAAGTGTTAGCTCCTTTTATTACTAAAATACATTTTGTTTGAACCGCGAATGCTTTAGCTTTTTCCAGACGATGAAAATCATCTTCCCAGCTTCCAATTAATCGGTGAAGCTCGCCAGGGTGAGGGGTGAGTATCCAGTCCTCCTTAAGTAAGTGGAGCAAATGGCTATTGGCCGCCAAAAGGTTGAGTCCATCGGCATCAATGACTAATGGTACTGTCGTATTTTTAAGTAGCTCCTCAAAACCTTTTGCGGTTTTCACCCCCTGACCGATACCTGGACCAATACCAATAACATTAAACTCATTTTCTTTTGGCGGTGAAGTAAAACATTTGTCGTCATTGTCCACTGAGGCCATGGCTTCGGGTACTGAGGTCTGAACAATTTGATAACCACAATATGGAACATGAACGGTAAGCAACCCAATGCCAGATTTCATTGCAGCCCTTGCCGCAAGTACCGAAGCTCCCATCTTCCCAAAGCTTCCTGCTATCAGAAGTGCCTTTCCAAAATCACCCTTATGGACAAACTTGCTTCTCTTGGGCAGATGTTTAGTAATCCACTTTTTTTTAACCAAAAAATGTTTTGATGATAATTTCTTTAAAAAAGCTTTACTCAAACCAATATCCACCGCAGCCCATTGTCCTACTTTGAATTCATTTTCAGGGAACAGGAAAGCAAGCTTGGGTGATTGAAAAGTAACTGTAAAGTCTGCATGGACACACAAACCTTTTGTATGTTTGTCTGCAAACAATCCAGATGGAATATCAATAGCTAATTTTGTTGCACTGGCATTATTCATGGCATTAATCACATCTGCGTAAATACCCTCTGGCGCTCTGGATAAACCCGACCCAAAAATTCCATCGATTATTATATCACAAGTTTCAAAAACTCTTTCCTCCGGTTTTGACGTAATCTCAACAATGTCTTCTGTGAGACGTTGTTTATTGATCTTAAAATCTGCGGATTCCGGCACACCTCCATTTACTACCCACACTTTTGTGGTATATCCCATCTCTTTGAGAAGACGGGCAATTCCAAGTCCATCACCCCCATTGTTTCCAGTGCCACAAACAATCCCAACCTGTTTGGGTTGGTTAAAATGTGTTGCAAACCAGTTAGCAAATGCATTGCACGCCCTTTCCATTAGGTCGATAGAGGCAATAGGTTCATTTTTAATTGTGAATGCATCCCATTCTTTGATTTCAGATGTATTTAGTATTTTGACCATGGTTAGGCGAAGATAAGAATCGCTACTGAGTTTTCTTGATATTTGATTATGACCCGCAATACACCCGTAGACCTTCTAGCAAAGGGATTTATCTCAGAAACCCAATTCAATCGGATTGAGCCCATTGTTTCTGGTAAGATCGTCTCAGTATTTTACGAACTCCGGACCATGCTTTATCTCGGTGTATTATTATTCACTGGAGGTATCGGCATACTCATTTACGAAAACATTGGCGCCTTGGGGCACATCATCGCCATTTTACTGCTTAGCTTAATTACCCTTCTTTGCTTCTGGTATACTTTCACAAAAGGACTTCCATTTACCATAGAAAAAGTAAAGGCGCCCACGCCTTACTTTGATTATATAGTGCTCCTTGGAAGTTTACTTTTCATTTCCGTCCAGGGTTATTTACAATTTCAGTATGAATTATTAGATGATAATCTGGGATGGAGCACCCTGATCACAGCCGCTTTCTTTTTTTACATCGCTTACCGTTTTGACAATCTTGGAATATTATCTCTGGCCATCACTGCACTTGCCTCATTTTGGAGCATTAGCATATCACCACAAAAATGGTATAGCAATGATTTTTTTGAGACCGCCAACCTTCATATTACGGCTCTTTTTTTTGGATCAATATTAGGAGTCCTGGCCATGATTCTGGATTGGAAATCGATCAAAAAGCATTTCACCTTTACTTATATCAATTTTTCCATTCTTATTTTCTTTGTGGGCGCAACTGCCGGATTGTTTGACGGAGCCAACTACTCTATTTATTTAATATTAATCTATGCTGGCTGTGGTTTTACCGTGTACTACGCCAACAGAGAGCGTTCTTTCCTTTTCCTATTGTATGCATTCGTGTTTGGATATATTGGCACTACCTACTTAATGGTAGACTTAATTTTAGATGACTTACCAGAGCTGATATTTTATTATGCAATACTCTCCTGTGGAGGTTTCGTTTATTTCATTATCTCTTATAAAAACTTTTTTACCCGCAAAGCATGAGAAGTGCCTACAACGATACCTGGCTTTATAATCTGGAGGTCATTAAAGAGACCAAACGTTGGCTCAAGGCCAAGTTTATTGAAGAAGCACAATTTAAAATAATTGCAGAAGCACACCCCTCATCTTTTTATCATCCCAACTTCATTATCAGGATTTTGATTTTTGTCGCCACATTGATGGGGCTTTCTGGTGTAACTGGTCTATTGGCGCTTATCATCCTGGGTGCCAATCAAGTCGTTATTTCTATTGGGTGTTTATTGTATGGTATTGGCTCTTTTGTTCTGGTGGATCGAGCAATTATCAAGAATTCCAAACACTACAAATCCGGTCTTACAGAGGCATTGATTTATCATGCGTGTGGATTTACAATTGGTGGGTTTGCCGGTCTTGCTGACTTTGCAATTCTACCCGTATTATTGTTTAGTATTATCATCCTTTCCTTCGCGGCCTATCGCTACCTGGATTTACTTACTACTGTAGCTGCATTTCTCGTTTTTGCCTACCTGATCTTCTTTCAGCTCTACGATCTAGGGGGCATTTTTCAACAGATCATCCCTTTCGTCTTCATTCTAATCTTTATCCCCATATATCTTTTAAGTAAGAAGTTAAAAAGCAAAAGCAATCTTTCTATTTGGACTAATAGCCTTCTCATCATTGAATCTATGAGTCTCCTTTTGATTTATCTTGCGGGAAATTATTTTGTGGTACGGGAGCTGAGTGTAAATATGATGGACTTATCCATCGCGGAAGGTGAAAATATCCCATTCGCGTATCTCTTTTATGGACTTACAATTATAATTCCAGGAGCTTACTTATTTCTGGGTATCCACAATAAGGATGTGGTGTTACTGCGCATTAGTTTATTGGTATTGGCCTTCTCTGTTTTCACATTCAAATATTATTACGGGTTTGGCCATCCGGAAATAACACTGACTATTTCGGGAATCATACTGTTGGGTACCGCGTTGATGTTGTTCAATTATTTAAAAACCATTCGCAATGGTTTTACCCGTGAAGATTTGCTTTCAGAAAAATGGTCAAGCCTGGATGCGGAGGCATTTATTATTTCCCAAACATTGGGTGGTAATCAGGTAACGGTGGATGAATCATTTCATGGCGGAGGTGGAAATTTTGGAGGAGGCGGTTCCAGTGGAAGTTTTTAACATCTCATTGTATTGGAACCTTATGCACATTTAAATGTTAAAGAATAAAACCCATGAAATGAACACACCAATTCATTAATAAAAGACATAAAAAATTAACTGAACCGGGTTTAGGCACAACACACAACCCCTGAAACCAATAACCATTAATGAATCAAAAAACCTTAGATCAAATATTAGGAATTAAATATCCCATCATCTTAGCGCCCATGTTTCTCATCTCTAATACCAAGATGGTTAAGGCTGCTTTAGACAACGGAATAACTGCGGCCTTTCCTGCTTTGAACTACCGAACGGACAAAGAACTTCGGGCGGCAATCCATGACATTAAATCTCATTCAGACAAACCCTTTGGTGTAAATTTAATTGTGAATAAGTCGAACCCTAAGTACAAAGGTCAGTTGGAGACATTGCTTGAATTAGGAGTGGCATTTATAATTACATCTTTAGGCAATCCTAAAGATGTAATTGAAAGGGCACACGAAAAAGGTATCAAAGTTTTTTGCGATGTGGTGGATTTGAAGTATGCACAAAAAGTGGAGGCGCAGGGCGCAGACGCATTGATTGCTGTCAACTCAGAAGCGGGAGGCCATGCCGGAAAAATCAACCCACGGGATTTAATCACCTTGTTAAAAGAAAATTGTAACATCCCCATTATATCTGCCGGGGGAGTTGCATCGGGAGCTGATTTGAAACAAGCCATAGAGTGGGGAGCTGCTGGAGCATCTGTAGGCACTATTTTTATTGCTAGCGATGAATCGGATATCTCTCAGGAATACAAACAAGCTTGTGTTGATTACGGAGCAAAGGATGTTGTGCTTACCACCAAAATGTCTGGGTCTGCGCTTACCGTTATTAATACACCTTATGTGCAAAGCATTGGAACGGAAGCAACCTTTTTGGAACGGCTAATGAACAACAACAAGTCGATTAAAAAGTATGTAAAAATGCTAATTGCTTTTAAAGGCATGAGGCAAGTAGAGAAAGCGGCCAAAGAAGCTACCTATAAAACAGTTTGGTGTGCAGGGCCAGCTATCGAACAGGTTACCAGTATTCAACCTGTAGCAAAAATCATTAATAAACTTACCTCTGAATATTTAGATGCCGTAAATAAGCCAGTATTAGTTTAAACAAATTAAATCTTCATTATGAAAGTCTTCACATTCATTTTATTCCTGATGCTTTCTTCGGTTGCCTTCGCGCAGCAATCTGCTCCAGATCAAATTGAAACAAAAAAAGGGCCTTTATTAATTCAACCTATTTTGCATGGAACGGTAGCACTTACCTGGGACGGAAAAACAATTTACATTGATCCTTATGGGGGCGCGGAGGCATTTGATGGAATAGCTGCCCCTGATTTAATATTGATCACCGATATTCATGGTGATCACATGAGCGTTGAGACATTGAACGGCATTGAAACTTCAAAGGCTATAATTGTCGCACCAAAAGCCGTGACAGAAATGCTACCGGAAAACCTTAAAGCACAAACAACCAGTCTGGATAATGGAAAGAAGACAGAGAAGTTGGGAATTTCAATTACAGCCATACCGATGTACAATTTGCCCGAGGATTCGGAATCGCGCCATACAAAAGGTAGGGGAAATGGATATGTGCTGAATATTGGTGGGAAAAATATTTATTTCTCCGGTGATACAGAAGACATACCTGAAATGCGCGCGCTAAAAAACATTGATGTAGCTTTTGTGTGTATGAATCTCCCTTATACAATGGATATTGATCAGGCAACGAGTGTAGTATTGGAATTCAAACCAAAAATTGTATATCCATATCACTATCGGGGTCAGGATGGATTGGCTGATGTGGAGGCATTTCAAAAAAAGGTCAATGACTCCAATAAAAAAATTGAAGTTCGTCTGCGTAACTGGTATCCCTCTTACAAATGAAAATTTCTCCTTTTAAACTCGAACGGTATTTTGATAAATACGAATTCTCAGCACCCTATCTTTTAAGCAGCTCAGATTGTGAGCCGCTAAGGCTTAATGAATTGCTGGCGCTGGCTGATGAGAAGAGCAGGTCGGAATGGGATGTGTTAAAACTGGGTTACACCGAATCAATGGGCGATCCCGTTTTTCGGAATGAGATTTCAAAACTGTATACTTCTATTTCTCATGATGATGTATTGGTGCTCGTTCCTGAAGAAGGCATATTTATAGCCATGAATGTTTTACTGGATAAAGGCGATCATGTAATCACTGCCTTTCCAGGATATCAATCGCTTTATCAGGTGGCTGAAGACATCGGGTGTAATGTTTCCAAATGGGAGCCTGATCGTAATTTAAAGTTTCGAGTTCAAGATTTAAAAGCTCTGGTAACAGACAAGACCAAACTAATCGTTATCAACTTTCCACATAATCCCACGGGGGCCCTTATCTCTAAAAATGAATTGGAAGATATTATTGCTATCGCTCGTGAAAAGGGAATCACCCTATTCTCCGATGAGATGTATCGGTTCATGGAATATGATGAAAAGGACAGACTACCTTCGGTGTGTGATCTCTACGAAAACGCTATTTCACTTTTTGGCTTAAGCAAAACTTTTGGTCTCCCTGGACTGCGCATGGGCTGGCTTACTACCAGGAATAAAAATTACATGCAAGATCTTATCTCCTTTAAAGACTATACCACTATTTGTAATAATGCACCCGGAGAAAAACTGGGCACCATCGCATTACAAAACAAAGACAAGTTAATTCAACGAAGCTTGGGAATTATACAAACCAATCTTTCATTACTTGAAGATTTCGCAAATCGAAACAGTGAATGGTTCGTTTGGAAAACCCCAAAGGCGGGTTCCATTGCCTTTCCCGAATTAAAAATTAATGAAACGGTAATGGACTTTTGCCAGGATTTGGTAAAAAAGAAAGGAGTAATGCTATTACCACACGATGTGTATGACTTTTCAAGGCCCCATGTGAGGGTAGGTTTTGGGCGTAAGTCACTACCCGAAGTACTCACTGTATTTGAAGAGTACCTAAAGGAAAAAAATATCTAACAGATTCATTAAGGTGCGGGATGCCCATAAAACTGGTAGTTGAGTGGAATATACTTTTTCCACTTATCAGGCACCTGACTCTCTTCAAAAATAGCATCAACAGGACACGCTGGCACACAAGCGTCACAATCAATACAGGTTTCGGGGTCTATGTATAGCTGTTTCCCAATTGGATCAAATCCCTCCACCTTGCACTCTTGTCCGCTTCCGTCAGTGCTGATCGGTCCGTGAATACAATCAACGGGGCAAACATCCACACAAGCGGTATCACAGGTTCCAACGCAGGGTTCACAAATTGTGTATGGCATAGTTATACGATTTATTAATTGACAAAAGTTAGTTCCAAGTCTGAGTTATGTCATAGGAAAAATATAAAATATAAGTGAAATCGAAAAATAATAGACGATTTCAAATTGTTATTGTTGCGAAGGCAAGGTAATTTTAAGTAATCAAAATTTTATGAGTGAGACCCTAACAAACGGCAAAAAGACGACTGTTGAAAAAGACAAAGTGGTATTGCGCTTTGCCGGTGATTCCGGTGACGGCATGCAGTTGACCGGATCGCAATTTAGCTTTACCTCTGCCCTATTTGGCAATGATTTGGCCACATTTCCCGATTTTCCCGCAGAAATACGTGCACCTTTAGGCACTGTAGAAGGTGTTTCCGGATTTCAAGTCCAGATTGGACAGGTGAATGTCTATACGCCAGGCGACCTTGCTGATGTATTGGTAGCCATGAACCCGGCCGCGTTAAAATCAAATTTAAGGTATGCTCGAGTTGGAGGTACTATTATACTGGACACAGACACCTTCGATAAAAGAAATATTGAAAAAGCCGGATTCAATAGTAATCCTCTGGAGGATGGCTCCCTTGACGCATTTAATATTGTAGAGGCGCCCATTTCATCACTGACCAAGACAGCTCTTGAAGGAATCCAGTTGGACAATAAGAGCATCATGCGATGCAAAAATATGTTTGCATTGGGAATGATGTACTGGTTATTCGACCGTCCACTATCCGACACAGAACGGTACCTTGATGGTAAATTCAAAAAAACGCCTGCTTTAGCCGAGGCCAATAAAAAGGCGCTGCATACCGGATTTCATTTTGCCGAAACCATCGAGGCACTGCCTTCTATGTATAAAGTGCCCGCTGCTAAAATAGAAAAAGGAAAATATCGTCACATCTCAGGTAATGTGGCTACCGCCTGGGGCTTTATGGCTGCTGCCGAAAAAATGGGTAAGAAAATTTTTTATGGCTCCTATCCCATCACACCGGCAAGTGATATACTTCATGAACTTTCTAAACACAAACACCTTGGTGTAATCACCTTACAGGCAGAAGACGAAATTGCTGCGGTGTGCTCAGCCATTGGCGCAAGCTATGCAGGGCAAATCGGACTCACCGCTTCCTCTGGACCAGGTATTGCATTAAAAGGTGAAGCAATTGGTTTGGCTATCATGGCTGAACTTCCGCTCATTGTGGTAGATGTGCAACGCGGTGGCCCATCCACAGGGCTTCCCACCAAAACAGAACAGGCTGATATTAATATTGCCCTATACGGCCGCAATAGCGAAAGTCCTTGTATTGTATTAGCAGCAAGTACGCCAGCCGATTGTTTCGAGTTTGCATACATAGCCACCAAACTGGCATTTGAACACATGACCCCAGTTATTCTTTTAACCGATGGTTATCTGGCCAATGGCTCTGAACCATGGAAATATCCCAAGATGGATGATCTCCCGGAAATCAGTGTGCCAATGGCCAAAGCAAACGGAGAAACTTACCTACCCTACCTGAGAAACAAGGAGACATTGGCTAGATATTTTGCCATTCCGGGTATGGCCGGATTTGAACATCGCATTGGGGGACTTGAAAAACAGGAAAACACGGGTAACGTCTCTTATGACCCACAAAATCATGAAGACATGGTGAAAGTGCGTGCAGAAAAAGTAGAACGTGTAGCAAACTTTATTCCTGAATTGAGGGTAATGGGTGAGGGTAACGGAAAATTATTGGTGATCGGCTGGGGAGGAACTTATGGAAGTCTTCACACCTCCGTTTCTGAATTATGGAAGGAAGGAAAAAATATTGACCATGCCCATTTTAACTACATCAATCCTCTTCCCAAAAATACAGAACAGTTGCTGGCAAGCTATGAAAAAATTATAGTGTGTGAATTAAATATGGGACAATTTGCTTCCCATTTAAGAAGCAAGTTTCCTCATTTGAAAATTGAATCCTATACAAAAATTCAGGGATTGCCCTTTACAGTAACTGAATTAAAAGAAAAATTCATTGACTTAATAAAATAACGATCTTATGGTTGAAGTTGCAGAAAGAGAAGAAAGACCAAAGCTGACGAAAAAAGATTTCGCCAGTGATCAATTGATCCGTTGGTGCCCTGGTTGTGGAGATTATTCCATTTTGTCAGCGATGACGTCTGCGCTTCCACAACTTGATATTCCAAAAGAAAATATTGTTTTTATTTCAGGAATTGGTTGTGCTGCGCGTTTCCCTTATTACATGAACACGTATGGATTTCATACTATTCATGGTAGAGGACCGGCCATAGCCACAGGTGTAAAACTGGCAAATCCAAAATTAAGTGTATGGGAAATTCAGGGAGATGGGGATGCGTTGGCTATCGGTGGTAATCATTTTATTCATGCACTTAGGAGAAACATTGATATTAATATCCTCTTATTTAATAATGAGATTTACGGATTAACTAAAGGACAGTACTCCCCTACTTCTCCTACGGGGTTAGTCACAAAGTCGACACCGTTTGGTGCGATAGAAAGACCATTTAGTGCCGGGGAGTTGGTCATTGGTGCACAGGGCACCTATTATGCCCGCACCATTGATACAAATCCCAAGCTCATGACGGAGATTTTTATCAAAGCGGCAAAGCATGTGGGTACTTCTATGGTTGAGATATTGCAAAATTGTGTCATTTTTAACGATGACACACACGGAAAAATCACCGACCGGGCCAACCGTGATGATTTTCAATTGCATATTGAGCATGGTCAGCCGATGTTATTCGGAAAAGAAAAGCAAAAAGGATTGATATTAAACGGACTAAAACTTGAAGTAGGAACACTTGGAGAAAACGGCATTACTGAAAAAGACATACTTGTCCACGATGCCCACAATCCAGATGCTACACTACACATGATGTTAATTCGACTGAAACCCCCAGAATTTCCAATGGTACTTGGAGTTATTCGTGAAGTAGCGGCACCCGCTTATTCTCAAATGCTGGAAGAAGAAATAAAGCATAGCAGTCAAAAATCGAATTATACTTGCATGGACGATCTTTTAAATGGCGGAGAAACCTGGGAAGTAAAATAATGGATGCTGAAGCATTAATCATATTCTTTTTTTGTGGTGTCATCATGGTAGGTGCCGGAGTTCTGGTGTCTAATTTGGTTGCACCCAGGTCAAAGAATGATCAGAAAGATGAGCCTTACGAGTGTGGTATTCCTACACAAGGGCCATCCATGATTCAGTTCAAGGTAGGTTACTATCTTTTCGCAATTCTCTTTTTAATTTTTGATGTAGAAACCGTTTTTATTTTCCCCTGGGCGGTGGTGATGAAAAAAATGGGAATGGTTGCCTTTATTGAGATTGTTATTTTCTTTGTGGTTTTGGGTTTAGGATTGATATACGCATGGAAAAAGAAAGCATTGAAATGGGAATAAACCAAAACACAATCGATCCTGCTGAACAAGAAAAATTACTCCAAGACTTCCCTGGAGAAATCAAGAAAGGTCCGGGAAGTAATATTGTTATTACCTCTGTGGATGGAGTTGTAAACTGGGCGCGCTCCAATTCACTATGGCCTTTGGTATTCGGTACCAGCTGTTGCGCTATTGAGATGATGGCCACGGGTGCCAGCCGGCATGATTGGTCAAGATTTGGTACAGAGGTTGCCCGTGCTACGCCACGTCAGGCAGATCTCATTGTAATTGCCGGAACCATTGTGAACAAAATGGCTCCTGTACTGAAAAGGCTGTATGACCAAATGGCCGACCCTAAATATGTTATCGCCATGGGGGCGTGCGCTACCTCGGGGGGACCTTTTTATTACAATACCTATTCGGTGGTGAAAGGAGCTGATCATATTATACCTGTTGATGTGTATGTGCCAGGTTGCCCACCCCGGCCGGAGGCTTTGCTTTATGGAATTATGCAGTTGCAAAAAAAAATAAAAGGTGAGTCTTTCAGTGATCTGCGTGATCCAATGAAAGATTTTGTTTAATAGTGGTAAACCACAAAGGGCACAAAGCTAAATTACACAAAGAGCACAAAGCGATTTCCTTTGTGCTCTTCTTGGGTATTCCTCTGGCACGCTGTGGTAAAACAACTAAGTTTAGATGGTAAATGAATAACGAAGAAATAAAAAAATTCATTTTAGATCGTGTGGCCGAAGCAGACTGCGTGGAGGGTGCGCAATTTTTACAAGTTACGATTCCTTCAGAAAAGATTCTTCCCTTGGCCTCTGAATTAAAATCAAACGAAACTACCTCGTTTGATTTTCTTTTTTGCCTCACCGCAGTGGATTGGCCTGATCACATGGAAGTGGTGTATCATTTGAAATCTACAAGGCACGATCATCAGTTTGTGTTAAAAGCAAAAATCAATACCAGAGAAAATCCAGAAATAGAGACAGTGTGCCACCTCTGGAGAACAGCCGAATTACACGAAAGAGAAGCTTATGATCTTTTTGGAATTAAATTCTCAAATCATCCGGACTTAAGACGATTGTTGCTTACTGACGACTGGGAAGGTTGGCCCATGCGCAAGGATTATGAAGACCCTATTAACATGATCGAATACTAAATGGAAGAGGTAATACACGATCAGGAGTTGGAATCGAAGGAGTACTTCATCAACATGGGGCCGCAACACCCCAGTACGCATGGTGTATTGCGGTTGGTGCTATCCTTGGATGGTGAAATCATCAGAAAGGTAGAACCCCATCTGGGTTTTATCCATCGCTCCATCGAAAAAATGTGCGAACATGATAGTTACACACAAATAGTACACCTCACTGATCGAATGGATTATCTTTCCTGTCACATTAATAATGAGGCAGTTTGTCTTTGTGTTGAGCAAGCCTTGCAAATTGAAGTGCCAGATCGTGTAAAAGTTATTCGAACAATTATTGACGAGTTGACCAGACTTTCCTCTCATCAATTGTGGTGGGGAGTAATGGGGATGGACCTTGGTGCGATCACTACTTTTTTATACGGCTTTCGCGATCGCGAAATGATCACCGATATTTTTGAAGAGACCTGTGGTGCGCGCCTTACCATGAATTATAACGTGCCCGGTGGATTGTTTTTTGATATCCATCCCAATTTTCAAAAGCGCACCAAAGACTTCCTGGCGTACTTCAAAAAGAAACTGCCTGAATATGATACGCTACTTTCAGACAATGTGATTTTCACTCAGCGCATGAAAGGAATCGGAATACTTTCTAAAGAAGATGCCATCAGTTATGGGGTTACTGGTCCGACAGGAAGGGCCTCCGGTTTTTCTTGTGACATAAGGAAGCATCACTCTTACATGGCATACGACAGGGTCGACTTTAAAGAAATTCTTGACACAGAAGGTGATTGTTTTGCGCGGTATAAATGTCGTATTGCAGAGATGTGGGAATCGATGCACATTATCGATCAATTAATTGACAACATACCAGAAGGAGATTACAAAGTGCCTACAAAAGCCGTGATCAAATTGCCCAAAGGAGAATGGTATCAAAAGGTAGAAACAGCCCGTGGAGAATTTGGTGTTTACATTATTAGTGAAGGCCAGAAGAGTCCCTACCGTTTAAAGTTCCGTTCCCCTGGTTTTAGCAATTTATCTGCATTAGATCACATGACTCGAGGTTGCAAAATCGCAGATCTGGTAGCGATCATGTCAACTTTAGATTTAGTTATACCCGATATTGATCGTTAATCTATGAACTGGCTCTACGACTTTACCTATCTCACTCAAAGCATTCACGGAAGTCTTTCACAGAATTTTGAACCCGAAACAGTTGTGCTCATCGAAATGATACTGGTGGGCGTAGCCTTTATGATTTTGTTTGCAATTCTGGGATTGGTGCTGGTCTATGCAGAAAGAAAGGTGAGTGCCTTTTTCCAACAGAGACTTGGTCCGATGCGAGTGGGTAAATGGGGAACTGCACAGACACTGGCCGATGTGATCAAGCTTCTGATGAAGGAACCTCTTATCAACAAGAACGCAGATAAATTCTTATTTAATCTTGCACCTTACATCATTATGATTGCTGCATTTATGGCTATGGCAGCTCTGCCTTTTGCCAAAGGTCTTCAAGCATTGGATTTTGATATTGGTCTATTATACATCTCAGCTGTCTCCTCTTTGGGTGTGATTGGAATTCTGTTGGCAGGCTGGTCATCCGACAATAAATACTCTTTAATAGGTGCGTTGCGCTCTGGTGCGCAAGTAATCAGTTATGAATTATCTGTTGGATTGTCCTTGCTTACTATTGTGGTCTTAACAGGAAGTTTGCAACTCAGTGTTATTGTTGAATCACAAGCCAATGGATGGTGGATTTTTAAAGGACACATTCCTGCTGCCATTGCCTTTATCATTTTCTTAATTGCCAGTACAGCAGAGACGAACCGGGGACCATTTGATTTGGCCGAAGCAGAATCAGAATTAACGGCAGGGTTTCACACTGAATATTCGGGAATGAAATTCGCCTTTTTCTTTCTGGCTGAATTTGCCAATATGTTTATCGTTTCTGCCCTTGGAGCTACCGTGTTTCTGGGCGGATGGATGCCATTCCATATTGGAGGGTGGGAAGGGTTTAATAATATTATGGACTACATTCCGCCTATCTTTTGGTTTTTTGGGAAGGTAAGTTTTATTGTTTTTTTAATGATGTGGTTCAGATGGACGTTTCCGAGATTGCGAATAGATCAATTGTTGACTTTGGAGTGGAAGTATTTACTCCCTGTCAATTTGATGAATATATTAGTGATGGCGTTTTTGGTATTAATGGGTTGGCACTTTTAGTTTTCTCGCAAAGAACGCAAAGAACGCAAAGAAGGCGCAACGAACACAAAGAGATAACGTGAGATGAAAAGCATAATAAACTATTTTAAAGAAATTTTTTTTGGTCTTAAGTCACTGGTGAAAGGGATGGCTGTGACCGGGCATTACATTACTCACCCAAAAGAAATTATCACACAGCAATATCCAGAAAATCGTGAATCGCTCAAAATGTTTGAACGCTTCCGTGGTGAAGTGGTATTAATTCATGATGAAAACAATGAACACAAATGTACCGGCTGCACAGCATGTGAAGTAGCATGTCCCAACGGCTCCATTGAAATTATTCCAAAAAGAGTAGAGATAGATGGACGAAAGGTAAAAGCCATTGATCAATTTGTCTATCACCTTCAAATGTGCACCATGTGTGGATTGTGTATTCCGGCATGCCCTACTGATGCCATTGTGATGGCCAATACTTTTGAACATGCTGTGTTTGACAGAAGTAAACTGACAAAAATTCTAAACAAGCCCGGCTCTAAAATAATGGACGGCATCAAATAATGGGGACGAGCGCGATCATATTCTATACCATTGCAGCGATCATGATCGTATTTTCGCTTTTGGCCGTTACTTCACAAAAAATATTAAGGGCAGCCGTTTATCTTTTATTTGCATTAGGTGGAACGGCCGGAGTTTATTTTATGGTCAACTATTTTTTCCTTGCTGCCGTCCAGTTGACGGTATATGCTGGTGGTATCGTTGTCCTGATCATCTTTTCTATCTTGCTGACCTCACATATCGAGGAAAAAATGCAAAAACCGGATCCCTGGAAAATAATCCTGACATCCATTGTCGGATTAGGTGGGGTAGTACTGTCCATTTTTGTTATTACTAATCATGTTTTCGTACCCCAACCCAATACAGGGGTTGAGGCAAACATGACAACCATCGGAGAAAAATTGTTGGGTTATGGAGCAGGGGGATATGTGCTCCCTTTTGAAGTAATCAGTATCCTTTTATTGGCCGCCATGATTGGCGCCATCGTAGTGGCAAAGCGCAACAAACCCGAAGGCAATGGTTGAACAGGTTCCCTTAAATCATGCACTGATCGTAACTACACTGATGTTCTTCATTGGAGTGTATGGTTTTTTAACCAGAAAGAATCTGATTACTATGCTCATCAGCGTTGAGATCATGCTCAATGCGGTGAATCTTAATTTTGTATTCTTTGATAATTATTTATTCCCGGGAAACCTGGAAGGGCATTTCTTTTCACTTTTCATTATTGCCATCGCTGCCGCGGAGGCCGCGGTTGCTATTGCCATATTTATTAGCCTATATAGAAATATTCGTTCCATTGATGTGGAAGAAGCAAACAAGATGAAGTATTAATGGATTATCGATACACCATATGGATAGTAATACTCCCGTTTCTGGCATTTGTCATTAATGGTCTGGGCAGTGAAAAGTTACCCAAAAAGATTTCGGGTTGGATTGCTATCCTTGCTATTGGTATTTCAACGTTTCTTTCTTACGAGACTGCCTTTCAATACTTTTCTTCTCCTTCAAGAGAAAAAATAATTGCCTACAAAACCATCTGGCTAAGGTTTAACGAAACCCTGCATATTGACATTGGCATTTTATTAGACCCAATATCAGTAATGATGCTGGTGGTAATTACTACCGTCTCACTGATGGTTTTTATTTACAGCCAGGGTTATATGAAAAATGAACGTGGGTACAATCGGTACTATGCTTTCCTATCCCTGTTCAGTTTCTCAATGCTTGGATTAGTCGTTGCTACCAATTTGTTTCAGATGTACATGTTTTGGGAGTTGGTGGGTATATCTTCCTATTTACTTATCGGGTTCTATTATGACAAGCCCTCTGTGGTAGCGGCTTCCAAAAAAGCATTTATTGTTACACGTTTTGCTGACATGGGATTCCTGATTGGAATACTGATGATATCTTATTCTTCAGGCACATTCGACTTTGAAATACTGACTAGGCCTGAAGGATTGAGCTTCTCTACTGCATCCACCTTCTTAGGACTTTCTACCATCACCTGGGCTTTACTCCTCGTCTTCATGGGAGGTGCTGGTAAATCGGCCATGTTTCCATTGCATATCTGGCTTCCTGATGCCATGGAAGGGCCCACACCGGTATCGGCCTTGATCCACGCGGCTACGATGGTCGTGGCGGGTGTGTTTTTGATTGCTCGGTTATTTCCATTGTATTCTGCTTTCGCCCCGCATGCGCTGGAGGTAGTCGCATTCATCGGTGCCTTCACGACTTTATTCGCAGCCGTAATAGCCTGCACTCAGTTTGATATCAAACGTATATTGGCTTTCTCCACCATATCACAGATTGGATATATGATGTTGGCGCTAGGTGTATCCGGTCATGGAGGGGAGGCAGCGCTAGGTTATACCGCTTCTTTGTTTCATCTATTTACGCATGCTTTCTTCAAGGCCTTATTGTTTCTGGGCGCAGGTGCCATTATCCATGCGGTGCATACCAACGACATTCGCGAGATGGGTGGCTTGCGCAAATATCAACCCATTACTCATATTTTATTTTTGATCGCTTGTTTAACCATCGCAGGCATCCCTCCGTTTGCAGGATTCTTTAGCAAGGACGAAATCTTAGCCGCTGTATTCGCAACGCACCCGATCTATTTTGGAATAGCAGTGTTGGTAGCGGGACTTACCGCCTTTTATATGTTCCGATTGTACTTCATCGTATTCTGGGGTAAGGCAAGGAGCTATGACCACACTCCTCACGAAGTGTCCGCGATTATGCTTTTACCGATGATTCTTTTAGCACTGGGATCAATGTTTGCAGGATTTATTCCCTTTGGTCAATTTATTTCATCTGATGGTCAGCCATTAGTTGGCCATATTAACTGGCCGGTAGCCATCATTTCTGTTGTTCTTGCGTTGAGTGGAATTGGACTTGCCTGGAAATTTTATAAGGACGAATCGACTGCTGCCGATCGCGTAGCCATGGCATTTGGTAGCATGTACATAAGCGCCACCAAAAAATTCTATATCGATGAAATCTACATTCTGATTACAAAGGGTGTTATATTTCAAATGATTTCTAAACCCCTGGCGTGGTTCGACAGAAATGTGATCGATGCCTTTATGAATTTACTGGCAGCCACCACTAATTGGATTTCTTTACAAATCAAAGAGTTTCAATCCGGCCAATTGCAAAAGTATGCTTTCATCTTTATATCTGGTGTGCTCATTATTGTGTTAAGTTTTATATACGCCACCCAATGAATATACTAATCGCACATATTGTTTTACCTGCATTGACAACTCTGGCGATAATGTTTGCCCGAACACAAAAACAGGTGAGAGCTATTGCTTCTGGCGGTATGAGCATTCAATTGGTCCTTTCATTTGTATTGCTGTACTTCTTCCTACAAGAAAGAGCAAACGGTAATGATGCAGTTGTTCTCTTCGCGCAGAGTTATTTATGGTATCCAAGTCTTGGTATTTCATTTGATGTTGGTGTGGATGGAATTGCTGTTGCCATGATCCTACTCACATCAATAGTAATTTTCACAGGAATCTTTGCCAGCTGGGAAGTGGAGAAATTATATAAAGAATTTTTCATTTCTCTAATCGTACTGGCTACAGGGGTATATGGCTTCTTCGTGTCACTCGATCTCTTTATACTGTTTTTATTTTTTGAGTTGGCGGTGATCCCTATGTATTTGCTCATTGGTATCTGGGGCAGCGGACCAAAAGAATATGCAGCTATGAAACTCACACTCATGCTCATGGGTGGATCAGCATTGCTTGTGGTTGGAATTCTGGGTGTATACTTCACATCAGATGTGGAGGGAGTTCGTACTTTTAATATTCTCGCACTCGGCCAGCATCATATTCCTATTGAGATGCAAAGGATATTTTTCCCTATGCTCTTTATTGGGTTTGGTGTTATAGGAGCGCTCTTCCCCTTCCATACCTGGTCACCAGATGGGCACAGCTCTGCACCTACTGCGGTGTCCATGTTACATGCAGGGGTATTAATGAAACTCGGTGGCTATGGCTGTTTAAAAGTGGCTATTTTTTTATTACCAGAAGCCGCAAACGAAATGGCCTGGATATTCATAATCCTCACTTCCATTTCTGTGATCTATGGTGCATTGGCTACAGTGGTGCAAACCGACTTAAAGTACATTAATGCTTACTCTTCTGTCAGCCATTGCGGATTGGTATTGTTTGCCATTCTCATGCTCAACAAAACGGCATCAACAGGAGCAGTTCTCCAAATGATTTCTCATGGATTGATGACGGCACTCTTCTTTGCTTTGATTGGAATGTTGTACTCCAGAACTAAGACGAGAATCATCACTGAGATGGGGGGACTGATGAAAGTACTTCCATTTCTATCGGTCTGTTATGTCATTGCTGGATTAGCTTCATTAGGACTACCAGGGCTAAGCGGCTTCGTGGCCGAGATGACCATATTTGTGGGGGCATTTGAACACGAAGATATCTTCCATCGGGTGGTAACTATCATTGCCATATCCTCCATTGTGGTGACTGCTGTTTACATCTTGCGGGTGATAGGCATATTATTGATGGGACCGATTCGGAATGAAGCTTATCATAATTTTCCAAAAGCAAGATGGTTTGAAAAAATCGCGACTGCCTCATTGGTGGTAAGTATATTAATTATTGGGTTAATGCCCTTGTGGTTGTCGGATATAGTAAGAGATAGTTTGGGGCCGATTGTGGATAAATTAGTATTAAAATGATTAATTCAAACTTTGTGTCCTTTGCGTGTATTTTCATTGAGACTTCAGTGGTTAATTGTTTTTATTATCGGAGAGAAGCAGAGTACGCTAAGAAATTCACCGAGAACCCTACGGAATATATATGAGTTTACAGCAATTACTTCTCATGCGACACGAATGGGTACTGATAGCTTCAGTGCTTATCCTGCTTGTTCTCGAACTCAACTTTTCCGAAGAAAAGAAATCAAATAGCATAGTAGCAGCCACAATACTCTTTTCAATTGTAACGCTGCTCGGATTCTTACCCACTGAATCTGGAGGCTTATTTGGCGGGATGTATATAACCGATCCGCTCCGAGTACTCATGAAAAACATCCTCAACCTGGGCGTGTTGATTGTGTTTTTACAATCTGGTTCCTGGTTGCGGACTAAGCTTAACTACAATCGCGTCACTGAGTTTTATTTACTGATACTTGCAAGCGTGATTGGTCTCAATTATATGATTTCTGCGGGGCATTTTCTCATGTTTTATCTTGGGCTCGAATTGCTCACTATTCCCATTACTGCAGCAGCATCTTATGAGCAGTTTAAAAGCAAATCTGCAGAGGCAGGGATTAAACTGATCCTATCGGCTGCATTCTCATCCGCCATATTATTGTTTGGTTTATCAATGTTATATGGTGCATCCGGTTCCATGTACTTTCACGAATTACGGTTCTCAACAGATCTACTACAAGTGCTTGGGTTTGTGTTTTTCTTCTCCGGGCTAGCCTTTAAGATAAGTATAGTTCCCTTTCACCTCTGGACGGCAGACGTTTATGAAGGTAGTCCTACCAACGTGACTTCCTACCTGTCTGTGGTGTCAAAAGGTGCAGCAATCTTTGTCTTAATACTATTATTGGTCACTTTGTTTGAACCATTGCGGCAAATATGGCAACAAGTCATCTACGGTACCGCCATTTTCACCATGACAATTGGAAATCTATTCGCCATAAGACAACAAAACCTAAAGCGTTTCCTTGCTTTCTCTTCTATCGCGCAAGCGGGTTTCATATTGCTAGGCGTCATCGGTGGATCAGCTTTGGGTATGGCCAGTGTCCTCTATTTTGTATTGGTTTATATATTCTCTAACCTGGCAGCTTTTGGAGTTGTTATTGCAATAGAGCAATCCGCTGACAAAATAAATATGAATGATTATAATGGGTTGTATAAAACCAATCCTCGTTTAAGTCTAGTCATGATGCTTGCGTTATTCTCTTTGGCGGGTATTCCACCCTTGGCCGGCTTCTTTGGGAAATTCTTCTTATTTACTGCTGCTGCACAGGGTGGCCATTATGTATTGCTTTTCATTGCGGTTATAAATGCAGTAATCTCACTCTACTACTACCTACTGGTGGTTAAAGCTATGTTCATTAACAAAAACGATTTGCCTGTGGGCTATTTTCAAAGTGATTACCCTACTCGTATTGCATTAAGCGCCTGCGTGACCGGTATTTTAGTAATAGGGTTTTATAGTCCAGTGTTTGAATATATTCAAAAATTATGTCTTGACTATTTTAGTATATGAATTGCCTGGGATTTACTATAATAAAGTTGATTGTTGATCCATGAACAACTGGCAATAAAGTATTGTCAATACGTTTTTTACGAACTATCAACTGAATATAAAAAAGAATGTCTTTATTAAAATTCGAACATAAAATCATCGACATAGACGAGGTTCCTCATCGAATCATTGAAGCCGATATTACTAAGGAGCGTGCGGAGTTCCTTCAAAACTTACTTTTGATCAACCACCATGAAACCAAAATTCAGGAAGTACTGGCAAAAGAAGAAGGACAACCCTCAACATATACTATATCAACACCGGATGTTACTTTTAATCCAATAGTTAAGGTGTATAATCGTGAACTTAAAACAAAGGATGGGAAAAAAGTTACCCCCGATTATTGGAATCAAAAGACCATAAAATTAGAACCAAACTACTGGGATAAGAACAAAAAGGGGTTTTAGGGTATTTTTTAACCACATAGAGCAGCCTCTAATTAATATTACTCATTATCGAAATCAGTTTTATATATCATTTCCTATTCTTAAAATTAAAAATTATCTTGCTCTCAAATTTTTTATCCAAAAATCTATGAAAAAAAATCTCATTCAATTTCTTCTTGTTGGTGGTTTTATTCTGTTGTCAGGTTCTGCCTTTGCTCAGTATGAAAAAGGTGACAAACTCCTAAATATTGGTATTGGTGTAAACTCTTACTATAATGGAGGAGTCCCCTTTGGAGCTTCTTTTGAAGTGGGTGTAACCGATGAAATCAGCGTAGGCGGATCAGTTGATTATCTTTCTCATAATTATGGCCGTATTGCTGGCTCTGATTGGAGGTTTACCGCAATATATATCGGTGCAAGAGGCTCTTACCACTTCAACGAATTGTTGAACCTTAACAATGAAAAATTAGATATATACGGAGGATTAACTCTTGGTTACAGAAGTTTTTCATGGAGTGATTCAGCGTTTGGCACTGGGCTTAGCAGCAGCTACGGCAATGGGGTGTATCTTGGCATTTACGCAGCAGGTCGATATTACTTTACCGATAAGGTTGGCGCTTTTCTTGAAGTAGGTGCTGTTGGATCCACCAATGCCAAGCTTGGCGTTGCCTTCAAATTTTAATAAAACAACATAGATTATAAAGTACGCTCATAACGAGCGTACTTTTTTTATATCAACACTTTGGAATTTAATTCCAATCCCTACTTCAACTCCTCCCTCTTCTTTTCCATCTCCGCTTTAATCTCCTGAAGTCTTTTCAATCCTGCTATTGCCTGGGTAGTCGGTTTTACATCTGCATTTTGAAATACCAACTGCATGTACAAGAATTTATCTTGCAATCCCACAATGGTTTCATTGGGTCGCTCAGTAATACTGCCATAAATAATGTCCGGGTTTTCCGGAGCCCCCTCACCTACCATGTCGCGCAAAGCGGTGTATTGCACCTTTTTTAATTTTTTCTTTCCATTCAACTGAGCCTCTACAGACTCACGCATAACCTGCAACTCATGGTAGGCTTTGTAACACTCTACAGAATAATTGAATTGTGATTGTAAATCCGCAGTACTTATACTTACACGCGGATCCATTTTTACTTCCAGCGGTTGTTCCATTGTTTTTCCATCTACCGTTAAACGAACGGTATATGCTCCAGGCATTACAAAAGGTCCCTGTGGTCCTGTGGGTGTATTGTGAATCACAGCAGATATGGAAAGCTCACGTTTTGAACCTTCTGGTGGCGCATAACGCAAATCCCATATAAACCGATGATGGCCCGTTGTCGTCTCAATTTTTTGTGCTGGTCTGAACCAATAGGTGGGGTATTGCATAGAAGCTGTATCCAATACTTCCGGCTTGTCATGGCTTGAATACTTTCGAACTACCTGGCCATCTTTCACAATCTCCAGCGTCACTTCACTGGCATTTTGTTTTAACATATAATCCAGAATGGCCCCGTCCGGAGGATTCTCACCAGTGGGTTCCTCCGGAAGAATGGGCGTATCTAAAAACATATTGTCACGCACACGAATAGCTACCGGAGCGCTAAACAAATAAGCTTTCTCTTCAGCAGCGGCTTTGGCCTGCTGGCGCAATGGATTGATGTTATCCATAATCCAGACAGACCTTCCGTGTGTACCAATCACCAGGTCATCTTCATGAATAACCAGATCCCTAATAGAAGTAGCCGGCATGTTCATACGCAATGATTGCCAGTTCTCCCCGTCATCAATAGAGAAATACACTTCGCGCTCTGTACCGGCAAACAACAATCCCTTTTGTTTTGGGTCTTCCCTTACCACATTCACAGGCCCCATCGGATTCATGCCCTTCACAATTTCCTGCCAGGTGGCACCTCCATCGTGCGTGCGATAGATGTGCGGCTTCATATCGTCTTTGCGAATAGCATTAATCGCAGCATATGCAGTATTTGCATCGAAGTGACTGGCATCCATAATGGATACTTTGTCCCATGACTTCAATGCAGTAGGTGTTACATTCTTCCAGTTTTTTCCACCGTCTTTTGTAATGTGTATAAGCCCATCATCAGTGCCTGCCCAAATGGTATTCACATCCAATGGAGATGCCGTCACGGCATAGATCACAGCGCGTTGTTTCATCGTTTCCATTTCTGGAGTTTTAAAATCACCTACTCTGGCGGGTACTTCTGGTTGTTTGCGGGTAAGGTCAAGGCTAATGATTTCCCACTGCTGCCCCCCATTCATTGTCTTCCACAATACGTTGGTACCAAATAATAACATGTTGGGATCAGCAGGATGGAATAACAATGGCAGAGTGCGCACCATGCGGTATTTGCCAGAGCGCAAAGCCTCAGGTGCCACATTTTGTGATTGCCCTGTTTTCTTATTAAAGCGCATCACACGCCCTCCGTAAATGATATCAGGATTTTTAGGATCGGGTGCTATGGTTGCATATTCATCATTGCCAATGCCTATCCAGTCGCGCATTGAAATTTGTCCGCCATTACCCCGGCTGGCAACTCCTATGGCACCGCTTTCCTGTTGTCCTCCATACACCCAATATGGAAATTGGTTGTCCGTAGCCACGTGATACATTTGAGAGGTAGGTTGGTTCAACCAGGTGCTCCAGGTCTTTCCTCCATTCACGCTAATGGTTGCTCCTTGGTCCACAGCAAAAAACAAAATATCGGGATGTTCGGGATTAATCCATAGCCTATGATAATCATCACCCCCGGGGGCTCCTTTGAAAGACCACCAGGTCTTACCCCCATCTGTAGATTTGTAGGCAGCCACATTGGCGACAAATACTGTGTTTTCATCTTTAGGATGTACACGTATCTCGCCAAAGTCTCCTCCTCTTCCCCACAGTCGCCTGTCAGTATTAATTAATACCCAGCTTTCACCAGCATCATCACTTCTGTAAATTCCTCCATTTACTTTTGCGTCTACAGTGGCAAACAACCGTTTTGGGTTGCTTTGCGAAATACTAAAACCAACTCTCCCTAAACCTTGTTCGGCACCTGGCAAACCTTTTGTGAGTTGGCGCCAGGTGGTACCGCCATCAGTAGATTTATACAATCCGCTATTTGGTCCGGAGAAGGCTGCGTTTTCCCATGGGCCTTCCAGGTGTTCCCACATATTGGCATACAATATTTGAGGATTGGTGGGATCAAATTCAATTTGAATAGAGCCTGTATTGTGATTGATATAAAAAACTTTCTCCCAGTTTTTACCGCCATCTGTTGTGCGAAAAATTCCCCTCATTTCGTTCGATCCATAAGGGTGTCCCAATCCTGAAACAAAAACAATATCGGGGTTGGTAGGATGTACAATTAACCTCCCTACCTGTTGCACATCATTTAACCCGATGTGCGACCATGTTTTGCCGCCATCGATGGATTTAAAAATACCATCTCCCACACTTAGGTCCGGTCTGTGCAGTCCCTCACCACTTCCAACATAAATGATATTGGGATGGTTGGGTGATACTGCAATATCTCCAATGGAGCCTGTGGGTTGATCATCAAATATGGGCTTCCAGGTGCGCCCATAATCATCTGACTTCCAGACACCGCCATTATTCACACCCATAAAGAATACATTGGGTTGAGACGGAATGCCTACAGCACCCACCGTTCGACTTGCCCTAAATGGGCCTATGGAACGGTACTTTAGGTCCTGAAAAGATTTTTGAGAAACAGATTGGCCAATTGCTGAAACTGAACTCACCAGAAAAATTATCAATACAATTTGTCGCATGGTAAAATGAATTAAGTTTTCGATTTTAGGCATTATCCCAAGCAATAACAACACAAACGTTTTCGATTGAACGGTCTTTCCTTTTCCTGCGGTGTTTTAACCATTTATAGATTTAATTGACCACTCCCATCTTCGATAAAGTGTCCAAAATATTGTACCTTTGTAACCTTCATCTGATTTTTCGGAGGGCTCCTTCATTAATTCATTTGAAATCAGCTTAAATCAATTATTCACGGACCAATTTATTTATGGGAAAATCGCAGGAGACCTGGAACAAAAAACAAAAGGAAAAGAAAAAGCAGAAGAAAAGAGACGACAAAGAACAAAAAATGCAGGAGAGAAAGGCCAATCCTACCAAAAGCAGCCTTGATGATATGTTGGCCTATGTAGACGAATTTGGCAATATCACCTCCACCCCTCCAGATCCTATGAAGAAAAAAGTGGCTGTGAAACTCGAAGACATCGAGGTAAGCATTCCCAAGCAGGCGCCCATAGATCCAGCTGATTTAATTAGAAAAGGAAGTGTTACTTTCTTTAACGATGCCAAAGGTTACGGATTTATTAAGGATTCTGAATCTCAGGACAGTGTTTTTGTCCATGTTAATGCACTTACAGAGCCCATTCAGGAAAAAGACAAAGTAACTTTTGAGGTGGAAATGGGGCAGAAAGGTCCAGCTGCTGTCAACGTAAAGTTGATCAAACCCGAGTAAACCTCAATATTCACATCAATTATTAAAGCAATCAGCCGGATTTATTCCGGCTTTATTTTTTCAGGACAATTCAGATTTGTGATTATCCCATCACCACTCACCATAGACTGCTTCCATTTCAATTTACGAATTCCTACATTGGTTGGATTGATATCACTAAGTCCAACGAATATAAAATCCATCATGAAATCTAAATTTCTAGTAATTACCCCCTTACTTCTGCTCATTCAATTTGTCGCTATCTGTCAAACCAAAACTCCTTTCAGTAGAATGGATGTGTTTGAACTCGAATGGGTAGCCGACCCGCAAATATCGCCTGATGGAAATCAGGTAGTGTACGTGAGGCGTGGCATGAATATTATGACCGACCGAAGGGAGGGCAAACTATGGATCATCAATTCGAACGGAACCGGTCATGAAAAATTGACTACAAATGACGTAGGTGAAAGCAGCCCAGTGTGGTCGCCAGATGGTACCCGCATAGCCTATGTAAGCAGTAGTGGTGAAGGCGCAGAAATTTTTGTTTATTGGTTGAAGAGTGGCCGCATAGCACGGCTGACTCAACTCAATCGTTCACCAAGGGGATTGGTATGGTCGCCCGATGGAAAACAAATTGCCTTTTCAATGCACGTACCCGGCAATGAATTGTCGCTGGTCAAGCCTCCGGCAAAACCGGATGGAGCCAAGTGGGCGGATGCGCCCAGGGTGACAACAAGGTTTAAGCACGAGGCAGACGGATCAGGTTATATGGAACCCGGCTACTCACATCTGTTTGTTATCCCTGCTGAAGGAGGAACCGCCCGACAAATTACAAGCGGGAATTTCCAACATCGCAGTTCCCCTGTGTGGTCCAAAGACGGAAAACAATTGATCTTTTCAGGCAATCGCAACGAAGATTGGGAATATGATTTTGATAATTCAGAACTCTATGCCGTAACCGTAGCTGATGAAAAGTTCACCACACTTACTACACGCAAAGGCCCTGATCATAGCCCAACTGTTTCACCCGATGGAAAGACCATTGCTTATCTAGGCTTTGATGATCGTACTCAGACTTATCAAATCACGAGGTTGTATACAATGAATCTGGATGGATCTGGTAAAAAAGAAATCGACACTAAACTGGATCGTGATATTAACAATCCGGTATGGGACAGTGAAGGAAAAGGGCTTTACTTTCAGTACGATGACAAAGGCAATACAAAAATTGGCTATGTAACATTAGCAGGAAAAACCTCCTTAATTACCAATAACCTTGGTGGTGATGACCCCGCCCGACCGTATGGTGGAGGATCGTACTCTATGTCTGGAACAGGAAGAATAGCTTTCACCCACACTACCCCGGAGCATCCCAGTGAATTAGCCGTACTTGATAAGGGAAGCAGCAAAGTCAATTTGATTACCTCTCTCAACAGCGATCTGCTGGACTTCAGGCAATTGGGGAAAGTTGAAGAAATTTGGTACAAAGCATCAGTAGGTAATTACGACATTCAAGGCTGGATTGTAAAGCCACCTAATTTTGAAGCCGGAAAAAAGTATCCTATGATTTTGGAGAATCATGGTGGTCCCGTGGCTAACTATGGCGATCGGTTTTCTCCTGAAATGCAACTGCTGGCAGCAGGAGGTTATGTGGTGTTCTACCCTAACCCGCGTGGAAGTACCAGCTATGGCGAAAAATTTGGAAACGAGCTGTACCACAATTATCCAGGCAACGATTATGATGATGTAATGGATGGCGTGGATGCAGTGATCAAAAAAGGTTTTGTTGATGAGCAGAATTTGTTTGTTACTGGTGGAAGTGCTGGTGGAATTATGAGCGCATGGATAATTGGGAAGAATAATCGTTTCCGTGCTGCAGCCGTTGTAAAGCCTGTGATGAATTGGATCAGCAAAACTTTAACAGCCGATAATTATTTTGGATACGCCAATTCAAGATTTCCAGGACAACCCTGGGAGAATATGGAAACGTATATGAAATTTTCTCCTATCTCTTTGGTTGGAAATATTCAATGCCCCACGTTGGTAATGGTAGGGTCGGAAGATATGCGCACACCTAAGTCTGAAGCAAAGCAACTCTATCATGCATTGAAGATTAGAAAGATAGAAACTGCATTGGTGGAAGTGCCGGGATCATATCATTACATCGCCAACAGACCTAGTCAGCTTATTGCTAAAATTGATTACATATTGGCGTGGTTTGATAAATACAAAAAATAATACATCTAATGGATATTTCCATCAGGGAAGCTTCCATCAAGGACTTTACCGTGGTCTATCAGTTCATTTGCGAACTACAAGGTAAATCCTTTGATAAGGAGGTCATGGGTATCCTATACAATGAAAATATCTCCAATACCAATTTCATTTATTTAGTGGCTTGTGAGGGCAATGTCACAATAGGTTATGTGAGTTGCCATATTCAAAATTTATTGCACCATGCGGGAAAAGTAGGAGAAATTCAGGAAATGTTTGTTCTGTCCAAATATAGAAATACAGGAGTTGGGAAACTTTTGATGGACGATCTAAAGAAAAGAGCAAAAGAAAAAGGAGCCCTGCAACTTGAAGTAACAACCATGGTAATTAGGGAAAAGGCCATTCAGTTTTATATCAGGGAAGATTTTCAGGATTCGCACAAAAAGTTGGTACACTATTTCTATTAGTTTAAAAACTCCACTTCAACCTGACAAACCCAGATTGGGCAACAGAACCATAATCCCCACTTACGGGATCTTCATCAAAGAATAGTTGACCCACTATATCCAAATCCAAATTTTGCTTTAATGAAACGGTTAAAGCAGGATTGACAAAAAAAGCATTGCTGCCCGGATAAGCGATAACAGATAATCCTCCGTGGAAAAGGGGCGTAAACTGATAAGATGATTGGATAAAAGATGACCAACGATAATTCGAAATGTTGCGCACCGTAAAGTTGCCGGGCCTGGCTCCGGTAAATGAAAATCCAAAGGCAGGATTTACCTCTGCCACAGAATTGTACATGACTGACCCATTTAGGTAAAGTGTATTAGGAAAAGAATAATCAACAGAGATAGCCCCAAGGAACAAATCAGTATAAGATTGATTTACAGAAGTCTCAGCAACCGGAATAAAGTATGAAAGCTCACCCTTTAAACCGGCTTTACCCAGGTTACCAGCCCAGCCTGTTCCCAACGCCAAATCGCCTTGCGCTATACCGGCAAGAAACTGCATGTCGTAATTCCACTTATTAATTCTCCACATGGCCGCACCTACAAAGCGGTCTACATCTTCTGCCATTTTTGCGGCTACTTCTATACTTGATGCCACTCCGGTGTATTTTGAAATACGTAACGCATCTGATCCAGGTCGCTCTTCATAATCAAAATCAAAGAAAGAATAGGCATTAAACCAATCATTGGGATTCCAGGCCAGGTTTACTCCCCAGTTAATTCTTTGTCTTCCCAATTTAATCTCCCAGTCATTTTTATTCCATTGAACATACACCCTGTCTGCCATCACATTTAGTATAGCTGATTTATTGTCAATCAAATTAGCCGATAGATCAAAATAATCGTTGTTGGAATCAATAATCCGATTGTAATTAGGAATATCCTTCACAAAATCTCCCAGAAACAAACGGTTTCTGAATTCTACAAAAGTGGAAAAATTTTTATTGGGATACCAGGCAAAATTCAATCGATTGTGCGTCAGGTCCTCCACCCACAAATCGTCATTGAAGTAATTGAACGATCCCATATTCTTCATATATCCTTTAAAAGTAACCTTCTTTTCATCACTCTCCTGCGCCACCGATGAAAAGGAGATGAGTACTCCTATTAATATGAGTAAATGATCTTTCATTAGCATGTCACATCAGAAACAATAGCACCATCTTCCAGCGTAACTATGCGTCTTGCCTTGTCCATCACGCGTTGATCGTGGGTAGAAAATACAAATGTTGCCTTTTGTTCCTTGTTCATTTTCGCCATCAAGTCCAACAGATTGGAAGTCGAAACTGAATCCAGGTTAGCTGTGGGCTCATCTGCCAGGATAAACCGAGGTTTGGACGCCAACGCCCTGGCTACGGCCACCCTTTGTTGTTGGCCTCCGGAAAGTTGCGAAGGTTTACTATTCGCTTTATCACCAATATCCATTCGCTCCAACAATTCCATAGCCCTGTCATGCCGCTCCTTTTTGTCCCGCTTTTGTAGCAACATAATGAATTCAACATTTTCCAAAGCCGTTAAAACCGGAATGAGGTTATATGCCTGAAAAACAAAGCCTATGTTTCTTAGTCTGAAATCGATCAGGTCGCTGTCCTTCATGTTTGAAATGTCTGTGCCGGCCACTTCCACTTTTCCTTCGGTCGGTTGATCGAGTCCGCCCAAAATATTCAACAGTGTAGTCTTACCACACCCGGAAGGTCCTACAATAGCGGTGAACTCACCTTCCCCAATACTCAGGCTTAAATTATTTAAGGCATGAACCGGTATGATTGTTTTGTGATATACTTTAGATACGTTGGTTGCTTTAATAATAGTTGACATACGTTTTGGTCAGTTTTTTTTAAATAGTATGTAATGCGTCAATGGGTTTTAGCTTGATGGCTTTCCATGCAGGGTAGATCGATGCCAGGAAAGCAGTCAAAATTACCCCAATCATAATTTGTAAATAATCCATCGGTTGGAGCATTGGGTATAAAATACTGTTATACCCTATTGCCTCCAGCCCTTCAGAATAATTGGTAAGGTCAATGCCTACTTTTCCCAAATAGGAAACAGTGGCATAACCAATAAGCAATCCTACAGGACCTCCAACTGTGGAAAGGTAAATCGTTTCAAACATAATCATCAAAAACACTTTGGTGCGCTTCATACCCAATGCCATCAACATCCCCAACTCCCTTATTCTTTCCAACACCGCCATCAGCATGGTGTTAACAATTCCAAATGCTAGTGCAGACATAATGATGATAATCAATATTTTTAATGTGGAAGCCATCATTTGCTCCATGAATACCAAAGCCGGAGATATTTCTTTCCAGCTTTCCACTTTATCATTTGGGAAATTGGTTTGAATTCTTTTGGCCAATGCTTCATCATCCGTTCCGGTAACAGTTGTGTAGGCAATCTCGTGCACATTGTCACCAATGTTTAACAACCGATTCAAATCTGACTTGAGTACATAGGCAGATGATTCACTGATTGCAACCGATGAGGCATTAAGAATACCCGCTACCCTAAAACTGCCGGCAGTAATATTTCCTTCTATATCCTGAAAGGTGAGCACTACCTTCGACCTCACACTTACTTTCAATTTTTCAGCGAGTTTGTCACCAATCAGCACCGGATTGGTGGATATTCCTTCGAAATAGGTGCCTTCACTTATTAAAGTATTAAGTGCAGTAACCTGAGCCTCTTCGACTGGATTTACGCCTATTATTTTTACACCGGTTGCCTGTCGGGAAGAAGAAATCATGCCGTTCACCAATGAGCGGGTAGTTACGGATTCAACTGCATCCGTCTGTTTCAAAAATGTTAAGATAGATTGGTAATCTTTGATGTAGTATTGAATATCAAAATCTTGCGTGAATTCCGGATGGTGTACCTGCCCATTAGATGTTTCATGTTTGATCGCGGACTGAATATAGCTGGTGAGAAAGCTTTGCATAAAGCCACCGGCAAAAGTCAATGCCCAAATACCTATGACCATGGCGCCAATCACCACCAGGCTTCTCCCTTTATTTCTCCAAACGTTTCTCCATGCAATAATTGCTATCATAATTTATCGATTAAGGTCTCATGGATTCGACAGGTTTCATTTTGTGTATCGACCAGATAGGATAACCCGCCAACACAATGGCCATAATAAAAATAGCATAAGCCTGATTGGTGAAAATTACAGGGTCCAATGAGAATGCATAGACAGCTTCTACCCCAAATTTCTCGATAGCCTTAGCCGCCTCTGCCCCAAAATAAATTGGATTAAAATAAAAGTAGGTCAAAACCGGCAAGCTGAGCATAATACCTGCCAAAACTCCAATGGATGTCATCAAAGTAATTTCCAACAAGACAATTGTTTGCAATTGCAAGCGCTTCATCCCCACCGAAATCATTACTCCAAACTCATATTGCCTTTCAGCCGTCATCATTAAATAAGTGCCAAACATGCCAAATCCTATTACGAGGTATAATATCCACAGCATCACTTTTCCACTGATGTTGTCCAGCTCAATACTTTGAACAAGGTCGGGTACCAGTTCCTTCCAGTCCATGACTTCATAGGATTCTCCGCTGAATATATTTTTAATTTGACTTGTGATTCTTGGAGCATCATCGGGATCATCAATGACAAGGGCTACACTGGTGATTAGTTGATTGGCCGCATAAAACCATTGCGCCCTTTCCAAACTCATGTAGATCAATTGATTGTTTTGTACTGGCATTGCAAACTTTACTATACCGCGTACCGGGAATAGGCCCGCTGCATTTGCCCCATGATATCCCTGCCCCAACAACACAATGGTGTCGCCCACGTTTGCTTTGAGGTAATTGGCTAATCCCTGAGAAACGAGTATACCTTCATCATCAGATTCGAGATACTCACCCTCGACTAACTTATTTTTAACTCTTGTAAGTTCGTTTTCTCGTTCCGGGTCTACTCCCATTACCAAAGCTCCTTTGGTTTGACTTTTATAAGAAGAAAGTGCAAAGGACTCCAGCCTTGGCACAAAAGTTTGAACACCCTTCAATTGATTGACTTCAGAGAGTTTTTCAGGATCATAGCTAAAACTATTATCAATAACTTTATCCTTCCAATAGCCTTCTTTGTGAATTTGAATATATCCGGTATAAAACCTAACGGAATTTTCGATCATTCTGTGATAAGATCCCAGCTGCATGGAACGCATCACACAAGCTAATAACACCGCAAAAGTGATGGAGAGAATGGTGATCAAGGATCTTCTTTTATTTCTCCAAATGTTGCGCCAGGCAAGGGTGGTATACATTTTACTTTAGGGCTATATGTTAGTTAGGTGTTTCGGTTTTAGTACTTAGGGTCAGGTTATCTTACGCGCTTCATGTTCTGCATTGAAAAGAAACTTTCTTTCAATCCAATGTTAAATTCCTGATTCAAATACTCAATTATTGTTCTTTGCTTTGGGTTGTCATGCGGAATCATTTCCAATTTTGTAGGAAGTAACCTTCCTCCCATTTCCCTTATTTCAGATAGCACCATTGTGTTTACCAGGTAATTGTCTTCATCATAATACTTCACCAACAACTGGTTGTACTCTTTTTTTTCTACATAACAAACTACTTTTCCCCAAACCACAGGGGCATTGGGTTTTGGCGTGAGCACAATTTTATACACACTGGCTCCATTTATTATCGAATCCTTTTCCAAACTGTGTGTATAGTCATTTACGATGGATGATTCCTTGACCAAATCATCATTGGTAAAATCTGAACCCATCCAGGATTGTAACATCATAGAGGGTGGTAATTTTACTACTCTATCGATAGAGGGTTGCCAGTTCCACATTTCATTATCACGCTTTAAAAAAGCCTGCCCCTTGTCGCGCGCGGGACCTGTGATTAATATTAAACTGTACTCTGTTCCCAGCGACCAACCTTTCATGGTTACCTCCCTTTTCCAATCGGGGCGCACAATAGTCATCTTCATTTCCGATTTATTCGATGTGCCCCTCATTTTGTCGTCCACGCGCTGTATTATTTCCGTGGCGGTTTGTGCATTCGCCTGAAGGTGAAAGAATAAAATTCCAATAACTGCTATTATCTTCATGCTCTTAATCATTTTTACAATATTTTTCAATTAGAAATTTTTCTATTGCCATTAAAGGATAATCCTCTTTTATCACCAGGTACTGAATAGCAATACCATCAAACAGAGCGGCCACCACCCTGGCTTCGTCTTCAGGATTAGGGAAATTGACTTGTTTTAGCAACTCTGATATAAATGCAGTGTACCCTCTCATCTTTTCGGTTGCCATATCATGTACAAACGAAAATTTGTCAATCCTAAAGGTAAGTTCCGTCATCAGTCTCCAGAATTCAGGTCTTTCTCTTAATTCCTTAAAAAACCATTTAATAATATTTTTTAATGTTTTTTGAGGATCATTGCTTACCAGTTCTCCCATTACCTTATCCCCCTCATCCATTGCATTGTTTACCAATTTCTCAAGCAAATCCTCTTTGCTTTCAAAATAGTTGTACATCAGGCCCTTCGATACACCCGCCTTGATGGCTATTTGTGAAATACTGGTAGACTCATAGCCCTGTGCAGCCACCAAAGAAAATGCAGCATCCATGATTCTTTTCATGCTTTCCTGCCTTATTTCCTTGTTTTTAGATGATGTCCTCGGGCTCATTGTTTTATGACTAAACGGTCGGTCAATATTAGGCAAGCCTTCTTATATTTGCAAATCGGAAGAATAAAAAAACACGCATTCGTTTCATAATCCATATTTTAGCATTAATTAATTGCTTCATTTTAGTCCGTTTACTTTGAGTAACTCCCTTTCGCAGCGCGGTCAAACCGCATCCCAATCTGTTCTCCGCATCGACTTTGAAGCCTATTTTGAGGCCGTAAAAAACCTGTACCATAAAACCAACAACCCAAGCGGAACCTTTCCGCTTAATGTGGCGGAGAATAAATTATGCTGGCCTATGTTAAAGGCGCGAATGGAAGAACTGGCCAGCCGGCATCCCCTACCCGACTGGGTAGCCAACTACACCAATAGCACCGGATCTCCTTCGTTCAGAGATAAAGTCGCCATTTTCTATTCAAGGTTTCTTACCCATTGCAAAATTGATCCAGAACATTTAGCCATTTCCGCAGGGGCCACCTCTGTCATTGACCTTACTTCATGGATTTTGGGAGAACCTGACGATGTGGCGGTATTCCCCGCACCTTGTTATCCGGTATATAAGCAAGACATTCAAAACAAATCGGGTCTTGAAAGATATGACCTCATCACCCACCACCACACTGAGGATATAAAGAACGGGCCACTCCTCTCTATTCATCATCTCGACAAAGCACTTAACGACATCGAAAGTCAGGGAAAGCGATTTCGCATATTGGTAATCACTAATCCTGATAACCCTACCGGTGGAATGTATTCTCAAGCAAAACTGAATGAATTTGCCGATTGGTGTATCTCCCACAATATTCATCTGATCGTCAATGAGATTTACGGTTTATCACTCATCAATACACAGCATCCAGAGTTGAAAGATGATTATCCATCACCTGTAGCATTTTATTCCTTTGCTAATATCATGCAACAAAGAAATAGTGAATACCTCCATCATTGGTACGCACTTTCCAAAGATTTTGGCGCTTCCGGCTTCCGTGTGGGGATGGTCTATTCTTTAAATAAAACTTTCCTAGAGGCCTACAATAATTTGAATGGTCCATACATGGTTTCCAATTATACCCAATGGATGTTTGAATGGGTGTTCAGCGATCATGCTTTTGTCGAAAAGTACATTCAGACCAATCAGCAATTGCTGACGGAGAATTACCTTGTGGTTGTACGTCATTTAAGAAAGCTAAACGTTCCTTACGCCCCAGCACAAGGAAGTCTTTTTGTATGGTTGGACTTATCTGAGTTCCTGAAAGATAATACACAGGCCCTTGAAACTGAACTTTGGAATGAATTGTACAAACAGACAGGCATCTTGCTTACACCCGGCAATGGGTTTGGTCATACCCTACATGGCCAATTTCGTTTGGTGCACACTTGTTTTATAAAAGAAGATCTGGAAGTGGCCATGCAGCGCCTCGATAAATTTGTTGAAAAAAGAAGAAAGACATAATTGATATTTAATAGCAATACTAAAAATGATCAAAGGAGTAGTAGTATAATTCCATGAAGACAAAAGAATGTCCATCATGCGGGATGGAAACCGATGCCAAAAACAAAGTGTGTCACATTTGTGGTTATGAGTTTGCTGAGTACAGTACTGGTTTCAAGTGGATTGCAATCCTACTAATCATCTTATTCATCTTGTACTTTATCTTTTAATGATATCTAAAAAAAGATCTCATTCGATAAAAAACATAAATATATTGGGTTGCCAGGTCGGAAGGCCGTACTTCACCGAAGGTGAGAATCTTTTAATCATTAAAAATGAAAAATCCATATCCGCCAGGGTCTCGGATGATCACATTATCAACAATATCCTTTTCATTAAAGTGGGTAATTTCCTCGGTAATGGGAATCTTAAGTGCCCTTATTTTCTCAATCACTTTAGGATTATTCTCCTTGCCGTTAAAATAAGTCAATGATGGATTAAAGAACAGATGGGGGCACATCAACGGGTTCATGACATTTACCACCAACTCATCTTTATTCTTGCAGGCTACCCAACCTTGTTCTGGCGAACCATTGGTTTCAAATCCCAATGCTTCCCAAACTGCCACTGAACGGGCTATGTCTAACGATTCTAAACTCAGTCCCGCATAATTGCCCAAAACACTAAAAGGCGCTTTAGCAGTTTTGTATTTTACCCCTGACTCTCCTTCCAACAAGTAAATCCAAACATTACTCGCATCACTCAATAAAAAACCCTCCTTTGTTTTATGAACAACGGTGAACTTCTTCAATTGAGCTATTTCTTTTCCCCAACTCTTCCTATACAACTTCACCCCTGCCCTGGCAAAACAATCAGGATTGATTTCAATCACAGCTTTCCCGTCAGTTACAAGCATTCGTGCTTTATCTGGTAATACCTTAAACTCCAATTTCCGGTAAAACCCAAGACTGTTTTTGATATCGTTGGTGGGGGTGTGTACAAGTGATTGCATCTTAATTATTTTAATTAATAATATTTTGTTCCTTGTGACTTCGAGGCTTAGTGGCAGGAGTAATATCTAAATCACCACCAAGGGCACCAGGAAATTTATGTAGCCTGATTTATACTGTCGTTTCGCTTTAGCAGAAATGCGCTTAATAAAGTGATGATCAAACCAACGGGTATTATCTCCATCAATGTCATTCCAAACCGAATCAGGGGATTTTTATACATCTCAGCCATGCTGTCCATTTCTGTTTTCATTTGTTCTATTTCAGTGGCCGATGCCCCTTCCTTTTCCATTTGTGCCAGGTATTGTGTTGTGTACTGCTCCATAAAATCTCCGGAGGAAGTACTCAAATACACCTCCCAGCCCGATGCATAGATAACTGCTGCAATGGCAGCGATGAGAATACCCACCTGAAAACCTTTACCGAAGGAAAGTACGCCATTGTTGTGATTGTCACGGAAAGACTTGACACCAAAATAGATCATGGAGAGCGCGATGATCATGGTAGCATAACCAAACAACTCACCATTTTCAAAACTGATCGTACCATTGCCCATCAGTGGCATAGATATGAGCATGAGGGTGGTAACGATGAGTCCTGCGATCAACCCGAATGTCAAAACAACTTTTCTCATGAGGTGACGTGTTTTAGTGAAGGGATGAATTTATGATCAAATGTGTGGAATACGAATTAATTCACACTCATTCTTTCAGGTGAATTGACAGCATAAGATAAGAATCACCCTAAAGGACTAGGGGATTAAGTTCAATTCTTTCGCTTTTTGTATGGCCTGGGTTCTTCTGCTCACCTCCAGCTTGGAAAAAAGATTAGAAGAATGGGTTTTCACTGTATTCAATGAAACAAATAATTTATCCGCTATCTCCTGGTTGGCAAGACCCTGGGCCATCAGCTCCAGTACTTCCAATTCTCGTTTGCTTATTCCTCGCTGCAATTGCTCCTTTTCATTGAATTGAAACTCAGGACGGATCACTACTACCTTTTTGCGGGTGAACCTTAGCCCCACCCATATTCCTAATGCGGTAAAGAAAATAGCTAAAGTTCCTACATAAAACTCCAGGGTGAGATCACGCACCAAAAAACGGTACTCAATCATTCTCATGATGAGAATGAGCACAGCCAATGCCAATCCATATAGGAAAATGGTCTTTTTCACAGAGACCAAACTACAAAATTGTAGAGGAATGAGAAGAAACTCATTTTGAGTTTGTAAGGTCGGAAGACTTAAACTTCACTTTAAACGATAGTTTTACACAATGAAATTGACAAAATAACCAAGTGCTTATTGGGCTTACTGTTTGTTTGCGAACTTCTTGATGCTCCAAGTCATAATAAAAATTCCAGTGAGGATTAGCGGAATACTTAATGTTTGTCCCATGTTCAGCATAAGTTGCTCCTCAAATTCAACCTGATTTTCCTTCAAAAACTCCACAAGAAATCTTTGCAAGAATATTAGGAATATACCAAGCCCAAATAGAAAGCCTTTGTAATTACTAACTTTCTTTGACCGCCAAATAAGAAATAGAGTTAAAGATATTATTAGATAAAATAGTGCTTCATAAAGCTGCGCAGGATGTCTCGGGGTTTGATCGATGTGAGAAAATATGAATGCCCAGGGAAGTTGAGAAGGAATTCCAATTATTTCGGAGTTCATCAAATTACCGATCCTAATAAAGGCACCTAGTAAGGCCCCACCTATTACCAATCTATCCAATATCCACATATAATCCTTTTCGAATTTTCGATTATAGAGGTAAAGACCAATTAAAGCTCCCAAGATTCCTCCATGACTTGCGAGACCAGCAAGTCCTGTAAATTGGAATGTTGGCTTAATTCGTATGGGGAGAATCTCTATTGGATTGTTCAAATAATATACTGGATCATAAAATAGAATGTGCCCAAGGCGAGCACCAATAATTGCTCCTAACATTACATACGTTGTGAGTTTGTCAAGTTCTACAGTTGGGATACGTTCTGCTTTGTAAATTCTGAGCGTGATTTGATATCCGAGAATCATACCTACCGCCCAACAGAGACCATACCATCTAAAAAATTCAAACCCATCAAATAGTTGCGGATCAATGTCCCAAAGGATGTAAGAAATCATCCCCCGTGACAACAGATGATTAAGACGGCAAACATGATGAAGTTAATCAGGAATCTGTTTCTGTTTATACTCAACCCTTCGGCTTCTTCAATAATAAATAGGATTTCTTCCTTACCCATTGGTTGCATGGAATTCAATAACCGAAACTGTTGCCAAGCTGGTTTAAGGTTGTTTAAATTCATAGTGCTGGTTTTCAAATTTGATTTTTAGTTCTGCTCTCACTCTGTTTAATCTGGTGCTTACGTTTGTAGGAGTGAGATTCAAAATTTGAGAAATTTCCTTGTTCTTGTAGCCTTCTAGATAAAGGATGACGATCGCTTTATCCAGGTCTTTTAAAGATTGAATTATAATGTTTAGGAGCTCAATATCACCATCTGCCATTGCTATAGAAATGGATAATTCTGAGGTGCCTATTGACCCAGCGGCTATTTTCGTTTTTCCCTTCTTGATTTTGGTGAGCACAGTGTTAAGACTTACCCTATAAATCCAAGTGCTTATTTTGGACTCTCCTCGAAATGTCTCAAATGATTTCCAAAGCTGTAGAATAATGTCTTGAAAGGTATCTTTTTGATCTTCCGGACATATATAATAGGCTTTACAAAGGCTTTTAATAATACCTTGATTAGTGTCTATAATCCGAATAAAGTTTCCTTTTTGTAGTTCCAATTTAGCTACGGTCTTTATTGTATTAGTAGTCTAATTTTAAGAATTGTCACAGTGAATAGCATTTTTTGATCAGATCCATTCTGTTCCATCAGATTCACTCTAAGAAGCTCAAATCAAAGCTTTTCTTCAACCCCACCTCCTGCCTTTGCTCTCCCAACTCTTCAATTCCTAACTCTACCACATCCCCTGCTTTGAGATAAACAGGTGGATTAAAACCATGACCTACTCCTGAAGGGGTACCAGTAGATATCACATCGCCTGGCAGCAAGGTCATGAACTGACTGATGTAATGCACCAAAAACGGCACCTCGAAAATCATGTCATCGCTATTGTTGTCCTGCATCATCTTGCCATTCACTTTAGTCCACATGTGCAAATTATTGAAGTCTGCAATCTCATCTTTGGTCACCAGGTAAGGCCCCATAGGGGCAAAGGTATCACAGCCCTTTCCTTTTGTCCATTGTCCCAACCTTTCCAGTTGATATTCGCGCTCACTGTAATCGTTGTGCAAACAAAATCCCGCCACATAATCCATGGCCTCTTTTTCTTCCACATAGGATGCTTTCTTTCCTATTACCACAGCCAGCTCTACTTCATAGTCTGTCTTTTTGCTATTCTTTGGCAGGGTAACCCCGTCATTTGGTCCGGTGAGAGCAGAAGTGGCCTTGAGAAAAAATATAGGTTCGCTGGGAAGTGGCATTTTCGTTTCAAAGGCATGTTTGGTATAGTTAAGTCCCACGCCAATGATCTTGGAAGGTCTTTGAAAACAAGCACCCAACCGTGTTCCTTCTTTTACTAATGGAAGCGACCCTTGATTTTCGTCCAACCAGGCTTGCAATCTGTTGAGTCCATTCGATTCAAAAAATGCCTCTCCATAGTCTTCACCAAAAGCAGAGGCATCGTATAATTTGTTCTCTATCAATACTCCGGGTTGCTCTTTCCCTTTTTCACCAAATCGAAATAATTTCATATTATAAACTTACGTTAATTTTTTATTTGCCACGAAGACACTAAGTCACAAAGCCATCATCACATCAAAACTATCCCACTCAATTTTTATCTCCTAACTCCCTGTCAAATCAGCAATCATTCTCTGCGACTCTGCGAGGTTTATTTTTTTACCGCGAAGGCGCTAAGACGCAAAGTTGATCCGGGTCTATTCTATAAACTGTGTCATTACCAATAGAATATAATTGTTGATTAA